>CAKNRR010000018.1 GCA_930990975.1 uncultured Clostridia bacterium | reverse complement strand
GACTAACGCGTGGTGGACTGCGGGGGGCTCGAACCCCCGACCCTTCGATTAAGAGAAAATGATAAAGCATTTTAAAATGATTTAATTTTTACCTTTTAAAACCTTTATCCTCCTTTATTTATAACACAATTAGAGTTTAAATCGCACCCTTTCGTTTTATCTTGTTTTGCCTAATTTTATTAGGCATTATTTTGTTTTCTATTAGGCAATTGATTTTTAAGCAAATATTTCTACAAACCGTAAAATTTTTGTCATTAAATCTTGAATATAGAAAAACTATATGATATTCTATGTATAGATTAGCAAAATAAGGTTGTTCACAAGTTTTGTGAATAGCCTTTTGTTTTATAAGGAGAATTTATGGATAAATGGGAAAAAGAAATGATTGAACGAAATCGAAAAAACGCGTTAGATATAGAACAAAATAACAATGAAATATTAAAAATTCCTGATTACTTAACAAATGAAGAAAAGGAAGCTTACGAAGAAATTGTAAGTTCATTAAAAGAAAGTATAAAGTATAGATTATCTCATTCAGATACTGAACTGATTTGGCAATATTGTCAAATTAAAATTATGAGAGACAGAGCATGGAGAGAATACAACAAAAATCCAGAAAGGTATATAAGAATTGTGACTGGGATTTGTGGTGACGGAAAAACTCCAAAGGTTATGGTTAAAGAGAATGAGCATTACAAAACTTTGATTGATTGCAATAAACAACTTGAAAAGATTTTAAAAGATTTAAGGCTCACGCCAGAAGCAAGGAGAAAAAGATAAATGGAAAACTTAAAAATTGAATATATCGAAATTGAAAAATTAAATCATTATGTAAACAATTCAAAAATTCACACAAAAGAACAAATTGAACATATTGCAAACTCTATTCAAGAATTTGGCTTTAATGATCCACTTGGTATTGCTGGAGAAGATAACATTGTTTTAGAAGGGAATGGTAGAGTTGAAGCAGCAAAAAAGTTAGGTTTAAAAACATTGCCTTGTGTTAGACTTGATCATCTTTCTAAAGAAGAACAAGAAGCGTATATTATAGCTCATAACGCCACAAATCTTGAAACTGGTTTTGATGACGGAATTTTATTTCAAGAGTTAAAGAAACTGCAAGACTTTGATTTTACACAATTTGGAATTGATGTTGATAAATATCTTAAAACTTGTGTAAAAGTTCAAAAAAGGATATTAAAACCTTTAAAAAGTGTCCACTATTTGATAAGTTTAGATATAAACAAAAATGATGAAGTTTTAAAAGTTATTGACAAATTAAGAAATATAGAAGGAGTTGAAATTGAGTCGACAATCAACTAAAACAGATAATAAATCAATTGCAAACAAAATATTTATTCGTAAAGAAGCAATAAAAAACTTAAAAGAAGTTAAAGTTTTGGATTTGTTTGCTGGTAGAAATGTTTTGTGGAATAATATCAAAACTGATAAGTATTTTGGAATTGAAATTGAAAAGAATAAAGGGAAAAATTTAAATGTTGATGTTAGAAAAGTTTTTGACAATTTAGATTTAAGTGCTTTCAATGTGATTGATTGTGATAGTTATGGTTTGCCTTTTGACTTAATGAAAAAGATTTTAACAAGACAAGATGTAAATAAAGGGACAATAGTGTTTTACACAGCAATATCCTATCAATTTACTGGACTTCAAGAAGAAATTAAAGATTACATAGGTTTTAAAAATTTTTATCATAAAGCACCAACACTTTTTAATGAAAAAGGTATTGAGTTTTTCTATGAATATTTAGCAAATTTAGGTGTGAGAGAAGTCGTGTATTATTCAGTTCACGATCCGATTGACAAACATTATGGATATTTTATCATAAATTAGTAGGCATATTTGGTCTTTATGTGCTAAAATATATTTATGAGTGTGATATATAGACCGAAAGGCATGGCGAGAGAATATAGTCCATATGCGCTGAATATTTACATAGGTTGCAGTCATAGGTGCAAATATTGTTATGCACCACACACATTGCAAAGGAGTGGTGAAGATTATTTTGGCAAACCTGAACCAAGAAAGAATATTTTGACTGAACTTGAAAAAGATTTAAAGAAAAATGTTTACACCGAGCAGGTGCTTTTGTCTTTTGTCGGCGATTGTTATTGTGATTCTGCTGACAACGGCGAAACGACTCGAGCAGTTTTGAAGATGTTGAATGCATATAAAGTTCCTGTCGCTGTTCTGTCAAAAGGTGGGAAGAAAATGCTTCGAGATTTGGATATTTTTAAGGAGTTTGGCGACCGCATAACCGTTGGTGCCACACTCACTTTTTTAGATGAGAAGAAGTCAAAAGAATGGGAACCTTATGCTTCCACTCCAAATGAAAGACTTGAAACACTGAAAATTTTGCACGATAATGGCATCAAAACTTTCGCTTCTTTTGAGCCGACCATTGAACCCGAAGAAAGTTTGGCACTCATTCGCAAAACGCTGGAAGATAATTCTGTCGACCACTATAAAATCGGCAAAATCAACAACTATCGTTCGGCAGACAAGTGGCAAGATTGGGCAAAATATCTTGAAGATTGCGTAAAACTTCTTCGTCCAACAGGCAAGAAGGTGTATTACAAATTTTGCCTTCGCAAACTTGCACCAAATGTGGAACTTCTGCCACAAGAGAAAAATCCAGATGAATATATTGTGCGATACATTCCACCAAAACAGACAAGTTTGTTTGAATAAAATAAAAAAATAATTTCAAATATATACTTTTTCTTCAAAATATGATATACTAAAAAAGAAAGCAATAACTAAGGAGGCTTTGTGGTGATGAAAAAATTTAAAATAGAAAACATTCTTGGCTCGGATGATAATTTTGTTGTCATGCAAGTAAATCAAGATGACAAGCATTTTATAGTGAATATTGAACAGTTTATTGATGAAAATGATATAGTTGAAAACTATTTTAATGTAAATGATATTCTTGATGGACAACTTGCTATGGAAGAAACAAAATGCAAAGTTGCAAAATCAAATGATTTCTTTTTAGAACAGAATATTTATAAATTTTCTTCGTTCTCACGTATGGGATGTAAAATAGAAAAAAGATTAGATGAAAATAAATATCTAGTCAAGACCATTGGCGATATAGAAATTGTGTTATTGACTAAATCTAAAAATAATTATAATATTGGCAAATATTACATCATTGAAGGTTATCTTTGGATTTTGAATGATTAAATTAAGTTTAGGAGAAAAAAGTATGAACAATATTGAATTTGGAAAAAGAATGCAGGAACTTGCAGAGTTCTTTAACAAGCAAACAGGACAAACCCTTGATGTATCTTTTAACGAAGAAACGGGCTATTTAACTTCGGCGGTCTATAATGGAACAGACTATCCAAGGGATAGAGTAAAACGATACAGGTTTTTGCGTGAATTAGTCATTAAAGCAATACTTAATAAAACACCTTTTCTAATTGAACCTATGATTGTTAACGATGAAATTGTCAATGCAAATTTTTGTTTCAAAGATAAAGACGGACAAAATTTTATGAATCTCGATTATCTAACAGATGAGAATTTGACTTACACTATTCCGTATGAATTTTTTGAACTATTTATTGATTATTTTAATTCAAACAAAACTGATGAAATAGAATATTGGATTGAGCAAGATGGAATTATCACTTTTAGTATAGAAAATGACCAAATGACTATCACACTAGATAACTTTAAAGACAAAAGAAAGTATATTGTAGATGGAACATTAAAACAAATTGCAAATGACTTAATTAGACACTTTAAAAACTATGAAAAAGAATATGAAAATGCCTATAATGATAGTGACAAAAGTAAATTTACAACAACCAAAAATCTTTGTGATAAATTGAAAACATTGTTAAATAATAAATAAGCTTTCTACTAAAATAGTTTATATTTTATATTAAAAAGGAGAAATTTATGCCAAAGAAAAAATCTACTACTCAAAATGACGCAGAATTATTAAAAGCACTAGAAATAACAGACGAAGATTTAAAGGATTTAAGCGAAAGGATTCATCAACAGGAACAAAATTTGACTGGGCGAGAAAAAGCAGATACAAAATATAACCACAGCAACGTATATATTATAGATGTTATTAACAACATTGACGAATATATTATTCCTGAATTGCAAGAAGCCTGCAAGTTGTTATGGGGCAAAAATATTTTTACATTCATGTGCAGTAATAGAGAAGATGGTGGCTCCGCTTATATAATTTTAGGATCTTTGTCAGATGAGAATACTGAAATTTTTAAACAGCTAATGAAAAAATATCCCGAAAATTTTACTATAGATGAATTGAGACATAATTACTTTCGACTGCAAATTCCTGATGTCACAAAAATGAGCGAGAAAGAAATCTCTTCGGCTTTTGTTAGGCTTGCTAGTAATCTTGTTTTACAAGATATTCAAAAAGTCTACTATATAAATAGCGAAGATTACTTAATAAAATGTGGTTGTTATGACGAAGTTCCAAACCCAGACTATGTTGAGGTAACAGAACCAATGCCAACAACCGCAAGTTTGGAAGTTTTAGATGAATGGTTTGCAAAAATAAATTGTCCAAAAACAATAAAAGTTTTTGATAAAAACAAAATGACAAAAAGTTTTCGAGAATATGTTTCTGAAAATGGAGACGAAAACCGAACGGATTTTGAACTTAAAAGAGTTTATGAACATCCATATTTTTTGAAAAAGCATTTAGAATATGTCAAAGCAAAAGAAATAGAAGAAAAAGAAAATGATAGGTCGTTGTGAAAATAAAATTAAACAAAATTAGAAGTAAGTTTTTACTTGCTTCTTTTTTTGTTGTGTAAAAATTTTTTAAACATTTTTTGCAAAAATGGGCAAAAATACCCTTACGATTTTAAGTTTTATGTCCTTATATAAGTAGAGGGGTAAAAATTTTTAAGAAAATCGCTCAAAATAGGTTAACGATTTTGAAAAAGTGTTGGTTATATAAGTAGAGGGACTAATATCTTTGCAGAAGCAGAGATATTTTTTTCTTAACAAATTTTTCCGCGTGTTCAGACGGTGAACACGCGACTATGTTAGATTAAATTTGAAAAATGTTTCCCGCAGGTTCAAATGGTGAGCCAGCGAGAATGTTAAAGTGTAAAAAAGTTGAAAAACTTTTTCCACTTGACCAAATGGTAGTCAAGCGACTATGCAATAATAGGCAAGAAAAAAATCTTTTCCCGCTGTATCAAATGTTGATACAGCGACAATGTTAAAATCTTTATGAAAACTATTTCCGCATTATCAAATGGTGATAATGCGAGAATTGTAAAATCATTTAAAAGGAGGTGTGAAATGTAAAATTATATTTTAAACTCAAAATCTAAAACTAAAAGGAGGAAGTATGAAGTCAGACAAGATTAAGTGCGAGAATATGCTTAGAATTCATGATTTGAAGATGGTTGATAAATTACAAGAGATTTATCAAAAGAGCCGATACAGGTCAATTAACGAGTTCCTGAATGCGTGTTTAAAGCAATTCGTTGGCAGAGAGAGCAAAGAAGATGAGATTTTGGAAGGGATTGACGAAATCAAAGATGTTGTTAATGCAATCTATGAGAGAGTGAAAAGATGACAGATAACATTGTTTTTATTTGCAAGTATTACAAGCCAAGTGATAAATACAACGCAAAGCAGGAAGATAAAATTCGCAAGCGAGAGTTTTTAAGTTGCAATGGCAGTTATAACTATGTCAGTTATGTTGACACAGGAAGTCTTGACAGCGTGCCGAAAGACTACACCGAATATGTTGGCAACAGTGAAAAGTCTTGTGGTGTGTTTAGTGCGAAAGGTCTTTTAAGTGATGATGAGAAACGAGAGCTCCGAGAAATGTTAAGGGACACTCAAAGTTGTATATGGGACTGTGTTATTTCTTTTCGTGAAGAGTTTGGAGATGAATATTGCAGAGATTATGAACAAGCCTATAATTTCTTGAAGAAGGAACTACCAAAATTCTTTACTCGTGCAGGACTTGATAAAGACAACATTGTTTGGTATGCAGGACTACACGAGAACACCGAAAACAAGCATATCCATATATCATTTTTTGAGAAAGAACCACAGTTTATGAAGAATAACAAAACACTAACCTACCACTCTGGGAAGATACCAAAAGATGTTTTAATCACAAGCAAACTTATCTTTGAAAAGGCACTCACAAACAAGACTGCCGAAATTGTCAAACTGCGAAAAGATTTAAGAGAAGAATTTAATGGAAGCACCAATATTTTTGAAATGACACGGACACTCAAAAGAGAGTTTTTGAAATTGTATTCACAAATACCAAAGACAGGAAGAGTTAGTTATGACAGCGAAAATATGGAGTTTCTTAAAAACGAAGTTGATAAACTGACCGAAAGTATTATCTATTCAAACAAAGAAATGAAATCGAAATATCTTGACTACAAAACACAAATTTCAAATCTTAAAATTTGGCAAAACAAAAATTACAAACATATTCCGGACAAGTATGACTCGGAGATTTATCACAAAGATTTACTGCGAAGACTTGGCAATAAAACAATTCAAACCGCACTCGAAATTGGCAAGATTAAAGACAAATTAGACAGCATAACAACTCACATAAAGCGAGATAGATTTTTCAAGAAACGACAGAGAAAAAGACAACTTGAATATTTGTTCTCTTGTTTAGATTACTACAAACAGCAAGAGCAATATGAGATGATAGAATTTCAAAGATTTCTTGAAAAACTTGAAGCTTATAGAGAAAGAAATGAATACGAAATGTAGTGTTTGCTATGACGAACTTATATCCAAAAGGGCTCCCGAAAATACTTGCTTGCAAGAATTTTTGGGAAGAGGAAAAGCAAATCGTTAGAATGAGAAAATACAAAGAATTTTGTGTTTTCGAATGAGTCAGATTTTGCTTTGACGACATACAGGATAAGCGGAAGAAACGCTTTTAGACAAAAATGCTAAGAAAATCCTTATTTTACAAGCATTTTCTTATGACACATTTTTTGACTCGTTTTCTTCCTTTGTGTAAGCAAATGGGAATACCCATTTTCACGTCGAAGTGCAACCTTTGGACTTGAAATTTTGCAAGCAAAATTTGCTTGCCACTTACGGTTGACTTTTCCTTTACCCAAAAAGTTTGCAAAACTTTTCGAGAGCCATATTTGCAAGCCACATTTTAAAGAATAGACATAGAAAACAAACGGAAAATGAAATACATTTTCTCAAAAATTTAGAATAGAAAGTTTTTTAAATATAGAAAAGAAATTTTAATTTTTTGAGGAGATTACGATGAACGAATTAAACTTAAATACAAAAAATATCTTTACTAATTTTGCTGATGTTGTCAAGGTTAAAGACTTGCAAAAAATGTTAGGTATTGGAAGAAATTTAGCTTATGAACTTATCGCCACCAACAAAATCAAAAGTGTTAAATCTGGAAATCTCATTTTGATACCAAAACAGAGCGTTATTGATTTTTTAAACAATGGAGAAAATGTTGATGATTAAAGGAAGTTTGCAAGTCAGTCACGGAACATACTATGTTGTTGTGAATTACAAAGATGAATATGGTAAACCTAAACAAAAATGGATTTCAACCGAATTAAGAGAAAAAGGCAATAAGACAAAAGCAAAACAAAAAATGAAAGAGATTTTAAAGTTCTTTGAAATAAATCAAAATTTACACAATAAACAAAATTCAAATGAAGATGTTTTATTTGTTGATTTCTTGAAAAACTTTCTTGCCATAAAAAAAAGCACAATTGAACCTGTCACAGTCAATATGTATAACAAGCTTGCCGAGAATATTTCAAAGTATTTCAAAAATATGAGATTAAAACTAAAAGATTTAAAACCCTATCACATTGAAGGATTTTATAAAAGTGAATATGCACGAGGCCTGTCAAGCAACTCAGTTTTAAAATATCACGTCTTGATTAGAGAGTGTTTGCAATATGCTTTTATAAATGATTTAGTTTTAGTCAATGTTGCCGATAAGGTCAAACGACCAAAAGTCGAAAAATTTAGAGCAAGTTTTTATGACATTAAAGAGATTGAAAAATTGTTTGAGGTTATACAAGACAACGAATGTAAACTTCCTATTATGCTTACTGCTATGTATGGTTTTAGGCGAAGTGAAGTGCTTGGTTTAAAATGGAATGCGATTGATTTTAAAAATAAATTGATTTCTGTTCAACACAAAGTTTTGGAAACGAAGATTGATGGGAAAAGAGAAATCTATCTTTCGGACAAGTTGAAAAATCAAACAAGCAATCGCACACTGCCACTTTTGCAACAAGCGGAAAAATTGCTATTAGATAAAAAGGATGAAATTGAAAAGAACAAGATTTTGCTTGGAAAAAGTTATGATAACCGATATTTAGACTATGTTTGTGTTGATAATCTTGGAAGATTGATACTCCCTAATAGGTTGACAAAAAACTTTATTAAAATTCTACGAAAAAACAACTTGAGGAAGATAAGATTTCACGATTTACGCCACTCTTGTGCGAGCATTATGCTATCTAATGGCGTTCCTATGAAACAAATCCAAGAATGGCTTGGACACGCCGATTTTGGCACCACAG
>CAKNRR010000017.1 GCA_930990975.1 uncultured Clostridia bacterium | reverse complement strand
TGAGTTACAAAATCAGTTTGCTGACTTCGTTAAACACATCGATAAATTAAAATTTCGTGAAACTATAACAAAATTAAAAAATCTATGTTATAATATTTTTAATATTATACAATCCAAAAACTTAAGTGAGGTAAAAAAATGACAAACTTTGAATATTTAAAAGAGTTAAAAGATTTTAAAGAATTGTATGACTTTTGCGATACGAGCGAGTCTTTTGTTTTGTCACGACCAGATATTTCAGCAAGTTACAGCAGAAAAGCACTAGAATATCTTGTAAAAACAATTTACATGATAAAGCTTAATTATGTGCCACAAAATTCTACATTGTTTGAATTGGTTGACAACTATATGTTTGCCTCATTTGTTTCGGATAAAGAAACTATTACCTCACTTCACTTTATCAGAAAAATAGGTAATAATGCAGTTCATAATGTAAAAACAACAAAAGCACAAGCACTTGCTTGTCTAGAAAACTTACATTTCTTTGTTGGAGAAATATTGATAAACCTTGGCGTTATAAAAGATTATCCACCTTTTGATAAGTCATTAATTATCCCACAAAAAGAAACAAAACCAACCTCACTACCATCACAAGATATTGTTATCAATCCTGATGATGTATCAAAATATAAAGATAAAATTAAAAGCGACACAGTTCTTCAAATTAAAAGAACTATGCCTGAAGCTGAAACAAGAAAACTTTATATTGATTGCTGGTTGCAAGAAGCTGGTTGGGATGTTTTAACTATTGAAAACCAAAAACTTCCAGCAAAAGCAGGAATTGAAATTGAAGTTCACGGAATGCCAAACGATAAAGGTATTGGCTTCTGCGATTATGTATTATTTGGTAGAGATGGAAAACCTCTTGCTGTCGTTGAAGCAAAGAAGAAAGATGTTAGCCCAATTAAAGGCGAAAATCAGGCTCAATTGTATGCTAACTGTCTTGAAAAAGAGTATGGCGTTAGACCTGTCGTTTATTACACAAACGGATATGAAACTAAGATCATTGATGGCTTAGGATATCCATCAAGAACAATCTATGGTTTCCATACTATTGATGAACTTGAAGCCTTAGTTCAAAAGCAAGGAAAAAGAGAAATAACAGACTTTAATGTTGATACCAATATAGCAGGCAGACCATACCAAATTATGGCAATTAGAAGCGTTTGTGACCATTTTAACAAAATGAATCGTAAAGCTTTAATTGTTATGGCAACAGGTACAGGAAAAACAAGAGTTTCAATTGCTCTTGTAGATATTTTGAAAAGAAATAACTTTATTAAAAATGTTTTATTCCTTGCTGACCGTATTGAACTTGTAAATCAAGCGAAGAAAAACTTTGTTAAGTTGATGCCATCTGAATCTGTTTGCGTTTTATCTGATAAATCAGCAAAGAAAGATTTGGATGCAAGACTTATATTCTCGACTTATCAAACAATTATTAACTACATAGATAACGATAAAAAGACATTTGGAATCGGCAGATTTGACCTGATTATTATTGATGAAGCACATAGATCAATCTTCAATAAATACAGGGCAATCTTCCACTATTTTGACAGCCTTTTAGTTGGTCTTACAGCAACACCTCGTAATGAAATTGACAAAAATACATATACAACATTTGGACTTGATGATGGTATTCCAAACTTCCATTATGAGTTGGATGAAGCAGTTAAAGATAGATATTTAGTAAGCTACAATGTTTACGATAGAACTTCAGAAATAATGAAGCGCGGCTTCAAATATTCAGATTTATCGCCTGAAGAAATCGCTGAAATTGAAACTGAATACGCAATCACAATGGATGGCGAATATAACCTTGACTACGATGTTCTTGGAGAAGATAAACAAGTTTCAGGAAATCAATTGTTTAAAAAGTTCTATAACCGTGACACAATCAAAAAAGTTCTAAAAGAACTAATGCGTGATGGCTTAAAGGTAAATAGTGGCGAAAATATTGGCAAAACAATTGTGTTTGCACCAAACCACAAAACAGCTGAAATGGTTGTTGAAGAATTTAAAAAATTATATCCACAATATGGTAATGATTATTGTGCACTTATTGATAACTATGTTACATACGCAAGCAACTTAATAGAAAGATTTGGAACAAGAGATAAATTGCCACAAATCGCAGTTTCAGTTGATATGCTTGATACAGGTATTGATGTGCCTGATGTGTTAAACTTGGTTTTCTTCAGAGCAGTAAAATCTAAAATTAAATTCTTACAAATGATTGGTAGAGGTACAAGATTATGTGAAAATATTAGAGTATTCTCCCCATCTAGAGATTTTTTTGAGGGTAGAATCTCTGAACCTGATATGAATTATCAACAAGATAAACAAGGTTTCTATATCTTTGATTATTGCGATAATTTTAGATTCTTTGATAATTTCAAGGAAAAAGCAACAGGTAAACAATCACTAAACCTTACACAAAGAATTTTTAATATGAAATCAGAATTGATATTTGGCTTACAAGCACTTGAATATCAACAAGATAATTTCTGCGTAAATTATAGAAATTCTTTAATTGAACAAGTCAGAGCTGATGTAAATAAACTAAGCCCAATGCAAATTTTAGTTAAAGAAAGTTTGCAATATGTAGATAAGTTTAAGTCAGATGAAACTTGGCAATATCTATCAAAACTAGATTTACAAGAATTAAAAGCTCATATCACTGAACTTGTTTCACCTAATGCTGATGATGAGTTAGCGAAAATATTTGACTTAAAGATTTTAAATATTGAGGTGTCTTTAATTGATAAATCTCAAGATTCCACAAAGAGCCAAAATGCAATTATTGTAATTGCACAAGCATTGTCAAATATGACTACTATCCCTCAAATAAGACCACACATGGAAACTATCATTAAACTTCAAACAAGAGAGTTTTGGGATAACATAACAATTGAAATTCTTGAAGATTTAAGAAAAGAGCTTCGTGATCTTATAAAGTTTATACCTGACGGAGAAAAATCAAAAGTTTATGTAATAGACATCAATGATACTATTACTGACAATGGTAATCGTGCTGGTGTAAACATTGCAGGAATGAAAACCTATGAACAAAAAGTTATTGACTATCTTGCTGAAAATAGCAATAAAGAAGTCATTAAAAAGATTAAAAATCTTGAAAAAATAAATGAAAATGACTTACATGAACTAGAAAGCATACTTTGGAGTGAACTTGGAACAAAAGAAGATTATTTTAAGTTTACACAAAAAGATAACCTTGCAGTTTTTGTAAGATCAATCGTTGGACTAGAACAACAAGCAGTAAATGAAAAATTTGGACAATTTTTAACGGAAAATGTACTAAATTCAAGGCAACAAGAATTTGTTAAAACAATTATTAGTTATGTTAGAGAAAATGGAGATGTTACTTTTGATGACCTTGTCAACAACAGCCCATTTGATAATATCAATATAATCAGAATGTTTGGAGATAAGATTTATATTGTTCAAAAGATTGTCGAACAATTACATGGCGCTGTAATGTGTGCTTAATACAAAGGAGAACTAGATGGACATTGTTTTTGATAAATGGTGTGAGAAACTATTAGACACAGGTAAAGGAAATAGATTAATAAACTTTAAAGAATCAAAGTTAAGAACTGTTGATATTTTATCTCCTGACACTCAAACCGTCTTTAACAAAGTTGAAAATGGAGATATTTTGTATTTTTACGAGGTTGATGATTATATCAGACGACTTAAAGACGATGAAATAGATTGTAATGAAGAAGATGAAAATCAAGGAAAATTTGATAAAGTAACAAAACAACAAGTAGTGGATGCTCTTTCAGATAAATTGAAGAAAAATCAAATTTTATCATATAAAAAAGGCTTCACTATTCATAAAATTTTATCTAGCATTAAAAAGATAGCGAACACATCACTTGTAGAAAAAGGTATTAATATCCTTTATTTCGCGTTTGGTTTTCTTAATTGGAAAGAAAAAGAAGAATCTGATATTTGGTATTCTTCACCACTCGTTTTAATACCTATTTCATTAAACAATGAATCAACAACACTTCCATTTGAATTAGTGCAATATGAAGATGAAGTTAATACCAACCCAACATTAATTTATAAATTAAAAAATGAATTTGGTATGACTTTGCCTGAGTTTAGAGATTCTAACGAAGATGAAACTATCACAGAGTATTTTGAAAGAGTTCAAAAACTCGTAGAAAAGAAAGGCTGGTCTGTCAAAGACAATATGGCAATAGGCACTTTCTCTTTCCTTAAACTTAATATGTATAAAGATTTAAAGGAAAACGAAAAGAAGATACTTGCCAATCCTACTATTAAAAAGCTTCTTAATAGAGAAGTTCCTGAAGATAAAAACATTG
Organism: uncultured Clostridia bacterium; assembly: GCA_930990975.1. Classification (GTDB taxonomy): domain Bacteria; phylum Bacillota; class Clostridia; order Christensenellales; family UBA1242; genus Caccovivens. The sequence goes on along the minus strand of CAKNRR010000017.1, from coordinate 5,022 downwards.
AAAATATAGATATTGACGACTATTTCAAAAAAGGCAAAGAATTAACACTGCACAATGTTGTAGATGCCGATTCCAGCCAAATGTCTGCCATTATTAAGGCAAAATCAGGGAAAAACCTTGTTTTACAAGGTCCTCCCGGAACAGGCAAATCACAAACAATTACCAACTTAATTGCAGAGTTTTTGTATGATGGTAAAAAGATTTTATTTGTATCTGAAAAACTTGCTGCCTTAAATGTCGTTTTCAATAATCTTAAAAAAGCAGGATTATCAGATTTTTGTCTAGAATTACACAGTAATAAGACAAATAAAAAAGATGTGATAAGCGAATTATATAGAGTTCTCAATAGTAATAAAAAATCAATAAAAGAAACAGCATCAGCAGAACTTGATGAATTGAAAAAAGCAAAGGAACAACTAGATAAGTATGCCGATACAATGCATACTCTCCAACCTTGCATTAACAAAACACCATATCAAATTTTAGGAGTAATTTCTAAATATCACAATATCCCAACTTTTGAATATGCTATTGACAATATTCAAGAGAAAGATAATGACTACTTAAAAGATGTATTGGTTCAACTTGATTATTTTATAAAATTTTCAGAAAATGTAGGTTATGATTATCGTAAAAATACTTGGTATGGATACATCAATGAAGATTCTACATATCAAACAAAAATTGGCTTAAAAAAGCAATTAACACAAATCCTTGAATTTGCTCAAAAATATTCAAAAGAACTGAAATTGATATCTAAAAAGTTAAGTGTAGAACTATTGAATAACAATATAGTAAAGGACTATATCCCTTATATCACTGAACTATCAAACTTGGAATATTTTGATAACAATTTTTTTGATAAAGACATTTTAAGTAAACTTGTAGATAAAGTAAAGAAATATAACCAAGACACAAATGATTATGTTGCAAGTAAAAATAAGGTTAAAGCAGTATTCAACGATGAACTTTTTGAGATAAACACCAAAGATTATTACTTAAGATTTAAAAATGATTATATTTCAGCATTTAGATTCTTTAATGGCAATTATAGACGAGATAAAAAAGTTTTAAGTCAATATTTAAACGATAAAAAATATAAACTCAAATATCCTGAACTCGTTGAATTGCTTAAAGAGGCAAAAAATACTCAACAATTAGAAGCTACAACAACAAAAGATAAACAAGAAATTATTGATTTGTTATCTAATAAATCACAAGATTTCAATTGGAAAAAGTTAGAGAATGCTTTAGATAAATTAAACACAACAATGAATACGGAAATAGAATCTTTAAAGAAAGTTGACTATTCTGAATTTAAGAGTTTGCAAACTGATTTGAGTGAATTTATCGCTATGTATGAAGATTCTGAAAAGCAAATGGAAATTATTGATAAGTTGCAAGAATCTTTCGATAAAAACATTTGTGATTTTAATCAAATGAATTACGATAGTTTGATTAAAAAGATCAAAAATCTATTAGATAGTTTTGATAATATTGAGTATTGGATCAGATTCTATGGAGTTTTACATGAAATTGATAATTTAGGACTTATAGAATTTATTGATAAATCAATTGATTCAAAAATTGAAAGAGCAACCCTTGATCAAACATTTAAGCTTATGTTTTACACACAGTGGATGTATTACATACTTGATAAAAACAATATTCTACACAATTTCTCAAGACTTACACAAGACACAGCAGTTGCAAACTTCAAAAAGAAAGATAAGTTGAAATTTGAAATCTCTAAGGCTGAAATAGTTACAAAATTAACAAAAGATATGCCAAATACCAATAATATGGCATCAGGCAGTCAAATAAGCACTTTGGTTAGAGAAGCAAACAAGAAAAGCAAACAAAGACCTGTTCGTTTGTTGCTTCGTGATGTTGGACAACTAATTCAAAGATTAAAACCTTGCTTCTTAATGTCACCTTTAAGTGTAAGTACTTATTTGGATTCAGATACTTGCAAATTTGATGTTGTAATTTTTGACGAAGCATCACAAATATTCCCTTGGGATGCTATTGGAGCAATTTCAAGAGGAAAACAAGTAATAGTAGTTGGAGATTCAAAACAAATGCCACCTAGCAACTTCTTTAATGCAGGCATTGTTGATGAAGATTCTGACGAAGAAGATTATGATGACGATTCACTAGACTTTGAGTCTATCCTTGACTTGTGTACAACTACATTTGATCAAAATAGATTGAATTGGCATTATAGAAGTAAAACGGAAGATTTAATTGCTTTCTCAAACGCAAACTTTTATGATAATACATTGGTAACATTCCCATCTGCTCATAAAGATAACGCAGATACAGGTGTTGACTTCTACTATGTTCCTGATGGTATTTTTGATAGAAAATCCAAATGCAATATGATAGAAGCTGAAAAAGTTGTAGATCTTGTATTTGAACACTTTAAAAATCATCCTGATAGAAGCCTTGGCGTTGTTGCTTTTAGTATTTCGCAACAAGAAGCAATTGAAGATATAATTCAAAAGTGTCGAGAAAAAGATGATAAGTTTGCTGAATATTTTGACAGTAAGCGCCCTGAACCTTTCTTTGTTAAAAACCTTGAAACTGTCCAAGGAGATGAAAGAGATGCTATCATTTTCAGTGTTGCATACGCAAAAGATTCTCTAGGTAGATTCCTCCACAATTTCGGACCATTAAACAAAAAAGGTGGAGAACGCAGATTGAATGTTGCAATTACAAGAGCAAAATATAATGTAAAATTGGTTTCTTCAATTAAGTCTTTTGATATAGATTTAAGTAAAACTTCGGCTCTTGGAGCAAAACTTCTTAAAGATTATTTGGACTGCGCAGAACATGGTATGATAAATGTAAACAAAAACTTAATTGTTGACCCTAATGTTGATGCGGATTCAGATTTTGAAATTGAAGTTTATGATGTCCTAAAAGAAGCTGGTTATCAAGTTGATATGCAAGTTGGTTGTTCTGGTTATAGAATTGACCTTGGCGTAAGACATCCAAACAAGTCAGACTATGTCCTTGCTATTGAATGCGATGGAGCAACCTATCATTCAGGTAAAACAACTCGTGATAGAGATAGATTAAGACAAGAAGTGCTAGAAAAACTCGGCTGGAGATTCTATCGTATTTGGTCTACTGATTGGTTCTTAAATAAAGAAATTGAAAAGAAAAAACTTATATCAGCAGTTGAAAAAGCAATTGAGATATTTGATAAAAGGGAAGAAATTGATTCTGATAGCAAAGCTTTAAAAGATAGCAATCAACCACAAGAACAACAAGAAGAACAAGATTTTATCGTAGAAGAAGAAATTGATCATACTGAATTAAAATCACTTTTCAAAACCTATAATAACTACGATATATATTCTAAAAAATTGCCAAGTTTTTGGAATACCGTTCCCGATCTAGTTGCTATGGAAGCCCCAATCACTGAAGAATTATTGCTGAAAAAAACGGTTGGATTCTTTGGTCGTGAAAAGGTAACCAATGTCGTTAGATCGCAATTCAATTACAATATGAGAAGCATAAAAAATGTCTTTAGAATAAAAGATTATTATGTAATTGATAAAAACATGAAGATTGAAATGAGAATTCCAAAAGACGGAGATGAACCAAGAGATATTCTTATGATATCAAACGATGAACTTGCGAGTGGCATGTTGATAGTTATTAAGAATAACATTGGTATATCTAAAGAAGGATTGTTTACTACAATGGCAAACCTTCTTGGATTTACGAGAAAAGGAAATAATATAGTTGAAAAATTGACAGAATCATTAAAACAATTGATTAAAAATAAACAAGTTCAAGAAATTAATAATGAATTATTTATAATATAATTTTAAACTTTGGATTATGATAAATTCATTTTTAATAAATGAGTAAAAGACATCAGTTTGGTGTCTTTTTTCTTTTGTGATGAAATATTTTTTTAGTTTTTTTTAAAAAAATCAATTACTGCCTAAATTTTTTTCAAATAAATGTCCTTATATAATAGAGGGATAAAAAAATTTGAAACTATTGCTTATAAAACCATAAGTTTATACCTGACAAAATAAAAAAACATGTCCTTAATAATATTGAGGGAGTAAATTTTTCGTATGAGTTTATCAAGAAAAAGAAAGCCTTTGATATTTTTCAAAAACATGTTCATGTAAATATGAGGGTTAAAAATTTATTTTTTTGGACAAGGCTTAATTGCTTTATTTTAGGGACTTTTTAAACTAAAAGTGCCTTACGATTTGTATATAAGTGAAGGGACATAAATCAAATATATTTAAACTTTTTTTAAAAAATTATTATAAATGCCTTAACGATTTACCATTTTTGTTGGTTATATATATGAAGGGATAAAAATATTTTTGAAACTTTTTAAAAATGCTAAAAATGACCCCACGATTTAGAAAAATATGTAGTTAATAATATAGAAGGAGTAAACATCTTTGCAAATTGCAATGGTGTTTTTTCTTATATAAATTTTCTCGCGTTATCAAATGGTGATAATGCGACACTGCTAAAATTATTTTGAAAAAGTCAAAAAACTTTTTCCGTGTGTTCAAATGGTGAACATGCGGCTTTGTTAAAATGTATTTGAAAACTAAAAAAACTTTTCCCGCAGGGACAAATGCTGTCCCCACGAGAATTGTAAAATCACTTTAAAAGGAGGTGTGAAATGTAAAATCAAACTTAAAACTTTAAGAAAATCAAATTAAACAAAAGGAGGAACTATGAGAGATAGCAAAATTGAGTGCCAAAACATGCTTAGATTGCGAGAAAAACGTTTATTAGATAAATTACAAGAGCTTTACGAAAACAGCCAATACGGGTCAATTAACGAGTTTTTAAACGCGTGTTTAAAACAAGTTGCCTTTAAAGAGATGAAAGAAGATGAAATTATATCTCGACTTGACCAAATGGAAGATGTCTTAAATGCTATTTATGAAAGGATGAAAAGATGAAAGACAATATTGTTTTATTGTGTAAGTATTACAAACCAAAAGAAAAATACAAACCTAGTCAAGA
>CAKNRR010000016.1 GCA_930990975.1 uncultured Clostridia bacterium | reverse complement strand
AAATTGAGATTTCAGACGCAGACAATAAAAAATTGCCGTTTGAGTTCAAACGACATTTTTTTGGCGGGAAGAGAGGGATTTGAACCCTCGCGCCGGTTGCCCGACCTACAGCCTTAGCAGGGCCGCCTCTTCGACCTCTTGAGTATCTCCCCATAATCGAATTTGATTTATAAATTCTCTAAGCCAAACAAATGTCTTCCTTTAGACAAATATTATATTAACACAATTTTTTAGTTATTGTCAATCATTTTTTTAATTTATTGCCTTTTTATTTTTCTCGTCATATATTTTACTACCCTCATGTTTTAAATTTTACTATTGACGAGTGTTAATTTTTGGTTTATAATAACTACAATCGTATTAATAGGGGGATATATGTTTTTTGAACAAGTTTTAGATGATGTAGCAAAACAATATTGTTTTGTAAAAGATCCAAGCACTTTTATTGAAAATTTTTACATGTCGACCCTCCCAAGTGATAATGAAATGCAGGGAGATTTCAAAAGCACGGCAATTTATCAAAAGTTAAAATTTGACATAAAAGACGGGGAAAATCTTAATTATACAAAAAAACGATTTGTAGATGGTTATATTGAGGTTTTAAATTCAGCAGGCCTAGCAGCGCAAGCTATAGTTTTGTCAGGTATTGATAAAATTTTGGCAGATAACAAGGATAAAAATAAAGATGCCATTTTTAATTATTTCATGGATGTGAGTTATTTTAAAAAAATTAATGCTATACTTCCAGCCAATGAAAATCCTTTGGATAAATTATCATATATGATTTCAGAAGGGAATTTAGAACCAAAATATTTGGACATGATGAGAGATACAAAACATTTCTTTCTTGAAACAGTTAAGTATTGCCAAAGAAATTTTAAAAAGCTTGATTATGACTTGCTTGCTTGTTCTTCAAGGCAATTTAATTATGCAAATATAGAAAAATGGATTATTCCTTATTATCAAGAAGCAGAAGATTACGATGCTGACGAAGAAGTTGAACAAGCTGAGAAAGAAAAACCAGAAAAGAAAAATGTTGTAAAAACGAAAGCTGAAACAGCGGGGGCAAAAGTTAAAAAAACGGCAAATATGTCTGTTGAAGACGCAATTGAGAAAAACTTTGATGGGCTTATTGGCTTAAAAGATGTTAAGGATGCGATTTTAAGAAAAACAAAATTGATTTTAAAACTTCCCAAAAAAGCAGTTGACTGCAATTTTAGCATTGTTGGAAATCCTGGTGTTGGGAAGACCACAGTTGCTGAGGCGATGTCTAAAACATTCTATGATGCTGGAATTATAAAAAGTCCAAAGTTTATTCAACTTAATGGTGCAGGGCTTAAAGGAAAATATGTAGGACATACTGTAGGGCAAGTTAAGGACATTTTTAGCAAAGCAAAAGGTGGCACACTATTTTTGGACGAAGTTTATAGTTTAATTTCAGCTGAAGGAAGTGATGATTCTTACACTCAAGAAGCCATAACACAGTTGATGCTTGAAGTAGAAAATATTTATAAAGAGCAATCACAAAATGCAGACAGCAGAACTTTGATTATAATGGCTGGATATAAAGACAAAATTGCAGAACTTTTGGATAAAAATGTAGGATTTAAAAGAAGATTCCCTAACACGATTGATATAAAAGACTATAATATTGAAGAGTTGATGGCTATTTTCAATTCACTTATGAAAAAAGATGGATTTAAGATTTCTTCAGACGGAAACAAAGAGATTGAAAAAGTGCTTAACGAACAAAAAGGGAAGAAAAATTTTGCAAATGCTGGATTTGTAAGAAATCTATTGCAAAAGGTTGAGGAATATCAAGCTGAGAGAACTGTAAAAGATGATATGACAATTAGTGTTGAAGATGTTACACTGGCAAAAAAAGACTTTGACGAACCAGAAGAACGAAAAATGGGATTTTCATTATAAATCCCATTTTTTATTTGGAATACTGATTGAATATGATAAAATAAAGACAATAAGGAGAATGAGAATGGAAGAAGTAGATAAATCACGATTGTCAACAGTAGTATATAAGGATAAATATTTTGTAAGGATAGTGTATGATAATGGTATAGATTTTATAGTGGAGTTATCAAAGCTAGATGAGGGGGTTGAATTAGGCGATGTAGTACGAAGCGGTCTTAAAGAAGGGAAAAGACATTACTTTATGTATCAAAAGGCAAAACAAAAGCCGCCAACTTTAGAAGAAATATGTTTAGTAACAAAAGTGGAAGAAAACAAACTTTATTACATAAAGAATGGAGAGAGTGAGATAAGAGAGATAGAAACACCAACAGAAGACATACACGAGAATGATTTGGTGTATGTAGATGGAACAAAAGTAGAAAAAGATACAACATTTACTCCATATTTCAATAAATTCTTAAAAAGGATAAATAAAGAAGATATAGACTATAGCAAAGGCTTTAGCATGACAAGAAAAGTGACAAGATATTTACATAAATATGTTGTAGCTTTAGTTGAGCCAGATGATTTTGATAAAATGACAATAGTGCCAGATTACAAGTTATCCTTTAATACATATAGAGGCGACTTACATTATGATATTAAACTTGGGAAACAGCAAGAATATATTTTTGATATTTTTAATAATAGAGATTTAGGTAAGGAATATGATAGTTTATTTGCAAATTTACAATCTATTTTATTTAATGACGATGTGGCAACAAAATTAAAGAAATGTGAAAACATATTATTGCAAATAGATAAAGTATATAAACTTATGGAGGAAGAGAATAAAAAAGTATTACTAGAAGAAAGGCAAAAAGCAATAGGGTATACAAAAGAAGATGTAGTAAAAAAATTGTATATAGATGAGTATCAAGGCAAAGACGAATATGACCGAGATTTTTATAGAGCTGTGAATTTTGATGAAAGTGATGATGAAGATTATATACTAAATGAAGAAGAGTTGCCAGAAGAAGTAAGAGAACCAGACTATTTAGTAGAACTAAAAAAAGAGATAAATGGCAAAAAATATCAATTTTATGTATTAGAAGAAGGAAATGATACATTACAAAAGAAAAAAGAATCTTTAGAAAGAGCTATAGCAAATTATAGGGGTGCAAAGCATGACTAATGTTGCAATAAAAAAACTCTATAAAGATGTAAAACCTTTAAAAAAAATAGATAATAGAGAATTTTACGAAAATATTGAAAAAGTAATAAATAAACTTGTTCCATTTAAAAATTTTAGGATACAAGATGAAAAGACATATATAGATGTATATGCAAAACTTAAAAAACTTCACCAAATTCAATATCATGCAGTAGAAGAGCAGAAAGAACAAGAAGATAAAGGATTTCATGTAAGTATAATAGATAATGGGCATGGCGATTGTTTGTTACTTGAAAATAAAGACGAATATGCAATTATAGATTTTGGTGGAGATGAAAGTTTTTATAAAGATAGTAACAATAAAGAAGGCAATAAAATTATGGACTATCTAGAAACGAATCTAAAATCAAATAAAATTAAATATGGATTTATAACTCATTTACATGAAGATCATCTAAAAATGATAGGAGAGATAACAGAGAAATATGAACTTGAAGATATGTATATGCTTAGAAATCTCCCAGACGAAAAGAATAGACCAAGGATTTATAGCTCTTTAAATAATATATCGTCAAATAAAATTAACTTTCTTGATGTTGAAGATGTAAATAATAATGTATTAGAACCTTTAAATTTAGGCTGTGTTAAAATTGAAATTTTAGGGCCGGCTGAAAATTTTAAAGATTACAATTTGAATTCCCTTGCTTTATTGGCGTCATATAAAGATATGAAGTTTTTATTTACTGGAGATATGGAAGAGAAGGCTGAGAAAAATTTTCTTGATTATTGTAGAGATTATGGTATAGATTTATCAAATGTGGTGTTGGTAAAGATTGCACACCATTTGTCAAAAACTTCAACATGTCCAGAATTTATAGAAGCGGTAGGAGAAGGATCATTTACAAGTCTTGTGTCATGTTCTCAGAATGATCTTGAAAGAGAAAATGAGAAGAGAAAAAAGTTAGAAGATATAGGCTTATTTTATTCAACGGCAGAGAATGGGAATATAGAGATAACCATGCTGCCAAAAATGAAAGGCTATATAATAGACCCAGAGAGAGGACGAACGCATTATGAAATAGAGAGAGTTTTGAAGGAATTTAAAGAGATATATAAATATGCAAGTACAAAACAACGAAGATTTAGAATGCGGAAGCATAGGGAGATTGAAGAAGAGGAAGAAAGAGAGGCTTCTTGATTATTGTTAAAAAAATAATGAGAAAATATTTTAAAATTTAATAAAAAAGTAAGTTTTTTATTAAAAATATAGCAATTTTTAACTTTATTTGACTATTTTTTAATTATTTGTTATATTGATATCATTAGGAGTGGAATATGGAAAAAACTGGTGGTGACAAGGATATTTTATTTTCAAACACAACAAAACTGAATGGGAGTGAAGTTACAGCATTTCAAAATCACGCATTAAAAAAGTATACATTGACAATATCAATAGTCATTGCGGTGTTTTTCTCGGCGATTGGCATAGGGCTTTGTTTTGTCAATACATATTTGGGCGCGGCAATTATAGTTGCTGGAATAGTTGGGGGAGTGATATTGTTTCCTTACCTAACAAAAGAAACAATCAGAAAACAAAACCTAGAAATTTTTGGCGATGCGGACTACATAAACCAATTTAATTTTTATGAAGATAAGCTTGAAGTGATAAACATAGATGACAAATCAAACAAACAAGCAAGTCAAGAGTTTGATTATCAAGAGATTTATAAAATTGAAGAGTTTAAATTAAGGTTGTTTATCTATATAAACAAAAATCAAAGCTTTATATTTGATGCAAAGAGTATGACTAAAGGCACTGTTGGTGAAGTTGCAGATTTATTTAAAAGTAAGGGAGTAAAAATTGTCGATAAAACAAACCTTCCAGAACTAACTGATAAAAATAATAAAAAAACAAACAAAAAATAATGATATAGAAAAGGCTGGAATCAAAATGTTGTATGTAATTACTGGCCCTGCAGGTGTGGGCAAATCAACGATAAGTGAAAAAATTGCAGATTCATTAAGCAAAAGTTGCCTTATTGAAGGGGATGAAGTTTATCATTTTGTTCTTGGTGGATATGTGAGCCCTTGGCTTGAGGGCAACCATTTGCCTCTATTTTGGGATAATGCCATATCTCTTATTTCAAACGGCTTAGAAAAAGGATACGATGTTGTATTCAATTATATTATTGCTCCAAAGGATATACAAAGAATCAAAGAATCATTTCCAGGAACTCAAATCAAATTTATTGTCCTTTTGGTTAATGAAAAGACAATTGTTGAAAGAGATAAATTAAGACCGCTTGATTGCCAAATGGGAGAGCGCTCTTTGATCTTGCTTAATAATATGAAAAAACATAATTTTTCAAAAAAATATATTCTTGATACTTCAAATTTAACTATAAATGAGACTTATGATGAAATTTTGAAAAATGATAGATTTTTCCTAGACTAACTTAAACAGCGCTTTGCTGTTTTTTTAATACTCTATCCAATTGTATTTTTTCTACAATAATTGAAATAAGTTCGGCATTAGAATAAATAAAGTTGTTTTTATAAACTATGGTATCATAAAAATTGTTTAGATATAAGAGCCCTCCATTTTCAAAAGCACTTGTGATGGCAAAACGAATGCATCGCTCAATTATGCTAGGCTTTGTTTTAAATCGTTTGCTTAATAATGGATAAAGGCGTGTTGTGATGTTGCTTTTTAATGCGTCATCTTTTAAACAAAAATCTACTGCAGCTCTTAAATAATCAAACCCTGCCATATTAGGATTGATTTTTAAATTTATTAAAAGTTCTGTAATTTCGTTTGATTTTTCCATACATATCTCCTAGTAAAAATAAATGATAAAAGAAAATTAATTTTTTAAATTTAATTTTTTATTGAATTGATAATCTTTGCTTGTCCCAATTTTATATTGATTCAAACAGATGAAAAAATAAATGGTATTGCGGCTATCTCGAATTAAAATGTATATTTAAGAATAAATTGTTTTTGACAATTCATTGAATATCTGAAATTTGTTGTTTCTTAGAAAAAAAAGTAAGAAATCGTTATAATGATAACACTTTTAAAATCTTTTGTAAAATATTTTACAAAATTTATAAAATAAAATTATAAAATAATTTCTATTTATTTTTAGGTATGGCGAATAAAACAATTTCTGTAGGATAAATATTGCCTCCATGATACCTTAAATAAAATTTATAATTATTGTTGTAGCTGTATATTAATTTTGCTAATTGCGTCAAGTGGATATTTTTGTGATAAATTGAAATTAAAAGTTTAGGGCAGTTTTTTGCTATGTGATTTTTTGCGCCTTGTAATGCTAAAAATTCATCTCCTTCTATATCCATTTTTATTAAAGAAATTTTTTCCTTTATGTCATCATCCAAACAAACGGCATCTATTGCAAATTGCCCATTTTGACAAGTGGAGTTTGAAGATGAGTCATCCACATTTTCTTTTATAAATATTTTTCCATTTTTGTCTTTAACTGCTTTGTTGATGAAAGTAATGTTAGGATATGGTTGTAAATTCGATTTCAATTGATTGAAAATATCCGCTGTTATTTCATAGCAGTATATTTTTTTATAAGAATCAAGTCCGTAGCTTTCAATAAAATCTAGGACTGAGTCGCCGATGTAAGCGCCAATATCTACAAAAACTTCATCTTTAAGATTTGGTATTAAGTCTAAATCAAAATAATGTTTAAATTTTGAAGTTGTGAAAAGATTTAGTGTTTGAAAATCATAATTGACCCAATTATTGATTATTGAATATAATAGAAATTTTGAAGTGTAGTCTTCTAAAATTTGATAGAGCCACACAATATCTTTAATATTGTTATGTAAATAATAGGCTTTTTGTTTTATTTCATCAAAATCGGAATCTTGTTCGCTTAAAGTGCCCCAATAGTCGAAGCATTTAAAGTAATTTTCAAATATATTTTTAATATCTTGTGGCAAAAATTGAAAATTTAGTTTTATTTTTTCAAAAAGTTGCTCTTCAGTTGAATTTTCTATTTCACTTATTAATATATAAAATTTTTTATCTATGTTGTTCATTAATACCTCTAGTTTATTATATTGTTGTGTTTAAAGATTTGCTACTTTATGATTTTGATTTGTTTTGAAAAATTAAGTGGGACTTATATTATTTAAAACTTGAATAAAGCTTGATTTTTTTGTGGAAAATGCGTAAGCAGGATTTGTGGAATGTGAGGACACGGATTGGACATTCAAGAGCAAAAGCGAGAGAGAAATTTTTTAGCATAAGATAACAATATTTATTGTTGACAATCATTGATATAAAATATAAAATAATAAAGATGATAGGGGCTTTCTTATTTAAAAACAATGTTCAAGCGTTGAAATGTTGTCTATCAAAAAGGAGATTTTTATGAGTAAAACAATTGAAATGATAAAAAAATATCAACCATATAATGAGCAAGAAGAAAAGGATAAGCAATTCTTTATTGACTGCGAGAATATAGAGCAAATATTGACAAGAGATAACGAGCGATGCCATTTGTCAAGTTCTGCTTTTATTATAAATGAAACTTGGGATAAAGTGCTTTGCATATATCATAATATCTATAAGTCTTGGGCATGGGTTGGCGGACATGCAGACGGGGATGATGATATGATGTATGTTGTCAAAAAAGAGATAGGCGAGGAAACATCTCTGAAAAACTTTAAGCCTGTTTTGGACATGCCAATATCTATTGAAAGCCTTTCAGTCATTGGACACTTTAAGAGAGGAAAGTACGTTCCAGCTCACGTACATCTTAATGTGACTTATCTTTTTCAGGCAAGTGAAGATGAGCTCTTGAAAATCAAGGCTGACGAAAACAGTGCAATAGACTGGTTGACTTTTGATGAACTTTTAAGCCGTTCTACAGAGCCTCACATGATTCCTGTATACAAAAAGATTATTGAAAAAATTGAAAAATTAAAAATAAATAGATAAAAGATAATAAAAAATAATCATTTTAATAATTAAATGGTTATTTTTTTGTGTAAAAAAATAAAAATACTAGATTTTTTAAAGTTTATTTGTAAATTTTATATTATTATGTTAAAATATCATTGTGAAAAGAATAGTTTCCTTGAATTTAGAAAATGCTAAATTTAAAAAATATGACTATTCAAATGGAGGAGAAAGAAAATGGCAAATGTAATAAGAAACATGAATTTTAAACCTATAATTGAAAAAATCGAGTATGAAAGATTGGCTGAACCACAACCAAGCACAACTGTAAATATGAGAGTTTGGGATGAGATGAAAGTTGAAAGATTGCGTAGCGATGCTGTAAAAGTGCTTTTGACAAGAAATGTTAAGCCAGAACCTGGATGTATTTTTTCTATTGTGACAACAATGGGCGTTGAAGTGATTATCAACACTTCTGAATATGACAATTTGGAAGACCCTGTAGAATATTTCAAAACAAGTCCAGTGGCAAGAGTTCTTGCAAGCAATATTGCGTCAGTTCTTGCTGGACTTACTGTACATTCTCAAATTGGGCCAATGATAACTGCTCCAGTAGTGCAATTTCCACAATAAACCAATAAAACTTGTTGTGTCTGTTATTTTTATTAAATTTTTAAATAGGGGAAAAATATGGAAGTTTTAGAAGCAATTTATAAAAGACATTCGGTTAGGCATTATCAAACAAAACCGATTGAAGATGAAGTCATCAAACAGCTTGAGAACTTTGTTGAGAAGTGCAATCAAGACAGTGGACTGAAATTTCAATTAGTACTTAATGATGAAAATGCTTTTAAAGGTCTTTTGGCACATTATGGGAAATTGTCTGGAGTGCGAAATTATATCGCTCTTGTAGGAGGCATTTCTTCTGATTTAGACACAAAAGTTGGATACTACGGAGAAAAATGTGTTATAAAAGCCCAACAACTTGGATTAAACAGTTGTTGGCTTGCACTAACATTCAATAAAAGAAATGTAATAAACAAATGCACAGTTAAAAAAGGTGAAAAACTTGTTGCTATAATTGCTATCGGTTATGGTGTAAACAAGGGGAAAGCCCATAAGGGTAAATTTTTAGAAGATATAAGTTCTATGAAAGATGACAGCCCAGAGTGGTTTAAAAATGGAGTTAAGATTGCAAGCCTTGCTCCTACTGGATTAAATAAACAACATTTTTATTTGGAGCTTGTGGGTGACCATAAGGTTAAGCTAAATAATTTGGGTGGCAAATATTCAAAAATTGACCTAGGAATAGTCAAATATCATTTTGAAGTGGGAGCTGGCATTGAAAACTTTGAATGGGTTTAAAAATATATCTTGCAATTTGGATAAAAATATTGTAAAATAAAGCAGATTTATTAGGAGAAATTATGATTATAGCATTTTGTGTAATATTGGGGCTTTTTGTTGCTTTTATTGTGGTATCTTATTTTATGATGAGAAAAACATTTAAAACGGAAATAAATGGAAAAGAAGTTTTGGTTAAAAATGCAGGCGGTTATATAAAGGTTTATGTTGACCAAAAGTTGAACACATCTTTTTATATGCCAGACTTGATTAAAGGCGAAATCATCCCTTTCAAAGTGGACGAAACAGAATATAATGTAAAATGCAAAAGCAATTCCATGGGATACAAAATGCAAATACAAATATATCAACAGGATAATTTGATTGCAAGCAATGGAGTTGAAATCAAAGAAAAGAAACAAAAGCAAAATTAATCTTGCATCGCGCAAGATTTTTTTTGTTGCACTTTTTAAATAATGGCACTTGTGAGATGGTTTTCGACATAGTATTATTTTTTAGCTTATTTTTAAAGCTGTGATAATAAAAAAATATTTGCCAAAATTTAAAGATGATTGTATAATATATATGGTTAGATTGACAAAAGATTATTTTTTGTTTATCATTAAAAAGAAAAACTTAATAAAAACTTAAGGTGATTGCATTTTTTTATTGAGTTTATACATAGGAGTTTGAATGGAACACTTGGCTTTGTATAGAAAATATAGACCAAAAACTTTTGAAGAGGTCATAGGGCAAGAACACATCACAAAAGCATTGCAAAATCAAATTGCAAGCGATAAAATTGGTCATGCCTATCTTTTTACAGGTTCAAGAGGAATTGGAAAGACATCTATTGCAAGAATTTTTGCCAAAGCTGTCAACTGTCAACATAATATAAATGGTTCTCCTTGCGGGGAATGCGAAGCTTGCAAAAGGCTTAGTGAGCAAAATGATATCAATATAATAGAAATTGATGCAGCTTCAAATAATAGGGTTGATGATATAAGAGAAATTCGTGAAAAAGTCAAATTTATGCCAGTTGGGACTAAATATAAGGTATACATAATCGACGAAGTGCATATGCTGACTGACAGTGCATTCAATGCTTTGCTTAAAACATTGGAAGAGCCACCTTCTCATGTCATATTTATCTTGGCGACAACTGAAGCACACAAACTTCCAGCAACGATACTTTCTCGTTGTATAAGATTTGATTTTAGGTTGGTTTCTGTTCAAGATTTGACAAAATTGCTTCAAAATATTTTGGATAAAGAAAATATAGAATATGATTTGGAAGCATTGAGACTTATTGCAAGTGCTGGGGAAGGCAGTGTAAGAGACACTCTTTCTATTGCTGATTGTATTGTGGCTTATGCAGATGGCAAGATTACAAAAGAAAGTGTAAACAAAGTTTTGGGGACAACTGACTATGACCTTCTATTGCGTTACTATGACATATTGAAAGATAAAGATATTGGTGGACTTTTGGAATTCGTTGATTTTATTGACAAAAGTGGCAAAAATCTTTCTGTATTTGTAAAAGATTTGTCAAAGCATGCAAGAAATTTATTGATTTGCAAATCTTGCAAAGATGCTAATGGACTTTTGAATATGCCTCAAGAAGCATTTGATAAATATGACGAGCAGGCAAAATCATTTGATGAAAGGACTCTTATTTCCTATATGCAAGTGTTTGGAAGCGCTGAAAATGAGCTAAGATACACTCTTTCTCCAAGACTTTTGCTTGAAACATTGTCTTTATCTGTAATGAATGGAGATAGCGGTCAAGAGGTAAAAAAAAACTGATTTCGCAGGCGTACACGGGGCATCTTAGCGCAAAGACTGTTTGGGGAAAAGTTGTTTTGTTTTTAAAAGAACATAGACAAATTGCACTCCATGTTGCCTGTGGTGATATAACAGATGTAGCACTTGAAAACAATACTCTCATAATAAATATTGAAGATGGCATGATGCTCAATCTTCTTACTGAGGGCAAGAGAGAGATTGAAAGCGCTTTAAGATGGCAAGGACTTGATTTCAATGTGGCAATCAATGTAAAGAAAATTAAAAAATCGCCTTCAGAAAAAGATATAGAAAAATTAAAAGAAATATTCGGTGAAAAACTGAAAATTAAAGGAGGATATAATGGGATATAATAATTTTGGTGGCTTTGGCGGAGCTAATATTGGAAATCTTATGCGCCAAGCTCAAAAGATGCAAGAGGAAATGGCTAAGGCTAAAAAAGAACTTGAGGAAAGTGAATTCACTTCTTCTGTTGGTGGCGGAATGGTAGAGGTTAAGATGATGGGAGATAAAACTTTAAAATCAATAACTATAAAGCCAGAAGTTGTAGATCCTGAAGATGTTGAAATGCTTGAAGACCTTGTTGTGTCTGCTGTAAATGATGTGCTTGGACAAATTAAGCGCAAAGAGCAAGATGCTATGCCTAATATGCCAGGAATGTTTTAATATTTTTTATGGAGAAAAAGTTTTTGGGGCGAAAGCTTTAAGTTGCCACTATGGCAACTTCTTCACAAATGCGGTACATTTGTGAGGAAAAAGTAAAAATATCATTTTTACTTTTTAAGCTTTCGCCGTTGATTATGTTTGTTTCTTTGATTAAGCTAAGCCAATATTGGTTATATTTGTTTTTTTAATTAAATTAATTTAATAATTTGGTAAAATATAGTTCAAAAAGACAAAATATTTACCAAATAAACACAGCTTTAAATTTTAAAAATGTTCACAAAGGAGAATTCTTAGAAATGCAAGAGGATTTGATTGAAAAATTGATAGAACAATTTAGGACTTTGCCAGGCGTTGGCTATAAAACAGCCCAACGCTATGCTTTTTCTATTATAGAAGGAAAGGAAGAACGGGCAAAAAAATTCGCTAATGCAATAATCGAGGCAAAAGAAAAAATTGGGTTTTGCAAGGAATGCGGAAATTTTACGGACAAAGAAATATGTTCTATTTGTCAATCAAGAAATCGAAAGATTATATGCGTTGTTACAGAACCTAAAGATATTATATCAATGGAAAAAGTCAAATCTTATAATGGTGTTTATCATGTTTTGTTTGGGACAATCAGTCCGCTTGAACATAGAGGTCCAAACGACATTAAAATAAGAGAGCTTTTGAAAAGAGTGCAAGAAGAAAATGTTGAAGAGGTTATCATGGCTACAAACCCTGATGTAGAGGGGGATGCAACTGCAATGTATATTGCAAAGTTGTTAAAGCCATTGGGAATAAAAGTGACAAGGCTTGCTCAAGGTGTTGCAATGGGAAGCGATCTTGAATATGCTGATGAAGTTACACTTTCAAAAGCACTTGAAGACCGCAAACAAATTTGAATTTACTGCTAAAGATAGGAGAAAATTATGATATCAGAAGAAATTGAAAAGTTGTTAAATGAAGGGGCATCTAAGGCTGGCTATGAAGAAAAGCTTAGCGTTAGTTTTTCAAATATGCCAAAACTCTGTGACTATCAGTGCAATGGATGCTTTGCTCTTGCAAAAAAATATTCTAAAAAACCATTTGACATTGCAAGTGAGATAGCGAACAGTATTGAGCAATCTGATTTATTTGAATTTGATGTTGCTATGCCTGCGTTTATCAATATAAAACTTACAGACAAAGCATTAAGCAAAATTGCAAATGAATATTTAAATGACGAAATGGGCGGTGTTGAAAAACATAAGGAAAGGCAAAAGGTTATTTTGGACTATGGCGGAGCAAATGTTGCAAAAGCATTGCATGTAGGGCACTTGCGTTCTCCTATAATTGGCGAAAGTTTAAAAAGACTTTACAAACTTATGGGGGATGATGTAATTGCAGATGTCCATCTTGGTGATTGGGGCCTTCAAATGGGGCTTACAGAGCTTCAACTTTATGAAGATGGTGTGCTTGATTATTATTTTAAAGGCGAAGGGGAAGAACCAGTCATCACTCTTGATATGCTAAACGAAGCTTATCCTAAGGCAAGTGCCAGAAAGAAGGATGATGAAAAATTCAAGGAAGAAGCTGATGCGTGGACACTTAAAATTCAAAATAAAGAACAACCTTATTATTCAATTTATAAGAAAATAAGAGAAGTGTCCGTTAAAGAAATAAAAAAACATTACGGCGAGCTTGGTGCAACCTTTGATTTATGGTATGGAGAGAGCGATGCTGCACCTTATATTGATAGGGCGATAAAAATTATAGAGGACAAAGGACTTACGAGAGAAAGCGATGGTGCACTTGTCGTAGATGTCGCTGTTGAAGGCGAAAATATACCACTGCCTAAGAAAAGTGAAGATGAGGAGCAGCGCTATAAAAATCCTATGCCACCTGCAATACTTAAGAAATACAATGGCGGTGTGCTTTATGCAACAACCGATATTGCGACAATTCTTATGCGTAATGAAATGTATAAGAATGTTGACAGGATTGAGTATATTGTTGATATGCGCCAGAAAAACCATTTTGTTCAAGTGTTCCGCGTTTGCAAAATGTCTGGAATATCTCCTGAAGAACAGGAGCTTCTACATATTGGCTATGGCACGATGAACGGAAAGGATGGGAAACCATTTAAAACGCGTTCTGGAGATACAATAAAACTTGAGGATATTATAAACATGCTTGTTGAAAAGGCTGGGGATAAACTTAAGTCAAATGGTGTTGAATATGATCGCGATTTGGCTTTGAAGATAGGTGTTGCTGCAATGAAGTTTGGCGACCTTATCAACAATGTTGACAAAGACTATGTTTTTGACCTTGACAAGTTTATATCATTTGAGGGGAAGACTGGACCTTACATTCAATACACTGCTGTGCGTATAAACTCAATTTTAAACAAAGCAAACCTTGAAGGTGGGGAATTCTTTATTTCTAATGACGAGGAACGCGAGATAATAAGATCTATATTGAAACTGAATTCATCTTATGAAATTTGTTATAAAGAAAAATCTTTATCTTCTTTATGTAGTGCAACTTATAATCTTGCAAGTGCTTTCTCAACTTTTTATAACAATCATAGCGTGTTAAATGAGAGCAATATAAATATAAAACAAAGCTATATATCTTTGCTTAGACTTGTGAAAAATAAATTAAAACAAGCATTAAATGTGCTTGCTATTGAAATACCAGAAAAAATGTAAAAATTTTTAAAAAAGGTATTTACAAATCAAAAAAAATGTGCTATTATAAAGTCAAGATAACGGAGGTTATAGATGACACAAGTAAAATATCATTATACATTGACAAAAGAAACCTTAAAAAATGTCATTATTGCAAATAAAAGCAAAATTGTTGCAGAAAAAGTTAAAACTTCAAATACAAAGATGAAAGATAAAGAAATGCAAGGAGAAATGGGGATATAATATATATCCTCTTTTTTGATTATAAAAAAGAAGAAGGGCAAGCAAAGCCCTTCTTTTTATTTTAAATTGATTAATTTATATATAATTATATTATAATATGTTTATTAAAATAATAATAAAAAACAAAAAAATATTTTTTTAATTTAATAAATAATTAAAAATAATTAAAAAATCTTTTTTTAATAATATTATTATTTTTTTGTAATTAATATTTATTTTTTTATTATTTTTGATTTATTTAATTAATTTAATATTTATTTTAAGTATTATTTTATAATATTTTATTCCATACCTTTTTCTTGTTTGCTTGCTATAAATCCATATAGAACTTTGTTAAGCAACTGATTGTTCTTTATGAGTTCATGATCAAGTGCCTTTTCAAGAGCAACCATTAAATCCAAGTCAGGATGCTTTTCATCAAAGAGGGATGAAACTTTTTCAATTTTAGCAAAAAACAATTTTTCAAGATCTTCTTCATTAAGGTTTGGATTTGTTTTTATAAGGTACTGTTTTTGATAAGCTTGCATTTGTGCGATAAGCTGCCTTACATATCTTAAGATTTCATCATCTGTTTCTGCTTTGCATAAATTTTCTAAACAAAATAAAAGTCCCCTATCAATTTTCTTGACTACATCAGCAGGATTGTTTAGATTGTACTGAATTTCAAACTGCCATGGACTGTATTTCGATTTTGTCATAAAGGTTTCATTATTCTTTCGAATTACCCATACCTTGTAATATTGTCCATTTTCTTTTATTATATAGTTATCAAGATAAAATGGTTTATTTTTTGGTCGTCTTTGCATAAGGCCTCCTTAAAAATACTATCTAAGTTTACCACAATTCTAAAGATAAATCAAGGACGAAATAAAAATATATTGAAGTTTTTAAAAGTTGTTTTTTTGACTTCTTTTGTTTTGAATCATAAAACTTTAAATTAAAAAGCATCGCTTTTGACGATGCTCTTATATTGCTACTTTTATAATTGTTCTTAAAGATTTTTACATAAACATTTATTATTCTATTTCTCTTTCTGTTTCATCCTCAAGTTCTATATAGTTATGAAGCTTAGAGTTGTTTACCAATGTTTTGTAAGCTTCTTTTAACAATGGAAGGTTTTTAGATTTGGTTGAATATTCATCCAAGCAATATTCTGTTGATAATATCAATAATGCTTTCAACTTATTTGAGTCAATTTTACCTTTTGCTGACAAATCTTCTAACTTCCCAATAAAATAGTCAAGTTGTTTCGCTTTTATCTTGATTGCATCCAAATCATATTCATCTTTTGTTACTTTTAAAAGGAAATAGAAGAGTTGGTCAAAAGATGTTATGAGCCCTCCGACCGATTGCTTGTTGAAATTATCGTGAATAGTCACAGCTCCAGCATTTTCTCGCTCGGCAATAAAAGTGTTGGTTTTGTCATCATAATATATATGATTCTTCATTAAATTGCCATTAAGTTTTGTTGAAATTGTGTCTGTCAAGACAAGATTTTCTTTGTTTTTTATACTCATATTTCAATCCTTTTATTTAATTTTATTATATCATTGTCAAAAAATCAAGTCAAACTTTGAACAAAAATTATTATATATATGATGAAATCATTAAATTTTTTTTTACATAACACCACAACGGGTGCTGGCATATCACGGTATATTAAAAAAAAGGTAAAAAAAAGCGAAAAAAGTTTAAAAAAAGAGTTGACATAGAGAGGAGGAATGTGGT
>CAKNRR010000015.1 GCA_930990975.1 uncultured Clostridia bacterium | reverse complement strand
GGGTATATGTAAGTGGAATGCCATATCCAGTGCCAAAAGGTTTATCTTGGCTTGCAAATGGCGGAAGTCCTGCAAGTAAGACAGATATTGAAAATTGGGCTAAAAACTAACCTAAAAACTGAACTCAAAAATCAAAAGTATCAATAATTTGATGATTATTTTGATTCAATAAAAAAGCTGATTGAAAGGAAATTCAACCAGCTTTTTGTTTTGTAATGGCATTCTTTTAAGCTTCAAATATGGTTAAAACTCAAATTAATATAACATAGATTTTGTAATATAATCCGTAATATAACTTGTAGTATAACTTGTAATTAATTTGAACATGATTTAATTGTATAATCAAACAAATAGTTATTAATATATAATTAAGTCATTATATAAAAATAAAAGATAGGTGTTTATAAAAAGCCTATCTCTAAAAAATATAGCCCAAATTGATTCATTAAGCTTTTTTAGCTGTTTTGATACATTTTGTGCAAGCTTTAACTGTCTTAGGTTTTCCGTCAACTTCAATAGTTGTTTTTTGAAGGTTGAGTTCATAAGTTCTATTATATTTCTTATTAGAGAAAGAAACTTGTTTACCAGACAATTTGCCTCTACCACATACTTCACATACTCTGCTCATAGTCGTTCCTCCTAATTTAATTTCACTTTGCACTATACTATATCATTTTTAGCGGAAAAAATCAACTCTTTTTGAGAAAAAACTTATATAATGTTTAAAAAGATGTAAAATTTTTATGCAAACGCAAAAAAAAGGTTGTATTTTTTTTTAGTTTATAGTATTATATAGGAAGCAAATATCTATTCTATAGGGGGCAATTTTGACAGTCGATACCAACAACTATTATGGGAATATCTCTATAAGCGACAATTCAATCAGGGTTGTCGCAGGTTATGCTGCCTTGGATTGTTATGGGGTGGTAGATTTGGTTGCCAAAACTGTAAGTGATAGTGCTAAAGAATTATTTAAAAAAGAGTCCTATTCAAAGGGAATAAAGATAAGTCATATAGACAACAGAATATATATTGATGTATACTGCATTTTGAAGTACGGTGTATCTATAAGCGCCGTTGCTGAATCATTAAGAAAGGCTGTGAAATATAGCGTAGAAAACTTCACAGGCATGCTTGTTGATGCAGTAAATGTTCATGTTGTCGGAGTTAGAGTTTAGGGGTATTAAATTATGATAAAGACGATAAACGGAGCCACATTTCGTAAGATGATTGTTGCGGGGGCTGGGCTTCTTGAGCAAAATAAAAAATATGTTGATTCATTAAATGTATTTCCAGTGCCAGACGGCGATACTGGAACAAATATGTTTCTCACCATGAAATCTGCTGTAAATGAGGTTTCACAGTGTATTAATAATAATATAGATTCACTCAGTCAAGCATTTGCAAAAGGTGCATTGAAAGGTGCAAGAGGGAATAGCGGGGTTATAACTTCACAGATATTCAAAGGATTTTGTTCAGAAACAGCAAAGGCAACAGAAATAACCACAAAGGTTTTTGCCAAAGCTATGCAAGAGGGTGCAAACATCGCCTATAAAGCTGTAACAAAGCCAAAAGAGGGGACTATTCTTACAGTTATCAGAGTTATGGCTGAAAATGCTGTTAATGTAGCGAAAAAATGTGACGATTTTGAAGTCTTCTTAAAGAAAGTGCTTGAAACTGGCGAAGAAATTTTGAGACAAACTCCAGAAATGTTGCCAGTATTGAAAAAAGCGGGCGTCGTTGATGCGGGCGGTCGTGGTATTATTGTAATCTTTACAGGTTTCTATAAGTTTCTTATGGGAGAAGAAGATTTTGAATATCAATTTGAGGATGAAAAGAAACCTCAAACTGTTGATGATGTGATTGCAGATATTAATGCCTTAGAAGATATACAATATGGTTATTGCACAGAATATATGATTATTCATATGAAGAAAAAGACAACTGAGGCAGATATTGACAAACTCCGTGAAAAACTTATGCAACTTGGCGACTCTGTCATCTGTATCGGTGATTTGAACCTTGTCAAAGTCCATGTTCACTCAAATGAGCCTAACAAAGCCCTTGAATATGCTTTGGAACTTGGCGAACTTTATAATTTAAAGATTGAAAACATGCGCGAACAAAACAGAGAGCTTAAGAAAAAGGCAGTTGTTCAAGAAGAAACAAAAGAACTTGGAATGATTGCTGTTGCTCCTGGCGATGGCCTTTCTGCAATATTCAAAGACTTGAGTGTTGATGAAATCATTGTAGGTGGTCAAACAATGAATCCTTCTGCCGCAGATATTGCAGCTGCTGCAGACAAAGTGCCTGCAAGAAATGTGTTTGTTTTCCCAAACAACAAAAATATCGTGCTTGCAGCTCAACAAGCAAATGACCTTACAAACAAAAACTTGATTATAATTCCAACTCGTTCAATCCCTGAAGGTATAAGCGCATCTATCGCATTTAATCCAGATGGAAGCATTGAAGAAAACACTGAGGCTATGAACGATGCTATAAAGGGTGTGAAGTCAGGAATGGTTACCTATGCAGTCAGAGATACCCATGTTGACGGATTTGACCTTTCTGTAGGGGAAATTATTGGTCTTGATGATAAGGCTATCCTTGCAAAAGGAAAACTTGTAAATGATACAACTGAAGCTTTGGTTGAAAAAATGATGACTGATGATGTGTTGAATATCACTCTTTTCTTTGGAGAAGATATCAGAGAAGAAGAAGCCAACGCTCTTGCTGAAAAACTTGCTTCAAAATATCCAGATTGCGAAGTTACAGCAGCTTATGGCGGTCAACCAGTGTATTATTATTTAGTAAGTCTTGAATAGATTTTATGAGGAGGGTGAAGTTTTTTCGCCCTCTTTTTGTTTGCAGAGGAAGCAAAAAAAAATTGAGGAGCAATTTTTTTTAAAAACTGCCGTTTTTGCTCGCTTTCGCTCGCACTTCCTCTGCCCACAAGAAAGAGTTGAAGAACCCTGACAACCACGCGAAAAAAATAAAAATTTATTTAAAAAACACCTTGACAAAACTGTAAAAACATGTTATTATTAAGTTGATAATAACAAATATAAGCCAAAAAGCATTAAAAATGTGCTAAAAGCACAGCAAATATGGCAAAAAACTTTGAGGCAATTATATTTTTATGAATTTATGGAGGGGATTATGATTTACACATCAACAGAAGAATTGAAAAAAAGATTGGATGAAATTATGAAAGCAATGACAACACAAGTCAAGATTGCACCAATAAAAAACACTGATTATGGTGATTATAGGACAACGGTTTATGAACTTAGCTCAAAGTCAATAATAGGATATAGCCTTGAAAGATATCTTTTGTCATTTCATGGAGAACCAGCACTTGATTATAAAGGTGTAGAGCAAGAGATAAAGAGAATATGTGCTGAGTGTGATAAAAAACTAGATTTGATAAAAATCAAAAAATTCAGCAAGCAGTCTATTGAAGATATAAAGGATATAAGCGAAGAAGCATTGAAGGGTACTCTTGATTATGAAAATGCTGTGTCTATGATTGAAAAAGTGATAAAAAATGCCAGAAAGTCAAGGACAGAAAACATTGAAGCGGATGTAAAATCAACCATGTATTCAACGATTGATGAAGTAGAAAAAGTGATAAAGGAAAGACTTCTCAAACCATTGAAAAAAATAGAATTGCAAAGAGAGTTGAAAGCTATTGAGGATGAAGAAGAAAAGGATGTATAAGCTTTATTAAAATAAAAAACTTATAAAAATATAACAAAAAAGCTATGCAAAATCGCATAGCTTCTTTTTTTGTATGGACGGAATTTATTGAAAAGAAGATAATCAACATCAAAATCAACTACAGGACTAAAACATCTTTTATTGAACAACCAAGCTCTTTGACAATTTTTTTCAAATCAATGATGCTGATGTCATCAATTTGATTATCAAAAATATGTTTAAGAGTGATTGTGTCCACTTTGCATAGCTTAGCGAAAGCGGAGATAGATAACTGATTTTTTTCTAAATAATCAGAAATGATTTTTGTATTTATATAAATTCCTTCCATATTTTTCTTTTGTATATTCCTCTTTGATGTTGACAATACTATATTAACACATAAATGTGTAAAAATCAAACAAAATTGACGCATTTATGCGTATTTCTTAAAAATACACAAATCCGTGTTAAGATTATACACGAAAACGTGTAAAAAAGGGAAAAATTGATGAAAGTTGGAGAGATAATTAAGTATTGGAGAAATGAATTTGGATATACACAAAGACAATTTGCAGACTTAATAGGGAATAGTCAACAAAATGTTTCAAGATGGGAAGCTAATAAAAATATTCCATCTATAGTTGAATGTGTAAAAATGGCTAGGGCTTTAAAACTTAGCCTTGATGAGATGTTTGAAGATTTGGATGTAGATTGACTTTGATTTTTATCTATAGTTTTTTATTGTGTTTTTATTTTTGTTTTGATATAATCATATTTATGAGATTGGATAAATATTTGCAAGAAATGGGCTTTTTCCCTTCAAGAGAGAAGGCAAGCCAAGCTATAAAAGAAAAGAGGGTTTTGGTTGATAACAAAATTTGCCAAAAGCCTTCTTTTGATGTCCAAAATCAGATAGTCAATGTGCTAAAAGAAAAGGAATATGTTTCACGAGGGGCTTACAAGCTTTTGAAAGCGGTTGAAACTTTTGATATTGACTTCAAAGAAAAGACAGTGCTTGATATTGGCTCTTCTACAGGCGGTTTCACTCAGGTGGCACTTGAAAAAGGGGCAAAAAAGGTCTATGCTCTTGATGTCGGCAAAGATGAACTTGCGCCTATTTTAAGACAAAACCCAAATGTTGTGAGTTATGAAAACACTGACTTTAGAGAAGTTGACAAAACGCTTTTTCCAGATGTTGAAATTGTTATAGGTGATGTTTCTTTCATCTCGCTAAGGCACATCTTTCCAAAAATTAAACAGCTTTTTGGTGCTATTGAAATTGTTATGCTTTTTAAGCCTCAATTTGAATGTGGGAATGAGATAGCAAAAAAATATAAAGGCGTCATTAAAAATCGAGCTATTCATAAAAAGTTGTTAAAAGATTTTATAGAATACATCAAGGGGCTGGGCTTTATTGTCAGTGGCTTGACTTTTTCATCAATCAAGGGGAAAAGCGGAAATATAGAATATCTTTTTCACTTAAATTCAAAGAATATAAAACCATTTAATGTTGATTTGATTGTCGATAATGCGTTTGAAATGGAATAAAAATCAAAAAAAGACCACGAATTAAGCGGGCATCATTTTAAAGCATTTGCTTTAATTGACTTACTTGTTCGTGGTTTTTTGTTGTAAAAACTAGGGAATTTTTATTTATAAATTTAGATAACTTTAAATCAACAATATTTTTTACTGTTTTCTATATTATATAATTTTATTGTTATAAAAGCGCTATATATTGTTGCCAGTAAATCTATTTGATATTGCCGTTGGATATAGTGGTAAATCGCCAACGCCAGCACAAGCATTGCAGTTTTGACAAGCTTGACAAGGTGGTATAACAGGATATCCATAAGAAGGCACAAGCAAGTCAACCACAGCAGTAACTTTTATGACAATTTGCAAGCAACCAGTGACAGTGAATGTGTTTTCAGCAGTCAGCGAGCCTATAGTGCTTGAGAAGACAGCGTTTGCTTTGATGTCAACAGGGGAGAATGATGGTTGAGGCACAAACAGGACAGTGCTTTTGTTGACTGTTATGCTTGAAGAGCCAGTTCCGATGACACCATTTGCATCACGATAAGTGACGGTCAAAGGGATTGTGATTGTCATTGTGACATTGGCATAATTTGGTGTTTGTTCCAATCTGTCAACCACAATATCACTCACAACCACATCAGCACCAATTTGGTTTTGAGCTGAAATGTATGTCAAAGGTTGAGCAGGATTTGCAGGGTTGAAACTTGTGACAGGCAAAATAATCCCAGTTTCTGTTGTTTGAGATACGCAAGCATCAAAAACTTTTGTGGTTTCAATCAATACTTTATCACAAATGCCGTTGAGTGGATTGCCGTTGATAGGTCCGGGGCGATTTGGATTCGTATTATTTATAAAAAAAGACATAATAACCTCCTATCTTTTTATAGTTTACAAGGTAAACCTACTACATTAAATATATGTAAAGGGTTTAAAGATTGTGCAGTTGCAAGAAACTTTTTTTAAGCTATGTAAAGCTGATAAATTTATCATACATTAAATAATATGTAAAAATCTTGATTTTGTTGACTTATCCATAAAAATAATTTAAACTATAGCATATTTGCTATTTAAGGAGATTATTATGATTATTGAAAATGTTAAGGAACGATTGTCCGCAATCAAAGAAGAGCTTGATTTTATAAAGGAGTGTCTTTGACCCCGCTAAACAGGAAAGAGAACTTAAAGAGCTCAAAGAAAAACAACTTGAGGAAAACTTTTATTTAGACCAAAAGAAAGTTAAAGAGGTTGGCAAAAAAATAAAGTCATGCGAAGATAAATTGGATGAAATAAAGAATCTGTCATCATTGTATGGCGATGTTGAGGCTTATATTGAACTTAGTGAAGAGACACATGACGCTTCACTTGATGGCGAAATAGAGCAGAGCCTTCACAAACTTGAGGAAGAAGTTGAAAAGGCGAAGATACAAACCTTGCTTTCTGGCAAATATGATGACTTTGATGCAATCATGACCTTGCATTCTGGGGCTGGTGGAACTGAAGCTCAGGACTGGACTGAGATGCTTTTCAGAATGTATAAGATGTATTGTGAAAAGGCAGGTTTCAAACTTAGAGTGCTTGATATTTTAAATGGCGATGAAGCTGGGATAAAATCAATCACATTTGAGGTTGAGGGGACAAATGCCTATGGCTTCTTGAAAGCAGAAAAGGGTGTTCATAGACTTGTGCGCATATCACCATTTGATGCAAACAAGAGAAGACACACATCTTTTGCGAGCGTTGAAGTCATGCCAAAGATGGAAGAAAAGCCAAACATTGAAATAAAACCAGAAGATTTGAAGATTGACACTTACAGGTCAAGTGGTGCTGGTGGTCAAAATGTCAACAAAACAGAAAGTGCGATAAGAATCACACATATCCCAACAGGTATTGTTGTGTCTTGCCAAATAGAACGCTCTCAACTACAAAATCGAGAAACTGCAATGCAGATGCTCTATTCAAAACTTGCTGAGAGAGAAGAACGCGAAGAGATGGAAAAACTTGCTCAAATTCGAGGTGATATAAAGAAGATTGAGTGGGGAAGCCAAATACGAAGCTATGTTTTCTGCCCTTATACCTTGGTCAAAGATCATAGAACTGGCTATGAAGACAGCAACATCCAATCTGTGATGGATGGAAATATCCAAGAATTTATAAACGAATACTTGAAGAAAATTTAATAAAAAAATAAAAGAAATAAATAAAAAAATGTCAAAAAATGACATTTTTTATTTTTTTATTTTTATAAAATAAATTTTAATTAATTATTTTATTTTTTTATTAATAATTATTATTTTTGTTTATTTTAATTAATTAAATATTTTTTTTATTATTTATTTAATTTATTTGTTTTTTATTTTTGCCAATTATTTATTGTTTTTTATCAATAGTTCGACAAATTTTTTGGTCGCCATTGATAGGTTGTTTTCATTTGTATAGAAACCATAATCTTGCCATTCATCAATTTCTTTATCTTCAAAGACAACTTTGAATGTGTTGTTTGCAATCAAGTCTTCAACAAGATAGTATGGGATAAGCATGACACCCAAACCAGCTTTACACAACTCAATGGCTGTGTTGTATCCGCTTACAATGGTGTTGTGTTCAAATGAAATACTGAAATTTTGCTTAAACCTATCAAATAGTGTTCTGCTGTAAGTTCCGTCAGTCATCAATATTGCTTTATTCAAATCATTGTCATCATGTTTTGTCACAAAGACATATTTTTCATATTTCAGATGATGAAATTTGACGCCAGAAACCTCTTCATTGTTTTGAGATATCAAAACATCAAGCTCGCCTTTCTTCAGTCTTTCTACAGAAAGCTTTTGCACATTGTCTTCAATGATGATTTCCACATTTGGATATAAATGGTTGAATTCTATAATAGATTTCAAAAGCAATTTCTTTGCAATATTGCTTCCACACGATATTTTTATTTCTCCACTTTCCAAGTTTTCTTCATTTTCCGAAAGCAATTCAACTTCTTTGAAATTTTTAAGCCCTTGTTCAACTTTCGCAAAAATCCTTTCGCCTATTTGTGTCAGTTTCACTCCTTTTGTTGTTCGTATAAAAAGTTTGCATCCAAGGACTGTTTCAAGTTTCTTTAATGTCTGTGTTATTGCAGGTTGAGAGATGAAAAGGGTGTTTGAAGCTTTAGTGATGCTTTGACTTTTTGCAACCTCATAGAAAATTTTATAATAATCTAAGCTTATATTTTTGTCCATGATATAACCTCAACTTATGATTGATATAAATATTATATATTTTACTTATATCACATTTGGTGCTATAATGCAAGTATAAGGAGATGAAGTTATGGATAAATCAGTGAGAAATGTGTCAGAGGAACTACATATTGACCAAGAAAGGATAAATTTTGCTTTTTCGTATGCTGGAGAGAAGCATTCAAAACAACACCGAAAGGGAACAACAATACCTTATATTGTCCATATATATGAAGTCTATGAATATTTGAGAGAAGAAAGGGCTGACGAAGAAACTTTGATAGCAGGAGTCCTTCATGATGTAGTGGAAGATACTGGCACAAGTATAGATGAAATAAAAGAGTGCTTTGGCGAGAATATAGCAAATCTTGTATCTATTGAAAGCGAAGTTAAGGGTTTGCCTTATCTTGTAAGAAAGACAATGCACATGCAAAAATTAAAACAAGCAAGTGATAATGCAAAATTAATAAATTGCGCAGATAAACTTTCTAATTTAAGAACCATTTATTTAGACAAACTTTATTTTAAAGACAAGTTTTGGAGCAAATTTAATGCACCAAAGGAAGAAATACAACAGTATTACACAATGGCTCTTGATGCTTTATCTTCAATAAAAGATAGGGCTATTTATAAACAACTATGCAAATATTATGATTTGACTTTTAAAAGCTAGTTTTATGACTTTTAAAAGCCAGCAATTTTAGATAAATGTTCTTTCAAATGTTGGCAGAGCGCTTTTTTTGTTGCCTTTACGATAAAATAATGATATAATATGCTTGTTATGAATTACTTTGAAAGAATGAAAGAAAAATATGAAAAATTAAAGAATAAGAAAGATGTTATGATCCTTTCCATTGAGTCATCTTGCGATGAAACAAGTGTCGCAGTTGTCAAAAATGGTAGGGAAGTTTTATCAAACATTATTGCCTCACAAATTGAAGTGCATAGAAGATTTGGAGGGGTTGTTCCTGAGGTTGCATCAAGGAATCATATAACGGCGATTTCAAACATATATAAAGAGGCACTTGAAACGGCGGGAATAACTAATAAGGATATAGATGCAGTGGCAGTGACCTATGGTGCAGGACTTATGGGGGCGCTATTGGTGGGAGTTAATTTTGCAAAGGGGCTTGCATACACACTTGATGTTCCATTGATTGCGGTGAGCCATGTTTATGGGCACATATGTGCAAATTATATCTCTCATCCGTCACTAGAACCTCCATTTATTTGTTTAATGGTCAGCGGAGGACATACCGCCTTGCTTCAGGTTGAAGACTACAACAAAATGACACTTTTAGGCTCAACTGTTGACGATGCTGTTGGAGAGGCATTTGATAAGGTGGCAAGGGTTTTGGGACTTCCATATCCAGGCGGTCCAGAGATAGACAAACTTGCAAAGAGCGGAGAAAATAAATATAACTTTACAGTTTCAAAGGCTTTGAAAAACACTCTTAATTTTTCATTTAGCGGCATTAAGACTGAAGTTGTAAACCTTGTTCATAATTTTAGTCAAAGACAAGAAGAGTTTAAACGCGAAGATGTGGCATGTTCTTTCCAAGAATGTGTGACTGATGAGCTTGCGACAAAGGCAATCAAAGCTTGCAAACAACGCGGACTTAAAAAATTGGTTGTTGCTGGTGGTGTGGGCGCAAATTCTCGATTAAAAGAGAAACTGCAACATCTTTGCGAAGAAAACAACATTGAATTTTACAGCCCAGTGCTCAAATACTGCACTGACAATGCAGCAATGATTGGTTCTTGTGGTTACTATTTGATGAAAGATGGACTTTCGCTTGCAAATTTAGACCTTACAGCAAAGCCTAATGTTGATTTGTAAAAGTAAAATAATAAATTAAATAATCAAAAATAAATAATGATTAATTTAATAATAAAACATAAAATAATCAAATTAAAAATATTTTAATTGTATTACTAGATGATAATATTTAATTAAAATATTATTATATTTAAGTTATATTTTTATATTTTAATAAGGAGTTTATTATGGAATTATTGGCACCAGCTGGAAATTTTGACAAATTGGTTACTGCAGTTCATTTTGGCGCGGATGCAGTGTATTTTTCAGGAAAGAAATTTGGACTTAGGGCTTTCGCTGGAAATTTTGATGAAAACGAAATTTATAAGGCGATGGACTATTTGCATAAACGCAATAAAAGGGGGTATGTAACACTTAATATTATTGCATTTGATGGTGATTTTGAAGGCTTAGATGAATACTTGAAACTTTTGGTTGATGCAAAGGTTGATGGCATTATTGTTGCTGATGTCGGAATAATTTATTACATAAGAAAGAATTTCCCATCTTTGGAAGTTCATGTATCAACACAAGCAAATGTAACCAACACTCAGTCAGCAAAGTTTTTTGTTGATATGGGTTGCAAACGAATCGTTCTTGCAAGAGAACTCAACTTAGAGCAAATAAAAGAGTTACATAAAAATTTAGGAGATAATGTAGATTTAGAAGCCTTTATTCATGGTGCAATGTGTATATCTTATTCTGGCAGATGCCTTTTGTCCAATTATTTGACAGGCAGGGATAGCAATCATGGCGCATGTGTACAAGCCTGCAGATGGAAATATTATATAAGGGAAGAAAACAGGCAAGATGAAATGCCAATAGAAGAGGATGAGCGAGGCACCTACATATTGAATTCAAAAGATATGTGCCTTATAGACCACTTAAAAGAACTTGAGCAGGCAGGAATAAACAGCTTAAAAATAGAAGGCAGAATGAAATCAGATTATTATGTAGCGTCAGTTGTCAATGCTTATCGTCGTGCTCTTGATGGGTTCAATGATTTTGATGTGCTTCATAATGAACTAGAGAAGACCAGCCATAGAAGATATACAACAGGCTTCTATTTCAATGCGGATGATAAAGAATATCTTGCTGATTCTATGCCAGTGCAAACCTATGTGTTTATAGCCAAGGTAGTTGAAGATGCAAAGGGTGGCAAAGTTAAGGTAGAGATGAGAAATAGATTTAAAGTTGGGGATAAGCTGGAAATTTTGAGTGCCGATGATAACTTTTTAAAAATCATAGAAGTGAAAACTATAATCAATTCTAAAGGCGAGTCAATAGACGATGCAAAGCGAGTTCAAGAGATTGTAGAAATAAATTGTCCATATTCATTAAAAGAAGGGGATATTTTAAGAGTTGAGAGGATGTAATTTATAATATTAAAAAACTTAGAGTGCGAAGATTTGTGAAAAATCATGTTCTCTAAGTTTTTTGTTAAGTAAATAGTTTTTATATTAATAGATATATTAGTTTCATTTATTTAAATCATTTTCTTGTTGGGTAAGATTTGCGTTATTATTTTCAGTTGATAAGTTGTCGTTTTTTTGGAGTTTTAATAGTTTTTTATTTTTAACAATATCAATAATAATGAGAACTGTACTTATTATAATACCAATTAATGCAATAATTGTTATTGCATCCGGTCCACTTTGGATAATTCCATACAGAAAAAATATAGAAAAAATAATATTAAATATAATAACTGTAATTAAAAGTTTTTTCGCCTGATCGAACTCACTAGGTGGCATACTAATTTTTTTGAAACAAATAGCTGTGAAAATGAGAGCAATTAAAGCAAATATGAGTATTATTATCATTAAAGCTATGGTTGCAGCTATCGCAGGAGCTGCGAATGCTTCACCAATAGAATTTGCATTATTAATAATGCTTGTGCTTGCGAAAATGCCAATAAAAACTGAGATTGCGAGATATGCGTATAATATTGTGCTTAATATAAGCCCAATAAGTAAACAAACTTTTAGATTTTTTTTCATCAAAAGCCTCCTTATTTAAGAACAAAATTTAATAATATTAAATTTAAAAAACTTTTCTTTATCTTATAAAGATTAAAACATATTTTATTAAATTTGTCAATGATTGAAATAATAAATTTTATGAATAATCTTGACAAAGCAAGGAAATGACAAGTATAATTATTTTAAGGATGAAGTTTGCTCCATTTTTGAAGGTAGGTTTTAATGAATAAATTATTTATAAGAACTAAAGATTATATTTTTATGATAATAATTTTATTGTTATTATTATTCTTATATGCAACTTTTAATAATAATTCAATAGAAAATAAAAATGATAATACATATGCTGTTTCAACCCCTATAGTTAGTACTAGCGGCTATTGGATAGATTCTGGTAGGAGAGGTTCATCTTTTGGTGGAGGTAGTGGAACATCAACAAGTCCTTATATAATATCAACGGCACAACAATTAGCTTATCTTTCTTATAAGGTATATAATGGAACAAGTTATTTAGGTAAATATTTTAAACAGACTGCTGATATAAATCTTTCTTCATATTATTGGCAACCAATTGGTAGTTTTTATAATAGAAGTGGGATATCATCAGGGGTGGCAAATTTTAAAGGAAATTATGATGGACAAGGGTATGTAGTGAGTGGTGTTATTACAAAAGCAGGTACAGGAAATGCGTATTGTCACCAAGGTTTCTTTGGATATGTAAACGATGGCACAATTTCAAATGTTATTTTAAAAGATTCTTATATAAGAGGTTATGAACATGTAGGAGGAATTGCAGGTCTTATAACAAGTTCTAATGTTATAGGTTGCAGTTATGCTGGCACAGTAGAAGGCTATATTAGAGTTGGTGGAATAGTTGGCAATAGTAATAAAGGATTAATAGATCAATGCTATAATGAAGGACAAATCAAAGGTTTGACTCATTCTGAAAGTGGTACCGCTGTTGGTGGTATAGTAGGACGAGTAAATGGTAGCGTTACTATATCAAACTGTTATAATACTGGAACAGTAAAGAACAACAAAAATCAAGCTGGTGGGATAGTAGGATATATAGATGATACAAGCAGTGTTTCTGTTTTGATTTATAACTGTTTTAATAGAGGAAGTGTATCAGCATCAGTTCTGCCTGCGGGTATAGTTGGAAGTATTAGTAATACAGGAAATACTACAAAGATATACAATTGCTATAATATTGGTGCAATATCTGGATCTACTGAGCATGGAATAGTTGCTTGGGCAAAAAGAAATTGTACTTTAAATAGTTGTTATTATGTTAGTGGATCAGGTAACCCTTTAGGCACGAATGGAAATTCTTCTAAATTAACTACATTAGCAAGCGAAGCAAAAAATACAAGTTTTTACACTTCTGCAAGTAGGTGGTATTCTTCATATAAATGGGACATGAACAATATTTGGGGATTAAGTTCTTCAATAAACAATGGATACCCTTTTTTAAAAGTTTTTAATAAAATTTTAACAGCAAACGCTAATGGAGGAATTATAACAAATGCGCCAGGATGGATTATAGAAGGTGTAGAAGTAACTAAAAGATTATCAACTAATGAGAATTATGGAACATTGCCATCTGTATCAAGGACTGGTTATACGTTAAGAGGTTGGTATACTTCGTCAAGCGGGGGAAATGTTGTTTCATCTTCAACTAAGATGGGGGCTGTTGATACAACCATCTATGCACAATGGAGGGCAAACAATTATTCAATTTCTTACTCACTTGGAATTGGAAGTTGGGGAAGCAATCCTAAATATACCACAAACACTCAATTCGACAGGGCATTTGAAGTGTCAAATCCAGTTGCTCCTACTGGTTA
Organism: uncultured Clostridia bacterium; assembly: GCA_930990975.1. Taxonomy (GTDB): domain Bacteria; phylum Bacillota; class Clostridia; order Christensenellales; family UBA1242; genus Caccovivens. The sequence continues at coordinate 10,956 of CAKNRR010000015.1, read as the reverse complement.
TACATTCACAGGATGGACAGCAGGAGGAGCGAATTTCAATAGTACTACTGCAAGATATGGTTCTGGCTCAAATTCATGTAATTATACTTGGAACGGCTCAACATTGGTAAAGACAAATCACTTTTTCAAAAATTTAGCATCTGCTGATAATGGAAGTGTTACAATGACTGCCAACTATACAGCAAATGTTTATACAATAACATTAGATAAAGGCTCTGGCAGTGGCGGAACAAGTACAATCTATATGAAATATAATACAGGTTGGTATTTAAATATTTCAGCGACTGGCTCGCCAATAACATCAATAACAAAACCTACACCGCCAACAGGATATAATTTTCTAGGCTATTATACAGAGCCAAATGGAGAAGGAAATTTAATAATAAATAGTGCAGGGAAAATAGTTGCAAGCAACACATATACAGCTTCCAATGATACACTTTATGCATACTATACACCAAAGATAAACAAAGTTGTATACAACGCACAAGGCGGAACAATAGAAGACTCAACGATTGTAAACAGCAATGGTGAATATTATGATTTGGTTGAATATGGTCAAGCTTATAGAGCAAAAAGAAATTTATATAATGCTTCTCGTTCAAGTTTAAATTACGATTCCTCAAAGATGGATTTCACTTTAAATAATGGAGTATACACATTAAAGACAAAATCAACAATTTCAAGCATGATTTGGGCTAATTTCTTCCAGTCATATACTGGGCAATACTCGCAAGGAGTGTATACTGTTGTTATAGAAGTGACAAGTGTTAGTATGACAAGTGGGCAATTTTCTATATCACTCACAAGCCCATATGATGTAGGGAGCACTCCTGTAGATATAAGTGCTGGGACTGTTACAACTGGCGGGGTGTCAAGTGCTAAGACATATTTTTTAACAATGGATGTAAGAGATTGCAGTACTGTAGCTCCTGAATATGATTTTAGAAGCTATGTAACAATACCGAGTGGGGTGCAAGGACAAATATCATTTAGAATATCAGTCATACCTGGGAAAATAACAGAAAATGATTATAAGTATGTGTCATATATGCAAACCATCACAACCTTAAAAATGCCAGGAGCAGTTAAAACAGGCTATGATTTTAGGGGTTGGAAGACATCTTCTTCAGGTGGCACTCAAATCAACGCAAATACTATTTATTCTATAAATGGTAACACGAAAATTTATGCACAATGGCAAGAAACATGGTATAAATATAAAACAACTCCAACAGGCAAGGGAACACAGTTAGATCCTTATATTATAGATAGTGCAGGCGATCTTGCTTATATTGCCAGCCAAGTTGCAATAGGAAAAGATTTGACTGTTTATTGCAGACAAACCGCTCCAATTGATTTGTCAGCACATAATTGGTATCCAATAGGAACATATAAATATGCTTTTTCAGGTTCTTATGACGGGCAAGCATATCAAATAATGGGATTAAAAACAGCAGCAACTGTAAACGAATCTAATTCTAGCACAGTTGGCTCGTATGTTGGTTTGTTTGGAAACACAAGCGGTGCAAAACTTAGCAACATCTATGTAAAAGATGCTTTAATTAAGGGCCATACCTATGTTGGAGGGATTGTAGGCTATGCAAGTGGCTCAACAACACTTTCAAACTGTGGTTATAGTGGAAATACAAGTAATAACAATATAGATATTACAGCTGTTGCAAATAGCGGAGCATTGATTGGTTATTCTGCAAGTTCGACTGTAAAAATAACAGACTGCATAGTATTTAATACAAAGTTGACAAAGCTGGATTCAGGCTCAGCAACAATATCAAGCACAGTTCATGTATTGAATGGAGCAAGAGGATATACTGGTTCAAATTTTGATAATTGGGTTTATGTAAGCGGAATGCCAACACCTTTACCAAAAGGGTTGTCTTGGCTTGCAGAATCTATTGACCTTGACACTGCAACAATAAATTCTCTTATTAAAGCATGGGCTAGTTAAAAAATAATAAAATAGAAGGGAAAGCTTTTTAAGGCTTGCTCTTTTATTTTGTAAAAATAATTCAAAAATTGTTTATTTTCTTGACAAAATCGGGTTTTAAGGATTAAACTTAAACAATAAGAAGAATATACAATGTTTAATTTGTGAAATTATGAATAAATTAATGAAAGGGAGATAAAATGAGATTTAAATCAAAGAAATTTATATTACCTTTAATTATAGCATGTTTTTCAGTGGTTATTCTAACAGCTAGCGTGTTCCTGTTTTTTGGGGATGAAAATTATGCTGTCGATGCTGGTTCAAGAACATGTTATTATGATCTGAAAGGATTTTGGTCTAACAATCCAAGTCCTAGTGGAAGTGTTACTTTTACATCATCTTCTCCGTATAAAAGTCAAGATGGAAATAGTTATTATGGAACAATAGGTACTTATTCAATAAATATATCAAAGGTATCAGGTTCTGGAACTCCTTCGTTTGAGAATGGAAGTGGAAGTGCACCTTCGGGGAATTCATATGCTTATGCATCAATGACAAATAGTTCTGGGGATTGGTTTAATGATCAAACTTATAAATTTTCAATAGATATGAAAATAACTCCTTCCTCAGGATTTAAAGCAAGCCTTGTTGGATATATTGATGGATACGAGGGTGGTGGTTTGGCTGATTTGACAAGTGTTACAAGATCAGACTATAGTTTTAGAACTAGCTCTTTTACAAAAAATTATACACAGGATGTTACTGCAAACAATTGGTCAAGCGGGTCTTATTCTTTCGCATGGTATGTTTTGTTTATACCTCGTACATACAGAATTACATTTAATGCAAATGGAGGTTCTTCAAGTTCATCAAAATCTATAGCTTTTTATAATGATTATGAACTGCCTTCGTCAAATCCAACAAGGACAGGATATGATTTTGTGGGTTGGTATAACACTAGTGCTCAAACTGGAGGCTCGCGAATTTATAATTCAACTACTATGAGCACTGCAAGCAGTCACTCAGTTTATGCTCGCTGGGATGCTCATTCATATAAAGTAGTATTTAATAAAAATGCTAATGATGCAACAGGTTCAATGAGCAACCAAAGTTTTACATATGGTGTATCTAAAAATTTAACAGCAAATGGATTTACAAGATATGGATACAACTTTGCAGGATGGTCTACATCATCATCAGGTGGAGTAGTATATGACGATAAAGAAAGTGTAAAAAATCTAACATCTACAGATAACGGAACTGTTAATCTTTATGCAGTATGGACACCAAAGACAAATTGCGTGTTATATTTCAACGCAAACTTGCCATCAGGAGCAACAGCCTCAATAAATCCAACGCAGAAGAATGTGACCTTCAATAGCACATATGGGACACTTGCAACAGGGACAAGAACAGGGTATACATTAGAGGGATGGTATACAACCTCAGCATGTACAACAAAGGTATCAACGACAACAAAAGTAACAAGTGAATCACAAACAGTGTATGCAAAGTGGAAACCAAATACATATTATGTAAAATTCAATGGCAATGGGAATACAGGTGGAAGTATGTCGAATCAGACTTTCACGTATGATACTGGGCAAAATTTGACAGCCAATAGTTTTAAGCGGAAAGGCTATAGTTTCCAAGGTTGGGCGACCTCAGCAAGTGGAGGGGTTGTATATAGCAACGGACAGAATGTCAAGAACTTAACCACATCGAACGGAGGTACAGTCAACCTATACGCAGTATGGAAAGCAAACAATTATACCTTGAAATACAATGCAAATGGCGGAACAGTATCTCCAACATCGAAGAGCGTAACATTTAACACAGCTTATGGTACACTACCAGTTCCAACAAGAGCAGGGTATATATTTATCGGTTGGTATACAACAAAGGATGGAGGCAGTCAAGTAACCTCAGCAACAAAGATGACAACAGAGGGAACAGAAATCTTTGCCCACTGGCAAGACACATGGGCAAGTTATGTGACGGGAGAAGATGAACCAAGTCTTAAAGTTCCAGGAAATCCAAATACAAAAGATAACCCATATATTATAGATACACCAAAGAAACTAGCATGGCTAGCAATGCAAGCACAGACAAAGAATATAGGTGGTTATTATGAGCAAACAGCTAATATTGATTTAAGTCAACATTATTGGATGCCGATTGGAACAAATACATATTATTTCAATGGACAGTATGATGGAAAAGGTTATTTAATTACAGGATTAAAAACAGCACCAATAACAGATGTATCCAACTCAACATCAGTGAATTCTTATGTAGGACTTTTTGGACATACCAGTGTTACAGCAACATTACTTAACATATATGTAAAAGATGCTGTAATTACAGGACATACTTATGTTGGAGGAATTGTTGGATATGCAAGTGGCTCAACAATAATGACAAGTTGTGCTTTCAGCGGAGATATAACAGCCACAGCAAATAGTGGTGCACTTATTGGATATTCATCAGAAAATACAGTACAAATCAAAGATAGCGTGGTATTTTCAACCAATCAAACAGCATTAAACACAGGCTATGCCAATATTACAAGCACCGTCTATATTTTAAATGGCAAAAAAGGTTATGTTGGAGATAACTTTGACAATTGGGTATTCGTAAGTGGTATGCAAACACCAGTTCCAAAAGGTATATCATGGCTTGCAGAAGGAGGAGAACAAGCAACGCTTGCTGATATACAAAATTGGGCAAATAGCTAAAAACAATATTGAGATTTTGTTTTGGTTTAAAAATTTTGAAAATAACAAAAATAAAGCACCATAACTTTTGAAAATTATGGTGCTTTTTACTAGTTCTTTGCTAATAAATGTTATCATAATAAAGCATTTAATTTTAATGAGAATTTTATATATCACTTTATTATTATGTAGATTCAAATTTTATTTCCTAGTAATAATACATTTTTATAATTATAAGGTTGCTATGTTTTTTCTTAATAAATAGTAAAAATGATATTAAAGGTATGGGAATGAGGGGGATGGAAATTAACATTTATTTTAAAAATAAAAACAAAAAACTAGGGGAAATCCCTAGTTTTTTGTACACAATATTCTTTATACTATTTGATTTATTTAAGTTTAACAGTTGCGCCAGCTTCTTTAAGTTTAGCTTCAATTTCTTTAGCTTCTTCTGCTGGAACATTTTCTTTAATAGCCTTTGGTGCACTTTCAACCAAAGCTTTAGCTTCACCAAGTCCAAGACCAGTGATTTCTCTAACAACTTTGATAACAGCGATTTTGTTAGCACCGATTTCGCTAAGTTCTACTGTAAATTCAGATTTTTCTTCAGCAGCTGGAGCAGCAGCACCAGCAACAGGAGCAGCAGCAACTGCAACAGGAGCAGCAGCAGAAACTCCAAAAGTTTCTTCAAGTTCTTTTACAAGTTCAGAAACTTCAAGAACAGACATAGATTTAATTTCTTCAACTAATTGTTTAATATCAGCCATTTTAAAATTCCTCCTAAATATAAATGAATAATTGATTTATAAACAACACAATAAGTGTTATTTTGTAGCAATAGCATTCAAAGCTATTGCAAGCCCTTGCATAGGGGCATTGAGAACTCTTGCAAGTGCAGAAATAGGTGCATTGAGAGTTCCAAGTAATTTGGCAATAAGCACTTCTTTGCTTGGAAGTTTTGCCAAAGCTTCAATTTCCTTGCCATCAACGAAGTTACCATTAAGTAAACCAAATTTAACTGTCAATTTTTTAGTTTTTTCAGCAGTTTCGCAAGCAATTTTAGCGCCACTTACTTCATCATCGAAACTAAAAGCAACTGCAGTAGTGCCATGAAGGTATTCTTCAGCACCATTGATTCCAAGCTCGTTGAGTGCGAGGAGCAATAATTTGTTTTTGTAAACTTTGTATTCAGCGCCATTTTTCTTGAATTCACGACGCATTTGTGTGTCTTCAGCAACAGTTAAAGCGTTATAGTCAACGAAAGTAACAGATTTAGCTCTAGAAAGCTTATCTTTAATTTCTTCAACTACAAGCTTTTTAGCTTCTAAGTTAGCACTCATGAAATCTTTTCCTCCTTTTTATGAATATTGTGTATTATGAAAAAATAAAATCTCTATGCCACGGAAAAAAGCATAGAGATGAAAAATCAAACTATAAACTTCTTTCCTCGGCAAGCACACTGGAAGTGTTTATGCTTTAAGCACTTGCTGTCTATGGATAGACTTTATTTTAACAATGCTATTATATACAAAACGCTAAGTCATGTCAACACTTTTTGCAATATTTTTAAAAAATTTTATTTCACAAGAAAAATTTGAGTAGCCACTTCAACATAAAATTGAAATTTTATGATTTTGTTGACTTGAAAGTGCAAATTTGTTATATTATATGTAAATTGTTTTTGTTCTATGGACTAACAAAGGAGAGATTATGGACTTTAGAGAAATTGAGAAAAAATGGCAAAAGATATGGGAAGAGGAAGGAAGATATAAAGCTGTTGATTTTAGTGAAAAACCAAAATATTATATTTTGGTTGAGTTTCCTTATCCAAGCGGTGTTGGACTTCATGTAGGGCACACACCAAATCAAATAGCAATGGATATTATAGCGAGAAAAAAGAGAGCAGAGGGTTATAATGTTTTGTATCCTATTGGATGGGATGCGTTTGGACTTCCAACTGAAAATTACGCAATAAAACATGAGATTTCACCTGTTGTAGCAACAGAGAAAAATATTGCAAACTTTAAACGCCAAATAAAAAGTTTGGGTATTTCTTTTGACTGGTCAAGAGAAATCAACACAACTGACGAAAATTATTATAAATGGACTCAATGGATTTTCTTACAATTCTATAAAAAAGGTCTTGCATATAAGGCAACAGCCAATATAAATTGGTGCCCAAAATGTAAGATAGGGCTTTCAAATGAAGAAAGCGAAGGCGGAGTTTGTGAAAGATGTGGAACTCCTACCATTCAAAAACCAAAGACACAATGGATGCTTAAGATGAGCGCTTATGCCGAAAAGCTTTTGCAAGGACTTGAAGAAACACATTATTGGGAAAACATCAAATCTATGCAGAGAAACTGGATAGGTAAAAGTGTTGGAACAAATATGCACTGCAAATTAGATACAGGGGATGATTTTGACATTTTTACAACTTGTATAGAAACTGTATATGGTATAACATATTTTGTATTTGCTCCAGAACATCCTTTAGTAGCAAAATTAAAAGATAAAATAACAAACTATGATGAAGTGTTGAAATATATTGAAAAAACACAAAGAAAATCAGAATTTGAAAGAACACAACTATTGAAAGAAAAAAGCGGTTGTCAACTTAAAGGAATCAGTGCAATAAATCCAATTAATGGTCAAAAAGTTCCTGTATTTATAAGTGACTATGTAATTGCAAGTTATGGCAGCGGTGCAGTTATGGCAGTTCCTGCTCATGATGAGCGCGATTATGATTTTGCAAAACTATTCAACTTGCCAATGATTGAAGTTATTTCAGGAGGCGACATAAAAAACAAAGCTTTTGAAAAGGCAGACTACCTCGGAAAAGGTTGCAAACTTATAAATTCAGATAAGTTTAGCGGGCTTACAGTAGAAGAAGCGAAGGATGCTCTTAATTCTTATTTGGAAGAACATGGTTTGGGTGGAAAAGTTGCGACATATAAGATGAGAGATTGGGTGTTCTCAAGACAAAGATACTGGGGAGAACCTGTGCCTCTAGTATATTGTGAGAAATGTGGTTGGGTTCCTGTACCAGATGACCAATTGCCAGTGACTCTTCCAAAGGTGGAAAAATATCATCCTACAGATGATGGTGAAAGCCCACTTTCAAGAATTGATGAATGGGTAAACACCACTTGCCCACATTGCGGAGGAAAAGCAAAGAGAGAAACTGATGTTATGCCAAACTGGGCAGGCTCAAGCTGGTATTGGCTTAGATATATGGATCCAAACAATGATAAAGAGTTTGCAAACTTTGACAAAATGAAATATTGGGGTAAGGTTGATTTATATAATGGTGGGGGAGAACATGTTACAAGACACCTCCTTTATGCGCGTTTCTGGCATAGATTCTTGTATGATAATGGACTTGTACCTTATAGCGAACCATTTGATAGGCGTATTCAACAAGGTCTTATCTTGGCAGCAGATGGTTCAAAGATGAGCAAATCTGCAGGCAACACAGTTGACCCAATGTTGTATGTTGAAAAATATGGTGCTGATGTTTCAAGACTTGGACAAATGTTCATGGGTGATTATGTTGAAACAAAACCATGGAAAGAAGATACAATGAAGCCTTGTGAAAAACTTTTAAAGAGAATAGTTGCATTAAAGGATAAATTGCAAGATGTTCAAAGCGACGAAAATAAGTTTATTTTAGCTCAAAGTATTAAAAAAGTTGGAGAAGATATAGAAGAACTTAAATTCAATACAGCTGTATCTCAAATTATGGTGTTGACTTCAGCATTAGAAAAAGCTAAAGTGGTTACTAATGAAGATTATAAAGTGCTTTTGAAATTAATCAATCCATTTGCTCCTCATATTAGCGAAGAGATGTGGACTCAATGTAATTTTGAAGGCAGAATAGATGAAAATTGGCCAAAATATAATGAAGCAGACTTAAAAGTCAACAGCGTAGAAATCGCAGTTCAAGTCAACAGCAAGATTGTTGCTAGAATTGATATTGATCCAACGCAATCACAAGAAGAGATTTTGGCTAGCGTTAAAACTGATGAAAAGATAAAACCTTATATAGAAGGAAAAACAATAGTCAAAGAAATTTATGTTCCAAACAGATTGGTAAACATTATTGCGAAATAGACAAAAAATTGGAATTAGGCACTTAAAATGTTAATTATTTGATGTTATAAAATTAAATGATTATATTAAATGCTTAATATAAAAACAAAATTTAAACACAATAAGATAGAGAAGTATTTTTCTCTATCTTTTTTATAAAAAAATTAAGAAAAATGTCAAAATGTGACGCTTTGTACGCTTGACAGAATATGGTGAATTTGGTATACTATGCTAGAAAAAGAGTCTTGTTACGAAGATTAACATAAGATATCACATCGAAATTTTTAAAGGAGGAGAAATAAATGAAAAAGAAAAGTATACTACATTTGTTTTGTTTGCTTTTCTCATGTTTAGCAATATTTGGTGGGATATTTTTGCTAACCGACACAGCAATTGTTGACAACAACACAGAAGTATCTGATGAGGTTGAAGCAGCAGACCCTATACATAGAAAAGCTTATAAAGGTGAGGTATATTATTCTCCTACTGGTGATGGGGATTTTAAATATACAACATATCTTAGTGGTGAAAATGGGACTAATGTAGCAAAAGGTACTGCAAGCGGAAGTGTTTCTTTTGTATCTGGAAGTTTTGGAACAGCAGACTGGTTTTGGCAAATAGAGAGCGAATTTGGTCCAGAGGGGAATTCAAGTGTTTCAAAATCTTATACACAAACAGATATTATAGTTGCAGGGAAAAGAGAAGGCTATGTTTTTTTAGGTTCTTATTCGACAACATTTAATTGGTCAATAGGATATGATCCTCCAACAGGTTTTGAAGCAAGCCCATGGTATTATTATAAACATAGTACATCTAGTTTTAGTTTTCCAAGTTATGTGACAAGTGGTGCAGTTTCAAGTTGGTCTTCATCAAAAAGGACTTATAGTGGTTCTGCAACAGTAACAATTACAAATGGTACAAATGTTAGAGATTATTATTCATATTATATAATTGTACGACCAATAGCTTACTTTTTTGATTATTATTTAAATTATGGTAGCAATAGCAAGTGGAGTTCAAGGGCTACTAGATATTACAACTATTTCGATTTGCCAAGCAATCCAAGCCGTACAGGATATACTTTTAATGGTTGGTGGACTGCTAAAAGTGGTGGTTATCAAAGGACAAGTTCATCTGTGTTAACTTCAACCGCTGGGGATACATTATATGCACATTGGAATGCAAACAAATATACTGTAAAGTTTAATGGCAATGGAAGCACTGGCGGAAGTATGAGTAACCAAACCTTTACTTATGATAGTGCACAAAATTTAACAGCAAATGGATTTACAAGATATGGATATAACTTTGCAGGGTGGTCAACTTCATCGACTGGAGGAGTGGTTTACTCAAACAGACAGAGCGTCAATAACTTAACATCAACTAATAATGGAACTGTAAATCTTTATGCAGTATGGACACCAAAGACAAATTGTGTATTGTATTTTAATTCAAACTTACCATCAGGAGCAACAGCCTCAATAAATCCAACGCAGAAGAATGTGACCTTCAATAGCACATATGGAACACTTGCAACAGGGACAAGAACAGGGTATACATTAGATGGCTGGTATACAACATCAGCATGTACAACAAAAGTGTCAACAAGCACAAAAGTGACAAGCGAATCACAGACAGTATATGCGAAGTGGAAACCAAATACATATTATGTAAAATTCAATGGCAATGGAAATACAGGTGGAAGCATGTCAAATCAAACATTCACTTATGATACTGGACAAAATTTGACAGCCAATAGTTTTAAGCGGAAAGGCTATAGTTTCCAAGGTTGGGCGACCTCAGCAAGTGGAGGGGTTGTATATAGCAACGGACAGAATGTCAAGAATTTAACCTCAGCGAATGGAGGGACTGTAAATCTATACGCAGTATGGCAAGCAAACAATTATATCTTGAAATACAATCCAACAGGAGGGACAGTCAACCCAACATCAAAGAGTGTAACATTTAATACAGCATATGGTACACTTCCAATTCCAACAAGAGCAGGTTGGATATTTACAGGCTGGTTCACATCCTCAAGCGGAGGCAGCCAAGTAACCTCAGCAACCAAGATGACAACTGAAGGTGCAACGATTTTTGCCCACTGGCAAGACACATGGGCAACCAGAGCAACAAAACCAAGCTTAAGAGTGCCAAGCAATCCAAACAATGCAAGCAATCCATACATAATCGACACGC
>CAKNRR010000014.1 GCA_930990975.1 uncultured Clostridia bacterium | reverse complement strand
GCGGTCTATCTATTGTTTTCGGTTGCTTGCTTCTTTACCGTACATGAGCATTATTTGGGGTATTATAATAAAAGCTAACTAATGCTTCAATCTCACCATATCCAAATTTATATTCATTATTATTAATTCTTTTATCATATATATCACTGTACTTAGTCCTATGAAAATCAACTTCAGTTAATGAATATACATTATCCGAATCAAATGCTTTTTTTGAATATTTATTTGCCACTATTGTTATGTTAAGCTGGTTATCTTTTGCAAATTTTTCAATTGCTTGCTTTCCAACGAAAGAACCTTCTAGAACAAGAATAAATATATTTCTATCTTTTAACTGGTCACTTAATTGTAATAATTTAGTTAAATATTTTATAATTGTTTTCCCTGAGCCAAAATAGTCATCAACTATTACAATATTTTTTATATCATTTTCACTAATAATATTAGATAAATTATCTTGAGTGTAATCATATAAATTATTTTTTAACCAAAACTCTGTAAAGAGTATATTTGAATAACTAGTCCCAATATCTTTTTCTACCTTAGAAAAAACAACTTCTTCATCTGGGCACTCTTTTTTAAACTTGTTATATAAATCAACAACAGCAATGGAAAGATTGTTTTGACTATAATAATCGAAATGGGATAATAAAGAAAGCATTTCAGATTTTTCATCATCTTCGAACTGTAATAACCATCTTTCAATTTTGTCCAACATTTTTTTTCGAGAACCTCGTTTTTCCCATTCTCCTACTTTTTGATAAATAATTTGATTGATCATTTTTTCTCCTAGTAATCAAAATAAAACTACATTTTCATTATAGCATATATTTTTTATTTTTGTATAAAATTATAAAATAAAAATATTTATTATTTTTTTTGAGCATATTTATAAAGCAAGAACTGTGTCTATTTTGGCTTATGATTTTAAATTATAAAAACTTAAACAAATTCACATAGTTTTAGACAATACAAAATCGACTTAGGTAGATAGTGTCATTGGATAAATTAAGCATAATTGTCAAATGGCGTCAAGGGATCGATATTTTGACAGCAAAAGAAAAAACACTAGCAAAAATGCTAGTGTTTTAAAGACTTTTAGTAGGCAGAGCAAAATCCAATTTTTGCGCTGGGTAAATTGGTAAAATAAAAAAGAACAAATCTTTTTACCAAAGATTGTTCTTTTTATAATAAAATTTATTTAATTACCTTTCTAAACATAGATCCATTTCTTGTTGTGTTTCTTTTCTCTTTTCTTTTTTAACTTTTTTTGATAAGTTCACTTTGGTTTTATAAACTCCCTTTTTAAGTCTATTCCCCATCGTGTTATTTATGAAATTGTCAATTTTATCTAAAGCAAACTGTCCTTCCTTTCCATCAGTGTTGAAGATTATAAAATCATGTGATAAATGTTTGCCTGATACAAAATTATAGCTTTGCACATCAAGTCCAAGAGCTTCTGCTTTTTTGCAAAACATTGAATTATGAATTCTAATAAAATCATTATTCGCTGAAAAAGTAATTGTAGGAGGGAAATTTTTGTTTAATATATCAAAATTATGGCAATATTGTTGTATTTTACTTCCACGATATTTCCCAAAAACAAGTTTTTCAAAATTCTTTTTCAATATTGGGAAATTCCCAAAACGGAAAACACCAAAAACTGGGCTATTCAAAATCAACCCTTTAATCTTTGGCCCTCCGCTTACATTAAATTCTTTTTTTACATCTTCATTGCATTGTATATTTGCAATACTGCTTGCAATATGTCCGCCAGCACTGTCACCTGCAATAAAAAAATTGTCATAATCAATATGTGACATGATTTCCTCATCTTTTGATATATAATCAAACAAATCAAAAGCATCGTAAACTGGCTTTGGGAACCCTTCCTTGTCGGCAAGTGTGTATTCCATGTTTATTACACAATAACCTTTGTTGGCAAGCTTGCGACAATATTCTGCAGAGTTTTCTTTTTTGCCAGCAATATATCCGCCACCATGTATATTTAAAATCGTAGGCAATTTTTGACCTTCCAAATTTTTGGGATAATATATATCAAATCTGTTGGACTGTTCATCTTTTCCATAAACAATGTCAAGTTTCTCTTGAATATGACTTGGTGTTTTAAACTTCATTTGTTTCTTAAATTGGACATTCTCAGCCAATCTAAATATTTTCGTATATAAACTTTTTAAAATCATTCCTTTCCTCTCAAGTTCTATTATATTATAGGTTTTCATTTAGCAAATCATCTTCGGAGTCTAGTTTTTCTATAAAATTCTCTATTGTTTTAATCTTCTTTTCTCTTTTAAGTCCTTTTTGAATATACCCTAATCCAACACTAGAAACTGCACATCCAGTTACACCTAAAAGTGTCATTCCTGCTCCTATACTTATTTGTAGATTTTTATTATTTAAAGCTTGGCTATATTGAGAATTCTCTGACTTTAAAGTTTCCTCAACAAAATTCATAGAATTAACATAATTAATTTTGTCTTCGTACTCTTTTTTGTTGATTTTGTTTGTAGAGTATAATTCATATAAATTATCTATCTCAGAATTCAGTTTTTTTGAAAAATCATCCGTTTTCGAATAGTTTTCTAATATATTATTCTTGGCTTTGCTTGAATAAGCTGTCAAGACAACACCCCCTGTTGTCATTAAAATGGCGCTTCCCAACAATGTTAATGCTATTTTTCTCTTCAATATAGATTTCATTTTGTTTTTTATTTACCTCTCCTTAAATTATATAATAAACAAATACTATTGTCAATAGCCCTATATAATCATTATCTATACTTAAATTGAAAATCAGTCTTTTAACTCATACCACGACCTCATGTGATGGACGCTAAAACCATAACCCTTATAAACATTACCAAACTCTTCCGCAATCAAGGTTTTAAGTTTTTCAAGTTCTCCATTCATAAAAAGTTTTCCTTCTTCAAAAAAGGATATGTTTTCATCTTCTGCCGATTGGTCGCTTGTTTCAACACTTAAAAAAATCTTCTTATTCACTTCATTTGAATATTTCATCTCATCAATTGCACTACTTAAAATTCTATCTGCCCCATCACGATAACTCATTACAAAAACGCGGTCTGCAAAATCAATGACAAATTTATATGCCTCTTGTGTTTGCCCTTTATAAGAAACAACATAGTCGTCATACCAAAATGGTATATCAAAATCAAATTGCACATTTTCGTAATCTTCACATGTGGTAACATCTTCGACAAAGCCAATATATCTTTCTATAAGCAAAAGTTTATTTTCTAAAGAGTCTTCAGCCTTCCACTGCGGATGCTGATGTGGTTCTACATCCAAATGAACACCAGAAAAATTGTTGTCGTAATTGCTTTGAAATTCCAAATATTGTTGCATAACCTCATCAAAAGAAGTCTTATCATCAATCCATTGGTATTCTCCGCACAAAAAATAAACATCAATGCCACGAGCATTGGCTTTTTCTATAAAACTGTCAACATTCTCGTCAAAATCACTGTTGCAATAGTAAATTTCATTAACTTGATTTTGTTTTGCAAAGTCTAAGTAAACTTCGTCTTCCTCTGTAACGCTCCACCACCATACACCTTTTGAGAACTCAACATTCTCTTCTTTCTTTTCAAATACCCCAGTGAGGAATAAAATCATAATTATCAAAATCACAACGGCAACAACTGATATTATAGAAATAATTATATTTTTTCTTTTCAAAAATCCTCCTAAATTAATAAAAATATTATTTTATTTGAATTAATGACAAAAATTATATTTATATTTTATTTTTTATTTTTATTTTTTATTAAATTAAAATTATTTTTTATTATTTTTTGATTTTTTATTTATTTTTTGATTTTTTATTTATTTTTTAATTAATTTTTGTTTTTCATTCATTTTATAATAAGGATGACATAAATTTTTCACTTGTCATACTGTCTATCTTTTTCCCTTTGGATGTAAGATATTTAAAATAGCCGTTTCTGTTTCCAGCAACATTATCCTTTATAAAGAGGTCGCAGTAAAAAATCTTGCTTGTATAGTCATAGCCATTCATAAAGAGTTTTTCAATAACCTTCAGTTGTTCTTTCTCTGGCAATTTTTTGAAGCCATCAGCAAATGCCACCTTTGCTTTAAACTTCATATTGCTATATTTCGCTCTAAGCTTGTCCACTTTATCATTGAAACTCTCTCTTTTTATCTTTTCAGGTTGAATTTGATTTTTAACCAAACAATCATCAAAATCGCTCTTCAATTTTTCAATTGTCAAACTTTCTTCTTGGAATATATGTTTCAATACAAGCATTGTTCCGTTTGCATCATCACAACTTTTATGAAAAGTCAAATTATGCTCAATTTCTAAGTCATCTATTATATTTTCAAGTGACAGAGCATGAGGTGCTTTATAAAGTTTTAAGTGCATTTTTTGAGTATCATACCCAAAAGCCTCAATTATAGGAAGATTATATCTTTTGCAGGCAATATTCAAAAAATTAAAATCACTATTGATACTATGTCCAAAAACAATATAGTTCTTGTTTGTCAAAAGACTTTTTATATCATTATAATAGAAATCAAAAGGATTTTGTTTATAGAAAAATTCCTCGCTATATGCCAGTTGTATTTTTGGCCTACTGCCTTTTGATGACAAAACAAACTTACTTTCAGGATTTATGATGATGTCTTTTTTCTCTAAAATCCTAAAATTCGTATCAGTCAAAACATAACCAAAAGAGCAAATATTGTAACCATTGCTGCATTCTATATCAAAAAATAAAAATTTCACTGTTTCTCCATATCCTTACTTTAATTTAATAATCTCATTTTTCAATCACTTTAAAAGATTAAAACCCAACAAACGCGGTGTTCTAAAGGTTTTGTTGCGAGCAAATTTTAAACAAATGATGATTGTTTTTATTAATTTAACACAAAACCTTATAAAACTCTAATTAAATTGGCATTTTTTAGTGATAAGAGATAAATTTTATCTATTTTCACATCAAATCCTTTTTCTAATGCTTGTCTATATAGCTCAAGCTGTTTTGCATATCTTTCTATAATTTCACTATCATTTTTCGTTGATGTAAATTTATAATCAATCAAAATGTTCTCTTCCCCTAATGCAAACAAATCCACGATACCTTGTACAATGACTTTTTTGTCACTTTCAAATTCTCCAATTTCTTTCAAACTCGATTGCATGATAAACTGCCATTCTTTAAACACTTTTGATTGACCTATCGCGCCTTTAAGTTTTAATATGTTTTTATAAAGAATTTCTTTGTCAATCAGTTGATAGTATCCCTCTTTCAACCAATCTTTTATAGTGTCTAGCTGCTGTGACAAACTTTGCAAATCAGACACCTTATCAAAATCTATAAGCTTTAATGCTTCGTGATAGGCATTTCCTCTGTTAATAGCCTCTTCTCTTAAAATCGAAGTTTGCGAAAAAGGCTGATTATAATTTGTTTCAAGCTGTTCTTCTTCATTTAATTTCAAAATTCCTGTAACAGAATTTTTATAACTTATTTTACAATATTCTTTTTCAGGATATTGAAAGTTTATATATTCTTCAACAATCTTTTTATTTGCTTGCAAAATAAAATTCATGTCACTTATTTCTTTATGCACTTGCTTGTTGCTTTCTTTTATTTCAGAAACAACTCTATATTGCTGATTTTCAGTGACAACCTCTTCTTGTGACAAAAGCTGCTGTTTAAAATTATCACCAAGAGCATATAAAATAAGCTCTAAATAATTGTCACACTCAAACAATGATTTTTTCTGGGATAATTTCTTTTCATTTATTGTCCCTGTTATGTAAAGATTGTTTTGAGCTCTTGTCATGGCCACATAGAATATCATTATCTCGTCAATAAATTCCCTTCTTTTTTTATATAGTTTTGTAGCCAAGAAGACAGGTGAAGTTGATTTGATATTTTTTTCATAATCATATAAATATGTTCCAAGCCCAAACTGCGATGAAATGATGTATGAATTGTTGTATATTTTTCCCAATTTCTCGCCACCACCTGCAAGTATAACGATTGGATATTCAAGCCCTTTGGTTGCATGTATTGTTGTGATAGTTATTGCATTTGCTCCTTGCTGTGGCACTGAGCTTTCCGTCTTTATATTTTCAAGATACTCTATAAGCCCGCAAACATTATAATCATAATTGCCTGTCTTTATCAGTTTAAACAGTTCTTGCAAATGAAAGTTTTTCAAATTTTTATCTACCAAGGTATTCAAATAAAAATAATAATTGGTTTTTGCAAAAAGTTGTTGCAATGCTTTAGTCAATCCCAGCACCTGAACATCAAATTTGAAATCTTCAATCAATTTCCTTGTTTTTGTTGATTTTTCATCAATTAGCTGATAAAAAATTTCATAGAAATTTTCTTTATCTCTTCCATTCTCTCGCAATTTTGCCAGCTCATCTAAAGAATATCCACCAAACCAAGAATTCAAAAAGGCAGTAAGTGAAATGTCATCTTTTTCATTTAAAATCAAATTCAGCAAGCTCACAATCACCAAAATTTGTCCGTCTTCAATAAGTGTTTGTTTTATGTCAGCAATTACATCAAACCCCTTCTCTTGCAAATATCTTACGCAATCTTGCATAAGCTGACTTCTTGACCTAAAAAGAATGGCTATATCGCCTTGGGTCGGTCTTCTCATGGTTTTTTGTTTTGCATCATATATTTGCCCTTGCAATATCTCATCAATTCTTGAAGCAATCGTCCTTATTTCATTCAAGTCTTTTTGAGAGTTGTTTATTACATCTTCCTTTATGCTATAAATAGTTGGAGGTGTTTGTTCTTCTTCCTTTTGTTCGATTACAAAATCTACACCAACAGATGGCAAATTGGTTTTTTCAAAACCAACCATTCCTTTGAGTCTTGAAGTTTTTTGATAGTCAATCCCAACACTATCTTTTGTCATCAATTTGTCAAAAACTTGATTTACAAATGAAAGCACCCTGTCATCTGATCTAAAGTTGCCAGTCAAAAATAATGCTTGACTGTCTTGACCAGCAGCAAAATCGTCAATATCTTTTTGCATAATTTCATTGCTAGCATTTCGGAAACCATATATCCCTTGCTTTGGATCACCAACGGCAACAAAACAACCTTTTTCAGATATAGGTTTTATTATAGATTCTTGCAGTGTGTTTGTGTCCTGATATTCATCAATAAAAATATAATCATAATCATTTTGAAGTGACTTTATGATTTCCTCATTTTTGAACAAAACCTTCACTTGTTTTTCAAGGTCAGCAAAATCCATGCACGATTTGTCTTGTTTTAAAGATTTATACTGCTCTATAAATAATTTGTTCATTTTTAAAAGATTGCAAGAAAGTGAAGTATTATAAAACTCTTGCAAATCTTCTTCTGTCACAAAATCTCCCGCCAAGTCAACCATGTCTTTTAAAAGATTTTTTGCTTTTACTAAGTTTTCTTTTGCACTCAAATCTTCTATCTTTGAGCTTGGCGTACGGACAAAGTTGAATTTTGTTACCTTTCCACAATTTTCAAAAAAGTCATCGCTTAAATTGACAGATGCAAGCTCATTTAGGTTTTCTGCAAATGTTTGATAACCTTTTGGGAGCTCTTCTATAAATACACTTTGCAAACACCCTCTAGCCTCATGCAAAATGTTTTTTAATTTATCATTAAGATAATTCAGTGCTTTTTTCACAAGAGTTTCACTATCACGCAAAAATTCATCAATAAGCTCTTCTCCTTTATCTTGACTGTCGAAGAAACTTTGCAAATCTAGCATACACTGAAATATCTGTTCTTTATTTCTTTTAAAAGCAAAATATATTTCGTCAAATCCAGATTCATTTATGTTTGCCAGTTGCTCATAAATTTTATTAAATGCCAGCAATTTCAAGTTTTTGCTTTCTTTTTCATCTAAAATCCTGAAATTTTCATCTATATCCAACAAATTTATATTTCTTTTTATTATTTTTTCACAGAATGAATCTATCGTTGAAATATCACTTATAGAAATTTCATCCAGCTGTTCAAGCAAGTATGGTGTCATTTTCTGCTGTAAAATAGCTTTAAATAATCTTGTTTTCATTTCATTTGCAGCGGCTTTTGTGAAGGTCAAAACAAGAAGTCTATTCACTGGGATTTTTTTATCACATATCAAATTGATGAGATATTCAACCACGACAAAAGTTTTTCCGCTTCCTGCTGAAGCTGAAACTATAAGCTTTTTCTTAGCATTTTCTAAAATCTTTCTTTGTTCGTCTGTTGGATTACTCTTCATCGTCTTTTATATCCTTAAAATCTCCTATCTTATTATTTTTTCTTTTTCCATTTATTTTTTCATATTGGCAAATAGAATTATATTTACAGTAGTTGCAACTTTCTTCATTTGGTTTTGGTTCTATGTAGCCTCCAACAATTTCATCAACTGCATTGTCTGCAATCTTTTTGGCATAGTCTTCATAAACTTTTAAATTTTCTTTTGCAATGGCACTTCCACCATATTTGCCATCATTTGATAAAGACAAATTTAGTATTTTGCTGCTTGAGCCATATTTTATGTTTTTATCAAATTTTGCAAGCAAACCGTCATCATTTTCTACTATACCCTTTAGCAAAATCTTATCATCTTCATTTTTAGCATAATCATATTTGGCATTAAAATAGAACACACCAGCAGGCACTTTGTTTAACATCTTCTTTACAATTTTTTGATATAAAAATAGTTGCAATTTATTCCCAAAGTAAAGCTCTTTTATTATATTTCCAGTCCTGCCTGTCTTATAGTCAATTATTCTAAAATAATCTCCAGCTTCATCTATTCTGTCCACCTTACCAGAAATAGTTACTTTTTTATTGCCACCCAGCTCCAAATTGTTCAGCTTATACTCAATATAGCTAGGTTTAAATTCACTCGCTTGAATTTCAGTGAGTATGTCGTTTAATATAACTTCCAGTTGATGTTTATAAAATTTTATCAAGCTTGCCTTTTCGCTTGCACTTTCAAGTTTTTCTTTGACAGATGCCTCATCCACAATTTGATGAAACTTTTTATTTATAAAATCATTTACATCAATATTATATGGTGGCGACATTTTCATCAAAGTTTTCACAAACAGCTCGGCACCTTTATGACAAATATTACCTGTATCCCTTGGGTCTATTTGATAAATTTCTTTTTCTTTCAACTTAAGCCCATAGGTTATAAAATGTTTAAATGGGCAAGAAAAATATTGTTCCAATTCTGTCACATAAACCTTATTTTTATCAAAATATAATTCTTCTCCATTTTCAATACTTTTTTTATTTATATCCAAATTGATTAAGCCGGTTGATTCAAATTTATACTCATCTTTTGTTTTGTCATCAAACTTTGCAAAATATTCACATAAGAAATTTTCTCTATTCCCAATTCCTGTCAAAAATGCTTGTTCTAAATTTGTATTTGTACTATCAAATACATCCATGCTTCTTATTATTAACTGTGAGAAAATTTTGTTCAAAAAGTCGACAAATGCAGGCGCTTCATTTTTCTTGCCCTCATCACTTATTGCTTGCATAAACACAATCAACTTTTCTGTAGGGATAGTCAGAATGTTGAACAGTTTAAAACGATTTCTTCTATTTATCATTCTTATTGTTGGTTGCAACTTTTTATCAACAAAATTTAATTCCATGTCCTGGTCACTTAGCAGTCCATTATCATTGTTTATAATAGGAAGAGCTTGTGAACCTAGAATAAACATAATCTTACACTCACCATAAAAGCTGTTTGTCGTATCTCCTATCATCACGCAGTCAACATAAGCTGGCACAGTTGAAACTTCTTTGAATGAAAGCAAAAGTTTAAGTTCTTTTAAATATGCGCCCAAAGAAATTTGCTCACTATTATATTTCGATATAAGTTTCGTTGTTTCAATGAGGATATCTTCTATTTGTCTGTTGATATCCCTTTCTTTTATATAATTTTTCTCCTCAAGCTTTATGAAAAGCTCATCTAACTGTGGCCTTACAGTTTCGCAAATTTGCAAAATAACATTTTGAAAATCAACAGATGTTTTTGAATTTTCTATACCTTTCAAAATATAATCGTACTTAAAATCCTTCGCTAAGTATTGATTATATTTTCTTTTATTGTCTACAACATATTTTTGACAATCATATATCAGTTGAGCATTATCGCCTAAAAGGATATTTGACAATAGTGTTTGTATATTTTCTGATGTGTAGCCATAATACACTGTTTCAAAAAAATTAAATACCAAGTTTGCCAAAAGCGATTTATCTGCTGAAGTTGACGAATCTATATAATAAGGAATATCATATTTTGAAAATATTTCTTCAATAAGGTTTGAGTATTTTTCCACATCACTGGTGGCGACCATAATATCATTGTAAGAATAGCCATTTATAGTGTAATAATATATCAATTTTGCAAGGCAAGAAACTTCATCATAAGTGTTTTGCGCTGAAAAAGCTGTATAAAATCCATCATTTTTACACTTAGTTTCTTCATAACTATAAAGTCCCTTGATTAAAGCTTGTTTTTGTGGTGAATATTCTTGATGCGAATATCTCACATCAATTTCACAACCACACTCCCTTGACAACATGCTAAATTTTTGCAAAATATCCTTTTCGTAGATATATTCATTTCCAATGGACAGCGGAGAGGCTATCGAAACATTCACCTCACAAGACTTTGTTATGATTGTTTTTATGAGGTCATATCCCTCTGTTGTAAAGCTGTCAAACTGAGCAAAATAAAATTTTGTTTTGCTTAAAATATCACTGTCTTTCAAAACTTGGTTTAAAAGCATCATTCTTTCATTAGCATCAAACTTGCCAGCCAACATATTTTGATATTCTTTATAAATAAGCATAATGTCATGATATTTTCCACCAGTCAAACCGCCAGTTTTTTCGTTTAAATCATCGCAAGATATACCAGAACTTTTAAGCTGAGAAATTATTTTGCTTATCTCATGACAAAAAGCAATTCCACTTTTTTTGAAAACTTTGAAATCAGCTTTTACATTGTCAATTGCATTTTGAAGCAAAAGCAAACTTTCTCCACTTGACAACACCTCAATATTCATATTTAATCTTTTGAATATTTCTATTGCCAATGAGGTCAACCCCATAACCTTTACATTGAATAATGCTTTATTTTTTAATGTTGTAAGAAGCAATTTCTCCATTTGAAGAGAAAACCTATCAGGCACAATGACTATATGTTCAACAGAAAAATCGCTATAGTCAATAGCGCCTATCATATCCTTTGTCGCATCAAAAATTGTAGAACTAATAAAAGCATTAATCTTCATAGCTATATTTTAGCATAATAATATCAAAAATAAAAGAAAAGAATTTGATTTATTTATAATAAAAAAGACATATCAAACCAATATGTCTTTTATAGTTTCATTTTTACACTATTATTTTTTATCTTGATATTTATCTCTATATTTTTTCTTAAGTTTTTGTTGGCTTATCCATGTTTTCATAACAAGCTTTTTAGGAAGCATATTGACAAGTCTTACTTGGCTTCTTGCAATAAAGCCGCAAATTGACAATTCCTTGCCTTTGTTTGTATCCTTGATTGCCTTTTTTACAACATCTTCTGGATAGTACATTGCTACATATTTCGTCACAACAGGATTTTTTGCCTTGGTGTTTTGAGCAACATTGAAGAAATTTGTCTTTGTCCAAAATGGACATACGCAGGTCACTTTAATGTTTCTATATTTAAGCTCTTGATTTAATGCTCTAGAATAGCTGACAACAAAAGCCTTTGACGCACCATAAACAGCCATGTATGGAATTGGTTGAAAACCAGCCACTGATGCGATTTCAACAATTCTTCCGCCATTTTGCATGTAATGCAATGTTATCTCTGTCATTTTCATTAAAGCTTTGCAATTTAAATCAATCATATCAGCAGAGCTGTCTATTTTTATTTCATCGTGTCTTCCAAACTTACCAAACCCCGCTGCATTGACAAGCCATTTTACATTTGGTGCTTCTGCATTTAATAATTCAATATATTTTTCAAAACTTCCTTCTTCTGTAAGGTCAAGCTCAAGCCCTTTGAATGGAGTTCTTATCTCTTTTCCAAGCTCGTCCAAATCATATTGCGAAAGTCCTATCCCCCAAATTTCATCAAACTTTCCATCCAATTGTTTTACAAATTCTTTCCCCATACCAGAAGAAGCCCCTGTGATGACTGCTATATTTTTCATAATATTCCTCCTTAAATGTATATTTTAAAAACACAAATCAATTTATAGCAATATATCTTCAATTTCTTTCCAAGAATTCACTCGCCTTATATTAAGATTTTTTATTTCTGCTTCATCAACATCATCATTCATAAAACAGTTATACATGAGTTTCAATTCTTCATCGCCATAAAAGTTATATAAGCTATCATCTATTATTATATCTGCCTTTATTATATTTTTATTTTGAGTAAATATAAATCTTTCTGGGCTTATAAAAGGAAAGTATTTTCGCAATATATCAAATTTTTGTTGATAAGAATTTGTATAAGCATAACCCTTCCCTATATTTAAAACACATGCCGAGCAAATATACAAATCATATTTTTCATACAACTTTTCCATTACCCTCACGGCATCTTCTATTATTCTGCAACCATCATAAAAACTTTTGTCTTTGATATAATCTAAATATCGGCTTCGCTCTTCATCAGTGGTTATATATTTATCAACACTATATGTCTTTATTTCTTCTCTTTTAAAATTAGTCCCTAAAAATCCGTTAAGCCCTTCGTTCCATAAATTATTTATAAGGGTGTCATCAACATCGACAAGCAATCTTTTCTTTTTCATAAATCTGACCAAATGAGTCCTTTTAATATTTTAGTTTTTTTATTGCTTAATTCAACTTGTGAATTATTAAATTATATGTTTTTAATATATTCAAATATTAAATTAAAATTATTTTTTGCTAAATTTTTTATTCTGTCACAACATCTTTAATATGTTTTAAAAGATACTTATCTAAAAACTTCAAGCCCCATTGTTTTATATAATCAGGAATGCCATAATATGCCTCAGCTATAGCACCAGATATTGCGCAAAGCGTATCACTATCTCCACCGATTGAAATTGTTGTCTTAAGGCAGTCTTCAAAACTTTCAGATATAAAAAAACAATATAATGCTTGCGGAACAGAATCTTGACAAGTTTCATTGAATCTATAGTTTTCCACTAAATCTTCATAGTTGAAATTTAAATCATAATAATTTTCTTCAATATATTTTTTTATTTCTTCTTTACTTTTTCCCTCTTTTGCAAGATAAATTGCGACAGCGGTGGCTTCTGCACCCTTTATGCCTTCTGGATGATTGTGTGTGACCTTTGTCACTTTAGCTGAAAGCATTTTGACCTCGTCTAAGGATTTTGCAAACTTTACAACTGGGCTTACTCTCATTGCTGAACCATTGCCAAAACTATTATATGGTTTTGTATCATTTGTAAGTAGCCATCTCTTAAACATTCCGCCAAAACCAGAATCCATATATCTTTTCCCTATTTTATGCATCTGTTTAACTGTTTCATCCTCTAGTTTGTCATATTTTCCTTTGCAGTTTTTCAACGCAACATATACAGCAATGGTCATAACTGTGTCATCTGTAAAATAGCAATCATTTGCCAACAAGTCAAAATTTTTTGACCTATAATTATTAAATTCATATTTTGAACCTGCAATATCACCTATTATTGCTCCTAACATAACTCCCCCTAAATTTATTAATTTTCTTTTAATTCATCTTGTGAATTTTCAGAAATAATTTCAGAACTTTCATCCTTTTTATCCTCAACAACTTGTTTTTTAGACTTTTGTTTCTTTTCTTTTTTATCTTTTGAAGAAGTAGAATTTGAATTATCAGTGACTCCCTCAATCTTTAAAAGCATATCCCCTATGCGAGTCACAACCGAGCCTGCTATGATCATCAATATGAAAGGTATAGCTACAAGCCATGCAATAAAAGCTCTGTCAGTTTCATAAGATAAAAATAAAACAAAAAATGTTATAAAAGAACTAACAAATCCAGCAAGCCCTAATCCAAGTGTTGTTCCACCCGCTATCAAAAACCTTGCTTTTGTTTTCTTTGCTTCTTCAATAGAATTTTTTTCAAGTACTTTATCATTAATCTTCTTTATGTAGTTTTCCATACTCTCCTCACTATAAAAATAATATCATAAATAATAAAAAAAACAAAATATTTGACAAAATTAAACCAAGAGATAACTCTTTGTTTGTGCGTCCATAAATTTATTTTGTTTATACAAGTTTATATAAAAACTAAGATAACTTTTAGATTACATTTGAAAGGTCGAATGCTTTTCTTCACCTTATCTGTTTTGGGGTTTACTGTTAATAGTTAAATCTTATGACTTTTGTTTAAAATCAAGAAAAGAATTATTAAAAGATAAACTATAATTACTGGAAATATATCACCTCAACTGTTAAAACATTTTGCTTTTTAATATGGACATTTCATAGCAAAATTGACTACACGAAAAGACATATTTAAAGCGACAGCATCAATCTACAGAAATTTTTAGTAAGCGCTTGCTTTTTTGCTAAAATTCATCTATAATATAGGAAGTCTTGATAAAAAAAATGTATTTTGATTATGACTTAAAAATAACATAAAATTCTTTTTAAACATGACGGATTTTGGATTTGTTTTAGATTTTATTTTTAAACAAAAAAGCAAACTTGTCTAAAATGAAAATCCATTTTAATCAGTGACACGAAAAGCCCAACATCTTTCAAACACAAAGATTGTTTAATAAGAAATATGCGGATATGGCGGAATGGCAGACGCGCTGGATTTAGGTTCCAGTCCGAAAGGATGCAGGTTCAACTCCTGTTATCCGCACCAGCAAATTTAGTTTGCATAATTGCACAGCGAAAAGGAATTTAAAAAAATCTTCTTTACCTCCGCTCAAATCAAATATTTGGCGAATTTAAAATAATTTTTATAATTATACTCAAATCTGACGATTAATCGAACAAAGAGAGAAGTCACGTTCGGTACTTCTCTTTTTTGTTCTAATAAAATACTTTGAAAAATTTCTCTTTTGTAGTATATTATTTTCAAAGGAGATTTTATGAAAGAAATTGATTTAAACACATGGAAACGCAAAGATATTTTTAATTTATACTATCAATTTGATATTCCACAAATTTCACTTTGCACACCATTAGAAGTGTCTAAAGTTTATGAATTTGCAAAGGCGGAAAATTTATCTTTCTATTTTTGCATGTGTCATACCTTTTATACAGCCCTCTTAAAATTTGAAGAATTTATGATACGCTCAATCAAGGGTAAAATTGTTGTTGAAGATGGCGAATTTGTCAATATATGTGCGATCAAGAAAGATGAAGAGATTTTCAAAATTATAACCAGCAAATATTATTCAGATATTAAAAAGTTTTGTAATGAAACTAATGATAAATTACAAACTCAAACCTCCTTCACTGAACCCCTACCTCCCGGCGCGAGAAGAAGTCAAGTTATTGCTTATATTTCTTGCACACCTTGGTTTGAATTTACACAAATGACTCATCCTCAAGATGTTCAGCGTAACTCTTTTGTTCCACATATTAGTTTTGACAAAATAAAAATAAATGAAAAAGGCGAGCGTTGGATTAATGTTTCCATTCAGGTGAACCATGCCGCTATTGATGGCTATCTTATTGCCCAATTGTTAGATGAAGTGAAAAAGATAATAAATAATTTATAAAAAACAGCTTTAATTTAAGTTTTAAAATTCTATAAGAAAATATTAACAAAATATCCAAGTTTTTCATATATATAATTTGACATGCTAAAGAAATTTTAATATAATATAATTTATAAAGGAGGAGATATGAAAAAACTTGTAACTACAACAATAGTAATTTTGTCCGTAGCCCTTGCAATGATTTTGGTTGGAGGTGTACTTAACGGAATTACATGGACTGGCGACTTCAATGGTGATAGCCTCGCTTCTGCTTTAAGCACAATTGGCTATGTTGCAGCAATGCTATCTGGAGTTGTTTTGACTGGTCTTGGTGTTGCAATGGCTGTCAAAGGCGAATGCAAAAATTGCTCTTGTGAAGAAAAAGATAAAAAAGAAGATAAATAATTAATAAAAAAACCTCAAAAATAATTGAGGTTTTTTATTTTTAATAAATATTGAATTATTTTTATTTTTTATTAATTTAATTATTAATTATTAAATTAATTATTTTTTTTAATTATTATTTTTTTGTTTTTTTAAATAAAATCTTTTTTTCTATAATTTTATATATTTCACTTATTATAAGCATTGCCATTGAGAACCCTAAGATAATCCCCCATTGAGTCCAATTTAAAGTTCTCAAATTTAGTATGGTTTGAAGTGGTGTGAAAGCAAACAATGCAATAAGCACAAAACAGAATGCTATGGCAAGAAGGAAAAACTTGTTTTGTAAAGGTTTTGACTTGAATATGCTGGAATTGGTTCGCATTGAAGCAAGATAAAACATCTGTATAATATTGAGTGTATAAAAAGACATTGTGATTGCTATGCCTTCATTATAAAATTGTATTCCAATAGCATAAGCAAGAACGACAAACAAAGTTTGGAATAAGCCCAAAATTATGATTGACCAACCTATGCCATTTGAGAACAGCCCTTTCTTCGAATCTCGCGGCGGCATATCCATCAAATCTTTCTCTGGTTTCTCAACACCAAGGGCTATAGCAGGCAATGAATCCGTAATCAAATTTACAAACAATATTTGAACTGGGAACAAGAATATATATTGTGGATATAAAAGAGTCACAATAAATAGTGAGAAAAGTTCTGCCAAATTGGCTGAAAACAAAAACTTGACCGTCTTTTGAATATTTTGATATATTTTTCTTCCTTCCTCCACTGCCACAACTATTGTTGCAAAATTGTCATCAGTGATAATTATATCTGAAACTTCTTTTGCAACATCTGTGCCTGACTGTCCCATCCCTATGCCAATATTGGCTTTTTTTAGGCTTGGTGCATCATTGACACCATCACCAGTCATTGCAACAATATGACCTTTATTTTTCAACGCTTGAACAATCTTGACCTTGTCATCTGGACTAACGCGTGCAAAAACGCTGTAATTTGAAATACAATTTGAAAAATCTCCCATTGACATTCGAGCAATCTCTTCCCCTGTTATAACTTCTTTAAAACTGCTTGCAAGTCCTATTTCTTTCGCAATGGCAAATGCCGTCTGGCTGTAATCCCCTGTAATCATAACAGGTTTCATCCCTGCTCGTTTACATTTTTTCACTGCATCCTTTATTTCTTTTCTTGGAGGGTCAATCATTCCTGCAAGGCCTATAAAGATTAAATTATCTTCGCTGAAATCTTGTCCCCCATTGACTTGTTTGAATGCCAACGCCAAAACTCTCATCGCTTTGTTTGACATATCATCATTAGCTTTTAATATTTTTGCTCTTTCGGCTGATGAAAGTGGTTTTACTATATTGTCACATAAAATATAATTACATTTGTTAAGAAGTCTATCAAGTGCACCTTTACAATACATATTGCATCTACCTTCTTCTTCGACCAGCACTGACATGAGTTTTCTGGTTGAATCAAACGGTTTTTCATCCACTCTTTTTAAATCATTTAAATATGACAAATCTAAGGATTGACTTTTACAAAATTCCATCAATGCCACTTCTGTAGGATCTCCCACCAATTTGTCTTTGCTTATTTTGGTGTCATTACAAAGATAAGCACATTTTAAAAACATTGAATTTTTGTCATTAAGCTTTATTTTTTTATCTTTATAAATATTATCTAGAAATATCCCAGCCACTGTCATTTTGTTTTGTGTGATTGTCCCGGTTTTATCAGAACATATCACATCACAGCAGCCAAGAGTTTCTACAGAGTGCATTCGTTTGACAATTGCTCGCTGTTTGGCAAGTCTTGCGACACCTAAACTCATTATAATTGTTATCACCGCTGGCATACTTTCTGGAATAGCAGCAACAGAAATCGCTACTGAAGTCAAAAACGCATCCATAATATTGTAAGGAGAAATACAAATTTCTATGATGAAAGTTAAGACTGCAATTGCAAGAACAATATAGGTCAAAATCTTGCCGACATCACGAATACTTTTTTGAAGAGGTGTAAGTTCTTTTTGATTGTCTTTTATAACTTGAGCTATTTTGCCTATCTCTGTATCATCTCCAACTGCAATAACAACACCCAAAGCCCTTCCGCATGTCACAACTGTACCTTTATACGCCATGTTTTTGCGCTCGCCAAGTGCCACATTCTTTTCACATTTATATTCTGCATCCTTTTCAATTGCGTGGCTTTCTCCAGTCAATGAAGATTCATCCACCTTCAGCTGGTGTGTTTCAATAAGTCTAAGGTCTGCAGGGACAATACAACCAGCTTCTAGTGAAACGACATCTCCAACCACCAATGCTGTGGTATTTATTTTTATGAGTTGTCCTTCTCTTATGACATAAGTTTCTGGTTCGGTAAGCTTCCCAAGTGCTTCCAATGATTTTTCAGCCTTATATTCCTGCACAACACCAAATATTGCATTCATAAGCACAATAAACAATATTATACATCCATCTATAATTTCACTGGAAGAATGTTCGACAATTCCTATAACAATTGAAACTGCTGAAGCAAACAGCAAAATTATTATCATAAGGTCAAAAAATTGCTCAAAAAATTTACTGACAATACCATTTTTCTTAGAATACTTGCCATCATTAAAAGAAGTTGATGTTCTGTTTATAACATCACTACTACTAAGCCCACTCCTCTTGCTATTTAGTTCTAACAAAGTTTCTTCTATACTTTTATAATGAAAATTATTATCCACTAAACATTCCTTTTAAAATACAATTTTTATATTTTTTGACTTTATATTAAAATAAGCGTAAGCACTGCAATGGCAAGCAAATAAAGACTAAACCATTTGAAACTTAATTTCTGAGTCAACTTAAGCATGAGTTTGATTGAAAGTATCCCTATTACGAATGCAATTGCAAACGATATGATAAGTCCTATAACATTGACTGAAATTGGTTCTTTTTGTACAATAATCTTGAATATCTCCATCAAAAGCGAAAGAATGATGATTGGGATGCTCATCAAAAAAGAAAATTTAGCACTATCTTCTTTCTTCGCCCCACTAAGTAGCCCCGCACAAATGGTTGTCCCCGACCTTGAAATGCCTGGAAAAACTGCAAGGCCTTGCACAACTCCCATAATCAACGCATTTTTATATGAAAAATCTTTTTGAAATGATGCTTCTTTTTTCTTGTAATAATGTTCCGAAAACAGCAATAATAGTGCACTGATTAAAAATGAAATCGCCAAGAAACCTCCGCCAAATGAAAGATTCACTATAGGCATCAAAATTAACACAATGATTGCAGTTGGAATTGTTGCAATATAAATATTCATAGCCTCATTAGAAAAAGGATGTCTTATTATTTGCCAAACTTCTTTTCGAAGCACTATAACAACCGCAAGCAAAGTGGCAACATGTAAAATAATGCTGACAAAAAGAGAGTCCTCAATATTAAATAAATTTGAAAGAAGAACTAAATGTCCACTTGAGGAGATTGGAAGAAATTCACACAAGCCTTGCACAAGTCCCAAAACTGCTAAATATAATATATCCACTTGTCCTCCTTTCAAGATTAATATACAAGTCTTACAAAGCAAATATGACTATTGCAAGAAATTTTTAAAAAGCATGTCCCAAATAAAAAACAAAAATAAAAAACACCCAGCTTTTGCTGGATGTTTTATCTTTTTATAATCAGTTTGATTTTTTATAGATTAAAAAGCATTTTTTAAACGCTCTTTTACTTCATCTTCTCCTAAAATACTCATAATTGTAAACAATGTAGGAGAATTTTTATGCCCTGTGATGGCCACTCTTATAAATTCGCATGCTTTTGCAACATTGCCTTTATAAGCATCAGGATTTTGTTTGTAAAGCTTATTGTCAGTTGCATAGCCAAGAGTTCCAGCCAAAGCCTTTACATCATTAAACCACTCTTCATTTGAGTTTGGCATTTTGAAAGCTTTTAGATATTCTGCTATAAATTCTTTAGCTTTTTCTTTATCCTCTTGGGCAAGTTCATAATCCTTTGGTGCGCTGAAAATATAATCAAAATATTCTTTCATCATAGAATAATTATAAATATCCTTTCGAGGTTTTGCTGCACCATCTCTATCCATTTGGCAAAGTCTTATATATTTTTGTTCATCCTTTTCCAAAATTTGAGCAAGCTCGCCATCAAATTCCTTTGCATAATTAAGCCAATTTTTATAAAGCTCTTCTCCGCTCATTTTGACAATAACATTTTTAGAAATATCATTCAATTTGACCATATCAAAAATAGGAGCAACAGCTGTTATATCATTTATGCCAAACTTAAATTCAGTCCAAGGTTTATCTGGATTGTTTTTTCTCCAAATTTCAAAGCCTGAGTTTATCATATTTAGCAAATATTCAAGAACGCTGTCAGTAGGATAGCCATTAACAAAATAATATCTCATATCAGCTTCTGGGTCATATCTTTTTGAAATCTTTCTTCTGTTGCCATTTTCTCCAATTTTGCAAATGAGTGGATTATGACAATATTTGATAGGTTCAAATCCAAGTGCCTCAAAAAGTTCTAGGTGTGCAGGTGTTGAAGAAATATATTCTTCCCCTCTTACTGCAACAGTTGTCCCCATCAATGTGTCGTCAATCGCATGTGCAAAAGCATAAGGAGGGATTCCATCACTTTTGACAATAACAAAATCTTTTGCATTTGCTTTAGCCTCAAGCTCACCTTTGATTAAATCATAAAATTTAATACGCTCTGTCCCTGTGTTTTTTGTTTTTAAGCGAATAGCAAAGCTATCTCCTCTGTCAATATGGGCTTTGACCTCATCATAGCTCAAATCTCTGCATGGGTCATATTCCTTTTCATCATCCTCGTTGAACTTTGTTTCTCTTTGTTTCAAAACATCTTCTTTGCCTTCTGTCTTTTTGCAAAAACATGGGAATGCTTTGCCTTCAGAAACCAATTTTTTTGCAAAAGCTTTGTATATCATCTCTCTTTGGCTTTGAACATAAGGCCCATATTCGCCAACATCTTTTCCGTCAAGAGTTTGATATTCATCAAACTTTATTCCAAATCTTTCAAGGACTTCATATATGACTGCTTTTGCTTCTTTTATTTTTCTCTTTTCATCAGTATCTTCAATTCTTAAAAACAAAACTCCATCTGTGTTTTTAGCCAAATTATAACTTATGAAAGCTTGAAAAAAGTTTCCTATGTGCATAAACCCAGTAGGACTTGGTGCGAATCTTGTAACAACTGCCCCCTCTTTCAACTTCCTCTTTGGATATCTTTTGAAAATATCTTCTATATCTATATTAACATCTGGATAAAGCAATCCTGCAATATCTTTGTTGTCCATAAATTCTCCTTTACAAATAAAATATTAAATTAAATTTAATAAATAATTAAATAAAATTAAAAATAGATTTTTATAAATATTTTAATAATTAAAATAAAAATTAATATATTAATTAAAAATTTTAATATTTAATATTAAATTAATTATATTTTTATTTTTTAATTAATTTATTTTTTATTTATTTTTTTAAATAATTTTTAATATAATAATTAAATTTTTGTTGTTTCCCTAATAAACTTATTAAACAGCTGTAGTTTCTTTACAGCTGTTTAATAATTGCACTCTATTCAAAAATGTTTGCAGCTAAATAGTCATGATATAATTTAAGGAAACTATCGCTGTCGCTATAATATTTTTGCAATTGCAAATAGTAAGTATCAGCATTGCCATCCTCTTTCAAATAAGCAACCATTGAGCTGTCATAAACTTCAACATAATCATAGATTGAAAACTTGTCACAAGCTTGTTTTGTTATGTTTCTTTCTCCGTCCAGTACATTTGAAAGATCCATAAAGCTTGTCATAGTATCTTTATCTATTGCCTTCTTATAATTTACTGACAATGATGCGAAGTTTGACAATCTTAATTTTGCATTTGCATAGACAGTTTCGTCACTATATGTCTTCCCTTTTGCAGATGACATAAACAAGTTTCTAAAATCATCAAATACTCTCAAAACTTGATAATCAACATAGAATGAAACTTGTTCAGATGTTTGTTCATCTGTTCCAAGAGCTGCTGTATAATTTGCTTGTCCTATTAAGAAATCCCCTAAAGAAATTGCTGTCTTATAAACATTGTTTATGAAGTCTAAAGCGCTGGCTTTATATCTTGAGAAGAATCCGTTGTATAATTCAAAGTCTGCATTTTCGTCTGCATTGACAACATTCTTAGACTCTACTTTTACAACATCAAAGCTCTTATTTAAAGCATTGATATTGTCGTTTAATGTGCTGTAATTAAGACTTCCAAGGTCAGC
Organism: uncultured Clostridia bacterium; assembly: GCA_930990975.1. Taxonomy (GTDB): domain Bacteria; phylum Bacillota; class Clostridia; order Christensenellales; family UBA1242; genus Caccovivens. The sequence goes on along the minus strand of CAKNRR010000014.1, from coordinate 5,493 downwards.
AAGAAGAACATAATATTTTTCAATAAAGTTCATTCCATAAGCATTTAAAAGAATATAATTTGTGTCATCCTCAATCTTTAATCCGCTTGAGTTTTTTCTTTCAAAGTGATCAAAATAGAAGTCAGTTGCTATTCCATTTATTGTGCCATTCTTAAACAATGTGGCATCCTCTTTGTATGCTGATATTGAAGCTTGATATGTCTCGTAAGGATTGTTTTTATTACTTTTATCGCCACAGGCAAACATCAACAAACTTGCTAAAGCTAAAATTAATGCAAGTACTGTTATAACAATATTTCTTTTCTTAACCATTTTCATATTACACCCTCACATCCAAAAAATCTTTAACTTGAGCATATATTCCTTCAGTATCCTCAGTTTGGAAAACTAATTCAATGTCATAATTGCCTGTGTTTGAAATTGAATCAATAACTTGAGTAAAATCATTCTGATTATAGAACTCAAAGAATTTGTTTATTTTCTCATACTTTGCACTTGTTGCTGTAGAGAAATAATAATTCATAATATCAGTTTCTTCAACTAAATAAACATCAACATAAGAATTAAAGTAAACTATCTTTCCGTGGCTTTCATACTTGTAATCTTCAGATGTGTAATCTTTTTTATCTCCAGCTACAAGAGTGTCAAATTCCCCTGTGATAACTGTCAAGAAGTCATCTGTTGCATCAAGTATGATTGTTGATGCCAAGTTGTTTGTAAGATTGTTTGTTATGCAACCTTGATATGATTTGTTTAATGCAGCGATTGCTTTTGTCATATGGTCCAAATAATTTGCATATTGGCTTCTGAAATCAAGCATAAGATTCTTTAAGTGAGAATCTGCTGTATCGCTTAAGTTCACAGCTTCATTCAATATTGAATTCAATTCTTTTTGTACATCTACTGAATCTGCGAGATTGTTTTTGATTGTTTTATAGTTTTTCTTAAGCACTTTATTGTCGCTTGCAAACACCATATACTCATCATAATAATCTAAAACTTCGTTTATGCTGTTTGACAATGATTCAATATCTTGAAGCTCTTGAGCATAATATCTGTAAGCACTGTTTGATATCTTTGTTTCAAACTTGTCAAAATTGTTCTTTTCGCTTTCATTTTGCAAGAATGATGTTTGACTTGTTTGTTTAAGTCGTTCAACTGCGCCATAAGTGTTTCCTGGCACAAGCAAAACTATGACCACAACAATAATTGCAATCAACACTAAAATGCCTACAATAAGTAAAATTTTCTTTAAATTTCCATTACTCGCCTTTTTGGCTTTTTCTGCCATACATACCTCCTTTATTCTTCATCCCCAAAAACATCTATATCGACATTTTCAAGTGGCGTTTCTTCAATTTGTCTATAATCTACAACCTCTTTCCTTGGCAAAGATACCTTTTCATTGAGATTGACAAATGTTGTATATTCTCCAATCCATCGAAGTTTGACTGTGCCTGTGCGTCCATTTCTATGTTTTGCTATGATAAGTTCAATAGTTCCTGGTTCGTCCTCCTGAGGAACATCATTGTATTTTTCTGGATTGTAGAGAAACAATACAATGTCCGCATCCTGCTCAATAGCACCGGAATCTCTTAAGTCTGAAAGCATAGGTCTGTGTCCGTTTTCATTTCTGCTTTCAACACTTCTTGACAGCTGTGACAAAACAATGATTGGAACATTAAGCTCTTTAGCTGTGATTTTCAAGTTTCTTGAAATATCGCTGACTTCGTTTTGTCTGTTTTCCCCCTTCCTTGTGCTGCCTGATGACATAAGCTGAATATAGTCAATCATGATAAGGTCTATATTTTGCTTTGCCTTCAATCTTCGACACTTCGTCAAAACATCTGCTGGAGTTGTAAGTGAAGAGTCATCTATGTATAGGTTGCTTTGTTCAAGTTTTCTTGTGGCAGCCCATATTCGTTTCCACTCTTCGGCATCCATTGTCCCGTTCAATGCTTTTGCCATGCTGACCTTTGCAAGCGAACAAATCGCTCTTTGCATAAGTTGCTCTTTGCTCATTTCAAGCGAGAACACTGCGCAAGTTTTGCCTTGTTCTGTCGCAGCATTGACAAGAACATTCATAGAAAATGAGGTTTTACCAACACCAGGTCTTGCAGCCAGAAGAATAAGGTCGCTGTTTTGCAAGCCGTTTGTGATTTGGTCAAATTCCTTAAATCCTGTAGGAATTCCCTTCAAAGATGTTGGGTCTTTTGCAATAGAATCAAACTTGTCAATAACTTTTTTTATTGCACCATCAGGTTTGCCAACATGCTCAAGTGCTGAGCGCTCTTGCTTTTCTGAAATATCAAATATTTCTTTTTCAGCAAATTGCAAACTCTTGTCTTTGTCTTCATTTTCATAGGCATCTTCAATAATTCTTTGTCCTGAAGCGATAAGTTTTCTTCTTATTGAATCTGATTTTACGATGTCGCAATAATATTTAAAGTTTGCAGCTGATGGAACAATATTTGTAAGTGCAGTGATATATTCAATACCGCCGACCTTATCCAAAATTCTATCCTTGTCCAATTGGTCAGCCGTTGTCACAAAATCAATTGGTATTGATTTCTGATATATCTTAAGCATCTCTGTGTAAATGCTTCTGTGAGATTCCGTATAGAAATCATCTTCTTTTATTATTCCAAGAATGTCGGCTTGTGCTTGTGAATCTATAAGAATACAGCCGAGTACAGCTTGCTCTGCTTCAATATTGTGCGGCATAATCTTATAATCAGCCATATTCTCTCCTCCTTTCTAGTTTTTGGTGAATGGGTCTTTCTTCCCACTCTTCTCAAGTTTTTCTTTCTTCTTTTTATCAATTTTAGCACAAATAGCTAAAAAGAGCAAGTATAAAATAGCAGTAATGCAAATGATAATAAAACCATTTAGTACTGGATGCATATTTGTGTATTTAAAGAAAAGAAAGCAGATAAAGACATCTAAAATGAAAACAATTAGAATAAATATCCCTAATCGTTTATAAGACTTTCTTAAATCTCTGCTTTCTTTTGGCAATAACATATTTTTACTCCTGCCCTTATAGTTATATCATATCAAATTTTTAACAATATTTAAATAGTTTTTAGTATTTTTTTTTATTTTTTATTGAATTTTGTAAACTTTTTATATTTCTCCTCTGAGAATCTTTCCTCTTTCTCTCATTCTCATGTTATGGTCAAGAATAATCTTTCTTATTCTAAAGCTCTTTGGTGTCACTTCCAAAATTTCATCATCACCTAAAAATTCAATAGCATCTTCAAGACTCATCTTTCTTGGAGGTGTAAGTCTGAGAGCATCATCTGAGCCAGAAGCACGGCAGTTTGAAAGATGTTTTTTCTTGCAAACATTTACAACAATATCATCTCCCTTAGGATTTTGTCCTACAACCATGCCAGCATAAACTGGAACTCCTGGTCCTATAAACAAATCACCACGCTCTTGTGCATTGAACAAGCCATAAACAATAGCTTCGCCAGCTTCATGTGCAATCAATGAGCCATAATCTCTTCTCTTAATTTCTCCCTTCCAAGGTTCATAATCATAGAATATTGAATTGATGACGCCTTCACCTTTTGTATCAGTCAAAAGTTCGCTCTTAAAACCGAACAAACCTCTTGAAGGAATCAAAAATTCCATTTTCATTCTATTTCCGTGTGGAGTCATTTGGACAAGTTCGCCTTTACGAACACCCATCTTTTGCATAACAACACCAGTGCAGTCTTCAGGAACATCCAAAAACAATCTGTCAATAGGTTCACATTTTACGCCATCAATTTCTTTTATCAAAACTTTAGGCATTGATACTTGGAACTCATAACCATCTCTTCTCATATTTTCAATAAGAATAGACAAGTGCATTTCTCCTCGTCCGCAAACCTTGAATTGTTCAGCAGTTTGTCCATCGCTAACTTTCAATGAAAGGTCTTTCACTGCTTCTTTATAAAGTCTATCTCTCAAATGTCTTGATGTCACATATTTGCCTTCTTTTCCAGCAAAAGGACTGTCATTTACCATGAATGTCATCTCAACACTTGGTTCTGCAATTTTGACAAATTCAATTGGTTCAATCAAATTGCTATCGCAAATTGTATCGCCTATTTGTATCCCCTCAAGACCTGCAACACAAACAATTTCTCCAATGGTTGCACTTTGAACTGGAACCTTCTTAAGTCCTTCAAATACGAAAAGGCTGACAATCTTTGAGCGAATTTTTTTGTTTTCATCATGATAGTTGCAAATTGTAACGTTTTGACCAACACTTAATGTGCCTCGACTGATTTTTCCTACAGCAAGTTTTCCTACATAATCATTATGTTCTGCAGAAGAAACTAACATTTGGCTTGGTTGATTTTCATCTCCTTCAGGTGCTGGGATATATTCAATTATTTTTTCGAATAAAGGCTTCATATCTGTGCCTTTTTCATCTTTGTTCTCGCTAGCAATTCCAGCCCTTGCTGAAGCAAATATAAATGGAGAATTCAGTTGTTCGTCATTTGCGTCAAGCTCTAAGAAAAGTTCAAGCACTTCATCTATAACTTCATTTATTCTAGCATCAGGTCTATCGATCTTATTTACAACAACAATAACTTTTAATTTCAATGCAAGAGCTTTTTCAAGAACAAATCTTGTCTGTGGCATTGGTCCTTCATAAGCATCAACAACCAAAAGCACACCATCAACCATTTTTAAAACACGCTCAACTTCTCCACCAAAATCTGCATGTCCTGGAGTGTCAACAATGTTTATCTTCACATCATTATATACACATGAGCAGTTTTTTGATAAAATTGTAATTCCTCTTTCTCTTTCAATTGCGTTTGAATCCATAACTCTATCTTCTACTGCTTGATTATCACGAAAAACACTACCTTGTTTTAACAATTCATTTACAAGAGATGTTTTGCCGTGGTCTACATGGGCAATTATTGCAATATTTCTAATTTTCTCGTTTTTCATTTTATCCTTCCCTTTAACCATATAATAATATCACAAAAAAATAAAAATTTCAACTATACTTTTATATCTTTCATATAATTCTATCCAAATGTTTTTAATATAATAGCAAAAAAATAGAAAAGCCTCGTTGCCTTTCTATTTTCTTATAATTTTTTATTTTTATTTTTTATTTTATAATTTCTAAATGTTTACATAACATCTCTAAGCATTTCCCCAACTATATTTCATGCAATTATTTTTCAATTAAATCGCTATATAACTATAATAACTATATATATCATAAGTAATAAGTTGTTTGCACAATGGTCAAGCTGTTTAGTTAACTATTTACCCAGTTTTGTATATCGGTTAGACTTGCTTGATTCCCACCTTGAGCAAGCCAAGATAGTCCTTTTGGTACTGGATATGGCATTCCACTTACAAACACCCAGTTTGCAAACTCTCCACTTGAACAACCCTTCTTTCCATTAAGTACATAAATTGTGTTTGTGATTGTTGCTGAACCTGAGTTAAGCTTGTCTACATTTGCTGAGA
>CAKNRR010000013.1 GCA_930990975.1 uncultured Clostridia bacterium | reverse complement strand
GACTAACGCGTGGTGGACTGCGGGGGGCTCGAACCCCCGACCCTTCGATTAAGAGTCGAATGCTCTACCAACTGAGCTAGCAGTCCATATTTGTTATTAAGTTGTCTTTTGTCAATTTTGAATATTTAAATTTCTCTTCTTGACATTTGCTTTTTATCAAGAAACAATTTGCGCAACTTAAAATTAAAATTTATAAAACTTTCTTGTTTCTAAATTGCTTTTTAAGTATATCATATTAATAATTTTTTGTCAATTAATTTATCATATTTGCAATAAAGAAAATTTATAGAAAATCGGCTGCCAAGAAAATCTTATCAGCAAGCCTTATTTTATTTAAATTGAAAATTTCTATATTTTATAAAAAAGCATACATAATACAAGCAATTATGCAACTAATATTTTATTTACAAAATCATTGTTTACCAAAAAAGCTAAGCATTGTTATCTACTCGACTGCATCTTTATCCTGCAATTTTTCAGGAACAGGAATTTCGCCATACTTCTTTTCAAACTCTTCAATATGTTTCTTTATCATATATTCTATTTCACGATTTTTTGATCTACCATAAAAATCAGCAACAAAAGCTAATTTAAAAAGCATTTCTTTTGAAACTCTTAATGTATATCTTGGATAGTCTTTTTTCATAAATCCCTCACTATTATTATAATAATGTTTAAATACATCAAAAGTATTCATGGTGGCGTCAAACATTCGTCATTTTTCTACAATTTATTTTAAAAAATTTGATAATTCTACAAAAAAAGACTTTGTAGTAAAGTCTTTTATATCTTTAATTAATCAACTGCAAATCTTAAATTCTTTCGCTATCTTTTTCATTTCTAATAATTTCCTCAGTTCTCATTCTATTTTTTCTTGCCTTTGCATCCATTCGCTTTCTATAATTTTTATCATCTTCGATTGTCAATTCGTCAATTGATCGTCTAGCCATATCTACAGCTTCTTGGTATCCATATAGTTTTGTATTTTTTTCAAATACACTGTGAAATTTAACAGCTTTTAAATCATTTTTAAAGATAACATCGCCACTTTCAACATCCCTCATACTTGCAACTCCACCAAAATCACTTACTATATGGACAGTTAAACCTTTGAATGAAATTGTCATATCCTGAGGTCTTTCCCCTTTGATAAAAACTCTGAATATTCTTTCTGGTGTTTTTTCTTTTCTTTTATACATTGACAATATCACATCTTGGTTGTTATATTTTTTGAGAATAGCAATAGTATTCTTATTTAAAAGAGGTTCAATATTCTTGTTTATTTTTTTGGATTGTGCTTCTAAATTTATCATTTTTTCAAAAGCAGTCACCTTATTCAAAAAAGCTACAACTATTTCTGGTCTTTTCACATTATGAAAATTTACTTTTTTGCCATTATCGAAATATAAGTATAATGCTTTTAAAATTTGATCATTTTCTCCGCTTAAAGTTTTACATGACTCATACAATTTATATATTTGAGCTGATAAATTTTCTTCATCTTCAGACTCTGAGGCCATAGGTCTATCTATCAAAAGAATAGCAGCTGCCACAACCGCTCTTACATAATAACCATCATTTTCCGCCCAATGCTTTTCTGCAAATTTACAAAAACCAGCCTTATCAATTGCATATGCTTTTCCAAATTTTATTACTTCTTTTTTATTTTTCTTCTTTAAATAATTGAATAATTCTGACATTTCACTCTCCTAATATTTTCTTATTTTATCATATTCCATGCCTTAAATCAATATGGTTGCGCAAATATCTTTTAATTAATTTGTTAGTTAACAATTTTGATGACAAATAATTTAAAAATTTTCTCTATCAATCTCATTTATAACACTTCTTTATATAATGCAGTTCTATTATACTGCTTTTAAATAGATGAAGTCAAATTTAAATACTTAAATCGCTTGACATGACTTTAATTTTTCCCTATAATAAAATTGAAATATTATTTAAAAGGAATTTAGTTCTATGGAAAATCAAGTAAAAAGACCTTATTTGTTGACTGGTCTTATAGTAAACATTGTTTGCTTCGCTGTTCTCGCATTATCAAGCATCGTTTCAATCTTTGGCATCGCTACAAGTTTTGATAGCGGAGATGCTGTTGAAGGCGCACTCATTTTATTGCTATTCTCAGTGATAATTGTGCTTGCACTTAGTGTTGTTGGGATGGTATTCTCAGCAATTTCAATTCAAAGAGTTAAACTTGACCCTGAAAAATTTGACAAGAAAAAAGGATTTATTCTTACATCATTTATCCTTGATGTCGTTGTCGTAATTTTCTCTATAATTGGATTGTGCTCTGGCAGTTTCAATGTTTCAAGTCTTTTGATGACCCTGGCTCTCATTGCTGCAGCAGTTTTGATTATGTATGAATATGTTAATAATGACAAATTATTAAAACAAGCAAATACTCAAGTTCAAACAAAAGAAGAAACAACTGAAGTTGAAAAAACAGAGGAAGTTGCTGTAAGCGAAGAACCTCAAGAACAAGTTGAAGTTAAAAAAGATAATGTTGATGATGCAAGCGAAAACAAAGAATAAGAAAGTGAAAAAGATATGATAAAATTACATCATATCTTTTTTTATTTTTACAATAGCAGTTATATATTTATTTTACAATCTTCTAAGCTTTTACAATAGCAGTTATATAAATATTCTAAGCTACCCTACTCAACTTTTGTTTATGCTCAATTCCTAGTTTTTGTTTTTTCACAACTTTTGGATTGTTTAACTATCGTTCTTTTTCAAGAAAAATTGTAATCTATCACTTAAATAATTGAAAAAATTAATAAAATTTGATAAACTTGATTTAAAGGTGAAATATGAAAACATTTGATACTATAATCTTAGGCGCTGGCGCTAGCGGTGTTATGTGTGCATTAAATTCATATAATAAAAACATTGCCATAATTGATAAAAACAATAAGCTTGGGAAAAAACTTGCTGTAACAGGCAATGGTAGATGCAATTTAACAAACCTCAACACAAGCAGTATTTACTATAACGCAAACATTGATAAATATCTAAAAAGATTTGATGTAGAAGCTACATTAGCTTTTTTTAAGTCGATTGGGCTTTTGACTTATAATGACAATGAAGGCAGAGTCTATCCTTTATCAAATTCAGCAAAATCTGTAATTGATGTTATAGGCAACGCCATTAATAAAAAGAATATTTCAATATTTTTAGAACATGAAATCATGTCAATAACTTACAAAGGCAAAAAGTTTTACATCGAAACAAATAAAGAAAATTTTGAATGCGAAAAACTTGTTGTTGCGACTGGCGGGAATAGCCTTAATGAGTTTTTGGATTTATATAAGATAAAACATCGTGAAATTCATCCTAGTCTTTGTGCTTTAAAAACAACAAGCACAAGAAATCTTGAAAATGTCAGGATAAGTGATGTTGAAATAACATTAGAAAATGGAAGTGATAAAAAAATCGAACGCGGAGAAATCCTATTTAAAGACAGCGGAATTAGTGGCATTTCAATTTTCAATCTCTCCACCCTGCTTGCAAGAAAAGGTGATTATTTAGGCAAACTTATAATCGACCTTCTCCCATTTTTAAGCGAAAATGAACTTTATGATTTGCTTGTTGCAAGGAAAAATCTTAATGTAAAAATCTCTAATTTCTTTGATGGACTTTTTGTAAATCAAATTGCTTATGAAATACTTAATCGAAGCAAGGTGGATGAAAATCGAAGTTCTATAAAATTGAGTGAAAAAGAAATACAATCCTTCGTAAAAATAATTAAACATTTAGATTTTGCTATAAAGGGCTTTTACAACAATAATCAAGTTTATTCTGGTGGAGTTGAACTTGACGCCTTAACCGATGATTTAGAATGCAAAAACATTGAAAATTTATATTTTTGCGGTGAAATATGTGATGTTGATGGAGAATGCGGAGGCTTTAATTTGCAATGGGCTTGGACAAGTGGGTTTATTGTTGGCAGCAAAATTTAAAAAAATATATTAAAAAATTAAAAAAATATAAATAATAAAAAATATATATAATAATTTAAACTATTTTTTATGTTTAATTTTAGTTATAAAATTTATTAATTTTAAAAATAAAAATCATTTTAATTAACAATATTTTTTATTTATTTTTTTATGCCAAAAATAAAAAATTACAAAAATTCAACAAAAAAACACGATTTTTTTTGATAAAATCGTGTTTTTTGATTAATTTTCCCATTTCCAATCAGCAACTTCTGGCATGTCAACACCATATTCTGCTATATAACTCTTATGTTCTTTCAAAGTTTTTTCTATTTCACTCACCAATTTTCTGTTTTTAGATTTCAAATTCAAAGCATCTAAAACTGACAATAAAAGATGATATCTATCAATCTTATTTTGCACCCTCATGTCAAATGCTGTTGTTATTGTTCCCTCTTCTTGATACCCATGAACATCAATATTCTTGTTCTCTCTTGTTATAGTGAGCTCATGAATAAACTTTGGATAGCCATGGAAATTGAAAATAATTGGCTTATTTTTTGTGAATATATCATTAAATTCCTTATCAGTCAAGCCATGAGGATGTAATGCGTTTGATTCAAGTTTCATAAGGTCAACCACATTGACAAATCGAACATTAAGACTTGGAAGATGTTTTTTGATTAAACTTACGCATGCAAGCGTTTCTAGTGTTGGAGTATCTCCCGCGCATGCAAGAACTATGTCAGGTTTTTTATAATCATTAAGGCATGCCCATTTCCAAACACTTACCCCTTTTGTGCAATGTTCTATCGCGCTTTCCATATCAAGCCATTGATAACTTGGATGTTTTGATGCGACAATTGCGTTTATATAGTTTTTGCTTGCTTGGCAGTGGTCATAACAAGAAAGCAAGCAATTTGCGTCTGGTGGAAGATAAATTCTGATTATATCAGCCTTTTTGTCAGCCAAATGATCTAAAAAGCCAGGTTCTTGATGTGTATAACCATTGTGGTCTTGTTGCCAAACATTGGAAGTCAACAAGAAATTTAATGATGAAATTGGCTTTCTCCATGGAAGTTGATTGCAAACCTTAAGCCATTTTGAGTGTTGTGAAACCATTGAATCAACAACTCTTATAAAAGCCTCATAACTTGCGAATGCTCCATGTCTTCCTGTCAAAATATATCCTTCTAGCCAACCTTCACAAGCATGTTCACTCAAGTAACTATCCATAATACGACCAGATTTTGATAAATTTTCATCATTTTCTTTTATCTGTGCATTGAAATCTCTTTTTTCTTCTTCAAAAACATCATATAATCTGTTTGACATAGCCTCGTCCGGGCTGAATATTCTATAATTTTTGTTGTCTTTGTTGAGTTTGAAAATATCTCTTATATATCCACTTAAAACAAGCATATCTTGAGCTTTTGTGCATCCTGGTGTCTTGACATCAACTGCATAATCACGCATATTTGGCAGTTTCAATTCCTTAAGAAGCTCTCCGCCATTTGTCACTGGATTTGCGCTTATTCTCTTATTACCCTTTGGCAAAATATCTCTGATTTCTTGATTTAGCTTATAATTTTCGTTAAACAACTCTTCAGGCTTATAACTTTTAAGCCAATCTTCAAGCATTTTTAGATGTTCTTCTTTTTCCATTGAAATTGGCACTTGATGAGCTCTAAATGTCCCCTCTATCTCTTTGCCGTCAACTATTTTAGGTCCTGTCCAGCCTTTAGGAGTCCTCAGCACAATCATAGGATAGAATGGTCTTGTTTTTAATTGGTCTTTTTCTGCAAGAGCCTTTATTCTTTTTATTTTTTCAATGCAATTGTCCATAGCTTTCGCCATAAGTTTGTGCATTTTCTTTGGCTCGTCACCCTCGACAAAAATAGGTTTCCATCCTGCACCATTAAGATAGTTGTAAAGTTCTTTTTGGCTTATTCTTGAAAGTATTGTTGGGTTGCTTATTTTGTAGCCATTTAGATGCAAAATTGGAAGCACAACACCATCTGTTTTAGGATTGATAAACTTGTTTGATTGCCAAGAGGTTGCAAGAGGTCCAGTTTCACTTTCTCCATCACCAACAATAACCGCAGCAATTAAATCTTTATTATCAAGCACCGCACCAAAACCATGCAAAAGTGAATATCCAAGCTCTCCGCCTTCATGTATAGAGCCTGGCGTTTCAGGTGCTACATGGCTTGAAACTCCACAGGGGAAAGAAAATTGTTTGCAAAATTTTTTCAAGCCTTCTTTGTCTTGTGTGATTTCTGGATAAACTTCGCTGTATCTGCCCTCTAAATAGCAGTTTGACAAGAAAAAGTTTCCGCCATGACCAGGTCCAGATATCAAAATCATATTAAGATCATACTTTTGTATAACCCTGTCAAGATGAGCATAAACAAAATTTTGTCCAGGCACTGTACCCCAATGTCCGACAATCTTTTTCTTTATATCACTTCTTTTTAAAGGCTCCTTTAAAAGTGGATTATCAAGCAAATAAAGCTGTGCAGCTGAAAGATAATTGCACGCTCTAAAATATTTGTCTAACAATTCAAAATATCTTTTACTATCGTAGAAATTCATTTTTTCTCCTTAAAAACATGTTTTTTATTTATTTTTTGTGTTTTTTAGCATATTTGCGATTTTTAAGAGTTGAAAACCTCTTATTTCAAAATCAACTACATTTGGCTATACTCATTATTTAATCATATTTTATTATACTTCAGATATGAAAAAATAAAAGCAATAGAAAGCAAAATCCGTGTAAATTTTATTTTTTCAAACATATAATCACATGAGCAAATGTAAGGTCAATTTTTATTTTAAAATTTAAGTTTTTGATTTTTTTCATTAATTTATGTTTAATTCTCTCAATTTTATTTTTTTTCTTGTTTTTGTTCTTTGATCAATTTGGAATAGCAATTATAACACATGCTTTCATATTTTTCATCGCCACCTATGACAACTTCATCACCTTCTGTCACAATTTCCCCATCTCTGAAAAGAACATTCACTGTGGCCTTCCTTCCGCATCTGCATATACATTTTATTTCCATCAAAGATTCGGCAACTTCAACAAGTCTTTTGCTTCCTTCAAACAACTCTGTTTTATAATTTGTCAAAAGACCATAGCATAGCACTGGAATTTGCATTGAAATATCTTTAAGTTGGTCCACCTGTGTTTTGCTCAAGAATTGGCATTCATCAACAATGATAACATTTTTATCCTTATTATCTTCATCCAATATCCTATATTTTTTGCATAAATCAAAGAAATCGTCTTTTCTTTCAAATTCAAGACAGTCACTTTTTAGTCCTATTCGACTCCAAACCATCGCCTTATTCCCCTCAACAAAACGGTTATCTAAGATTGGCTTAAACAAAAAGACCTTAAACCCTTTTTGTTCATAATTAAATTTACACATAAGGGCTTGAGCGGTTTTGCTGCTTCCCATAGCTCCATATTTAAAATATAACTTGCTCATTTTTTTACTCCTTTTTTTATTTTAATGAATTACAAAATAATTGTCAAATTTTCTTTAAGTCAAAAATCATAATCATTAAAAAAGCGCACAAAAAAAGACATCCTTTTAAGATGTCTTTTTAATTCTAGTCTTCATAGTCGCCGTTTTCATAGTCTTGCAACTGTCTATCAATTTCTTCTTTTCGTTTTCTTTCACGATGTTTTCTTGAATGCTCTTTATTTGCTCTATATGCTTCAACATTTTCCATCGCCTCAGCATATTCTCTGAATTGAATTTGATTTTTGAATTTTATGCCATACAAACTTTGGTCATCAAGTCTTGCCTGAGCATCGTTTTGATGTAATTTGCAATAAGCTGTGTTTTTAAGCATTCTTTCTTTTTTGCTGCTCATTCCAGAGCTTCCAATTGGCATTTCTCTCAAAATCTTCAATCTTGTGTCAAAGTCGTCGGTTTCTCGTTCTTCTCTTTGTTCTTCATTTTCTCTTGCAATTCCCATAGTGCCCAAAACTACTCTTGTAACCCTATTTGCTTCGGCAACCCTGAATGTCAAATCTTGACAAACTGTCAAGATTGGTGCATTTGTATTTTTATTTACAACAGCGCTGCCAAATTGTGAAATAGCAATATTTTTTGTTGTGCAATTTTTGCTTGCAAGCACTTCAACCAAAGGAAGTTGAACTCTTATACCCTTTTCTTCATTTTCAACTACAACAGCAATATCTTCAATGCCTAAATTTTTGCTGTCAGCAAGTTTTCTAAAAGAGCAAATTCTGCCTCTCATTTTTTCGTTTTTATGATGTTCGCAATAGATTGCTCCATTAAGCTCATCAAATTCTTTTTCTGAGCTGTCAACTGCATCCTGCATTTGATTTGCCCAAAGTGCAATATCTCTCACTTTATCCTCATTCAAAAGCTTTTTTCCTTTTATATGTGCAAGTATATTATAATGAGTTATATAATCTGTGATTCTTCTTATAGGGCTTGTGGTGTGAGAATAATGGTCACTTTGCAAGCCAAAATGGCTTTTTTCGCCAATCGCATCAATGCTGTCTTGGAAAGACATTGAGGTCTTTGTTTCATGCTTAAACTCAATCTTCGATCTATTTTGTTTTGTATTTTGTGTCTGGCTCTTTCCTCTACGCTCTGGTCTACCTATAAGCTCAACATCTTTTGGATTGGTTGTATTACAATATTTAGCTTTGCTTTGAAGTCTTATCAAGAAGTTGTTTACAACCTTTTCTTGAGGTTTGCCTTTAACATCAGCAATAATCTTTTTTATTCCTGTAGGCGATAAATCACCATCAAAATCCATATTTAAATAGCCAAAGAATTCATAAGCTTGAGCGAGTTTATCTTCATTTGGCTCACCATGCACTCTGTAAATATTTGGCAACCCATTTTTAAGAGCATATTCTGCTGTAGCTTCATTTGCTGTAACCATAAAAGCTTCAATAACTTTATGATATGGGATATGTGGCTGTTTTGTTATGTCAACAATATCATCCATTGCTTCATTGAAAGTCACATCATATTCATTATTTGAATCAAATTGCAAAAGATTTCTTGAGTTAAGCCCTTTCCACAATATATCAGAAGCATATTTATTAAGAATGACTTGCTCTTCTCTAGAAAGCTCTTCCCCTTGTGAAACTTTTGTTTTCAAGCTTTCGTATGTTATATCTTTATTTTTCTCGTCATCGCAAATTTCTTGCGCCTGCTCGTAACTAAACTTTTCTTTACTTTGAATTACGCTATCAAGAAGTGTGCTGCTTATTGGTTTTCCAGTTTTTGGATCCACTACAGTCTTAACCACAAATGCAAGTCTATCCACATTTGGATTTAACGAACATATATTGGTTGAAAGCTCTGGCGGCAATATGTTATAAGCTTTATTTGGTGCATAAGTTGTAAAACCTGCTTTTATATATCTCTTCCCTATTTCGCTGTTAAGGTTTACATATTTTGTAACATTTGCCACAGCTGTATAAACAACAATATTTCCCTTTTCATCAAAAGTTGAATAAATGGCATCATCCATATCTTTACAAGTGGCTGGGTCTGTTGTTGTGAAGTTTAGATCTCTTAAATCAATAATCGTTTCACGGTTATCTTTTGTCCCTTCATATTTTTCATCTTCTTTAACCAAGTGATAGTTTGACAAATCAACTTCTGTTGGCAATTTCGCAATTTCTGCTTTGACTTTTGGGTCTTCAAAGCTCATGTTTGCGCCATGGCTTTCTGCAATGGCATCGTATTCTGCAATAGGATTGCCTGCCTGTCCTTTAATTTCCAACAATAAGCCTACTGCCTGTTTGTTTTCACTTTCAGGGTCAACTATTTTCATCGTACAAATCTTATCTTGATATTTTGCCAATGTCTTTTTATCATTGCATATCACTATTGGATGTTTAAATCTTTTCTTATCATTTGGCATAAACACCAAATTGTCATGACTGGTTTTCATCACCCTTCCATAAACTATCGTAGGGTCAAGCGAACTTAAAAGCTCATCTTGTTGAACCATTGTTTTATCTTCTCCAATCACAAATGGAACTTCAACAAGTCCATTTTTAGAAGGTTTAAAATAAAAACCAATATTAACTCTGGAATTATTTTTCAAGTCCTCAACTGCATCATCACGCCCAAGATAATGTTGTTTACTATCTCCTTCAATAAGCACATAACTTATGCCATTGTTTCTGACATATCTTCCTTGTTTTACACTATTTTCATTAACAGTCAATTGTTTATTTTTCAAAATCAATCTACCAGTTGCTAAAAGCTGGTCAATTGCATTATTTATCTTTGTCCTAGACTCAGCAACTTTTTGTTTTCTAA
Source organism: uncultured Clostridia bacterium (assembly GCA_930990975.1). Classification (GTDB taxonomy): domain Bacteria; phylum Bacillota; class Clostridia; order Christensenellales; family UBA1242; genus Caccovivens. Next base: position 17,846 of record CAKNRR010000013.1, on the reverse strand, counting down.
GTCTTTCTTTTATTGTGTCAATATCCCCTGGTTGCATGGCAATAGCTTTAAAAATCTTTTCTCTTATTAAAATATTTTTAATATTTTTTTCTTTTCCCATAAACCCTTCCCTTGTTATAAGCATAACACAAATATCCTTGTTTTACAAGAGTAAATTTACATTTTTATTAATAAATTTTATAAATATTGATTTTGTAAAATTTTGACGATTTTTGAAAAATATTTAAAGCATTTTTGATGTTATTTTTAAGCTTTTTAATGCTCTTTTTAAAAGAAAAATATAAAAAATATTGATTAATTAAATTTTTATGATAAAATATATTTTATGAAAACAATACTTTATATAGACTATAACAACACGATTGAAGACATCTACCTCAAAAAAAGAGGTCGAAAGTATTTTAATGCTATTGCAAGACTTGCTCACCTATCTGATGGCGATCTTTCCATATATGTCATCACAAAAGCAAATATAAAACTTGAAGAAGATTTGTTTGACTTTCTTTATTTCTCTCCAGAAAATCAACATCAATACTATAAAGGGCTTATCAAAAATGGAGGAGAAACCTTTACAATAATTGATCATGATGAGAGAGGCATGAGATTGGGAAAGACTTTTTATCTTGGAGGAAAAAACAAGCTTGATGGAGTTGAACTTTCAAGAAAAATCATTGATAAGAATAATGAAGCAAATCTATATATCTTTGCAGGAGATGACAAAGATGACGACTTGCCAATGATCAATGCCATGGTCAAAACAAAAAAATATATGATTTTGGCAAACAACAGAAAATTTATACCTAAAATTGAAAATGTCATCAAAACGACCAAGCACAGCTATGGAATAGCAACAGGAATAGAAAAAATTTGCGATGAAATTGAGCAATGTCGCCATAATAATCAGCAAGATGACTCGAAACAAAATGACCAACAAAATGAAATTTAAGACAAAACGCAAGTGAGAGCAAGGAAAACAAAATGAAAATAAAAATCTTCTAGGAGTTCTAGAAGATTTTTTTATGCCAAAAACTTATTTTAGATTTTCCGCTTGAATAAAGTTGCGATTAATTCTTCCGCCAATAAGCGCAAAATCAGATTTCAAAGGATTTTGTGTCGATATGATAATGCTTTTTATCATAATCAATAATCCCCTCTTCCTTTAACCTTGCAAGCACTGTTGATAGAGCACTTCTGTCAACTGACAGATAGTTTGCAAACTCGGTTTTATTGTAAGGAATGTCAAAATAAGCAGACCCAGCTTTTTGACTTTCGCTGTAAAGATATGCCAAAACCTTTTCTCTCGTACTCTTCTTTGACAAGATTTTAAGTTTGTCACTAAGTGCATGATTTCTCTCTACTATCAACTTCATAAGATTTCGCACAACTATCTCATGCCTTTTACATCTATTTTGACATGGGGTTATCAGACGATGTCTATTCATGAGCATAACAAGACAAGCTTCACTTGCAACCAAACTGTCCTTATATTGCTCTTGCCCAATATAAATATTTTCAAGTCCAAATAAATCTCCTGCCTTCATTTTGGTAACCAAAGTCACATCTCCAAAAGAATCAATATTTTCCACCTTGGCACTACCTTTTAAGATCAAAACGACATCTTCCACAGGCTGTCCTTGCTCAATTATAGTAGCATTTTTGTTATAATTTCTAAACTTTATCTTAAAACAATAAGCCATGGCTTGCATGTCATTTTCGCTTATCGTTTCAAAAATTTTTGTCTTCTTTATATGTAAAAAATTTTCCATTTTCCCCTCAAAATGTTGTAAAAACAACACAATTTATATAAAAAGTGTAGTATAATTCCCATAGAAAGTCAACAAAAGACAAAATTTTGTTAAAAATAAATTTTTGTTGATTTGCTGCTATTAGGAGGAAAAAATGAAAATTATTAAGCGAAATGGTCAAGAAATGGCTTTTGACAACAACAAAATTAGAAACGCTATATCAAAGGCTAATCTTTCAGTTGATGACCAATCAAAAAGATTGTCAGAAATGCAAATTGACAGCATTGTTGACAAGGTTACAAAAGAATGTGAATCAATGGGAAGAGCTGTTGGCGTGGAAGAAATTCAAGACTTCGTTGAAAAAGCTATCATGGAGCAAGAATCTTACGATGTTGCCAAAAACTATATAACCTATCGTTATATCAGACAACTTGCAAGGCAAGTCAACACAACTGACAAACAAATTTTTTCTTTGATTGATTGTCAAAATGAAGAAGTAAAACAAGAAAACAGCAACAAAAACCCAACTGTAAACAGCGTTCAACGCGACTATATGGCTGGAGAAGTGAGCAAGGACCTCACAAAAAGATTTTTACTTCCTGAACATATTTGGAAAGCTCATGAAGAAGGACTAATTCACTTCCATGACGCTGACTATTTCGCTCAAAGAATGCATAATTGCGACCTAGTCAATCTTGAGGATATGCTTCAAAATGGCACAGTCATTTCAAACACATTGATTGAAAAACCTCACTCTTTCTCTACTGCTTGCAACATTGCAACACAAATTGTTGCTCAAGTTGCTTCAAGTCAATATGGTGGTCAAAGCATAAGCCTTGCCCATCTTGCACCATTTGTCGATATTTCAAGACAAAAGATAAGAAAAGAGGTTGAAAGCGAACTTATTGAAGCTTGTGGTCAAGCTGATCCTGAAATGGTCGACAAAATCACTGAAAAGCGTGTAAGAGCTGAAATCAACAGAGGCGTTCAAACAATCCAATACCAAGTCATAACTCTTATGACAACAAACGGACAAGCACCTTTTGTTACTGAATTCTTATATCTTGGCGAAGCTAAAAACGAAAGAGAAAGAGAAGACCTTGCTATGATTATAGAAGAAACTCTCCGTCAAAGATATGAAGGAGTTAAAAATGAAAAAGGAGTTTCAATAACACCTGCTTTCCCTAAAATCGTGTATGTTCTTGAAGAAAACAACATTCACCCAGAAAGCAAATATTACTATTTGACAGAACTTGCTGCAAAATGTACTGCAAAACGCCTTGTCCCTGACTATATCTCAGAAAAGAAAATGCTCGAACTTAAAGTTGACAAAAATGGCAATGGGCATTGCTACCCTTGCATGGGCTGCCGCAGTTTCTTGACACCTTATGTTGATGAAAATGGAAATCCTAAGTATTATGGAAGATTTAATCAAGGTGTTGTAACCATCAACCTTATTGATGTTGCCCTTTCAAGCAGAAAAAATATGAACGATTTTTGGAAAATCCTTGATGAGCGTCTTGAACTTTGTCATGAAGCTTTGCAAATTCGTCACAATCGTCTTAAAGGGACAACAAGCGATGTTGCACCAATCCTTTGGCAACATGGCGCAATTTCAAGATTAAAACCAGGCGAAAAAATTGATAAACTCTTATATGGTGGCTATTCAACAATATCTCTTGGATATGCAGGACTTTGGGAAACTGTTTATTATCTCTCTGGCAAGAAGCTTACAGATGAAGAAGGAAAAAAACTTGGTCTTCAAATAATGCAAAGCTTAAATGACCACACTAAAAAATGGAAACAAGCTGAAAATATTGATTATTCATTATATGGAACTCCTCTTGAAAGCACAACTTATAAATTTGCAAAATGCCTTCAAAGAAGATTTGGAATTATCCCAGGAGTAACTGATAAAAACTATGTTACAAACAGTTATCATGTGCATGTAACAGAAGAAATCAACGCATTTGACAAACTCAAACTAGAAAGCGAATTCCAGGCTCTCAGTCCTGGTGGCGCAATAAGCTATGTTGAAGTGCCTAACATGCAAGACAATATCCAAGCTGTATTGCAAGTCATCAAATACATCTATGACAATATAATGTACGCAGAGCTTAACACAAAGAGCGACTATTGCCAAGTTTGTGGATATGACGGAGAAATCCAAATTGTAGAAGATGATGACGGAAAACTTATTTGGGAATGCCCTAACTGTCATAATCGTGACCAAACTAAGATGAATGTAGCTCGAAGAACTTGTGGCTATATTGGAAGTCAATTCTGGAACCAAGGAAGAACACAAGAAATAAAAGACAGAGTTTTACACTTGTAATATTCTTCTTGACATTCTTGGCTAAAAAATTATTTCAAAAATCTTCAATGAAAGATTTGCCTTACTTAATTTTACATATTAAAACATGCGAATATTGACATTTGTTTTGTTTCACATACACTAATTAAAGCACAGTCAAAAGAGAAGATTATGCTTTCAACAAAAAACTATAATAAATCACAAAGGAGAAGCAGGATGAACTACGGTAACATCAAATATTACGATATTGCAAATGGCGAAGGAGTAAGGACTTCTCTTTTTGTGAGCGGATGTACTCATCATTGCAAAGGCTGTTTCAATCCAGAAACATGGGATTTTGGTTATGGAAAACCTTTTACAGAAGAAACAGAAAAGGAAATCTTGAAATCTCTTGACAATGAAAATATAAATGGGCTTACTCTTTTAGGTGGCGAGCCTATGGAACCAGCAAATCAAAAAGCTTTGCTTCCACTTGTAAAAAAAGTCAAAGAACTCTATCCTGATAAAAATATTTGGTGTTATAGCGGATATTTGTTTGATAGTGAACTTCTATCCCCTAGCAGAGCTTGTTGTCCTTGGACAAGAGAATTCTTATCTTATATAGATATTTTAGTTGATGGCGAATTTAAGCTTGAATTAAAAGACATTACACTGAGATTCAAAGGCTCAAGCAATCAGCGAATCATTGATGTGCAAAAAAGTTTGAAAGAAAACAAGGTTGTTTTAAGCCCATTGAATGAGAAACGAAACAAAAACACAATATATTACAAATAATTACAATTTAAAATAAAAAATGGATGAAAAATTCATCCATTTTTTTATTTCATTATTAATAAAAATAAATTATTAATTATTATTTTTTATTTAATTATATTTTTTAGTTTATAAAAATATATTTTTTAATTATTTTGATTATTTTATTTAATTTTTATTTTTTTAATTAATTTAATAATAATTAATATTTTTAATTAATTAAATCATTTTTTTTGCAATATTTTTTATTTCTTATTCTTTCTTTGCGAATGAAAAGACAAGTTCTTATTTATAGAAAGCTTGACATGCTGTATACATACTGTATAGGTCCGCTTTTGAAATAAGTTCGTAAGGTGCGTGCATTGAAATTACTGGCACACCAATATCTACAGTATCAATATTGAGCTGTGCTATAAACATTGCAACTGTTCCGCCACCACCCAAATCAACCTTTCCAAGTTCTGCTGTTTGCCAATAGACATCATTTTCGTCAAAAATCTTTCTTATTTTGCCAACCGTTTCAGCAGAAGCGTCACTTGAGCCACTTTTACCTCTTGAGCCAGAAAACTTGCACATACATGTCCCACAAGAAAGTAACGCTGAATTTTTCTTCTCAAACACATTGGCAAAATTTGGATCATAACCAGCAGTAACATCAGCTGAAAGACAAATTGAATTTTGTCTTACCGCCCTTACATTCGCTTTCATTGAAAAGCAAATTTCTTCAATCAAATCTTCATAGACTTTGCTTTTCATACCAGTGTTTCCTTCGCTTCCTATTTCTTCCTTATCAACAAGAATACACATGTTTGTGTTATCAGCATTCGCATTCAAGATTGCCTGATATGCAGGATATACACTGCTTCGGTCATCATGTCCATAACCACCAATTAATGACCTATCAAATCCAACATCGCATGCCTTCATTGCAGGCACTGCACTGAGTTCTGCACTTATAAAATCTTCTTCGATTATCCCGTACTCTTTATTCAATAATTTCAATATATTGTTTTTTATTTTATCATTTTTAACATCAGCCAAAGGCATCCCTCCAATTACAACATTGAGTTGCTCTCCTGATATTAAATTGTTTGCTGTCCCACTCATTTGAGTTGAACCAAGATGAGGCAACAAGTCATTTATATAAAATACAGGATCTCCTTCCTTCTCCCCTACATTAATTTCAACCTTTTTGCCATTTTTAAGAATAACCACCCCGTGCAAGGATAGTGGCATCGCTGTCCATTGATATTTTTTTATACCGCCATAATAATGAGTTTTCAAAAAGCACATTCCATCACTTTCATAGAGAGGAACTTGTTTTATATCAATTCGTGGGCTATCAATATGTGCAACAACAAGTCTTATCCCATTGGTTTCTAAATCATTTTTACCAATATTGAATAAAACAACCCCCTTATTTCTATTTACAAAATATCTTTTATCTCCTGCTTTTAGCGCATCGCCAAACTTAAATTCTTTAAACCCGTATTTTTTTGCGTCTTCCAAAATATATCTACTGCATTCCCTTTCTGTTTTGCATGTATTTAAAAATTTTTTATATTTTTCAGCAAAATCAAATATTTCTTTTTGAACCTCTGAAGAGGCTTTCTCAAATAAATTTCTTTTTACATAAGAAAGTTCTAAATTATTTTCTTTAACTTCTTCAATTACAAGCCTTTTATTTTTGCCTAACTTTAATTCCATACAACCTCCCATTGTTATTATTATAATTACTTTATAAATATTTAGTCAAATCTTTAACTTAATTTATCTTCTAAATCAAAAATATGTCAAGTTTTATGGTATTGCGGTGTTTTAAGAGTATGTTTGCTTGACTTTATCTGCAAAAATTGATATATTAATTTTTGTGGTAAATTGAAAAATTCAGGAGGGAATATGAGCAATTTTTCTATTAATTATGTTTTAACACAGGAAGTGGTTCCTCTGCTTATTAGCAAAAATAAGGAATTTATTTTGAACAAAGTTCTTATAAATCCTATCAACTTTGAATATTTTTTAACTAAAGATGCACTAAGCAGACTTTGCAAAGCTTATAATATTCAAGAAATGCCAAATGTTACTGCAAATGTTTCAGTTTTTAATGATGTTAAACCATACTTTGTTTTTATTGCTGAGTTTAATAAGGAATTTGTCAAAGAAGATGCAGAAAGTTACGCTATCGCTTTAGTGTTAAATGGAGAGGAAATGCGTTACTTCACCTATGAAAAAGGCCAAACAATCTTAAGCATTGACGAAAAAGGCAATATGCAAAAAGCTCCAGCCTACTATGTATGTGAAGTTGAACTTGCAAATGGAACACATAAGACTTACGGAAACAGTAGAGAGTATAGTTTGTCTGATTTTGTCTATAGAATAATACAAATTTTAAAAGCATAGCTGTATTATAAATTGCATCATTAACATAATTTTGAATTAAATTTGATAATAAATTGAATAAAATATGAAATTTTTAAATATTAAAAGAGGATAAAATGGATTTTGATTGTATTATCGTGGGTGCTGGCCCTGCTGGGCTTTTTACCGCTTATGAACTTATAACTAAAAATGATAAATTAAAAATATGTCTTATAGACCAAGGAAAAAAGGCAAATAATAGAATTTGCCCAATGAAAAAAACAGGAAAATGCCTAAACTGCCAACCTTGCAATATATTGTCTGGATTTGGCGGCGCAGGAACTTTTAGTGACGGAAAATTAAATTTTATTCCAAAACTCGGAAAGAGCGACCTTTTCAAATATATGAGTGAGAGCGATGCTTACAAAATTATTGACGACACTGAAGAAATATTTAATAAGTTTGGAATGGATGCTGAGGTCTACCCTAAAAGTAGTGAAAAAAGTGAAGAAATAAAGAAGCTTGTGACAGTAAAAGGAGCAAGACTTCTTCTTATAAAACAAAAACATCTTGGCAGTGATATGTTACCAAGCTATATTGAAGGTTTTACTTCTTTCTTAGAAGAACATGGTGTAACATTAATTGAAAGTGGCGACGTCACAGATATTGACATTAATGACAATGAAAATGAAGTTTTTTACACAAAAAATGGCGAAAATCATTCAATAAAAGCAAAATATGTTGTTGTAGCACCTGGAAGAACTGGGGCTGGATGGGTGCAAGGACTTCTTGACAAACATAAAATCCCTTATTGCAGCCAAAGCATTGAAATTGGCGTGAGAGTTGAAGTGAGAAAAGAAGTTTTGCAAAGCATTACTGACATCATATACGACCCTACCATCTTTATTAAAACAAAAACTTATGGTGATGAAATAAGAACATTCTGCACAAATCCTGGTGGTTTCGTTGCTAAAGAAAATTATTATGGTTACATATGCGTAAATGGTCATGCACTCAAAAATATCAAATCAAACAACTCAAATTTCGCATTTATAAGCAAGGTTACGCTTACACAACCAGTGACAAACACAAGGCAATATGGCGAATCTATAGCCCGTATTGCAAATGTTTTGGGCGACAACAAACCAATTATTCAAACTTTAAAAGACTTGCGAAGTGGAAGACGAAGCGAATGGCATAGAATAAATAAAGGCTTCATTGAACCAACCCTTAAAGATTGTGTGGCTGGAGATTTAGCTTTAGTTTTACCTTATAGAATTATCAGAAATATTCTTGAAGGGCTTGAAGAACTAGACAAGATTATCCCAGGTGTCAATAATGACGAAACTTTATTATATGGACCTGAAATAAAGTTCTTCTCAAATGAAATAGAAACTGACAATCAATTTAAAATAAAAGACAAGAACATCTACTTTATAGGAGATGGGGCTGGAAAGGCTGGGAATATTGTTGTTGCTGCTGCAACAGGTCTTATTGCTGCAAGAGATATCATCAAACGAGAAGAAAACAAATAAAAATGATTATTTCAAATAAAAGTTTACGAAATTTCGTAAACTTTTATTGAATATAGGGATATTTTTATTATAAAAACTGAAAAATAAGGTGTTTTTATTATGGAATTTAAAAATTTTGATGAATTTATAAAATATGTAAAGGACATAAGTGTTTCTAAAGAACAAATAAAATTTTTGTGTTCTTATTTTCTTAAACAAGTTGATTATCCTTATGCTCGCCTTTTCTATGACATAATAAAAATTGTCCAAGCAAAAGAAAAGTATAAGGATAAAAAAATAAATGAAATGAAGGACACTTTGATTCATGATTTGAAAAAATACTTGATGCCAAGCGACATTATCGACATGTTTATTGAAAACGATGTTCCTCAAAATTTGCTGATTCAAGACATATATCAAAATTTTACAAGTGACAAACAGCGAGTTGATGCTTTTAACTTAAAATACCATGGTATAGCAACTGTTTTTGAAAATGGAATCATTAAAAAAGGAATATGCAAAGATTATTCTGCTTTTTTAAAATATGTCTGTGATTTGATTGGCTTGCAATGTGAAGTGCATCATTTCCCTCCCCCATTTGAACACGCTTGGATAGGCATTATGCTTGATAATGTAAAATATCATTTTGATTTAACTTATGAAAAATTTATCAAAGATAAATTCAACAATTTTGACAAAATTTTTCATCAAAATGACTGGATTTTCGTAAAAGATGAAGATTTTGACAACAAAGTATCAATGATTAGGAATATAATTGTCCATGAATAAAAAAATTCATTCAAAAGCATCCAACTCATTTGGATGTTTTTGTTTTCTTTATCAAAGTATTAAACTAAAAATTTCATCTAAAATAATTAAAATTTTAAGGTATTTTATCTTTTTATTTGACAAATATTTACATAAATTTTAAACTTATTTATAAAGGTGCTAAAAAATGAACAGTAAAAAATCTAAATATTTCTCGTTTTCAAAATCGTATATTGGACACAACGAAGATTCTTGTTTTGCATGCAAAAACTGGGGATTTGTTATTGATGGAGCAACTGGGCTATCAGGAGAACATTATACACATTATCACTCTGATGCTCAATGGCTAGCAAAAAAAGTGTCTAAATATTTAAAAAAATATCTATCAGAAAATAATTCAATAAAAGACATAGTAAAAAATTGCATTGTTTTCACCACAAAACAATATGATAATGTTGTTAAAGGTAGAAAAATTTATGATAGACCTAGTTGCTGTCTTTCTCTATTTAGAGTTGAAAATGATAAAATAAGTCTATTTAATATAGGAGATTGTACTATTTTAATAAAATATATAAACGGAAATATTGAAAAAATTAAAAATAAGGATTTATGTAAAATTGATAAAAATTCACATGAGGCTGTCATTAAATATAAAAAAGAACATGACACAACTTATCTTCAAGCAAAAAAATCAGTAAAAACTGTGTTTCTCAAAAATAGAATGCTAAAAAATACGCCTGAGGGGTATTATATCTTTTGTGATGATGTTTCCGCAGTTGAACACGCAATCTTAAAAACAATTGACAAAAATGATGTTGACAAAATCATTATTGTAAGCGACGGGTTCTCTCAATATTTTGATACTTTCAAATTTTGCGATTATCAATCATTTTTTGATTTATTGAAGAGCAAAAATGATGCCAAACAATTATATAACCACCTTCTTGAAAGTCAACTCTTAGACAATGAATGCGAAAACTTTAATAGATTTAAAGTTAGTGATGACGCATCGTTGATTTATTGGGAAAACAACATTTGAAAAAATAATAAAAGCGAAAATATTTCAAAAGCTGATTTATCAAATTATAGAAAAAGTAAAAATAAAACTTTGAATAGAAACAAAATAAAAAAATGTTTTATTTTTTTTCATAAAGTTTTTATAACTTGGTATAGGAATTCTAGTTTAAACAAATTATTTATTATTTTCTCACTTCTATAAAAAAACTTCTTACTGGTTAAGTAAGAAGTTTTTTTGTTTTTTATTCTTCTTTTTTATTATTTTTAAATTTTTTATAATTTACTAACCTTAACTATATTGCTTTTATTGCCAGTTTCACTCAATACTTATAAAAATTTGCTTTTTATAGTCAACAAAATTAAATTTTGACAAAAATTGTCGGTTTGTTCTTGATTTTTCAGTATGTTTTGTTTTATTCTATATCTAGGAGGAAACAAATGAATAAAATAAAAAGTTTTTTTTAAAGATTTCAAAAAGTTTATCAGTAGAGGAAATATCTTAGACCTCGCAGTCGCAATGGTTGTAGGTTCTGCTTTTACAAAGATTGTCACAAGTTTAGTCAATGACCTTATCATGCCTTTTATATGTGCAATTTTTGGTGCGACATCGGTTGATAGTTTATATTTTACAATCAACAATGCCCAAATATATTACGGAAAATTTATTCAAGCAATAATTGACTTCTTGCTTGTTGCGTTCATTCTTTTCCTTATTTTAAGAATAGTTATGAATGCAAGCAATGCTTTCAAAAGAACTTTGACAGAGAAACCAACAAAAGAAGAGAAAAAAGTGCTCAAAGAACAAGGCGTGAATATGAAAGATAAAAAAGCTGTCATCAAAGCAACTGCAGAATTAAGAGAAAAAAATAAAGTTGTAGAAGTGCCAAAGCCTACACAAGAAGAATTGTTGACTCAAATTCTTGCAGAACTTAAAAAACAAAATAGTCAAAATGAGTTCGCTCATACTGAAGAAATAACCCAAAAAATAAATAATAATGAAATCGTTGAAGAAGAAACAAATTAATTTTTAAAGGTATCATTAAATGATGCCTTTTTTATCAATAAACAAAAGATTTTTATAAAATGTTTTTTAAAAAGTTTACATTTAAATTGATATATAATATAATATTGTTATGGATAACACTAAATATAAAAAAGCAGATATTAGTAAAGATTTAAAGAAAATGTTGATTTGGGCAATAGTTATTTCTGTTGCTTTTGTAGTTGGCATCCCTATCTTGATTTTGGGCGCCGTTAATTCAATATGGGCTTTACTCGCATTTGGTATTGCATGTGTTGTTATTGGATTTTATGGTGCTCCTATTATTTGGGTGCAATATGGTTCAAACAGAACTCTTAAACGAGTGGTTGATGCTGTTATGGAAGAACATATCACTACAAATGCTGAGATTGCACAACAACTTCAAATTCGTGAACGAGATGCAAAGGCTTTTATAACAAAAGCAATAAATAAAAAATATATTACAGGCTATATTTACAATGGAGTTGAGCTTATTCCAAACGAAAAAGAAGCTCCAAAGAAAAAAATTGTAGTGCAAAATAAATGTAAAAATTGTGGAGCACCACTTAAACTTGATGAAAAAGGAAACTATCACTGCCCATATTGCAACTCAATATTTGAAAAAGAATAAACAGAGTTTAAAGCCCATCTTAATAGCCCATCTATAATAAGTTTTCGTTTTATCTTTTATTTTTGTTAAATTAAAGACATTTCTTTGAAGTGTCTTTTTTTTGAAATTAGTCTGCTTGCTAAAAAACTTGGAAACAATAGATAGATTAAAAAGAATTAAAATCAAATGTAATAATAGAGGGAAAAATACAAAAGTTTGCACATTCAATTAATAATTGAAATATTTGACAATAAAAAAATATGGAAAATCATAAAAAGATGTCCATATTTTTATTTTCTTAAATTATTTTGTTTCTGAGTTTTCTTGATTTTGTTTTTCTTCTTCAGCTTTGCGTTCATGATAGTTTTTATACCCAAATTTATGATTGTCCCCTTCATCCCATTTTACGCCGGCTGTAGCAATGATTGTGATAACCAAACCAACAGTGATTACTATTGAGATTATTGGAAGTACTAAGCTGTCAGGAATTGCTATTGCAGAAACAAGGCAAAGTATAGCACAAACAATCAAAGCAATACCAAACCATATTTTCAATTTTTTCAATGTTGAAATGTTTTTTTGGAAACATCCTTGAAGCAAAATAATCAATCCAAGTCCACCACAAAGCAACACTCCAGCCCAAGCCAAACTAAAGAAGCCAAAAGTTTCTGGCACTGTCAATGATAAAATCCATAAAACTGCTGCCACTACAAAAACTAACGCCCCTAGTAATTTGTAAATCAAATTTCTTCCCATATCTTCCTCCTTTTTAATATATCTATTTGTTTTTTATTCTATCTTAAAATGATGTTTGATGATACTGGCGAGATTTTATCCCCATCTGTCAAAACTACAGATGAAAAATGGTTGTAATCTCTGACAATCCCACCTATTCTTATATTTGCTGATGTTATATTTTCGTTTGCTGTTAGAATTGTATATTTCCCAGGAAGCAAATCTCCTTCTTTTCCAACAATATATTCTTTTCCACACTCAAGCATATGATCTCCTTTTTTTAAAGAAACCTTTGCCTGCCCACTTTCATCAAGCACTTCCTCGTGCTTTGTATATCTTACACCATCAATAATTTCATACTCATCAACTTTTCGATCTCTATTTTTTCTTTTATTTCGTATTACACTTACTGTCCAAGAAAAAACAACTAAAACAAAAGCTACAGAAATACATATAAAAGCAATTTCACTCCAAGGCATTTTCATATCCTCCCTTAACTTTATAGATTTTAACTTAAAGCAATCAAGGCAGCCATTCCACCAATCACAAGCAAGACAGCTAAAACCGTAAATAAAACTTTCCATACAGAAACAGGTGTCTTTCCAGTAATTTTCCCATTGTCGCCATTGATATAGAAATTGTAAAGTTTGTCTTTATATTTATAATGTCCTACATAAACAGGAACTAAAATATATTTATATTTTTCATTTGAAAATATAGTCTTTACATTAAGATATACTTTTACATCATATCTATATCTTTTCAATATAGCTCTCTCTATGCCCTCTTTCATCTTCAACTTACACTCTTCCCAACAAACAGAACCTTCTTTATTGTAGGAACTTGCAGAATACCCTCTTAAATATTCTGTTCTATATTCAGGGGCATTATTGGTTGGAAAAGGTTCAATTTCTTTTATACGGTTTGCTGGCAAATCGCTGGAAGCTTGAATAAGAACATCATCAAATTTCAAACTTTGATTTCCGCTTATATGAAAATATCTTGTACGCGTTTCTGTAACTCGCTTCCCATTTACATGACGCACAACTGTATAATTTTCGCCTAACTGACCATCGTATGAGCTGTCTGCGTCAGCATCAAATGTAAAAACTGGATTATAAACACCATGAATATTTTCTGCTTTTGCACTTTTACGAAATGCTTGAGGAGCATATTTTTTCTTTTTCGCCCACTTAATTGCAATTTCGCTTGATTTTTGTTTGTCAATTTTAAAAGGAGCTATACCCTGAGGTTTTAAACCAGGCAAATCTTCTGTTTTTATAACATTATTAGTTCCGCAAAATGGACACTCCATTGCAACTTCTTGGTTATAAAGTATTTCTTTTGCACCACAGCTTTGACACTGATAAACTTCGGCTTCATCCCATACCTGTCCGTTCGTCAACAATTCGCCTAAATTTCTCTCTTCTACGACCTCATTGTTGTCAACATCAAACAAACTTCCGCAATATAGACATTTCATTTTTTGGTCTTTTGCAGAAAATTCACTTTCTCCTCCGCAGTTTGGACATTTATATGTTGAAGTGTCAAGCTTTTCTTCAGAATATATTTTTTCGCTTGCTTCTTGATCTATCATTTCAACTTTCTCCCACATTCAGGGCAAAACTTAGCACTTGCTTTAACTTCTGTTCCACAATCAGGGCAAGTCAATTTTAAACTTTGACCACAATTTGGGCAGAATTTAGGGTTGCCGTGCAATTCTGTGTTGCAATGTGGGCATACTTTAACACTATTTTGTCTTGGTTGTGAAGCTTGATTTTGATTCATTTGTTGCATTTGCTGCATATTGTTTGCAAAAATATTGCCAAGTCCCATGCCCATACCAAGGCCCATACCAGCACCCATTGTTCCACCTGCAGCTCCTGGATTCTTTGCAGCTTCTTTCATAGCTTCTAAAGTTTCCATTTGTGTGTATACATCCATGTTATTTCTAAACATTCCAAGCGTTGTGTTCTTATCAAGAGCTTTTTCAAGTTCTTCTGGCAATGAAAAACTTTCAAACACAAAATTTGTCAGTTCAAGTCCTATTGCCTTAAACTCTTCAACCATCTTTTTTTCAACCATATTTGAAAGTTCTTGAAGATTTGCAGCCATGTCAAGCACTGGGATTTTGCTTTCTCCAATTGCATCTGAAATTCCACTTACAACCATACTACGCAAATAATCTGTAATTTGGCTTGTGTTGAAACTTGTGTTTGTTCCACTTAAATTTTGCATAAAAACATAAGCATCGTCTACTCTAAATGAATAGTTACCAAAGCCTCTGATTCTTACTGCACCATAATCTTTATCGCGGACCAAAATTGGGTTAACTGTTCCCCATTTTTGATTTGTAAATTGTTTTGTATTTACAAAATATATATCTGATTTAAATGGAGTTTCAAATCCATACTTCCATGACATTAATTTTGTAAGTACAGGCATGTTTTGTGTGTCTAACTTATAAAATCCTGGTAAAAAAACATCTGCAAGACGCCCTTTGTCAACAAATATAGCAACTTGGCTTTCTCTAACTGTAAGAGCTGAGCCTTTATTTACATGATCTTTGTTTATTGGATATTTCCAAATAATTAAATCACTACTTGTGTCTGTCCATTCAATATTCTTTAAAATTCCCATATTCTCTCCTTTTTATTTACTTAAGCTATTTAAAAATATTTTCAATTATTTTTAATATTTTTTGCTTACATATTGATTTTTATTGGCATAACCTAAAATATAGTTTTATCACCTTTATTTTGTCCTTTGATATTATTATATTATCATATTTACAAAATAAAAATCAACTAATTATTATATTTTGTATTTATAAATGAATAAATATCATATTATAATAAATAATTTTTTTTAATTTTTATACAATAAATATTTTGATACTAATTCTTTATCTTTTTTAACAATAAAAAATAAAAAGAACCTATCTTTTTATTTTGATCGTTTTAGATAATGACAATATTTATTATGTAGCCAACTGCCTTTAAAGCAGTCAGTTTTTTAAATTATCCCATTTAGATCAATATAATGAGATGTTGTTTCAATATCAAAAGTTCTTCGTCCGCAAATATTTGACTTATCACAAGTTTCAGCTATTTCTTCTGGCAAAACAAAATGAATATTTGTCAATGTTATATCTGCACAACATTTTTCATTGTGCTGAATTGCAAATGCCTTATGTCCCTTGATTATCTTGTGTCCGTTTGTGGTTTCATACAATTTAATGCCCAGAGCTATCTGCTTATTAGGACAAACATTTTTTATTGTTGTGTTTAAGGTCAAAAATCTGCCTACGCCAGACAAGTTTTGAGCTTCAAGCACAACATTTTTGTTGTTTTCACATCTATTGTATGATATACAGTGCGTTGCGGTGTCATTGACATCAATCAATATTGAAGGATTAACATTTTGTTCAATTTCTTTACTCATATTAACCTCCCACTATCATTATATTAAAAAATAAAAGAAAGGTTATTCAAACTTCTCTTAACAGCACTTTATTACTCTAAATCAATCTATATATCATACATAACCACTTATTTCATCACAACTCTTCCTAAAATTTTTAGTTATTTCCCTCTCTTCAAGCTTTCTTCACTAAATCTGTTGTCTATCACTTTTTTACATCTTCATTCTATAATAGCTAAAAAATCTTTTAAATCAGTATTGAATTAGATTAAATTTTGAGTTATAATTTAATACATAAGGAGTATATAATGAAATTTAAAAAAATTGAAAAGTTGATTAATAAAAATCAAGATTGGCTTAAAGACAATCCAGAAGAGGGTAAAATATGGTTAAAAAACAAAATATTATCCGATATTTCATCTTTGTTATATCCTGAAAATGTTACAATAATGTCAAAACTTTTAAACATAAATAAAGATTATATTGAATTATTCCCAAACATTAATGGAAATAAAACAATAGCGGCTAGTATAGTTGTAAAAGATTCCCGTTTAATTGATTGTTTCCCTCAATATCATAATGATGCAGCATTTTATTTGAAAATCATTACCTACTATGGGCGAAATTCTGAAGAAGCTTATACAGGATATAGGACTAATTATTTTAATATTGTACCTGAACACATTGCTAAAGAGCCTGATTTTATTAAACAATTACTTTGGAATTATATAACAAATAATAATACAAGTCACGGGAATGCTTTTCATTATTATGGAACAATGTTTCCAAAAGAATACACAATTGGCACACAAAATTATATTAAGGAAAATCTTAGAAAACAAGTTATAAATAATATATACAGTGTTTTAAATAGAGATAATTTCTTAATAAAAGAAGTTTTCTCTAAAGAATTCTGCGAAGAACTAAGACAAGTGACTAAACAAAAAGCTTTATCCAAATTAAAAAAAATGGAGTATAAATTTCAATATATCTTACCTGCACATTACGATAACTTTTTGGCAAATATTAAAGAAATTGAAGATGAATATAAAGACATAAAAGAAACTATCAATAATATTGATGAATCAAAAATCAAAGAAAAGCAAATCAAAGAAAAAAAGTTTGTAGAAAGTGTCCTCAGCAATTTAGAAGAAGAAATTGAAAAAGACTAGGCAAAAAACAATAAAAAATTCATATTTTTATTAGAATGTTTTAAATTAAAAATCAAAAAACTTGCCATACTCAAGGCAAGTTTTTTTTACTATGGAGCTTATGATGGGACTTGAACCCATGACCTCAGCCTTACCAATAATTTATAGTTACAAAAGTATGTTTTTTAAGTCGAGTAAGACGAGTGTTTCGTGTGAGTTTGGTATAGCAAAAGTTAAGTTTTATATTGTTAATTGTCTTTCTAAACTTGCTATGTTGTGTAAGTTTTGACGAGCTTCTTTACAAAAATTTTTACATTTTTTTGAAAAACTAAATGTGTTTTGCTATGTTTTTATATGTCAGAAACACACTAAAAAACACACAAAATTTCACACTCTCTACTTGATTTAATAATATACATTTTCATAATCATTTTAGT
>CAKNRR010000012.1 GCA_930990975.1 uncultured Clostridia bacterium | reverse complement strand
TTATCACTATTTAATGATGCTTGCGAAAATGGCATGTATTTTTCAGGTTTTGAAATCGTTTCAGATTGTATTTCTCTTTTTAATTTAATCATTGTTTGTTCCTCCTTTTAACTCTTTGATTTGCTGGTCGATTTGCTCAATGTCTTTAAATATTTCGTTCTCGTTTCTTGTCGCCTTTACTTGTAAATCGTGTTCAATATCTGCTAACAATTTTGATTTGGCTATACATTCTATCCCTTCTTGGAGTGCACACATTTCTTCATATTCACATAGGTCATTTTTTTGTAATTCAAGTACATCCCATACACTACTTAACGACATATTAGCAACACCAAATCTCTCTTCTTCTAATCGGTAGTCATCTGCTTTTTTATGTAACCATTGTAGCCTTGTTAAGAGTAATTCAAAATATAGCCTATCTCTCTTAAACTCTAAGAGTTCTTTGTCTTTTTCATCAAGATGCTGTTGGAGTTTATTAATTTCTAGCAGTTTGTTTCTTTCTAATTCGTTAATATCGTCAAAAATTTGTTCTGCAAAATCTTCTCCTTTGTCAAATATTTCGCTGGCGATGTCCATTATTGTCATTTTATATACTTTCATCTTCCACCTCCAACTTTTGCATTTTGTTTAGAATTTGCTTAAAACAATTTACACCATCATTTACTCTTAAATTTTGTATTTCTGTTTTAATGTCAATGTGTCTTAAATCTACAATTTGATTTTTAAGATACTCTTTCAGTTTCTGCCATTTGCTGGCTTGCTTATTTGTCCAGCTAAATCGGAACTCGTCTTTTATATCTTGAACAACACATTCTAGGTCTGATATGTCAAATTCACCTTCTTCATATAGCACATTATAAGCACTATGTATAATCTTCTCGCACACCTGTCTTACAAGTTTTCGGTCGTGGGTTTTGATGTCGATAAGTGGGCAGTTTTCATGAATTTTTCTCTACAATCTTCACAATCCAAAACATCCCCATTTTGATTTTGCATATAATATAACCTGCAAAAACAATTACTGTTCATGCAAGGGCAATCTCTACAACTCTCAGGCAACTCATCTACATACACTTTTGTTTCTTTCATATCTGCTCTCCTATTAAATCAAACAATATTGCGTTTCCATATCCAGCGCCGAACTTTTTATAATCACTTATTTTTGATGTTCCATTACTCAAACTCGTATAGCATTCATTTGCTTTTTCTTCATTGTCAAAGTCTAAACTCAATCTAAATTTTTCGCCATTCACAATATTTTTTTCTTTACACACTTTCATTGATATTGGATAAACCGCTATTGTTGATTTTGGTGCATAAAAACTATAATTCATACTCCAATCTTCTTGTTGAATATCTATTCCATTCGGCATTTTATCTCGTCTAATTACTTTCATAACTGCTCCTTTTTTAATGCTTTCCCAAAAGCAAAATAAATCATTTCAATTATGTAATCATTGCAACAGGTATACATCTCTTCTCTCTTTTGCTCGTCGTAAAATTCGTCTATCCATTCTTTTAGAGTTTTCGTATCACCACAATAACCAACATTTACACATTCTTTAAAATTTTCGCCAACACAGGTGTATTTAATATTTAAGTTCCTTGTTTTCATTCTTCCCCCTTAATTTGTCATATTTTCTCCTTATTTTTAATTGCGCAACGCAAAAACTTTGCAAGCAAAGTTTTTTATTTAATATTTTTCTAATCCGTATTGAATTTTATAAAACTAAATTTTGTTTGATTTTAAACCTTTTTTCATGCGGTTTTTTATTAAAATATTTTTTTCTAAAATCAAACCTTATTTCGTTTTACTTAAATTTAACATGGTATAATTTTTAAAAGCCAACGCACTCGCAAAATTCGGACAAATACACTCGCTACGCGAGCATATTTGTTTAATCCGAATTTTGCGAACACATTTACTTTTTCTTTTTCTCTTCTTCTTTTATCTTTGGATATGACGAGCGTAAGAATGCCTCAGCCTCTTTCTCTGACAAATCCATGCTATTAAAGACTTGCATCATTATAGGCAACTTCCTTGCCTTATATGCCCAACGAAAAGCACGCGTATCATACTTAAACTCTCCACAACATGGCAAATAAAGAATTGCTCCACCTTTTTCATCAGTCAAACAAGCAACACCAGCTCCCTCAAATGATGTAAAATCCTTATAACGAAGTTTATAGAAGCCTACGCTATCGATAAACTTCTTAAATCTTTGCATGAATTGCCCCCAAACTTTAGCCTTATGTATATTCATACCTTTTCCAAAAAATGGATAAAGAAAGTGCTTTTTCATTTTTTCAAAAATCCAATATAAAAACTTAGGTTTAAAAATCGTTTCTATTGAAAGATATTCACGATTCCTTGCAACAACTCTACGCACATTTTTATAAACATTGCTTCCTTCTTGTTCCGTTCCAATAAATCTAAATTCAGCAAATTGTCTACAAAATCTCGACATATCAGCCATTTCAAGAGATTTCATTTTATCGGCTGCGTCATTTGAAAGTTCAGGGTTAAAAACTGTGCCGATTTCATCATACCAGCCAGCAAGTCTATATGGTGCTCTACGCTCTTGCTTAAGATAAGACGGACCAAGTTTATATGAAAACCGTTTATAAATTTTAGAATAAAAACCAACATTTGTAGCAAGACAAGGCACACCTTCGTGATTGATAAAATATTGATATGCTTCGTAGATTTCTTTATCGTCCTCAGACATTTGATAATTTTTAGTCTGCATTTTCCCCATAAGACAAAAATATTCAAATTGAAGTTTATCCCAAGAGCCTTTCTGCATCCAATTTACAGCATGTCCTGCTGAGAGTGATTTGCCTGTTCCTGGTGGACCTGAATAAATAGTAGCATGGTCTGGATTGTTCATCATTGAACGACCCCAGGACTTATATTTTCTTAAATCTCGTAGAAATAACAATGCTCGAACAATTATGTAAATAAACAATATTTCAAGTGGAATGAGATACAAAAACCATTGCCAATGAAAGTTATTTATCGCAAGTAAAGTTATAACCGGCACAAACACTACAAACGCTAAAAGGAGATACTTAAAAGTGTTGTAGTGGAGTGCTATTCTATCAATCAAGGGAAGTTTATATGTCTTTATTATCTTAGCTTCAATTTTGGATTTTTCCATAGGCTAAGCCTCCAGTTTGTCCAAATCTATGAGTTTTAATGTGGGACTGACGCAATGCCGTAGTTCATACATCCTTGCTTTATGAACATTTTTGAAAGTTTCTGCAAGAACAACATCTTTGACAAAAAAATCAATTTTACCTAAAAAATCTTGAACTACTAAAATATCTTTTAAGCAATATGGGTTATTTTTTATAATTTTCCTTATTTTTTTAACAGAAGCTAAGTAATATATTTGGTTATCATAAATTTTACAAAATGCTATTTTCATGCAAATCCTCCTTTTTCGAAGTGATTATTTTTGTTAACTCATAAACATAAATTGAGTCAAATTCTTCTGGCATGAATTGATTTAATGTATCAAGGCTTTTATAAATGCGAAGATGTTCTTTTCCATCGGTACAAAATCTTTCTCTTGTTTGTGTAGGTTTTTTCCTTAGTCTGATTGTCCTTGCTGGAATATATAACTTTTCTACTGCCTTCATAAAGCCTCCTTTGTTTTTCTCTTGCATACGATTTCTCGATAACTATCTCCATCAACTTTAATAACCGCATTTGACATCTCTGCGATTCTGTCAACTGTTCTTTCTTCAAAACCTCGCTCATCCAGCAAATCTTGGATGCAATAATTGCTAGTAAACAGGGTAGGCATTTGATTAATATATCTTCGGTTGATAATGTCATATATCTTTTCTTGCATAAATGAGTCAGTATTATCTTTCTTTTTAAGTTTTTCTGCACCAACATCATCAAGTATCAACAAGTCCACTCTAGAAAGTTTCTCAATGATTTCATTTTCAGTTTCAAGTTCATTTGTGTATGATGCTCGAAGTTTTTTAGAAATCTCTAAAAAATTTGTTATAATCACTGGCACAAATTTTTCTGTTAAGTAGTTGCAAATGCAAGCCATAAGTTCAGTCTTGCCCGTGCCGACATCGCCGTAAAGGTATAACCCATAACCTTTATTTTTTATTTCGTCCCAGGCTTTGCAATATGCCTGGCATCTTTTAACAGCTTTTAAAAAACTTTCAGGTCGATTTAAGTCAAGGTTTTCAAAGGTTGAATTTTTATACTTTCGACCAAGCAAAGACATTTCTTTTAACTGTTTAACTTTTTCGAGCCTTTGCTTTTGTTTTTCAAGTTCAAGTTGCTTTTCTTTTTCTTCGCTTTGACACTCGCAAAGACAACGAACTACAAACTTTTTATCTTCACTCACAAAGATTCGCTGAGTATGGCACTTCTTGCAGTAAATCATACTGTCTTTTGCATACTCATCAGCACGAAGCTTAATTCCGTAATCAATTAAATTCATAAACTACCTCTCATCTGAATAGAAAGATTTTTTATTTCTTTCTTTTATATTTCTTTCTTGGGTATAATCTGGGTAATTATTTGTATTAGATATATTTAATATATTAAATTTATCTATACATTCTTTGCTTTCGCAAAAACCATTTTTTGATTTCAAAAATTCCATTTCTTGCTTTCGCAAAATGGAAATTGCGAAATCAGATAATGCAAACCAACGCGTTCTATCTGTTTTTTGTTTGTTAAAATTATCAATTAGTATTAAGTTTTCACTTTCTAAATGTTTAAGAGCTTTAGTTATTTGATAATCTGTTAAGTATGGAAATAATGTAGATAATGCTTGTCCAGTATTGTAAGTCCAATACCTTCCGTTGATAAAGTGGCGTTTGTTTGCTCGATTTTTTGAGGTCCAAAAAACAATATTATCAAAAATGATTGCCTCAGCAAGCCCATATACTTTTGCAAAATTTATGTTAAAACTTTGGTATACCATTTTCACCACCTTTTAAATTGTGTAGGTATTAGCAAGAGGGTATTAACCCTCTGCTAACTCACTCATCGGATGAATTTGGTTGGCAAGTTCTTGCCAATACTCATTAGCGACATATTGTTCATAAAGTTCATCAGGAACATAAAAATTAACACTTTCATCAGCATGTACAGGTTGATTATCATAAATAGTTAAAAACCGTGTTGATTCTAAAATTACATTAACATTTTTTGCTGTTGCAAATTGATTTGAATGTATAAGACTTGTTCCTGTTGGATTGTCAGGCAAAATTATTTCTTTTAAGTTAGTAGCGTATGTAAAATCAACTAATGACATGCCTGAAAAATAGTCAGAATAAGTAGTTTTTGATACATCTGTTATTGTATTATCTTCAACAAATTTTTGTATGTCTTCATAAGAAACATTTGTCATATCGTAATATTCAATATCAAATTTTGCTACCTTAAATGGAAACTGATTATTAAGAGATATCCATTGTTCAACAGTATATTCTATTGAAGATGAGTCGCCGAAAGAAAATAACACAAAATCACTTCCATTTGGTTCAGTGTAGCAATAGCTACATCCTTGATATGAGCTTATTAAATCATCCTTGTCAGCTATTAAATCATCAACTGAATTGTATGTTCTTACATCGCTGTAAATATATTTAGTTCCAATAACTAGAGGCATAGTAAAAGTTTCAACATCTGAGTTAAGATAAATTGTTGTAGTTCCTCTATTATCTAAATTGTCCATTTTGACTATTTCGCCCGATGGCTCGGGTTCTGGCTCAGGTTCTGGTTCATCTGGATAAGTCCCATTGATTGGAAATATATTATCTAAATATAGCTCAAAATAGCTTTCATAATTTGCTAAATAATAATCATCGGGCACATAGATTTTTAAATTTGATGCGAACGAGGCAAGAGAGGTTATTTGTTGCGGATTAATTAAAGTTGATTTTATGTGTAATTCTTCAAGCGCTGACTTGTCTGAAACAAGCATATCAAGATTTGATACATTTGCTGGTATGGTTAATAATTTTATTGCTGTCTGGTCAAATGCAGAATAACCAATTGAGGTAATAGTATCTGGAAGCGCGATATTTTCAAGATTTTTGCACCCATAGAAGGTTTGATACTTAATCTCAGTAATTCCTTCAGGTATATTGATTTCAGTCAAATTTTCGCAATTTTCAAAGGCTTGTTGACCAATCTCATTTATCTGATTTGGAATAACTATTTTTGAGAGAATTGTATTGCCAGAGAAAGCACCATCAGCAATTTTTGTAACTTTAATATCATCACCTGTAAGGTAAGTTACAGAACAGAATTCAAACTTCATAGGGAAAGCTTTTGTTTCTTCATCTCCTGGATAGTGCTCAGCCATATATTCCTCCCAACTCTCATAAGTTGATGAGAAAAAGCGTTCATTATCATTAGGAGTGCAATAGAAAGAACCATTTTCAACTTTTTCAGAAAGCTCTCTCATGGCATCTTCGTCAGACATATCTTCAACAGTGATTTCAAGGACTTCCTCAACTTCTCCAACTTGCATTGAGTAAGATGTTGGTAGGTTGTCCAGGACTACTTCTGAGCCTATATATCCTGTTATTTGGTTGCCAG
Source organism: uncultured Clostridia bacterium (assembly GCA_930990975.1). Classification (GTDB taxonomy): domain Bacteria; phylum Bacillota; class Clostridia; order Christensenellales; family UBA1242; genus Caccovivens. The sequence goes on along the minus strand of CAKNRR010000012.1, from coordinate 34,774 downwards.
AGAAAGTAAAGTCTTTTATTTGTTCGCCCTCTGGCTGTGTAGGTTTGTCAGGTGCTGGGTCTTCTTTATGGAAGATGCCATTAAACCAATCAGTTACTTTGTCCCAATGTTTGTATAAGTGATAGCCTCCAACGGCTAACACAGCGCATAGTCCTAATGCTACGCATGTTTTTAATATTCCTTTTACACTATTTTTCATTAATCACCTCCGTTAAATTGTTGTTATAAACGCGTATACTTATGTCGTTTAAAATTATATTAATTGTATCTTCAATATCATCTTCGGTAAGTGTTCCATAATTTTTTGAATAAATTGAAAGAACGGCTTTAGATGATGTGGCAAGAAGAGAAGAAATATAAACCTCATTACCGTTAACATTAAAAATATAATCGTCATAGTCTTTAATAAACTCTCCATTGATTGCTAAGTCAAAAACTAACCCGAATAAACCATTATCAAAATCTATGTCATCATAATCACATGTAATTAAGATACTACCAGCATTGACAGCGCCACTTGCTTGCTCTGCAGATAATTTTATGTCAAGGAATTCTCTAAATTTAGCAGTTAAAGACATGTGTTGAGTTATTGCTATATCTTCTTCAATTTTATTCTTGCCTTGATAAAAACCTTCAAAAATATAATTATCATAGTCAGGAACATCTGGAAGAATAGAATTTAACATTGTGCCTTTAATTACTGATTTTGATGTATTAGTTCCGTTTATACTAAAATCAACATCACACATTAAAACTGCGTAAAAATCTGTATCTTCAGTAATTGTGTAATTTTCTGTGTTTTGTATAACAGTTTGTCCATCTAGGCTCCACCCAGCAAACCTAGTGCCTTCTACAGTAATGTTTGTAGGGAATTCGACAACATCAGTTTCAATATTGATAATGTCGACTGAATAAGGCTTTCCGTCAACATAGAAATTCGCACTGACTGCAACCCCTTCATATTTTGCATAAGCTTCAAGCTTGAGCTCTAATTCTTTAATTTCATTTTGCAATGTTGATATCTGGCTAGTCAAGTCTTCAATTTGTGTAGTTAGGTCTGCGATTGTTTGTTTGTCTTGAGAGTTTTGTTCCAAAGCATTATTTAATTTTGTTATAGTTTCTGTGAGTTCAGTTTTGGCATTTTCTAACTCGCTGCTCATTTTTAAAATATCATTTTTGTATTCTTCAATCATTTGCTCGTAAGCGGTTATATCACCAGTTCCTTCATTGTAGCCTCTGTTATAGGCATCTTTGCTGGTTAAACCAAAATATATTGTTAATCCTGTTGATGCTAATAGTAAAACAATAAAAATAACAAGTGCTTTTTTCATTATTATCCTCCTTTATAAACAGTTTCAATAATTCTCAAATTAAAACCATTGCAGTAAGTGTATTCCCTTAAAAAGCCGATGTTTGAGTCGTTTGCGTCGGTGTCAATTGAAATATTCAACGAGGAAGAATAAAATGTGAGGGTTATATCTAAATTGATATTTGCTTCTTCTGAATTATCAACATCGTAAAAATATAGTGTTGTTTGTCCCATTAATCGACCATAAGATGATGTTGTTTTATTGCAAGGAGAGTTATTTAAAAGCAGTGTGTATTGATTGTTGCCTTCAAATTCTATTGATGTTGAGTATTCTTGCTCAAAATAATAAGTCCCATCTTCTTTTGGATAAAAGTTTATTGTTGTTAAATCGTATTCAAAAAAGTTAAAATCTTCATAAGGGTCATAATCCTGCAGTTCGCCATAAGTTTGATTTCTAACCCTAGAATAATAATCAATCATTGTGTAGGCGCTAAACACACCTCCACCGAACCAAACCAGGCAAAATATTGCAACGACATAAGGTCGAGCATTTTCGTATCTAATCATCGCATATACAGCTAGTGCTATAGCGGCAATAACCGCAATGATTATTAATGTGTCCCATATTTTATCGCCAGACAACCAATCAAGCATATTGCACCTCCTGTTCTGGATAATTAATAGAAATTAAATCATCCTTCTCAATTTGGATATTTTTATCCAGTATTTCAAACTCCCGTTCTGTAGTTGAGTGCAAGACAATTTTATAAACATTAAGAGAAGAATATAATTCTTGTGTAAATCCTTGAATATCAACTTGTGTAGATGCAACTTTAACTTCATCTAGGTTTATTGTTATAATGATATTTAGGTAGTTGAATGGTTTTAAATAATTCAAGCAAGATTGTTTTATATCCAAATAGAATTTTTGATTTTCAGAAACGACAATAAAATCATTTAAAGTAAGATTGTATTCAGTCCTTACTTGCCAATACTCGTCAGAGTTTGAGCCATATAACGACCAATCAGCATCTTCTTCAACAATTCCAAATAATGATTGGTTAGCATTAATCATTCCGTTATTGTTTACATTGACTTTTATGTTTGCATACAAATAATTTTCATCATCTGTTGGCTTTGTTCCAAAAGTTCCATCACTATCTTGAAGTGTAACAAAAAAGTATTCAGACAAGTTTAAAGCAAATATATTTTCACCCTCATCTAAAGATTTAATGGTATTGTATAACGCTAAAATAAAATATGATGTATCAATCTTAATATAATCTTTTACCCATAATGTCTTGCCAGTTTGAACATTTCCTCTTGTCCAAATTTTGCATAATTTACCATTAATATCATATAACCAAGAAGATTGGTCAATGATTGATTGATTTTTTAATGATGAAAAAGAAGTTCCTCCCATTTCAGTATCGTAATAGTAACCATTTTGAAGTGAATAATATTGAGTATAGGTTGTAAATGTTGATTTTGCTTTCTTTTTAGTTTGTATACCACCTAAAAATTGAGCACCTGTTGAATACATATATTTAGAATCAAAGGTTCCGTCTTCATCCTGTTCAGGGATTCTTGTATCTGTATAATAATTGAATTTTATTTCAAATACTTCTTGTCCATTTCCATTTTCGTTTGAATAATAGTTTATTTCCATAAAAAAGACTTCGTCATCAGAATAAGTAGCATCATCTAAATATGCTGTCGTTATTGATATTTTTGAATCTAAAAATAGATAATAATACATAAGCCAGCATAAGAGTAATAAACATATAACGAAAACTGGAGAATAGATTTTTAGGAATTTTTTCATTTCTTCAGACATTGTTATTTCTCCTTTTAAATTTTCAATCCTATAGAGTTTCCAGCTCTACGCCGTTTTGCTTGAAGGTGCTTGATTTTTTCTTGAAGTGCGGTATATTCCATTTCAAGGTCTTTAAATAGGGCTGATTGAATTACTACATAATTCTTCATTTAGCACCTCCATCATTTTTTTGATTACTTTGCTATCGTATAGAAGCAGTCGCTTGCCCTCTGCAGTAATTTTGACAATTGAAATATCAATAGAATCATCTTCAGCTTCGTTGATAATTTCCCAAAAACTCTTTTTTGAAAGAGAGTTGGTTAGATACGATTTTTTAATTCCGTTCTGAAATTTTGCAGTTATTTTAAACATGATGGACCTCCTAGATTTTTAGAGATTCTTCTGTACTCTAAAATACTTTCAATTTTATAAGGTTTAATTTCCATTAATTCACACCAACCGATAAAAGTAATAATTGAAGGGTGTGCTATATCTTTTTGCATGTTTTATTCTCCTTTTAATTGATTTTTGGTTAATTTTGTGTTACAATTTGTGTAGGTTTAAAAAAGGCTTAGGCTTGTTGCCTAGTTGTCTTTTTTAAATCTTCTTTTGAAGAAAGTGGGTTGATTGGCGTCGTTTCACTTTCTTCTTTTTTTATTTTTTCAATAATTGACCACTTGATTTCTTGTAAAGCATCATCAAATGACTTCTTGTAAATCACACTTATAAACCTTTTCCACTCATTTTCTGGGATTTGTGTAGGTGCAGTTACTGATTTTATTGTTAATATATCATTCTTAGGCATAAGTTCTCCTTATTTTAAAATCGCAATTATGCGACATTTTTGCTAAAAAAAATATCAATTGCATCTTGATTTGAAAGATTTAATATTTTACAAATTTGATAAGCCTCTTTGATTAAAAAGGCATCTTTGTTGATTTTTCTAAAAAAAGTAGAAGGATTTATTTTTAATTTTTGCGATAAAACAGTTATTGTTAAACCATTTTTAGAAATTGCTGATTTTAATTTTTCTTTATCAATCATGTTTCACCTCCTCTTAATCGCATATCTGCGACAATCTTAATTTATCACAATTAAACTATAATGTCAATAAAATTTTGCATATTTGCAAATATTTTTTTAATTTTTATTTTTAATTGTTGCAAAATTGCAATAAAAGTGTTAAAATTAAGAAAAAAGGGGGTTATATGTCGGAAATATCTCAAAGAATACGCATGCTAAGGCAAAAATACAACATTAGTATAGATGATTTGGCAAATAAAATTGGAAAGAATAGAGCGACTATTTATCGTTATGAAAATGGAGATATAGAAAATATGCCTACATCAATTTTAAAACCACTTGCGGAGGCTTTGCATACTACACCAGAATATCTTATGGGGTGGGATGTAAATAGAGCTAATAAAATAGATATTGTTCCATTATCAAAAATCAAAATTACTGTTCTTGGAACTGTTGCTTGTGGTAAACCAATATATGCTGAAGAGCATTTGGAATGTTATGTTGATACAATAGGTAATATTAAACCAGACTTTGCATTATGGGCAAAAGGTGATTCAATGATTGATGCAAGAATCTATGATGGTGATTTGGTTTTTATTAAAAAGCAAGAAATTGTTGAAAATGGAGAAATTGCTGTCGTTCTCGTAAATGATGAAGTTACTTTAAAAAAAGTTTTTTATGAGCCCAATAAAAATAGAATAATGCTAATGCCTGCTAATAAAAATTATCAACCATTTATATACGAAGGAGAAGAATTAAATAATATTCACATATTAGGGAAAGCAATCGCGTTTCAAAGTAATTTATGAAAGGAGAGAAATTATGGATTGGTTAATATTAATATTAGGATTACTTTTAATAATAGGTCAAATAGCATGTTTTGCAACAGCAAAAAGTATGGACAAATTGAAAAAAGACATTGATTTAACTTTTGTTAAAGTTAAAAGATTAATTGGTTGTTTGGCATTTATATTTAACATTATTTTATACATATTAGGTTTTCTCATGTTTTTAGTGAATGCAATAGACCTAACAAAATTATTAATAATTTTTATTGTTATGGTTATATTGGGAATAGTTGGAATAACTTTAGTATTTTGTAATAAAAAAGTAAAAAAGGAGTGAAATGAAAGGGGCAATTTATACCAGGTATTCAACAAGCAATCAAACAGAAAACTCTACTGAAACACAAGTAAGTATTTGTGTAGAATACTGCAAAAAGCATGATATTCAAGTAGAGTTTATTTTTAGCGACGAAGAGACTACGGGGACAAACACGAATAGACAACAGTATCAAAATCTATTAAATGTTGCTAAAGCAAAATTGATTGATTGTGTGGTGCTATATGACATGACTCGAGGGAGTCGTGATGTTGTGGACTGGTTTCAATTCCGAAAAGAAATGAAAGCGCTTGATATTCAAGTGCTTTCTGCAACAGAAAAGATTGGTGATATTCTTAATCCAGATGATTTTTTGACAGAGCTTATTCATGTTGGTATAGGTCAACATGCTGTTTTGCAGAGCCGTCAAAAATCAATAGATGCAAAATACAACAAAGCAAAGCATGGTGCATTTTTAGGTGGATTTGCTCCACTTGGTTATGATATAGTTGAACAGCAATATGTAATTAACGAAAAAGAGGCTGAGGTTGTTAGAAAAATTTTTCAACTATACATACAAGGTTATACCTATAATGAAATATTGGAAGATATAAAACAATATGGAGTTTTAGGTAAAAGAGGCAATCCTATTTCAAAATCAACTTTAAATGGCTTACTTCAGAACCCAAGATATATTGGAAGATATGTCTGGATGGAAAATATAAACAGAGAGATGCATAAGTGGGTAGGCAAAAAGAATGATAAAGTCGTTGTCATTGAAGATGCTATCCCTGCAATCGTTGACAAAGAAACATTTGAACTAGCACAAGCAAGATTAAAAGGGAGAAAATACAAGAATTCAAATAAAGCAAAACATGACTACTTATTAAGTGGGTTGCTTTATTGTGGTGAATGTAATGCTATGTTACAAGGTTACAGCACTACAGACTCAAGAGGGCATACTACAATAAGTTATGTTTGTTCCAATAAAAGAAATAATAAAAATTGTGATTTAGAAAATGTTAATGCTAATTTAGCAAACGCTTTAGTTCGGGATGCAATGAAGAATTGGCTGTTGAGTTTAAATTTGGATGATATTTCAGAGAGTATAGAAAACTCATACAAACAAGAATTTAAAAGCGTAGATAAAGAGGAAAAAGAATTATATAAAGTCCAAGCACAAATCAAAAATTTAATTGACCTTATGAAAAATGGTCTTGCTTATCCAGAAATGAATCAAGAAATGGATGAACTGCAAGAAAAGAAAAATACTCTTATTGAAGAAATTAAGAGTATAAAAAATAAAAACTACTTGTCAACAATAAGTGCAAGTAGAATTAAACAAGATTTAATTAATAAAATACAAAATTTAGATGATGCAACAATAGATGTGGCAATAAAACTCTATGTAAAAGGAATTAGGGTAAATAAAAATCATAGTATGGATGTTTTGATAGGCTTTCGCAAGGATAGTTCTTCAACTCCATTATCTAATGAAGAAAAAGAACAAATTTCTAAACATCTCGATACTATGAGTAACTCTGGCTCCCCAGGTAGGATTCGAACCTACGGCCTATCGGTTAACAGCCGAGCGCTCCACCACTGAGCTACTGGGGAATAAACAATAAATTGTTGTTTAAAGGCTAGTTTGATTTTACATATAAACTTTTTTAGTTTATATGTAAAAGCCTTTTTTTGGGTTTCTCATTTAAAATAAATGAGAGGGAGATATGAGACAATCTATTCGTTTTGAATGATTGCATTGTAATAATATCAAATTATTTTTGTTTTGTCAATAAAATTTTAAATTTTTTTTTAACTTTTATATCTTTTTATGCTGGGCAAGTTTTGTTTGTTAATTTTTTATATAAAATAGCCAAAATATTGTATAATTAGAAAATGTGATTGCTTTTGCCAAATGAAATTTAATCCGCTTGCATTTTTCAAAAAGTTATGCTATAATATATATTAAAGATGCAGTATTCTAGTCAACTTTGCTTACTAAGAGGACGAAGCAATAGCGTCGAAGGGCACATCGATGAAGTTTCTGGTGCAAGCTTTGATTGCCCAAATTGGGGTTTGTGCTGGAAGTTAAGATTATTGGGCAGGTTATAATGGCATATAGCTGGCGACCCAATTTTCGCGGAGACCCAACAGGGTGCAAATTTAATTTCCACTCTCTGGGGGAGAACCTGCAATGCGGTAAAAGTCGTGTGCAGAGTAGCCTGCTTTGAGTGAACATACTGGGGATTAGATTATACATGTAAATTGATTTTGGCCAAGATTGATTTACATCTTTCTATGAAACTATGTTTGCAAAACAAGCGAATAGTAAGTATTGTTGTCAAGGAAAACTTCTAGACTGTTGCTAAAAGCTGGCAGAAATAGGATTATAGTGTGTTCTGAGTGGCGATTCGGTGTTATGTCTTGTTTAAAAGGAAACTGCTTATATGGCGACATTAAGTACGAGAATGGGAAATCCGACCGAACCTATGACACAAGGTTTACTAATTCTGCTGTCTTCATAGAGCCGTTAAGGCTCTATTTTTTGAATTTTAAATATTTTGTTTATTTATATTATAGATAGATAAAATAAAAATATAGATAAAAATTAAAAAATCTAAATAAAACAAAAAAAAGGAGAATAAGTTAAAAAAAATGGCGTCAAACCCGAAAAATGAAAAAAAGTCACAATCTAAATTTGTTAAATATTTCAGATGGCCTTTGATAGTCCTTGTATTGTCATTTTGTTTATCTATGGCTTTTGGTATCTTAAGCGAAGTTGCATTGAATGAAGCAAGCATAATTATTTCAATTGTGGTTATTGTGGTTTTCTTGATAATAGCCATTATTACGGATATGATAGGTATGGCTGTTGCATCTTGTGATGAGAAAAACTTTAGGGCTATGGCAGCTAAAAAAGTGAGAGGAGCGAAAGAGGCAATTATTTTACAAAAAAATGCTGATAGAGTTTCAAGTATATTCGCTGATATTTTAGGTGATATTTGTGGAATTTTGAGTGGTGCTGCTGGTGCGACTGTGACGACGGCATTGATAAGAGAAAATATGTCAGAATTTATGGGAATTGTTGTGGCATCTCTAGTTTCTGCAACTATTGCAGCTCTTTTGATATTTGGAAAAGCGTTGATGAAAAAATATTCGCTTAACCATAGCGATCAAATTATATTGATTATAGGAAAGATTATGAGCTTCTTCCATTTTAGTAAAAACAAAAAGGATAAAGTTAAAAAGAAGAAAGAAAATAAGAAAAGCAAAACTTTAGATGAAGGGGAGAAAATTGAGGATAAAGAGTCGGTTGAAGGAAATATAAAGATAGACGACTTGCAAGGGCAAGAGAATATTTCTCAAGATGATGGTGAGAAGCAAATTGACAACAAACATGAGTGACATTTTTAAGTAAAAAAAACTGGCATATAAAAGCCAGTTTTTTGTTTGAAATTTTTTGTTTTTTAAATTGCACTTCCATTGAATAAAATTTGGGTTTCAGTTGAAGATATGTTTTCTGTTTCTACTACAGCATTTTCATCAACATAACCAATGTTTGTGCCCACATTTATATTTTCTTCTGTCATACTTAATATTTCAATATTTATTATGTTATATACGCAGTTTGTTATACTTGCTTGGGATAAGTCTGTTTCATTTGCTTCAAGTCTTCCAGAGATTAAGCCGAATGATAAACCTTCACTTCCCATATATAATACTGAACCAGTTATATTTTCTATTTTACAATCTTCTATTACTAGATTTGTGCTATATCCTGTAATTAAACCTATATTATTAGAACCTGCCATTGTTGAAATATTGAATGAGCTATCTTTTACTGTCAAATTCTTTCTTAAGCCTGTGGAATGGTCTTCTGCTATTATTCCACCAAAATTCTTTAGATTGTTTGCATTGATTGTTATAAGTGAACTTGTCAATGTTATGTTCTCAAGTTGAAGTTCGTTATATCCTTGTGCTATAAGCCCAACATTTAAACCTTCTTCACTATAATCTTCTGCAGATGTAGTTATGTTTGAAAAAGTTACATCGTGAATATATGAATCTTTAGCAACTCCCCAAAAGCTTGCCTTTGAATCTTCTGTTGCTAAAACCAAGTTACTTATTGTATAGCCATTACCATCAAATTCACAGCTATAAGGATTGTTAAGACTGCCTACTGATTCCCAGCTTTGCCCATCACAATCAATATCAGTTGTCAACAAGAAATATTCATTGTCTTTAATGCTATCAAACTTGTCAGCCATACTAAGCAAATCGTCAAAAGATGAAATTTCAATAGCTACTTTTTGTGGTTTGTTGTTTTCATCTCCATTATCTCCTGGGTCAACAGGTTTTTCATTATTTTCTTCATCTTGAGTATTATCTTGACTTGATTTATCATCACAAGCCATCAAAAACACACCTATTAAAATTGTCAATACTATAAGCATTGCTATGCTTAGCTTCTTCTTTAGTGTCATAAGACTCTCCTTGTTTTATCATTTGCAAACGCCTGCCAAAGCGACAGACAACATAAAATAAAATACTCAAATAATTTAAAAAAGTCAATTAATATTAAAATAAATATTAAAAAATAAGCAAAATAAAAAACAATATTAATAAAAATTATATAAAATGAAAAATACAAAAAAAATAATAAGAAAAAATAAAAATATAATTTATTTTATGATATAATAAAATTATTAATAAAAAATATCAAATTTTTGATAAATATTAAAAGGATATTGATTATGAAAGATAATGGGGCTTTGAAAGAAGATGTATTGAATTATGTTAAATCAAAATTTGACACCTCGCCAGAATATTTATGGAAGGCATATCCAACTTATGCTGTTTTGCGTCATCCAAACAAAAAGTGGTATGCTGCGATTATGTCCCTCCCTAAAGAAAAAATTGGTCTTGTTGGGGAAGGGGAAATAGATGTTGTCACTGCCAAGTGTGACTCAATTTTACAAGGGGGTCTTTTGCAAGAGGAAGGCTTTTTGCCTGCCTACCATATGAATAAGGAACATTGGATAATGGCATTACTAGATGGCAGCGTAGAAAAAGAGGACATTTTCTTCTTACTGGATAATAGTTACGAAATTATAGAAAAGAACAAAAAGACTAAGAAAACAAGCTGATTTTGCTATGGATTTTATAAAATTTAAAAACTAATCATAATGAGGGGAATGACCTTTAAAAGTTATTTGTAGAATAAGTGTTTTGTTGATAAAAAAAGACAGCATTAAGCGTGCTGTCTTTTTTATAAATTATAATTTGTTTCATTTTTGTAGCAAGATAAAAAAAGAGCGCTTATTATATAATATGGCGCTCTTCCTCGGCATTCTCATTATTATCAAGTTTGTCACTTTTTTTCTGTTGCTTCGCTTTGCGTTGATTGAGTTTATCAATTACATAATTTTCAACGATTGAAGTAAAATCTAAATTTAGTAATTCATCACAAGCATTATTTAAGTTCAATTTGTAAGTGTTGTCTAAATAATGTTCAAATTGCTCAAGCATTTTTGTTTGTTTTTGCTTGCCACTTGCCAAATATTTTTTCATCCATTCTTCAGAAACGATTCGCCCGACAATATATCTAAACATATATGAGCTATGCCTATCGTTGTCATGCATATTTTCTATACGCTCAATAAGACGCTTATTTTTCGTTTTTTCTAAATTTTTTACTAGGTTTGCGAGGCTTTTTTCGGTCACAGGGCAGGGAAGTTCTTTCAATATTTCTCTCTCTTCTTGAATCAAATTTATTTCGCTGAGAAGAGTTGCTTGCTGTTTCTTCTCAAAATTGCATAAATCTTTTTCCGTGATAAGTCCCATATCATGTAAATAATGGATAAACAATCTCTCCACTATTAAACTTTCAATTTCTCCAATACAATCATTGTCAAAATTATTTTTACGCTGAATATATTTGTCTATTTCGCTTTGATTTGTGTCGCTGCGAATAAGTTCAATCAAATGTTTGTGATGACTGCTGATGGCATGTGCAATTTCATGAGCTGTTGTGCTTAAATCATCAACATTATTATGAAAATAAACATTATATTCTAAATATGTCCTTCTGCCAGCATGTCCAACATTGCTTGATCGAAAATCATTTTTCTCCGCTTTAATAAAATTTATATGACAATTTCCTGCTCTATCAATAAAATATGGATGGCTTCGATTTAAAATTTGTTTTACTTCCTCAGCCTTATGAGGGAAATATGTTTCATAAAAATCACTTATGATTGCTTTAAATTGCTTCTCATTCAGATTGGTTTCACTTTCAGGCTCTACTTGTTGCCAAATTATAGTTTTTTCAATTTCTTTAAAAAGATCAAGAAGTGAAATATTTTTATCATCTGGTTCTGTTATATAACGCAAAAAACCATGAGCATTGTGTTTTGCACATTTTTCATCAAATTCTTCAGCATAAGTTTTAGAAATTTTTAATTTTGACATGGCTTTATAATTTTTCATCTCTTAAAATCTATTGGCAAAACCCATTTTTGAATGCCGTCTGATGTGCCTATGTTAAGCGCTCCAAATGAAGCAATAATGTTGATAATTCTATAGTTTTCTATCCCTATTTGAAACATCATAGCTTTAACGCCGTGGTCTTTTGCAACTTTTATCATTTGCAAGAAAAGTTCTTTACCATAACCATTTGATCTAAATTCTTCATGGATAAAGATGTCGATAGGGTTGATTTCAGTTTGCATGAAATATCCATAGCCTAGCTCTTTTTCGCCATCTTTAAAAATATATTTCTCTGCATTTTCTCTATCAGATTTTTCACATTTATATACTTGCATAACAATCCTCCCTAACAAAGTGGTTGTGATTTTTAATATTAAGATATGGTATAAATTCTTTTAAGTTTTCTTCACAGAACTTGTTGAAGCTAGCATATTTTTCCTGTGAATCTTTGATTATTTCAAAAAATTCCTTAAATTTCTTTTTAGATATTGATTTGTCTGATAAAAAGTTTTCCAATGAATCTTTTAGGACTAAACTAAGTTTTTTATCATCAAGCACTGTTTGTGTCCCTTCGTCATAATTTTTAAAAACAACATTACCTGTAAGTCCAGTGTACATATCATAGTCCGATGACACATCAATGTTTCTGTCTTGGAAGCGTGCAATTGTTTGCAATAAAAATGATGAATATGTCTTATAAAAATCTACTTCGGACACCAAAGTTTCAAATGTATATTTTTCTTTCAATTTTTCAATGCTTTTAGTGTCATTCTTATTAAGAAGAGAAAGCTCTTTGAGATAATGCGCTTTAATTACATGATACCTATGCAGGCCATTAGTCCCGATCACATATTTGCCTTCATCAGCTTCATTCAAGCAAATTGGGTCGCGTTTGAAACTATATTCAAGTTTATCTATAATGTCTTGCGAAGTTATATCTAGAAGAGATAAAGATCTTGTGGCATACCCGTCTTTTTCTTCATCATAGAAGAATGGCATATTGTTTATGATATTTTTATTATCTAAATTCATAAAGGCATAGTTATATCCTTCTATATCGGCAATACAAACCTTTTTTGGAATATAACTGTTTTTAAGAAGGTTATATCTTTCAACAATCCAATTTATATCATTCAAAGAATTGACGCGTTTTTCATTTAATTTTTCTATTTTGCCCATATTAATATCTTGATTGGCAATAAATTTCAATATTGTTTTATTCATACATCAATTATATTAAATAAAATCCTCAAAGTCAATAGGGGATTGGGTTGAAATACAAAACTTTTAAAATTTTTGTTTTTATAAGAATTGTGTTTCGCAGGATGCTTAGATTAATTTGTTTTGCAAATTTTTATGTAAAATAAAAAATCCTATAATATGCTTAGTGCTTATAGGATTTTATATTTACAATATGTAGCTTAATTAATGTTTTATTCCATTTCATTTTCACTGTTGTCAATGTTTCCATCTTTGTCTTGGGTATTGTTTGCAGTGTTGTTATCTTTCTTTAGATTTTGACTGTTTTCATTAGTTTTTGCTCTTTCTTTTTCATTTTTTTTATTTAATTTTTCATTATATATTTTAAATGCGTCTTGAGCAATATATTCACAAAAATAATCATTTGTGAGGGCTTTTACATAAGGCATTGTTTTTGGATTAACAATCATGACGTCTGAAAGGAAATCTTTATCATAAGCATCGGTCGAAACATACTTAAAATATCTATGGTCCTTCTTTATCAAATCTAGTGCGTAATTTTTGTTACTAGGAATTTCTGTAATATGTTCTAAGTTGCCAGGTTTTTCCTTTATATAAATATCCAGAATATCTTTGTCGGTTTGCAAGAGCAGTGGCATGCTTTTATAAACCCAATATTTGTCATTGGCTTTTTTGAAAGCTGTGCATGCAACTTCTTTATTTTGCTTCATAGTTTTTGGCAAAAACTCATATACATTGCCGTTTTTTTTAACCGCTGCCAAAACCACAGTTTTATCATTTTGTAACTTTGGAGAAGCATATTGTAAAGACATTGCATTTTCATTTATTGCAATAAGAACAAGTTCTTTATCATTCTTGAATTCTTCATCAACATGTTCTAATGAGATTCCGTCTTTAGACAATATTTTTTTTGTAAGTTCTCTATCTTTTTTTAGTGTTTCCGAAGCATAATTAATGCAGAAGCTAGCACGATTTTTAGGATTGTCATAGGCTAAAAGAAGCAAATCTTTGTCTTCATGAAGTCGATCACTTAAAAATTGATAATAAGAAGGGCTTTTTTTAATTGCATCGACACTGAATTCATTGTCATCCAAAATATCTTTAGAAAAATATTGAGCTTGGTATGCGTTGCATTCTATTGTGGCTAATAATATATCTTTATCGTCTTGCCATTTTTTAGGAATTTTGAGATAGCCTTCTCTATCTGTTTTTACGATATATAATGCTAAATCTTTATCTTTTATTTTTTCGGATTTGCTTTTGCCTTTATTGATATTTCTTTGAAGTTTTTTTATGTATAAAAAATTTGTTAATTTATTTGTTTTTTTCTCCATTTTTAATTGCTCCACAATTATTATACAACAACTCTTAATTGAAGTCAACAACCTAGAATTTTTATGGATTGTTGAAAATTCCATATTTTTATTTATAAATCTAAATTCCTTTGTTTATAGATTAATTTTATTTTTAGCGAATAGCGAATCCGTATGTTAAAAGAATTGTTGGATAGCCCGAAATGCCAATTCAAACTCATTGTTCATTATTCGAACCCGCAAAGGTTCCCACAGACTTCGTTTCAAGGGCGTAGAACACCTGCCTTCGAACCTTTTGCAAAAAACAAAGCAATCAACCCCGAAAAAGGGGAGGTTGGAACTGAAAACAACAAAACTGTAACTGCAAAAGAAGAGTTAAAGTTTGAAGGTAGGGAAGAGTTAAGTATTAACATAGAAAGTAAAACAAAAACAAAAAACAAGCAAACTACTAAGACCAAAACAAAAGACAAAGCAACCCCACCAACTATTCAAAAATTTTCAAACTACATCAAATTCATCGACTACATCCCAACCCACAGGATTATAACATATAGGCATTTATTTGCCTATGGGTTTTATATAAAGTAAAATTTGCGCGAATTTTGCCGAAAATATGGAAAAATATTCTGATTATGTTATAATGGAACTAAATATAGGAGGGATAATGTTTTTAGAGGAAGTTATTATCAATAATTATAAAACTTTAGATAGTGTCAAGGTTAAAATAGATAAAAATCATACTATAATAGTTGGAAGGAATAATTCAGGAAAAACTTCTTTTTTGGATATAATAAGAAAAGTAATACAAGGTAGAGTTTTGAAGTTTGATACTTATCCGCTAAAATTAAGAAGAGTGTTATATGAGAATATAGAAAAGTTTCTTTTAAATAAGATTAATTATGATGAATTATTAAAAAGTATTCCAATTACATCAATAAAGTTTTTTATAAATTATGAAGATGTTGATGAAAATCAATATTTAGGAAATTTATCTCCTTTTATAATAGATATTGATGAAACCAATACAGTTGTTGAAATTAAAGCTTCTTACGAAATGCCAGCTGATGAAAAAGTATTATCAGAAATTTTTGTAAAGTTACAAGAATTTATTAAAGACAATGAAATTAAAGATTGTTGCAGAAATAAATTTACAGATGAATTAAAATCTATTATAAAACAAAACTATTTTAAATTGTTTGCTCTTAAAATTTACGCAGTAAATCCAAAAAATGAAGAAGATTTTGTTCTTAAATCACAACAAGAGTTAAATAACTTATTTCCAATTTATTTTATTAATGCTGAAAGAAATCTAGATGAAAACGGAATAGAAACTGAAATAGATCCATTTAATAATGTTTTATCAGAAATCAATAAAGCGAATTTTGTTCCTCTCGAGAATGAATTTAGTAAAAAAATAGCCGATATTAGAGAATTGGTTTCAGATGAAAATAATAATATAAATGTAAAAATTAAAGAAAAGATGGATGAATTGGTTAAAAGTTCTATAAAATTTGGATATCCCAATGCGGAAGAACTTAAGTTTACAGCGGAAACTAATGTGGATATTTCATCAAGTTTAGTTCAATCAACAAAGCTTTTATATAATTCGAGTGAAAACGCAGAAACTCTTCCGAGTACAAATAATGGGCTGGGTTATAAAAATCTGATAAAGATAGAATTACTAATGGCATCTTTTTGTAATATTATTAGAGAGCTAGGGGAAGGGTGCATTCCACTACTTTTTATAGAAGAGCCTGAGTCTCATATGCATCCACAACTACAAAGAAAATTTATAGAATATTTAAGTGCGTTTCTTTCTCAAATTACACAATTGCATGTTCAAGCTATTATAACAACTCATTCATCTTATATAGTAAATGTAGTAGATTTAAGTTGTGTGAGATATGCATTAAGAATTAAAGATGCAGTGATATATAAAGACGTAAATTTATTTATTTTAAATTACTCTGAAGATTATAAATTTATAAAAAAGTTTTTAAGAATAGAAATGTGTGAAATCTTCTTTGCCGATAAATTAATTTTAGTAGAAGGAACATGCGAGAGATTGTTGTTACCAAAAATTATTGAAAATATGGCAAAGAATAAATTATTTAGTAATGAAAGTGATAATCTCTTATCTCAATATTATAGTATAATTGAAATAGGCGGGGCTTACGCATATAAATTTTTAAATTTTATAAACTTTTTACAAATACCTACATTGATAATTACTGATATAGATAGCGCTAAAAAAACAAATAACGAAGAAGGGAAAATTACTTATAAAAAAGCTCCATACTCACAATCTCAATATAGTACTAATGCTACACTAAAACATTGGTTGTACATCACTCACAGGGATTCCGAAAGTTCAGTTAATAATGCAAATAAAACAGAAAATGAACATGTGAGTCCGGGTTATGTTAAATTAGAAGATTTAAAATCTATTAATAAGACCGCAAATTCATGCCATATAGAATATCAAATTGAAGAGGAGGGTTTATGCGGAAGAAGTTTAGAAGAGGCGATAATGAATGTAAATAGGGGTAAGTATCATTTATCAGGAGATATAACTGATGAGGACTTAGAAAATCAAGTATGTAATATTTCAAAAACTGAGTTTGCAATAGACTTGTTAATAGACAATGAAAATTTTAATATCCCTTTGTATATTAAAAATGGATTAATTTGGTTGGATAATCCAGTATTAGGAGAAAGTAATGAGTAGTTATGATATTGCGAAACAAATGGCAGATGAAACAGATAAACAAATAATAAGTTATATAGTATCAAAAAAGAATATTAAAGTTGAAGCTGGTGCCGGATCTGGGAAGACATATTCACTTCATAAAGTGATAGACTGGTTTGTAGCAAATAAAATGAAGGAGTTCAAAAAACAAAAGAGACAAATAGCGTGTATTACATATACAAATGCAGCAGTTGAAGTTATAAAACAGCGTATTGGAACAATAAAAGGAATTGTTCCGTCCACTATACATTCTTTTGCATGGGAAAATATTAAGCAATTTCCATCTCCTTTAAAAGATTATGTGAAAGATTTATCTTTAGTTAACGAAGAAGAATTTCTACAAGTAAAATCAGTTAATTATACTTTAGGTGTAAGATACATAGAAAACAATGTTTTATATTTATATCATGATGATGTGATAAGGCTATTTTGTAAATTTTTAGATTCTCCTAAATTTCGACTTTTATTAGAGCATAAATATGCAGCCATATTAATTGATGAATATCAGGATTCATATAGTGAGATTTTGGATAAATTATTAAAACATTTTGTTGATATTCAAACGAAATTGCAAATATGTTTGTTTGGAGACTCTTGGCAAACTATTTACCAAACCAATAATGCTTGTGGCGAAGTCAAAGATGCAAATTTAAAAGATATAAGTAAAAAAGTTAACTTTAGATCTGCACAAAAAATAGTGGAATTATTAAATAGATTGAGACCAGAATTGCCACAAATTACAGCTATAGATGATTGTAATGGAGACATATGTGTTGTAGATTGTAATGATTATATCGGAATGCGTCGAACTGATAGATACTTTAGAGATGATTTACCACAGACTGAATTAAATAAAAGATTATCAGTAATTGAAAATAAATTTAAGTATGAGGGTGAAACTCTAAAAACTCTTATGATAACTCACAAGGTTTTAGCCTCATATCAAGGATATGATAACTTGTTGAAAATTTTAGATGATAGATTAAAAGATTCATCTGATCAATTATTTAATTTTGTTGCTGATGTGATTGAAAATATATACCAGAGTTTGTTAACAAATGACTTTTCTTTAATGTATGAAACTTTAAAATCTAGACCGCCAATTAATACAAGAAATGAAAAAAAGAAATGGAGACAATTGTTCAATAATATAAGAGATGCAAGAGAAAAAACAATTTTCGATGTTTTGCGAGTGGTAATTGATAGTAAATTAATACCGACTCCAACAGAAATTATTGGATTATATAATGATATGTTTGATGATATTGATAAAGAATATCATAAAGGGAAATTATTAGACTTAAAGAATATAAAATATAAAGAATTTGTCGCCGCCAAGGAATATTTTATGCCATTCTCTATATATTCAACTGATCATGGAGTTAAGGGAGAAGAGTATGATAATATTGTTTTTGTATTAAGTAAGGGGTGGGCAAACTATCAATTTGATAAATTTTTACCTTTGTCAGAGGATGAGATAAACGAAGACAATATTGATAAATATATAAGAAATAGAAATTTATTTTATGTTGCTTGTTCAAGAGCTAAAAAGAGATTATGTTTATTAGTCACATTCCCTGTTGGTCTAAAATTTAAAAATTATTTAGAAGGTGTTTTTGGAAAAGAAAATTATTATTCATATAATGAATTTATTGAAAAATTTTGATGTTTAAATAATTTGTAAATGACATTTTATGAATATATTCAAAAATTGCCGTTATCGGCAATTTTTACTTGTAAACAAATTGACTCCATTGCCGATACAGACTGTAAATTTTTGTTAATAAAATATAGATATTGAATTAATTGATTTTAATAATTATTTGTTGCTAAAATGCCATATAAAACTTTACAAAATTTCTAAAATTAAGCGGAAATATGTTATAATTATACAAGAATTGATTTGATTAGCTTAAATAATACAATTGAGGTGCTTATGCAAAATATTCTTAAGAAATACTGTTTAGATGATTGTGAAAATGGAATCGTTTTAATAGATATGCCTACTGGGAGTGGCAAGACTTATAATGTTATAGATTTTATATATAATAAATATAAGATCCTTAATAAAAAGATATTCTTTATTACACCACTTAAAAAAAATTTAGGGTATGATGATTTAAAAAAGAAATTTTTTGATGATGGAAAAAATGAAGAATTTAAGAAAGATGTTTTGTATATAAAAAGCAATATGGATATGCTTATAGAAAATTTCAATGAAGCATACAAAGAAATTCCTGACAAAATAAAAAATGATAAGACAACAAAACATATCAAAACACTTATTAAAATTATAGAAACAAAAAATTTAAATTCAGAATTTAAGGCTGAGGCAGTTGAAAATTTAAGAGAAGAGTGGGAACCTAAATTTAGATCTAATTTAGAATCTTATGTTATATATAATGAAAAAGGTGAAAAAAGGAACTATGAAGAAAGATTAAAATTTGTTCAAGAGGAAAATCCATGGATTATTAAATTATATCCTTCTGTAATGACAGATAGCGCTAAGATAATTTTTATGACCGTTGACAAATTTTTAGCAATGAACTCCACGATAATCAAACCTTCATATACTATTTTAAGTGATGACATTGTTAGAGATGCAATAATTTTTATTGACGAGTTTGATTCGGCAAAAGAAAATATTTTAAATAATATAATAAGAAGCTCTTTAAATAATAAAATTGGAATGTTAGATCTTTTTCATATGATATATGCAGGACTTACTGTTTGTGATTTTACAAAAAAATTAATGACTCCTTCTCAGTACAATGTTGATAAAAAGAAAATATTTGAGAACTATTATAATCCTAGCGAAATAATAGAAAAATTTAAAAATAGGGCGGATGAAATCAAAGATAAATATAATTTGCAATTTTTACACAAGTTGGTTGGAAATCCAAAAGATGATGCCTATTTCTTGTTTCAGGATTATAGGTTTATAAGTATATTACCTTCAAAAAATAATTATCTGTTATTAAAGACAAATAAAACAGATAGAATAAATCAAATTGAACCAGTCGAAAATAAAAAAGAGGATAGAGATGAGCTGAAGGATCTTCTATTTGACATAAAAAACTTCATTAATTATTTTCAAATTGGTGTCGGTTTTATTGCTAATAATTATAAACAACTCAAAATTGAATTAAAAGAAGATTTGAATTTAATTTCAGATGATGCATGTGTTAGGACAGTCCTTGCAGAATTTGGAATAGAAGGAAGATATTTAAATTATCTTACGAAAGCTATTGTTAGAAGAAAGAAAACTAGAGAGCTTAGCAGTAATACATTGTCTGATGATTTAGATTTTTCTTGTAATGAAAAAGGATTTAGATATTATAGTATTATTGATAGCGATACGCATGACACACAATCTAAAATAGATTATGTGACAGTTGATGAAACTCCAGAAAAAATCCTTTTAGGATTGTGTAATAAAGCCAAAGTGGTGGGGATTTCTGCATCTTCATCTTTAAGAACATCAACAGGAAATTTTGATATAAATTATTTGGAAATCAAATTAGGTAAAAAATTTAAACATTTAAGTAAGGAAGAAAGAGATGAATTAAAAGAATATTTTAATAGACAAACTAGTGAATATGATAAAGTAAATATATTACTAGAAGCAATAAGTGTAGATGAATTAAATTTGGAAAAGCATATAAATAGTTTTAGCAATGATATCCAAAAAATAATTAAAAATAAATTTGAGAATCTAAAAACATACATAAAAATCAGATATATAAAATTGTTTTTGTGTATGAGAGAATTTGTGAAAAACTCTCACATGTATTCATTCTTATTTTTAACAAGTAAACTTTTGAAAGAAAACGATTTCGCATTTGATTTTGTTTTTGCAAAAAGTGTTTTTGATGAATTATGTAAGCAATTTAATATAGTGGCAAATATTGATAGCTTATTTGGAGATATAGAAACTTATGACAACAAGAAAAAAGAGATTGAAAAAAAATTAAGTAATGGGGAGAAGGTTTTTCTTGTTTCGGCATATCAAACATTAGGTGCAGGTCAAAATATACAATATAAAATTCCAAGAAATTTCATTAAAGGGATTGACTATGTCTCCATTAATAATCTTGAATATCAAGATGAATACAAAGATTTTGATGCTATCTATGTAGATAAACCAACAAATGTTTTTGTAAACATGAATAACGAGATAATAGAAGAAGAGCAATTTATCAGATATTTATACCAGGTGAAAGTATTGGAAGAGTCTGGTGATATTACAAATGAAGAGGCCTATAGAGATATAAAAGAAGGATTTGAAACTTATCATGGTATTAAATTTAATTCGTTTTCTACACCAACCAACTCTAAAAATTTAAAATTACATACTGCTAAACTTGTACAACAAGCTGTAGGACGAATATGTAGAACAAAGAATAAATCTAAAGACATTCATATTTATTATGATAAAGCGTTGTTAGAAGAATTAAAGGGTGTAAAAAAATATTATAAGCATCTTTTACTCAATCCAGAATTTTCTAAATTTCTTGATAAAATTGAGGAAAGTATAGATAATAGTCAAAATAATTTAGAAAATAAAGCATTGCTTATTAATAAGTCTAGTAAGTCTTATATAAAAGTTCTTTTGAATTTTAAGAATGATAATATTTATAAATGGGAAAGTTTGAGAGATCAATTGCTTAGACATCCTACAATAGACTCTCCGACAGCAACATATAGTGCATATATAGAATTGCCAAATCAGAACACAAGTTACAGTTATGATGAGAGGAATAAAAAGTTTGGTTTCAATTCTGTTGTTGGTGATTTAATAGGGGAAAGTACCACAAATTTAAAAGGTCTTTTACAGATACCAAGAGTAAGAGATTTCTTTATAGAAAAAGATTATGCAACAAACTTTATTCCTAATAAGTATATCTTATCTCCTGAAATGTTTAACAGCATTTACAAAGGGGCTTTGGGGGAAGTAGTTGGAGAGTTTATTTTTAAAGAATTTTTGAATATAGAACTTCAAAAAATTAGAAACAATGAAAGATATGAGAAGTTTGATTTTTACAAGGACAAGGTATTTGTTGACTTTAAAAATTTTAGTGGATACAAAGATTTCAATAGGGTTACAAAAGTGGAAGATGTAAGAAACAAATTAAAAGATTGTGGTGGTGATGTGGCACTAATAGTTAATATTCTAAAACCACGTGGAAATCCTGAAATTTTTATAGATAAGCATGAAGATGTAGTAATTATTCCATATTTGTATGATGTTGCAACAAAACAGTTTAATAAAAAGGCAATTATTGAAATTCAAAAATTATTTTATTAAAATTTAATAACATTTTAAATTTATAAACAGCAAAATTAATTTTTTGCTGTTTTTTGTTTGATAATTAATACAAAAAAATAAAATTTGTGTTATAATGACAATGACACGTAGTTTAAATTATATAGAACTATAAGGAGTAAAAATGGCTAAAATTGATGAAAAAGTGCTATGGGGTGCTGCTGTTAAATTAAGAGATAAGTGCGACCCAGCAGATTACAAAAATGTTGTATTAGGTTTAGTTTTCTTAAAATATGTTAGTGATAAATATTTGGCTAAATTTAATGAATTAAAAGCATTTGGAGATGGTCGTGAACACGATGAGGATTATTACATCGCAGATCATGTATTTATCGTTCCAGAGAAAGCACTTTGGCCTTACATTGCATCATATTCTAAAGATGAAAGTTTAGGTCAAAAGATTGACGCAGCGTTTGACGAACTTGAAAAGAAGAATGACGAATTAAAGGGTATACTTCCTAAAACATATTCTAAGAGTGAATTAGATAAGGTTGCTTTGGGTGAACTTGTAGATTTCTTTACTACTCAGTTAAAAATGGAAGATGCTGATGGCGATTTCTTTGGTCAAATCTACGAATATTATATTGGCGCATTTGCAACATATATCCCTCAAAAAGGTGGTGAGTTCTTTACTCCACAATCTATCGTTGAAATGATGGTTGAAATTCTGCAACCATATAAAGGCAGAGTTTTTGACCCTTGCTGTGGTTCTGGTGGTATGTTTGTTCAATGTTCTAAGTTCGTTAAAGAGCATAGAGGAAAAGTTGATGATATTTCAATCTATGGGCAAGAAAGCAATCCTGGAACTTGGAAAATGGCAAAAATGAATTTGGCTATTCGTGGGCTTGCTGGTAATTTAGGCGAAAGAAATGGAGATTCATTCACTGACGATTTACATAAATCGCTCCGTGCCGATTTTATTCTTGCCAACCCACCATATAACATTAAAGATTATTGGAAACCATCTCTTGAAGGTGACCCAAGATGGGTGTTTGGAAAACCTGATACAAAAAACGCAAACTATGCTTGGTTAGAAATTATGTATGCTAAACTTGCTCCAAAAGGAAAAGCTGCTATTCTTATGCCAAATGGTGCTACAACAAGCAATACTGAAGATGATAGAAAAGTTAGAAAAGCAATGCTTGAAGCTGGTAAAGTTGATGCAATTATTGATTTGCCAGACAAAATGTTCTCTAACACAGGAATTAGCGTTCAATGTTGGATTTTGAATAAAGCAAAAGTTGATACAGATGTTTTATTTATAAATGCTACTAAACTTGGAACAATGATTTCTCGTAAATTAAGAAAGTTTGAAGATAGTGAAATTGACTTAATTGCAGAAACTTATCATAAATATAAAAATGATGAAGGATATGAAAATAAACTTGGCTTCTGCAATAAAGCAAGTTTAGAAGAAATAAAAGAAAAAGATTATTCATTAAATCCTGGAAGATATGTTGGTGTTGATAATTCCAACCAATTATCTGAAGAAGAACTTAATGAGCAATTAAAACAAACTGTTACTGAACTCTTTACCCTTATGGACGAAAGCAAAGAGTTAGAAGAAAAAGTAAGAGAAATACTAAAGAACGAGATTAAATAGTGTCAATTTATATCACCCAAAATACTTATGTAAAAGTTGATTTTTTATATCTTTTAATCTCTTTATTTTAATGTTTAACTTCATTATATTGTTATAAATCTCTTGTAATTTATTGTTAATAATTTCTGCATTGTCAAATATTTTTATTTTAATTTTACATAGCATATCTTTTGTTATAAATTTGATAACAGAACCTCTTGAAGCAGATTTCAATTCTGATATGTTGTTTTCACACTCTTTTAAGAATAAACAAAGATATTTAGTCGGAGTTAACACATAGGTTCTTTGATAAGCATTAAATTTACCTTCATAATATTTTACAGAGATATCTCCATTACCAGTAATAATTATAGCTTTTGTATCGAATGCAAAATTGTCAATATTGCTTTCTGTTTGTGAACAAGTGAAAAATGGGTATATGCCATTTTCAGAACCTTCATTAGCGTTTAGTTTGCCTGTTTTTATTTCACAACAATCACCAAGATTTAGAACAGATAATTCGTTTTCTTTTTCACAATATTGTTTATAAACACTGTCAGAAAAGAGTTTAAATCTTGCTATTTGTAGTTCGTAATTTTCTATCAAATTATCCACTGTTCCGATAGTGTCAATTATGAAAATGTTAAAAATTGGTAATTTGTTGTAAAAAATTTATAGAAAACAACACATAATATGAAATTATGTGTTATAATGTATTTTGTATAAGTGTAAAACAAAGGTGGCTATATGAAATACGAAAGTTTAGTTGAAGAAAGTATTATTACTTTATTACAAAATTTAGATTATGAGTTTATTGAAGAAGATTACTCTTGGATTCAAGATAGAACCCTTGATAAGTTTATCAACGAAGAATTGTTGTATGAGTCTATTTCTCGTATCAACAAAATTTCTGACGAGAAAATAATTACACAAGCTATCAATACTATTAAGAGAATTGATAATCCTTCTTTATTTGAAAGAAACTTCAAATTTCATAAGTATTTGATTGATGGAATTACTATTGAATCTAAAGATTATAAAGTAAACCCATTATTAAAATTATTAGATTTTGAAAACCCCGAAAATAATATTTTTCAAGTTTGCCACCAGGTAAAATTCAATGAGGGTAGAAACACAAGAATACCAGATGTTATTGTTTACATAAATGGTTTACCATTAGTTGTAATGGAATTAAAATCATTTGACGAAAACGCCACTGATGCAACACTTGAAAAAGCTTATGAGCAATTAGGTGGAAATAGCAGAAACTCTGGCTACAGATATGATATTCCTACTCTATTTAACTATAACGCATTTTTAGTTATTAGTGATGGTGTTACTACAAAAGTTGGAACTTTAACATCGAAGATTGACCGTTTTAACGAATGGAAAAGTATCAATGGCGAAAAAGGATATGATGACACTTGCGTTGATAAATTAGAGATAAACATTGCAGGTTTGTTTAACAAAGCGAGAATGTTAGATGTTATCAAAAACAATTTATTCTTTATTCAAGATAAGAACGACCAACCAATTAAAATTATGGCTCAATACCACCAATATTTTGGTGTACAAAAAGCATTAAATGGTGTTTTAGGTGCAGTAAAACCAAATGGAAGTGGTAAAGCAGGTTTGGTTTGGCATACTCAAGGAAGTGGCAAATCTTTCTCAATGGTTATGCTTACACATAGGTTATTACAACATAGAGCATTAAATGTTCCTACAGTTGTTGTATTAACTGATAGAATTGACCTTGACGACCAATTATATAAAACATTCTTCAGCGCACGAAATTATTTGAAGTGCGAACCAATGCTTGCTACAAGTCGTGCAGATTTGGTTAAGAAATTAAGTAAAATTCAGCAAGGTGGAATTATCTTCTCTACTATTGGAAAGTTTGATAAAGATAATTTACCTTCAAATTTAAGAAACAATATTATTGTAATGACTGATGAAGCTCATAGAAGTCACTATGGATTATATGAAACCGTGCATTATGTAAAAGACAAAGAAACTCAAGAAATGGAAGCGGTTTTCAAATATGGTGTTGAAAAATATATTCGTGAAGCTTTGCCTAATGCTATATTTATTGGCTTTACAGGAACTCCAGTAAATACAAAGGACAAACAAACAACAGATATTTTTGGCGATATCATAGATACTTACGATATGACACAATCCATTATTGATGGTTCTACTGTAAAACTTTTCTATGAGTCAAGATTGGCAAAAGTTTGGACAGATGATGAAGTATTAAAACAAATTGACACTTATTATAACGATCTTGAAAAGAATAACCAAGCGGGCAGAGAAGCAATTAAAAAATCTAAAGCAGAAATGTCAAAACTAAAAGTAATTTTAGAAGATGATGACTTAATTGATTTGCTTGCAAGAGATATACTCGCTCATTATGAAGAAAGAAAAAATTTCTTAAATGGCAAAGCAATGATTGTTTGTCAGACAAGAGTTGCTGCTGCGAAGTTATACAATAGAATTTGTGAATTAAAACCTTCTTATAAATCAAAAATAATTTTAGTTGCAACAGAATCTAATAAAGATACAGAAGAACAAAGAGAATTATTTAAAGATAGCAAGTTTAGGAAAGAACTTGGCGAAG
The DNA here is from genome assembly GCA_930990975.1 of uncultured Clostridia bacterium. Lineage (GTDB taxonomy): Bacteria > Bacillota > Clostridia > Christensenellales > UBA1242 > Caccovivens. The sequence continues at coordinate 8,225 of CAKNRR010000012.1, read as the reverse complement.
AATTCAAGAAAGATAGTTCTAAATATAAAATTGCTATTGTTGTTGATATGTGGCTAACAGGTTTTGATGTCCCAGATCTTGATGTTATGTATTTTATCAAGAGATTAAAACAGCATAATTTGATGCAAGCAATAGCAAGAGTAAACAGAGTTTATCCAGGAAAACCATATGGATTAATTGTAGATTATATCGGACTTGGAAAGGCGCTAGATGAAGCATTAACTGCGTACACCGATAGAGATAGACAAGAAAACTGCCAAGATGTTAAAAAAGAAATCTACAACTTATTGAAAGAAAAATTAAGTATTCTAAATGAATGGTTTTATAAAGTTGACAAATCTGGCTTTAATGCTAAAGACTCTTTAATTAGATTCAAGTCAATACAACAAGGTGCACAATTTATTTTAGAAAATAAAAAACGAGAAGATGCCTTTATGCAGGATTTGTCTATATCAATTAAGCAAGCATTTGTTGTATGTGGTGGTATTCTAACCGAAGATGAAAAAAACGATGTTCTTTACTATCTTGCTATTAGAAGTTATTTGTTAAAATTAAGAGCAAGAACAGGTGCTGTCTCTATTGCAGAAATGAATGAATATGTCAAAAATTTACTTGCTGATGCTATTAAAGGTGATGAAGTCAAAGTTTTAACTAAACAACAAGATGACTCAATAAATGTTATAGAACTTTTAAGTAAAGAAAAAATAGAGGAATTAAGGAAGAAAAATCCACCTTTAGTATTTGTTCAAATTATCAAAAAATTACTTGAAAGAGCTATTGCTGAAAGTAGAAAAAATAATTATTTTAAATCTCAAGAGTATAGTAAAAAATTAAGAAGAATATTAGAACAATATAATGATAGAGATGAAAGATTTGTTGCTGAAACAACTATCGTTCAATTGGTTGATTTTGCTGGTGAACTTGTTAGCGATGAAAAAGAGGCAAATAAATTAGGGATTAGTGGTCGTGAAAGAGCATTCTATGATGCACTTATTCGTGATAAATCTGCCCAAGAATTATTAAGTGATGAAACATTAAAACTTATTGCTCATGAGTTAAAAGATATTGTTGAAACTTATGCAATAACTACCGACTGGAGTATAAAGCAGGCAACAAGAGCTCAAATGAGAATAAAGATTAAAGAATGTTTAAGAAAATATGGTTATCCACCAGAATATCGTGAAGAAGCGACATCCGATGTTATTAAACAGGCTGAATATATGATGAATGAAGATTAATTTACTTTAATGATTTCACAGTTTCAACAACAAACTCAATAATTTGTTCAATTTCGATAGAATGTAGTTCGCCTATTGCAAGGTCAAGATTGAAGTATTCGCGCCATTTGTTTTTTGAAAAATCTTTGGTGAATTTCTTTTCAAGTTTCACAATTTTTGTCAGTTGAAGTTTATATTCAGCTGACATTTTTTGTTCATAATATTTTTCCTTAATAAATTCTACAATAGTTTCATTTTTCATAAGTCCTCCAAGTGTTGAATGTTTTAACTCTTATAAAAATGTTTTGCAAGTGTTTTTAAAATGTTTTTTTATTTTTCTATTTATGATATAATAATCGCAAGGAGCGTTGTATGTCAGAAGAAAAAGGGTATATCTATATTTTAACAAATCCTTCTTTTCCTGAATGGGTTAAGATCGGTTATGCTGGTAATGTTGAACAGAGAGTTAATCAACTCAATAGAAGTGAATGTACTCCATTCGGATTTAGAATATTCGCAACATATGAAGTTAATGTTAGATTAACAGACATGAAAATCCATTCAATTATTGATAAACTAAACCCAGATTTAAGATCTAGAGAAAATATAAATGGTAAGAAAAGGGTAAGGGAATTTTATGCTATGTCAGCTGAAGATGCATATGGCTTATTTGAGGCTATGGCAGAAATTCATGGGACTCAAGGTAAGTTAAAGAAGATAGGGCAATCCGATACAGAAAAGGCAGAAGAAAGTCTTGCTAAAACAGTAAAGATTGAAGCCCAAGAAAAAGCATCTCCATTTACATTTAAGAAATGTAATATCCCAGTTGGCTCAAAAATCACATTTGCTCGAGATGAATCGAAAGTTGCTATCGTAGTTGATGATAAAAAGGTAGAATACAATGGTGAAGTAATGTCTTTAACAGCATTGGCAAAATTGCTTTTAAAGTTAGGTAAAGATGGACATGTTGCTGGTCCAAGATATTTTAAATATAATGGCGAATTATTAAGCGATTTAAGAGATCGTTTAGAGATTAAATAAGAAATCATTGCCTCTCTTTTTGAGATAAAAGAAAAAGGAATTAGTCACACTGCGAGGTGTGGCTTTTTTTTGTGCAACAAAATGCGGGGAAGAGGGGTGACGGGAATAAAAAGTTAAAATATTTTTTATGGGGATGGTGAAAAGACTTATAAAATAAGGGTTTGATAGGTTTTGGGTGATTGAAAAGTGTGTTGAAGAATGGTGGCGGAGTTGTATAAAAGGGGTTGATTTTGGTTAAAATTGGGAGATTTTTTTGCAACAAGAGCGCCTTATATAGAGGGGCATTTTTTTATTTGAGTTAAAAAAATCTATTATTTTTGCCATTATTTAAATAACGAAATGGGCAGTTTTGTTTTGAGAAAATGCTTATAAATGGGCAGGATTTGAAGGCTATGATTAAGGGGTTGTTGGGCAAATAGTGAGTGCTAATAAAAGAGGAGTTTATGAAATAGGGTAAAAAGTGAGCGGGGCGAAATATAAGTTAGTGGTCTAAGATTTAAGTTTAATGTCGGAGTTGACAGGAGTGATATTTAAAAACTTTGTTAAAGCAAATAAAATAGGAGGTGACGGCGAAAATGGGCGGTGTTTGGCAAGCCTTATGAGTGGCGAGGGAAGTGTAAAGGATAGCGGGGTTTTAAGAAAATTGGGGCGAGTAATGGGCGTAGTGCAAAGTAAGCAAGTGGATGTTGATTTGGTTTGGAAATTGAAGTTTATGAACAAATTTATTGCTAAAATTATTGAAGCAGGAAAAGAGGTGGCTCAAAGCGCTGAAAATATGCCAAAAAGCCTAAAAAATAAGGACATATTCTGACGCACTCTCTATTAGCACTGACGCACTTTGCGCCACCTACGTTTAGCCGAGAAGTGGGAAACCCACTTTCGCTTCTAGAAGGCTATTAGCGGTTAGAAATTATAAACTTATGAAATTTTTTTAATCTCAAGTTGGCTTTTCATTAACACAAAAGACTTAGCAGGTAATACTTTTAGGATACCAATTGAACAAATAACAAATGGAGCTTTTAAACAAAAAATTATTTAACTCATTGCCTCTCTAATATGATGAGGAGAATAATTATGAATGAACAAAATTTAAACAATGTGATTGTGATTGATAGAGTTTCAAAGAAGGTGTTGAATGAACCACAAATTGAGATTGACGAAGAGGTCTATGCCGAGGCGGTTTCGAGATTGGTGGAGAAATTATTGGTAGGATTAAGGCAAGGCAAGAGTATAAAAAGAATGACCCCGAGGAGTGTGTTTTCACATCAAAAGCCAAAAGAAAAATAAACTAAAAAACTTTCAGGTTTGTGCTGGACTTATGAAAAAGTTTGTGGTATGTGTTTGTGATGAAAAATACTCAAAAAACAAAGTATTTAATTATAGGAGAAAAGATGAAGAAAATTGTAATTTATGCTAGATATTCTAGTGATAGACAAACGGAGCAGTCAATCGAGGGACAACTTCGAGTGTGTCACGAGTATGCGGAGAGAAATGATTATGTGGTTGTTCATGAGTATATCGACAGGGCACTTTCAGGGACAACTGATAGAAGGCCTGCCTTTTTGCAGATGATTGAGGACAGCAAGAAAAAAGAGTTTGAGTATGTGCTGGTGTATCAACTGGACCGATTTGCGAGGAACAGATATGATAGTGCGAACTACAAAATGAAGCTCAAAAAGAATGGGGTTAGAGTGCTGTCGGCAAGAGAAAATATTTCGGATGACGCCAGCGGAATTTTGATGGAAAGTGTGCTTGAAGGTATGGCTGAATATTATTCTGCCGAGCTCAGCCAAAAGGTTAAGCGTGGGGTGCGTGAAAGTTTGATTAAGGGCTATTACACAGGCGGTCAGGTTACATACGGCTACAAAGTTGAGAATAAACGTTGGATAATTGATGAAGAGCATGCAGAGTTTGTTCGGCAGGCGTTTAATGAATATGCAGTGGGCGAGAAGGCGACACTCAACCAGATATTCCTGTTGGTTATATTTCCGAGTTTGTTTTTGATAATTCGATTGAATCTGGCGACGAAGAAGGAGAATACACAGGCTACTATAACGGCAGTTTGATGTATATGGAGGCAAACGACAGAGTGACAATCGATGCAGAAAGAAATCCAGCACTTGAAGATTAAGTTTCATCACAAGTTTTGTAAAAAACCTTCTATGGCAATAACGTGCTCTAGAAGGTTTTTCATATATTCAATTTATTTAAACGCTTAAATTTAGTTTTGATTTAAGTGAAATTTAAGATTTTTAAAAATCATTTCATTGCCTTTGAAACATAAGGGATTTATCGGCGAAGTGTGGTAAATGGGTATAACTTTTTTGGTGCTCTTTCCAAAGTCAATTAGAAATTCTTTCCCAACAAAATCTTTGAATTTATCAATTTTTTGATTTAAAACAATTTCACTTGCAAATTTACCCATTGGCAAAATGATGTCACAATCGAATTTGTCTATTTGTGAAAAAAGAAGAGGCTTACAATTAAGCATACACGCGCGCAACCTACTTCTGTCGGTGATAACACACTTGCAACATTCAGTGAAATTGACATCCTCAATGTCAAGACCGCACAAATTAAGAAGTTTTTGCAAAACTTTTCCCGTTGCTTGCAGTTTGCCGTCTTTGTTATAAAATGCTTTTCCACTCACAATCCAACCATCTTTGGCTGGCGATTCTCCTAGGACTAAAATTCTAGATTTACCTTTTTTCATGGTATCGCAACTAAGCTTAGGCAAATCACCACATAACCTACAATCCGAAATCATTCCCTCTCCTTGTTATTGACTTTTTCTAATAAAATAATTGCCATATGTGATTATAAAATTTATTTAAAGTCTAAACTCTTAGCGCTAAGATGTTAAGCCATCTTTATTATCTGTGCTATTGTTAAGTCTAAACTAAGTTTTATGATATATTTAAATATAACATTCAAAATAACCATTTGTCAAGATTAATACATTATTTTAAAGAGTATGAAGTAAGTTGTTTTGAATGAAAAAGTATTAGAAAGTATGTATAAGGGATTCTCCAAAACATATTCAATTTCTTTAAGCTATTGACATTTTCAGAAATTGGGTGTATCATATTAACGATAAAAAGCTATTTATCGCTAACCCGTGATAGCTGATGACTACCGCCCAGAGTTAGCACTAAAGACAATCATTTTTTGATTGTCTTTTTTTTCAATCAGTTGACTTAAAAATAACAAATTTGTATCATTAAGGTATAGATTTTTTTATTACTTCAACCCTAAATTTAACCACTAAATCAAAAAAATTAAAATATTTTCAAAAAAATGCTGAAAATCATTTGACAAATGACAGAGAAAATGTGTTATCATATAAATATGAAACAAAAAGGAGGTTTCTATGAGTAAAGTTAAAAAATTTGCAACTGTGTTTTCGCTAGTTATTCTTTTGGTGCTAGGCAGTCTAGGCTTGGTGGCATGCTGTGGTGACCCTGGAGAGACGCCAATCAGCATTGATGTTTCAAGCACTTTAAAAGCGGACGCGGAAAATGTTCTTGAAATTATGCAAGATAATGTTTTAGACAAATTAACAAAAGTTGACGAAGGAAACACAAACAACCAAGGTCACTACACTGTGGAAGAGGCCATGGCAGAAGTGCCAGAATTCACCAATTACTATATTTTAGTTGGAACAGTAAGCAATGCTGAAGATTTAACAAGCGTTGGCTTTGGCACTGTGATTTATGAAAAGGATGAAACCATTCCACTTTCTGTTGGAAACAACAAATTTATTGAAGATAGAGTTTATTATTTTGAAGATAGCAAGCTCTATATGGCTGCACCAGTAGTTCTTGTTGAATCAGCAGGGCAAGACGTGATTAAGCTTAATGGACAAGCGGTAGCTTTTAATGCCGTTTCTGCTGTTGAAACAATTAATTTCTCAAATGTGGCATTTTGTTTTGACACAACAAACTCAGTTAGTTTTGAAGATGGCAAATACACATTAACCTACAATGAGGCAGGTAGTAAATCAATGGTCGGCTTCTACTATGACGGAATGGCTCAAAACGATTTGTCAGTAAATCGACTTTACAAAAATGGTGAGCTAAATAGTTATAGCCTTGTTTACAACACAGACCGAGACAAAGCAGGAGATTATCCTTTAACATATTACTTTGTTTCCTACATTGCAAGTGGTGATGTTAATGAAATTAGCGAATCATTTGACGGCGCTGAATATGAACTAACCGCATACATCCAAGGGAAAGGCGTGGCAACAGCAACAGTCATCAATAACATCAACTACACTGACGCTGAGGCTTAAAAAATAGAAAACAAAAATCTTAGGCAGATTCGCCTAAGATTTTTTATATATCTTTCACAAAAAAATTTTTTTCGCACTAAATTAAAATATTGCTAAAATTTTATTAATTATTCAACTTTAAAACATATTGACAAGTTAAATCTAAATTATTATATAAATTAAACTTTATTAAAAATTGGACGAAAGCATCGATATTCATTTCTTTTATTTCGTTCTCATAGCACTTAAAAGAGTCAATATCATAGATAATATTTTGTTGCTTGTTTTCTTTCTTTATCAAGTCATCAGGTTTGTTTAGATATAGATTCCAAAACGGTAAAATTTTAATATGCATAGTTTTGGTGAAGTTGTGACATTCGTAGGATAACTCATTATTATTTAAAAATTTAGCAAGCTCGATGTCCGCTATTTTTTCTATAATTGAGTGCGAGATAATATCATTTTTAAAATACGAATGCAAGGCCTCGTGAACGAGATATACTAAGTCATAGTTTTCGTCATTTAAGCCATTAATGTGACCATAAACAAATTGGTTGTTGCCAATGTTTATGCCACGATTTAAATTTGGTGGCACAATAAAAGCCGTGGTTTTTAAAATAAAGTTCTTTTTAAAGATTTTATCAAGAAACATATTAATTTTGTCTTTATTGGTTTGCCAGTTTTCTTGCATTCTCAACAAATTTTCTTTTGCTTCATTAATATATTCTTCAAAAAACTTCTGTTGCATTAATTCTAAAAGGAGATTGTCATCTATTTCCTTTTCCATTAAATTGTTTTGCAAAAGTAAATATGAAGTTCGATATTTTTGAAATAAATATTTTGCAAAATCCATCGGCATGGCATTTTTTGATATCATTGCTCTTGCTAATATTTCTTTGTCCGTTTTAAATTCTATCTCTAACACATCTTCTCCTTAATTAACCTAACTGATTTATATTTCTAACATACTGCACAATTTATCCATTTTTTTATTATGGGTCTCAACATTTTGTTTTTCTCCTAAATCTAACCCTCGAAAATAAGGTATATAAACATTTTTCCCTGCAATTTTGTATGGAAGTTCTAACTTTTCTGGGGTGTAGGTTCTTGTTATATATTCACAGGTTGGATCAACTAAAACCCAACTGTCATTAAAATAACATTCACAAAAAGTATGCCCATAATGAACATAACTCTCCTCGCCATTCTTCAATCTTTGCAACCAGTCATATTCTGCTGTGTGCAAAATTGTGGTGGGAATTCCAAGCGTTCTTGCAAAAGTTGCATATAGAATTGCATAATCAGTGCAACCACTTGCTTTTTTACTTTCCCAAATTTCTTTCGCAGTGCGCGTAAATTTTAAATTCTGAATTTGTTCTTCGTGCGAATATTTTACTTCTTTCTTTATCCACATGAATAGGCTAGCTAAAAAATATCCACTTTTTAAATCTTTTTGATTATGCTCTAAGTCAGTTATAACTTTGTCATAAATATAGTTTTTATCTAAAAAAGGCTGTGTAAGAATTCCAAAATTTTTATATTTCTCAACATCATCCGTTTTATTAAGTGGTTTCATAAAAATTCACACTCCTTTTAACAAGCGCCCACCAAAATGCATTTGGTACGTTAAAAGAATTAATGGCGGCACCAACACTATCCAAATTGAACTTTTCATTTATAAAAACTTAGTAAAT
>CAKNRR010000011.1 GCA_930990975.1 uncultured Clostridia bacterium | reverse complement strand
GGATGCGACCGATAGAAAAAGTATATTAGAATTAAAAAGAAATCGAGCCTTTACCAAGTTTTGAATATTTAAGATAAGGAATTGAACTCAATATGATTAAAACCCTTATTAATAAAGAGTTTTGTTAGTTAACAAAAACGAGAATTGTTGTCAAAAAAATAGTAAATTGACAACAGTTGACAACAAATGCCTATTTTTTAGGGGTAAAATGCACCTGTTTTACCATATAAAATTGCCTAAAATCATCTAAAATCAAAAATATTTGTTGTCAAATTTTATTTGGTGAAATAGTAAAATTTCAAAACTTGGAGTGAAATTAATTAAAGATAACGATTGAATTTTAACTTACCAAATGGCTTTAACTATAAGTTAAAATGTCAATTTTGTTGTGTTCTACCATAAGTGCAAAACACAAAAGAGAATGGAAAAATTTTTCCATTCTCTCTTTTTTTAATATGAAATATTTAATTTATTCAATGTCTAAATTTTCTTCACTAAATAATGGACTATTAAAGAATTCATCAATGGATATGCCAAGTGTTCTTATGACTATAATTAAAGTTGTAAGATTTACACCTTTATATCTTGCATACATTAAAGAAGTTAATGTTCCTTTACTTAATCCAGAATTCATTTCCAATCTATATTGCGACATTTGTTTTTGAGATAATATTTCTCTAATTCTTGTAGCAACTGCTTGTGACACTTTCATATTCTATCAACTCCAATATTTATTTTAACTATGTAATTATGTATTTAACTAGGTATAGTTTAACATAGCCATTTTTATAAATAATTATGTAAAAACATAATATTTTTTATTGAGAAAGAACATTTTTATGTTATTATATATATGTAAAAACATAATTATCTAGGAGATTTATGAATATGTTATCTAAAAATATATTTGGATTGAAAAATAAATTAAAAGAGTTAGATAATAAATTATCAAATAAAGTTTGCTGTTTTACTGGTCATAGACCACAAAGTTTACCATGGAGATTTAATGAACAAGATGAGAGATGTATTAGAATGAAAAATAAATTAAAGGAAGAAATAATTAAAGCAATTAAAAATGGTTACACAACATTTATTTCGGGTATGGCTCTTGGATTTGATATGATATGTGCGGAAATTATTTTGCAATTAAAAAAAGAATACCCAAATATAAAATTAATTGGAGCTATTCCGTGTAAGACACAAGATAAACTTTGGAACGAAAAAGACAAACAAAAGTAAAAAAATATATTATCAAAATTAGATGGTGTAAGATGTATTTACGATGATTACATTGGTCCAAAGTGTATGTTCGAGCGTAATCAGTATATGATTAATAATTCATCACTTGTAATTGCATTATTTAATGGTAAGAATGGAGGAACTAAAAAGACATTAGATTATGCGAAATCACTAAAGAAACCAATAATTGTTATTGATTTACTTCAATTTAAATAATGTTATTAAATTAATATTTATATATTAAAGATTTTGGTAATTTTTTATGAAAATTTTAAACATTTTGTAAAAATATATGGTATACTTAAAATAGAAAAGTTATTGGAGATAATATGAAAGATATTGATATGTTGCCGCTAGCACCTAATTTAATAGAATCAACTAGATCTATTGGCTATTCATTTGAGACTGCTGTTGCTGATATAATAGACAATAGTATAAGTGCAATAGCAAAAAATATATATGTTGATATAAATGCTTACGACAGTCCATATGTCGCTATATTGGATGATGGCTTTGGAATGAATTTAATTGATTTGCAAAATGCAATGAGATACGGTAGCGATAATCCAAATAAAACAAGAGATTCAAATGATTTGGGTAGATTTGGATTAGGTATGAAAACAGCTTCTTTATCTCAATGTAGAAAACTAACGGTAATTTCTAAAAAAAATGGGGTAATAAATGCTTGTTGTTGGGATTTAGATTATATAAATAAGACCAAATCTTGGAAATTGATTATATTTGAGAAAGACGAAATTAATGCAAGCATTCCAATGATTGAAAAATTAAGTAATTTAGAAAGTGGGACAATAGTCTTATGGCAAAATTTTGATTATATAAAAGAAAGTTCTATATCTTTATCGGATAGTTTAAATGAAAAAACCAATGATTTAATGTACCACTTATCATTAGTATTCCATAGATATTTATCTTACGAGGACCCACAACATGGAGTTAATATATTTGTAAATAATAACAAACTTAAACCATTAGATCCATTTTTAAGTTATCATACTGCTACACAAGTATTACCTTTGGAACCATTGGAAATATTTGGAGAAAAAATACTTGTAAAACCCTACATATTACCACATTTTAGCAAATTATCGCAACAAGATAAATATATGGTTGGTGGAGAAGATGGGTTTAAGAGAAACCAAGGTTTTTATATTTATAGGAATAAAAGGTTAATTAAGTGGGGAACTTGGTTTAAGATGTCAAGACAAGAAGAGCTATTTAAATTAGCAAGAGTTATGGTAGATATACCTAATACATTAGATTCAATTTGGCAAATAGATATAAAAAAATCTTCTGCTAATTTACCTGATGTTATTAAAATTAATTTATGCAATATTATAAAAAATATTGTAGATAAAAGTGAAAAAGTTTTTACATATCGAGGTAGAAATGTTAACTCAAAAAATATAAATTCTGTTTGGGTTAAAATTGAAAATAGAGGAAATTATTCATATCAAATCAATCAAAATCACCCAATTGTAAAACAATATGAAAATTCTTTAACTATAGAAGAAAAAAGTAAGTTTGAAAAATTTATAAATTTAATTCAGGATTCTTTTCCTTATGATGCTGTCTATGTTGATGTAAGTAAAGGTAATATTGCTTCACAGCAACCAAATGATGAATTTATTTTCAAAGAAATGATGGAATATATTGAGAATGGGGAGAAAGCAGGTCTTGAAATGAAAGATTTAGTAAATAGTTTGATAACCATAGAACCTTTTAATAAATATATTCACATAATAAACAAAATTAAGGAGGAGATGTTAAATGACAAATAAGGAAACAGTAATTAATTTACTTAACACATTATTAAGCAAGCTAGATACTGTTACAATGGATGATATAGTAACAAATATAAACAAATTCTCTTTATTGTTTAATATTACTGAAGAAGAAAAAGAAGAAATAAAAAACGAAATAAATGCAAAATATAAAATTTTTATGACATTAGGATCTGTTGTTCAAGGTAACGGTATTCATAAGAAATGGTTTGATAGTAGAAGAGCTATTAAACCTATGAAATTTTGGTTAAGATATAGAGATTATCTTACAGTTGACAAAGAGTTTGCTAGTAATGTGGTTAACTCTATTGACGCTTCTTCAGATAGAATAATAGATTTGTTAGGAGACCCAGAAGGAGATCCATTTAATCGAAGAGGATTAGTTATAGGAGATGTACAATCAGGTAAAACTGCCAATTATACAGCACTTATTAATAAGGCAGCAGATGTAGGATATAAAGTGATTGTATTGCTTACTGGAACACTAGAAAATTTAAGAAAGCAAACACAAGTTAGACTTGATGAGGGTTTTGTTGGACTTGATAGTTTGTCAATTATAAAGAAAAAAACAAATAGTTTTGTAGGTGTAGGTAAGTTTGATAGTAGTATAAATGCTTTATCTTTAACATCAACAAGTTCTGATTTTAATACTGCTGCTGCAACACATCTTGTTGCGACAATATCAAATATTAATGCACCAATTTTATTAGTAATTAAAAAAAATAAAACAATATTAGAAAGGGTTATAGATTGGTTAAATTTAAGTAAAGGATATTTACCAAAAGTAGATGAACCAATATTAGTAATTGATGATGAAGCTGATAATGCGTCCATAAATACAAAAAGTAGTGAAGAAGATCCAACAGCAATCAATAGAAAAATAAGAGAGATATTAAATATGTTTACAAAAGCAACTTATGTTGGTTTTACAGCTACGCCTTTTGCTAATATATTTATAAACCCTGAGACGGATAATGATATGATTGGAGAAGATTTATTTCCTCGTGACTTTATATACGCTTTGGATGCACCATCAAATTATATTGGTGCTAGGACAATTTTCCCAACAACGAATGAAGATGGTGAAACAGTTCAATCAAAACATGGATATATGTTAAAAGTAATAAATGATGAGGAAATTTCAAAATTCTTACCCGAATCTCATAAAAGTGATTATGCTGTTTCTCAGTTACCTGAGGATTTATATGAAGCATTATATACATTTATGATTGCAAATGTTATTCGTGATTTACGTAAGAAAAATAAAGCACATAGATCAATGCTTGTTAATGTAAGTAGATTTACAAAAGTTCAGAATCAAGTTTATGAAATAATTGATGCTTTTGTTAGAAATATTCAAAGAGATATTAAGGCAAATTGTTTATTAGATGAAGAAAGAGCTCTTAAATGTGAAACAATTGCAAAATTAAAATATTATTGGGAAAAGAATTATGCAAAAACTACTGAATTTACGTGGAGTCAAATACAATGTAAACTATCAGAATCTATTGGCCCTATTGTAGTTCGTGTTGTTAACCAATCAAATGGTGCAAAAAATTTGAATTATTCTGAATATCCAGATGGATTACGATTAATAGCAATTGGAGGTAATAGTTTATCAAGAGGGTTAACACTTGAAGGATTAATAATAAGTTATTTTTATAGAAATTCAAAAATGTATGATACATTAATGCAAATGGGTAGGTGGTTTGGTTATAGAACTGGCTATGAAGATTTGTGTAGAATTTGGTTATCACAAGAAGCTATTGATTGGTATTCTTATATATCTAGGGCAAGTGATGATTTAAGAGAAGAAATTAAAATTATGGAAGGCGAAAATAAAAGCCCAATAGATTTTGGGTTAAAGGTTCGTTCCGATAAAGCTTCGTTATTAGTTACTGCAAGAAATAAAATGAGAAGCACGGAATCAATAGAAATTCCTGTTTCTATTAGTGGAGAAGTATTAGAAACGGCAATTGTTAATAGTGATAGCAGTATTAATGATAAAAATTATGATGATTTGATCTCTTTATTAGTATCATTAGATAATAAATACAAGTGCAATGATTTTAATATCATAGGAGCTCCAAACTTATGGCAAAATGTTCCAAAAGAAATTGTTACTTCATTTATAAAGAGATACAAATCAAATTATTTCAATTTTGATTTTCAAACTGAAGAATTAGCAAAAATAATTGACAATGATGAAGATGGTAATTTTGATTTTTGGGATATTTCATTTGCTACTGGTTCAGGAGAAGAATACAATGTAACCAATAATGTTAAAACAATGCTTATATCAAGAAGTGCTAAATATATTCCTAGTAAATCTGCTTTACAATTCTCAAATGCAAGGCTTGGTGGAACTTATACCACTAAACTAGGTTTAGATAAAAAAACAGCAGCAAAAATGGAAAAAGATTATACAAAAGCAACTGGTAAATCGGTAAGCGATAAAGTGTTTTTACATGGCATAAAAAGAAACCCCATTTTAATTATCCATTTGATTAAACCAAAAGCATATATAATTGACAAAGAAACAAATTTAATATGTAAAGAGACTAAGAAGCAGTTAGATAAGTTTGATAAGCCAATTGTCGGATTAAGTATTGGATTTCCAACAACAAATGATGAAAAGATAATAACGATTAAATATGTAATCAATCTAATTAAATTTAGGGAATTATATGGAGATACATTTGAAGACGAGGAGGATATGTAAATGGATAAACAGGAAGTGAAACAATTTTTTGACAATTTTAGTAGAAGTAGCACTATGCAAAGAATAGATGCTAAACATCCATTAGACATATTTTTAGGGTTAAGTGATGAGGGGCTAAAAACTTTATTTGTTATCTCTAAGATCGAATTTGGAGATGTTAAATCATCAAAAGGAATTCTTGTAAATGAATATAAAAAAGACAATGAGAACATTCTAACATTTAAATTAAAAGATAAAACTATAGAAGATCTATTTTATATTTTTTGTAGTGATATTATAGAATCAACAAGGTATTCTCAAAAAACAAATGGTAATGCGGCAATAATTAATAGATATTTAAAATGGCGTGAATTATTTGCAAAACAAAAATTAAAAATACTTTCAGAATCTGAAATTAAGGGACTAATTGGAGAAATACTCTTTTTAAAAAAATATATGATACCAACTTTTGGTGAAGAAAAAGCAATAAATTCGTGGCTTGGAACTATGGGGGCTGATCAAGATTTTGTTATTAATTCAACGTGGTTTGAAATTAAAAGTATAAATTCTGGTGCCAAAGGTATAGAAATATCGTCTATTGAACAATTGGATACGAATGAAGATGGGAAACTAATTGTCATAGAATTGAACAAAACAGCTTCAACATCTTCACATGCAATAAATCTAAATGAATTAATTGAAAACACGCTAAATGGATTAAAGAATATAAATGCAAAAGAAAAATTTGAAGAGATAATTTTTAATTTTGGATATATAAAAGATGAAGAATACAATAATTATACTTTTGAAATGAAAAGAATGAAAACTTATTTGGTAGATTGCAATTTCCCTAGGATTCGTAGAAATATTATTCCTAATGAAATAATTGCGTTAAAATATGAAATATCAACTTCTGAAATAGAAAAATTTTATAAGGGAGATATTTTATGACAAATGACGAATTAATAGATTTTAGAAATTCAATTTTGCAAGATGTTAAATTAAATTCAAATGTAAATTTGAACTATCAAAAATTAGAGTTTTTGAAATATACTACAAATATCCTTAGTGACGCCGAAGAATTTAATGATTTTCAAGAATGTCATTATGAGGGGACAGCAAGCCATAATAAAAAATTTGAAATAGATGGATATGCTTTTGATGAAAGTGATATGACATTATATATAATTTGTTGTATTTATGATGGATCATCCACACCAACAATAATTAATCAAACAATTGCACAAAAATACTTTGATAGAGTTGGAGTATTTATTGATGAAAATGATTACATAATTAAAAATGGAGAAGAAAGTGCTGCTGGATATGAGTTTGCACTTGATATGCAAACTAAATTAAAATCAAAGTATATAAGAAAGATTAAAATATATTTAGTTTGTGACGGTATTGCGAGTGAAAGAATCAAAACCATAAAATCAAAAACTTATAATGATATAGATATTGAATATCACTTGTGGGATATTTCAAGATTTTACAAACTTCAACAATCAACAAGTGGTAAGGAAGATATAGAAATAAATGTAGACGACTATACAAAGCAAGGTATACCATGTATTAAAGCAAATATGGAAAATGCAAATTATGAATCTTATCTTTGTATAATTCCAGCAGAATTTTTGGTAAAAATATATGACGAATTCGGTGGACGATTACTTGAAGGAAATGTTCGTTCATTTTTGAGTTTGAAAGGTAAAGTTAATAGTGGAATAAAAAGAACTATTTTAACTGAACCACAAATGTTTTTTGCATACAATAATGGTATAGCAGCAACGGCAACTAATATTGAATTAGATAATACAAATGAGGGACTTTTTATAAAAAAAATAAAGTCTTTACAAATTGTTAATGGTGGACAAACAACAGCTTCTTTATCTATGACAAATGCGAAAGAAAAAGGTGTTGATTTAAGCAATATTCTAGTGCCTGCGAAAATTTCGATTTTACCATTAGAAAAAGCTCCATATATAATTCCTGAAATAGCAAGATGTGCTAATAGTCAAAACAAAGTAAGTGAAGCAGATTTCTTTTCTAATCATCAATTTCATATACGTTTTGAACAATTATCTAGGAAAATTCTTGCTCCTGCTGTTAATGGCGCACAATATCATACTAGATGGTATTATGAAAGAGCAAGAGGGCAATATACACAAGAACAAATGAAGTTGACACCTGCAATGAAATCAAAATTTTTATTGGAAAATCCTAAAAAACAGTTAATAACAAAAACCGATTTAGCAAAGTATTTGAATAGTTACAATCAAAAACCATACGAAGTAAGTAAAGGTGCTCAAAGGAATTTTCTATCTTTTGCCGAGGTAATTACTGATGACTGGGAAAAACATAATGCAAATTATAATGAAAATTATTTTAAAGAAGCTGTATGCCATGCAATTATGTTTAAAAAATTAGAAGATATTATACTTAATCAACCGTGGTATGAAAAGGGATATAGAGCTAATATTGTAACATATACAATTTCAGAGTTTTTTTACGTTTTACAAACAAAATATCCACAATTTTCTTATAATTTTAAATATGTTTGGCAACATCAAGAACTTAATCCAGAAATTGTAAAAGAATTAACAAAACTAAGTAAAATAATTTTCGATAAAATTACAAATGAAGATCGACAAATAATGAATGTGTCCGAATGGTGTAAAAAAGAAGCTTGTTGGAAAGGTATAAAATCTATAAATTATGATTTTTCTAAAAATACATTATCAGCGTTAGTATCAAAAGAATTTGTTGATGAAGAAAGGAAGAATGCGACATACAATCAAAAAATAGAAGATGATTGCAGTTTAATAATGGAAGTTTATAACAAAGGTCAAGATTTTTGGAAATCAGCGCTATTATGGGGACAACAACATAGATTATTAACTTTTGAAGAATCTTCTATAATTAAATTAGCAACAAGTGGCAAGATACTTTCGGACAAACAAAGTAAACGTGCTATGGAAGCATTAAATAAATTGAGAATTGAAGGGTTCTCAGAATAAGGAGCAATATGAAAAAGAGAGTTGTTAATTCAAAATTTGAATTTTATTATGAAATAAAAGATAATGGAATTATTATCGCAAGGAAAATGACTAATGCAAATAAATTAGCGGTGGGTTCTGATAATAGTTTGTATTTTGGGCTGTTGGATATTGAACATAGGTTTGAAAATCCTGTTACGGCATATTTTCTTGGAAGAGAAAAAAACTTAGGAGAATATGGTGATAAAATTTTTAACTGTCAAGGTTTAAAAAATAAGTTTGTGAAAATAACAATTAATGCAAATGAACCAAACGGTCAATTCCAGTTAAAAGTATCTTTATTAGATAAAGAAACGAATAAAACAAAAACAAATGGATCAATGAATGAAATAATAAAAGCAAAAATGAAAAAAGGTGGATTTACGGTTGATGATGATTTAATATTTATTGCTGATTTTATTAATTGGAAAGTTGATGTTATGAAGAAATCTACATTTGAAGAAACTTATAATATTAAATAATACATAGGAGAAAAAAATGATACGTTTAGCAACTGTTTTTAGTGGTATTGGCGCAATTGAACAAGCATTAAAGAAAATGGGTATAGAACATCAAATAGTATTTGCTTGCGATAATGGGGAAAGAAACATTTCATTAAATGTAGATGAAATTAACAATGAGATAAAAAATTTACCTTATGATAAACAAAAAGAATATATAGATGAATTATATGAACATAAATGTAAGAAAGAAAACAAAATGGAATGTTCATATTTGAATAATTACAATTTATCAAAAAAGCATTTTTATCAAGACGTTAGATTTTTGAATGCAAATCAATACAAAGATAAAGTGGATTTAATTGTTGGAGGAAGTCCATGCCAAAGTTTTTCTATAATTGGGAAAAGAGCGGGGTTAAATGATACTAGAGGAACTTTGTTTTATGATTATGCTAGAATAATTGATGAATGTAAGCCAAAAGCATTTATATATGAAAATGTTAAAGGGTTACTTAGTCATGATAAAGGGAATACTTGGAAAGTTGTTAAAGATGTTTTTATGTCATTGGGATATAATATAAAATTTTATGAACTTAATTCAAAAGATTTTGGAATTCCACAAGATAGAAGAAGAATTTTTTTAGTAGGAACTTTAAAAGAAAATTTGTTACCAGATACACTTGAAAAACAAAAATTAACTAAAACAATGTTTGATTTTTTAGAAAGTAATGTTGATGTAAAGTATTATTTTAAACAAAAAGGATTTGAATTTGTCACAACAAATAAAAGAGCAAGAATAAATAGTAAAATAATATCCACACAAAAAGCAAATCAACAATTTAATTGGAATGGTGATTTTGTTTTTGAAGAATATGAAAAAATAAAAAATAGACAAGATATTCTTGATAATGCATATATAGGTTATTATAATAATGTTCGCGGGGTGGTTAGAAAGCTGACACCAAGAGAATGTTTGAGACTTATGGGATTTACAGATGACTTTAAAATTGTTGTAGATGATGTGGAAATGTATCGACAAGCTGGGAATTCAATAGTTGTTAATGTATTGGAAGAAATAGTAAAACAACTATTAAAATATAAACTGATATAGGAGTGAAATATGTTAAGAATAGCTACGTTATTTAGTGGTATTGGCGCGTTTGAACAGGCATTAAAAAGAATGGGTATAGAATATGAAATTGTTTTTGCTTGTGATAATGGCAATATTCCATTAGAGAATATAGATTTTGATAAAGAACTCGAAAAAGTTTTATCTCTTGAAGGCCCAGCCCAAAAAAGAGATTATGTGGAAAATTTATATAAAACGCATTCAAGAAAAGAAAATTATGTAAAAAAGTCATATGAAGCAAATTATAAAATAAAAGATGACATGTTTTTCTATGATATAAAGTTGCTTGATGGTAAAGATTTTACTGGTAAAGTTGATATTCTAATTGGCGGAAGTCCATGCCAAAGTTTTTCAACGGTAGGAAAATGTGGTGGATTAAAAGATACAAGAGGAACTTTATTTTATGAATTTGCTAGATTGGTAAAAGAGATTCAACCAAAAATGTTTCTATATGAAAATGTTCGAGGTTTATATACACACGATGGTGGTAATACATGGAAAGTAATACAATCTACATTTGATGAATTGAATTATCAGTATAAATTTGATCTTTTAAATGCTAAAGATTATGGTATTCCGCAAAATAGAAGAAGATTATATGTTGTAGGTTATAAAGAAAAATTTCTTAAAAATAATTTTGAATATCCACCTACTCCAGAAAAAAATGTATATTTTAATGTAAAAGATATTTTACAAGAAAATTGCAAAGAAGGAAATTTTGTTTCTATTAATGGGAAATTGGAAGTTATTGCTGGTGGTGAACAAGTCGATAAAAGATATTTCTTATCACCTAAAGTAAAAGCATATGTATTAAAACCGGGAACAAAAACCTTTTATCAAAAACCAGAAGTTGATTTGAAAATAGCAAGAACATTATTAGCAACAATGGGTAATAGACATAGAGCTGGAATTGATAATTACCATTATGTTAATGGCGAATTGAGGATGTTAACAGAAAGAGAAGCTTTACGTTTAATGGGATTTCCTGATGATTTTAAAATTGTGGTTTCTCGTGCTCAAATGTATAAACAAGCAGGTAATTCGATAGTTGTAGATGTATTAATACATATTTTGAAAATAGTTTTACCACAATTAAAATATTAATTTTTAATATCAATAATAAAAAATTGGATTTAAAAGAATCCAATTTTTTTATTAAAAACCATTGCTTTTTTA
The DNA here is from genome assembly GCA_930990975.1 of uncultured Clostridia bacterium. Classification (GTDB taxonomy): domain Bacteria; phylum Bacillota; class Clostridia; order Christensenellales; family UBA1242; genus Caccovivens. The sequence continues at coordinate 33,500 of CAKNRR010000011.1, read as the reverse complement.
GAACAAATGTTCTATAATGTAACCATAAGCATACAGTATGTATGTTTATAATGGGAGTTGGTATGAAAGTGATAAGTGAAGATAAAGTTGTAAAAGTATTCGAATTTATCAAAGAATTTCAAAAAAACGAAGGTCGTTCTCCATCTTTTAGGCAAATAGCAAAGGGCTGTAGTTTTCCAAGTCTTGCTACTGCTCAAAAGTATGTAAATGTATTACAAGAACGAAAAATGTTACAAAAGAATACAATTGGAAAGATAATCATACCAACAAATTTAAGCAAAGGAAAGACTATTGTCGCCCCGTTGGTCGGAACTATTGCTTGTGGAAATCCTATTTATGCTGAAGAAAACATTGAAGCAACTTACCAATTGCCAACTGCAATCTTTGGAAACGAAAACGTCTTACTATTGCACGCTTCTGGTGATAGTATGATAGGTGTAGGGATTTTTGACGGTGACTTAATTGTCGCAAAACCCTGTAGCACGGCAGATGAAGGCGAAATTGTTGTGGCTTTAATTGAAGACTCAGCAACTGTAAAAACTTTACATAGGAAAAATGGTCACATTATATTGCACCCAGAAAATCCAAAATATAAGGATATTGTTGCGGATAATGTGATTATTCAAGGAGTTGTTAAACACAATATTCATAGTTTTTAACGGGAGGCAGAAAAATTGACTAACAAACTTTATTGTCCACATTGTGGACGGTGTTTAGGCGAGTGCATATCAAGTGATAGCAGTGCAGTCAATAAAGTTTTAATCTCAAAGCCAACTCGCCTTAGCAAAAAGCATTTCGTCCACGATATGAAGTGTTGGAAATACAAACAACAAATCTATATTATAATGGAATTCATTGATTAAACCATAAGCGAACCCAGCGTTCCGGTTGATTAAAATTCAATCGGTCGCTGTGGTTTTTTATTTCGACATATTTCGGCATAAATCCCAAGCGAACGACAAATCGCTTGGGATTTTTTTATAAATTTTCCTAAAAAAATTAAAAAATTTTTCCCGCTGGTTCAAATGGTGAGCCAGCGACATTGTTATGATGTGCGTGTCAAAACAAGAACTAAAAGGAGGTGATAGTGAATGGATTTGAGAAAATCAAGCATTACTGCTGATATTTTGAATATTCTTTCGGACTGCAAAATTCATACTATAAATGAAATTGCAGACGAAGTTGAAGTTTCTCGCTCAACAGTAAAAAGACATATTCAATCTTTATCTTTTCGCTATCCTATCCAAAGTTTTTGTGGCGGCGTAAATCGTGGTGGAGTGTATTTGCCAAAGAACTACATTTATAAAGGAAGAACTTTAACAAACGATGAACTGCAAATCATCGGCAGAGCTCTTAAACTTTTGCAGGAGTTTGATAGCAATTGTAAAGTTCAAGAAGTTATTAGTTCTCTATTGGACAGGTATTCTTCGCCTAAAAAAGAGGAGAATGAAAAATGAATAATGAGAAAGATATAGAACAAAAAAGAGATGATAGCAAAGACCTTGTCACAATTGACTATTATGACAGAATCCACAAAAAATGGATTAAGGTTGAAGTCACAAAAGAAGTCGCCCGCTTTATGAAAACTAATAGTGAGATAACTCGTAAAAAACAAAATAAATATAATTTTCGCAATATCCCGCTAAGCACTTTTGAAGCAGAAGATGACGATTATAGTTTTGATGTTGAAGATGAAAGCTCGGACATAGAAGGAATTATTGAAAGACAAGAACTTGATAGACTTGACGACATTGAATTTGAATACGAGAGAACCTTAATTGAAAATTCTTTATATTGCCTTACCCCAACACAAAGAAAAGTTGTTGAAATGGTTTTTGTTAAAAAAATGAGCTATGGTGATATTGCAAAAAAATTACAAATTTCAAAAACTGCGGTTTGGAAAATTATGCAAAATTCAAGAAAAAAGATTAAAAATCATATAAAAAATAGCCAAAATTAAAAATTTTTTAAACTTTTTTTGAAAAAATGCTCAAAAATGGGTTAACGATTTTGAAAAAGCGTTGGTTATATAAGTAGAGGGGGTAAAAAGTTTTATGGATTTTTACAAAATTCAAATTTACAAAAAAGGAGCTTATAAAAATGCAAGAACAATACACAATTCGAGTGTATAACTCAAAAGATGTTGAAAAGATAGAAAAGCTTTTTAAAAGGTGTAGAGATATTTATCGAACTAAAAATCCTTTTTTAGTTGACTGTATCTTGCGAGGTATGGAAGATATTGAAAGAGAGTTTTTTGGAATGAAGAAAATCGAAACACCAACTGAAATTTACAATGAGATTGAAAAAACTCTCACAAAACTTGAAACTTTAATCAAGTTAAGTGAAAAAAGTGCAAAGGAAAATATGGTCGGGCTTAAAGTGATTAGCAAACTACTCTCTTGCAATTACAATATGCTTATTGGACTTTCAACTGATTGCCCTAAACAAAAAGAATATATTGAAGCAGGAATGTATGATGAATTGCCAGAACGACTAAGCGAAATTTTTGAGGAGTTGCTTAATGCAATTTTGAAATGAGTTCGCCAAATGTAAACTTTTTTGTTAGTTATGTGGATTGCTTATCAAGTAAAAATAAGTCCCCCGATTTTATCAAAGAAAACTACGAGAAACGCCAATTTTACAGTTGCAACAAAGATTTTGACCACGTAGGTTATGTGCTTCGAGGAAGTAAGGAAAAATTGGACTATGTTGAATATTCTGGCAATAATGAGAAAAGTCATGGTATTTTCAATCAAAATGGACTTTTAAATGCCGATGAAATTAAAAAATTACGTAATCAATTAAGGCAGACAAGAAGTGTTATTTGGCACGGAGTTATCTCTTTCACTGAAGAATTTGGAGATAAATATTGCAACAATACAGAAAAAGCACAAATGCTTATGAAATATGAATTGCCCAAGTTTTTTAGACAAGCAGGACTTAATCCAAACAACATTATTTGGTTTGCAGGATTACACGAAAATACAGATAATAAACATATCCATTTCTCTTTCTTTGAAAAACAACCTTTAAGGTTTAGACAAAATAGTAAAAAAAGATGTTTCTCGGACGGTTTTATTAATGTGAAGGCAATCCGTAAGGTTAAGGAATCTATTGAAATGAAACTGTTGAATATTTCAAAAGATTTAGTTAGCAAAAGAAATTCCTTATTAAAAGAGTTTAAAAAAATCGAGATAGGAGTTTTTATGAAAAACATTAAGGAACTAATTATGATTTTACCCCTTTCTAGACGACTTTCTTATGAAAGTGAAAATATAGAACAATACAAACAAAAGATAAACAATATTGTCAATGCGATGATTGTTTCAAATCCGTCTTTAAGCCAAAAAATAAGAGAATATGACACGATTCTGGCTGCACGTGATGAAGAAGTCAAGAAAATCTATAAAAGACTTAAAATGGACCCTACGGACAAGCTTATGCGTGAAAAGTATATGAAGGACCTATATCGAAGGCTTGGAAATATTGTTTTGAAAGTTATGAAGGACATTAGAATCCGACAAAAGAAGTATGACTACGAAACAAAAAATAGATTAGTGCAAAAGCGTATTGATAAAGCAAAACGAAAAGTGCTTTTTAAAAACTGTGAAAGGTTGAACGATTTAGCGACAAAAGAAGTTATTATTGCCTTTCAAGAGTTCTTACACAAGCTTGATGAAGTAAACTACAAAAGGCTTAAAGAAGAAGGTTTGATTGATGAAAGTAGTTAAACATTCTGTTATTATACTTACAATACTTTTATTTTGCTTTTGTGTAGGTTATTTTATTAATTTGTTTGTAAGTAATGATTTCGTTTTTGATTTTACAATATCAAAAGACATCTTACTCTCATACAAAACCTATCTTTACGCTTTTGAAGTATTTGCAATAATCGGGCTTGTTTTTGCTTTTGTTTGGTATAAGAAGCTAGGTAAAAATCCAAAGAAGCTTATGTCAACAACTGAAAAAGATATTATTTACACAGGACTTGAACAAGCACATTTTCAAACCGATGAAGAAATTAAAAATAATTTCAAGACCGTGTCTTATACATTGCTTCCTAAAACCGAAATTGAAGGCATACCAATAAAGGCCGAAGAAACCAAAAAAGATTTCTTAATCACTTTTGCAAAACCCGCCCACACACTTATCATTGGAACAACTGGTTCTGGTAAAACAACCACCTTTATCAACCCCACAATTCAAGTCCTTTCAAATACACGGAGCCAACCTAGTATGTTAATATCGGACCCCAAAGGTGAACTGTATTCATTACACGCAAAAAGTTTATTGAAACGAGGCTATGATGTTAAAGTTTTAGATTTAAGAAATCCATATTGTTCTATTCGTTGGAACCCACTTGAAAAACCTTTCGAGATGTATCAAGAGATGTTGTCGCTTGATGAAAAAGTCAGGGTGAATGAAGAAGAAGGATATTATGTTTTTGAAGATAAAATCTACTATAACCAAGATGAACTTAAATCAATTATACAGTCCAAAAAACAAGAATTGTTTGATGAAGTATATGAAGATTTAAACGACATTTGCTCTGTTCTTTGCCCTATCAAAAACAAAAGCGAACCTATATGGGAAAGCGGTGCTAAAAACTTTATTTTAGCAATAACTCTGGCTATGCTCGAAGATAGTGAAAATCCAGAACTTGGCATGACAAAAGAAAAATTTAATTTTTACAACATTATGAAAATTGCAACTAACACCCAAAATGATTGTGATGACTTAATTGAGTATTTTAAACATCGAAGTCCAATCTCAAAATGTGTTAGTTTGTCTAAACAAGTTCTTGACGCAAGTGACAAAACAAGAGGTTCTTATCTTTCAACGGTATTTGACAAACTTTCAATGTTTAGTGATATGAGTATTTGCTCACTAACATCTGCAAATGAAATAAATTTTGCTGACATTTCAACAAAACCTACCGCACTTTTCTTGCAAATTCCAGATGAAAAGGAAACTAGGCATACTCTTGCTGCTATGGTTATTCTGCAAGCATATAAAGCTCTTGTTGCAAAGGCTAACACCTACCCTGACCTTTCGTTGCCAAGAAGTGTGTATTTCTTGCTTGATGAATTTGGAAATTTACCACAAGTCCACAAACTCGAACAGATGATTACAGTAGGACGTAGTCGAAAAATTTGGCTTGCTTTGGTGGTTCAATCATACGCCCAACTTGCCAAAGTATATGACGAGAAGTCCGCTGACATTATTAAATCGAACTGCAATATCCAAATTTTCATCGGAACAACAGACCAAAAGACAATTGAAGAATTTTCAAAGAAATGTGGGAATTACTCGATAATTCAAAAGAATGTTAGTTTTTCTTCATCAAATGACGGTGTTGGAAGTTCTGTATCCGTAAAGGAAAGACCTTTAATTTATCTAACAGAACTTGCTCAATTAAATAATAATCAAGATATGGGAAATGCAATTGTTTCAATATTTGGATATGCCCCAATAAAAAGTAAATTTACACCAAGTTTTAAAAGCAAATTTTTTGTGCTTGAAAAGACAAATCAATTACTTTCTGCCGGAAAGTATTTTAATGAAGAAAAAGTTTTCTATGACATGTTGAAAAGAAATGAGTGTTTTAACAAGAGAAATAGAAAAGTTGCAAATAAACAAGAAGTAGAAGATTTTATTAAAATTTTAAAAATAAAGATTGAAAAAACCGATTTTGAAAGTTTAAATTGTTTTGATTTAAAAATGCAAATGTTAACCGCACTTGAAAATAGAAATTTTAAAGAACTTTCACAACAAATGGAAAGCTTATTCTTTATTGCAAAACAAAACGGAAATGAAAATTTACAAGAAATAGTAGAGCTTAAAATTACAATTGAACAATTAATAAGGCTGGTGAGAACATGACAAAAGTTTTAAAAAATATCTCATTTGTCCTACTCTTTGCAATTTGTTTATTCCCTTATCTACTTGTATTAACTGGTCACGCCACAATAAGTCATATTGGCGGAAATTCTACAATGGGTGTGATAATAGGCCCTATTGTCGGACTAGATGACCCTTTAAACCCCGGTGTCACATTAGACCCTGTTATAACTAGTGATTATTCAAATTCTAATTTAAAAAAGGATAATCCTTATGCAAGTGGTGCTTTGAGAGCATATAAAAACATTGGAGTTTATAATGTTGTTAGAGATAGTGGAAGTTGGAATGGCTTTAAATATGCTTCATACATTAGATATTTTAGAATTTATCGCACTGATGGTCGTTATATTTACGATGATGATGGAATAATTGATGTTTCTTCTAATAAAGATGAACTTGCTGATGAAATTGTGAATTATCCAAGTTATATAAGTTCGACAGAAACAAAATTACCAATTAAATCTGGCGCCGGCTTTTTGTGGACCGACCAACAAGCAAAATTCAAAAGTGGTGGAGAACTTGCAGTGACATTTTATTATGCAAATTCATCTGGTGGAAGTATGGCCTATGTTTACGATATGCCAGAAAATCCAAGCGATAGAACAAAAAAACTAACAACCATAATGTATGAAAATGCAAATGGTGGTCCTGCTAAAAGTTATGATTGTTTTGCTGTTTCAATTGACGCTACTGGACAATATAAAAACACATTTTGGGGAAATACTGGTGGAGATGTAAGTGTTGAAGCAAACCTTACAAATTATATAGCAATTGCTGAAAGAGATTGGTCAAATGAACTTACAACAAACGATTATGTAGGAACAGGAATGTATAAAGGATATACTGCCTATTATTCGCCAGAAGCATTTACAGTTGTCGCCCGCAATCTAAATAACTTGTTAAAAGTTAACGATGTTGAAGTCACTCCACAATATGGAACAACTGTTGTGCCATATAAAGATGGACATCACATTGAAATTACCGATGAAGGTGTGACAAAAGTTCAAATTGAACGTGACGCAGAAGGAAGATACACAACATACTATTGTTTTGTGGACACTACCTTACCTGACCTTTCTTATACCTATCATAACGAAAATGCAATTGAAAAACGCCAAGTTGGAAATATTTACACCAACTCTAATGGTTCAAAATCTCAAACAGTTTATGAAGGTATATTTAAGGACCAAGTCCAAGTGAACTTTGACTATGATGAAGATATTGAAAGTCCTGAAACTGCCACATGCACTTACAATGGCGAAACTTTTGAAATCACAAACGGAACTTGGTTTAATGACGAAGGTGAATATACAATAACAATAACCGACCTTGCTGGAAATACCACAATATCAAAATTTACAATCGACAAATCGGCACCTAATTACAATCTTGACCGTTTGCAAAATGACACAAGTTATAAGATTACAAAATGGTATTTGACCAATATTCCAAATGGTTATTCTGGGTATGGCTCATATTCCTTTAAAGAACAAGCAGACGCTTTTAGTTTTGCTTGTGAAATGGAAAGACAAAACAAAGTGACAGAATATTATCTTAACAATGTTGAGGACTTTATAGACACACATCTTGTCGCAAGTGGAAACACTATCCAAGTAGGTCCATATTGGTATTATAAATCACGAGAAAATCCAGACCTATATGTTTATTACTTTGATGAAAATTCGTTAAATGAAGTCATTGAGTATTACGCTCAGGACTTTGTGTCGGACGCACAAACTTATCGCCTAAATTCATCAATTTATCCAAATAATTATGGAAATCATATTGACGAAAGCGTTTATGATAACATCATAGTAAAAAATGGTATTGAAGCTTATATTGTTAACAATTTCACTTTTAGATATGTTGATGATGTAGAAGCAAGTCAAATCTTTTATGATTACGCAGAAGATGACAAAGAAAATTGGATTGAATTTCAATTTGACAAATCTTTTGCAAGTCAAGTAAATGCTGGTGGTCTTTATAAAATCAAAGAAGTGGATTTTGTTGGAAACGAAACTACTTACTATGTTTTTTATGATAACCAAGCACCAATGCTTGATATTCAAGTGAAAGTATATGGAAATGACAAAAATTTCACACAAACAATTTCTGTGAACGACATACCAAATAATGGTGAACTTGTCTTGTATTATGAAGATTTCGACATTCTCAACATTATTGAAGATGATAAGTGGTATGTTCTTGAAGTTAGATGCCCTGACGGAACAACAAAAAGATATACCTATTTAGATAATTTACCGGATTTCTCATCAATTGGCGCAGGTGAATATACTATAACAATTGCTGATAGATTAGAGAAGCACGGAAAAGTTTATATGTCAAGCAGAGACGGAGATATAAGACTTGACATATCAAAAGAAGGGGAGATTACAGTAACAACAGAAAGACAAAAGATAATGCAGGAAGAAAAAGAGCAAGAAAAATCTCTTAATGCCATAATAAAAAGTTTTTATCATGATTTACATTTAAAAAGACAACAAGAACAAATAGAATATTTGGAAGCATAAAAACATCACTTTGTTTTTAAAAGTGATGTTTTTATTTTGCAATATTTTTTTTACAAAATGTTGCATTTTTTACAAATATGCCAAAATTCGACAAAACTTTTTTTTAATTTTGAATCATTTTTTGTTACTTACAAATATGTCATAATATAATCATATTCGACATGATTCCAATTTTTATATTTTTTTACAAAATTTTACAAAAATCAAAAAATATATATAGATGCAGGGAAAATAAAAAAAGAGTGAATTATCCTCACTCTTTTTTACTATGTTTATAAATCATATTCGTCATAGTTTGCTTGTTCTGCTTCATTTTCAACTTCAACATTGATTTGATTATCAAAGAAGTCAAGTTCAACTTTACCATTTAATTTGAAAGCATCTCTTGAAATATAATCAATAAGTTCAGAGTCTTGAATATTAGGTGTGATAATGCTATATTGTCTTACTCCTTCATTTGAAATTGCAACGATTTTAAAATTTCTACATGTGCCATAATCGTCATCTAGAGTTGATCCATTATCTGTATAAATTAATTTAACATCTTCACTTTCAAGATTAAAATCTGGGTCAAATTTATTTACAACTGCTTTAATAAAGTCATCTTTATCGCCTTGTGTTGCTGGATTATATATATAACTATATTCTTGTTTTATATTATCATCAGATAATTTTAAATTTTCTATAACAGATTTATCTAACAAATTATTAACAGTAATTTCAGTTGGAAGTGTAACATTATAAATTCTATATCCATTATTATCGTTTCTTGGATCTGTATATGAGATGCCAAATTTAATATTTGAAATTTTTCCATCAACAACTTCACCTAAGTCAATTTTATAAGAATTTACTTCATAACCTCTTCCGAATTTATTTATAACAGCGTCATAAATAGTTTGAAGGTTTGCATTGATTTGCTCAGAATAATATTCAAGTGCTTCTTCAATATTTTCAATTGTATATTCTTGTTCTTTATATTCTTGTTCAGTGTAAGCATTGTTAAATATAATAACGCTTTGTTCATTATCCATTATTCCTGCATCTTTGATGTTTTGAATTGTTTCTGCTTCATTTGTTCCTGTAGCAACGGTTATATCATATTCAGTTACACCTGCTTCTGAACTTACAAGCATTGTAAATGTTGTTTCTCCAGCATTGTCTGCACCAAAGTCTACCATAACGTGTCCGTCATTTTCATTTACTCCAGCAATTTCCATAAGAGCATCTACAATTCCTTGTCTGAAATACATTTCTTTTGCATTATATTCAAAAGTATCTTCAATATTTGCATTTTCAACTTCTGCTACTGTATTTTCACCATTTTCAGCAATTTCATTCAAATCAACAGGTGAGGCAAAGTTTACGGTTGCTCTATAATAAGTTTCTTTTCCTTCAACACTAGGATCTGCAACAACAATTTCAACTTTTACATTGTTAAGTTCTTCCTTACTGTTATCTCCGATGTCATATCTTACTGCTTTTACATTTTGCTTGTTATATTCACCAACAATTTTTTCCACTGCTTTTTCTGTTTGTTTGTTTAAGAATGCATATGTTTCAGTAGCATGATCTTTTAAAAGTTCGCCAATGTTATCAATTTCTTCTACTGGAGGTGGAACATCAACATTTTCTTTTTCATATTCTTTATATACGACAGATGTTTCTATATTTTCAATATCTCTTGTTTCTCTAAGTTTATAATTATTAGGATTTGATAAACTTGAAATCATATCTTCAATGCTATCTTGTTGTTTAATAACTAAATCATAAGATTTTACAGATGAATTTGTTTGAGCAACAAGTTCATATTGATTACACAATGATACTTTTGTGCTTCCTCCCAATGCGAAATAAATTTCTCCATTATTTTTTAATGTTAAGTGAGTTGCAGTTTCGTTTGATTTTACTACATTTTTGTAAATTGCTTCTGCAAGTTTATCGTTTTGGACACTTTCAATTACATTATAAGTTGTTGTGTATTGATTTGATATTGTTGCGTCATCTGCAATTTGAGCAAGTTCTGTCTGATTTTGGTCATAATTTGCTATTTTACCTAAATCAATACTTGTTTCAAATTTCATTTCATTAACATTATATAAACGATCGTCTCCATCTTTATATGTAAAAATTACTTTTACAGAGTTTAATGTCTTGCTATTTCCATCTCCTAAATCGTATGTTGCATCAAGTAATTTCTCTTCATCATACGTTCCTGTTGAATATTTAACTGCATCTTCAAGAACTTCATTATTTAAGAATTTATCAGTTTGTTCATCATATTCTTGAACAAGTTGTGTAACATTTGAAATAGTAACTGGTGGTGGAGTAGGTTCATCAGGTCCACATGCAGTTAATGTTGCACCAAGTCCAAATGCAAGACCAAGAGCAAGAATGCCAGCAATTATTTTATTTTTAAATGCAAGTCTTTTTGGTTTGCGATCTTTTACAACACCTTGTATGTTGTTTGTTTGTTTTGTCATAAATAATCCCCCTTATCGCCTATATTATATCACAAACAAAATAAAAATCAATAGTTTAATTCAAAAATGTTTGGAGTAAATTCTTAAAGATTTTCAATTTTATGATTTTTAGAAGAAAATTTAATAAATTAATGTAAAAACATTTAATTTTATATTAAACTTTTGCTAAAATATATTTCGAATTGGAATATGCAAAAGAAAAAAGTTGTAAATTTTAGGTTTTTATTTTATCCGTTTATAATATTTTTACTAGGAATTTCTGTTGCAAGGTGGCTTTATAGTGGTTCAATTGAGATAATTATAACCACTTGTTTGTTATTGAGTGCAGTAACCTTTATTCAAAGAATATTTGACATAGTTCTTTTGTTTATAATTTCGCCAATTAGTGTTAGCACTATTCCGGTTGATGATGGAAATAGATTTAGAATTTGGAAGGAAATGACAATAGCAAAAGTTTTAGGCGCTTATGGAATTATACTTTCAATGAATTTGTTTTTTATCATAATTCCACAGGTTCAACAAATAACATTTTTCACTGATAGTTTTAAAAATGGAATTGTAAAAATTCTGTTCTTAATAGGTGGAGCATTTGCAGTAACAAAAGCAAATATTGTTATAGCTCAATTAACAGGTAGTGAAGCCGGTGGTCATGAAACACAGCAACTACTTGCAAATATGAGAACAGGTGGAAATATTGCAAGAGCAACTATGGCGACAGGAGCAACAATTGGTGGAGCAATTCTTGGTGGAAAAAGATTTGTTGACACGAAGAAATCAACCCGTTCTTCAATCTCTGGACTTAAATCATCGTTTGGCGCAACGCCAAGTAAAACATATCTCAATAAAGCAACTGAACCGAGTAAACTTGCTAAATACGGAGGTATGCCAACACGTATTGCCACAATGCCTATTGGTATGATTAAAGACCTTACCACTGGTGGAATTGTTGGAATGACAAAGAACATTATTCCAAGAGCAAAGAACGTTGTTAAAGGTGATAGTTTTATAAATCATGCCCAAGGAAAATCAATTTTAATAAAGGAGCAGAACAATGCGGATAATACCGAAAAACACGAAGGTTAAATTGCAGTTCTATAAAGGCATCGGCATTTACGATGTAATATTAGGCATTATTGCCCTTGCCTTTATTGCCCTAATCGTCACAAGCAATTTGCCGAATAAATATGTGCTTGCAATGGTTGTGCTATTCGTGACAGCACCAATGTATATCCCAATTGGAGATATTAAACTTTATCAAGCGTTAGGATTTGCAGTTAAATTTGGTGTTGCAAAGAAAAGTTTTTATAAAAACAAAAAAGGCACACATATAAGCACAATTATCCCTTATGCAAGTATTAAAGATAATTGCATAAATCAAAAAGACGGAAGTTTTACTGGTGTTATTGAAATTAAACCTATTGAATTTAATATGCTCTCTGAAAACAAGCAAAACTTTTTAATTGAAGGTATTGTTTCAAACACATTAAAAAATGTAGGATTATTTCAAGAATATGACATCATAAAACTTGAAAAACCAATTATTTTCGATAACTATCTTAACAATGAACTTAACAGAATACAAAAACTTATTGCAGAGAATGAGAATAAAAATCTAACCGAAAATGAGTTTAGAAAAAGAGTTGAAGTTATTGAAGATAGAATGAACTTAATTGAAACTTTAAACACAAACGAAAAAATATATGCAAGTGCTTATTATATCGCCTTGCACGACATTTCAAAACAAAGTCTTGAAAACTCGCTTGAAATCATTGAACAAACCCTTAACAATGGAAATCTGGAAGCAAAAAGACTTAATGATAAAGAACTTGCTATCTTCCTAAAATATTCCTATGATAAAGACTTTGATGAAAGAGAATTTGATAACTATTCTTCAAAAGAATATATGCAACACATATACCCCGAGAGTGTTCAGTTTAAAACATTATCGACAAAACAAAATGGTAAGATTTTAACCCACTTTGTAATAACGGATTTCCCATTAAAAGTGGAAAACGCTTGGGGTCAACAGTTGTTTGATATTCCCAACACAAAGGTTGTGATGAAATGTAAACCCGTTGAGAAATATAAGGCCATTAAGCGAATTGATAACGCAATAAATGAAATCCTTTCTCAAAACACACTCGGCAAAGCGAGTTCGCAAATTGACAGGCAAACTCATCTTGAAAGCTTACAAATTTTGCTTGAAGGATTACAAAATGACAATGAAGTGTTCTTTGACACAACCCTTATTGTCACAAGTTATGATGTTGACAAAAATGTGGAAAACAAAAAGTATGTAAGAAGAAAATTGAGAGAGTTTGGCTTTAAGTATAGTGAAATGTTCGGTCGTCAGATTGAAAGTTATTTTTCATCTAACATAAATAATTACAACAAAACAAATATTTCAAGAGGTTTTAACTCATCTATAATTGCGTCTTGTTTTCCTTTTGTAAGCAATGCAATTCTCGATGATAATGGTCTTTTGATAGGAGAGAATCAATTGCCAACATTTGTTGACTTTTTTAGACGAGATGAAGAAAGAGTTAATTCTAATACAGTCATTATTGGTAAACCCGGTTCAGGTAAATCTTATGCAACTAAAATGTTACTAGCTCAGCTTGCTAGTGATAATGCGAAAATATTTATTTTGGATCCGGAAAACGAATATACCAATTTAACAAAAAACTTATATGGAAAAGTTTTAGATGTATCAAGTGCAAAAGAAGGAAGAATAAATCCTTTTCATATTATTGTTAGTTTAGATGATGAAAATAGCGATGGGACAAACAATTCTTTTTACTCTCATCTACAATTTTTAGAAGAATTTTTTAGGTTAATATTACAAGGTATAAATAGTGATAGTTTGGAACTTTTAAACAAAACTATTGTTGATGTATATGCCAAAAAGAACATAAATGCAAATACAGACTTAACAAAACTAAGTGCAAAAGATTATCCTACATTCCAAGATTTAGGCGATGAAATTGATAGAAGAATGAAAAACGAGAAAGATGAATACAACTTGTCTTGTTATAAAGTTTTATCAAATTACATTTCCAAATTTAAGAAAGGTGGAAGAAATAGTGCACTTTGGAATGGACCAACAACATTTGCGCCACAAGAGAATTTTGTTTGTTTTAATTTTCAAAAATTACTTGCAAACAAAAACAATGTTATAGGAAATGCACAAATGCTTTTGGTTCTCAAATGGCTTGATAATGAAGTCATTAAAAATAGAGATTACAATACGCTTTACAACGCTAATAGAAAAATAATCATAGCAATAGATGAAGCACATGTGTTTATTGATGAGAAATTCCCGATTGCTCTTGATTTTATGTATAACTTAGCAAAGCGTATTAGAAAGTATAACGGTATGCAAATTGTTATCACACAAAATCTTAAAGACTTTGTGGGAAGTCCAGAAATTGCAAGAAAGTCTAGTGCAATTATAAATGTTAGTCAATATTCATTTATTTTTTCACTATCGCCAAATGATATGACGGACCTTTGCACGTTGTATGAAAAAGCAGGACAGATTAACGAAAATGAAACTGACAACATAGTTAACTTGCCAAGAGGAAGTGCGTTCTTGATAAGTGGACCAGCAAATAGAACAAATATTAGAATAGTGGCAACACCACTTGTAAAACAAATTTTTGAAAATAAGGAGAATAATTAATGGATAAATTAATAACATTAGAAGATTTAACAAAAGCTGTTCAAAATAATTACTCAAAGTTGATTAAAGAAGGACAAGTTAAATCTATTTTAAGAAATATTGGAGTTTTCGTTGACCAAACTGTTGATAATAGCATTTTAATCTTGTTGCAAAATCCAGATGCGACATGTGTTAAAAGATTAACAGAATGGAATTACTACAAACGAAATATTAAAAAAGATGAAAAAGCAATTAAAATTATTTCTCATCACATTTATTCAAATAATCTTGGATTTAAAGAAGAAAATGGGAAAATTTACACTGACGGAACAGAAAAACTAAAAGTTGAAGTCGGATATTTGTTTGATATTGCTCAAACTGTTGGCAAAAACTATGAGTATCTAAATACAAACAAAGAAACAATCGCAAAATATTTTGATTGCACTAAAAAAGCACTTGAATACACAGCAAAGGGCTATAAGTTTGTTTATGATGATTGTGAAGAAAGTTATCAGATAGATAATGAAAAAAAAGAAATTCATATTAAAGATGGAATGACATTAGATGAAACAATAAACACTTTAATTAAAGCTGTTTCTATTGTGGCTTTAAATTCTCGACACTATGATGGACTTAAAAAAGAAAATCTTGCAAATATTGATGATGTTGAATTGTATGGAACAATTTATGCAGTTAATTCAAGATTAGGACTTGATTTACCAGAATGTGACTTTTCGTCATTAGAAAATTTAAGTGATGAACAGTTGGAGGATTTTAAAGGCAATTTGCAAAAAATACGTTCTGTTTCAAAACAACTTATTGCAAATGTAGAAAGCAATATTGAATACACAATTAGGAACTTACACAAAACTCAAAATCAAGAAACAAAACAAAAAGATACCAAAGAACAAAGTCAAAAAGAAGTGGAATCAACAAATAAAGAAAATATAGAAGCAAGTGATAGGCCAAAGGCAAAAAGAACAACTAAAACCAAATCAAAACAAAATACAAGCGAGGTGGAATAGTATGTTAAATATCGGAGGCGAACTTGCTTTTATTTTGCAAGATATTGATTATTCATCAAAACAAGACTTATTGACTAAACTTCGAGCAATAAGAGAAGATTTAAAAAACTATGATGAAGAACAAAAGAAAATTATTAAACCTATACTTGCTGTATCAATTCAACAAGCTTTTTATTCAAGTAATTGGGAACTTATGAATTATAAAAGTTTTTGTGATTTTAGGAGGAGATGTAATGGACAAGGTTAAAGTGTTAATTAAAAAACCCGGACAAGAACCTTATGTTGAAGAAGTCGAAAATAAGTTGGAAACATTTCAAGAAATCGTTGGGGGATATATTGAGTGTGTAGAATTTCCGGGACTTGAAAATGTAGATTTGTTTGTTAATGAAGAAGGTAAACTAAATAACCTTGAAGGAAACTTTTGGTTGCCAGAATATGAAGATTGTGTTGTCGGAACTTGTTATATGGTGGGATTTGACCCAGAAGAAGGTGAAAGTGTTGATATACCTGAAAAGGCAATTGAATTTTGCAAAAAATATATCAAAACTTTTGAAATTCCGGTTGGGTTAGACTTATATAAAGATTTCTATATTTTGGAACCATTTATGAAAAATCAATACAAAAAATATAAGAAACAAATGGCGGAGATGTAATATGGAAATAAAGAGAAAAGGTTTGACATTACGAATTTTTGAAGATGATATTGAGGACCCAAGAGAATATTACAAAGATACTAATGTTACGACTATGGTTTGTTTTCATAGAAGATACTCATTAGGAGACAAACACGATTTCAAATCATGGGAAGATTTTAACGAATGGTATAACAAAAATAAAGATAAAGTGGCATGTATTTTGCCACTTTATCTACTAGACCATTCTGGACTTACCATATCAACACACGATTTTCAAGACCCTTGGGATAGTGGGAAAGTTGGATATGCTTATATATTGAAAGAAACATTAAGACAACATAATATGGCAGAAGATATAGGTAGTTATGATGTTTGTAGGACTATGATTGAAACCGAAGTTGAAGAATATGATAATTGGTTAAGTGGTTACCCACAATATTATGGATTTGAAATAACAGATGAAAACGATGAAAATATAGAGTGTATGGACGTTTTTGAATTGACATCTATGAAAGAAATGTTTGATGAAATGAAAGAACGAAGTGAACATAAATACGATTTTCTATTTGATGAAATGTTAAAGAAACAAGAAAATTATATGTGAGGTCGCATTATGGGAAAGACAAAATCCATAATGTCTTGGGGACAACTAATTCTTTTGTTTGGTGTATTTTGTTTGTTTATATATGCTTTTACGCAAAGAGTAACATTTGAGAAATTAGAACCAACTATTGCAGTTGAAGGATTTGAATTTAGTGGAAATACAATAACAAAATATTCTGGTAGTGATGAAGTTGTTGAAATACCATTTTCTTATTCTTATGGTGAAACAACAAATTTTAGTGGAAGTATAACATTTAATAATAGAAGTGAAGCTTTTGATTTTTTACAAGAACATTATACTACCGGGGCCGATGGATATTATGATTTCTATAATCAAATTTATTCTCAACAATATCCTTGGAAATACGATTATTCAATAGATAAACCTAGTTTTGTTGAAGGTAGGGATATTCAAATAACATCAATTTCACGAGAAGCTTTTGAAGGCAATAAACAAATAAAGAAAATTATATTACCAAGTTCAATTGAAAGAATAGAACTATTTGCATTTAGAGATTGTTTAAATTTAGAAGAAATAGAATTTAGCGAAGGACTTAAAGTGGTTGGTGACAGTTCATTTTGGGGAACTAATTTAAAAAAATTAGTTTTACCAAGCACTGTTGAACAAATTGACCCTTACGCTTTTTTTAATTGTAAAAATCTTGAAACGGTAGTTCTATCTACAAGTTTAACCAAAATGACATTAGGCACATTTAATGGGTGCGATAATTTAAAAACAGTAACATTTTTATCAAAAAATCAAGTAGTTGCAAGTTCTACAACAGCATATCAGCCATTTTCAAGATGTCCAAATTTAGAAAGTATTTATGTATATAGTGATTTGTTAAATTACTATCAAACCACAGAGCCTTGGAATTTATATCAAGACAAATATAAAAGTTTAATTTAGGAGGAATAAATGTCAACAAGAAGCTTGATTTGTAAACAAATAGATAAAGATAAATACAAAGCAATTTATTGTCATAGTGACGGATATTTGACTTATAACGGTGCAATGCTTATTGACTATTATAATGATGAGAAAAAGTTAGATGAACTGTTAAATTTAGGAAATATATCTTGTTTATGTGAAAAAGTTAACCCTGATCCAAATAGGCCACATTCATTTGATTATGATAAAAGGCAAGAAGATGTGGTAGTCGCTTATGGACGAGATAGAGGTGAGAAAGACCAAGAAGCGCGCATTTGCACATTAGAACAATTAAGGAATTGGGATTGGATTGAATATATTTATATCTTTAATGAGAACAAAGAATGGGAATATGCAAATTATCCATTTGATGATTTTGAGAAAGTTGTAGATGGTTTAGCAAGGGAATACAAAAGATTAGGAATAAAAAGGCCAAAAGACTTTTATGGATTTTGGACTGATACGGCATTAAAAGAAGAAAAGAAAAAACAATCACAAGAGGAAATGTAGGAGGACAAAATGCCAAATTGGGTAAGAAACAGATTACGAATAATTGATGACAATTATCAAGATATTATAAATAGAATTACCACATATAGAAATAAAGAAGATTGTTTTCAATTGGATTTTGAGAAAATAATCCCTATGCCAGAAAGTATAAGAAATACAGAATTATCAACAACAACTCCAACTTGTATGGGATTATTTATAAATTCAATAAAGAAAACACCTGATTTTCAAAAATATATAACAGCATTAGTTTTAAACAAAGGAAATTTTGTTTCATATAGCGATGAACATCAAGAAAGATTAATTGAGGAAATGATTAAAAATAATGAACGCTTTAAGACAAAAGATGATGTGTTATCCTATGGAAAGCAGTGTTTTGATAATTTAGTAAATTATGGGGTTATTGATTGGTATGAATGGTCAATGAAAAATTGGGGAATAAAGTGGAACGCAAGTAGAACAGAAATAAACGGTAACGAAATTATATTTGAAACACCATGGGACCCTGTTCCAGAATTAATAAAGTTACTATCAAAGGATTATCCTAATGTAGTATTTGAATATGATTACTCTGATGAACAGATTTGTGTTTATTGTGGAGAAATAGAAATTTCAAATGGTGAATATACAAAAGTTGAACAATATGAAGATGGTAGCAAAGAAGCGTATGAAAAAGGTTTTGAATTATGGCCATATTCAAAAAGGTATTTCAAATTTGATAAAAAATCAAATAACTATCAATATATACAAAATGTAGATGATAGTGGTATGGAGTAAAGGAGAACCTATGGAAGTTAAATACTTAATCAAAGGAAAACTTTATGACCCAATTCTCTTTGGTGATGAAGATGATGATTGGGTGGGAGATGAAGAAAATCCAACTTGTGGAGATTGTGGTGTTCATGTTGGTGAAAAGCATTTAGATATGTGCGACATAGAAAGATGTCCAGCTTGTGGTATGCAATTTATTTCTTGTGATTGTGGAATTAAGTATGAATTGCAAGAAAAAGATATGAAGGACCTTGATGTCTATATCAAGAAACAAGAAAAATACAATAAAGAACACTACAAAAGAGTGCAAAGGATTTTAAAAGAGATAGGAGAAAACAAGAAAAAACAGAGAGAACAAAAAAGAAAACGAAATTATGATGAGGAGATGTAGAAATGAGAGATAAAGAATTTAATGATTTTGTTTCTGAATTACAATCCGAAATTGATAATTACAAAAATGACACACTAAAACTATCTAAAAATCAAATATATGACAATTCTTATGAAATACAAGCAATGGAAAGTTTATGTGGATATTTGATGAATGATGGTCAAAAATACAAACGAAGTGATTTTCCAAAAGATAAGATTTTAGAAACTTTTTATTGGAGATTTATGAAAACAGACTATGATTTAACAAAAGCTGATTTAAGTGACTTCTTTTACTTTGAAATTCAAGATAGAAGAAAAATACAAAGAAAATTGAAAAATCAAGAGGAAATGAGTTGAATAGTTTAGACTATGAAAACTTGAAAAGTAATTTAAGAAGTTATTTAGAAAGTCATAATATTAATACAAGTAGAATGTTTAATTGCATAAATCCAAATCATAGAGATGTAAATGCGTCAATGAAATATTATGATGACAACAAAGTATATTGCTTTGGTTGTGGTGAATGTTATAACTTGTTTGACGCAATATGTGCAATTGAAAATGTAAGTCCAAAAGAAGCATTTAACAGGGCTTTACAATATTTTTATCACGGACAAAAGATAACACCTTTACAAATAAAAAATATTGTTGAAGAAGATAAAATTGAGAAAGAAAACAAGGACTATAACAAAGCATACAACTATTGGCATAAAAAACTTAAAGAAAATAAACAAGCGAGAGAATATTTAAGGGCAAGAAAAATTAGTGACAAAACAATTGATAAATTTAATTTGGGTTATAACAAATTTGACTTTATTGCTGGTGGATTAAACGCAATTGTTATACCAATAACAGATAATAGTTACACAGCACGCAATATTTCAAATGATGGTAATGTGAGATATTATAAATCAAAAGGAAGTCATACAGACATTTTTAATAAAAATGCTCTTATTAATAATATACCTTTTTGTTTTATTTGTGAGGGTGAGTTTGATTGTTTAAGTTTTGAAACGGTTAATGCAAATTCAATTGCACTAGGAAGCACTTGTAATATTGAAAAATTTAAAAATATAGAAAAGAATAAAAATAAAGTTTATATTCTTGCATTAGATAATGACGAGGCCGGAGAAAAAGCAAATTTAGAACTTAAAGAGTATTTTAGAGATAATCATATTAAGTTTTTAGATTTTGATAATTTAGGATTTAAGGACCCTAATCAAGCACTTGTGCAAGAAGAAGATAATTTTAGAAATAGTATTAATCAAATAATAGATAGAATAAACAGAAAAATAAAACAAGATGAAATGATGTGAGGTTAAGCTATGCAACAATCTATATTTGATTTGTTGGGTAGCGAATTTGATGAATACAAAACAAAAGAAAGTAATGATTGGTATTGGCACTTGAAAGATTATCCTAAAAGTAATGGACTAAAAGTATTTAGTTGTTTTGCTTGTGGGGGCGGTTCAACAATGGGATATAAGTTGGCAGGATATGATGTTATTGGTTGTTTGGAAATAGATAAGAGAATGAATAACATATATCTTGCTAACCATAATCCTAAATTTAACTATGTTATGGATATAAGAGATTTTAATAAAATTCCAAATGAACAAATACCAAAAGAATTGTTTAAACTAGATATTTTAGATGGAAGTCCACCATGCACAACATTTTCTATGGCTGGAAAACGTGAGAAAACTTGGGGTAAGAAAAAGAAATTTCGCGAGGGACAAAAAGAACAAACACTAGATGATTTGTCTTTCGTGTTCATAGAAACTGTAAATAAGTTAAAACCAAAGTTTGTTGTTATGGAAAATGTAGAAGGACTAACCAAAGGGAATGCTTGGAAGTATGTTCAAAATATTTATAAGCATTTTCAAGAAATAGGATATAAGGTAAAACATTGGCTCTTAAAAGGCGAGCAAATGGGAATACCACAAAAAAGACATAGAGTATTTTTTATAGCTACAAGATTAAATGTGGATCTAGAAAGTATTAATATGTCTTTTTTATATAGACCAATTTTGTTTGAAGAAATAAAGACAAAAGAAGGTTCGCCTATTAAAATCTCTGATAATTTAATGACACTAATCAATTGTGCTAAATACGGTGATAGAAATTTAGAGAACGCTTGCAGAAAATTACGAGGTAAGAGTTCTTTTTTTAATTATTGTTTTGTTTATGATAATCAAGTCGCACCAACAATAACTGCTCATTGTAATAACATACGATGGAGCGATAAAAAATTTTTATCAAAAAAAGATATGATTTCAATTTCAACTTTTCCACAAGATTACAATTTTCTATCTGATAATCCAGATAATATTGCCTATGTTTGTGGAATGAGTGTTCCGCCTGTAATGATAAAAAGAGTTGCGGAAAGACTAAAAAATTATCTTAAAAGTGAGGATAAAGATGAAAGAAATAACAGCTAGGAAAAACTTAATATCCAACTTAAAGGAATCAATTAAAGAAATTGATGATAAATATGAAACTTATACAAAAATATATAATCTTTTAAACGATTTTGATTGTGATTATGGAACAGATTATGCTGACTATTTTAGAGAAATATCGGATTTTTTAGATGATGACGATGTAACATATTGGTTAGAACTAGCATGCAAAGATGGAATAGACAGAGTAAGATGTTTTGTAAACGATACTTATAGCGATAGTTTATATAAACTTGATGGATATAACAATTTAAGCAATGTTGAAAAAGGTGATTTTGAGAGTGCAATAGATGACGTTATATGCACAATTAACAGTGATATAGAAGATTTAAAACAAGAAGAAATGTAGGAGGGTATATGGAAATAAAAGCAGAAGAACTTATATCATCTGAAATAAAAAGAATTACTGATAAGTTTGGTAAAGAATATCTTGATTATTCTGATATTATGAAGATTACAGGACTTGGTAGAGATAATGCGAGAGCAATAATGTCCAATATAGATTTTCCTAAAATAAAAATTGGTAAAAGGCGAATAGTAAGTGTTTCTGCATTTGTTGTATGGCAATTTACTAATGAAATAAAGAGGTGAGTATGGGAAGAAAAAAGATTAAAGTAATTGAGAAAACTCGACGTTCTAATGGGTCAGGCTCAATATACCAACAAAAGAATGGTTTGTGGACAGGTAAAATTTGGGTGACAAATCCAGAAACAGGTGAGAAAACAAGAAAAACTGTATATGGTCATAGTCAAGCAGAAATTTCAGACAAATTAGTTAAATTATCTGGATCAATGACACCATTAAATGGACTGTTTGCACATAAAACTTTTGGTGATATGTTTGAAGAATGGCTGTTAGTATTTAAGAAAAATCAAGTTACACCACGAACATTTGAAGGAAACATTAGATGTTATAATTTGCACATTAAACCTTATGTTGCCAATATGGACATTAGTGAAGTTACAGCACCGGTTATTCAACAAGTTATAAACGAAGTTTTTGTTAAAGGTCGAGGAACAAATACAGCAAGGAAAACAAAATTTCTTTTTAATCAATTTTTTGAATATGCAATTGATTGTGGTTTAGTTGAAAATAATCCTACTTTAAGAATAAAAATAAAAGCAAGAGATACTTTTCAACATGATATGGAAAATAAATATAAAGCTATTCCCGAAGATGTGAGAATGAAATTTGTTATTGCACTAAATCAACATGAATTTTTAAAACCATTTTGTATGACTATGATGTTTGCTGGGCTTAGAGCAGGTGAAGCACTTGCATTAAGGTGGGAAAATATTGATTTTAATAATAAAACAATTACGGTTAAAAATAGTGTAACGCAAGTCCCTATTTTTGATAAGAAGGGTAAGGTATTAAGTAGGAAAACGGTTATAGGACAAACAAAAACAAATTGTTCTGTTCGTGAGGTTCCTATACCAGATATTTTGATAGATGTATTAAAAGATTGGCGTAAATGTCAATGGGTTAGAAAAGAATTATCAGGAGTTGATTTGTTGGCACCAAATGCTGTTGTTTTTGCAAATAGTGATGGTAGTGTTAGGTCGTATGCAGGAACAAGACATGTCTTTGATAGATTTGCAAAAAGAAATGGATTTTATGGAAAAATACATTTTCATACATTAAGACACACATATTCAACAATGTTGTTTGAAGCAAATGAAAATCCAAAAGTTATACAAGCATTGCTAGGTCATAAATCAGTGAAAACGACATTAACTGTTTATAATAGTGTTGATAAAAGCTATTATAGACAAGCAACAGACAAACTTAATAATTTGTTTAATAGTGATAAAATGAAAGAATATAAGGAATTAGAAAATAAAAAAGATATACCAGTGCTTAATAGAGAAATAGATAAAGATGAAGAAGATTATGAAACTGATGAAGAAATAGAATTGTTAGAAAAATTACTTGCACAAAAGAAAGCAAGGAAAAGAGATAAAGATTTTGAGATGTAAAGAATAAAATTTTTATAATTGATTGACAGATATTTTGCAAATTTGTATAATTAGTATGAAAGGTAAGAAAAGTTATACTAAAAGGAGATAAATATGAATAACTATCCAGAAGGCAAATTTATGACAACTGTTAAAATTGGAACAAAAGGACAAATTGTTATACCAAAAGAAGTAAGGGAAATGTTTAACTTGAACTTAGGGGATTCACTTTTACTAATGGCAGATAAAGGTCAAGGTATTGCAATTCAACCTTTTTCTTTTGCAGAAAGATTTTGGAATGCAATTCAAGAAGCAAAGAAAGGAGATAAATAATGAATGCATTATCTGTTAAAAATTTATCTAAAACATATGCAAACTTTAAACTTGATAATATTAGTTTTGAAGTAAAGAAAAACCATATTGTTGGATTAATTGGGAGAAATGGTGCAGGTAAAAGCACAACGATTAAAGGTATAATGAATTTTATTTCCAAAACTGGCGAAATTAAAATTTTTAACAAAGCATTTTTAGATGATGAGCAACAAATTAAACAAGAAATCGGCTATGTTGGTGGTGGATTTAAATTTTATCAATTTAAAACACTTAAAAAATTAGCAAAAATCTATTCAATGTTTTATACAAATTGGGATAATAAAAAGTTTAGCCAATATTTAAAAGATTTTAATTTAGATGAGAACAAGAAAATTAGAGAATTATCAAGTGGTATGCAAGTTAAGTTTGCAATAGCCCTGTCTCTTTCTCATAACGCTAAACTTATTATAATGGACGAACCAACTAGTGGACTTGATCCCATATCACGTGATGAATTTTGTGACATTGTTTTAGAGTTGGCAAAGCAAGGAGTTTCAATTTTGTTTTCAACACATATCACAAGCGACCTTATGAAAGTTGCAGATGATATAGTTTATATTTCAAACGGAAAAATACTTGCAAATTGCACACTTGATGAAATACTTAATAAATATTTTTTAGTGCATTTTTCATCTATTAAAGAAACAAAAGATATTAAAATTATAGGCTTAAAAGAAACAAAAAAAGGTTATGAAGGACTTGTCCTTAAAAATAATCTTCCTACAAATATAAAATATGAAAAAGCAACACTTGATAACATTATGATACATTTGGAAAAGGAGCAAAACAATGAAAAACTTAATTAAAAAGGAATTTTTACTTGCACTACACCCAACAATTTTTATATTTTTGTTTTTTGCTGTTCTAATATTTGTGCCTAATTATCCATATGAAGTCATCTTCTTTTTTTCGGGATTGTCTACTTTTTTTTATTTTTTACAAACAAGAGAAAATAAGGACATTGCATTTTCATTAGAATTGCCTATAAAGAAGAAACATTTACCAATTGCTAAAATAATAACAGTTTGCATATTTCAATCAATATTATTAATCTATACTTTCATATTGAGTATAATAAAACAATCCATCATAGCATCAAATATGTTGATTAATTTCGCGGGAATATCTGCTAATGTAGCTTTGGTAGCAAATGGAGCAATTATTCTTGGAGTGTTTAATTTAATATTTTTCCCACTAGTATTTAAAAATCCAAATAAAGTTAGTTTACCTTTTGTCATAAGTGCAATCATAGTATTTCTTATAATAGGCATATTTATAGTTTTACGTTTTACAACTTCTTTATATGGAGAAATTTTAAATGGAGTAAATAATATAAATTTTACAGAAAAAATTATCTATTTATTAATAAGCTTATTGATTTATATTTTGTTTAGCATAATGAGTGCAATAATTTCTTCAAAGCAATTTTCTAAAATTGATTTGTAAATTAAAAAAAGGAAGTATTAAACTTCCTTTTTTTTGTAAAAACATAGTAGGACCAATTGACCCCAATTACACAGAATTAGACCGAAATAGATAGTAAATTTCAGTCTTTTCACTTTTGATAAAAAATAATTAAAAAATCTCTATATTGACGATAGTTCAAAAATAAAAATGGCTCCATAAAATAAAAGGAAATTTTGACAAAAATAAAAACCCTTTAAAGTGGTTAAATGCCTTTATTTTAAAGGGTTTTATGTGCTTGGAGCTAACGAGCAGATTCGAACTGCCGACCTTTACATTACCAATGTAATGCGCTACCTACTGCGCCACGTTAGCATATTAGATTGGCTCCATAATTTTGGGGTATATTTAGTTTTTTATTTAGTCTTTTTTAGGCGCTAAAATTTCCTTACCAAGAATGAGCCCTATAAATAAAGTGTGTGAGCCCTATATCTTAAAAACATAGATAAAAAAAGGTAGTTATAACATTACAAAAAATATTTGCTGTATTTTGCTATTTGATTTTGACAGCAGTTGACAGCAAATGTGATATTTTTGAGTAATTTAATCGTGTTAGAACTGCCTAAAACTAATAAAGTTGTTTATGAACTTAACTTAATTATTAAGTGTAAAATATTCTATTGAATACAGGATATTTTTATAAATTTTGAATAATTTTCACAAAATTTGAAATAATATTTTAAAAATGTATTGACATTTTTATTAATAATGAATATAATACTAATGTGAGGTGATTATTATGTTATTAAATTTTACATTTAAAAATTATAAGTCCTATGTAGATACTTGTGATTTTTCAATGGTGGCAAACAAGGATAAATCACACGAAGATAATTTAATTAATTTTGGGAAAGATAGAATTTCAAAAACAAGGATTATTTATGGAGCCAATGCTTCTGGAAAAACATCTTTTATAAATGCTATAGAATTTATAAAAATCTTTTCTATGATGTCAAATAACTTAGTAGAAAATAATAGGATAGGAATTAGTCCATATAAATTTAGAGAAAATTCTTTGAGTGTTCCATCAGAATTTTCGTTAACATTTGTTAAAAATAATATTAAATATAGTTATAGTTTTAGTTGCACATTTGAAAAGGTTATCGATGAAAAACTTGATGTTTATAATTCGGCTAAACCAACCAATATATTTACAAGAACGAACACTAATGATTACAAATTTAATACTGATGTGAGACAATTAAATGAAATTAAGACAAAGAATACTAAAAATAAATTATTCTTATTAACAGCAGCCACATGGAATTATGAAAAAGTAAAACCAGTTGTTGATTATATACTGAATGATATAATCATTTTACATGATATTAGTCAGCCTACTAAGTATAACATAAGTTATATTATAGAAAACAATGACTTGGAAGAATATAAAAAGTTTTGTTTAGATTTTTTAAATAATGCCGATATAAGTATTAGTGATTTCCAAATAAATACACAAAAAATAAAAGAGTTAGGTAAACAGGCCGAATTAATGACAAAACTTATGAATGTCATCGTTAATAGTGACCCTGAGCAAATGAAGAAGTTTGGTAATTCAGATATATTTAATATTAAAACCATTCATAATATTAAAAGTGGAGAAAACTCATCTAATTATCCATTAGAGTTAATTGAAGAATCGGATGGAACACAACAGTTATTTCATTTTGCACCAGCATTATTTTACACATTTAAGGAAGGGAAAACTTTATTTATAGATGAAATTGATAGGAGTTTACATCCTTTACTTGTGGAATACATTATTAAGAAGTTTTATGATAATGAATTAAATAAAAATAATGCTCAGCTGATTTGTAATACGCATGATACAAATTTACTTAACCTTGATATATTTAGAAGAGATGAAATATGGTTTACGGAAAGAAATAATAATACTGCCACAACGGAAATGTATGCTCTTTCGGATTTCTCTCCAAGAAAAGATGAAAATATAGAAAAGGCATATTTGCTTGGAAGATATGGCGGTATCCCTTTTATTAAGGAGGGATAATGGTTAGGCATACAAAAGTCAAATTTTCAAAAAAACGAAATCCAATAATTGTCCTTATTTGTGAAGGAAGAAATAAGACCGAGACTAAATACTTTAATCATTTTATTAAAAGAGAAAATCCATACAATTTAAAAATTGTTCCATCTGAAGCTACTGACCCTAAAAGTATGGCCAAGAAAGCTAGACAAGTTATTGATGATATGCAATTAGATAATAGACTTGGTGATAGAGTTTTCTGTTTAGTAGATTTAGATTTATCGGATTCTCAATTTCAGAAAGTCGAAGACGAGAAAAAGAGAGTTAAAAAGAAATTCCAAGTGGAATTTATTTTATCAAATCCTTGTTTTGAAGTGTGGCTACTATATTATTTTACAAAACATCCTAAGCCAGAAATATCTTCACAAAAAGTAAAAGAACAATTAAAGAAATATGTTCCACAATATACAGAGAGCTATGACATTGTTAAAGAATATAATTTACAAGAAAAGTTCGGTATAGCTATCAATAATTCAGATTTAAAAAACCAAATGTATGACAAAGAACAAAGCGCATTGGATAAAAATCCTTACACTGAAATTTCTGATTTATTAGATGTTTTATTGACATATAAAAAAGAAGAATAGCAAAGATAGCATTAGAAAAACCTAATGCAATTTTTACAATAAAAATAATTTATAAATTAATTTTCTATTTACCAATAATTTTCATAAATTTTGTAGAAGAATAGTTAATTTTGAAAAATTGTATGGTATAATCGTTTTATGGAGATTTACTTATGAACGATTTGGAGATAAGAAAACAAGCAAAAGAATTTGCAAATTTTTGGGCTGATAAAGGTTATGAAAAAGGACAAAGTCAAGTTTTTTGGTTGACTTTATTAAATAAAGTTTTGGGTGTTGACAATCCGGAACAATATATTTCTTTTGAAGATAAAGTTATGCTTGACCATACAAGTTTTATTGATGGCTATATTTCTGCTACACATGTTTTAATTGAACAAAAAAGTAGAGACCGAGATTTAAGAAAAGCAATAAGACAAGCAGATGGAACTCTTCTTACTCCATTTCAACAAGCGAAAAGGTATTCTGCCGACCTTCCATACTCTAAAAGACCAAGATGGATTATTACTTGTAATTTCCAAGAGTTTTTAATATATGATATGGAAAAACCTAATGGAGAACCTGAAAGTATATTGCTTAAAAATCTTCCAAAGGAATATTATCGCTTACAATTTATTGTAAATAGTCAAAATGAAAATATTAAAAAAGAAATGGAAATATCCATTAAGGCTGGTGAAATTGTTGGTATTCTTTATGACGCCTTACTTAAACAATACAACGAAAAAGATGAGCAAGAATTAAAGAGCCTTAACGAACTTTGTGTAAGACTTGTATTTTGTCTTTATGCTGAAGATAGTGGTTTGTTCGGCGAAAAGTTGACTTTTCACAATTATTTACAAGGTTTTCAAGTTAAAGACACTAGAAGGGCTTTGATTGATTTATTTAAAGTCTTGGACACAAAGATTGAAGATAGAGATAAATATCTAGATGATGAACTTGCAAAATTTCCTTATGTAAATGGTGGTTTGTTTGCTAATGAAAATATCATTATCCCACATTTGACAGATGAGATTATTGATATTCTTTTACATAAAGCAAGCGAAAATTTTGACTGGAGTGAAATTAGTCCTACTATTTTTGGTGCTGTTTTTGAAAGCACACTAAACCCAGAAACTCGTAGAAGTGGAGGAATGCACTACACTTCTATTGAGAATATTCATAAAGTCATAGACCCATTATTTTTAGACAATTTAAAAGATGAATTAGAAAAAATAAAAGAAATTAAGGTTGAAAAAACAAGAAAACAGCAATTGGAAGCTTTTAGGAATAAGCTTTCTACATTAACCTTTCTTGACCCTGCTTGCGGTTCTGGAAACTTTCTGACAGAAACATATATCTCATTAAGAAGATTAGAAAACGAAGCTTTAATTGCACAAACTCGTGGACAAACTATGATTGACTTCGGAGATGTAATAAAAGTATCAATTGGACAGTTTTATGGAATTGAGATAAATGACTTTGCAGTCACTGTTGCAAAGACAGCACTGTGGATATCCGAGTCTCAAATGATGAAAGAAACAGAAGAAATTGTTAATCAACAGCTTGAGTTCTTCCCATTAAAGTCTTATGCAAATATTGTTGAGGGGAATGCACTACGAATTGATTGGAATGATGTTATATCAAAACAAAAACTTTCTTATATAATGGGGAATCCGCCTTTTGTTGGTGGAATGATGATGTCAAGAGAACAAAAACAAGATATTACTGCTGTTGTTGGAGATGTAAAAGGTGTTGGAGAACTGGATTTTGTTTCTGGTTGGTATTATAAAGCAACTGATTATATTAAAGGAACATCAATAGAAGTTGCTTTTGTTTCAACTAATTCAATATGTCAAGGGCAACAAGCGGTCACAATGTGGAAACCTTTATTTGAAAAAGGTATTAAAATTCAGTTTGCATATAGAACCTTTGTGTGGGATAGCGAAGCACAGCAAAAAGCAAGAGTTCATTGTGTTATTGTTGGATTTTCTTTTGTTAATAGAAAATCTAAAATAATTTATGATAACGATAGAGCTCGTATAGTTTCAAATATAAATTCTTATTTAATGGATGCTGAAGATAAATTTATAGAAAGTAGGTCAACTCCTATTTGTGATGTCCCACAAATAAGATTTGGTAGTATGCCAAGAGATGGTGGAGGATTTGTTCTTACAGATGAAGAAAAAGAAGAACTTATTAAAAAAGAACCACTTTCTGAAAAATGGATACACCCTTATATTGGTGCGTATGAATTTTTAAATAATAAATCTAGATGGTGTTTATGGTTAATGGGTGCAAATCCACACGAATTAAAACAATGTCCGACAGTTATGAAACGAATTGAATTTGTAAAAAAATTTAGATTAGAAAGTAAGGCTGAAGGGACAAGAAAATTTGCAGAAACGCCAACTCTTTTTTGTCAAATCGCTCAACCAAATTCAGATTATATAGCAATTCCTAAAACATCATCTGAAAAGCGAAAATATATTCCTATTGGTTTTCTTGATAAAAATGTTATAGCTAGTGACCTATTGTTTTTAATACCTAATGCAAATATTTATCATTTTGGTATTCTTACATCAAATGTTCATAACGCTTGGATGAGAACATTATGTGGAAGATTAAAAAGTGATTATCGTTATGCAAAAGATATTGTATATAACAATTTCCCTTGGCCTAATCCAACAAAAGAACAACAAGCAAAAATTGAAAAGACTGCACAAGCAATTTTAGCTGCAAGAGCAATTTATAAAGATTGTTCTCTTGCTGACCTTTATGATGATGTGACAATGCCACCAGAATTAAGAAAAGCACATCAACTTAACGATAAAGCAGTTATGGAAGCTTATGGTTTTTGGGGAAAAGTTAAAACAGAAAGCGAATGTGTTTCTGAACTTATGAAAATGTATCAGAAATAACGAGGGAGTAAAAGTGGAAAATTATCAATTTAGTGGCTTTATAAGTGATGTTTTTAGTAAAAATGACAAATATTCGTTTTATTATGATGGGAAAAAGTTAAATCTCAATTTATTAGAAGATGAAGGCGTAGGATTAGGCATGGAAAAGAAAGAAGAATTTTTAATGGCAAATCTTACGACTGGTGGATTAGTTGGTTTATATAATAATATTTGCCGAAATAATATTATAGATGATACTGCTGTCATTTACCCATCAATGATATTTATTCCAAGATATGCTGGGCCGATTAAAAATAAATTTAATAGATTATTATTTAAGGGGAAAATAGTTAACTTATTATTTCCCCCTATACAAAAAGTAAAATATGATAGTGCAAGAAATTTAAAAGCTAAATTTGATGGTTCAAAAAAAATTATACTAAAAAGTTTTGATGAAACAGATGTGGATTTTGAAACTACTATTAATCAAGAGCAAATTCATTGCAAATTTGGTGTATATTGGCCAGGAACTATTAATCCGAAAGATGAAGATTTGGGCAAATTAGTTTCTTACTTTGAAATTCATTTTGAAGAAGAAAAAGACATTAAAGAGATTTTACCATTATATATCTCTGTTCGTAAATTTTTTCAGTTCTTAATAAAACAAAAAGATATTTATTTTGAGGAAATTGAAGTTGGATTGAAAAGTTCAAATGGAAATTTCGATAAAATCGGGTATTTTATTGATAATACTGCTAAACTAAATGATATAAAATTATCTTATACAATAAATAATTTAGTGCCCAATATTGGAAAACTATTTTCAAAAATTACTGAAAATGATTTGAATTATAATTTTATTGCAAAAGATAACTTTGAAGCAAAATACATTACACCTGAAAGTTATATAAAAGTTTGTGGAGCATTTGAACATAACTATGAACTTATTTTTAAAACATTGCCCGAAAAAGATAAATTTAAGATAAATAGTATTGAGTATATAAAACAAATTCTAGATGAAAAAATTGAAAAAGAAAAATTAAATAAGAATTATAAGAAATACTACAAACATATCATAGAAGTTCTTTATAATGATTTAAATTCTGTTGCTACCCAATATAATAGATGTTTAGGACATTACCAGCCAGCTATTGATAATTTTTTAACAAAAATTCTACATAGATATGGATTGAAAAACGAAAAATTATTAGGTGATGAATTTTCAAAATTTAGAAATAATGATGCTCACGGAGGCGTTATTGAATTTACTAATCCTTCAATTTGTGCATTTTTGGTTGGTTTGGTTTTAATAGAATGTATGATTTTTGAGGAAGCAGATTATACTTTGTCAGAAATAAAAGAAATTATAAAATCAAGATATAATTTTTGATAGTTTAACCATTAATCTTAATTTTTGAGGTATAAAATATGGAAGATAAACAACCTAGTATAGAAAGCTTGGAAAGAAAAGCAAGAAGGCACGAAGTTAATTTTTCACAGATTGAACAGAAAACTGGTCAAGATGTAGAAAATGTTATTGCAAATCATGGGCACTACTCTGTTTCCGCCGAAGATGAATGGCAAAAGAAAATTAATACAAAAGTTTTGTATAGAAACATTTATAAACTGCCACAAGAAGACAGAGAAATTTTGCTTGACTATATGACTGGTGTTAAGCAAAAAGATATTGCCGAAAAGTTAGGTATTAGCCCTGCTGCTATCAATGGAAGACTTGATACGATTTTCTTAAATTATCGCACTTTTCTTTGTAATGATAAAGAATTTAAAGACACAGAAGAATTTTATAATCTACAACTTGAAACCGAACAAGGATTTAAACAATATATTGAAGAAATAAGAAAAACTGGTCAATTTAAAGTAAATTTGAATGATGTGCAAGATTTGATAAAAGAGATTAAGAAAGCAATTTCACGCACAATAAAGACTGGTGCAAATAAAAACATTAAAGAGCAATTAAGCAAACAAATCGACTACTCTAATCTTGACGATAATTGGATTAAAAATACAAACAAAGCATTTGCAGAATATGGAATTGAGGCTCACTTTGAAAAACTTAAAACTTTTAAAGGAAATGTTATGCAAGTGTTAAAAATGGTTGATGATTTTATTGAAAAACTGAAAGAAAAGGCTTTAAAATAAAAATTTTTTTAAAATTTAACATAAAACTCTAAAAATGCCTTAATTTTTTGCTTATTTTTGTCCTATACAATGAGGGGCTATAAATATAAAACGAAATAGAGAACTGTTATCCGCCGACAGTTCTTTTTTTGTTGAGAAAATTAAGAGGAGGTGA
>CAKNRR010000010.1 GCA_930990975.1 uncultured Clostridia bacterium | reverse complement strand
ATTAGAAGAGAAGAAAAAGTTAAAGCAAAAAAAGAAAGATTTTGAAATGTAGATGCTGAAATTTAATAAATTCAAATTTTTCATTTACAAAAATGTTGTAAAAAAGCACAATACGATACTATGCGTTTTTATGCGATAAATAAAGGTTTTCTTGCATGAATTTGTGAAAAATTTGTTACAAATTTGTAGCAATCGACCATTTTTTAGCATTTTCACAAAAAAGGTTGTCATTTTAAGCACTTAAAATTCGAACCCCTAAATTAAGATTTTTATCTTTTTTTAGGGGTTATTTTTTTTGTTGTAAATAAAAAAATCTAGCGAAGTCAAAAATCGCTAGAAGTCCCTAAAATAAAGGGTTTTATGGTGCTCCACGAGGGATTCTAACCCCCAACCCTTGGTTCCGAAGACCAATGCTCTATACAGTTGAGCTAGTGGAGCAAAATGATAATTTTTTTATGGGGATTATCGAACCCCAAAATATGTGTTCCGAAGACTATTGTGATATCCACTTCACCATGGGTGCATTTCTTGTAAATTTGTTGAATTTCTTTCATAATTTTTTATAAACAGCTTTTTTCAATCTATAAAAAGTTTATTAAAGAATCTTTCACTTACTCTACGCGTTTTATTATATCACATATTTTATTATATTACAATTGAATATTCATATATTTTAAGGTGTCATTTCCTGCTTTTTCTTCATAAATAATCTTGGGGGCTGTTTATGGAATATAATGACGAACAAATTTTAAATTTGCAAGATTATGAAAAAATGGCAAAAGCTTATGCTGACACATTAAAAAACAAAGGTTTTATTTTTGTTAAAGTAGATGATGAAAAAGAAGCAGTTTTGCTTGATGAAATTTTAGATTGCATGTCACAAATAAAGAGTTGTCTTTTTATAATGGGCGGATTTCTCAATACTTCTCAATTATATTCACTAAATGAGCGCCAAATAAAAAAGCTGTCAGTCTTGTTTGATTATGACAAGCCTTTGAAACAATTTAAAATGAAATATGACAAAACATCTTGTTTTTTAAAATTCATAGGCCTTGAAAGTCAATTAATAAGAGATTTGTTGCAACTATGTGAATATTCAAATTTTGAAAGTGAACTCAAGAAAATAATTGACGCAAGGCTGGCAACAATGGCTTCAATATTCATAAATGGATAAAATAAAAAGCATTGAAATAAGAATAAATTTCAATGCTTTTATTTTTAAGATTTAAGAAAATCTATTGTTTTTGGTATTATTTCATCCACTTTTTTTCTAAATAATATAAATGCTTCTTGTGTATAAGGTTTATAATCATCTGGTTCTTTAACAATATCTATTGGAAAATATTCCAATTCACGAACTAATATTTTACAAATAGCCTTACCAAGAACATACATTGTGTTGTAATCTTCTATGTCGTTTTTATATACGATAGTGTCATAATCGTCACAATCCATAATTGCATTGTAGGCATAGTTTAACATAAACTGAAGCTTTTCAATTGCAAATTCATTCCCTCTTGCTGCAGCTAACAACTCCCACTTTAAATATCTTTCATAATTTTCAGGTAAAAGATTTGGAACTCCTGATTTATAATAATAAGCAAGAGCATCCATTGCAATAGTATCCCCTTCAAAAGCATTATTTTTTATCTCTTTGAATCTTTGAGTAAACTTTTCAGGATCGTTCTCAATATAATCATTTAATTCAGCTCTTATTTTGGTAAAACCATCCAAAGCAATTTGATAATCAATATATTCAGGGCGTTTATAAATTCTGTTCATATTCATCCTCCACTCAAAAATCAACCAATTTGTTTGAGTTATCAAACATTAAATTTAGACTTACAAAATAATTCTTTAATAAGCTTAATATATTATAACATAAATTTTTATTTTTATATATTAATTTTCGGTTATTTTTTATCCTTTATTTAAAATAACAACTGTTTCATACTCGCCAGTTCTCGCAAACATATCTACAAGATAGACTTTTTTTATTTTAACATTTGTCAATATCTGTAAATCTCTTACTAAAGTTGCACTGTCGCAAGAAATATAAATCAATCTCTTGAAATTCTTTTTGCTGATTTCATTGCAAACATCAATAGCCACCCCAGACCTTGGTGGGTCAACAATAATTGTGTCAAAATTGTTTTTTAGGGATGGAATCACTTTTTGACAATCTCCGCAAATATTTGTCAAACTGATTAAATCATTTTTTTGCTTTAGTTTTTCAGCATCATCATGTTCGTGCTTACCCAATTCTATAGCTGTTACATTGTTGCCTATATTGGCAATCATTCCGCTCAACACACCTGCACCACTATAGCAATTCAATATATTTTTGCCTTTTATTTCATTGAGCACAATTTCATATAGTTTATTTCCCAAGTATTTATTAACTTGATGAAAAGATGATGGAGAAAAATTGCATTTTAATCCAAATTCTTCACATGACAAAGATTTTAAACCAACTATGTGTTGTTCTTCATTATCATAGGTTTGAAAAATACCATAATTTTTACCTAACAATAAGTATAGTCCCTGATAGTTGATATCCTTATAACTTTTTAAAATAAAATTGATTAAACAGCTTTCATTTTCTTGCCTTAACACAATATTTTGAATAAACCTGTATAGCTTATTCCCTTCTACAAAATTTTTTATTGGCAATATTGCTTTCGAAATCAAATTATCAACCAATAAACAATCTTGAATAGGACAAATTTTATTGCTTCCCTTATAATACAACCCTATTGAACTTTCATCAACATAAAGTTTAAGCTTGTTTCTATAGCCATATTCTTGCGTAGATGACACCAATTCAAGATCTCCACTATATTCAATCTTTGCAAGCTGTCTTGAAAGTAAAAGCTTCTTTATTTGCAATTCATTGCTATAGTTTGTATGTTGATAGCTACATCCTCCACATTTAGTGAAATATGGACAAGGCGCATCTATTCTTTTATCACTTTTATCATAGATGCCAACAAGTTTACCTTTGCAAAAATTCTTCTTTTCTTGTAATGGTGAAAATTCGACCACCTCGTCAATTAAAGTGTAAGGCACAAAACATACCTTTCCATCTATTCTACCAACACCCTCTCCATCATAACCATAATCTATTATTTTTAATTCTTTTGTTGTCTTAGTTTCTTTCATCATTTAAACCCAATTTATTTTCTATATATTCAAGTATTTTCTCTTTCCCAAGTTTAGATTCACTGCTTGTCGCCATAATTAATTCCTCTCGAATATGCAAAAAATTTGCCATCTTTCTGACATATTGATTTATTTTACTTTTTGCTATTTTATCCCCCTTTGTTGCTATAACCATAAACGGCAAATTGTTATACACCAAAAATTCAATCATTTGACGATCTTGGTTTGTTGGCTCATGTCGCATATCTAGCAAAACAAAAATCGTAAGAAGGCTTTTTGAACCAGATAGATATTCCCCTATAAGTCCAGACCAAACATCAAATTGTGCCTTCCCTACCTTTGCATAACCATATCCAGGCAAATCAACAAATCTAAAACTATCATTTATATCAAAATAGTTTATCATTTTTGTCTTCCCTGGAGTTGATGAAGTCTTGGCTAAACTCTTATTATTCGTCAACATGTTTATAAGAGATGATTTCCCTACATTGCTTCTTCCGACAAAAGCAAACTCTGGCATTCCATCATCTAATATATCCTTAACATTGACAACACTTGTCTTATAAATTGCTTTTTTTATTATCATTGAATTATTTTACCATATTATTCTTAAAAAGACAAATCATCACATTTAATTTTAAATTATTTAATTAAAATTTATAATTGGATTCTTCAACAAAAAAGGACTTTCTTAAACGAAAGCCCTTTTTATTTTTAATATTTTATTCGCAAATAATGCTTATAGTAAGTTGGTCGTATCCTGTAATTCCATTTGCTTCAAGTATATCCATAACTGTCTTGAATGTAATGTTTTCGTTAAATTCAATATATTGACGATCCATTGGATTTGTATCATATTGTACTAGAATATTTGAAGCTGTAACTTTTTGATATTCTTCTCCAACTTTGATATAGAGGTTGTCAAGCAAACCTTCTTGTGTGAAGTAAGATGCCAAAATTTCATCTTCTGCTTGTCTAAATCCTTCCTCTGCAACATCTTTAAATATTACAAATTCTTCAACAGAATCTATGAAGTTATAATTTGTCCCATCAAAGTAGTAAACTGCATTGTATCCCATATCATCTTCGTTTGAAAAATCTACATGCCATGTAATATCATTATACAAGCTATCCCACAATGCTGTAACTGTAACATCTTCTTCAGCGTTAATTAATATATCTCCTAAAGAGTTTCCATTGAAGATATAATCGTTTCCGCTTAATGTGTATGTGTTTCCATCATATACAAATCCTACAAAGTTATAGCCGTCTCTTTCAACATTGTAAGTTGAGAACTTGTCAACAACATTGTATGTTAATGTTGTAACATTGTCACTATCTATTGCGTTGTAAGCAACATTCATGCTGTAATTAATAAGATTTTCTTTAAGATAGATCTTGAATTCGCCTTGTTCAAATACTACTGTTGAGATGTCGATTGGTGTTCCATTAATATCAGTCCAAGCAGCAAATTCATATCCTCTTGTAATGTTTTCAACAACTCTTGAATCAGTTGATGCCAACAATTCATAACTCTCAAGACTGCTTTCTGTTACAATGTCTTGTGCAATAACCTTTGATCCATCGCTTGTATAATATGTGATAGCCATCTGATTTGACCAGCGTGGTCTTAAGTTAATTGTTATAAAGTTTCCTTCAGAATCCTTATTCGCTTCATTAAATATTGCATTGAATACTCCAGTAGCGTCTGTTATACCTTCTTTATATACACTCCATCCATCAAACTCAGCACCAACTTTAGGAACTAAAGTTGCAAGTGATTGATTATATTCAACAACTTGAGTCAACCCACCTGAAATATCTCCATCTGTAATTGGTGTTGTATAATCATCATAAGTTCCACCATAAGTGATTTGATATTCTGTAACATTTCTTAATGCTGTTAAAGTTGTAGATTTCTTTAAAGTAAATGTATAAATAGCGTTTTGTGATTGAGCAGTATCTGTTTCATCAACCTCTTTTGGATTTCCTGCATACCAACCAAGGAAATCGTATCCTTTCCCTGTGTATGATACTGTTACTTCTGTGTTTTTATTAACTTTAATAGAAGTTAATGGTTCGTTTGCGTCGTCTACTTGTTCCACTCCGTCAATTAAAATTACTATTTCTGAATCTGTGCCACCATACTGTCCTTCTCTTCCACCTTCAAAAATGGTTAAAGTACATGGTACAGCTTCAGTTACGCACAATGCTGAGCCAACAACAATCAAAGGCAAAAGCACTACAAGTGCAAATACTGATAATATTTTAATCAAATGCTTAGACATAACCCCTCCATGATTAGTCTTATTATATCACAATATTTTTATATTTTCAATAGTTAAAGTAAAAATTTTTAATAATTTTTGATTATAGCAATATTGCTTAATTCATTTATAATAAGCAAATTTGCAAAAACACATAAAAAAGACCCGCATTATAGCGAGTCTAACATTTTTAGGTAATTAATCTTCTTTATCATCTGTTTCTTTAATTACTTCAACTTTGTCATCTTTTTTACAAAAATCAACAATAGCAAAGATTGCATAAACAATAAATTCTGCAATAACAGTAAGACCACTTATCCATTTTATCGCTTCTTCAGCTTTATAGCTGACATTATCGGCTAAGCCCATACAAACTGTATAGATTGCAATGAAAGCAGCAATTATTGTAAAAATTATTGTAACAACAAATGCTCTATGTGTTGTCTTCTTAAGCTCTTCATCATTGCTTTTAACTATAGTATAGCCTCCGACAATAACAAATGGAATAATTCCAAGATAGCCACTTACCCAAATTAGCAACTTTTTCCAACGATTTGTCCAAACTTCTTTCATAAAAACCTCCTTTTAATGTTATATTCTATTTCTTTTAATATTGTACATCAAATTGCAAATATTGTCAAAACATTTTAAACTTCAGTTTTTAACATAAATTAAACCCATATAAACGGATCTTCAACAAGAGGATCTCCTTTTATAAAATTTATTATTATATTTCTTTCTTCTTCTGATTTTAATTTGTAGCATTTTGACTTTTTAAATGCTTCTATCATGGCTTTTGATAGAAGTTCCTTGTTATACATCAACCCCTCAACCTTTTCGTCAAGATTTTCTTTATTATGGTTAGTGATAGAAATTAAAAATTGATAATAATCTCTAATAGCGATTGGTGTAGCCTTTGCATTGGGTTCTAAACCTAATGGATTATCTTCGGTTTCAGCTATTTTATCATATTCGTCCAAATGTTCCTCTTCCATAAAATAATATAATCTCATATAAACCTCCCTAAATATCATTATAAATTCGTTAAACCAACAAAATTAAATTTACTAGACAATCATAATAGGTAAATGTTTCGACACCTATTATATAATACAATGTAAGGTAAATATATTATATCATATCCATTTCTATTTTAATAGTTGTTATAATTAATATTTATAAAATCAACAAGATTATTACGAATTACTATTAAATTCATGAACAATATTCATACACAAATGATAGATAAATATCACTACTAAATAGTTTTAATTAATTCAATTTTAGCAAAAAATGTACCTAAATAAAAAAATAACCACTATATATAACATGATTTTTCTTAAATCTTATTTATATAGTGGTTATTTTTTGGTGGAGAATATCGGAATCGAACCGATGACCTCTTGCTTGCAAGGCAAGCGCTCTAGCCAGCTGAGCTAATCCCCCAAACATTTTTTCAATGCTCTTAAAGATTAGCATATTTTAAAAAATTTGTCAATAGATTTTATAAGATTTTCAGAAAAAATGAAAATTACGCAAAAATCTAAAGCCTTTTTAATATTTTATACTCAATTAAAATAGGTCATACTTTAATTTTTTGTTTCATTGCTTATAAATTTATAAAAATATAAACTTTTTAAGTAGCTAAATAATCATCACAATGATATTTTGACACTTTCAAGATTTTGTATGGTTCTATTTTTTAAGATTTTATGACTATTATATTCCCTATATGTCCTTTCGCCTTCATCCCTTATAGACAATATTTAAGATAATTTAAAAATTGTTTCATATTCTATAATCTTAATCTTTTGTTTCATTTAACAAAAATTTTGATATATATGATTTTTTTAATTCTTCAAATTGTACTTCGTCAATAATCCCATTTTCTTTTAAATTATTGAGTTTTGCAATTTTCTTATTTAACTCATCATAACCATCTTTTGCAGTATCTTCCTTTACTGTCTTTTTGTTTTTATTTAATTCATACACCAATATGAATGAAATTATTGAATTTGCAAAAAGGAAAAATACAAACCATCCACCTAATAATGCACCATATAAGCCCATAAATACAGAGAAAACTATTATAATTGAATATATAATAATTAATGTCGCTATATTCATAGGGAACGCAGCTTTACTATTTTTTAAAGCAAGTGTCCCACTTATTATTGAAACAATACCACATCCAAAAAACAAAATTAATAATAAAATCAATAGAGCTTCAAGTCTGTTTGACATCATGCCCATTTCTATAATTGTGACTAGAAAAATAACGAAATATGCAAACATTGCTATGGAACAAACAAAATTTGCTATCCATGAAAATCTATAATTAGTCTTTTTTTCTTCCATTTCATTTACTCCTTTTATTTCCAAGTTCATCTTTTAAAAATTTTGATGTATAATTTGTCTTTAACTTTTGATACTGCTCTTCATCTATTATATTGTTATCTCTTAACTGATTTAATTGTTTAACTTTATTCTCTAATTCAGTATAATCAATGACATCTTCTTCAGCCTTTTTATTTTTCTTATATTCATAGCAATTGAATGCAAAATCCGCAAAGCTTAACAAAAGATAGAAAATATAATAATCTCCAAAGCTAAAATAAGTTACAAACGCTGTAAATGCTATTATTGTCAAAAGCAAGAAAACCAGCTTGGAAATATTTAAAGAAAAACTCTTTTTATAGCCATAACAAATTGTAAGACCATTAGCAAATGCCAAACACGCTGTTACAAACATCAAACAAATCACTATGGGAACCATTATTTGATATTCCATTAATAACTCTGTTTGTTTTGCCATTTCAACTGATATAACAATCAAAAATATACAAATTGCCAATGATATTAAAGCAAAAATAATATTTGTTATGGCAGAATAACGAAAATTTTTATTTTTCATAGTATATACCTTCACTTTTACACAAAATTATATAAACTTTTAATAATAATGTCAAATAAAATGCTATTTTAACTCATCACTATTCAATATAATGGTCACTGGGCCATCATTTAAAGCATCTATCTTCATATCTGCACCAAAAACTCCCATTTTGACTGAAATATCTTCTTTCTCAAGCAAGGTTTTCATATCTTGATAAAGTTTATTGGCTTTCTCTGGTTTTTCGGCTGTGATAAAACTTGGTCTATTGCCATGCTTGCAATCTGCATACAATGTAAATTGGCTGACAAGCAAAATTTCGCCAGATATATCCTTTATTGATAAATTCATTTTCCCTTGTTCATCTTCAAAAATCCTCAATTTAGCAATCTTCTGTCCCAATTTTTCAAGAGCCTTTTCATCATCACCTTGACCAATGCCCAAAAACACAACAAGCCCTTT
Source organism: uncultured Clostridia bacterium (assembly GCA_930990975.1). GTDB lineage: Bacteria > Bacillota > Clostridia > Christensenellales > UBA1242 > Caccovivens. Next base: position 40,175 of record CAKNRR010000010.1, on the reverse strand, counting down.
CCCTATTTCAGATATAAGCTCACCATCAACTTTCAAATTTGCACTTAAAACTCTTTGTACTACTGCTTTCATAATTCTTCTCCATCTTTTTCTCTATTAATCAAATGTTTAAATTCAAAATCTCTTTTTATCAAAATATCTTTTATAATATCAGGTTTTAAAATAATTTCATTAAGGTCGCCTATTTTCAACCATTTATAATCCATATTCATAATATGGTCATGGTCATGCTCTACCAATTTAAAATCTTTTAGTTTCTCTTCTGGGATATGATTAGATTTTACTATGTAATAAAAACTAAGTTCATGATAGTTTGCATCATAGCCTGGAAAGAAATTTTGCAAAATTGTCATAAGTTTAACTTCGTCAACCTTTATTCCAGTTTCTTCATAAAATTCTCTTTTGATAGCCTCTTCAGTGCTTTCCCCAACCATTACATGCCCACCAGGAAAGCATCTATAACACATATTATTCATCTCAAGCGTCAATAATTTGTCATCAACTATAAGTATACCGTTAACTCTAAATTTAAACTTTGTATTCAATTCCTCGTCAAACAACCTTATATCCATGCAACCCCCTAAAGCCACATTATACATAATTAAGAATTTTTTGTCAAACAAGAGCTTAGAGATTGCTTAATTATAAGATTTAATAAATAAGACACATATTGATAAAAAATAAAATATTAAAAATAAAAAAATATTAAAAAAATAATTAAATAAAAAATTAATAAATAATTAATAAAATAATTAAACAAAAATTAAAAAATAACTATTTTTATTATTTGATATATAAAATAAAAAAACTTAAATAAAAATACGCCCAAAAGTTAAACACTTAATGAGGCGCACTTTATGACAAAGAAAAGAAATTGTTTAGATAACAATATAACGATGGACTTCTTTAGCAAACTAAATCTATTGATGTATATACCTTTTCTATCTTAAATAAAGTCATTTATCTATATTTGCATCTTTGACTTTATGTATTTATCTGTTATATCTTCTTTTAATTTGTTGTATTTTGCTTCATCTATTACTTTTTGTTCATATAATTCTGTCAATTCAGCAATTTTTTCTTCAAATTTTTCCTTTGTTAGCACATTATTATATCCATCAATATTTTCTTGAGCGATTTGTTCATTAATCATTTTTACTTTTAATTCATAAATATCAAAACCTATAATAGCTGAAAACAATGTTAATAGAGGGATAAATAATGTCAAATTTAATTCACTAAAAGATAAATTAAGCACTCCTGAAACAATTTCATCTATATTTTCAATATTATCTGGATCTTTAGCTTCAACTTGAGCAAAATACGCAATAAAAAACAACAATAGAATCACCAATAAATCAAAAACTAATGAAATTATAAATAATAACATCTTCGTTGAATATCTTTCGACTTTCAAAGTATATGTAATTGTGATAAACTGAAAACATGCACCAGCGCAAATCGACACAAACAAAAATATATATAGGCAATAAGACAATTCAGTAAATTTCAATTCATCTGGTAAGGATGTAAAAACTTTGATGTTGTTTATAAATACAAAGAATAAAATAAAAATAGAAAATATCAACCCCACAAAAGCCTTCTTATAGTTTAATTTTTCCATATTTAACCTCCTACTCTTATTATCCCCCCCCCGATTTTTGTCAAGTGTTTTTGAGAATTTTTCATTAAACACATTATTTTATGTTATCTAAGGAGGAAATAGAGGATTCAAGAGATAAGTTTAACATATCAATAATATCATCTATCTTGTTAAATTTGGGTTGTCTATTTAATTAAATAAAAAAATAAATAACTAAAAAAAATCGTTACATAATGATAAGTCATATAACCACATCATAGTAACGATTTTTAATTTTTTATTATATTAACTCAACGATTGCCATTTCAGCGCTATCGCCTCTTCTTTGACCCATTTTGATGATTCTAGTGTATCCACCACCTTGTCCAACTTCTTTGATTCTTGCTGCATATTTTGGTGCATAAACATTGAAAATCTTTTCAAGAAGTGGGTGGTTGATTCCGTTTGTTCTTGCTTCAAAAGCTTCAACAGATTCTTTTGGCTTTCTTTGTTCTTGTCTATCCATCAAATAAGCCATCATCTTTCTACGAGCTTGCAATTTCTTAGGTCCATCATTAGAAACAGTTTTCTTAACTTTTACACCCTTTTCATCTTTAATTTCTTTTGAAACTTTAACAATGTCTTCATATGAATTGATTGCAAGAGTTATAATCTTTTCTGCCTGACTTCTAACTGACTTAGCCTTAGCAAGTGTAGTTTCAACTTTACCAAACCAAAGAAGGTCTGAAACAAGTCCGCGTAACATAGAATTTTTTTCTTTACTTGGTCTACCTAATTTTGCATTAGCCATTATTTTTCTCCTTTATAAAGTTTAGTCTTCGTCCTTGCGAAGTGAAAGTCCATAACTTTCAAGTTTTGCAATAACCTCATCAATAGATTTGATACCTAAATTCTTAACTTTAAGCATATCTCCTCTTGACTTTTTGATAAGGTCTTCGACTGTATTGATTCCTGCTCTCTTTAAGCAGTTATATGAACGAACAGAAAGATCCATTTCTTCAATAGGAAGTTCCAAAATTTTAACTTGTTTATCTTCTTCACGAGAAACCAAGATATCTGTGTTGGCTATTTGAGAACAAAGTTCAACAAATAGATTGATGTGTTCCATTATAATCTTTCCAGAAAGTGAAACAATTTCTCTAGCTGAAGTTGTTCCGTTTGTTTCAACTTCTAAAGTAAGTTTATCAAAATTTACGCTTTGTCCAACACGAGTGCTTTCAACATTGAAATTTACTTTCTTTACAGGTGAGAATATTGAATCCATTGCTATATAATCAATATCTTCAAATTTTTCTTTGTTGATATTGTTTGGAACATATCCTCTGCCATTTCCGATCATCAAATCCATATCAAGCACAGCACCATCATCCATAGTGCAGATATGCAAATCAGGATTTAAAATTTCAACATCGCTGTTATCTTCAAAATCTCTAGCAGTAACTTCTCCAGCTCCTGTTTTTCTTATATGAAGATAAGTTATAAAGTCTCTGCTTTGATCCTTGCATTTCACATATAAGTTCTTTAAATTTAGAATAATATCTACTACATCTTCAGTTACACCTCTGATTGTAGAGAACTCGTGAGCAACACCTGCAATTCTTACTGCGATTGCTGCAGAACCTGGAAGAGCTGAGAGAAGAGTTCTTCTCATTGCATTTCCAAGTGTTATACCATAACCTTTTTCAAGTGGTTCAACAACAAATCTTGCAAATGCTCCATTGTCAGTTTCTTCACAAGTAATTCTAGGTCTTTCCATTTCCATAATTTTATACCCTCCGTTATACTATCTTGAATAGAATTCAACGATAAGTTGTTCTTTGATATCGGAGTCGATATCTTCTCTGCTAGGAAGAGATAAGATTTTCCCAGTGAGAGCGACCGTATCAAATTCAAGCCATTTTGGCATTACGATTTTAGCGCCTCTAAGTTCCTTGAAATTAACATTGTCTTGTTTGTTTTCTTTAACAGCTATAACATCCCCAGCTTTTACTTGATAAGAAGGAATGTTTACTCTCTTTCCGTTTACTGTAATAAGTCCATGGTTTACTATTTGACGACTTTGTTTACGGCTTGCACCAATGCCCATTCTGTATACAACATTGTCAAGTCTTCTTTCAATCAATGTCATCATAACTTCACCAGTAGCACCTTGCATTTTAACAGCTTTTTCATAGTATTCTCTAAATTGTTTTTCAAGAATTCCATACATTCTTTTTACTTTTTGTTTTTCACGAAGTTGAGTGCCGTATTCTGAAAAAGCAACTCTTCTCTTAGAATTTCCATGTTGTCCAGGGATAACAGGTCTTCTTTCCATAGCACATTTCTTTGTTGTGCACCTTTCACCTTTTAGGAAGAGTTTGCATCCTTCGCGTCTGCATTGACGACAATCAGGTTCTATAGTTCTTGCCATTTTGTTATCTCCTTTTATACTCTTCTTGTTTTAGGAGGTCTGCAACCGTTGTGAGCGATTGGAGAAACATCCTTTATCATGGTTACATTAAGTTCGCAGTTTTGAAGTGAACGGATAGCGAGTTCTCTGCCGCTTCCTGGTCCTTTAACAAATACTTCTACTGTTTTAATTCCATGTTCTTTTGCGACTTTTGCAGCATCTTCTACGCATGATTGAGCAGCAAATGGTGTGCTTTTCTTTGAACCTTTAAGTCCAAGTTTTCCTGAGCTGCACCAAGATAAAACATTACCATCACAATCAGTGAATGTTACAATGGTATTGTTAAAAGAAGTTTTAATATGAACTTGTCCAGCAGAGATATTTCTGCTTACTCTTTTCTTTGTTGTTTTCTTAGCAGTTGTTGTATTTTTTGTTGCCATATCTTACCTCCTATTTACCCTTCTTAGAACTACCAGCGATAACCTTCTTAGGTCCTTTTCTAGTTCTTGCATTGTTACGAGTATTTTGTCCTCTAACAGGAAGTCCTTTTCTATGGCGTACGCCACGATAGCAACCTATCTCGCTAAGTTTCTTTATGTCCATGTCGACTTTTTTACGAAGCTCACCTTCAACGATGAGGTTATGTTCGATATAATTACGAAGTTTTGCAACTTGGTCATCAGTGAGGTCTTTTACACGAATATCTGCACTTACACCTGTTGCTTCACAAATTTTATTAGATGTATCCCTACCTATACCATAAATATAAGTAAGCCCGAGCTCTAATCTTTTTTCTCTGGGTAAATCTACACCAGCTATTCTTGCCATTTAATTATCCTCCAAATTTTTTAATTTTAGCCTTGAACTTGTTTATGTTTTGGGTTTTTAGAGCAGATTACCATAACTTTACCTTCTCTTTTTATAACCCTGCACTTATCACAAATTGGCTTTACAGATGCTCTAACTTTCATTTTGTCTCCTTTCTAGCCCTTATCTCTCCAAGTGATTCTTCCTTTAGTGAGATCATAAGGACTCATTTCAACTTTTACTTTATCACCTTCAAGAATTTTAATATAATTTTTTCTTAATTTCCCTGAAAGATAGGTTAAGATTTCATGTCCATTAGACAAACGAACCCTAAAAGTGGTGTTTGGTAAAACTTCTATTACAACCCCTTCAAATTCAATTACATCATCTTTTGACATGTCTTACTCCTTTCAACTGATAAAAATTTTCTTATTAGTGCGTTTGTCCTTTCATTTTTATCAAGAACATCACTTTCTTCTAAGCTTTCTTTGCTAAACAATTTTATATGTTTAAAGCTTTTTTTCTTGGGATTTGATGTCTTTAGTCTTTTCCCGTCAGATAAATAAGCATATTTATCTTCCAATTTGACAATTATAAACAATTGTCCTTTTTCCTTTCCTGCCGTCGCAAGCACAACATTGCCAATCTTATACATATTCACCTCTTAAAGTGTCAAAATTTCTATGCCGTCTTTGGTGACATGAACTGTATTTTCATAGTGTGCTGATGCTTTGCCATCGCGAGTAACAACTCCCCAACCATCTTCAATCAACCATACTTCCTTTCTTCCCATGTTTATCATAGGTTCAACAGCAAGGCAAGCATTGTCAGTAACCAATGGTCCGTCTGTGACTTTCCCATAATTAGGAACATTTGGTGGTTCATGCATAGATTTTCCTATACCATGACCAACAAGTTCTCTAACAACTGAAAATCCATTTTTTTCTGCATACTCTTGAATAGCGTGAGATAATTCGCCTAGTCTATGTCCAACTTTCAAATGTTTGACACCTTCAAAAAAGCATTGCTTGGTCACCTCAATAAGCTTTGCTTTTTCTGGCGAAATCTTCCCTACAGGAAAAGTTCTTGCAGCATCTCCATTTAACCCCTTGTAATTAACTACAAGGTCAATGCTGATTATGTCCCCTTCTTTAAGGATAATATTTTCATTTGGTATTCCATGAACAACCATATCATTCACAGAAGCACAAATAGCGGCTGGAAAACCTTCATATCCTTTACATGCGGGGTACGCACCACTATTTATTATAAACTTTTCTACGAGATTGTCAAGTTCTTTTGTCGAAATGCCTGGCTTTATCAATGTTTCAGCATAATTTAATGCATCACGAGTGATTTCACAAGCCTTCCTCATTAAAACCATTTCGGCTGGTGTTAAGTTATTCAACTTTTCCCTCCATTTCACTTAAAAAAGTTTTTACAGGACTATATGTTTCTTCAGGTGAACCTGCAGAAGAAACTTTAAATATCCTATCACTGTAGAAGTTTATGAGTGGTGATGTGTTTTGTTCATAAACTTCCAGACGATGTCTTATTGTTTCAGGTTTATCGTCATCACGCTGAATTAAAGGTGAATTACATTTTTTGCATACATTTTCTAGATTGTCTTGTACACTGTAAATTTCACCACAGTTTGGACAAGTCCTTCTAGCAGACAATCTGTCAATGATTATTTCATTTGCAAGATCTACTAAAATAACTGTGTCAATTTGAGAAATACCTTCAAGAGCTTTTGCTTGATTGACTGTTCTAGGAAATCCATCTAAGATAAATCCTTTTTTGCAGTCATCTTTTGCTATTCTTTCTTTTACGATTTCTATTGTAACTTCATCAGGAACAAGCCCACCGCTTTGCATGATTTCTCTAACTTTGCTTGCAAGCTCGCTGTCTTCTTTTACAATAGCTCTGAAAAGGTCACCTGTGGATATTTGAGGTATATCAAAATCTTTTGAGATTTTTTTTGCTAAAGTTCCTTTACCACTTCCTGGTGCTCCTAAAAGAATAATCTTCATAAAAACTCCTCATTTCTCAAGGTTTGTGAATTTTCCGCTAAATTTTAACCTTATGTTTTAAATAAGTTTAATTTTCTTTGCAATTATATTGTCAAATCAATTCATCTATTTATATAAGATTAAAATTTAGCAATCCACTATGCTTTTCAACCATATTAAATATGATTGTCTAAGCCTTTTTGTTAATTTTATATTGTCTTGATTAATTATTGGTTATATTAATTAATTCAAGAAACCTTTATGATTTCTTACAAACATTTGTGCAGATAATTGTTTTTCAAATTCAAGCGCAACTGAAACAGCAATCATAAGACCTGTTGTACTGAACGCGTTGATCAATATTGCAGCACCTGATGCATCACCTATTGCCTTGAATGCAAGTGATGGAATAAGGGCTATAACTGCAAGGAAAATTGCACCGAATAGAGTAACTCTATTTGAAACTCTGCTCAAATACTCTGCTGTTTGTTTTCCGGGTCTTCTGCCTGGAATAAATCCACCTTGTTGTTGAATTCTCTTGCTTACATCGTCAGGATCAAATGAAATCTTTGAATAGAAGAATGCAAACACTAAAATTAACACTGCAGTAAGAACGATATAAAGCCATGAGTTTGTACCTAACCAGTCACTATACCAAGTAACATCTGGCCAGAAAATAGATATGATCAGTTGAGGGAATGTCAAAAGTGCGCTAGCAAATATTATTGGCATAACACCTGTAGCATTTACTTTGATAGGAATATAGTTGCTTTGTCCGCCATACATCTTTCTTCCTCTGACTTGTTTTGCATATTGGACATTGATTCTTCTCTCTGCACCATCCATAAATACGATTAAAGCAAAGATTAATATGATTGCAACTACAAATAATACTAAATACCAAATATATGTGATATCAACTGTACATTGTTGTATGATTGCAGCAACTGAAGTTCCAGCTGAAGAAAGGATACCTACGAAGATAAGCAAGCTTGTTCCATTACCTATTCCAAGGTCTGTAATTCTTTCACCAAGCCATACTGTAAACATTGCACCAGCAACCATTATGATGACCATACCACAACCTACAAGCCATGCAGGCATTGAATTTGTAAGGTTTGGATCTAATGCTTCACCAGCATAGCCAACAACAATACCAACAGCTTGAGCTATAGCTAAAACGAGAGCCGCAATACGAGTGTAAAGACTTATCTTTCTTCTTCCATCCTCTCCACTTTTTGAAAGTCTTTCAAGTGAAGGAATTGCTACAGTCAAAAGTTGTATTACAATTGATGCTGTAATATATGGTGACACGCCAAGTGCAAGCACTGAACAGTTTGCAAGCGCTCCACCACTTACCATATTCATTAGTTCAAAAAAACCAAATGTATTGCCTTCACCAAGTGCAAAATCTGGGTTAAACCCAACACAAGGTATCCAGCAACCTATTCTATAAATTAAAAGAAGAAGGAGCGTAATTAATATTTTATTCCTAATTTCTTTCACTTTAAATGCGTCAATTATCGTTCTAAACATGTTATAGCTCCTCTATTTTTCCGCCAACTTTTTCTATTTTTTCTCTTGCTTGTTTAGTAACTTTGTTTGCTTTGATAGTCAAAGGTTTTGTAAGTTCTCCATCTCCTAAAACCTTAAGACCATATTCGCTGCGTTTTCCTATGAATCTTGTTTCATAAAGAAGTTCTTGATCAATAACTGCATTTGCTTCAAATGCTTCTAAATCTCCAACATTGATGCAAGCATATTTCTTTGAGAAGTTTTTGTTGTTGAATCCTCTCATTGGAACTTTTCTGATAAGTGGGATGTTTCCACCTTCAAATCCAGGTCTAACACCGCCGCCACTACGAGCATTTTGTCCTTTGTGACCTTTTCCACTTGTCTTACCAATTCCGCTTCCGATTCCTCTTCCAACTCTAACTTTCTTTGTTGTTGCACCTTTAGCTGGTTTTAAATTCTCAAGTTCCATATTGGCCTCCTATTTAACCTCTTCCACTTTTACAAGGTGAGCCACATGATGAAGGCTACCTCTTATGGAAGCATTGTCAGGGAGCATTCTTGTTTGATTAAGTTTTTTAAAGCCAAGAGCTTCGATTATAAGTGCTTGTTTTGCGTTGTAACCAATACAGCTCTTAACCCAAGTAACTTTAAGCATCTTTTCTTGTTTTGCCATAATGCCCTCCTATATTTCTTCAACTGCTTTGCCACGGCGTCTTGCAATTTCTTCTTTTGTCTTAAGACTTGTAAGTCCTTGCATTGTAGCTTTTACGCAGTTCATTCTATTTGAAGAACCATGTCTTTTTGTAACAATGTTCTTTATACCAGCTAGTTCAATAACAGCACGAGCAGAACCACCAGCAATAACTCCAGTACCTTCAGGAGCAGGTAACAAGATTATGCTTGTTGCTGAGAATTTTCCTATAACTTCATGTGGAATTGTATCATTTACGATAGGAATGTTTACAACATTTTTCTTAGCAGCAGTTGTTGCTTTTTCAATAGCAGCACTTACTTCTTTGCTTTTGCCAAGACCAATTCCTACTCTACCCTTTCTGTCGCCAACAACAACGAGTGCTGAGAAACGAAGAGTGCGTCCACCTTTTACAACTTTTTGAACGCGTCTAACAGAAACGACTGTCTTATCAAATTCGCTAGCTTCTTTTCTAGGTGCTCTTTCTCTTTTATCATCTCTTTTCTTAGAAAAGTTACCTTTTTTTGCTTTTGGAGCAGATGTTTCAGCAACGGTTTCTTCTACATTGATTTGTTCATTTTCTGCCATGATTTCCTCCTAAAATTTGAGTCCAGCTTCTCTAGCACCTTCTGCTAAAGCCTGAACACGACCGATATAAATATAACCGCCTCTGTCAAATACTACTTCACTAATATTCTTTTCAAGAGCGCGTTTTGCAACTTGCTCACCAACAATTTTAGCTTGTTCAGTTTTTGACTTTCCATTGCAAAGAGCCTTAACTTCTTTGTCAAGAGTTGAAGCAGAAGCAAGAGTAACTCCTTTGACATCGTCAATTATTTGAGCATAAATTTGACTTGTGCTTCTGTATACGCAAAGACGAGGTCTTTCGCTTGTTCCAGAAACTTTTGTTCTAACTCTCTTATGACGAACTAATCTTTCTTGGTTTTTATCTACTTTGTTAATCATTTGAGTTTCTCCTATTTCTTACCTTTACCAGCTGTTTTTCCGACTTTTCTTACTACTACTTCATCAGCATATTTGATTCCATAACCATGATATGGTTCAACTGGTCTGAGATCTCTTATCTTTGAAGCAAATTGTCCAACTTTTTGTTTGTCAATACCTGTTATAACAACATCTGTTGCAGAAGGACAAGCAACATTTAAACCTTCAGGAATTTCTACTTCTACTAAATGAGAAAGTCCTAAGTTCATAACAAGTTTATTTCCGCTAACACTAGCTTTGTAACCTACACCAGCTATTTGTAAAGCTTTTGTAAATCCATCATGTACACCAACTACCATGTTATGTGCAAGTGCTCTGTATAAGCCATGTTTAGCATTTGATGTTGGGGTTTCTTTTGCGATTTCAAAAGAAAGATTTTGCCCATCAATATTAACTTTGATAACACTGTCAACAACTTGAGTCAAAGTTCCCTTTGGACCAGTTACTGTAAGTGTATCATTTTCAAATTTTGCTGTAACACCTGCAGGCATTACGATAAGTTCTTTACCTATTCTAGACATAATTCCTCCTTACCATACATAAGCGAGAACTTCGCCCCCAACGCCAAGTTTTCTTGCTTCTTTATCAGTAACAATTCCCTTGTTTGTTGAGATGATAGCGATTCCAAGTCCGCTTATAACTTTTGGAAGTTTATCTTTTTGAGCATATATACGAAGACCAGGTTTAGAAATTCTCTTAAGTCCTTGTATAACACTGTCGCCAGCTTCATCATATTTTAAAGTGATGATGATATTTTTGTGTCCAGCTTCTTCAATTTCTTCATAAGAAACTATATAGCCTTCATCAAGAAGGATTTTTGCAATTGCGCGTTTCTCGTTTGATGCAGGGATGCTTACAGTGTCATGCTTTACAGTTGTTGCATTTCTGATTCTTGTGAGCATATCTGCGATTGGGTCTGTAACTCTCATTTTATCCTCCTTAATTACCAACTTGACTTTTTAACGCCAGGAATTTCACCTTTGTTTGCAAGTTCTCTGAAACATACTCTGCAAATGCCGTATTTTCTAAGAACTGCGTGTGGTCTGCCACAAAGTGAACATCTTGTATACTGACGAGTTTTGTACTTTTGTGTTCTTTTTTGTTTTTCAACTAATGCTTTTCTTGCCATGACTTTACTCCTATTTAGCAAAAGGCAATCCGAGTGCCTTTAAAAGTGCTTTTGCTTCTTCGTTGGTCTTAGCGGTTGTTACAAAAGTAATATCAAAACCTCTAATTTTTTCGACTTTTTCATATACGATTTCTGGGAAAATTAATTGTTCTTTAATTCCCATAGAATAATTTCCTTTTCCATCAAATGACTTATCGGAAATTCCTCTAAAGTCTCTCACTTTTGGAAGAGCGATTGCTGTAAGTCTATCAAAGAACTCATACATTCTATCCCCTCTAAGTGTAACTTTAGCACCAATTTTTTGTCCTTCTCTTAATCCGAAGTTAGAAATTGATTTTTTAGCAACTGTTACAACTGGCTTTTGTCCAGAAATAACTGCAAGTTCGTCAACAGCGATGTTGAAACTCTTTGAATTGCCTTTAACTTCACCAAGTCCCATATTAAGAACTATTTTTACAAGTTTTGGAACTTCGTTTACATTTTTATAACCAAATTCTTGAATAAGAGCAGGAACAACTTCTTTTTTGTATTTTTCTAAAATTCTATTTTGTTCTTTAGCCATTATTTACTCCTATTTTGTTTCCTTTTTAGCTGTTGTCGACTTTTTTGTTGTTTTCTTTTCTTCTGAGCCTTCGCTCTTTGTTGATTTAGCTGTTGTTTTTGTTGTAGCAGTTTTTGCTGTTGATTTAGCTGCAGTTGACTTAGTTGTTGTAGATTTTGCAGCTGTTGATTTCTTTGCTGTAGAAGTTGTTTTCTTTTCCTCTGTAGCTACTTCAACTTTTTCTTCAGCTTTTTTCTTTGTTGATTTCTTCTCTTCAGAGCTTACTGCTTTGAGGTTTGCTCCTTTAAGATCAGATGCTTTCATAGCTTTCTTAGCTTCTTTCTTTGTTTGTTTTACAAATTCTTTGTCAAGTGAAGCTCCGCACTTTTTGCAAGAACGAACTTTTTTGCCGTCTATTTCAGTGTGAGCAACTCTTGTTGCTTTTCCACAAACAGGACAAACAACTAAAACATTAGAAGCTTCGATTGGAGCAGGTCTTTTGAAGATTCCGCCCTTGTCTTGTTGTGACTTTGGTTTTTGATGCTTTGAAACTATGTTAACATTTTCAACAAGCACTTTATTAGAATCAGCATAAACAGCACTAACTTTTCCTGTTTTGCCCTTATCTTTTCCAGCAATAACTAAAACATTATCGCCACTTTTAACTGTCATCTTCATCTGTAGCGCTCCTTTTATATAACATCTGGTGCAAGAGATATAATCTTCATATATCCCTTATCACGAAGTTCTCTTGCGATAGGTCCAAACACACGAGTTCCCTTTGGTTGTTTTTGGTTATCAATAATAACAGCAGCGTTATCATCAAATCTTATGTGTGAGCCATCACTTCTACGCAAGCCTTTAGAAGAGCGAACTATAACAGCTTTAACAACATCACCTTTCTTTACAGTACCACCAGGTATTGCTTTTTTAACAGAAGCCACAATAACATCACCGATGTTTCCGCTTCTTCTGTAAGAGCCACCAAGAACTCTTATACACATAATTTCTTTTGCACCTGTGTTATCTGCAACTTTCAATCTTGTTTGAGGTTGAATCATAACTCTCTCCTCCTTACTTAGCCTTCTCTATGATTTCTACAACGCGGAAATACTTGTCTTTAGAAAGTGGTCTTGTTTCCATAATTCTTACAGTATCACCAATTCCGCATTCGTTGTTTTCATCATGAGCTTTGAACTTCTTAGATTTTTGTACGACTTTTTTATAAATTGGGTCTTTAACTCTAGAAACGACTTTAACTACAACAGTTTTGTCCATTTTGCCGGCTGATACAACTTCGCCAACACGAGTAATTCTAAAATTTCTACTTGTTTCCATCGTTTCCTCCCTTTGATTCTAATTCTTTTTCTCTTAATATTGTTTTGACTCTTGCAATATCCTTTTTAACATTATGAATTGCCATTGGGTTTGCAAGTGATCTAGTAGCGTGAGAAAAACGAAGATTAAATAATTCACTATTAAGTTCTTTAAGTTTTGCGTTTAACTCAGCAACTGTCAAATATTTGATTTCATTAATTTTCATCTTTCACACCACCTTTTGTAGCATTTTCTTCCTTCTTTATAAATTTAACTTTACATGGAAGTTTGTGTCCTGCAAGTCTTAGTGCTTCTTTAGCAACTTCTTCGCTTACACCTTCAATTTCGAAGAGGACTCTGCCAGGTTTTACAACTGCTACCCAAAACTCTGGAGAACCTTTACCAGAACCCATACGCGTTTCAGCTGGTTTCTTTGTAACTGGTTTGTCAGGGAAAATCTTTATCCAAACTTTACCGTCACGCCTTGTATATCTTGTAAGAGCAATACGCGCAGCTTCAATTTGGTTTGATTTTATCCAACATGGTTCTGTTGCAATGATTCCGTATGAACCATAAGCAAGAGTGTTTCCTCTAGTAGCTTTTCCTGTCATTCTGCCTCTATGAACTTTTCTTCTTTTAACTCTTTTAGGCATTAACATTATTCTTGTCCTCCTTTTGTATTAGACGACTTGTTTCCGAGGATTTCACCTTTGTAAATCCAGCACTTAACACCAATTTTCCCTGTCAATGTATGTGCTGCGACTTCACCATAATCAATGTCAGCTCTAAGTGTATGAAGAGGAACTGAACCTCTGAATTGTTTTTCTGTTTGTGCTTGGTCCATTGGCTTCAAAAGAACACCACTTGCTTGAACCTTGCAACCTTTAGCTCCTGCCTTCATAACTCTTTCAATAGCTTGTTTTAAAGCTCTCTTAACAGCAACGCGCTTTTCGAGTTGCATAGCGATGCTTTCAGCAACAAGTTGAGCGTCAAGGTCTGGTTTTTTGATTTCTTTTACATTTACAAGTAAAAGTTTTACAGGTCTAATAATTTTTGAAATTTCTTTTTTGATTGTTTCAATTCCAGCACCCTTAGTACCGATAATCATACCAGGTTTTGCTGTGAATATATTTACAACAAGCTTTCCTTCAGTTCTTTCAATAGTAACCTTTGAAATTGAACAAGCTTTATATTTTTTAGTAATAAAGTTTTTGATATCTTGGTCTTCTTTAAGGTTTGCAGCAAAAGTTTTCTTATCAGCATACCAAGTTGAATTCCAATCTTTATTTATTCCTATTCTAAGTCCAACTGGACTAACCTTTTGTCCCATTCTTAGCCTCCTACCACTTCATCAAGCACAATAGTGATGTGTGAAGTTTTTTTAAGAATAATGTTTCCTTGGCCTTTTGCTCTTGCAGACATTCTTCTAAATTGTGGACCGCTTGTAGCATAAGCTTCTTTTACAACCAAAGTTTCAACATTTTTTCCCATGTTGTTTTCAGCGTTTGCTATTGCACTTTTGAGTACTTTTAAGCTTTCAAATGCGCCCTTATCAGGCATATTTTCAAGGATAGCAACAGCTTCACTTGCCTTTTTGCCACGAACAAGGTCAAGTATATATGTGATTTTTGATGGGCTCATTCTAACATATTTAGCAACAGCATAAGGTCTTTTAACCTCTTTTGCTCTCTTTTCAGCTTTTTGTCTTATTCTTGTAGCCATTTTTTACCTCTATTTTTTGCCTGCTTTAGAAGCAACGCTTGCCGACTTTTTAGTGTGTCCCTTGTAAGTTCTTGTTGGAGAGAATTCTCCAAGTTTGTGACCTACCATGTCTGCAGTACAATATACAGGGACATGTTTTTTACCATTGTGTACTGCAAATGTAAATCCTACAAAATCAGGATAGATAGTAGATGATCTTGACCAAGTTTTTATAGGTCTTTTAACGCCTGATTCTTGCATCTCGGCAACCTTTTTTACTAGACTTGGATGAACATAAGGCTTTTTCTTCAATGATTTGCTCATAATCTTCTCTCCTAATTAACTCTCTTAACCATTAAACGGTTAGATTTATTCTTTTTCTTTCTTGTCTTATAACCAAGAGCTGGCTTATTCCATGGTGTAACAGGAGATGCCATACCAACAGGGCTCTTACCTTCACCACCACCATGCTTGTGGTCATTAGGGTTCATAGCAACACCACGAACAGCAGGTCTTACGCCCATGTGTCTATGTCTTCCAGCCTTTCCAAGAGAAACAAGCTCATGATCAATGTTTCCAACAGTACCGATTGTTGCACGGCAAGTCAAAAGCACTTTTCTCATTTCGCCACTTGGAAGACGGATTGTTGCATATTTGCCTTCCTTAGCCATTAATTGAACAACTGATCCAGCTGAACGAGCAAGTTGTCCGCCCTTCTTTGGTTGAAGTTCAATATTGTGGATAAGTGAACCAACAGGAATATTTGCAAGTGGAAGATTGTTGCCGACTTTGATTTCAACATCTTCACCGCTCATAACAATATCACCATCTTTAAGTCCAACAGGAGCTATGATATATCTCTTTTCACCATCTGCATAGTTTAAAAGTGCGATATAAGCTGTTCTGTTTGGATCATATTCGATTCCTACAACTTTTGCAGGGATATTATCTTTGTTTCTTTTGAAATCGATTAAACGATATTTTTGTCTGTTTCCACCACCTTGGTGTCTTACAGTAACCTTACCTTGAGCATTTCTTCCTGCATTTTTTGCTTTTTTAACAAGAAGTGATTTCTCAGGCTCTTTCTTTGTTATTTCTTCGTAGGAAGAGGTTGTATAAAATCTTCTTCCAGCAGAAGTAGGTCTATGAATTTTAATTGCCATTTTTTACCCCTCCCTTATTATGATAAGCTGTCGAAGAATGCGATTGATTTAGAGTCTGCTGTCAAAGTAACAATAGCCTTTTTGTAATCGCTAGTTTTTCCAACTGTTCTTCCAGCCTTTGTGTTTTGAGTTTTCTTGTGACCTTTTACGATACAAGTGTTTACTTTTGCAACTTTTACATTAAAAAGTTGTTCAACTGCATTTTTGATTTCAATTTTTCCAGCGTTTTTAGCAACTATAAATGAATATACTTTATTTGCGATGCCAGAATAGCTTTTCTCTGTGAGAAGTGGTTTTATAATGATTTTTTCGTTTTCCATTATTCTGCGTACGCCTCCTCTAGTTGTTTGATAGCTGACTGAGTAAGAACGATGTTCTTGCTTGCAACAACTTCATAAGCGTTGAGGTTGTCAGCTTCTTCGATGCTGAGAGCTGGGATATTTGCTGTTGAAAGTTTAACATTCTTGTCATTAATATCATTAACAACTAAAACTGAACCATTAAACTTGAACGCATCTAAGAATGCCTTAGCATCTTTTGTTTTTGGATTTGCAAATCCGAATTTATCAAGTACAACAACTTCATTTTGAGCAAGTTTTGTACTGAGAGCGCTTAAAAGTGCATAGCGCTTCTTTTGCTTGTTAACCTTTTTAGAGAAATCTCTTGGCTTTGGAGCGAAAACAATTCCGCCACCTTTCCATTGTGGACCTTTGCTTGAACCTTGTCTAGCATGTCCTGTACCCTTTTGGCGCCAAGGTTTCTTTGCATGACCTCTTACTTCACTTCTTGTGAGGGCTGATTTTGTCCCTTGTCTTTGATTTGCGTTGTAAGCAACTACAACTTCATGGATAAGAGGTTCGTTATATTCAACTGCGAAAAGCCTGTCTGGAAGTTCAACTTGTCCAACTTCCTCTGCTTTCATATTATAAACTTTAACTTTTGCCATACTTATCTCCTTTAGCTCCTCTTAACTGCTTCACGGATAGTTACAACTGAACCTTTTGGCCCAGGGATACAACCTTTAACAAGAAGAAGATTTCTTGCAGGGTCAACCTTAACTATTTCAAGATTTTGGATTGTAACTCTCTCTACACCATAGTGTCCAGGCATGTTCTTGTTTTTGAACACTCTTGATGGAGTTGAGTTTGCACTCATAGAGCCGACTTCTCTATGAACAGGACCTGTACCGTGAGTCATCTTTAATCTGTGTTGGTTCCATCTTTGGATTACGCCAGTAAAACCTCTACCACGAGTAGTTCCTGTAACATCTACTACATCTCCCTCTGTGAAGATATCAGCTTTGATTTCTTGTCCAAGGGAATATTCATTTGTGTTGTCAAATTTGAATTCCTTTACAACTCTGTAAGCTTCAACACCGGCTTTTTTGAAAACTCCTGTCATAGGTTTGTTGACTCTTTGAGCTTTTTGTCTTTCAAATGCAACAACGAGAGCATTGTAACCGTCTTTTTCATCGTTCTTAATTTGAACAACTGGGCAAGGACCAGCCTCTACAACTGTAACTGGGATAACCACACCTTCAGGAGTGAAGACTTGTGTCATTCCAAGTTTTTTGCCAATAATCGCTTTTTTCATTTTTATGTCTTCCTCCTAATTATAGTTTGATTTTGATATCTACACCAGCAGGCAAATCAATTTTCATAAGCGCATCAACTGCCTTTGCGTTTGGTGAGTAAATATCAATAAGTCTTTTGTGAGTTCTTGACTCAAATTGTTCACGACTGTCTTTATCTTTATGAGGTGAACGGATAACTGTAACCACTTCTCTGTCTGTTGGAAGTGGGATAGGCCCGCCAACTTTAGCTCCGAACTTTTCAGCTGTATCAATTATTCTTCTGCAAGCTTCATCGATAAGGCTGTGTTCAAAGGCCTTTAATTTTATTCTAATTACTTGTGTTGCCATTAATAAAAATACCTCCTGTAATAGCAATGCTAACCATCACACCAACCACTTTTATTGACACTTTCATTGAAAACTACATTGTTTTCGGCGAGATATGCGTGAACCATGATCAACCTTTTCATACGGTACACTTTCCCGCGTGTGTCATGCTGTAAGAGATTAAAAAATGTGACTTAAAGGTTAGTCGCTCATAGTCTTTGCTACGAACTTGTCCGCGTAAATTCTCTTTGATTGCCGGTAACCAAAGTAACCTTACGCATCAACCCCAAATTTCACAGCTATAATATAATACCAAAGAAAGACAAATAAGTCAAGGATTTTTCAAAAGAAAATAAAAATATTTTACTTAACAAAAATCCCCTGCAAACTCAAATCTCTTAAGCAACTAAAAACAAATTCATTGTCGTTTGTTTTAAGAATATTTAGAACAACTTTTAAACCTAATTTCTTAAATGATATAAAATCAAAATAAACAACGCATAATAACAAAAAACAACCACCACTTTTGCAAAACAGACTTAGACAATAAAATCTTTTGTAAAATCTTGATGATTGATTCTATTGATTACGCAATGATTAATATTTTATGACTATATAATGATTATAATTTAATATAATATATATATTTATATATAATATGTCCCCATGCCTTATAGTACATCTCCTTATGATTCCCGCTCTCAAACTCCTCTTCAACAAGATTTACTCAAAAGTATTCCAAATATACAAAATCTAGCAAAAAATATTATATTTTAACAAAATAATATACAAAAATCAAAAAAAATAAAAGAGTTGTTGCAAAATGCTTTTTTTACAACAACTCTTTGTTTTATCCAAAACAATATTTTTAACGGTACTTTTAATGAAGAGAAACCTAATTACATTGTAATAAAATAACCACAGCCGCCATTTCTATAACATAAAAACAATGAATAGTATTGTGAACACAATACAAATTAATATTCCAACAAGGCTTATAATCAAACTTGCGAGTCCAATCTTGTGTTTGTTTAAATGTCTTTGCCAATTTGCAAACGATGTGCTTGTAAGAGAACAACTTAAAAAGAATGCTAATGCAAAAGCATAAAAAACTATCGCTCCAAAAAAAGATGATATAGGAGCATTACTAGATGCAGCAACATTCCTTGCAAGAATAGTTCCAACAACGACAAAAACAATCACTCCAATAAGACCTATAGTTGACAGAATTATTGATTGAACACCAAGATGCTTGCTCTTGCTTTTTGTTTCTTCTCCCGACGCACAAATCATAAGATATTGCGCCTTTGCGCCGAATAATCTCTTAAATATATTTATAATATCAATTTCCCCTTAATTTAAATTTGTCTTGAATAAATATAATATACGCCATTCTCTGTTTTACTATAACCACCATCAGTATTTAAAAATTCATTTATGTTAGCGGCATCATCAACAACGGTTTTTAAAAACTTTAATTTCTGTTGCATTTTTTATTAAATCACCACACGCACTTAAATCAGTTAAAGAATTATAAATATTTGCACTTTCAATTGTGACCGATGTTAAATTATTGCAATTTTCAAATGCTCTATTTGCAATGGTTACTATAGAACTAGGAATAACTATACTCTCAATATCCAAACTTGAGAAAGCTGCTTCGTCAGAGATTGTATTAGCATTGATGTTTGTTATTTCAAAATCATCGCCTTCTATAATAAGATAATAATTCCCATAAGTATAAGATATAGGTAAAGAGTCCTCGCCAACGCCATTACTAAAAATTGTTTCTATAACAGACATTTGATGTTCTAAGTTTTCTTGTGTAACTATTATATCTTCATGGCCATTCACTTTCATTATAAATGATGATAAATACCCTTGGCTTAACTCTATAAAAGGTCTCACAAATGCACCAATATGAGCTTCAGTTATTACATCGCCAACTTTCACATCATAACTCGTAAGTTTTATTTCAACTGATAAATTTTGTTCTAAAATATTTGCAGATTGAATAAGGTTTTCGAAATAAGATTCAACTTGACCTGCAGTAACATAAGTTTCTTCTAGAGTTGCATCTCCAATTGTTGGAGTAACATAATATTGACCAGAAGCAAATGTTAAATAGTTTTTACCTTGACTAAATGCAAGAATTTCTTGCTGATTATCAAGTTTGATTATTCTTTCGTTACTTCCTGTGTCATATAACGAATACGATGCAGGAACAACAATATTAGTTTCGTTCCCATAATACGATGTTAAACTTCCATTAAAAATTGAAAAATCTTTATATATCGCAGATTGACTTACATCTGCATAAATAACAACATCCCCTTTTGGCATTTCAAAAGAATAAGTTGAAGTTTCGCTTGTAAGGACATTTTCTTGCTCGCTACCTTCAACAACATAATAAACCCTTTCAAGTTCATAAACATAGTCTTCAGTAGGATTGTTAACGCCAACATCAAATATTACTGTTTCACCTTTTTTAGCTTTATCTTTTTGCAATGTAATTGTGGCATTTTGTGCACTTATCTCAAGACTAAATGTGCCCCGCCACAAGCAGTAAGAAATGCTCCACAAGGCACAATTAAACAAAACGCAAATAATAAACCTAAAATTTTTCTTTTCATAATTCCTCCTTAAAGTTATATAAGCTTAGGGAGTACAACAAAACAAGATTTATAACTTATTAAAAGTATAACAAAGTGATTTTGTAAGTCAAGAATATCTAAATATTTAATAAAAAAGGCAGTATTATAAGATACTACCCTTTTATTGTTATATCAATTTCAAATTTTATATACCATTTTCATTTATATTAATTATATCTTGCAACAAAATGAGTGTTCATATAAATTGTCACTTCATCGCCTGCTTGGTAGATTTTTCCATCAAATGAATTATACCAACCCGCAAAACCTTCTTGCTTCTTTGGAGCTGATAGAATATAAGTTTCGTTTTTGTTTACACGCATTGATGCCCCATCACTGGTTGTAACCAACATTGTCGATGGCCATTCTTTCATCGCATCAAAATATCCATCTGGGAAATAATCATTTACAACAGAGATTGCATAAGCATAAACTTGTTCTATTGGAAGTTGAGAATATGGTGGAGTTTGAGCCAAAATATCAACCATATTTTTCAACTCTCCAAGTCTATATTCAACATACATTTCATAAGTTATGCGTGATGTATCAAACATTTCATATTCAAATACATCTCCATTTACTTTTGTTTTTTCAAGTTGTTCTTGATTGTGAATGTATCTTCCGTCTTCTGTTTTTTCAAATGTATACATATTTGAAAGACCTGTAGAACCCAAGAATCCATTTGAGAAGAAATTAAGTGCTTGAGATGTAATCATATTGTAGTATACGCAATTTTCTTCAACCTCTGTAATTGAAACACATTTTGTGGTTGTAAGAGTTGGCTTTCCATCCTCACCTATAACCTGACGAACAAATGATTGACCTACTTGAGAATAAATCGCATCAATAGATTTTTCAAAAGTTAAGGTATCAGCATTGAAAAGTCTATGAGAGAACACAACCTCAAGTTCGCTTCCGTCATCAAATTTCATGAGATAATATTTGTTATTTTCTCCAGCTTTAGTTATCCAAACAGGGTAAGTATATCCAAACTCTCCTCTATCAAAATCCCATACAAGGAGAAGATCGTCATATGTCACTTCTTCAATAGCTTTTGTTGTGCCATCGGCAAGTGTAACAAGTGTGCCTTCAGTAAAGCAATATTCATAAGAAGAAAGGATAGTAAAGTTTACAATAAAGCTAAGCTTATCCCCTTTGTTCACTTCGCCTTCATAACTTACATCAACATGAGCTGAGCTTCCATCGCCTGGATGATTGAAATATGTTTCATCAGTTGGCGTTCCTGCTATTTTAGTTAAAGAACCATCTTCTTCAATTCTTGAAAGAGCTATTTGTTCTTGAACATGTGATATTTCATTTCCAGCCGTTCCTGATATTGCGTAACAGTCAAGAATAACTTGCACTTTTGCATTAGCTGCCCCTTCCTCATTATCAAACACTACTAAGTAAGAATTAAAATTGTTTGAAAGATAATTATAGAAAGAGCTTGACATTGTCCATTCATGAGAACCTACTGTAACTTTAAATGTGATTGTTCCATCAATATCACTAGGTCCAGTGCTACCATTCCCACTAAATTCATTTTCAATTTCATAGCTCATATCTATGCTTGTGGCCAAAGGATATGATGATTGAATCAAGTCAACAGTATCCTTGTTTTGTGAGTAAACAAATATATCTGTTCTTCCTCCAAATACATTTGTTCCAAATGATGTAATTGTGGCATTAGCAAAATCCACATTATTAAGATTTGTTGCTCCCGCAAAAGCATTATCTCCTATACTCTTTAAAGTGTTTGGTAAAACAATGTTTGTAATTGTTATATTATCTTGGAAAGCACCCTCTCCAATCCCTACAACATCCTTAACTATTCCATTTTCAAAAGAATATGTTGTTGGAATTTCCACAACTTGAACATCATTATTTGAGCCTGTCACAATAAAGCCAGCTTCGCTATCTTGATATTCAAGGCCTGCGTCATCTAAGTATATAATAGTTGGAACAGTCAAATTATTTGACTCCCACTCTGCTGTTTTGAATCTTGAAATATATTCATTGGTTTCAACTGTAACGCCAAATCCTCTATTATTAAGGCTTGACAATAAACCTATCATTCTTGATGAATTATATTCAAGTACAATATTTTCAAGGTTTGGTATATTTAAAAATGCGTTTGAATTTATACTTGTTACATTTTCATTAATTCTATATTCACTATCTGTTTTAAGTTTTGGATATGAAACAATTGCTGTAGCATCCTTATTAAAAAGTACTCCGTCAACAACAGAATATTCAGCATTTCCTTCATTTACTTGAAATTCTTTTGTTTCCGCTGATATATTTGTAATACCATAACTAAAATCACTTGGAATTGAAATAATATCAGTGTCAAGCATTCCAGCGAGACTTATGTTTGCATCATCAATTTGATATGTATCCCCTCGAGTGATTGTAAATTGCTTCATTACAATAGGATACATATCAACAATTGGTGCAATCTGTGCCATCTCTTCTTCTGATAAGTCGATGATTAAATTTGCAAAAATATAACCAAGCAAAGCTAAAATTCCTTTCTTATTCTGTTCCCAAAAATAATCTTTTTCTTCTGGTGAATAAGGAGCAGGGATAGTAGAATAATCAACACTTAAGTTTGATATTTCTTTTAGTAAATCAATGCCTGTTTCTTCATAAACTTGTTTAAAAAATTGCAATAAGCCAAGTCCAAAAGACGAAACCATTTCAATTTGTAATTTATCTGTAAAATAAGTGCCTGCTTTTATAGCAACTATTATATCTTGACTATCTAATTTAAACTCATTAACATAGTATCTTTCTGAACTATAGTCATCATTCGCTGCCTCATCATAATTATTCATCATGACTTGAGCTGCAACGATATAGTTCCCATAATGATTACTGTCGCTTTCTAGTATATCTTTATTATTTATCCAATATGTAGGAATTGACTCTTCTTTTTTATCAGCGGATAAATCAACAATATCAAAACTTGTTGGTATTTCATAGTTGTCAGAAACATAATCTTTTGCTATAAAGTTTGAACCATCAAATACATAAATTTCGCCACTTGATATATTGAATTGTTCTTTTGAATCGAAAATTTCTTCTGGTGCTTCATCTGTTCCCGACAATTTTAAACGGAAATTATATTTCCCCGAAACTTCCTGTGTTTTGTCTATCAAATGAAAAGTGATTTGAAATTGCGTTTTATAATTATCTTCTACGCTAGAGGAAAGTGTTATTGGAGTGCCAAACTCATACTCTGCACCTTCATAAAGCACAGATGCCGTGTAGTTTACAAGAGTTTCGCTGTCGTTGTATAATTCAACAGTCAACTCACTTGTTTTTACATTTTCAATAAATATATTTAAAACAATATCCTCTACAACATCTTCATCAGTGATATTGAAAGTAAGCTGATTTTGATATAAAGATGTATTGCCGTCATCACTTACATCAATCTCATCAAGTATTGAATCTTGCTTTGATCCTAAAATCTCACCTTTCACTTTCACATGCGAGTTTGAAGACTCTGCTGAAAGTGTGCCTTCAAATTTGACAACTTTTTCGTCTGGATTTTTTGTTTCTTCGTCTGGCTTTTTAGTCAATGCCCAAATGCCGACACCAAGCCCAACGATTACCAAACAAATCGCCACAATAATGATTGCCCATTTTGCTTTTTTATTCATATTTTCTCCTTTTAAAATTTGCCATAAGGCAGTTCAAATCACTTATTTATAGCAAATTATTTTAACTGGCACTTTGACCTCACTTCGCAAAATTTATTTATAATTATTATAAATAATTTTTTAATTTTATCCTAACAGTTTGAATGATTTTTAAAAATTGTAAAAATTAAGTTTCTTCAAAATCTTAAAAATAAAATTAAAAAATTTTACCACTCCATTGCAAATATATCATTAATAAACTTTCGCAAATTTAAAAAACTTTGCTATAATTATTATCATGGAAAGATATAACAAATTAAACAACTTTTTGAAAGATAAATTCGGAGAACGCGTGCTTAAGATTTGTATAGATGGAGGCTTTAGCTGTCCTAACCGTGATGGAACTTGTGGTTATGGTGGCTGTATATTTTGCAGTGAGCAAGGGAGTGGTGAACACATTTTATATAAAGATATTGCAAAACAAGTCACAAATCACTTAGAAAGTTATAGAGGCAAACGCGCAAACAAATTTATTGCATATTTTCAAAATTTTTCAAACACTTATGGAAAAGTTGAAGTTTTAAAGAAAAAATATGATTCCGCATTAATAAGTGACAAAATAGTGGCGCTTGCAATTGCTACTCGTCCAGACTGTATTGATGAAGAGAAAGTTAAATTAATTAAAACTTATCAAGATAAATATTTCGTTTGGGTGGAACTTGGACTTCAGTCGGCAAATGAGGAAACAGCAAATTTTATTAATAGAGGTTTTTCTAATCAACAATTTACTGAAGCTGTAAATTTGCTAAAAAAATATAATATCCCCGTTGTCGTCCACATCATGGTCGGACTGCCAGGAGAAAATATTGAAGATATAAAAAACACTGTAATTTTTTTAAATAGACATGACATCTGGGGACTCAAAATTCACTCAACCTATATAGTAGAGAACACAAAACTTGCAAAGCTATATTTTGACAATAAGTATCAGCCAATTGAACTTGATGAATATATAGATGATGTCGTTTATATTTTATCTCATATAAATAAAGACATTGTTATTCATCGCATCAGCGGAGATGCACCAAAAAACAAACTTATTGCTCCAGCTTGGAATGCTCATAAAAAATGGATAATAAACGGAATAAATAAAAGATTGACAGTTGAAGACATCTATCAAGGAATGTTTTATAGTGAACAAAAAACAAATTAAATTTATAAAAATTTCGATAAAAAACATTAAAAAATTGACTTTTTTGCATATTTTTAGCTAAACTTAGCCAAATACTTAAAATATTTTTTATTTATTCAATTATTTTATGGCAACTTTCTTGTCATAGAAAACAGAGGCAAAGATTTGCTTGTCTTCTGTTTTTTTATTAGCCTAACCAAATTTTGAGCACCATAAATTGAGTAAATAATTCCATTTGCTCCATATCCTAAATTATAGTATAAATTTTCAACCTTACTATCTTCACCTATTATAGAAAGGTTGTTGGAGGTTGTGGCAAATATTCCACAAAATTCATACTCAAAATCTATGTCTTTTAAATTTGGAAACAATTCTATAGCAAACTCTCTCAACATTTTATATTTTTTACTTGCCACCTTATCTTTTATAACTTTTCCTTTAAATAAAACATCTTCTCCACCAATAATCAATCTATTGTCATAAGAAAGTCGTAAATAATGATAAGGATTTGAATTATCTTGCAAAAGCGCACCATCCTTCCATAGTTTTTCTTTGAGCGGTTTTGAAACTATTGTGTAGCTTACATATTTATCGCATAATTTATCTTTTGAAAAATTGTTTGTGTTGTATCCTGTCGTACATACAATATTATTACACATAATTTCTATACCATATTGAGTGGTTACAATAAATTTGTTTTTACATTTTTTTATTGATACAGCCTCTGTATTTTCATATATTTTTATTTTTTTATCAATATTTTCTATTAATTCTTTTTCAAAAAGATAAGGATTAAAATGTGCTCCACCACCTTTTGATAATATGGCACTCTCAAGAGCAAATGGATATGGGTTGTTCATCTTATCAAAATAAGCCACATCAAATCCATTTTCTTTTCTGGAAATGTATTCTCTTTTTAATTGTTTTGCCTCACTGCTCTTTAATGAAAAAACCAAGGCATCACATTTTTGATAGTTACAATAATTGCCAAGCTTTTTGATGATGTCTTCTATATCAGCCAATGCTTTAAGCCCAATTCTATACACATCTACCAGTTCTTCTTTGGTAAAAAATTTAGTTAAGTCATTCGCATGGTCATCTAATTGATATTCAAGTAAAGCAGTAGCACAACTTGTATTCATAAAACCAAGCCTATACTTATCAATCAAAATTGTATCAATGTTGTTTTCAGCCAAATAATAGGCGGTTATTGCACCATCAATCCCTCCCCCTACAACCAAACAATCACAAGATATGTTTTTATCTAAATATGGATAACTTTTTATTTTGTCTTCAACATCACTAAAATAAGGCTTGCCTTTTACATATTCCATAAACTCTCCTAACAACAATTCTAAACGATTATAAAATTTTATAACCATTTATATTTTGACTTAAATTAATTAAATAATTACATAAATTTCAAAAAAATTGTTGACAAAAGAAATATTATTAAGTATAATTTAAATGCAATATTGATTAAGAATGTATTGTACATATATATAGAGATGTAGCTCAGCAGGTTAGAGCACCACCCTGATAAGGTGAATTTGACCACTTTGAGCACGCCAACGAGAGTTGCTAAACTCGTTAAAACAAACCATATAGAGATGTAGCTCAGCCGGTTAGAGCACCACCCTGATAAGAAAAAATTTAGGGTTTGGAGACAGTGGTTCGACTCCACTCATTCCGAGAAAAATTTAATATAGGATTGTAGCTCAGTCGGTTAGAGCACCACCCTGATAAGGTGGGGGTCGGTGGTTCGAGTCCACTCAATCCTACCACTAAAACCCCGATAATATCGGGGTTTTTATTATGATTTTATAACTAATTTTTTGTTGCAAATATACCCAAAATTTGTAGCAAATGTTTTTTATCATTAAAATAGGCATAAAAAATGACCAAAAGTTAAAACTCATAACTTTCGGTCAAATTCTTTCTAAAACTGCCTAAAACTTTCACATTTGCAACAATTTGCAACAGTGACTAAATTTTACTATTTTCAGCAAAAATACATAAGTCATCATTGATTTTTATTGTTATCAATACAATTATATATAATAGATACATATAATTTTGTTTGTGAATTTCCTCATTATCTTCTCTCGGTTGAATTCCATGTCCATATCGATTTCTCAGCGATAAACTATTTGAAGCGGACCTATTATTTAAATAAAAATTAAGATATTTTGTTTCTGGTTCTGAAAATAAAGTGTTTTTTAGAAAAAGGTTTCCTTTTTTTGCCAATTTTAGTATTAGCTTTTGATATTCAGTAGGATAATGATAAAAACTTATTACTTCATTAAAATAAAGATCATAATAAATAATTACTTCTCTAATGTCGTAAAATTTTATGTTACCTTTTCTATCTCGTTTTATAATTTTATTCTCATAGAGCCAGTGTAAGTCACTTTTTTGATAATCATTAAAATCTTTTAATTTAACATTTTCTTTTCTTATTAACTCATAAAAGGAATTATGTTTTTCGTATCCTTTTAAATATCTTAATCTGCTTTGGTCTGAAAATATTAGGTAATTTAGAAAATTTAATTTTTTTTCATTTCCATAAACATATTTGTGCTTGTTGAGAGATTTTACATTTTCAAACAATATAGAATTATTCGAAATTTCTATCAAATCATGATCTATTTCCCTATATTCTTGATATATTGCAAATTGCTTTATTATACCATCAATTTCTGGGAATAAAACTCTACACTTTTCAAAATAATTTTCAGGTGAGCTTTCTATATGTGTAATAAAATCAGCTATTTTAAATTCTTCTTTTAAATATGTTTTATAAAACCAATCTAAACATTTTTCAATTTCTATGTTATACGTTTTTAGTTCTGTATTATAAGAAATCATTTGCATTAATGCTGTAGATTGGGTCAACTGAAAAGTTAAATCTATTTTATATTCGTTTTTCGTATGAAGTCCTAATTCTTTTTCAAAAATACTCATTTTGTTAATTTTACTTACATTTGTGAATCTCATTTGTCTATCTACAAAACAAAAGAGATAAATAAAGTTATTTAATAAAGTAGGATAGTCTAAATTCTTTTTTATCCATTTACTATCATAATTATATATTATTATATTGTTTCTCTTATCTATTTTAATAGTTTCATCAAAATCACCAATTTTTATTTCGCTACCAAATTCAATACCATTATTATTCGAAAAAAATGCTGCAGTTTTTTCTTTTGACTTCTTTAATGCCTGTAATTTAATATTGTCCGAAATCTGTATTTCTTTGCAACTTAAAAATGGAATAATTTTCAAATAATTTATGTTTGCATTGTCGCTATTTATATAATTATAGAATATCTTTTCTATTTCAAGATTTGTGAAATTCGGGAAATAAAATTTTTTATGGTGGATATTGTCTATTTCATATTCTTCTAAAAGCAATTCAGCTGTAGTATGATTTTTTAGTAAAAACTTACGAAGTTCCAATTCATATTTTTTAACTAAATTTTTGCAATTTAAAAAATAATTTATATAAAATTTTTTATAAGAAAAAACTTGATTAATAAATAAATTTGATAGCATTGTATTATCTATATAATCATTTATCATTTCCCAAAAAGTAGCTAAATAAAAACTATCTACATTTCTATAATATTTATAAAATGACTTATCAGTTAACTGTTTTATAAAACTACTAATCTCCTTATAAAGAAATTCAATTTCTTTCTTATACATATTTTTTAGGTTACAATTTTTAACTTTTGAAAACTTAGTAATAATGTAAAATTCCAAAATCTCGTTAACTTTATAATTTCTTTTTGACAAATCAAGCTTTTTTAAAACTTCTTCTGCTTGACTTAGATTATGATAAAAAGAAAAATCATCTATGTCACAAAATTTAATCATTCTCATTTAAACCTCATTTTTATTATAGCATAATATCATAATTATCTCAATTATAAAACATTTACATCTCAAAATCTTTTTGTTTTTTCTTTCTTTTTGCAATTTGTTTTTCAAGTTCTCGCATTTGCTTCATAAGTTCATCATCACTTAAATTGTCAAAATCTGTTTGCTTTTCATCTTCCACTTTATATTTTTCGTTAAAAACATCAGTTGCTTTGTTGAAATAACTTTTATCAACTGAGTTGTAGGTTGTGATTGTTGTTTTAACATCTTTATGACCGAGAAGAGATTGAATAACTTTTGGGTTTTGGTCAGCTTCAAAAAGAGTGTTAGAGAAAGTGTGCCTTAAAGTGTGAAAGTGAATATGGTATTTTTGCAAGTTGTGACTTTTCAAGAAAGTGTAAAAAATCTTTTTTGTTCCGCTATATGTTCTTAAATTTCCTTCATCATTACAAAACACAAAGGAATCGTCGTCAGTGAAAGAAATTCCAAACTTCGCTTGTTTTTGCTTTTGTTTGGTAAAATATTCCTTTAATGCTTCAACCAGAATGTCGGGCATAGGCACTGTTCTTTTAGAGCATACTGTCTTTGTGTCACCGATGACAAGTTGACGAGAGATAACTTTTCCATTGTTGTCAAACTTTGGCACATTTGTCATACCTCTTTCAACTCTCAATAGTTTGTTCTTAAAATCTATGTCTTGCCATTCAAGAGCAAGTGCTTCGCCAGTGCGTAGCCCTGCAAACATCATCACATAGCAAAATGGTTTCAGAAAAGTGTGTTCATTTAAACTTTCAATAAACTGCTTTCTAATATCAACAGGAATTGCTTTGTATTCGTTCTTTCTATAAATCTTGTGTTCTTGACTTTTAACTTTCACTTTGTTCACAGGATTTGTCAAAACAAATTTGTTATCAACTGCATACTCAAAAAATTGACCAAGTAAAAACTTCGTCTTTTTCACATAGTCTAAACTCAAATCTTGTTCAAGCATTTCATTAAGCATTTTTTGAATTGTTAGAGTTGAAATTTCATCTAATTTCATTCCACCAATTTTAAGTTCTATGTGATTTTTAAATCTGGCAATATTATTTTCAAAAGTGCGTGGACTTACCTGTGATTTTTTGAACACCATAAGCCATTCTTTCATCAAAACAGATAGGGTATTTTGAGAAACATATTCATAGTTGTTGCTGTTTATTCTGTTGGTTAGTTCTGCAAGTTTTTTACTCACTTCAATTCTTGTTTTACCATAAATTGCCTTTCTTTTTTGTTTGCCATTATCATCATATCCAAGCGACACCATTCCAACCCAAAGTCCATCTTGTCTTTGATAGATACTCCCTTCGTTGTTGCCTCGTCTTGTTTTGCTTACAATTTTCTTTTTAGCCATTTTTCACCTCGCTTTGAGCGTTGTTGAGTGTTAGCCAAGTGACAAAATTAAGCACACTTACAACTTGTCTTTTGCCGACTTTTGTTGTTGGAAAGGTTTTGCTTCGCATAAGATTTCTCACATTATCTCTGCCAAGTCCTGTGATTTTAATAAGGTCCTCACAGTCTAAAAAATCTTTATTATATTTAGTTGAAATTCGGTCAACTTCCGCTTGTATTAGTTCGTTTAAATTTAAGTTTGTATAGTTCATTTTGTCTCCTCAAAAAATTAAAATTTTCTTTTCTAAATCTATAAAATCTCTCTATTCTAAATTTTTGAGAAAGAACGCATGGTAGCCTTACTTCTTTCTGCATAATAACAAATTTTCTATATTTAAAAGGGCGTCCGGGTATCCCAGCAAAGCCCAAAATGACGAGAAAAACAAAAAAATTTAAGTGTATCAGTTAAAAATGCTTAATTTAGGCACTTTTTAGCACTTAAAATGATTTTTGTTTCTCGCTTATGCTCTATACCATAAATATCCATAAAAACTATATTACATTTCAAAATCACTACTTAAATATCCTTGCTCAATCAGTGTTTTAATTCTCATTTCTTCAAGTGTATTCATATAGTCTTGAAATGCTTTAATAGTTTCGTATTCAACCTTTGAATTAAGGTATAAACACTCGTCAAGTTCCTTCATTAACTTGGTTTTTTGAATGCGTTTTTCCACCAAATTCTTTGCATTCAATTTCAATCTTTCGTTCTCTTTAAGTTTTAAATTTTTAGCGCTTTCAATAACAATATTGCCAAGCCTTCGATAAACATCATTCATCATTTTATCTCCAACACTTTGAATAGGTTTGTCATACCCATTACGCCTGCAATAATTATTCACAAGCTCATCTTTTTCTTTTACCAACTCATCAAAATCTTGCTTGTAAAGTGATATATTTGAATTGTGCTTAATGATATAATTTGAAATATTATCAACCTGTGATTTTAAATTTTGCATACTTTCGGAGTTGTAAAAAGTGGGCTTGTTTTGTGGAATTTGATTTGCAAGACTTATTAGCATATTCTTTAATTTAAGTCCTGAAATCTCGCTTATTTCTTCTTTAAAACTCTTTGTTAAGTCAGTCCTTAACTTTATCTCTCGTGCTTTATAATCGGTGGCTGAAAGTTCAATATTTGCCTTAAACTCGTCCATTGCCTTTGATGATATTCGCCCACGAGAAAAACCTTTTTTATTGTCCCTAATTCGCAAAGGTTCTTTTTCAAAAAAGACTATATGAATATGCCTGTTATCTGTGTTTTCGTGAAGTCCTGCAAACCATTCAACATTGTTAGGATTAAGTCCTGCACGCTTAAAATATTTAGGCAGTTCATTTTTTACAAGATTGTATGCTTGTTCAAAATTTGCACACCACTTCTTGCCAAACTTTTCTTCAAAAGATATAACACCGCTCCAAATAACCGACTTTGTTTTTCTTAAATCTTTCCGCACTTTTGCAATATCTTCGCTTTTCATCTTGCCATTTTGATTAAATATTCCAGATGACTTAGAATTGTTATTTGAATACTCGATAAAATCAAGTTTTTGCAAATCTTTAATACCAGTTGCAATATATTTGAGATAATCACTGTATTTGTTTGAAGAATAGTAATCTCGTTTATCTTGCATTTTCTTATCTTTGTAGTGGGGTAGAAAAAACTCTTGCATATACACAACATTAGGAACACTATTCATTTAGCAACTCTCGCAAATGATTTTGTTTTTCTTCTTCAAGTCCATACTCGTCAAGTGGAGTATATTTCCAATCGTTAGTATAGTTGTGTATATTGATATTGCTAATCTTGTTTAGTATTTTAGTTATCAAATGCAAAAGAGATTGATTAGTTTTAATCTCAGCATTTGTTTGAATATAGTCCATTTTTTGCCTACCCACAATATTTGCAAGTTTCTCATCTATGCTTTGTAGATATTTTTTAATTTCTGAAAAGTTTATACTTTGATTTATAACATTATCTCCAAGCAGTTTATCCGCACCAACCAAAGCAAAATACTTTACCATATCACTTTTGCTGTCAAACTTATCTGCAAACATTTTAATTGCTCTTTCAAAAACCTTGTTTTCTTCTTCATCATACACCCGAAACAAATAACAATTCTTTAAATCTTTTGTTTTTATTCTTGCCATAAAACCTCCCAATAATTTTTAAGCCTTTCTATATCTCTTTCTATTTCAAATTAAAGGGGCAATGATTTTCACCTCCTCTTAATTTTCTCAACAAAAAAAGAACTGTCGGCGGATAACAGTTCTTTGCTTGTTTTTGCAATAGCCCCTCACTTATATAGAAAAATTAGGCAAAAGTCAGGGGTAAATCGCAAAGTTTTTATAAATTTATTCAATTTTTTCTTTATTTTCTCTAAAAGGCTTCAAAAATTCACCAACAATGTCAAAAATATCTTGCACAGAATATGTTTTGCCAAAGCTTGAAAATTTTTGCTTTTTAAATGCATTTTTGATATTTTCTTGTTTGTTTAATTTGTTTTCTTTCTTTTGTGTGTTTTTAATTAAATCAAACACTTCAATCATATTTTCAATGGAAGTCAATCCTAAAAAGTTTTTAGTTTTATCAAATTCTCTCAATTTTTCTTTTCCTATAAGATTTGTGTTGACTTTTAAACTATGCCTAAATTGTTTGAAATAGTATGTATTTCGAAAAGTCTTATCTTCACAAAGTAAAACTCTTAAATCATCAATGGCCGTTTTGTAGTTATCAGAAATGCTTTGTTTGGAACAACCAAGTTTTTCGGCAATCTTATTAAATTTCATTTTATTTTTAAAACGCATATACAAAATCTTTTTATATTTTTTGTTTGTCATATTTTTGACAACTTGCCAAAGAGCTTTATTTAATTTATACCTTTCGATTTCAAAGAAAGAAATAAGTTTATTATCATTATTTACAAAACGAGAAATATAGTCCTCATTTGGGAAGACAGAAAAAGGAATGGCATTTTTAAGTGCATCGTGCTTATAACTCTTTTTAAGTTCTTTGTCTATGTTATCTATTGCAATCTTCATTTCAAGAGTAGGTACTTCAAATGTTCGCACTTTGCCATAGTCATCTTTTATATCCACATAAAATTTTTCTTCCATTTTCACTCCTTTTAGAGTGTTGGTGTTTAATTTATTTTAACATATATAAATTACTTACCAACACAAACAAAACCAATATTTGTCTAATTTTGTCTAACTAAAAAAGCCCAAGAATCCGATAGTGATACAAACTGGTGGTGTATCGAATTTCGGTGCTCTTAGGCTCGCTCAGTTAATTTCAAATATTAAGTTGTATTTTTAATATATCATATTTAATTTAATTTGTCAAAGCAAATTAATTCATTTTCTGCAAAATCTCTTTCTTTTGTTCTTCGGTCAAATCAATAGCGCCATATAATTTAATAAAACTCAATAAAACATCTCTCCTTTTCTGTTGGGGATATGCAAGAAACTCATTTATATTGTTTTGATTTAATTTTGTCTTGTTGTTATTCTCTCCATGGTGATAGCAAGAGTCGATAAGTTTATGGCATATTTCCATATTAGAAAAATCATAAGAATTTAATTTAGATTTGGCAAATATTTCTTCTAATTTTATTCGCTTGAATTTATCGTAGAAATATGTGGAAAAATTTATAGGTTTCGGTTCTACAAAAAAATAATTAAATATTGCATAACCCAGTTTATTTATCCAACTTCTTATGCTTGCTAAATCAAGTACGATATTTTCATTATCTCCAATTGATAATGCTTCAATTGATTTATCGGTAACAACACAAATTTGTCTGACCATATAGTCAAAATAGTTGTTGTTAGAATATTTATTATAAACAATTTCAGTCATACTATCAAAAAAACTATATCTTTCTTGCGTATTAGTTAATTTAACGTTTTCTTGTTCGAGTTTAACTATTTTTTCTTTTAGACTATCTAATTCTTCATTTAATTTTTTAAGTTTATTTTTCTCCTTTTTCTTCAAATTTTCCTTATTTGTGTAAGAATTTAAAATGTTTTCCTTTGCAAGTATCTCTTCTTTATTTTTGAAGATTTCTTCTTCATGTTTTGAGATTATTCTGTTTGTTTCATTTATTCTAGAATATACTTCATGCTCTTTAACATATTTAGGAATAACTAAGTCGGTTTGGAAATGCGACTTTATTATCTCATCAAGAAAATTTTTTACTTCTACTTGAGGCATAGATTTTGAGATTAAAAAATTTTGTAAATTTGACACTTGTCCATCGTAGGCATAATTTAATAAACAATCTATGTTGATTGAAACTTCAAAAACTTCTATTTCACAATTTTTTAATTGGTTATCATCCATGATAGCACGTATCGAAGAGCCCGCCAAGATATTTTCAAGCAATTCCTTCAATTGCTCATTTGATTTACACATTTTGATAAACAATGACTTATCTTCAATCTCTTTTTTCTCATTCAAATCTTTTAAGAAATCTTTAAAATTTTCACTTGAAAAGAAAGTGTTTATGTTTTTAACATAAACTATATCAATAAAATCAAACGAACTTTTCTTTGTGCAGGAGCGCATTATGGATTTATTTTTTTTATCATATTCAAGTCGATAGGAGTCATTTAATGAAAATACCGATTTCTCTTTATCGTAGTCAATAAAGCCTATCTTGTTATAGTGTTCTATAAACTCATCCACAAAAGAAAATTTAATATTAAAGATTTTTGATAACTCTTGTTTTAAATCTTCCAAATCTTTTGCTTGAAAGCCACTTTTAAGCGCCAAAACAATATACTTCTCATAGAAACGCAAGTTTTCATATCTTAAAATGGAAGTGTTTTTAATGTTTAGCAGATAGAGAGTGATAGGAATTTTTATTATCTTACTATACCTAACCAAATTCATCTAGTTTACCTCCAACATTTTCTTAATCTTTAATATGGCTTCATTCACTGATAAACAATCATTATAAGCAGATAATTCAATTAATTTTGGTAGTAATTCATCATTTACATATCTATGCTCTTTTTCCGCTGGAGTTAAGTCAACACTATCTTTTTTTATTGTCATGCAATTTTTCACTATATCGTTTATATTCCCAAATATGATAAGATGTTTTTTTGCACGAGAAAATGCCACATTCATCCTTCTAACATCATTTAAAAATCCTAACTTTTCAGTCCTAACTAAACTCACAAGCACCAAATCAAATTCTTTTCCTTGGAATCTGTCAAAGGTTCCAATTTCAATCTTTATATCCTGTTTTGTTAACTTATTTAAGATTCTGTTAAGTTCTTGCACTTGTCCGCTATAACCCGTTATAATTCCTATTGTTTTGATGTCGAGTTTATTATAGTTTTTTCTTATATAATCGATTGTCTCTTTGATATAGTTTGCTTCGTATCTGTTTTTATAGGTTGGCCTATCTCCAATTTGAACAAGGGTTTCTTCCCCAGGGATGTTTAAGCATAACACATCATTAGATTTTGTGTTTTTCTCATCTATAAGTTCAAAGCCACGATGTATCTTATATACAGGACTGATTAAATCAAATATACCTTTATTCATTCGATACTGTCTTTTCATGACAGCAACATTTCTGCAAATATAAAAGGATGATAATCTGTTTTTATAATTTTTTTCAATTGCTTTTGTAAGTAAAATACTGAACGCAGATTTGTTTAATTCATCCCAAAAATGTTCACAATTATAGAATACCTTTTTGGAGTCATCATCTAAATCTTTATATTCATCATAAATAGGGTCAAGTTGCATATAGTCACCAATTAAAACTAAATGATTTGCAATAGGCAAGCAGACCAATAAATCTTGCAAACTACATTTACTTGCTTCATCAATAATCGCATAATCAAAGGTCATATCTCTATTATACACTTGTGCCACTTGGTTGGTTGTCATAGACAAAATCGAACCATTTTTATCAGCACCGCCCACATTAAATTCTATATCAAAAAGATTTCCGCAACCTTCTAAATATTTACTTAAATCTTCAGTTTTGTATTTTGATAAATCTTGAAGTTCTTTAATATAGTCGAATAAAATAGTATTGTCATTAACTTTCGTTAGAGATGTATGGCAATAATTTAAAAATTCTATTTGATTGTTAAGTTGTTCTATCTCAATAGATAAAACATTGCGAAGTTTATTGCAATTATCTATTTCATTTTTAAATTTTGTAAACTCTTCATTATTAGATAGTTCATCAATTATCTTTTCAAGTGAATGTGTGTTTTCTAATAATTTAGAAAAATCTTTTTCTAATGCATTATAACTTGTATCGTTATTTTTCAATAATTTATTTTTTGTAAGTAATTTATTTTTAGCATCTTTTAAGTCGGCTTTCAATTTTTTTTCATCATCAATCAACTCATCAAGTTCAAGTTTAAGATTTGTAACTTTCGTTTCCAAGTTTTCAATATCACTTTGTAGTTTTTGATAAATAACATTTTTATCTCTCAAAACATCTTCTTTTTGTGATATGGATTGTTTAAAAGATGAAATTTCTTGCTCGGAATTTTCTTTATCAAAAGCTTTCCTATTTTTATTGCTTCTTTCTTTCTCAATTAGTTTTTGTATCTTGTCTTTATTTATTCCTTTTTCAATAATATCGTTAAAAATTTTGCTTCTATAATATAAAATATAGTTTATAAAATCAATGACATTTCTTTTTGAGTTTCTATACTCCCAATACGAAATATTGTTTCCATTTGATTTCATTTTAAAAATTGATAATATCTTTGAAGTTGTGTCGCTTTTATAGTATTTGTTTAAAATTTGTAAATCTTCAAAAATTTTATTTAAAAAACTACAATTTTTAAAATCGTTTGAAAGTAATTTTTGTGGAATATCTTCAAGATATAAGTTCCTATTGTTTAACACCGCAACAAGTGAAATTAAATCATTGATTTGTTTAATGTCATCTTCAAAACATTTATAGTTTGTGTCAATTAAGGTTAAATTAATAAAATTATTTTTTATTTCGTTTTGTAAAGCAGCAATATCAATAGATTCTAATTCCTCTATTCTGTTTTCAATTTCCAAAACACTCTCATCAATTTTTATTATGAAATCTTTGCTGGCATCAATCTTTTTTTGCAACGAAGATATATCATCTTCTAATTGAGAAATTTCTTTTCCTACTTCATTGGATTTTTTCTTAAAGGTGTTTAATTCCTTACTTAAATTTGTGTGTTCCTTTGATTTTTTCTTGGTTTCTTCTCTAATATCTATAAGTTCATCATTTATCTCGGATAAATCTTTATTTATTATCTCTATCTCATCTTGCAAAATATGCTTTTCTTCTTGGTTTGCTTCAATTTCTTTTTTCTTTTCATTTGTGTTTTTATCTAACTCTTCTAATTGGTGGATGAAATAGGAAAATTCATTTTCCTCACTTATAAGTGAGCTATATTTTTCGCTTGTTTCCTTTAAAATGTTTTCTTTCTCTAGCCTAATTTCTTCCAACTTTTTTAAACCATCTAAATCATAGACAGCATTCCCATTTAATTGATATTTATCAAAAACTTGCTGTTTAATATAATTTTGTTGGTTTACTAACTTTTCGTTTTTAAATTTGTCCGTTTCTTTAAGATTTTTATATCTTTTAACGACAATCTCTTTATCACCTTTAATTCTTTCAATAATATTGTCGCAGGCAACATGGACATTTGAAGAAACTAGGATGCCTTTGCCCTTATGAGAAAGTTCCTTAATTAACGCAGTGATTAATTCGGTCTTTCCTGTTCCTGGCGGTCCTTGAATTAACATAACATCAATATTGTGCTTATCCATATCAAGCACTTTCGCAGTCGCAATTAATTGTTCTTTATTTTTTTTGAAAACAGGATATTTGTCAGCAATTTCAACTAAAATTTCATCTTTAACATCAAAATCGTAATCGAAATAGTCTATAGAATTATTGCAAATTGTGTCTACCAATCTTAAATTTTGCACATTCCCTGAATTTATTTTTGTTATGGCATTTAAAATTCGTCTTACTCTTGTTATCTCACCTTTTAAATCTTCGGCAATAAAAACTTTTTCTGTTTTGTCATCTTTGATGAGCCATTCTATTTTTTCTTTTTCCTGTTCATCCAAATCGCATAACTCATAAATTGTGGTTTGTTTGTCAATGACAACTTTCTCATCAAGTAATTTTTTCCTATATGTTTTATCTTCATTCTTAATATGAGCAATTTGAAGATTGAAATGTTCTTGATGCTCATCATTGGTTGTATATTCAACAACAACTTCTTTAATAAATGAAAACCCGCCTTTTATAGGGAGAAGCATAGACTTATCATCAACAACAATATCATTAAATAAAGAGTATTCTTTTTTTAGCAAATCAAGATTTAATTCAAATCGAGTTTCTTCTTTTTTACTTTCAAGTTTTTTTAAAAGTATTTCAAAGTATTGATAATATTTTCCAAGTTTATTTTCATTAGATTGATTGTCTATTGCAACATCAATCAAACAACAATCAATTTCGTTGCTATTAATTGAAGTCATGTTATTTTTGTTTTGAAAAGTATAATTATTTAATAAGCATTGTTTACTCAATTTGCAAGCAATATATTTATCTTTAAATTCATCGTCATCAAAATGTATAAAAAGGGTATTTGCATAGACAACATCAAAATTTAAATCTTTTTCATCTATTATCTCAAAAGGAGAAGAATTCTTCTGGGCTTTGTCGGATTCAAAATAGGCACGATATTGAGTATCATCAACTATAAATTGTAAGCCTTTTGGAATACCATTACGACCAGGTATCAATTCTTTGTTATACAATAGGGCTTCATGTATTTTTTTAAAAAGATAGTTGTCCAATATAGTATTTTCATCTATTTCGACCTTTTTCCCATAACAGTAAAACAGCATCAGTCCTCCTTTAAAACTATTTAATCAAAATAATGATATCATATATCTCATTTTTTCGCAAGTCATTTAACATTAGTATTGATTAAATATAAAAGATTTAAAAAGTTCATAAAAAGACAAGGCAGGTTTAAAGCGAAGAAAATATCAAAAATAAGCATATTTGCAACAAACTGCAACAGTAAATTGCGCTTGTTTTGTTGCAAAAAGAAATTTTGTTGTGCTAAAATTCTCGTAAACAAAGGTCAAAAGGTAGTAGGTGTTCCACCCACACTTAAAAAGACTTTTCCTGATAAGGTGGGGGTCGGTGGTTCGAGTCCACTCATCTCTACCAGATTTGAGAGCAAAATTTGCTCTCATTTTTTATTTAAAAAATCGCTATACTCCTTTATTTATAAGAGATATAGCGATTTTTATTTCTTCTATTTTTAATAAAATTTAGTAAATTTCTCAAATTTTCTTATTTTGTCGAATTTTGTCAAAAAACTCTCTAAAACTGCCTAAAACTGCCACATTTGCTGTCAACTGCTGTCAAATTACATTTCAAAATCTTTTTGTTTCTTTTTCCATTGTAGATATTCTTCTAGTTCATCTTCGTCTATTTCTTGTTTTATGTCATTATTTTTATCTGTATTTTTATTATTGTATTGATTGTTAATAACATCAGTTGCTTTTTGGAAATAACTTTTATCAACTGAGTTATATGTTGTAA
>CAKNRR010000009.1 GCA_930990975.1 uncultured Clostridia bacterium | reverse complement strand
GCACAAGATTTTGATTCTTGCATTCGTAGGTTCAAATCCTGCCACCCCAGCCAAAGCTTTTTAAAAGCTTATAAAATAAAAACTTAATTTTTTAATGAATTATGTTCGGTCTACTAGCTCAGTCGGTAGAGCACTTGACTTTTAATCAAGGGGTCCCGGGTTCGAATCCCGGGTAGGCCACCACTCGACTCCCCAATCAAACAATTTGTTTGGTTGGGATTTTTTTATAGTATTTTTTTATATTTTTTATTAGGCACTTTTATAAACATATTTTAGTTCATCTATTAACAAACTTCCATATTACAGGCCAACAACATATCAATATTGCAACTTTCAAAAATCGATTTTTAAAAACTTTTTATTGAATTATATAAAAAATTGATTAAAGTCCTAAAAAATATGAAATTATGGCTTTGTAAAACTGTCTTTAAATTGTTGAAAGAAACCTGATTACATGAATGATTCTTATATGGCAAAAAAATGCTTTAAGTTATCGAAAATGTCAACATTATTTTTAACTCAATACATTCGACAGTTTCTTAATTTAATATAATTCACACTTTCTTTAATTGACTTTTAATAAAAATTATATTATTCTTAATTTGAGGTTAAATATGATTATATCTATATTTGATAATGAAAAATACACCCCTTTAGTTTGGGAATGTTTGGGTTATAAATTTATAGATGATGAACTGCTTGATTTTTTAAATTCACTGCATGGCTTTAATAGTATGACAAGAATTGAAAATTTCGATGGAGAAGAATATATATGTATATTTGACGAAATAGGTCAAACTTGCATTTATCTAACTGTTGACGAAGAAAAAAATGTAAATAGAGTGTTGCCTTTTTCTATAAATGCAAAAAACCAAACGCATTATATCAAACTATTATCTAAAATCGAAAATTATGGTTTCCAAATTAGTTTAATAAATGGCTATCATGAATCTAAGGCTATCGCTTTAGAAAGCCCAAGTTATCAATTAAATAAACAATCAGTATTACTAGATGAAAAAGGTGAAACAGAAAAAATATCTTTAAATTTTATTTATTCAGCAAACATCTTCATATGTGCTGAGAAAGTTGAGATATATAAAAATGAAAAAGAATATGAAAATATCACATCAAATAAATTCACAAAAGATATTATAACTTATCCTTTATATGAAAACAACAAAGAGGATGAGGAAGAAATTATTAGCGCCAACACAACTATTATTGGACAAATCAAAGAAATACATAATTATATCAATCAATTTACTGGCCTAAGATATTTTTTATTAATAATTTCAACAATGGGTGGAGATTTTGCTATGTATGTGCCTAGTCATTTACTCAGAAAATTGCCGGATATTAATAGCATAATAGTTGCTAAAGATGCCTTTTTCTATGCAGAACTTTTGGAGCCTTTCAATTATGATAAGGTTCTATCAGGAAATATCAAAAATTCATTAAAACCTATTTCAAAGTTAAATTCTTTCACATTTGCTGCAAACAAAATAAAAAAATTAAATAATAATTCAGAAATTAAATTGGATATAGGAATTTTTGACGAAATTAATTTAAACATAACAGATGAAAACTCTAACAAAATCTATGCAGAAGGCATAATTTATAGAGGCATTTCACTATCCCCTAAAAGATATCGAACAGAAATAATTGTAGACACCAACAAAATATTTAAAGGACTAAGAAACCTTGGGGTTTATATAGGATATGCTGAACACAAATTGAATACTTTAAATGGTGTATATTGGCAATTTTCATTTGATGGCAAATATTTTGAAGGCTTTGAAGATAAGCCTCAAATTATCGAAAAAGTGAAAAATATCTTAAATTTTGATGAAATTATCGAAAAATTAAAGGTTTTAGTATAAAATACATTTTAAAATATATTTTTTTAACACAATCATTATTATTTAAAAATCAAATTTCAAATATTGTATTAAGGAGTATATATGAAAAAAAATATTGAAGAGAAAAATATATTTATGATGTGTGAAAATGTGAATGAGCTAGCTTATAAAAGCATACCTGACAACTATCATATAAGAAAATTAAAAGAAAGCGAATTAAATCTATGGTTTGAATTTCCATTTGACAATGACGAAGATAAGAAACAATATAAAGAATTTATGTTAAAATATTTTAATGATGTTTATTTAAAGAAAAAAGACATATTCTTTAACAGTTGTATGGTTATATGTGATAATACAGATAAACCTGTTTGCACATGCTTTGCATGGAAAGCTTATGATAAATTCTGGACAATACATTGGTTTAAAACTTTAAAATCTTATGAAGGGATTGGTTTAGGTAGAGCAATTTTAACTGAAGTTATAAAATCTATACCTAAAGACGAATACCCTGTTTATCTACACACACAACCAGGGAGCTTTAGAGCAATAAAAATTTATTCAGATTTTGGATTTAAAATCTTAACTGACCACAAAATTGGCAATCGAAAAAACGAATATAAAATAAGTTTAAAATACTTAAAGTTAAATATGGGTAAATATTTTAATGACATTAAATATACAAAATCTGATGGCGCTTTTAGCAAAGAAGTTAAAAAATCTTGTATTCATGAATTTTAAGCAAAAATCATTGCACAAATATAAATTTATTAAAAAAATAGCGAGTACATTATTCGCTATTTTTTATACCTACTCGTATAGATTTTAATCTATATTTTGTTTTTTTATTTTCTTCTCTAATTTTTCTCTATTACAACTTATGATCTCTTCATCTTTTTGATAGAGAATATCAAATTTACCATTTTTATATACAATTGCTGCCGAATAATCCTTCGTACATAGAACTTTTATAATCAATTTAGCAAAAAATTTGGCATATTCAAGTTCTATAATTGTAGGTTTTGAACCTCTTTGAACATATCCAATCACTGTGCCACGAATTTCAACTTCTGGAACTAATTTTTGCAGTGAACTGATAAATGTAGATTGCTTCATCAATTTTTCTTTCATTACTATGCAACTTGAATGCCCAAGTTGATGGTTATTTTTCACAATTTCAGCAATCTTTGGATAATCTATATCATCTTTGCTTGCTATAAGATAATCACAAAGCTGGGAAGTTGCAGTACATTTTGCTATTTTTTCACTATTTCTTCCCATTGTTTCAAAAACACAACATCTATCAAAAGCTTCCATTGTTGGCATTATATTTTCAATCATTTCTTGGCAAGCATTGACTGCTGTATGAAAACCTATGCTATAATCACTGACAGTTACATCATTATCAATGGTTGAAGGAATAAATATTGTCCTTACCCCATTTCTATGAAGGTCCTGACACCCTTTATAGGAGCCATTCCCACCCATAACAATTACAACATCAAACTTCTTTGCATTTTCAAGCGCTATCTTGAACCACTTTTCTTCTTTAAATTCAGGACATCTTGAACATTTAATGCAACTTCCTG
The DNA here is from genome assembly GCA_930990975.1 of uncultured Clostridia bacterium. GTDB lineage: Bacteria > Bacillota > Clostridia > Christensenellales > UBA1242 > Caccovivens. Next base: position 46,429 of record CAKNRR010000009.1, on the reverse strand, counting down.
CACATCTTGCATATTTTTGAGGTTTAAATTCGCTGATTGGCAAAATATCATTGTTTATAAGGCCTTTAAATCCTGCACGACAAGCATAGAGATTCTTCCCAAATTCCTTATAAAGCAAATATAAAACCATATTCATTCCTGGTGCATCCCCACCGCTTGTAAGCACTAAAAGTTTCATACAATTCTCCTTCTTAAAGATAAAGATTTATAAATTATTATAAACAATATACCAAATTATTTTACAATCACATTTTCTTCGCCTAGCAAACCTATCAATTCATTCAACAAGTAGTTGTTTATTTCAACTTTTGAACTAAAAGAAAAGGCTTTGTTTGAAGCTGTACATTTCACAATTACTTGTGATTGTCCTGGATAACTTGCTTCAATCTTCTTTACACTATTATAAACATCTAAATTGGTAGTGTCAAATCTTAGATATAATTTTCGAGTGTCATCTTTTTGTTCTTCCTGATTTCTTTCCCAAGGCAACACAACTTCAGCAATTACAATTGGAGATTTCCCCTCACGGATCGACAATCTCCCACGGACTGTCACCAAATTGTCTTCTTGTATCAAGTCTTTATACTTGGTATAAAACTTGCTGAATATCATTACATCATAGCTTCCATAGATGTCCTCAATTGAGAATATCGCCATGCTTCCAGATTTTGAATTAAGTTTTTTTACACTTGTTATAATTCCGCCACCAAGCACAGGTTGCCCATCTTTAACCAAACTTTCTTTTTCTTCCACCTCTTCGCCTTCATCATCTGTGCTAAATTGATAATTTGTTGATTCTCCATCACCGCCTTCTTCATCGTTAGGCATATCATTATCAACTTTCAAATCAGCTATCATATCAGATGTAAAGTTGAAATCATCATATTTTTGCAAATAATTATCTAGTGGATGTCCAGAAAAATAAATTCCAACATAATCTTTTTCAAATTTCAACAGTGTTTCTTTATTGTATTCTTTAATGTTTGGCAAAGCGATGTTATTAACTGACCTTGAAGCCTCTTCAAATGTATCAAACATTGAGAATTGCCCCATAGCTTGAGATTTTCTATCACTTGCAATCATTTCATAGTATGCAGGAAAAATATCCATAAGCTGAGAACGATAAGCGCCAAAGCAACTAAATGCTCCACTCAAAATCAAACTTTCTATTGATTTTTTGTTAAGAGAATTTGAATTTACTCTTCTCAAGAAATCTTCTAAACTCTTATAATCTCCATTCTTATTTCTCTCTTCAACAATAACATCAACAAGCCCTGTGCCAACATTCTTTAATGCACCTAACCCAAAACGAATATTTCCATTTTCAACTCTGAACTCTGTATGTGATTTGTTTATATCTGGAGGCAAAATTGTAAAGCCTTCCTTCTTGGCATAGTTTGTATATTTCTTTATGGCATCTGCATTTGTTATTCTGTTATTTAAAACGGCTGTCAAATATTCAACCTCATAATGAGCTTTCAAGTATCCAGTTTGATAAGATACATAAGCATAGGCTGCAGCATGAGATTTGTTGAAGGCATAGCCTGCAAACTTCGCCATTTGGTCGAATACACGCTCAGCGACCTCTTTTTCATGTCCAAGCGCCAAAGCCCCTGGAATGTCTTTTTTAGGGTCTTGAGGGTTTTTCTTACCATAAATGAACTTCTCTTTCTCTGGAGGCAACTTTTCTGGCTTTTTCTTTGACATTATTCTTCGCACATTGTCAGCGCCACCCAAACTAAAGCCTGCCATAACTTGAAAGATTTTCATAACCTGTTCTTGATAAATAATACAACCATAGGTTGTCCCTAAAATAGGTATTAAACATGGATCTTCATATTCAATAGATTCAGGCTCTTTCTTCCCTTTTATAAACTTAGGAATAAAGTCCATTGGTCCTGGACGATATAAAGAAATTCCAGCTATGATGTCTTCAAGACAGGATGGTTGCAAATCCATCATGAACTTCTTCATACCACCACTTTCAAGTTGAAAAACCGCTTCAGTGTTTCCTGAACTTATAAGCTCATAAACTGCTGGGTCATCATAGTTCATTTTTGTAAAGTCTATATCAACACCATGAATTGCTTTTACATATTTTATTGTTTTATGTATATCTGTCAGCGTCCTCAACCCCAAAAAGTCAAACTTCAAGAGGCCTAAATGTTCAAGCTCTGTCATATCAAATTGAGTGATTTCATCATTACCGCTCTTTGCCATTGGAACATGGTCAAAAACTGGGTCAGGAGCAATAAGCACACCTGCTGCGTGCATTGAAACATTTCTTGGCACGCCCTCCAATTTGATTGCCATATCTATGATTTTTTTGATGTCTTCATCATTATCATAAATTTCTTTAAGTTCTGGAATTATATATTTTTCATCCTCAGGTTTGCCTGTCTGCCCAAAATAATATTTCAATACAGGAGGCTTTTTAAGAGGTTTGTTTGGTATTTCTTTTGTTATTTTATCAACTTCAGAATATGGAAAACGAAGAACTCTCGCAACATCTTTTATCGCATTTTTGGCTTGCATATTTCCAAATGTAACTATATTTGAAACATGGTCCGCACCATATCTTCGTTTTGCATATTCAATAACTTCTCTTCGTCTGTCCATACAAAAGTCAACATCGAAGTCTGGCATTGACACACGCTCTGGGTTGATAAATCTATCAAAGAACAATTCATATCGCATAGGGTCAACCTGTGTAATACCTGTGCAATATGCAACCAAACTGCCCGCCCCAGAACCACGACCTGGCCCAACTGGAATATCATTCTCGCGTGCAAAATTTATATAATCCCACACAATAAGGAAATATTCAACATAGCCAAGTTTATGTATTGTGTCAAGTTCCATTTGCAGTCTTTCTTCATATTCTTTAGGAACTGTTTTATAATTTCTTGCCAAACCTTCCCAAGCAAGACGAGATAAGAATTCAAATGTGCTTTCTCCTGTGTCAGGAACATATTTAGGAATAAAGTTTTCGGTAGCGCCAAGCTGGTCTTCTACTGGGACATTTGGATTGCCATCTGCTGCAATCTCACGAAGAGATTTCGTTTTGATTGTAACATTGCACTTATTTGCTATTTCAATTGTTCTGTCAAGTGCTTCCTCATAGCCAGGGAAAGCTTCAAGCATCTCTTCATAAGTTTTTAAATAAAATTCATTTGTTTCAAATTTCATTCTATCAGGGTCATCAATGGTCTTTCCCATCTGAACGCACATAAGAACATCTTGAAGTTCGGCATCCTCCTTATTCAAATAGTGAACATCGTTTGTCGCCACCATAGGAATATCCAATCTTTCACTCATTTCTGTGAGTTTCAACAAAACTTCTTTTTCTTCTGGAATATTATGATTTTGGATTTCAAGATAGAAATCTTCACCAAAAACTCTTTTAAACCATAAAGCAAGTTTATCCGCTTCATCATATTGTCTTTTTAAAATATATTGTGGTATATGACCTGCAAGACAAGCGGATAGACAAATTAATCCTTCGCTATATTTTTCAAGAAGTTCATAGTCTATTCTTGGCTTATAATACATTCCTTCCAAAAAAGCATAGGAAGAAAGTTTCAAAAGGTTTTGATAGCCAGTATTATTTTTAGCAAGCAATATCAAATGCCCTGTATCCTCACGATTTGTTCGTGATTTTCTGTCATGGCATATATAAAACTCTTCTCCTATTACAGGTTTTATTCCATTTTGAACGCAGGCTTCAAAAAATTTAATTACACCATACATATTACCATGGTCAGTAATTGCAACAGCCTTCCAACCTCTTTCCTTGACAATATCTACAAGTTTATTTATTCTTGCAAGCCCATCAAGCAAACTAAATTCTGTGTGTAAATGTAGATGTACAAAATCTTTCATAAAACCCCCGTTTAATTTCCTCCGATTAATTTGTTATTAATTTTTCATTAATTTATTATATTTTTTTTGTTTTTCAATTATTTTTTCATCATTTTCCCATTATTTCTATTATTTTTTATTGTTTTCTTATATTTTCCAATTAATTTCTTATTAATTTCCTCTAAGCAAATCTGCTATCTTTAAAATTCGTCTAAATCTATGGTTTAATCCACTTTTAGTCAATTTTATAGTCGACAACTTTAAAAGCTCGTCCATGCTTTCTTGAGGATTTGCAAGCCTTAAGACCGCAACCTCTTGCAAATCTTCAGGCAAACTTTCAAGTCCTATCTTTTTGTTGATATAGTTTATCGCATGAATTTGCTTCAAACTCGCCTCGACTGTCTTATTAATGTTGGCATTTATACAATTTACCTGTCTATTAACCGTGTTTCTTAAATCTCTTTTTGCCATTTCGTCAGAAAGTTCAAGCACGCTTTGCTCAGCACCAACCAATGCCAGCAAATCTTTTATAGCCTCGCTATCCTTCAAATACAAAACAAATATTTTCTTTCTTGTCGCTATTTTGCTTGTTATGTCAAAATATTGCAAAAGCTCCTGCAAACCTTCTAAGAACACTCTATTATGCGATGAAAATTCAAGATGATAGCCTGTTGTTGGGCTTTGTGAACCAAGGGTTGAGAGTTTTATGCTGGAAGTGGCGCATCCAACATAAGCACCTTTAATGAAATTCTTTTTAGTTTCGTCGTCAGCAATGATGTTTTTATCAATCTCTGCTAAAAAAACAATATCGCCATTTGTTGGTATCAAAGCACAATCTTTTAAAATTTGAAGAGATATATCGCAAGGGAATTTTATTCTGTAATATGTTGTCTTATTAATTATATAATCATCTGAAATTTCCAAGGTCAAATTTTCGCCATACAATTTACAAACAAGATGATTTAAAAAATCAAAAATTTCCTTAAAATCAGTGACAATGTCAAGTCTTATCCCCTCATTGTTTTTTGTTATTGTTCCACTTGCATGCAAAAGTCCAGATAAAAAAGCTTGGGCGCAATCTGCGTCCTCGATTTCTCTTTCAAGTATCTGTAATTTACTATCCTTTGCAAAACTCATTAAAAACCTTCTTTTCTATCTTTTTTGTGCAAATTTTGGCAATTTATCTATATTTACAACTTGAGATAATGGCAAACCTAATCTAAAAATAGTATTAATTCCATTGTTACATTCTCCGACTCTTTCTGGGCTGTGAGCGTCTGAATCAACTATAAATTTAACGCCCTCGCTTGCCATGATTTCCAATTCTTGGTCTGTAAAATTGATTCTTTTGCCGTTTAATTCAATCAATGTACCTTTTTCTTTTGCCATTCTTGCAACAGCAAGTGTGTCTGTTGGGCAACCATAATTTAAGTGCGTAATCACATCTATTGGATATTTATCAAGTGCTTTTAAAAATGCTGTTGTGTTTCTATTTAATCTCTCCTTGCTTGGAGCATAAGGAGAGCCAAACCAGTTTGCTATCATCATGTCTATATAATCTTTTCTATTTGTCATTTTGACCATTCTATGATGTCCCATAAGCAAGATATCCAAAAACTCGAAATCTTGTTCAACAACATCAACATCGCCGTCACTTGAAATCAAATTTGCTTCAACGCCCAAAAGAATATCAACACCTGTAACCTCTTTTGCATTCAAAATTTCCTCTTTTACAGCTGGAATATCCTTTCTGCGAACGCCATAAAACATATGATTAAAGCCATGGTCAGTGATGGCTATTTGCTTAAGTCCCTTATTTTGTGCCACTGAAGCATTTTCAAGAATAGTCCCTTTCCCATGATTATGTCGTGAATATTTTGTATGTGTATGGTAGTCACCATATAGTATCATAAAGCCTCCTCTGGAGAAAAATCTCATATTATTGATTATATAACTTTTTATCAAAATGTCAAATCAAAAATTGGTTGTCGCAACAACAAGTTTTCTATAAATTTGTCATGATTAAAACTCAAAAAGCTGGTATTTTTACTGGAAGACCATAGAAAAATTATATTGTCTTCAAAAGCAATATTTTAAGTCCAAACAAAGAAAATTCTATAATTTAGCCTCTCAAAAGCTCTATTGCTTTGATTTTGTCATGCGATTTATAGATGAAGCTTCCGCTCACCACAATGTCTGCACCAGCATCAATGACTTCTTTGACATTGTCCTCATTTATTCCGCCATCAACTTCAATTTTATATTTATAATCATTGCTTTCTCTTAAACTGTTTAGTTCTTCTATTTTTTTCACTGTTTGCGGAATAAATTTTTGACCACTTGCACCTGGATAAACTGACATAACCAAAATCACATCAAAATCATGCACATAAATTTTGACTTCATTTATATCTGTGTCTGGATTTATTGCAAGTCCAGCAAGTGCGTGCGCATCTTTAATCTTTTGTTTTGCAATTATCAAGTCATTTTTGTTTTTAAATGCTTCGTAATGTACTGTCAATATATTTGCTCCTGCTTTCAAATAGTCATCAAGACTTTTTAATGGCTCATCACACATCAAATGAACATCAAGCATAATCAAACTATGTTGGTTGATGTTATATACAAGCTGACTGTCGTATGTCTTGGCTGGGACAAACTTTCCATCCATTACATCACAATGCAAAAAGTCTGCATATCCTTGCATCTCTTTTGTATACTCTGCAATTCTTTGATATTCCTTGATAGGATCAGTTGAAACAGAAACATAAATATATTTTTTCATAATATCTCCTTAATAATTATAAAATACTTAAAATAATAATTATTTTCAAAAAATTAATTTTTAATTTTTATATAGTTAAAATATTAAAAATAATAAAAAATTTAATATTTTTTTGCATTTTTTAATTCATATAATATTTTTAAATAATTTTCATATCTTAATTTTGAAATTTTGCCTTGATTTAATAAAAGCAAAACACCACAATCTCCATTTTCATGAAGGCATGAACGATATTTACATTTTGCCCTCCCTTCAAGGAAGTCGGGATAATAATAAGATAATTCACGATAATCTAAATCACTTATCATAGATAAATCTAACATAGAAAATCCTGCAGTATCAGCCAAATAGCTTTGCCCTATCTTATAAAGTTTGACAAGTCGTGTCGTTTGTTTTCCTCTTTCAATCTTCTTTGAAAGTTCTCCAACATCAGCAATATTATCCTTAAGTATAGCATTGATTATTGAAGATTTCCCAACTGCACTTTGTCCTGCAAGGGCACAAGTTCCACTTAAATTTTCTTCTAACTCTTTTATATCATCATTTTTTGCAGAAATTTTGATTATTGGCAAAATTTTGCCATAATTTTTGAAAACTTCATCAATAAAACTCCCTTCTGCCATATCACATTTATTGATTGTCAAAACTGGTTCAATCTTATTTAAATAGCAATATGTCATAATCTTATCCACAAGCACGAAATCAGGTTTTGGTTTTGGGCATATAACAATAAAGATTTTATCTATATTTGCAAGTGGAGGTCTGATCAACAGATTTTTTCTTTCGTAAACCTTTGTTATTGATTGAGAAAACTCCACCTTATCCCCCACGAAAACACCAGATAACTTTGTCTTCCCGCTTGGATGAAGTTGGTAGAGCTTATCTTGACTTTCAATTAAAAAAAGATTTGCGTTTTTTTCTCTTACAATTCCTTGCATTCAGTCTCTCCATTATTTAAATTATACACAATTTATCACTGCCGTTAAAGTATTTTTCATTTAAAAATTTCTTTGAATTTCAATGTCAAAAAGAATCAATCAATTGCTTTTTAGTCTTAATATTTTGTTTCTTAGTTGACCGCATGCCCCTTCTATATCTTCGCCCATCGTTCGGCGAACAGTGGCAGAAAGTCCACAGGCTTTTAATTTATCAACAAATTTATAAGCAAACAGTCTTGTAGTGCCTTCAAGTTCTCGTTCTTTCACGCTGTTGAGAGGAATAACATTTATATGACAATTAAAACCTTTTAAAAGTTTTGCCAGTCTTTTTACATCTTCCTCGCTATCATTTTTACCCTTTATCAAGGTATATTCAAAATATATTCTTCGATTGGTTTTCTCGTAATAATCTTTGCAAGCCTTGATAATTTCTGAAATCTTGTAGGCATTTGCAATAGGCATAATTTCCGCCCTCTTTTCATCAGTTGTCGCATGAAGAGAGATTGTTAAAGTTATATTATAATCTTTTTCCATAAGTTTATAAATTTGAGGCACAAGCCCACAAGTCGAAAGAGAGATATTTCTTTGACTTATATTCAATCCCTTGCCTGTGCTAACCAAATCAATAAATTTTACGACATTGTCAAAATTATCTAATGGTTCGCCAGAGCCCATCATAACAATATTTGTTATCATCCTGTTCTTACGACTTCCTCCCAATGCTTTGTTTACAAGAAGCACTTGTCCCAATATTTCACCAGCAGACAAATTTCTTGCAAGACCATGCAATGTTGATGCACAAAACTTACACCCCATTCTGCAACCAACTTGAGTTGAAACACATAAAGTGTAGCCATATTTATATTTCATCAAAACACATTCAACTATATTATTGTCAGCGAATTGCACAATATATTTTCTTGTGCCATCTTCTTTGCTTTCCAGACATTGAATAATTTTATATTGAGGATAATCTGCACTTATGATGTCTTTTAATGCTTGAGGCAAATTTGAAATCTCTTGAAGCTCTTTACCACTATAAATTGCATCAAAAATTTGTTCGCCTCTAAACGCAGGCAAACCTATTTTTTTGACATATTCTTTTATCTCTTCAAAATTCAAATCTGTTAACATCATTTCTCCAGTTTCTATGTTTTAAATCTCTAAATTAATAACTAACGCATTTTTTCGGCTTATAGCAAAAGTTTTTTATAGCAGTTTTTTAGTTTGAAACACTTTTGCCTAAAATATTGTTGTGCCCATTGATAAAATCTCTCCCTGAAATCATCTTCCCAGATGGTGCTTGACATTGCAAAACTTCAATCGCACCATCTTTGCAACCAATTACAAAATTTTTCTTGTTTTCTAAAATTTTGTTTTGCATAACACTAAATTGAGAAGATACATCTTGAACTTTTGCAACTTTTATTGTTCTGTCATCTATATTTATGTAGCAACCAAGTTCTTCAGCCAACGCTCTGACTTGATTTACAATTTGTTTTGCAGTTTTATCAAACTGCAACTTTCCATCCTCTTTATTAAATTTTGACACCAAAGTTGCCTTGCTGTGATCTTGAGGAGTGAATTTGATTGTTTTTTCTTCAATTTGTTTAATCACATCATAAACCATCTCTCCACCAAGCAAAGCAAGCTTTTCTTCAAGTGCATTATAATATTCATCTTTTATATGCATTTGTTTTTGCAAGATGATATCTCCAGCATCAACCTCTTTTGCAACCTTCATGATTGTAACACCTGTCATCTCGTCGCCATTCAAAATTGCGTTTTGTATTGGTGTTGCCCCTCTATATTTAGGTAAAAGTGAAGGATGAACATTTATAGTAAGCTTTATTGATAAAAAATCTTGTGGCAAAATTTGCCCAAAAGAAGCAACAACTGCAACATCATAATCAATTGCCTTGATAGTATCTAAATTTGGTTTTATTCTCTCAAAAGTATAAACATCAATTCCCTTTTTAAGAGCCAGTTTTTTTACTTCTGTCGCTTGCATTTTATGACCTCTGCCACTTGGTCTATCAGGTTGAGTTATACATGCAACAATGTTTAAATTCAAATCCAGCATCTTCTGCATGACAATCTCAGAAAATCTAGAACTCCCTAGAAACAAAATCTTCATTTTCACACCTCAAATTTATTTCTCTCTAAAATAATAAAAAATATAAAAAATAATCAATTTTATTTAATTAATAAAAAACAAATAATTTAATATTTTTTTATTAAAATATAAAAAATATTTAAAAATAAATTAATTTTTGATTTATTTTTTATTTTTTTGTATTTTTATTTTTATTTTAATAAATTATATTAATAATTTAATTTTATATTTTGTAACACTTTTTTATTTTTAAAGTCTTATTTTATATCTTCCCGCCTTGAGCAATGTATTTGTCTTTGTCCAAGCATTTATCAACAAAAAGTATTCCATCCAAGTGGTCAACTTCATGGCAAATACATCTTGCAAGCCATTTTTCTGCTTTCAATGTGAATGGATAACCAAATCTATCATAAGCTTTAACTGTAATTTCATAAGGTCTTTTAACTCTTCCTCTGAAGTTTCCAACAGACAAACAACCTTCTTCTTCAACATCTTCCCCCTTCTTAGACAAAATTTCTGGGTTTATGAGTTCAATAAATGCATTATTTACTTCAACAATAATGGCTCTTCTAAGTATTCCCACTTGTGGAGCAGCAAAGCCCATACCATCATTTTCATACATTGTTTCTTTCATATCGTCAAGAAGCTGCCAAAGATCTTCATCAAAATCTTTTACTGGTTTTGATTTTTTTCTCAATGAGCTTTCTCCTATCTTTACAACTTTTCTAATTGCCATAATTATTCTCCTTTTAAGATAAATTTTGTGGATTGACTTCAAAAAACACCGAAGTCTTGGATGATTTGTCAACTATATTAAAGACATCTTCTTCTATTTCATCCGCTTTGTCAAGTTTAAATCTCATCATGATTTGATATCTATATTTATCTTGAATACGCTTTATTGGTGATTTCATAGCATCTAAATATATTATATCATCTCCGTATTTTTCTTTCAACTTTTCTATTTCAGTATAGCATACTTTTAAAAGTTCGCGTACATAATTTTCATCGTGATCAGCAAATAATATGCGTAAAATCCTTGTAAAAGGTGGAAATTGCGCGGTTTGCCTTATATTTTCTTCCTTTCTAAAAAATCCTTTATAATCATAATTGGCAGCGAATTTATAGACATAGTGTCTTGGAGAATATGTCTGCAAAACCACCTTTCCCTCATTTTCACTTCTTCCAGCCCTTCCAGAAACTTGAGTTATCAACTGAAATGTCCTTTCTGTGCTTCTATAATCTGCATGGTACAAACTTTGGTCAGCATCAACAATCCCTACTAAAACAACATTTTCAAAGTCGTGTCCTTTTGCTATCATTTGCGTCCCAACCAAAATTCCCGGAAGCGAATTTTTAAATTCGTTTAAAATCTTTTGATGAGAATTCTTTATTGTTGTCGTGTCATTATCCATTCTTAAGATTTTTACATCTGGGAAATATTCCTTCAGCTTTGTAACGATTTGCTCTGTGCCTACTGCGCCATGTTTTATATTCTCGCTGTTACATTTTGGGCATCTCGTCAAAACCTTATATTGTTTTCCGCAATAATGACATTTAAGTCTGTTGTCCTCTCTATGATAAACCAAACTCACATCACAATCAATGCACTTTGCAATATATCCGCAATCTCGACACCTCATAAATGAAGAGTAACCTCTTCTATTTATAAAAATCATGGCTTGTTTTTTATTGTTTACCACATTGACAAGGTCAGCCAAAAGTTGATTTGAAAAAATCCCACTGTTACCCGTCCTAATTTCATTCATCATATCAATGATTTGTATCTTAGGCAATTCTTTTCCATTGGCTCTTGTTGGTAATTCTATAAGTTGATATTCTCCCAATTTTGCTTTTTCATAGCTCTCTATTGATGGAGTTGCACTTCCTAAAATCAATGGGCATTTGTTATAACGCGCTCTAAACTGAGCAACATCATGTGTATCAAATCTCGGATTGGACTCAGAAATATAGCTCTGTTCATGTTCTTCATCAATTATAATCACACCAATATTTTCAATTGGTGCAAAAATAGCAGATCTTGCCCCTATTGCTATACGAGCCTCGCCACTGAAAAGTCTTTTCCACTCATCAAATCTTTCTCCTGCAGAAAGACCACTATGTAGCAACGCTACGGCTTCACCAAATCTCGCCTTGAAATTTGACATTATTTGAGGTGTTAATGAAATCTCTGGGACAAGCATTATTGCATTTTTTCCATTAGATAAAACCTTCTCTATAAGGTTCATATAAACTTCTGTTTTCCCACTTCCTGTGACACCATGCAAAAGATAAGTCTTGTCTTCTGTCATTGTTTCTATTGCGTGAATTTGCGATTGATTAAGTTTTATATTCTTTCTCTCGGAAGAAATCACAAATGGCGTTCTTTTGGTTTCTCTTTTTTCTTTTATAATAATATTTTTATCAAGCAATCCCTTTATCGCCCCATAGCCAAATTGTGATAATTGCGTTGAGGAAGCTTGATAATCGTTGTTTTTCATAAAATCAACAATGCTTTGTTGCTTGATTGCATTTTTAGAAAGATTTATTTCAACATCATTATTTAAAATATAATGTGTTTCAAACAATTCTTTTACCTTCCCCTCTCGCATTTCTGCAGGTATGAAAAGCCTTAAAATTGAAGCTAATTTTAAATGATTTTTTTTGCTCATAAACTCCATAAGTGCAAGAAGCTCTTTCTTTATTGCAGAGAAATCATCAATCTTTGAAATTATCTTTTTTAGTTTATTCTCATCATATTCACAAGTTTCTTCAACACCTACAACAAACCCTTGCAAAACACGATTGCCAAATGGCACATAAACACGCATGCCAACATCAATATCAAGATTGTCGGGTATAATATACTCAAAAATTTTATCTAATGCTTTCGCATCTTGATCTATTATAACTTTAGCAAACATGTTTTCTTCCTTAAGCAAGTTAAATTATATCATATAAATCAAATTTTCACAATATTTATAGGCAGATAAAATAAAAGACTTTTTTAAAGCCTTTCTAATCACTAAAAAATTTTTATTTGATTTTATAAAAAAATAAAAGAATAGCAACGCTATTCTTTATATTTAGAAATCACTTGGTTTAACTTTACCTTTTGCTATTTCCTCACATGCCAAACTGATGGCTTTTTTATCTTGGTTTGCAAGTTCAAGTCTTCTTACACTTTCAATTTCTTTTGCACGCTTTGTTATTATTGTGCACAAAACATATTTATTGTTTTTAGTTTTGCTTAAAAGTGTGTCAATTGCTGGTTCAATCATCATAATAATCACCTCTAAATTTATACTACTCTAAATTATAGCATATGATTTTTAATTTGTAAAGCATTCAAAAGCCTTTTTATATGTTTTGAAGCACAAAAGTATGTTTTTTGTAGCTTTTATAGGTTTGTTCTTTCCTCATGTTTGCTTTCTTCAATATACTCATTCAACAAATTATCCATGGCATCCAACAATTCAAAAGAGCTTTTTGTCATCTCTGGATTTTGTGCTGAACTGTCCGCCCTGCCAACCATTAAAAGCATTTTTAAAAGTTCTTCGCCATTACCCGTTTGGTCATAGCTATTTATTTTATCCTCAATAAGTTTCATATCTAAAACCTTATGATGTTGGTTGTATGTTGGTTTTAAACTTATAAACATGAATATATCATGTTCTTTTATAAGTAGTTCTATAATTTTTTGTTCATTTTCGCTAAAATTTAATTTTGGAAGAACTCTTTTTGCTATTTCAACGCTTTTTAAATTATGGTTAAAGAAACTGTCAACCTCTCTTTTATACAATTTTGAATATCTTCTGATATAACACATTGGTTTTCCAATATCATGCAAAAACATTGTATAGGCAAGAATGCGTCGTGTGTTTTCGTCCATGCCCTTGCTAAATTTATTTACACTTTCAACTGAATGCAAAATATGGTCAAGACAATTATAGATATGCCAAGGATTGTCTTGTTTTGTGTTTTTGCAATCTTCAATCTCTGGCAAGATTTTCAATAACTCTTCTTTAAAATCACTTTTTTCATAGTTTTCATAGAACTTTTTGACAACATTATCACTTAATAAAATTTCATCTAATTTCTCTATCATTTTTTCCTCTCTTACAATCTTATATTTTCTATATTTTTATTTTAGCCCAAAAATCTTGAAATTACAAGAGTTATAACAATTAAATATTAAAATATAAACAAAAAAGTCGCCTTTCAAGCGACTTTTTATTAAAATTTGTTTATAAAATATTAATTTCTTGGATTTTTGATGTTTGCTTGAGCAGCAGCAAGTCTTGCAATAGGAACTCTGAATGGAGAGCAAGAAACATAAGTAAGTCCTGCATTGTGGCAGAATTCAATTGAAGATGGATCTCCACCATGTTCTCCACAAATTCCAAGTTTAATATCAGGTCTTGTAGATTTTCCAAGATCGCAAGCCATTTTTACAAGTTTGCCAACACCATTTTGGTCAAGTCTTGCAAATGGATCGCTTTCAAATATTTTCTTAGCATAGTAAACATCAAGGAATTTTCCTGCGTCATCACGAGAGAATCCATATGTCATTTGAGTCAAGTCATTTGTTCCAAATGAGAAGAATTCAGCATATTTTGCAATTTCGTCTGCTGTAACTGCAGCACGAGGAATTTCAATCATTGTTCCGATCTTATATGTTAATTTAGCATTGTTTTCTTTGATAACTTCATCAGCTTTGTTTGCTACGATATCGCGAACATACTTAAATTCTTTCCAGTCACATGTAAGAGGAATCATGATTTCAGGAACAATATTGTATCCGTTTTCTTTATTTACTGTGATTGCAGCTTCAATAACAGCTTGTGTTTGCATTTCTGCAATTTCAGGATATGTTACTGCAAGTCTAAGTCCACGATGTCCCATCATTGGGTTGAATTCATGAAGATCTGCAACTGTTTGCTTTAATCTGTCAAAAGAGATTCCCATTTCTTTTGCAAGAGCTGCGATTTCATCATCTTCGTGAGGTAAGAATTCATGAAGTGGTGGGTCAAGGAAACGAATTGTAACAGGATGTCCTTCCATTGCTCTATAAATTCCAATAAAGTCTTTTCTTTGCATTGGAAGAAGTTTTGCAAGAGCTTTCTTTCTCTCTTCTACAGTTGTTGAAACAATCATTTCTCTCACTGCAGGGATTCTGTCAGCTTCAAAGAACATGTGCTCTGTTCTGCAAAGACCAACACCTTGAGCGCCAAAGTTGAACGCATTTTTAGCATCTCTTGGGTTATCAGCATTTGTTCTTACTTGCAAAGCACGATATTTATCAGCCCATTCCATAATAGTAGCGAATTCGCCTACAATTTTTGCTGGTTCTGTTTTAATTTCTCCGTCATAAACCTTTCCTGTAGATCCATCAAAAGAAATAACATCGCCTTCCTTATATACTTTGCCATTCAATGTGAATGATTTTTCATCTTCAGCAAATTTTAAAGCTGAGCAGCCTGCTACACAAGCAGTTCCCATTCCACGAGCAACAACAGCAGCGTGAGATGTCATACCACCACGCGCAGTCAAGATGCCTTGGCTTGCTGCCATACCTTCAATATCTTCTGGAGATGTTTCAAGTCTAACAAGAACAACCTTTTCTTTGTTTGCTCCCATTTCTTTTGCTTTTTCAGCTGTAAAGCAGATTTTACCACAAGCAGCACCAGGAGATGCAGGCAATGCTTCTGCAATAGGAGTTGCCTTCTTCAATGACTCTGCTTCAAATTGTGGGTGCAAGAGTGCATCAAGTTGTTTTGGATCAATCATCATAAGTGCTTCTTTTTCTGTGATAAGCCCTTCTTTAACAAGATCAACAGCAACTTTTAAAGCAGCCTTTGCTGTACGCTTACCATTTCTTGTTTGAAGCATATAGAGTTTACCTTTTTCAATAGTAAATTCCATATCTTGCATATCTTTATTATGTTTTTCAAGAGTTTTTGCTATGTTTGCAAATTGTTTGTATACTTCTGGATTTTGCTCTTCAAGAGTTGATATAGGAAGTGGAGTTCTTATTCCAGCAACAACATCTTCCCCTTGAGCATTCATCAAATACTCGCCGTATAATTTGTTTTCTCCAGTTGCAGGGTTACGAGAGAAAGCAACACCTGTACCAGAATCTTCGCCCATGTTTCCAAATACCATTGATTGAACATTGACAGCTGTTCCCCATTCATAAGGAATGTCGTGCATTCTTCTATAAACATTTGCTCTGTCATTATCCCAAGAACGGAATACTGCTTTTACAGCTTCAATCAATTGAACTTGTGGGTCTTGTGGGAATTCTTCACCTTGAGCCTTCTTGTAGAGGTCTTTAAACATACCTACAATTTCTTTAAGGTCATCAGCAGTGAGGTCTTTATCAAATTGAACACCCTTTTCTGCTTTCACTTTGTCAAGAATTCTTTCATATTTTGATTTTTCTTGTTGCATAACAACATCACTGAACATTTGAATAAATCTTCTGTATGAGTCGTAAGCAAATCTAGGATTGTTTGTAAGTGAAGCAAGTCCTTCAACAACTTCATCATTAAGACCAAGGTTGAGGATAGTATCCATCATACCAGGCATAGAAACTCTGGCACCTGAACGAACAGAAACTAAAAGAGGATTGTTTTTATCACCAAACTTCTTTCCTGTCATTTTTTCAAGTTCAGTAAGTTTTTCTTCAATTTGAGTTAAAATTTCATCATTAATTTTTCTTCCATCAACATAATATTGTGTACAAGCTTCTGTTGTAACAGTAAAACCTTGAGGAACTGGCATTCCAAGATTTGTCATCTCAGCGAGGTTTGCACCTTTTCCACCAAAGAGTGCTTTATTTTTTCCATCAGCCTCTTTAAATAAGTAAACAAATTTTTTCATAAACTCTCCTTTTTTCACAAGAGTTATTATATAACAATGCCTTCAAATATCCAAACGATTTCTTAAATTTTAAACAAATATAATTTAATATTGTAAATTTATTTTATATAAAATTTACTTGATTTATTTTTATTTCAAAATTGAAATTTATAAAGATTCTATAAAATTAATTATAACAAAGTTACACAATTCATAACATTCTTAAAATAATATTACATTATTTCTATATTCACACAATATATAATTACAATTAAACAACTTAAATTACACAATCATAGTACTTTATAAAAATTTCTCATTAATGCTATGATATTTAAAAGGTGTAAAAAAGAATATGCTAAGCATTTAAAGAAACTCGCTAATGAATTGAAATAGCATAAAACACAAAAAAACAAGCTGGAAATTAAATCCAGCTTGCTTTCTTTAATGCTCATATTATTCATATAACTTTAATAAAATTTCATCATTAAAAAGAATCTTTTTCATTTCCATCATGATAACCATAATCTTCTTTTTTCTCCACAACTATCCCCTTGTGAAGCATGAAGTATCTGCAAACATCAACGGCTTGCTTTGCTTGGTCTTCCAATGTTTTATTTGTAAATATAGGCAACTTATTAGTTTTTACATATTCTTTAAGAGCAAAAAATGCCTCATGTCCGATTTCTTCATCTAATAAAAAATTTATAGTTCTTTTCGCAAGTGCGTCTTTTTGACTTGACTTTACCACCTTTTTCCCTTCTTTATCAAGCTCAATCTTAAAATGTTGTGATAAAGACATCAAAAGTCTAGCGGAATTTTCAACATCAGCTCTAAAAATTTCATCTTTTATCTTTGCAAAAACTTGCTTCCAGTATTTATCTTCCATAAGTCCTGCTCCTTTTTTTGCATAATATTAATTGATATCTTATTTATTCTGTAAAATCTATAAAATTATTTAAAGCATATCCTTTTTTAATAACCAGTTCTAAGTTCGGTTATAACTACATTCTCTTTATTTATTCCAAGCTTTATATCATAAACTTGAAACTCAACTATAACATCATATAACTCATGATCAGAAATATAGCGCATTATTTTTGAAAATCCAGGAATATCCCACAATTTATTGTTTTCTAGGTTTGTGTGAAGATTATATTGAGGATTTTCATAGATATTTCTATGTGTTGCATCAGTGTCTGTTCTGGCAGTTAAGTCAACCTCATCTGCCCCAAAGCCTTTATGCACTTTTATGTCCCCAACCAAAACCAAATCTTCCTTGTAAGGATTGTAGGACACGCTGATGGTAAGTTCTCCATCAAATTCTTTTAAATAGTCTTTTGCCTCTTCAAAGTTTTTGACATAAAAATACTTACCTTTTGCCTTGTTTACACTTCTAAGAACATATTCTTCGGCTGGATATTTCTTAAAAAACATTTCAATGCCTTCAAGATCACTTGTTTCAAAAAAGTTTAAAGGAAAATAATTTAACCCCAACTCCTGCATTTTGATTATGCTGTCTTTTTTATCTTTTACTTTTATCATAGTTGTCCCTTCTCCTATCAAAATAATCTTTACTTTTCAAAGCACATCTTAATAATAATTATACTAAAAAAAACGCTTTTTGCAATTAAAATAGCGTTTTTTTGATAATTTTGCAATAATTAATTATTGTTAATCAATATTGTTCTATAAATTCCTATAATCAAAATTTGACAAAACCCCAATATCTATTGTTGAAAATCCATCCTCATTGACTTCCAATAACGAAACTATATAGCCATAGTTGTTTGCAGTAAACCCTCCATATATCTTTTGCAACACTTGCAAATAATATCTATCAAGCTCTATATTATAATAAGGAAGTATTGTATTAACAGCACTTATAGTCAACGAGCAATCCTCTTTGTTTTCACATGCCGAAGTCGAACTATCCAAGTATAATTTCTTCCCCTGATAATCAATCTCAATAATGTCATTCTCAATATACGAAGCACTTATCAGAGGATTAAAGTCGTTGCTGTTAAATACACTTGTTTCAGTCCCTCCTTTTAAAGAAAATATTTGATAGAAAGAATAAGCTCCGCTTCCACCACTATTGACACTATACAATATTTGATCAAGTCCATTATCTAAAAAGTTTCCAATAAAGACATTAGGAAAATATCCTATATCAACTTCTGGCGAAAAACAAATTTCTTCGCTTTGTGTCTTTACCGATATTTCAATATCTTCTTTAAAATTATCTCCTTGGCTATAGATGCTTACAACGCTCACCTTGTCACTCTCAATCAAAAAGCCCGCCTTACTATTTTCAATATAAGTTGGACTAGGCAAAAGCATACAAGATAAAATGATTGGTAATAATTTTTTCATATTTCTATTATGTATAATATCAAAAAATAATATTCATCTAATATAAAAAATTATTAAAAAATAAATTATTTAATAAAAATTATTAAAAAACAAACATTTTTTAATAAAATCATGATTTTTTGTTATTTATTTTAATTTTTTGTCATTTATTTTAATTTGTTAATTTTTAATTAATTTTTTAATCTATTTATTTTCCGTTTGTTTATTTTAAATTATTTATTTTTCAATTGCTTTATAGCTTCATTATAAGCCTCTTCGCTGTCTAGGAAAATTCTTTGAATGCCCTTCTTTTCTAAGCTATAAATACCATCATTGCCAACAATAAGGTTATCAAGCAGTCTGCACCCTGCAAATTGAAATATACTTGCCAAACGCTCATGCGAAACAAGGTCCTATTGTGAAGGATGACACGAGCCATAAGGATGGTTATGAGCAAGAAGCACTGCTGACACTTTATAAGTCGCAATAAAATATGCAATAAACATAAACTATTATAAATTATAATATTCTTAATTATATATATCAAAATCTTCTCTTTAAATCTTTTTTAATATAACAAAAAGTTCACTTAAAAGTCAAATCATATTTCTTCTATTATTTATTAAAAAACATCTTTTTAAATTTCAAAATTTTATGACATAAAAAATAGGAGGTGTGTACCTCCTATTACAATTATTTAATTTATTTTTCTACTTCTGTTTCTTGAGTTAAATCATAATCAGCTTGAAGAAGATCATCATTTGTAATTGATTCTATAATATCATTTTTAAGTTCATTTGCTTTTTCATTATATTTTGCTTGATCATTACCTTTGTAATATTCTTTTGGAGTTGAATAAACTTTGTAAGCAACAATCTCTCCATTTGAATCTCTGATAACTGCAATTGCATGAGCAGAAATAGCTGTATATCCAGTTTCTCCATTATATTTAGCATCTATTGAATATTTAATATCCAAATCTCCACTTACGCTATTTGTACCTTGAATTAAACTTGCGTTAGAATTAGATTTTGAAACAATATCCAATGTTGAACCAAATTCTTGATAGTTTACCTTTTCTCCGCTGTTTGTAAGTCTATCCATCAAAACTGAAGCATTAACTTCATCCTTTGATAACCCAGCTGTAATATTCCCAGTGATAAGGTTTGTATATGGATTACCTTTCATATCAGTGCAATTAACTATAATTGAAACTTCTCCAGTTTTTGAGTATGTGCATTTTTCAACACCAACTACTTTTCCTTTAAGTTCAGGTCCAACCAAAGATTTAGCATAATTTTTCAACTCACCAGCAGTGAATTCAACATCAAATGTTGATTGATTTAAACTTTCATTTTCATCTTTTATTGTTTCGTTTTCTTCTTCGAGATAGCTTTGGTAAGTTTCATTGGCTGTATAGTTGTAGTTTACAGCAGCTTCAGAATATTCTTCAATAATAGATGCTGAATCCATCATTTGATCTGCATAATTAGCAGCTTCAACATAAGCTTTTGCATTATATGCACTTGTCATTGCCACATTTAATGTATCGTAAGTTTCTTTTTCTTCCAATACTTTGTTATTATATTCTTCTGCAAGATCTCTGTTTTCTTTTACGCTATCTTTAAATTCTTGAGAAGCTGATGTAGCATTTATGATGTTAAAGATATCATTTGCTTTCTTTGCAGCTTCTTCTGAGTCTTTTACATTACTATTAACAATTGTTGTCAAATTTGGAATAGTCTTTGTATAAAGAGTTGTTGCAAATTCATTTACTGTTGCTGTGTACGCAACATTTATTGCAGTAGCATTTTCTGTAACTACTTTAGTTTGTTCATTTACAATTTTAGAATTTGCTTCTATTTGTGCTCCAATTTCATTTACTTTGTCATAATTTTTCGCATTATATTCATTTTTTAAGGTCTCAACAGCATTTTTGCCATCTTCCAATGTAGTCATATCTTCAAATGCCTCTTTAGCAGTTGTCATTGCTGTTTGAGCCTCTTCCAATTTATTTTCCATATCACTAACATTGTCTTCAAGGCTAAAACTTACAACAAAACCATCTTGAACAAATTCAACTTTATTTTCAGCTTCTGTTAAAACAGTATCAGCATTTGTTAAGTTGCTGTTTGCACCAGCAACCAATCCTTCTGAAGAATTAAAGTATCTTTCAGCCATTTCAGAAGCTACCACTTCTGCATCACCCTTGCCTTTGGCATTATCTGCCCATTGCCATACTGCAACTGCTGCTCCAATAACCATTATCCCTGCTACAGCCAAAGCTAATACTTTGCTTGCAGTAGATTTAAATAAACCCTTTCCTTTGCTTGGTTTATATTTTGTATTACTTGATGCATCATGAAGCTCAGGTTCTTTAACCTTTTTTGACTTCTTTTCTTCTTTTGAGTTTTGTACTTCTGCTAACTTTCTTCTACGAGCTTCCAAATCTGCTGTATTTGCTGCCATATAACATTACCTCCTGTTATTTACCTATATTATACTCCATAACCTATAATTTGTCAATAGTCATTTAAAATAATTTGTCATGTTTTGTTTATTCATTATTTAATTTTGACGCACTTTTTAAGTTTATAAAATTTTATAATATAGCCCAAAAATCGGAATAATCATGTTTTTCGATACTTTATCTGATGTTTTTAAACATTACTCTCCCATTTCTTCATCTAAGTAAGTAGCAGTCAAATCAGCAAGGTGCATCAAAAAACAAGTTGGATACTTATAGAAAACATCTCTTATCATATATGAACCATTTTGAACTCTTTGGTCATATTCTCCCATATGCCAATTTATAGCAAGTGCTTCTTCTCGTGTAAGTTTGATGAAAGCTGATAAAATATAGACGGACTTTTCTCCGTGACCATAAGGCAAACTATCCTCTATTCTATAGCAAGGCTTTTTAACCCAGACGCCATTTTCATCTTTAACATTTCGAAAGTCCTCTTTATACATATCAACTTTGCATACATCATGCAAAAGTCCCATTATTGCCACACTTTCTGGACTGACTTTCTTTGTCCAATTGTCACCATATTCCATTTCTAAAAGTTTGATAAAGCGTTTATATACATTGATTGAATGCCTGCATAATCCACCCTTGTATGAACAATGTCCTCTTGTGCTTGCTGGGGCAGTAAAAAAGTCGGACTTCTCAAGCCAGTCAAGCAACTTATCTGCACCATCCCTATCAATATTGTCATAAAAAATATCTAAAAATTCATCTCTTGCATCCATAATTAACTCCTTGTTTAAATTTGTAATTTCATTATAACAAAAAAGATTTAAATAATTAAAACAAAAATCAAAATTTATTCCAATTATTTAAACCTTCTTTCACTTAATCAGTAACACATTTCGCTGTCAATAATATCCTCTTTATACAAATCTAACATAGCATCTACATTGATGCCTTTTTCTGAAAGAGTTTTTCTCAACCTTTTTGTTAATTTTGGGTCAGATGATTTAAGCGCTCCATAACTAAGAGATTCTCTTTTCTCTTCTCTTGCGAGTTCAACATCTTTTTGTTCGTCAAAATAAAATACTTTCATTTTCTCTTTAAATGAAGAGAGTGTTTCTTCATTGTTGATTATTTTATGAAATACATAAGCAATCCACGCACTCACACCTTTCGCTGTCAAAACCTTAAGCCCATTTTCTCTTGCCACTTTAGCCATTTTTCTGCTTTTTAAAATTCCCATATCTCCCTCCTATTTGCTTTTTTTAATCAATGAATTTAAAAGCTCAACTGATTCTTTCTCGTAGGTTTCAATTTCTTTATAAAAATTGATTAATTTTTCAATTTGTTTTTTTACGGCATCTTTTTTATCGGTCGTATATCCTGTATTCAATTTATCTTTCAAATTATTGTATTTTTTATATGTCTTTTGTGCCAGTTTTTCACAATCTAATATTTGACTGCAATTTATTCTATAAACATCAACAATGTCTTGTTCTTTATCCTCTTGATGCAACTTCAAAATATCAAATGCTGTATCTGTGTTGTCTTTTATATTTTCAATAAGCATTTCGATTTGTTTTTCTATATCTAAAATATGCTCTTCATTGTCAATCCCATCATGAGAGTCACCATATTCATCATCACATTCATCACAATCATCTGCAGAATGATTGCCTAAAATTTCTTTTTCTTCATCTTGTTTTTCATTATAAATTAAATTTTCTTTCATATTTACGCTCCGTAAACTATTATATAATAATTTTAATGAAATTGAAAGCATTATTTAATACTATAAAATTTTTTCAAATTCCACAAATGGAGAAGTCAACTTGTTTCTAACTTTGCTGTAAAAATAAGGCATTGCAACCCAATCTATCCCAGAATTTTCCAATGAAACCACCACTTTTTTTGCCAATCTAGTGTTATTCATCAACAAGTTTGATAGTCGTGCATCATATACATTTTGTTCTAAATCATTGTCTGGTCTTTTCAACACTCCAACAAAATCATCAATAACAAAATCTTTATATGCTTTTAAAAAATCATACAAAGTGTTGTAATTTTTGTTTTTTTGGAATGTCGAAAATTTATCCCACGCTATTATCCCTAATTCCTTTAAACTCATCAATTTATATTTTGGGCTATATTTTAAAATCAAATGATCTTTTAAAACTCCAGGGTCAACACTTGCTACCTCTACCAAATCTTCCAAACTTATTTCTTTTTTATTGTCTTCCATTCTCATCTTCTCCTTTTTTAAACATATCTTCCCCATCTTCTGTAAAGATTATTGGTGGATGAACATATACAACCTCTCTTTCACCACTGCATATATATTGACAATAATCTTTCTCTTTAAAGATAAAATAATCTTTAGAAATATCTTTTAGCCACCCTGTTTCAAATGCTTCTCTAAAAATTGTAGGATCACATATGTAACTTTCGTTGTCAAATATAATTAAAACAACTTCATGATATCCACCATCAGTCAAGTTTTGTGTTGTGGCATGATAAGCTTTGAAACCAAGCGCTCTTAATATAAACGACATCGCGAAACTATCACTAGTACAAACTGATTTATGGTTTATTAAACAATTATAGATTTCATTTATTTCCATAGTATGGGCTTTCTCTTGGTCATCTATATTAAGATTTAATATAGCCTTTTTCTCCAGCATGATTTTTTCATCATACTTTGAAGATTGTATAATATATTTGAATATTTTGTATATATTTTCTTTGTTTTCTTGCCAATCCTTGCCACACTTTTTCAAATTCAAAGAAGCTATTATCTTTTTGACCTTTTCCTCAATCACTAAAATTTTGTCTATATTGTTTTGGTGAATTTGTTTAGTATTTTCTGCCCTATCAATCTCTGTTTTTACAAAAATGCTAATCTCTTTTATCGAATTTGGAAAAAATGTAACTGCTTCTGCCAAACTATATATCTTATTGTCGATTTTTATAAACCCATCTCTATACCAGTCTAGTTTCATCTTACCCTCTTTTCGTATTATATCAAGTTTTGAAGGCTTTTTCAAGAGCAAATTTTAAATAATAGAGGCAAATTGTAAAAAAAAGAGGGAGCTTATTCCTCTTTAATTAAATGTTATTTCGCAAGAATATAAAGCATAATTTCGTCGTCTTTCAAACCTTGTTATACTGCGCTGAAATGCAAAAATGTCAACTCCTTCCCAAACAAACACCCAAGCAACTATGTCAATTACTTCACATATAAGCCAATGCACTTCAAAATAATTGACTAAAAATAAAACGGTCAAAGATATAATAGATAATATAATCATAATCATCAATATTTTTGTATTATTTTTAAGCTTTCGTTGAGAATCTAAAGAACTGTTGAAATAATAATTTTTTATAGCTTGTGAAAATGTGTTTTTGTCTTCTTCCTTTATATTTAGACAATGTAAATTTAAATGAATGTCTTTTTGTGGTGGGATAGACTTCATTGTGTTATCTAAAAGATTTGCAAACTCAACATTTATTGTTTCTTTATTGTCCAAAATAAATGGGGACAACACTTCTTGCTTATCTTTTATTGTAATATTGATTAAAGCCTTGTCATTTTCGTCACAAACAACATCTTTGTCTATTAATTTCCTTTCTTTATTATATTTAAATATATTAAACATCTTCCCTCAACATTTTCTTATATTAATTCAACTTTTTTAAGTGTAAGTCCGTCTATATCCTTTGGTTGCACATCAAATATGAAATTATCAGTTTCATTTAATTTGATTATGTTTATTTCGTTTAATTGTAGTGTTTCAGCTTGATTTAATTTTACAGTTTCAAAATTTATTACATTTTCGGTAGAGCCCTCTGCAATAGCGACTGTGAAAGTGTCTTTATATTCAAAAATCACCTCGCCACCTTTGCTTGTTTGTATTCTAAATTTATATATACCATTTTGTGAAACATCATCTAATGAAAGGTTGCCGTTTATAGCAATATAATCAGAGTAGGTTTTGCCGCCATCTTTGCTTACTGCATATGCAATTGTGTTGTTGTTTACAAGCCCTGTTGTTGTAAAGCTGAACTCTACACCTATTACAGAATCTCCTTCCTTAATTTCTTGCATTGTTATATTATTTATTTTTGGGAATACAAAATTTGTTTCTAAAATTTTTGGAACTGGAAAAGCATAGTAATCACTTCCAAATGAATAAATATAGTTTCTGACATATTTTACTGAATAAAAGCCAGTGCTTCTTTGCATATCGCCACCAAGTAAAAAGTAATCATAACTTATAAGGTCGCCTAAATCTGGGTCATTCCAAGTCACATCAAGACCATACCAATTTCCATAAAGTTGAACATAATTCCACATATGTCCCTCAGGAGGCATGCTTGCTGTTGCTTCCCCTGCACCTACAAAACAAGTTATATCAAGCCCATCAAGCAAGTATTTTGTAGCATAAGAATAACCATCACATACAGCAAGACCATTTACCAAAGCTCCATATGCTGAGTGCACCAAATCTTGGCTTAAAGTTTGGTCATATTCAACACTTTCAACAAGGAAATCATTTACATATTTAACAGTTTCATAATCATTGAGTCCTGTTGGCATTTGTTCGTAAAATTCTTCACGAGCAGACCTCATGTCAGCCAATGCCTCATCAATTTCGGTTTCGTTTGAGAATGAACTTTCATAGAAATTGTTTCCTCTTTCAAATATTATATCTGTTACTATATTGAAAGAAGTTTCAACATTTATTGTCATATTATCAAATGACAAATAAAATAATTCAGGATTGTCAAAAATTAAACATGTAAGAGCACCCGCTGTCGCATCTGCAATATAATAATAGGCTTCATTAAGTTCATCTCTTGATAAATAATTTTTTAAAGATATTGAATTCTCGCCAGCCTTCATCTCATCAAGATTATCAATAAAAGCATTATATATTTTCAAAAGATAATAATTTGTTTCATCGTCCTGATTTTTCCTTATATAATCAATATAATTGTCGCAATCTTCAATGTTTACTTCAACTTCTGTAGAAGGTTTATCTGTCTTCCTCGGTTCATCATCTTTCCACACAAAAAAGTAAAGACATGAAAAGATTGCCAAAATTAATACAATAACAAAAAATACTTTAAAAAATTTTTTCATAGTTTTATAATACCACAAACTCCTTTCTTAACCAAACCATTTTGAAATAAAATTATTCTATTTATCTAAAATTTGATTCTATATATTTTAGCTCATATTTTATTTTTTATTAAATATCTGCATAACAACCTTAAACAAAACTACTAAACATTAATTATATATACATAGAAAGTAATAAAATGTTAGTAACAGTTAAAAAAGATGAAATATTTTTTATCTTTTTGCTTCAAATCATTTTTACTTTTGTTTGAACAACAATCAGCACAAACAAAAAATGTTGTTTAATTAAAATCTTAAAGATTATTTAAAGTAAAAACTTTGACAATACAAGTTTATAACAACAAATTAAAATTTGTTCTTTTAAATTTATCTCTTAATAGTCTACAACAAAACAATATAATGTTTGAAATTATGAATATTAAATGATATAATAATTCTTGAATGATTAAATATTGATGTATGACTTATTTTATTTTGTCATTATAGTAAATATTTGAGAATCTTTTTTGAACGACAACATTTTAGGAGATACTTATGAGAGGACAAAACTTACAGTTGGCTTTTGGCACAGAAATAATTTATGATGACACAAATTTTTATCTTAATGACACAGATAAAACCGGTGTCGTAGGTGTCAATGGTGCAGGGAAAACCACCCTATTTAAAATAATATTAAAACAACTTGAACTTGACGGTGGCACTATTTCAACAGGAAATTCTCGCATAGGATATCTTCCTCAAGTGATAGATTTTGAAGACAAACAAAAAACTGTATGGGATTATTTATATGATGCAAGGCCAATACGACAAATTGAAAAAGAACTTAATGAAATATATGAAAAACTGACATATGTCACAGAAGATGAACAACCACCTCTTCTTAATAAGATGGGAAGATTGCAGGCAAAATTAGAAGAATTTGATGTATACAATGCCGAAAATGATTTACTCAAACTTATTGACGACATGAAGATTGACAGCGATCTTCTTGATATGAAACTCGCTGATTTATCAGGTGGACAAAAATCTAAGATAGCATTTGCTCACCTTCTTTTTTCAAAACCTCAAATATTGCTCCTTGACGAGCCAACCAATCATCTTGATGCAGTAACAAAAGGATTTGTAACTCAATATCTAAAAAACTATAAAGGCAGCGTGCTGATTATAAGCCATGATATTGATTTTTTAAATGAAATAGTCAACAAAATTCTATTTATAAACAAAGTAACTCACAAAATATCCGTTTATGAAGGGAATTATACTACATTTAAAAAGAAATATGCACAAGAACAACTTTTGAAGGAACTGCGAATAACACAACAAGAAAGAGAAATTAAAAAACTATCCGATTTCGTTGAAAAAGCAAGGCAAGCATCAAGGACAAACCATAATATAAAAAGAATGGGTAAAGACCGTGAGATTAAACTTGAAAAGGCACTGGCTTCACTTGAAAAAAGAGATAAAGAATATAAGCATGTAAAAATTCGCTTGGAGCCTAATCGAGTTGGAAACAAAATTCCTCTTGAAGTCATCAACTTAAATTTTAACTATGAAAACAAACCAAAGCTCTATGACAATCTTTCTTTTGCATTGAATATCAATGAGCGCTTCCTTGTTGTGGGCGAAAATGGTGTGGGCAAATCAACACTGCTAAAATTGATTATGGGATTGCTTAAACCAAAGAGTGGAGAGATAAAATACGGGCTTAAAACTGATATTGCTTATTACGCACAAGAGCTTGAGCTTCTTGATGAAAACAAAAATATTCTTGAAAACACCCTTGAATATGATTTAAGTGATACATTAAGAAGAAATATCCTTGGCAACTTTTTATTCCAAGGCGACAGTGTGTTTAAAAAAGTATCTTTGCTCTCCCCTGGTGAAAAGGCAAGAATTGCCCTTTGTAAGCTTCTGCTTCAAAAAGCCAACCTACTTATTCTTGACGAGCCAACAAACCATCTTGATCCAGACACGCAAGCCATTATTGGCGAAAACTTTAAAGATTACACTGGCACAATCTTGCTCGTCAGCCATAATCCAGAATTTGTTGAGCAAATCGGAATTACAAGAATGCTGATATTGCCTGAAGGAAAGATTGTTGATTATTCAAGAGAGTTATTGAACTACTATTATATTCTTAACACAGACTTTATTTAAAATTGATATTTATTACAAAAAACTAGCAAACGACCTTAAAAACTAAGGAGAAAGACATGAATTTGATTGAAAAAATAAAAATTCAAAAAGAAAAAGTTTTCACTTCAAATGGCAATAATGTAAATATAGACAGCATTATGCTTGATGATAATGGCAAATTGCAATCTCATTTCTATAAGCCTGATGATTTGCATGAAATGCGAAGCATAAGCAAAGTCATGATAGCCCTCGCCTATGGAATAGCTATTGACAAAAAAATGCTTGTCAACGGGAGGCCTCTGACTGAAAATACTTATATTTATCCAATTATTAAAAATCTTGCACATATTAAAGATGAAAATATAGAAAAAATTAAAAAATGGAAAATTAAAATATTATTAACATATTCCGCAGGCTATGAAAAGCAAATGTTTTCAAAAAAATATATAGAAGATATTGATGAAAAAGATTATCTAAGCTATGTCTTAAATTATGAATTAAAAAACCAGCCTGATGAAAAATATGTTTATAATAACGCAGAACTTTTTATTTTGTCAGTTTTCTTCCAAGAAGCCTTTGGAATAAACATAAAAGATTTTATTGAAAAAGAACTTTTTGCGCCACTAGAAATAAGGAATTTTATTTGGGAAAACTATGGAAAGTATTGCCCTGGAGGGACTGGACTTTATCTAAGCCACAATGACTTATTCAAAATCGGTGAACTGATTTTACATAAAGGGAATTATAACGGAAATCAAATTATTTCTGAAAATTATATTGATACAATGTGCTCAACGCAAATAGAAACACCATATGCCGCAAAACCAGAGAAGGTTCTGCCTAAAGTTGGCGTTGGTTATATAATGCACATTTCAAGAGATGGTTTCTGTTTTAAGGATGGCACAAACGGACAATATTTGATTGTAAACTTCAATAAAAATCTACTTATTTCTATTTTATCATCTGAAAATGAAATGAGCTATGTTACAGAAATATTAAGAGATATTATTTAGGAGAATTATGAAAGAAATAGATTTTTTAAAAGATTTAGTTTTAAAAGCAAGCAAGTTAATAACAAGTGATGTCGTTGTAAAAGCCAAAGATGATAAAGGCGACTTAGTCACAAATTTTGATTATGAGATCGAAACATTTATAAATGGCGAAATAAAGAAAAACTACCCTAACTTTGATATTGTAAGCGAAGAATTCAACACTAATGAGAAATTAACAGATAATTGTTTTACTGTCGACCCAATAGATGGAACAATAAATTTTGCACATGGCTTCCCTTTTTATGCAATTCAAGTCGCTTGTGTAAAAAATGGAGAAACTTGTGCAGCTGTTATTTATTTACCTAGATTCGATGAACTTTATTGGGCAGATGAAACTGGTTGTTATTTAAATGACAAAAAAATACATGTAAACAATTTCTCACCAGATAAAAGCCTCTATGTCGTGGAAGGCAGAAATAACTTACCTAGCCTCGTCAGATTAGATAAAATTGCTCGACATTATAGAATCACATATTGTTCAGCTATAAATTTTGCATATATAGCCAGAGGCATCTTTGGCGGAACAATCTTTAGACATGAAAACTTTTGGGACTATGTGCCAGGACAATATCTTGTTAAACAAGCTGGAGGTTATATCAGAGATGAAGATGGCTGCCATATAGCAACCAACACTAAAGAATTTGCGGACTTGCTTTATAAATACGCAAGAAGCGTTCAATCAGATACAGTAACTGCAACTGATATAAATAATTAAAAATTATTTTAAGAATAAATTTAAAATTATTTATAAAATCCATTCAAATTTTAAATAATTGGTTTTTAAATGAAAAAATAAAAAATTAAAAAAATAAATTAAAAATAAATAAAAAATCTAGCGATTATATTGTTGCTAGACTTTTTAAATTGGAGTCACTTTAAAAATTTGCAAACTCCCCAAAACAAAAAGAATAAAAAACTTGTTGATTGGAATAAATCGACACCTATGGAAAAGGGTTTTAAAGAAGTTTGTTTACGAAAACAGATGTGTCATACCGATATTCTTTGTATGTCCATTATAATTAGAAAAAACCAATAACTTTGGATAGCAAAAAACAATCGCATATTAAAAAATGGTTGCGTTAATTTTGAATTGGTCGTTTTTTAATTATACTAAACCACTTGCAAAATTCAAAAGAAATCAAAATAAAAATTAAAATTAATTTTTTAGCGTTTTGGTTGAAATTTATATCAAAGAAAACGGAATTTAAGTTATTAAAATGTATAAAGCATTGACTTTATTTTTACTTTATACTATACTTACAAAAGGATTTATAATAATATTTATTATAGGAGATAATTATGGGATGGCTTAAAGATTTTTTTGTAGGTTCTTCAGCTTTTGAAGGTCCACACATTTTAATTATTGCATTATGGGCAATAACGACAACTTTACTCATTCTTTTCACTTGCCTTTTTGCTAAGACAGAAAAATCAAGAGTTTTAGTGATAAAAATAACTGCCGGTGTTTTACTTTTAGCGACAATTTTATCTAGATTTATTTACAATGTTTGGACACCTTCCATTCTTGACTTCCTTCCAAGTTCATTTTGTAGCACAATGGGCTTTATTACACCTTTGTTTGTTCTTTTCTGTAAAAAAGACAGTAAAAACTTGTATTATGCGTTATTTGCAGGCTTTATGGGTGGACTTATAACTCTATTTTCAGGAGACGATATTGGACAGGAAAGAGTCCAAAACACATTAATAAGCTATTTCTATCATAGCCTTATGGTTACTCTTGCAATGCTATGTGTCGCTGTTAAATATTCCAAACCAACATTAAATAAAGTTCCAAGATTGTCTGTTGGCTTAAGCATCATGGTTGTTTATGGAGTTTTCTCAAATCAAGTTTTTGGTTACTCAAACAATATGTTCTTAAATTCCCCTCTTCTTGAAGGAACACCTTTAACTTGGTGGTTGACTGGAATTTTAATAATGATAATTGCTATTATCGTCAGCCTTATCTATGAAGCAATAACTTTAAAATGGCACGAACAATCTTTGTATAAGTGTTATTGTGTTTGCGTCAACTATTTTAAATCATTTAAAATTAAGATAATAAATAAAAATCAAAAACAAATATCAGAAGAAGAACAAGTTCAACCTCAAGAACTTCCTATAGAAAAAGAGGAACAAAAAACAGATGAAAAAGAGCTAAAGAAAAGAAAAAATAACAAAAAAGACGAGGATAATCCAAAAGATCAAAACATTTAACCTACTGACACTTAATAAATATTGCAGCCATTCTTGCAAAAATTTAAAAGAAATAATAATAAACTTTTCGACATTTAACTTTTTACAAATTCCAAACTAAAATTTAAAGATTTTAATCCAAAATTTAAAATTTTTATATTAATATAATCGAATTTACAAATCATAAGTTACTTGATTTTGTAGGTTCGATTTTTTTGTTTTTTGTTTTTTATAAATTGCTTCTCCATTATAAACCACATACGAGATAAAGCTAAATTTTAAATAACAAAACGCATAAAATGAGAACTTATTTTCGTTTGCGCGGATAAGAAAAAAAAATAAGCACCACCACCGTACTGCATCGTCTAAAAGCGAGGCTAGGCAGAAGTGCATTTCCCCCTTTTGGTGCACCCAGAAGGACTCGAACCCTCCATAATAGTTCCGAAGAAATTAAAACCAATTATTGCGAGTTCAACTTTTCGTATCATATTTTACCATAAAATATCATATAAAAAATCGGTCAATCCCTTTATTTATCAGCATTTTAGCCACTTCATCTTAATACACAATATTATACAATACAAACACGATAAAATACAACACAAAACACCCCATTTGCAAAAATCTTGCATTTTTCCTGCAAAAATTTGTAGCATAGTTTGAAATTTTGTATTATTTCAATGGAGGTGTTATATGGAAAATATAGGACAAAAGAAAAAACAAATTCAAGTTGGTATTAAGTGTTATTTTCAAAGAGACAAAAAAGGCAGGATTATACCTGAAGGTACAACAAGTGAACCTATCTACCAAGATTGGACCCCTGAATTGCAAAAGGGATATGATGAAATGATGAATAATTTTGCAAAAATTTTAGCTGACGAATTATTTAAAGCAATTGGAAATGGATTAGATATCACTAAACTTGGGACAATATATGCTGATGATTTTTTCAAGGAACAAGCCGAAAAGAAAAAGCGAAAGCAAGAACTTGCAAAAATAAAAAGAAAGATGACTGATGAAGATCTTGAAGAATTTTTAAAATGGAAAGCTGAAAAGAAATAAAAATAGCGAATCTCACTTTCAATATTTATTGCACCATAAATTATAAAATGATGCAATAAAATGTCACAAATAGTTGACTTATTGCATTAAACATGCTAAAATGATGCAATAAAAGAGCAGATAGGAGATTAAATGAAAATTTTTAATTATTCACAATACAAAAATGTTACTTGGGACAATGAAATTTTAGGATACATATCTCAAATACATGAATACAAAGGTAAATTAGCGAATATTGAATATAAAAACAAAACTAAAATTAATAAACTTGTAGAAATTGCAAAAATTCAAAGCATAGAATCATCAAATAAGATTGAAGGAATTGTAACAACATCAACAAGAATTAAACAAATTTGTGAAAACAAAACAACGCCAAAAAATAGAGATGAGAAAGAAATCCTTGGATATCGTGATGTTCTTAATACAATTCATGAAAATTATGAATTCATATCAATTAATAGTTCTTATATTCTTCAACTCCACCGAGATTTGTACAAATTTTCTGAAAAATCTATTGGAGGAAAGTTTAAAAATGTTCAAAACTATATTTCAGAAACAAGAACTGATGGAAGTTCTTTTGTAAGATTCCAACCTTTAGAGCCATACGAAACTCCTGATGCTATTGATAGACTTTGCGAGGAATTTAATATCGCAGTTAGCAAAGAATATGTTGATCCATTAATTTTAATACCAATCTTTGTTTTGGATTTTTTATGTATTCACCCTTTTAATGATGGAAATGGGCGAATGAGTAGACTTTTGACTTTACTTCTTTTATATAAACAGGAATATAGTGTCGGAAAGTTTATTTCTATTGAAAAAATAATTGAAGAGACCAAAAATAGATATTATGATTCTTTACAATCAAGTTCGATAAACTGGATTGATGGAAAAAACAATCCAACCGAATTTATTAAATATATGTTATCTGTGATATTAAAAGCATATAGAGATTTGGAAGAAAGAGCAAACATATTACTTGAAAAGAAATCAAAAGCATTAACTCAAGTCCAAGACATTATCAATACAAAAATTGGTAAGTTTACAAAATCTGAAATCGTTTCTTTGTGTCCTACATTATCTGAAACAACGATAGAAAGATGTTTAAAAGAATTGCTAAACAAGGGATTAATAAAAAAACATGGCGACCGCAAATCGACATATTACACAAGAAACTAAAAGGAGTGTTTATGGAAAATATTAAAGAAAATTTTATATCTTTGCTAAGTTCATTAGGATATGTAGAAAATAATGATGATGTTTATACAGCGAATTCTTTTTTAGAAAGCAATAATTTTGATACTTATTATAAAAAAATAATTAAAAAAATTAACCCTAGTTTAATCTTTTGTCAATTTAATAAACCATTCATTATTTTCTTTAATAAAAATATAACTAATAAAGAAATTTATAATATATGGAATTCTCAAATACCTCTTGTTTTTTGTTATATTGACAATAAATTATTTATTTATAACGGTGCTCACTTAAACAATGATAAATTAGAATTTATAAGCTCTATAGATATTAATAATTGTAATAATAAAACTCTCTATTGCTATTCTAATATAAAAAAATATGAAACATTGCGTGAACTACAAAAAACATTAAGTGATAATAAT
The DNA here is from genome assembly GCA_930990975.1 of uncultured Clostridia bacterium. GTDB lineage: Bacteria > Bacillota > Clostridia > Christensenellales > UBA1242 > Caccovivens. Next base: position 11,826 of record CAKNRR010000009.1, on the reverse strand, counting down.
TTATACTCTTCTTTATTAAATAATCTTAAATTTATTACAGATAAATTCAAATTTAAATATGAATTTTCAACGAAATTAATATTAGCTTTGCTTTTTACAATTTACTTAATAGATAGACAAGTTGATTTGGGGTATAAATATTTTACAAAAGATAACACGAAGTATAATTTTTTAGAAACTATTAAAGATAAAAGCAAGCTAATTTTATTATTTGACTATCTTAACAAAAAATTTAATGGGAATTTGTTTGATGATTTAAATACCAAAAATTTAGAAACATTAACAAATGATGATTTAATGCTATTATATAGGTTTTTTGAAGGAAAGGAATTAATGTATAATGGACAATTAGCTTTATTTTCACTTTATGATTTTGACATTATTCCTATAGAATTAATAAGTAATATTTATGAAGTTTTGTTAGGAGAAGAAAAACAAAACAAAGATAAAGCATATTACACCCCCTTATTTCTTGTTGATTATATTAACAATTTCTTTGTTAAATCCAGAATTGATAGTTCCATTTTAGATCCGGCCTGCGGATCTGGTATATTTTTAATTAAATTTTATAGAAATCTTATTAAAAAAAATATAGGTCAACAGGATTTTTGTAATAATGACAACATTTTAATTAATCTACTGAATAATTGTATATACGGGATAGATAAAAATGAAGAAGCTATTGATATAACAATTTTTTCATTATACTTAACTATGCTTGATTATAAAGATCCCAAAACTTTAAAAGATTTTAAATTGCCAAAGTTGAAAAATAAAAATTTAATTGTTGGAAATTTCTTCGAAGATGATATTAAACTTAAACTAAAAAAGAAATTTGATTATATAATTGGTAATCCGCCTTGGGGTAATGTAAAAGACGCACTTGCATTAAAATTCTGTAAGGCTGTCAAAATTCCAAATCAAAACAATGAAATTGCTAGAGCCTTTATGATAAAAGCTCTAGAATTTGCTACTCTTACTACTGATATAATATTTGTTTTGCCATCAAAAATTTTTTATAATTTTGATAATAAGGCAAGAATTTTTAGGAAAAAGTTTTTAGAGCTTTGTTCAATTTCTAATATAATTGAATTGTCTAACATTAGGAAAGAAATATTTAAAAATGCAATAGGTCCAGCATTAATTTTAAAGTATAAGTCATCAACAAATAATACACAGCAGAACAATATTTCTTTTATTTCTATGAAATCAAATATTTATTATAAATTATTTAAAATATTTGTTTTAGAAAGTAAAGATATAAAAAATGTTAAACAAAGTTATTTATATGAAAATGACTGGGCTTGGAAAACATTCGTTTATGGAACAATGCTTGATTGCTATACAATTAAAAATCTTTTTCAAAACTATGAATCTTTAGGTGATTTATTGAAGAAACATAATGTAATCTATGGTACGGGTATGTTAACAAATCCGGGTTTGTATGATACAAGAAAATATATAGGAAGAAAATTAATAACCGCAGAATGTATTAAACCTTTCTTTTATAATGATAGTAAATCAACAATTTTTAATTATTCAAATGTCCATAGAGCTCGCAATGAGAAATTATTTAATCCTCCTTACACATTACTAACTGTCGGAATTGACCCTAAAACACTTAAATTAAAAGCTGTATTTTCTAATAAAAATTTTGTTTACAAAAGATCAGTAATTGGGTTGAAGGCAAATCCCGATCAAAAAGATTTACTTTTAAGTATTACTGGTTTATTAAATTCATCATTATATTCATACTTAAATTTAATGCTGGGTTCTTCTGCAGGTATAGAACGGGAACAATCAATATTTGAACAAATCCTTACATTTCCTGCAATATTAGATTCAGAAATAAGTAGGTTGGTAGAAAAAATACAGTTAGAAAAGGAAAAGTTAATAAACAATTCTGGTGAATTAATTACAAAATTAGACAATCTAATTTTGAAAAAATTTCATCTTGATGAAAATCCTTATGTAGATTATGCACTTAAGTTTTCTATCCCATTTGCAACACATTCATACATTCACAAACGTGTAACAGAATCGAAAATTAAATTTTATATAAAATATTTTGAAGACTATTGGAATAAAATTAGTAAAAACAATTTTAAATGTAAAACTCAATATTTGATCGATAATGAATATACTATTGTAAGAATAATATTAGATGAGAAAAATGAAAATAAGCAAAACGATATTAATATATTGAAAAATATTATTTATACTAAATGTAAAAATATAATAAATAAAAATGATATCTATTATTTTGATGAAAATAGTTATTATATTATTAAAAGCAGCTTTGATTATAATTGGCACATAATGAATGCTGAAATAGATTTACAACAAATGATATCTTCAATAATTACGCATTATGGAGATTAATTATGGGATTTTTAAATACTAAATTAAACAAAAAGTGCCAATCTCTTGTTTATCAAGATATTGAAAATGTTATTATACAAAGCATAAAATATATGAGCTTAGTTAAAACTAATGTAAACTTTATAGAAAATGAAATAACAGACATATGGATTTCTACAACTCTTATGAATGATTCATACAGAAAACAAAATAATGTTTTACTCTATAGATTCGATAGGGAAACTCAAGAAAATTATTTGCCAGCAAAAACAGGACATGTTGATGTTAAAGTTACTATATCACCTATTTCATTTGAAAATGTGTCTGCTTATTATATTATTGAATGTAAAAGAATAGATGGTAAACTAAAATTGAATAAAGAATATTATATAAATGGGATAAAACGTTTTGTGTCAAAAAGCAATAATTATTACACATTCTATAATAATAAGGCAATGATGGTAATGTATATAAAAAATGATAACATAGATATTCAAAAATGTATCAAGTCAATAAATTGTTTACAATCTTCTGATAGGGATGTATGTGTAGTTAATGATTTGCAGATTGTGGATAATGAACAAATAATATCAAAATACTCATTAAATAATAAGATAATTGAAATGAAACATTTTATATTTAAAGTTGAAAATTTAATAATAAAAGAAGATTAGCAACTAGTCTTCTTTTTTGTTAGATATAAATTATTGGTTTGTTTTGTTTTTGGGCGTATTTGACAGTGTTATAAGCACCGCTTTTGTAAGTTTCTTGGATGTGGCAAATAAGGATGTCGCAGTTGTCGATTATCCACTCGTTTCGTTTTGTAATTTTTTGTTTGTAGTGTAAATCTTCTAGTTCTGGTAAAATGGTTTCATCGTAATATGATGGTATTGTATATTTTTCTTTGTCGTGATGATAATATGTTAAGATTAAAACAAGTTTTATATGTGGATATTTATTTTTAAGTTTTAAAACTGCGTTTCTACACTTATTATCAAAAGCACCATAATTGCCATCATAAAATATTGTATACCCCCTATTGATTAAATCTTCTAACACTTGTAATAGTTTTTCTTCTACTCCTATTGATTGCCATTCATATCTATGGCCTGCAAAAGCAACAATTTTATTTCTAGATCTATCCATTTTACTCACCTATAAAAAGGGAATAAAATAGATGGTATTTCCACTTATTATAACTAACTTCTATTTTCATATTAAGTGGCAAATGGTAATAAAAATGTTATTTAAAATTATCAATCAATGGAATTATAAAGGCTAAAATGAAATAGTTTTGCATAAAAACTTAATGAAAAAGACTGAAAAGGGAAGAAAAAAAAGACCATCTATTATGAAATTAGATGGTCTTTTTGAATTACTTGATAACATCACTTAATATTTTCCAATGTTCGCTATGTATATCATCGCTATAATTGTCCATACAAATACACAATTCTTCGCTTTGTTTGTCATAACGAACAAAGCCACCTTGTAAGTTGTGATTTTTTAAATATGCTTGTAATACTTCAAACTTTTTAGGTGAAAATTTATCAATATCTTCACTTTCGCCAGTTCTAGTAAAACCGCCTTTAGTTTCTACAATCCAAGTTTGCCCATTTACTGATATTATATAATCAGGATAGAAAAGTTTTTGTCCGTCAGCATTGTCTAAATATACAATAGACATAAATTCTTCACCCTTATCGCCATTTTTATAAAACCAGTCAACAGCTTTACAATTTTCACAAAATTTTTCAAACTTCTTCTCTGATGAAGAACGAGGTTCGGCAGACATTAAATATCCCTGATAAACATTGCTTTCACTTTCTGTTTGTATTTTGTTTTGACTATCATAAGTAAACATCATTGATTGTGGAATTTTAAATTCTTTTAATGATATGTTCTTTAAGTCCATACCTAATTGTGACATAACAACTGCCATAGCATTTTTAACATCAATTCTTAGCTTATCAAAGTTGTTTATCACAAAAGCATATAATTCTCTTGTTGTAAGGTTTAATAATTTTTCTCTATATTCAAATTTTTCACCAAATAACTTTGAAATGATTGTGTTCATATAACTATATTCCAATCCAATTTCTAAGCCAATTCTACCAACTCTATTATGGAAATCTCTGCCGTGATAGTGTGTGTTTATAGCTTCGGTTAATTGAATATCATTAAAATTGTCTTTTTCCGAAAATTTATCCAGTGTAGCGATATTCCCTGAAACTGAATGTTTAATAATGTCTTGTGAGAATATGTATCCAGCAGTTTGAAGTCTAGTTTTATTTTCTGTTTTATTGCCAGTTAGATTATATTCATTTTTTAAATACTGATTAATAGATGAAAGTGCTTTTCTAGGGTTTCTAAAATCAGTTATCATTGTTCGTTGTTCTTTTACTAGAGATATTTGTTTGTGCTCATTTTTAAGGAAAATTGTTTTAACATCTAAAGCTCCTTTACCAAGTGAATTTTTAACTCCTTCGGTAAATTTACTATCAAATGTATATAGATAACATGTATCCAAAGCATCGTTTTCATAGTGTTTAGCTTCTGGCATACGTCTAATTCTTCCAATCGTTTGAATTTCAAAAGTTTCGTCCATATTTTCACGAAGTTTAACAAGTATGTGTGCTCTTGGACAATCCCAACCTGTAGCAACTGCTTGTTTAATAATAACAGCAATTTGTGGAGCATTATTTTCTTCTATTCTATCTAAGTTTTTGTGTCTACCTGATAACCATAATGCTAAAGTGTTCTCATAATTGATATTTTGTTTTTCAAAAAAGTCTTCTATTGTTTCTAGCAATAAATCAGAATTGTTTGGCATTTGAACAATAATTAAAGGATTTATATCAACACCAATAGATAAATATAATTGTTTTAATTCTCTTTGCTTATTAAGAGCTTGTTCCAATAAATATTGAGTTTGATTGTTTGTTGATATTACATGTGGAAAATTCTCATTAATAGCAACAAGCTTTTTTATTAAACCTTCTGCAATAACATCTTCTTCTTTAATTTCTATAAGTTTATCTTGTTTATTTACAATTGGGGTGGCGGAACATCTTATAATATTGCTTGTGTGGAATAATTGGACAATAGCATCAGATTTTTCTGTAAAATTTTGATGACTTTCATCAATAATAATTTTAAATTCTAAATCATTGTCAAAAGCTTTTTCTATATACTCCAAAAAGTTTGTTCTTTCACTATCTTTTAGTGCATTGTTTCCTTTTTTTGTTAGTTTTTCCCAGTTTATGAAACAACAATCATTTTCAGCGAAACCATTTGTCATAACGTCAAGCAAGAGCTTTGTTTGTGAGTTGTGAATGTATTTATCCATTTTCGCTTTACTTTGTTCTTCCAAACTACCTTTACCAGGAGTAAGCCAAACAAATATTGTTTTAGGATGACCTTTAAGATATTCGTCCATAAAATGTGTTAAAATGATAGTTTTACCACTACCAGTTGGGCTTTTTAATACAATATTTTTAAAACCAGATTCTACACTCTCATGTAGTTCTTTTATAGCATTTAATTGAAAATTCATTAATTTCATAATCTTAATTCTCCAATTCTTTATAATAATAATCTGGTATTATATTTATTTTTATATCATTTGTTCTAAATAAATCTTCTTGTTCTTGTGTAGGTAAAACATTGTGTCCAAGATAGATAGACTTGCATTCAGCTGGTATATTCTTGGTAAACTTATCTAATTCTTCTTCTGTTAACATTATAGCAATGGATTGATTGTCATCAAAGTTAATTGCATTTTCTAGTTCAACTAGCTCCTTGATATGTTTTAATAATTCATCGGCATATTCATAATACAATTTATTATCAATTGGCAAATAACCGACTTTCATATATTTTACACTTGCTTGATAATTTTCTTTATTTATAACTCGTTTAATTCTTTCATAAGTTATATCACGACAAATATTGTTCTCATTATTTGTGCATAGTATAAATTTTCTATTGCCACCATCTTCTGCATTAAGTTTCATAACCGCATGACCAGTAGTTCCTGAACCAGCGAAGAAATCTAATATTACAGCATTTTTAAAAGTAGAAATTTGCAGAAGTCTTTTTATTAAATCTGTTGGCTTCGGAAAATTAAAAGGCGATTCGTTATTAAAAAGTTGTTTTAATTCATTTTTACCAGTCACTGAAGTGTGGACATCACTAAACAAACTACTTTGAATAAGTAATGCTTCCTGATTAGCAAAAACTTTTAGGCGAGGAACTCCTGCACCACCTTTTGCAAAGTAAATTCTTTTATCTGCTAATGCTTCTTCATACTCTTGTTTTGATAATGTCCAATTTCTAGTGAAACTTTCTCCCGCGGGATTTGTAATTGTATAATACTTACTACCAGTTGTACTTTTTATTCCGTTCCTTGATATATTGCCTGAAAACCAAGGTCCCCTTGGGTCGTTGTCTGGATTGTTGTCTAAATTTTCTGCAAATTCCCTTTTGCCAACATATCTTGAAAATCTTTTATTTGATTTTTTAAAACATGCAATTATATATTCGTGTTCCTTTCTAACAGTTAATCCTGCAGTTTTAACAAAAGAGCCCTCTGATTTATCTTGTAAACACCAAATATATTGTTCTGTATTATTTTCATCAAATATTTCATTACAAAGCATTTTCAAGTTTGCTTGTTCGTTATCATCAATGCTAATAAAAATAGCTCCATCATTTGTTAACAATTTGTTAGCTATAGTTAATCTACTTTTCATAAATGATAACCATTTACTATGTTTATAGCAATCAACATAATCGACAAATGAATCTCCATAAACAAAATCTTTATTACCAGTGTTATAAGGTGGGTCTATATAAATAAAATCAATTTTGCCTTTATGTGTTTTTTCTAATAATTGAAGACTTGCCAAATTATCGCTTTCAATTAAAAAATTCAATTCTCCACCATTATCTATAAACAATTTTTTTTCTTCTTCAAGATATGGAAGATGAGTTTCAAGAATTTTATCAATATTTTCTTTATGTTCTTCAAAGACTAAGCCATATTTTTTAGTCTTTAATTCTTTTTCAATATTAGATACATATGACAACAAATTTTTTGTGTTCGTGTCAGGGGTTGCCGATTCAATAAAACGTTTTATTTCATTTATCTCTGCAATAAGTTTTTCTCTCTTCTCTTTTGAAATATTAGATGACATTTAAAACTCCTTAAACAGCCATCTATTAATCCATAAGAAGACAACTCAGATAAATTAATTATAATAAGATAAAAAAATTCACATATATTTTTTAAATAATAGGCTTATTTTTTAAAAATATATGATATAATGTACATATACATATAAATTAATGGCCATTTGTTGGATTAATAGATGGCCATTTTTATATGAAAAGTAAAAAATATTTTAGAATATTTAAAAATTTTTCGTTTACTGCCTAAATTTTTGATTTTTAAATGTCCTTATATATGTGAGGGGCAAAAATCAATTAAAATATTTTAGGAGGTAAACAAATATGAAATTAAAAGATTGGCTTGATATTTGGCTAAACAAATATATTAAGCACACGGTTAAAATAAGGACCTATAACACTTATTTACAATTTATAGAAAAACACATAAATCCAAAACTCGGAGATTTTGAACTTGAAGAATTAACCCCACAGGTTCTTCAAGAATTTGTTTTAGAAAAATTAGAGAAAGGAAATTTGAAAACAGGTAAGAAGTTGGCAAACAACACAGTTATTGTTATGACAAACATCTTAAAGCAAGCAATTGAAGAAGCTAATGTTTTGGAAATAACAAATAAAAATTCTTGTAAAAAAATTAAAATGCCCTTACAAGAAGAAACAAAAGTTTGCGCTTTTGAAAAAAGTGAACAGGACAAAATAGAAAAATATTGTTTGTCTTGTAAAAAATCAAACTATATTGGAATTGTTATTTGTTTATATACGGGTTTGCGTATCGGAGAACTTTTGGCGCTTACTTGGGACGATATTGATTTTAATAGAAACTATATGACAATTTCAAAATCCGCTTTTCAAGGCAAGCAAAATGATAAGATTACAATTATTGTTGACACACCTAAAACAAAGAATTCTAATCGTGTTATTCCACTTCCTAAACAACTTGTTGATATTTTAAAGAAAATTAAGAAAAAATCCACATCAAAATATGTCATAACAACAAAAAACAATGGAATGGTTGGAACAAGGTCTTATCAACGAACATTTGAAAGGATATTAAATAAGTTAGATATCCCATACAAAAATTTCCATGCACTTCGTCATACATTTGCAACTCGTGCTCTTGAATTTGGCATGGATGTTAAAACTGTTTCCGAAATTTTAGGACATAAAAATCCTATGATAACACTGCAAAGATACACGCATTCTCTTATGTCTTACAAAACAGATATGATGAATAAATTTGGAAAACTTTTATGTGCTATATAAACTCTTAAATTTCACTTGCAATAATCAAACATTTGTTCTATAATAAAAACAGAAGTTAGAGTTTAACTTCAAATTTATAGCGAACCTTAGCGTTCCAACAAAAGATAAAATCTGAGTGAGCCTTAGTGCACCGAAATCGATACCCGACCAGAAGTATCATATAGGTGAACTGGGCTTTTTTCGTAAATGAGATGATTGCAAAAAACAAAGTTCTACCTAGTTAAATAAAGGAAGGAAAAATGGAAACAATCAAATATTACGATAGAATTCACAATAAATTTATAGATTTGGAAGTAAACGATGAAGTTGCTCTATTTTTGCGTAGTGACAATAAAAGACTAAAACGTCAACAAAAAAGAGATAGGCAATATATTGCAATTTCTTTGGATGAACAAACAGATTATAATGGTGAGGAAGCATTAACATATCACGAAATAATTGCAGATGAGAATGCTTATATTGAAAAGAATTTAGAGAAAAAAGAATTTGCAAAATGTATTTGGCGAGTTGTTGACGAACTCGAAGACAAGCAAGCGAAGATTATAAAAGGTTATTATAAATATGGCTATAAAAATAAAGAACTTGCAAGTTACTTAAAAATGAGCACTAGTGCTTTTTGTCAATTTAAAGCAACAGCATTAAAACATTTACATATTTTGCTTTCTTTTGACCCTGAATTTAGCAATACAAATTTTTATCAATCTCATTATAAAGATTTTGCAGATGATGTTATAGAAGAAGTTATAAAATCGGCAAGTAAAGATTTTATCTCAATTGATTTAGGACAAGTTATGGATTTAATGAAAAATGTAACTCAAATAAAGAAAATAGCGGAAAAGAAAGGAATAAAAATTCCTATTACAACAATAAAAAAATTAGAAAAGATGACAAAACCTGTGTGGGATTTTTTAAAACAACTAAAACAATGTGGGAAGTTTAATGAAAAAGAAAAAGTATATTTGAATATTCCAACTTACGAAATACTTCAAGAATTAGCAAAACATAAAATTTCATAATGAGCAAAAGAACTATTAAAAATTTGATAGTTCTTTTTTGTTGCCCCTTTATAAAACTAAAACAAAAGGAGAAAACAACATGCCAAAAATAAAACAAACATTAAAATCACAATTAACACTGCGAATTTACAATCAAGAAGATAAAGATATTTTAGATAAAGCATACAACAGGACAAAAAAGGGATTTGATAATCTTTCGGACTTTATTCGTTATTGCACTGTTACTGGTGCTGAAAAATTACTTGGAGATAATGAAGTTGACCAAAGAGCAAATTTAGATGAGATAAGACAAAATTTGTATTATCTTAATGAAGAAATTAAAAACATAAAATGCGAAATTAAACAAAACAAAAACGAATACAAAATAGATATTGCTTTAATCAAGAAAATGCTAAATTATATAGCTTATGTCGTTTATAACTTGGAATGTAATAAAAAATGTGATTACGATATAAATGACGGATTATTTGATTTGTTAGATGAAGAACTTAATTGCATAAAGGAAACAAATGTCAGATAGAATTGTTCCTAATGTGAATATATTTTTGCATTATTACAACTCTCATGGTGGGAGTAAAGAATATCAAAACAAAAGGCAATTTTATTCATCTAACACAAATAAAGATTATATGAATTACATTTTGACTGGAATAAATGACACGAAAAAATTTGACTATCTTTCATATATGAATAACAAAGATAAAAGTGCTGGAGTATTTGGTAAAAATGGACTTTTAACAAGTGATGAAAGAAAAGAGATAAGACAGGCTTTAAGGAAAACAAAATCAGTTATTTGGGATATGGTTATAAGTTTTGAAGAAAAGTTTGGTAAAACTTGGTGTGATAGTTATGAACAAGCATACAATATGATTAAAAGTGAACTACCAAATTTTTTTAAAAGTGTTGGACTAAATCCCAACAATATAACTTGGTTTGCAGGACTTCACGAGAATACAGACAACAGACATATTCACATTTCTTTTTTTGAAAATAGTCCACAAAGAATACGACCAAATAAAAAAGGAAAGCAATACTCTAATGGGAAGCTATCATTAAATAAAATCAATGAGTTAAAAGCAAATATTGAACTTTCCGCAACTGACTTTAAGGCAAGAGAAATACTTGCAAGAAAAAGACTAAACGACAAAATGAAAGAAAGTTTAATAACAAATGTTGGGTATATTTTAAAGAATAAACTTTTATCTCTTGCAAACGAATTCCCAAAAAATAGACACACATATTATGACTGTGAGAATATGAAATCCCTAAAACCTAAAATTGATAGTATTACAAATTACATTTTATCAAAGGACTATCAAGCAAAAACTTTAAAGGAAGATTTTATAAATTTAGCAAAAGAGAAAGATGAAAAGTTTGAAGCATATTGTAAGCGAAATCGCGTTAAACAACCTTTTAATTTTGAGAAAAAATATATGCAAGATTTTTACCGAAGAATTGGAAATGTTGTTATTGAGCAATCGAAAAATTTAAAAGCAAAAGATGATAAAAGATTAAAACTAAATGCAAAATTCAAAGCACAAAAAATAAAGCAAAAGAAAAAATTGTTTAACGAAATTCAAGAGTGCTTATATATCAGTCAAAAGGTTAATTATGAGATAATAAAGACATTTCAAGAATTTTATAATAAGTTAGAAGAATTAAGATATCAAAATTTGATAGAACAATATGAAAATGAATTTGAGATATAAAAATACAAAATTGGGGTCCCCGAACAACTCTTGCTTGCTAGAGTTTTTGGGGAAAGGAAAAGCCGAACGAAAAGGCGATACAAATTGCAAATATTATTTGCAATTTTGAGCAAAAGTGAGTGCTTTGACGCGAAAACAGGATAAGCGAGAAACAAATTGCTTTTGAAATCTACAAATATCCTTAAAATAAAGGACTTTTGTAGAATCAAGCAATTTTTTGTTTTCTCGTCATTTTTTTGAAAGCTGTTAGGATACCTAACACTTTTTTATTTTATTACAAGGAGGTT
>CAKNRR010000008.1 GCA_930990975.1 uncultured Clostridia bacterium | reverse complement strand
AGGAGAATCGAACTCCTGATTCCGCCGTGAGAGGGCGGCGTCTTAACCGCTTGACCATGAGGCCATAGTCTTCTTTTATATATTAGCAAATTTTCACATAATTTGCAAGTATTTTCTTAATATTAATTTTTTAATATTTTATTTTGTTTTTATTTTGGATTTGGTTATAATTATTATAAAGAAAATATAATATCTTATAGCAAAGGAGCTTGAAATGTTTGGAAGAAAAATCAAAGTAGGGATTGCTTTTGGCGGTGGTGGAACAAGAGGATTTTCTCATCTTGGTGCAATAAAAGCCTTTGAGGAGTTTGGAATAAAATTTGATTATGTGGCTGGGACAAGTGCGGGAAGCTTAGTTGGGGCTTTTTATGCAGCTGGCTATACTTATAAGCAGATGTATGAAATCATAAAAAATGTGAAAGAACGCGATATAAGAAAGAATATCATTCCATTTACACCTTCTAAAATAGATGGTATAGGAGAGCTTATCATCGACAATCTTGGTGATATAAATATTGAGGATTTGAAGATTCCATTTTCAGCTGTTGCTGTAGATATAAAATCAACAAAAGAAATATGCCTTGCAAAGGGTAATCTGGCAAAAGCGGTTATGGGAAGCTGTGCAGTTCCTGGAATATTCACGCCAGTTGTTTATAATGATATGATATTATGTGATGGAGGTCTGCAAAATACAATACCAGCAGATGTGCCAAGATATTTTGGATGTGATTATGTGATTTCTGTGGATGTAAACAAATCTCGAACCTATGGGACAGACAGTACAAAAGTTTTGGATGTTTTGACTTGTTCTATAAGAATACTTATGAAAAGTAATGCAGTAAGGGGGTATGTAAATTCTGATGTAATAATAGCGCCAGAAACAAAACGATTTAAGTCAACCAAAACTGACGGTATGGATGATATGATTGAAGAGGGCTATAAAGCTGCAATAGATATGATGCCTAAAATAATAGCTATCTTTAAAAAGCGTAAAAAACACAGAGTAAAAGTTTTCCCTAGTGATATTACGATTATAAAGTGATTTGCCAAATATAAAGTTAAAAAATGAACAATGTAAACAAAAGAATAAAAATTAAAGATAAAAAACACTTAAAACTTAGTAATGACCTGATAATAAGAATAAGTTTATCAGTGTTTTTTGTTGTGCTGTTTGTTGTCTTGTTTTTTGTATGTGGAGGCACCTATTATTTTAAAAAGGTAAACATAATAGATAAATATAGCGGTTATGATTTTCAATTTCATGTGATAGATGTTGAGCAGGGAGATTGCTTGCTATTCAAGTTTCCAAATAATCAAACCATGCTTGTAGATGCAGGCGAAGAAGAGTATGGGGAAATCGTTTGTGAATATGTAACACAATTTTTAAAACAAGAAAATCTTGAAGCATTAGATTATTTGGTTTTGACTCATTCTGATGCCGATCATGTGGGCGGTGCAAAAGAACTTCTTGAAAATGTACATGTGAATAACATATATAGGCCTAAGATTTACACACAAAATGAAGCAAAGGATTTGCCAGATGATAACACTTATATGATTTCCAACACATTAATTTATAACACAATAATAGACACAGCAAAAGAAAAGGGCTGCAATTTGATATTTAGCGAAAAGGGAATAGAGTTAAATTTAGGAGGTTGTAAAGTAGAATTTTTATCTCCCGCACAAGATTATTATGCAGATACAAATTCTTATAGCGCGGTCATAATGATTACATATCAAACAAAAAAGATTTTATTGACGGGCGATGCAAACATTGCGATAGAACAAACATTGATAGATGAATATGGTGAATATCTTAAAGCTGATATTTTAAAAGTTGGTCATCACGGTTCAAAAACATCATCCATGAAAGAGTTTTTAGAGATAATAAAGCCACAATATTCAATCTTATGTGCAGGAGAAAATAGAGATTTGCCAGATATAGAAGTAATAAACAGACTTCATGATATAAACAGCAAAATTTTATCAACAGCGAATGAAGGAAGTTTTGCAATGACAATAAAAAATAATGAAGTAGTCTATTCAGGGATAACAACACCCACATTTGATATTGCAATAATTATTTCATTGCTGGTTATAGCATTGATTTTAACATGGGGTATAAAAATAAATTCTAAACGGCCAAAGGCTGTTTTAAGCAAAAATCAGAAAACAATTATTGACGATGATAATTAAATAAAAATGGTTAACCTATAAATCCCTAAAATACAATATAAATCATCTAATAAACCATTTAACAATTTTATAAATTAATTGTACAAAAATTATTTTTATGTTATCATATTACTATGGAGAAAGAGAAAAGTTATATTAATATTGTTATAGTATCTTTAGATGATAAATTTAGCAAAAATGTTGCTAATGATTTAGCGAGTAATCTAGATATGTTCTTGGCGGATTGTAAAGATCTTATTGAATATGATTTAATAGACCCAAAAGAAATTTTAAATAAGTGCGGATTTGATTATTTAAAGAAGCGAGAAAAATGTGTGGTAAAAAATTGCGCTGAATATCAAAATACAGTTATAACAATCAAATATGACTTACTAAAAGAATATTATGAAGTATTTAAAGACTCAATGATTATATATTTAGAGTTATCAAATATGAAAGTCAACCAATCCATAAATAAGATTGATTATGATAATAGAAATAATTTTATAAAAGGCATAGCAGATTTGACAATATTATTAGACAAAAAATCAAAAGTCCAAGCAGTGAAAAAGATTATAGAAAAATTAGGAGAAATGGTATGAATCTAGTTGAAAAAACATTAAATTATGTAAAGTCGATAACAGCACAAACAATATCAAATGCAGGAAGTGGACACACAGGTGCATCTTTAGGTGTAAGTGCAATTATGCTTGCATTATTCAAAGATCACTATACTTTTGATGTTTCTGACACAGACTACTTAAATCGTGATAGATTTGTTTTATCTGCAGGCCATGCTTGTCCTGTTTACTATACTTTGTTATCTTTATTTGGTTTTGATGTGTCACTGCAAGACTTAAAACAGCTAAGGACTATGGGCAGCAAAACGCCAGGACATCCTGAATATAGAACAACAGACGGTGTTGAAGTTTCAACAGGCCCTTTAGGACAAGGAGTTGCAAATGCTGTAGGAATGGCAATAGCTCAATCTGTTATGGCTGAAAGATTTAATAGTGTGGGCTTTCCAATCATAGACAACTATACCTATTGTTTAGCAGGTGATGGTGACCTTATGGAAGGAGTGGCACAAGAAGCTTGTTCACTTGCTGGGACATTAAATTTAAATCGTCTTATTTTGATGTACGATTCAAATGAAGTGACAATGGACGGCTCTATAAATCTTGCCAACAGAGAAAATGTTGCTAAAAAATTTAAAGCCATGGGCTGGAACATTATAAGATGCAATAAGGGAAATAATTTTTATGCTTGTTCCAGAGCAATAGCAAAAGCAAAAAAGATGTCAGGGCCTACTCTTATAATCTTTAAAACAACAATTGGAATAGGCACTGAAAAAGAAGGAACTTCTTCAATCCATGGTGTTGCTCTTAATAGCGAAGAATTAAAGGTTTTCAACAAAAAACTTGGTGTTTATGAAAACTTCTATATACCAAATGATGTAAGAGATTTCTGTATGGCAAGTTCCAGACGAGGAAAACTTGAACATGAAAAATGGAATCAAAATCTTGCAGTATATGCAACATCAAACCCAGAACTTTATAGACAATTTGTAAACTTCTTTGATCGAAAGAAGATTGATATGGAAAAAATTGTTCGCTCTGCTTACAAATGGGAAGGTAACAGTGGCAGAGAAATGAATAAAATCGTGTTAAATGAATTGGCAAACAAATTGCAACAAATCATAGGCGGAACAGCAGATGTAACGCATTCCACATGTGCATATATTGAAGATGGAGGCAACTATAATATAGGAAACAGACGAGGAAGAAATATCCATTTTGGTGTAAGAGAACATGCTATGGGGGCAATAATCAATGGAATAAGTTTGTATGAAGACTTTTTGCCATTTTGTTCTACATTCTTGGCATTTTCAAACTATATGTTGCCAAGCATAAAACTCGCAAGCATGATGAAGTTAAATTTAATGTATTTCTTCACACATGACAGCATATATGTTGGACAAGATGGGGCAACACATCAACCAATAGAACAGCTTTCACAACTTAGGTCAATAATAGGTTTAAATGTATTTAGACCATGCGATATAAATGAAATGCTTGCAGGATATCAATTGGCTTTATCTTACTCAGGACCAGTTGCTCAAATTTTATCTAGACAAAAGATGCCTCTTGTTGATGGAAATTATAAAGAAGCGCTTCAAGGTGGTTATATAATAAGACATGCAAAGAAAGAAGCAGAGATTGTTATATATGCAACAGGAAGTGAGGTTAGCTTAGCATTAGAAGTTGCAGAAGAACTTTCTAAAGTTTTTGATGTATCAGTTGTATCTATGCCATGTATAGAGCTTTTTGAAAAACAATCTACAAATTATAAAAACAGAGTTTTGCAGAAACATGCAAAGCTGCGTGTGGCTATAGAGGCATCAAATGATTCTGTTTGGTATAAGTATGTTGGCGATGATGGAATAGTTGTTGGCTTAGATGACTATCAAGGAAGTGCTGATGGCAAACTTGTTTATACTAAAGCTGGTTTTAATACAAAAGATATAGTGAAATTAATAAATAAAAAACTATCAAATTAAATTGAATAAATGCACATTTGTAGATTTAAGAAATTCAACAAAATATGTTAAATTATGACAAAAAATAATTAATAAATAAAATCATTTAAAAGCACCTCTAAGTATAATATATAAAGAGGTGTTTTTATGTTAAATAAAAAAAGTATTGTCTTAAATGGAGTTGAAAATAGAAGTCAAAGAGCTGTTCTAACATTGGAATGTGATGGAGAGATGACATCGGGAAGAGTCCGATTATATAATTTTGGAGTAGAGCCAAGAGGCATTATAAGTTTGGGCATAAATGACGGGACAAAGATTATAAAGGCGGGGTTGACTCATACATCTGGCATGCTTTTTACATTTATGAGTGATATAAGGAAATTGCCAGAAAATTTTTCATGTGCAGTTGTCAACTTTGTGAATGGAGAACCAAAACCATTGCTTTATGGAAGCAGTGAAGGGTATGTTGAAAAAGATGAGATATTCGACCAAGTCATAAACAATATAAAAAAAGCAAAAAACATTGATGAAGTTGAAAAGGAACTCGATAAATACGGCATTGATTATCAAGATGATGAAAAAGAACTTATAGAGAAAGAAATAGACAAAGCGATAAATAGTGAAGATGTAAGCACATGTTCTCATAATTGTGATGAATGTAAATATAAAAAGTTTTACATGTCAAGAGTTCAAAATAAGCAGAACAGTGAGAAAGAAGAATTGGTTGTGGATGAAAGAGATTTAAGAAACACAAACAGTTTTTATAATGAAATGAAAGAACAAATTGATAATTTGTTTGCAAACAATCCTAATGAGGATTACTTGCAAGAACTCATACCAAATTCAAAGTGGGTGAAAGTTAATATTGACGAAGAGGGTGATTATTATGTTTTAGGGCTGCTTTATGAAGATGAGGAGCTTAAATATATATGCTATGGAGTTCCTGGAGTTTTTCAAAGGCATCCACCAAGAGAACTATCTGGATATCCAATATGGTTCCCGCTTGATACAACCAAGCCTGAAGGCTTTGGATATTGGCTTTCTTATCAAGATTCAAACAGTGGAGAAAGCGTAAAAGCTGTTGTTGTTTAGCGGAGTATAAAAGGACATATTATGAAAATTTTTTTAATAGTTGTTTTAGCAATTTTAGTTTTGTTTCTCGTTGTATTTGGTGTTTACCTTACATTGGGATATTTGTCATATCATTTTGCAATGGCAAGAAACAGTCGCTTTAAGAAGAAAATAGAGGAGAGAAGCAAAAAAAGCTATAAAGAGAACGAAGAACTCAACAAATATTTCAATAAAGAAGACTTTGAAGAAATTGAGGTTTTTAGCAATGATGATTTAAAGTTGAAAGCTATGTATAAAAATAAACAATGCCAAAAACTTGCCATTTTGGTTCATGGATATGGCGGTACTTATAAAGATATGTATAATTACGCAAAAATATATGAGGAGCGCGGTTACGACATTTTGGCTATTGATATGCGTGCACATGGGAAAAGTGAAGGGGATTTCCTGTCTTTCGGACTCTATGAGCATTATGATTTATTAAGATGGATTGATAAAATGCTTGAATACAACAAAAATTATAAGATTGTTTTGCATGGAGTTTCAATGGGCGCAAGCACTGTTTGTATGTGCGTGGGAGAGAAACTTCCAAATAATGTGATTTGTGTAATAGAAGATTGCGGTTACGATAATGCGTACAATCAAACATACTATGTGTTTTCAAAAATGAAATTAAAAGTAAGCTTTATTTATAAAATCTTCTATAACTATTTGAAGAAGACAAAGAATTTAGATTTAAAACGAATTGATATGTGCAGCAAACTTAAAAAATCATCTATTCCAATGCTCTTTATACATGGAGATAGCGACAATTTCGTGCCAACTGAAATGGTTTATAAACTTTATGAGTGTTTGCCTGACACGAGAAGAGTATTGTATATATCAAAAGATACAACACATGCAGTCAGCATAGAGAATGACTTTAAAGAGTATAAAAGACATGTCAACAAGTTCTTAGATAAATATTGCATGTAGAATTTAAGAGAAAAATAAACAATATTAAAATAATAATAAAAAAAATAATAATAAAAAATAATTAAAATAAATTAATTTAATTAAAAAAAAATAATTAATTAAATAAAAAAAATAAAAAGATTAATTTCTTTTTATTTTTTTATAATTTATTTATTTGTTGAATCATTCATATTCTTAAGAAAATCATAATTCTCTTTTGCAAATTTGACTTGTTTTTCCAAAAGGTCGTCATGACCTTGTTCTATTGTCAAAGTAAAACGCCTTTCTCCTTTAAGGAAGTTGAAATATTTGTCATAGTCAAAGTCGCTAAATAAAGACAACTTGTTTTCAATTGGGGAGTATTCAAATAATGGCCAAAATCCGCATTCAACTGCTTTTTTGTTTTCTTCCATCATATTAGACATGTCAAAGCCTTGATTTACACAAGTTGAATAAGCGATAATCAAACTTACTCCTTCATAGTTTTGTGCATCATTGAATGCTTTGACTGTTTGGTTGATATTTGCACCCAATGCGACTTGAGCAACGAAGACATCTTTATAAGTCATGGCAATTTCACCGATATTTTTCTTTCGTACTTTTTTGCCACTCTCTGCAAATTTAACAGATGCTCCAGTAGGGGTTGCTTTGCTTTGTTGACCGCCAGTGTTTGAATATGTTTGGTTGTCAAGAATAAGAATATTGACATTTTCGCCACTTGCCAGAACATGGTCAAGTCCGCCATATCCAATATCATAAGCCCAACCATCGCCACCAATAATCCAAACCTTTTTATCTTTGTTTTTAGTGAAAGCATTTCCAAGTTTAAGTCCAAGACCAAACTCTGCATTGTCTTCAAAAAGACTGTTAGCCCAGAATACGCCACCATTTTCATCTTTTGAATAAGGACAAGAGCCAAAAGTTCCACCATAGATAGAAGAGCATCCAGTTGCATTTGCAATCATCATATTAGAGCCATTCAGCATGGTCAAAATTTTGATATATGGTGTTTCCCCGCATCCTGCACATGCACCTGAAAATTCAAATAATGATTTTTCAAATTGCAATCCTTTTGCAAAAGTTTTAGGGAAAAGATTTTGTGTTTTCAATTGATAAGATTGTGCTTTTTCATATTCTTCAATTTTGTCATCTAAAATTAAAGTTGCATCAGTCATCTCAAGTGCTTTTTTGATTGCAGGACATGTTTTAGCACAAACTCCACAACCAGTGCAGTCTTCAGGTGAGAGCAATATTTTATAAAGATTTCCTTTAAGCCCTAAGGCGCTTGCGAAACTTTCTTTATCTTCAATATTTTCGTCAACAAGAAGTGGACGCAAAGCAGAGTGAGGACAAGCAAGAACGCATTGTCCGCATTGAATACAGTTCTCTTTTATCCATTTAGGCAATCTTACAGCAATTCCACGCTTTTCATATTTGCTTGTGTCAAGTTCGACAGAGCCGTCTTCACTAAACTTTGACACTGGTATAGAATTTCCATCAAGAGATTTTTGTTTCTTCATAATGTCTTGATAGAATTGGTTTTGATAATCTCTTTCATTTTTGTAAACTTTGCCGACAAGGCTTTCTACATCAACTTCTTCAATAGAATTTAAAGCAACTTTCAAGGCATTGATATTTTTTTTAACAACTTCTTCTCCCTTTATAGAGAAAGTTTTTTTGATATCTTTTGTCAAATCTTTTTCAATTTCATCACGACTTAAGAGTTTAGAGCAAAGCAAAAGACCAGCTTGCATAATGATGTTTATTTTAGCGCCAAGCCCACAATCACTTGCGATTTTTTGACCGTTTATTATAAAGAGCTTTGAGCCTGTTTCTTTCAATTTGTTGACATATTCTATAGGTAAGACTTTGCCTATTTCGTCTTTGCTGAAAATGGAATTTATTAAAACAATACCATTTTTCTTAAGTCCTTCAAGACAGTTATATCTTGTGACAAAAGAGAAATTGTTTATTGAAATTATATCTGCGCATTTGACAAGGTATTCACTTTTAATAGGTTGGTCAGAAAGTCTAAGGTGAGATATGGTCAAACTTCCAGATTTTTTTGAATCATATTCAAAATAGCCTTGGACATACTTGTTGTAGTTTTCTCCCAAAAGTTTTATTGTTGACTTGCTTGCAGAAACTGAGCCGTCAGAGCCCAGCCCAAAGATTTTTATTTGCATGCCTTTTTCATTGCTTTCATAACCGAAGCTATCAAGTGAAGAGAGGTTGACATCATCAATAATTCCAACTGTGAAATTGTCTTTAGGTGAACTATTGTTCATATTCATAAAGACACTATTGACGCAGTCAGGAGTGAATTCTTTTCCGCCAAGACCATATCTTCCACTTAAAACTTTGATTTGTTTTCCGCTCTTTAAAACAGCAGACATGACATCAAGTGCAAGAGGAGGTAAAGCTCCGTTTTCTTTTGTTCTGTCAAGGACAGTGATTGTTTTAACTGTGCTAGGCAATTTATTTAAAAATTCTTGATATAAGAAAGGCCTATAAAGCACAACTTTAATCAGTCCTATTTTTTCGTCAGGATTTTGAGAAATATATTCTTCAATAGTTTGACAAGAAGAACCCATAGCCACAACAACTTTTTCAGCCTCTTTGTGTCCGTAATAACTGAAAAAGTCATATTTTTGCCCTGTGATGTCATTTATATCATTGAAAATTTCTTTTAAATTTTGGGCTACTTCTCTATATCTGTGTTCATTTGCTTCTCTGTTTTGGAAGAATACATCAGGATTTTGAGCAGTGCCAAACTGTTTTTCTTGATATGAGTTTTTAAATTCATCGAAATAATTTTTGATAACCTTTTTGATTTCTTCATCTTCAAAAACATTTATTTTTTGAATTTGATGACTTGTTCTAAATCCGTCAAAGAAATGCAAGACAGGCAATCTGTTTTTCATTGCAAGAGTATGACTTGCAAGAGCCAAATAATGGCTATCTTGGACAGATGAAGAGCAAAGCATAATAAAACCAGCACTTCTCACACTCATTACATCAGAATGATCGCCAAAGATTGAAAGGGCATGTGAAGCCACAGCTCTAGCAGAAACATGGATGACAGAAGGCAGACATTCTCCAGCCATTTTAAACATATTAGGATACATAAGAAGAAGACCTTGACTTGAAGTAAAGGTAGAGCTAAAAGCATGAGAAAGAAGAGCTCCGTGCAAAGAACCAGCCACGCCGCCTTCAGCTTGCATTTCAATCATTTTTACATCTTCGTTGAAAATATTTTTAACCCCACGACTGTTTAATTTAGAGCAATACTCAGCCATAGGGCTTGATGGTGTAATAGGATAGATAGGTATAACTTCAGAAAGTTTATATGCTATATCGCCAACTGCTTGGCAAGCGTCAATAATATTTTGTTTCATAACAACTCCTACATGAAAGTATATAAAATTTAGTGGTTTTAGTCAAATAAAAACACCATCCTTTAAAATTTTACGAAGAAAGTTTTAGAAGAAAAATATTATAAATTATTATAAAATAAAGTAAAAAAATAAAAATAAAAAACAAAAATACAAAAAAATCACATAAAATATTACATAAAATTAAAAATAAATTATAATCAAATTAAAAATTAATAAAAATACATAAAAAGACTTAAAAATGATTTTTATTTTTCTTTTTATGTTTTATAATGTATTTATGAAAAGAATATTATTGACAATTGAATATGATGGAACAAATTATAGCGGCTGGCAAAAGCAACCAAATGTAAGGACGATACAAGGTGAGATTGAAAAAGCTATTTTCAATTCTATTGGACAAGAAGTTGAAATATTTGGAAGTGGGAGAACAGATGCAAAGGTTCATGCACTCAACCAAAAAGCACATTTTGACTTGGCAGTTCCAGTCCCAGTATCTAAGCTTGCTGATATAATAAACAATTGCCTCCCAGATGATATAGTGATAAAGGAAGCAGTGGAAGTGGATGAGAATTTCCATGCACGCTTTAGTTTGATAAGAAAATGCTATAGATATAAAATTTATAATAGCGAACAAAAGAATGCTTTTTTGGCAAATCGTGTAGGATATGTAAGACGAAAGCTTGATATATCAAAGATGAGACAGGCAAGCAGTCTTTTGATTGGAGAGCACAATTTTCGCGGTTTTTGTTCAAGCAATACATGCGCTGAAAATTTTGTTAGGACAATATATGATATAAAAATTGCAGAAGAAGACAATTTTATAAAGATTGATGTTTGCGGAAGCGGTTTTTTATATAATATGGTTCGAATAATAGTGGGGACTCTTGTAGATTACTCTTTGGGTAAATTAACATTAGAAGACATTAAAATAGCCTTAAATGAAGGTAAAAGAGAGCATGCAGGACAAACAATGGCTCCACAAGGACTATACTTAAAAGATGCAATTTATGAATGAAAGAAACTTGAAAGCCTAAGACAAGCATGCACAAGACATAGAAAACAATCAAAAGAATAGTGAAATAATTTTGAAAGCTAAAAAACAATATATTAATATATGATAATAATTGCATTTTAAACTTTAATGTGCTAAAATAAAAAAGAATTTGATTACGGAGAATATATATGAAAACAGATAGACAATTAAAAGAATTATGGATAAAGTTTTTTACTAAACATGGATTTAAAAGAATTCCAGGATATTCAATAATACCTGAAAATGACCCAACAGTATTGTTTACAACAGCAGGAATGCACCCACTTGTTCCTTATTTATTAGGCGAGCCTCATCCTTATGGGGATAAAATATTTGACATACAAAGATGTATAAGAACAAATGATATAGACGAGGTTGGTGATTACAGTCACTTGACACTATTTGAAATGCTTGGAAATTGGACTTTGGGCGAATGCAATAAAAAAGAGATGATAAAGTTGAGTTTTGAGTTTTTGACAAGTCCTGAATACTTAGGTTTACCAAAGGAAAGAATAGCTGTAACAGTGTTTGAGGGAAATGATGTTGCACCTAGAGATGAAGAAGCCTACAACGCATGGAAAGAATGCGGTATAAAAGAAGTCTTTTATATGCCTAAAGAAAACAACTGGTGGGCATTAGGTGGCGGAGTTGGACCTTGTGGGCCAGACACTGAAATGTTCTATGACACTGGAAAAGAAAAATGTTGTGAAAGTTGTTCTCCTGCTTGTGACTGTGGAAAGTATTTGGAAATATGGAACGATGTTTTCATGCAATATAGAGTAAAGAACGCTGGAGAAAAAGCTGAAAAACTTGAAAGACCAAATATTGACACTGGAATGGGACTTGAAAGAACAGTTGCCGTACTCAATGGAGCAAAAAGCGTTTACGACTCTGGGGCATTAAGAAGCGTTATAGATTTTATAAATTCAAAAGCAAAAATTGGTTACGAAACAAACGACAAATCAAAACGAGCTTATAGAATTATAACAGACCATTTAAGATCAAGTGTGTTTATTTTAGGTGATGAGCGAGGAGTTGTTCCATCAAATGTAGGACAAGGCTATATTTTGCGTAGATTTATACGCCGTTCAATCAATTGCGCAAGAGATATAGACTTAGATGTTGAGTGCTTTAAAGATATAGCTGATATTTATGTTGATGAATATGGCAAGGATTATGAAGATATAGCTAAAAATAGAGATTTCATAAAAGAAGAATTAATCAAAGAAGTTGAAAAATTCTCTAAGGCATTGGAAGAAGGTCATAAAGAATTTGAGAAGGTTATCAAAGGAATAGAAAAGCACAAAGAATTTGCTAAACAAACAGGGGAAGTGGTTGAAAATAAAATAAGCGGAAAAGCCGTGTTTAGATTATATGATACTTTTGGTTTTCCATTTGAACTTACAAAAGAGCTTGCTGAGCAAAGAGGTTATACAGTCGATAAAAATGAATTTGATGAAAAATTTAAAGAACATCAAGAAAAGTCAAGGGTTGCTTCTGCTGGTGTGTTTAAGGGAGGACTTGCTGACCAATCAAAACAATCAGCAAGACTTCATACAGCAACGCACTTACTGCTCGCTGGACTTCAAAAAATGTTTGGAAAGCAAGTTGTGCAAAAGGGGTCAAATATAACTCCAGAAAGATTAAGATTTGATTTTAACCTTGATCATAAAATGACAAAAGAAGAACTTGCTCAATTAGAAGATTTTGTAAATGATGCAATCAAGAGAGAAATAGATGTAACTTGCCAAATAATGACACTTGAACAGGCAAAGGCTGAAGGCGCACATGGGACATTCAGCAATAAATATGGGGAAGAAGTAAAAGTTTATACAATAGGAGATGTAAGCAAGGAGATTTGCGGAGGTCCTCATGCTGAAAACACAAGAGAGCTTCATCATTTTAAGATTTTGAAAGAAGAATCTTCTTCAAGTGGAATAAGAAGAATTAAAGCGATCATTGATTAAATAAAGTTAATAAATATATTGTAAAAAATAAATATTTGTGTTATAATTTAACTATGGAGGATAAATGGCAGATAATAAAGTAAAAAAAGGGTTTACTCTATATATGGTTATCTTTTTGATGATGATACTTGCTGCATTTTTGATTGTAATAGTAGTAATGCTTTTTTCACCATTTAAAAATATATTAGGATTTCAATATATGATATATAATGTCGATGAAAGACATTATAAGACATCGGCGGATGAAACGATAGATTTTTCAAACTTGGATGAAATCAATATAAACTGTAATTCAGCACAAGTATTAGTTCAAAGATTTTATAATATAGATGAAGATGCTATAAGAATTGAAAATTATTGCAAAGGCTTTGCTAAATCTAGCGATAATACAGATTTTAGCTATGAGATATATTTTGCTGATGAAGAAAACAAAATTTTAAATATAGATGTTCAAGAGCCTGAAGGATTTTTGTTCTTTAATAAAGAAGTTTCAATAAGCATCCTTGTTCCTGCAAAAGCAGCGTATGCTCTTGCAAACACAAAAGTGAATATAACAAATACATCAGGTGATATTTTTATAGGAAATCCAGCAAAACTCTCTGAAAATGAAGATGAAACTGGTGTGAAAACAGAAGTTGATGTAAATGATATAAATATTAAAACAAAGACAGGCGACATTTTATTCTATCCATTTGTGGAAAATAATTTTGGAGAAATATTCATCAAAACTGATTCTGGTGATATTTCAACACAATTAGATACAATAAATGTAAATAAGAGGTTTGAACTTCATACTGACACGGGTGAATTTAAACTTGATAGCATTGTATTTAATGGAACAGCAGACCCAGAAAAAGCAAACATCGTATTAGATTTGAATAATTCGCAATTTAGTGCAGATTATATCAAAGGTGTAGTAGAACTAAATATGGCAAAAGGTTATTTGGATTTAGTAAATCTTGAAGGTTCGTTAAATGCAAATGATTCAATTGTGCAAATGAAAGAAGCTACAATAAACATAGATAATATCAATGGGAATGTAAGTTTGCCATATGTCAATGAATCAAATGTCAATATAGGCAAAATGAGTAGTGGCAGTCAAATCTATGTAAAAGCAACAAGCGGAAATGTCAACATTTCAGAAATGAGTGGAAAGGCTTATATAGAAACAACTTCTGGAGATGTGAATGTTCACACCTATGCAGATGACTTAGATATAGAAACAACAAGCGGAAATATTGATGTAATTTATGAAAGCCCTGAAATACAAAATGAAGTTAAACTTACAAGTGTGTCTGGAGATATAAATGTCCAAGTTTTAAGCCAACTTAAATTTGTAATCAAGTTCTTTGATACAAATGGCGAATATAGGACTTCATCAAATATTGCGGTAGAATTCCAAGATAGTAAATTTACAAATCCTCTCATAGTAAACAATGGTACTAAACCAATGGTTTTGACATCAAATGAACGCATCTATGTGGGAATAATTTAAAAGAAAGAAAAACTTGTCTAAAATACAAATGGACAAGTTTTTTTATTATTTAATTTTAAATATTTGCTTAAAAATATAATATTTGATATAATTTTTTAGAGGTTATAAATGAAAATTTTACATACTGCAGACATCCATTTGGGAGTGGTTAATGGCAAACTTCCAATAGAAAAACAAACGGTTTTTAGAAATAATAGGAATATCTCAATAGAGATATTATTTAATGAAGCAATCAAAGAGAATTATGATGTTGTTTTGATTTGTGGTGATTTGTTTCATTTAAAAAATGTACCTTCAAAAACTATAAGAATTTTCTTTAATAGTGTTGAAAATTTTAATCGCCCAGTGCTATATATAAAAGGGAACCATGATGAGAAATTTGATTTTGATATAGACCTGCCTTCAAACTTTATAATACTTGATGAAGAAAGACCTTTTTATAAATTGGATAATAAAGTTTTTTGGGGACCAAAATCAAAAGAAGCTTTAAAGGGGAATTATAATAAAGAAAATAAGAATATTCTTTTGTTACATGGAGAATTGCACAATCAAAGCGACAATGATTATATAAATATCAATGATTATATTGAAGATTACTTTTTTGATTATATAGCACTAGGGCATGTGCATTCTTTTGAAAAAATGCAATTAGGAAATTCGTGGGCAGTATATCCAGGAAGTCTTTTTTCTAATGGCTTTGATGAAAGTGGGATTAAGGGCTATGTTCAAGTAACTTTGGATAAAGATTTAAGCATAGAGTATATTCCATTTGTAAGCGCAGGATATAAGATTTGTGAGTGTGATATAACAGGCTTTAATTCCTATAATGATTTGCTGACTAGGGCAAGAAATGTAGTAGACGAAAAATGCTCCTTAAATGACATGGTTAGACTTGTGCTAAAAGGCTATTATACTGAAGATAACAACAAATATCTGGACAACCTTAAGAGAGATTTCTCTGATTATTTTTATTTTGAAATTGTAGACAACAGCAAACTTTTTATTGATTTTGACAAGTTGAAAAATGAAAGGCTTTCATTTAAAGCAGAATTTCTAAAACTGGTTGAAGAAAATGAAGATGATGAAACAATAAGAAATAAGATTTGGCAACTAGGAATTGAAGCCTTAAGAGGAGATGATATTTCAATATGAGATTATTAAGTTTGCATATAGAAAATTTTGGTAAGTTACATGATATTGATTTTTCATTTAATTCATCATTAAATCAAATTCTGCAAGAAAATGGATGGGGAAAAACAACCTTGTCAATATTTATAAAAACAATGTTTTATGGCATGCCAGCCAAAACAAGGGGAGATGATGTTAAATCAATAAGAAGCAAATATAATCCATGGCAAGGTGGAATATATGGCGGTTATATTGAGTTTGAGATTGGAGAAACTAGATTTAGAGTGACGAGAACATTTGGCAAGACACCAGAATCTGATACTTATCAGTTGTTGGACTATTCAACAAACAAGGTTTTGAGTCAGGAGTTTAAACCTTTAGGAGAAACGATATTTGGACTTGGTGAAGAGTCCTTTCAGTTGTCGGCTTTTTTTCCACAATTGAATTTTAAAAGCCTTGCAAATATAGAAATGACAGCTAGTTTGACTGGTGTAAATAAATATCAAGATGATTTAAATGGAATTGAAAAAGCGATAAAAAGGTTGAAAGATAAAAGACTTGAAATTAAAAGAGAACTTCCTTCAAAAAGTGATATTGAAAAATATAGGTTTGAAATTAATAATATAAAAGCATTAAATGATAATATTCAAACCCAGATTGCTGAAAATAAAAAACAATCAAAAATTCTTGATGAAGAATTAAAAAATTATGCTGAAAAAATAAAAGTTGAAGAAGAAAAATATAGTGAGCAAAACAAACTTTATAGTGAAAAGTTGCAGATTGAAAGCAAGGCAAATTCACTTTCCGAGCAACTAAATGGCTTATATCAAAAACATAGTGAGATTCAGACTCAGCTAATAGAAAATAATATAGCTTTAAAAAACAGTAAAATAAACAAAAAATTTGTTTGGATAGATATAGCAGCAGTTTTGGTGTTGCTTGCAGTAATGCTGGCATTATATTTAACAAAAACGATAAATTTGACAATATTTATTTCAACTATCGTCACTATATTGTTGATAGGAGGAATATCTTTGTTCTTTATTTATTATTTGAATAAAAGGCATAAAAATGAAGGGACAAAATATACAGAAGGCGAAAGTTTAAATAACAATTTTAAGCAAAACATTGAGATATTGAAAGAGCAAATTGATAATTTAAAGAAGGTATTGACTGAAAAATATAATAATATTGAAATGCCTAATATTAAGCCATTGAAAGAACTACAGGAATTACAAAATGAGAAGAGAATCAAGTTGCTGGAAATAAACAACAAGATAGAAAATCTAAACAATGATTTAGATACAAATTTAGGGCGAGATGGTTATCTAAAAAATTTGCTAGAGAGTTCAAAAACAAGATTAGAAGATATGCAAAAGAGGCTATCAATCATAGAAAGAACAATAGAATATCTGCTTAAAGCAAAAGATATTGTTTCTTCAAGATATGTAGGGGAGATAAACGAAGATTTTAAAAACATTCTACAAAAGTTTGATGTAACAAGTGAAAGATTTATGATTGATAGTGAATGGAATGTGAGCGAACAAACAAATGTAGGCAATAAGAATTACGAATATTCTTCACAAGGCTATCAAGATATCATCTCATTCTGCCAAAGAATAAGCTTAATTTATAAAATATACAAAGAAGAAAAGCCGTTTATTGTCCTTGATGACACCTTTGTCAATCTAGATGATAAAATGCTTGGATGCGCAAAAGAGATTGTAAACCAATTATCAAAAGATTATCAAATCATATATATTTGTTGCAATACAAGATGTTCTTTAGATTAAAAGATGATTGTTTATTAAATTATTGTTGATTAAGCTAAACTATCATTGGACTTTAATTTTTACATGGTGCAAAAAAAGAATAAATGGCATAACAAGAAAAAAGAGTATATATTGAATTATCACGAAGCAAAGCTTAATGATAAAATATATACTCTTTTTTTTGATGTTAATATTTTTAAATCATGTGATGAAATTTTTTTACAATACAATTTAAAATTTTTTACCAATTAAAGTGCCATACGCTTCATCTCAATTTTGTAAAAGCATCATTTTTACTCAAATGTGGGGTAAAAAGCTATGTTGGAATGCTTGATTCTATCAACGAATAATATGATTTATTATAATTATAAATTATCATATTTTGTATTTTTAAATTAATATTGAATTCCCCAATAAACCATATGTTTAGCTTTCTTGCCACAAACAATACATTCATCGCAAATATGTTCTTCTTCAAAAGGAATACATCTTGATTTCATTCCTCGGATTTCCTTCATCTTCGCTTCGCACTCAGGGTCACCACACCACATAGCTTTAATAAAGCCAGGTTTTGTGTTCATTATTTCTTTTACTTGTTCCAAATTAGTGCAAGTGTATGTTCTTTCTTGAGTGTGTTTTAATGCCTTATTATACATAGATTGTTGAATATCTACAAGAAGATTTTTTACATATTGTGCAATATCAGCAATATTAACTTCCTCTTTAAGGGAAGTGTCACGGCGAGCAACAACAACTTTTCCATTTGCGATATCTCTAGGTCCCACTTCAATTCGTACAGGGATACCTTTCATTTCATACTCAGCAAACTTGAAGCCTGCGCTCTTGTCACTCTTATCTACAAGAATTCTTATGCCTTCTTTAGCAAGTTCTTCGTTGATTTGGTCAATGACTTTAGAAACTTCGTCATTGTTTCTTATTGAAGCAATGACAACTTGTTTAGGAGCTATTTTAGGAGGCAATACAAGTCCGTTGTCATCACCATGGACCATAATCAATGCTCCAATCATTCTTGTCGTAGTTCCCCAAGATGTTTGATACACATATTGAAGTTTGTTTTCTCTGTCAACAAATTTCACATCAAAAGCTTTTGCAAATTTTTGACCGAAATAATGAGAGGTTGCTGATTGTAATGACACGCCATCATACATTAAAGCTTCAAGAGAGAGGGTGTATTCAGCCCCAGCAAATTTTTCTTTTTCAGTTTTCTTTCCAGTCAAAACAGGAATAGCCAAATATTCTTCAAAGAATTTTTTGTAAACATTAAGCATTCTGTGTGTTTCAGCTTCAGCATCTTCAGCAGTTTCGTGAATAGTATGACCTTCTTGCCATAAAAATTCACGAGTTCTTAAGAAAGGTCTGGTTGATTTTTCCCAACGAACAACATTGCACCATTGATTATAAAGCTTTGGCAAATCACGATATGAATTTACTACATTTGAATAATATTCACAAAACAAAGTTTCAGAAGTAGGGCGGACACATAATCTTTCTTCAAGTTCATTTTTTCCACCATGTGTGACCCAAGCAACTTCTGGCGCAAATCCTTCAACATGCTCACTTTCTTTTTTAAGTAAACTTTCTGGAATAAATAAAGGCATGTAAACATTTTCATGTCCAAGTTCTTTAAACATTCCATCAAGCACTTTTTGCATATTTTCCCAAATAGCATAAGAATAAGGTTCAAGCACAAGACAACCTTTTACAGAAGTGTAATAGGCAAGATGTGCTTGTTTTACAATATCAGTGTACCATTTTGCAAAGTCTACATCACGAGATGTAATTTTTTCATTTTTAATTAAAGCCATAATAAAATCCTCTTTTTGTAATACTCATACATTTTAGCATTAAATATTTTAATTGTCAAATAAAATAAATATGACGATTTATTTTGAAACTACAACAACCATGGAATTTTCAAAACCAGAAACTTTATTTGAAACAAACTTTTCTTTAATTTTAAGATTTGAATTTTCAAGTTCATTTTCAAACTTATCCCAATTTACAATTCTACACGAAGTGGTCGCTACTTTCACTGTTTTGTCCTCAAATGGACGCTCTGCAAGCTTAAAAGCATCTTTTAAAACGCTTTTATTTTGTTCAATTTTCCCATCACCCATGATAGAAATAATTGCTATTCCATCATCTGTTAAGTGGTCATAAATGAAATCTAAAAATTTTTTTCTGTCTTCATCAACAACCAACATATGCAAAACAGAGATTGAGTATATTGCTGAATGTTTTTCATTATAATTGTTGTTTAATACATCAAGCACAAAAAAGTTGACATTACAATCATTTTGTTTATATGCTTGTTCTTTAGCCCATTTAATGGCTTCAGAAGAAACATCACTTGCATAAATGTCATAACCCAAACTTGCCAAATAAATAGCGTTTTGCCCTTCGCCACAGCCTAATTCAAGGGTGGGTGAACCTTTCTTTATTTGGTATTTTTCGAACCATTTTTTTAGCTCGTAAGTTGGGAGGTCGCCAGCCCATGATTTTCCAAATTTTTTATGGATTTTTTTATACCTTTTTTGGTATGCTTCATAGTATTTTCTTTTTGACATAAGACCTCCTAAAATAAAACTTTTTAAATATAAAACATAATTGTCAACTATCAAAGTCTGTGTTAAATAGTCTTGGTTTTGTTATTAACAAACCAAAAGATTTGAAACAAAGATGCGGATTAACAAGCATGGTAAGTATTTTTGCTAGAATTTGCTAGAAGATGATAATAAGAAACATTCTTAATTAAAAAAACGAAAACAAGCAATAATGCAGTTTTCGCTGATGGTGCTGGTGGTGGGAGTCGAACCCACACGGTGTTGCCACCTCAGGATTTTAAGTTGTCTAAAATCGCTATAACCCCTTTAAAATGGGGAGTTTTTAATATGAAAATGCATTATTTCGAGAAAAATCTTCGTCAAAATCTTCGTCAATATTTGAAGTATAAGTTATTATATAACTTAAATAACCCTTTTGCATTAATATCTTCTTGCAAATTTGTGTAAATATCATTTGTCATAACAATTGTGCTATGTCCCAATATCTGTTGTCGTTGTTTGTCTGGGACATTTAAATAAAATAAATTTGTAGAACAAGTATGTCTTAAGTCATGTAATGTTTTATCTTCAGCACCAATGTTATTTAAAACTTCTTTAACCTTATGCGTGTAGTAGTGTAAGTGGTGAGCAAAATACTTTTCTTTATCACTTGCTTTTTTATGCGATTCCAATAATTTAATCATTTCGTTTGATATTTTAATTTTTCGTTTTGAATCTAAAGTTTTAGTTCCTCTAATTAAAATTTGATTTTTATCTTTGTTGATGTCCTCAAATCTAAATTCACATGTTTCAGCTCTGCGTGAACCTAACACTAAACTAAACATAACAAACATTTGTAAATCGTCATCATATTTTTTGATTTCATCAATCAGCATACTTTGTTGTTCTAGCGAAAGAGCAGTTCGTGGTTCTGACTTTTTAATCTTTGGTTTAGATAAATATAATGCAATGTTTTCATTTGTTTTTTTATTGTAAAATGCTTGTTGTAATATTTGCCTAATTGTTATGTAAGCATATTCTTTTGTTCGGCTTGCTGTTATTGAATTTAAAAATTTTTGAACTTGCTCTTGCTTAAGTTTTTTTAAAGATATATTTTTAAAATAAGGCTCAATGTGATTTTTTATAATGCTTTCGTATCTGTCAAAAGTTCCTTGTTTAATGTCTGTCTTGTAAGTTTTTAACCACTTCATTGCATAAGATGCAACTGTTTCTGTGTGCAAGCTAATTTTGGTTGTTGTTTGTTCCTTGAGGTTGTTTATTTTCTCTTGAAGAAGTTCTTTTGTTCTTGCTATTAAATGAATTGTATTTTTATTTACAGTCCTTACATATTCCCATCTGCCATCTTTTCTGTGGTAGATGTTTTTTATTTTTGCCACTGGTGATTCTACCTCCTTTTTATTTAAGCTAGAATCAACAGCTTCAATATCAATTACATTTTCTTTTTCATTTTGCCACGATTTTAAGTTGCGACCGACTTCAATATGAAAACTATCTTTAAGCCATTGGCATATTTCCATTATTTTATTAAGCCCATCATTGACATCTTTTGCAAAATCTCTATCCATTTTTTACCCCTAAAAAATAGGGTAGTTCAAAAAGTGAGTGAAATCAATGCAGCAAATTTAAAATCTGTTATATTTTGTATTTGCATTAAGGGAAAAATTGAAGGTTAAAGTCTCTGAATTTAATCGTGTTGTTTGAGTATCTAAATTAGTGTTGGAACATTCTTTATCTTTGTAAAAATAAACAATACCATCATTTAATTGCGTATAGCAATTCACACTAAAATCAAGGATACCCCAATTTTTTATTGTTATTGAAAGAAGTATTTCAGCTTCTCCATAGCAATCAATAAGTATATCATTATTGCTGGTATTTTTAGAAAAGTTGTGTTGTGTTGTTTCATTTATATCACCATTACCATTGATTATATAAATAAAAAAATCATGAGATTTATTTTTTATAATAATTTTATATGACTCAACAATACATTCTTTATCACTTTCAATGTTTAAATTCATTTTTTCTATTTTATCTAGTTTAAAATATTCATTGTTTTCTTTGTATGTAACTTTGTAAATAATAAAAAAGATTGCAGCAATTAATAAAACCGATAGGACAATGCAAATAATTTTGTATGTTTTATATTTTTTCCTTTCTTCCATAACTTACTCCTTTAGGAATTAATAATTAAAGTTAAATTTGTATCTAAATCTGCTCGTGTTGAAAGTATAGTTGAATTTTCGTGATAGTTGTTGTCAAAAAATATTTTACTGTCTTTTATGTAAATATATTTGTAAATTGTAATGTTATGGTCATGATTTTTATAATTGACAACTAAATCTATACATACAAAATTTTGCTCTTTGGTAAATGTGATAGTTCTTGTAGTTAATATTCCCCAGCCACCATTGTTATTAAAATGCAGATTGGGCATGTCCAATATATAAATGGGTTCTTCATTTGCATTTATTGTGCAAATATGTGCTGATTGCAAAGTTGCATTAAAATTTTGATATTCTGCGTTAAATAAAATAGAGGATATTTTAACAGTTAGTGGGTCTTTTTGAATCGTTTCAGGATTTTGATTATTACATGAAAATAGGCAAAATGCTGTCAATAATAAAAATGCTATAAAAATTGAATAATTAAGCTTTTTAACTTTCATTTTCACTCCTTTGTTAAAAAGGTTTGCTTGGTCTAACTTCACTATATGGCAAATGTAACATATCAGAGAAGTATCCAATTGCAACTAAAGATTGCTCATCGTTTAACTTTTGGATAAGTTCAACAAGTTTGCGTTGTGCTGGAGTAAGGTTGTCAAGGTGCAATATCCCTTGAGTTTGATGTCCAAGCAGATAGTCAATCGAACAGTTGAAATAGTTTGCAATTTTAAACAGTGTTTGAAAGTCAGGTTCTGACTTTCCTTGCTCGTAATAGCAAAAAGTAGTTTTTGGTATTCCTAAAACCAAAGCACAATCCCGTTGGG
Source organism: uncultured Clostridia bacterium (assembly GCA_930990975.1). Taxonomy (GTDB): domain Bacteria; phylum Bacillota; class Clostridia; order Christensenellales; family UBA1242; genus Caccovivens. The sequence continues at coordinate 32,101 of CAKNRR010000008.1, read as the reverse complement.
TTAAATTAGCATTTTCTCTTAATACTTTTAAATTAATCATACTTGCCTCCATCTTTATTTTAATAAAATTACAAAAATATCAAAAAAGTTGACCAAAAGTGTTGACAAATTCAAAATTATTGATTATAATTTTTAAAAAATATCAAAAAAGTTGACCAACAAGAGAAGAAACAAAAAAAATGGAGGGCAAAAGTGAGTAGTTATTTCACTAAAGGTAGAAGGTATGGCATTCCAGGTTAAATTCGACAATCTTCGCAAATAGCCCTGACGAGTCTTTGAAAATTAAGACGAAACCCGAGAGGGTCGGCTATGAAAAAGCCAATGGAGGCAAAATATGCTAAATCCAACAAGTCAGCCAATGCTGATTGATGAAACACAAAATTTAATTAAAGTAAAAAACACCAGTAAAGAAGAAATGACATCGTCATTTTCTAATTTGCATGGTGTTTTTTGTTTGACCTATTTGCAAAGTGGTCAACGCTGCAGCTTGTGGTCAAAAGGACTAAGTAAACTTATAAGGCTTTACTTTAATTTTAAAGATGTCCAGGACAAAGAACTCATATATTTCCCTCCAGAAGGCAAAGAGATTGTAGTGTTTGGGAGGCGAGTATGAAAGTTCTTTCTTATTGGTCGCCAGTTCCTAGATATATTCGATATTCAAAAATACTGACTGATGAAGAAAAAAGCCTTTGCTATTTGATTAATGATTACTTGAATGAAGCAGGATATTGCGACTTATCAAATGAAGAGTTTGCAACAAAATTGAATGTTTCAGAGAAAACAATAAGCAATCGAATTTCAAGTATTTTTAAAAAAGGCTATATAAATATTTATCAAAACCAGCATCTTCACAAGCGTATTATTTATCTTAATCGCCCAAAGAACATAACCGAAATAGGGGAAACACCAACGGAAAAAGACCTTGAGCCAAATACTAAAAGATTAATTGAAAGCTTAAAAAAGGGAATAGTGCTTGGGGAAATGGATGTGGAGATTTTGCTCAGGCGAGTTATTACTTCAGGTGTTCTTGCAAAAGTTAAAAACAACTCAAGACAATATGCTGTTAACGAAAAACAACTAGAATTCTTAATGGATATGAAACGATTGCATAAACAATTCGATTGCCAAATCGCTAATTATCACGGAATTGATTATTCCAAATTGAGAGATGCAATTTTTGAAAGCTCTTTCTTGATGCAAAGTTCAAACTTAGGTTTAAAGTTCATGCTTGACAATGCCGACAAAATAATTCGAGGTGATTATAAATCTTCATTGCTATATAACTTACCAAATGAAGAAAAACATAGCAATTTTAAACAACGAAATTATACGCCTGAGGAATTAAATTCACATTTTAAATCAATTGATGAAATAGAGATATAGGAGGAAAGAATGGAAAAAGAACAGAAAGTTCACGAAAGCATTTTAGTGTTTTTAAGGTGGTGCGAACTTATGGAAATCAAGCCTTATAAAATTGAAAGTATTTTAGAGTATTCCAGAATTTGCCAAATGATGAAGGCTTAAAAGGAGGTAGGGCAAATGTCAAAGAAAAATAATTATAAACCAAAAAGAAGAATGCCATTATGGCTTAAGATTGTTTTAGGCATAGTTGGAGTTGCTGCACTCTTCTGCATAGTAGTTTTAATTTACGGCTCATGTGTTGGACAAAACTTTGTTGAAGTGTTAAAAGATTGGTTCTCATTTATGCTTCCAAAAGAAGATAGTGCAGATAAAGTAGAAGCATTGCTTTCTACTGCAATATTTAAAAGATAAAAGTCGAGGTTAAACTAATGAATTTACTTATAAAATTAATCATTTGGCTTATCGTTCATCTTGGTTTAATTTGCTTGTAGTTTCGTTAGTTTAATTTTATATAAAAGGAAATCAAGATGACAGATACAGAAAAGAAACCTTTAACGAGAGGTAAAAAGATATGGATAGGAATTGAAGCTGTTGTGTTTCTGATTTGTTTAGTAATTTGTGCTTGGTATTTTTACATAGTTTATTATGGAGCAGAGAAAATGACAAGTTCCACAATTAATATAGGAGAACTTGTATCAGATAGTGGCGACAAAAAATATGTAATCGAAGTTGATTATAACTCAAATGCAAATAATAATGGTCTTGAAAAATTAGACATCAAGTTAAATTATTTTACGGACGAAACTACTGAGCATTTTTATTCACAGGGACTTCAATATGTAGCGAATTCTAAAGAAGATAAAATAAACTGGGTTAATTATGATAATTATACTGATTATTTAAATGGAGAGATTAATAAAATCGTTGGAGAAGACGGAGCCATTGACATAAATGAATTTGCTAAAGTATTGCAAGATAATAATGCATTAACTTCATATCAATTAAAGAAAATAGGCTGGTGGATATTTGGAGATGAATACAAGGCAGCATATTATAAGCCTTTTGTAAATCCAAATACCACATCAAGATACAATTATCAATCATTTGATGATTATGAAACTTCAGGCTCAAGCCATCCAATAACTGATGATTCGTTTTTTACTCTTCAACTTGGAGGAACTGAAGAATTGGTGTATATGATGTTCAAAGGCGATAATTATATATCTACCAAAGATTTTGTAAATTTTGAAGATGAATTTAAAGCTGATGATCGTAAGATAGGACAAGCAGGGACTATAAATTACTACAACTATTATAATGTTGATTATTTAGCATATTCAATCTATCAACAAATCCAAACACTACCAGCAGGAACTAATGGAACATATGTTTTTGAATTTGGTGATGATATGTTTGAATATCATCTTGTAAATGAGGATGGAAGCGTAGGCGAAGAAATCAAAGATGAAGACAGCTTAAATGTTAAAAACAGAATTAAATCCTATTACACAATCAAAATCAATATCTCTGCAGATGGTGCAAAAAATGCAAATGATAGTATCTTTGGCGTATTGCACGGAAGTGCTAATTATACAATAGATGGGTCAACATCAGGAGCAGGTGATTACTTCCAAGGGAAGACTGTAGTTAATGTTGATGTTTATGATTTTGACCTTATTCATGTGGCAGAAGAATATTATGCTTTAAAATTAAAGGATAATTTCTTAAAAGAATATTTGCCATATAAAGACAAAATATATCTATCAATCAATATTGACACATCAATTTTAGAAGCAAAAGGATATAAATTTGCAGGCTTTACTTCAGATAGTGGGCTAGATAATTTCGATATATTAAAAACTAATAAACCATTAAGCAGGGAGGTGATCGTATGTTAGCAGCACTTTTCGATATTAATGTTGTTTATACAATTTTAGGAATTGTTTTCTTAATGTTTATATTCTACTTGTTTATAACCAAACCTGAAGCAAAAACAGCGATTATATCCATAGCTCTTGTTGTATTTATGGTAGCAACTGCATATTGTGGCATTCAACTAAATAATTATTACACTGCAAAAGGTGGAGTATGGGGAGTTATTACAGGACTTGTTGATAATAATACAAGTGAAATAACAATAACTGACAACATAGAATTTAACTTAAAAAATATTGTATTAACACAAGAAAAAGACGATACATATTCAGCAACAATATTGAATGATGACATTATTCAATTTAAAGAAAATATTAATTATGGAGTGTATGTAAATGGAGATCCATGTTATCAAGTAAATTATGCGACTAACTACATACGAGCCGAATATGGTTATACGTTTATGGATGACAACTTGGAATCAAAACTTACTGATACATTGCAATTTAATTTTGCCTTCTTTGATAAAGGCTCAAATCTAAAAATAACAACAAATGGAGGGCAAGAAGCAGTCAATTATTGGAACAACTATTTTGCAAGAAATAATTTTGTTGTTGAAGTTAAACAAAGCAATTATGACAAAAATGATGATTTAACTTTTGGAAAGGGTGATACTTCAGAATTTAAACTTGCAAAATTTATAATTCGAGGCGAAGAATACAACAAAAGAATTGTTAAGATTGGCGAAAAAATAACTCCTCCAGCATGGAGTGGTGCAACGGAATATGTTGCTTATTGGACTTTGAACGGAGAGCGAGTTAATTTTAATGAATTTGTAGTAACTGAGAATTGTGTATTTGAAGCTGTTTTAGTCACTAAAGAACAACATACTATTAATTTAATTTTTTCTTCTGATGAAGATCCACAAAATTTAGTGTATGCAGGAAGAATTCGAGTTGAAGAAGATGAGCTGTATATCACGGAAGATGGAAACAACTCAAGCAATGTTTTAGTAACATGTCAAAATGGATTAAATTTTGATGTCGAATTAAATGTTACACCTGAATTCGTTATGGCAAACGATTATGAAATTATAGTAATAAGCGAAGATGAGAATTTTCAAAATTGCATTACAAGAAATTATTTTAATGATATGACGCCTGTTAATTTAACAAGTGGTTATGCATATAATGCTTCTTTATCTTTTACAAATATTTCATCAAGTGCAACTGTTATATTTAAAGTAACACCTAGAGAATTTAATTTATCTATTAAATTAAATAAAAATGAAATTATAAATATATCAGGTTTAGTTTATGGAAAACAATTAAATTTGCTTGAGAAATTGAGTGATGAGCAAATAAAGCTCATTAAAAATAGTGTTGGTTCAGGGAAAGAGTTTAAAGGGCTTTATACAAGTGAAATGCAACAAGGAACTCAATACTATGATGAAAATTTGAATTGCCTCTCTAATTGGGCAGAAAAAATGTATAGATATACTGGGGAAGGCTATGTTGATAATCCTTTGTATGATAAAGATGTAAATACTTTCTCATTGTATGTTGGTTACATTTACAAGTAGGAGGAACTATGAAAACATTTAATAAAATAATGCTGGCAATAGTTTTGATAGTCTTGACAGGTGGTGTAGGGTTATTTGTTCTTACAGCAATAAAGCCTGATATGGTTTGGAGTTGGTTTGGATATACGGAAGAGCAACCAGCAGAACCTGAAGAACCAGGCGAGCCAGACAAGCCAACAGGCGAAGAAATAAAAGATTTTAAATTTTCAGGCAATAAAATAACAGGATATACAGGAACAGAAGTAAATCTTAAAGCTCTTCCATCTTCATATTCAATTAATATTGGCGAAGTTAAGGAAGTTATTGAAATCACTGTAGATGATATGTCAGATGAAGAGGCTATGAAAGAGTTTTCTGAAAAAATTGAGAATAACTCATTCTATTGTACTCCAAATGATGGAGAGCGCTTCTTTTCAGTTACATATCAAGAGTGGACCGAACATATGGCAGAACACTACCCAGGCGGTGAACAAGTGAAAGCTTTCCCAATGAAGTTTGAATTTTGCGATGTAATCTATGTTACAGGCAATGATTACAAAGTAACAGCAATAGCTAATAATGCTTTTAAGGGAAATACAATAATAACAGATGTAATAATATCTGATCATATTATTGAGATAGGTCAATCAGCATTTGAGGGATGTACAAGTTTAGTTAATGTAAATTTAAACGATAGTATTAAAATTTTATCTGGTTCTACATTTAAAGATTGTTCAAGTTTGAAAAAAATTAATCTTGAAAACATTACATCTTTTGGTGGGTATGCAACATTTAAAAATTGTACAGCTTTAGAATATGTAACATTAAATGATAGTTTACTAAGAATATCAGCAAATTTGTTTGAAAATTCAGGCTTAACTTCAATAAAACTTCCAAAAGAATTAAAGGAAATAGGAGTAAATGCTTTTGCTGGAACTAATTTAACTTCAGTTGTTTTACCTGATAATATTGAAAATATAGAGGCAGGAGCATTTGATGATACTGATATATCAGAGATTGAAATTCCTGCAATGCTTGCATCAATTAACTTTTTGTATGCATGTAGTAGCTTACAAAAAGTAACTTTAAAATCAAATAATATTCAACCGCATGAATTGGTAACATTTGTTGATATTAATTCAAAAATAAAAATCTATGTGCTGGATGATTATTATTTAGCTAATTATGAAAGTTACTTTGAGGCGTATTTAGATAATATATTTCCCATTAATGGTACATATCCAGAAGACCCTGATCCAGAACCAGAACCTGAGCCTGAACCTGGAGAAATCGTTAAGATGGATAATGTAGATAATAAAGGTACTACAACGATGTATCTTAAATCAGATATTGAATCTTTTACTATGCCTTTAGTTATTGGAACTAAATATATTTACAGCGATGTAAGAACATATAATTCAGTTGATGATTTGATAGCTGACAAGGATGATTTAATAAGCTCATATCAAGGACATAGCTATTGCTATACTGAACCAAGTGGAAGTGATTTTGTTTTGTTCTCTTTCGGTGATTCTTCTTCAATAGAGTATGCTGTGGAGCAATGGATAACTCTTAACAATCAATTCCCTTTTAAGCTTGCGAAATTTGATATTGAATTTTATGATATGACCAATGCTTCTTACGAAGAACAAGAAAAGTTTGTTTCAGATAATACAATAATAGATGTATCAAAAACTACTTATTATGACTATTTTTCAGGTATGTCATTAATTGATTTTACATATGCGACAAATTTAAAAGAGATAATACTTCCAAATAACCCAACAGGGACAAGTCTTATACACTCAAATCAATTTGCAACGGCAAAAAATGTTAATGTAATTTTAGAATCAACACAACTTTTAACTATTTATGATAGTCAACCTGTACAAGCTGATGAAAGTGTTAAGTTTTATGTGTCTGATAACTTATATGAAGAATATTTATCAAATGAAAATTGGCAAGATTTAGCGGACCAAATTTATAAAATAAGTGAATTAAATTAAAGAGGGTAAATTATGTTGTATTTAAACAAAGAAGAATATATGGAAAGTTTAGGCACTTCAGAAAACGAGCAAAAAGATTTAGTCCCTTTGACTTTTGAAACATTTATTAATCTAAAAGAAGGTGATACTGTATATCTTGTGAATGATTGGGAGTATTTTATAAAAGTTCCTTATATAGTTATATATTCAAAATTTCTAAAATCACCTTTAGGGTGTTGTGATAGACATGGTAAGAGATTCTATTACAAGCAAATTTTATTAAAAAGAGAATTTGAACGGAAATGGGCAGATAGTGCTGGCTCAAATTATAAAAATTTATATGTTCGCACATCAATGTTTCAAATTTTATTAAATAGACAAAAAACAAGAAAAAAGGAGAAAAGATATGGTAAAAAACACACAAAAAACAACAAAGTCAACGAAAAACGCACCTAAAACGGCTAAAAGGACAAGTTCGACTAATAAGTCGAACAAAGCCGTTAAAGTGGCTACAAAGTCAAATGATAAGGTCGCTTTTTCAAGAAAAGCAACCAAAACCAATACAAACAGCAAAAAAATACCTAAAAATAAGCGAAGAGTAAAGAAAGTGATTCTTTATTACGATATTTAGGAGGCATAAATGAAAATATATAGCAATGCCCATAAAAAGGCACTTGAGTTAAAAAAGAATATGGATAACATAACAAAAGAACATATCAAATTTCTTGATAAAGCAGAAAAACAACACTGGGATAAGTCTTTTGATGCAGTAGAAGAAGGCTTTAATCGAGCAGAGAATGAAGCCTATGCAAAATACTATAACCACATGCACAAATCATTGTCTTTACAACCAAAAGATAATACTTTTCTAAAATATAAAGAAGGCTTTGCTGATGAAAAATACATAAATGATATGTTTAAACAAAAAGCAAAACAACAAAAGAAGGTGCAACATGGACATAAACAAGGCAAGAGAAAATCTAGATAAAAAAATGAGGGTTATAAGACAAGGAGATTTTTATTCTATTAATACAATAAGAGTTAAAGGGCATAAAGGTAAAGTTACTAAAAAAAATAAAAATGGAGATCTTGAAGCAGTGATTTTAACTCATGCAGAATATACAAGAGGCAATAAAAATATACCATTGGAAGAGAATCCTGAAGAAGGGCATACAGAACAGGCATATATTGTGCGGCAAAAAGAGATTGTTAGTCCAAAACATGTTGGAAAACATCATAAAAATATTCAAGTAAAAAATAAAAGCGACAAGTCAAAAATTAGACATGTCGCAAAATAAAAAAGATGGAATGATCGAAACTTAATTCGCTTGTATTAACCATCTTTCATTAATAGTATATCAAAAAAGATTAAAAAATGCAATGATTTTATAAAAAAATAGGGAGGAAATTATGAAAAATATTATAAACAACGAAAATGAATTTAAATTTGTAGGTAAAGATAATAGATTTTACAACGCTAAAAATAATTTAAAATATTACAATGAAATGGCAAAAGACGCAGGAGTTAAATTGGTTAATGTATATGATGGAGCAGGAAATAAAATGAATGCAATAGTCAGAAAGAATGCTAAACCAGATAAAAAGGGGAACTATTCTTCAAAAGATAGAATAGGTAATTGGATGGATGCAGATAAGTGTTCAACTTATCTTATGGGACTATCTGCAGGAGTTAACTTAAGAAAACGAAAATAGGACAAGCCAATGTTTAATAAACCAAGACAAAAGGAATATATCGAATATAAAGAACAAAAACTGCTTGTATATGATGATATTCTTGATATGTATGCTGATGGTCTATTTTCTCCAACAGAAAGCATAATCATTTGGGGAAAACGAAGGAAGGGTAAAAGTTCTCTTGCTGGTAAACTGATGAGCGAATTCATGCGTCCAAATATAGCAAAACAGCGACTGCGAACAAGCAATTATATTTGTAGTAAATTAAATGAAGCTGGATATAATATACGCCCGCCAAATGATCATACAGTATTTTGTGATACATATTTCGAAAATAAAGGCTTTGGGCGAAAAAACTCTTCAGCATACAAGTTTAATTCACTAGGTTTTGGACTGCCAAATGATATTCACTCAACAACACTATTATGCCCAGCGGGTTGCTATTTTATGGACGAGATACAGGATGTCTTTGACTCTCACTTAGGAGCATTGCCTACATTTATAACTAAGGCAGTCGAACTATCTGGGCAATATAAACTGTTCTTGTGTTTCATCGCCCAACGACCCAAAAGAATACACATAGACATAAGAAATTTATCAATATTTATTGAAGTAGTTGACCTAATAAATGTATATTCAAATTATGGATTTTTACAGGCTACTTATTGGGTATGTAATATCATTTATGATAACGCTAACCTTGAAGCATATCTCACTAATCTAGATGAAAATTTAATTGATAAAAAAGTAGTGTTTAAATTTAGAGGTAATATATTTGACTGCTATGATTCCGACTATTTCATACCGATGTTCGTTCGAGGAAAGGAAGATGAAGGTCTAGTTCTAGAGCACACCACACGAACAGAGTTTTCAAAAGAATATTTCAAGAAATATTTTGAAAACCGAGTCATTGATATTCCAGAAACTTTCCGAGGCAAAAAGCCAAAAGAAGAGAAAAAGAAAAAGTTAAAGGAAGAGAAAAAGGAGGACAAGGACAATGTCGACAACAGAGAAGAAATTGCGTGAGTATGAAGAACTTAAAACCATTAATGATTATATGGGGATATTACAAGAGTTCTTAGAAGTAGCAACAAGCATCACTGGAACAAATGAAACAGTAATTAAGACATTTGAAGATTCAATTCAACTTTTATCAGACGCATTAAAAGAAAAGCTAAAATATATGCTTGCTCTTTCGAAAAAATGGCGAAAGAAACAAGGCTTTTTTTCTAAACTGAGGGATACATTGCTTGAGAAACAAGAAATACGACTTCTCAAGCAACAGATGAAGAAAGAAGCATTGCTTGAGGATCTTAAATCTCTTAAGAAAGAGGTTAAGGAAGCAAAGTCTGAGTTAACTGAAACAACAAAGGCACTTGATGTATCACTTTCACAAGCCTCACAGGTTCCAAAAGAAACTGAGGTTGTGGACACAATAGAACCTTCCAATATGGAAGTTCTTGAAGAAGGGGAATCTTCTTCATTGCTCGAATTTTAGATTTATCAAAAAAAATCATGAACGAAAAACGAATAGCGAAACACACCGAAAGCGTAGCAAGGTGTTCGCATCGTTTTCGTAAATGATTTTGATAAATCTAAATGAGTAAGAGGATATATAGATTTTAACCATATGAAAAAATATATATATCCAAATTATACAAAAATTTTGTTTTACAAAATTTTTGTGTTTGCAAAATCGCAATTTAAACACTTAAAATTTTTCAAAAATTTTTCAAAAATTTTAAAAAAATTAAAAATAAAAGGAGCAAATTATGTATATAGAAACTGTTTCTAATAAAGAATTTATAGCAATAAAAAATCATGCATTTAGAATTAGCAGTATCAATTATTTTAAATTATCACCTAAAAGATTAATAATAAAAGTTGTGTTAAAAAACAATAAGTCTTTTAAATTGAAATTTCATAAATATGATGAATATGTTGTTTGTTTAGATACTGTCTTTGATAGCATTAAAGTAATTGATTATCATTGTTCACGCGTTTATTTTAAGAGATAGAAATATGGACTTGTTAAAATTTAAAGAAGATTTACTTCACGCAATATTTGCAAGCAGTAAAGAGGTAGTATTTAATCAAGACAAAATTAGAATAGTTGATGTAAACCTTTTATTAAAATTTATTGATTGGTGGTTCTCAAAGTTGGTTGATGAAAAAATAGTCGAATATATGGACGCAAAAGAGGTGGGGTATGAAGGAAAGAAAAACACCTAAAGAAATGATTAAGGAGTTACTAGAAAAAGGCGAGTTAACCATGCAAGAACTTGCTAAAAAACTCGGCGTAGCTCCATCACAGATTACACGCTGGCTTGGCTCAGCTGAGCCAAGATTGGCTCATTTTAGGAAGATTGAGGAACTTTACAACGAAATTATAACAAAAGAAGCTGTCTAAAATGAGCTGTAATCGATTTTTAAAAATATTTTTTGTAAAAATGCTAACAAAAATGCAGTTTATAAACAACTAAATTGCTATGCGTTTGTTATAGGAGGAGGATATTATGCAAAATCAAAATTTTAAAATATTACGAAAAACTGGACGCCTTGTCAATGGAAATGAAGGTGGGGCTGGAGTAAAATATCATGCAGTTATAGATAATATAGCTCTTTGTGGAACAAAGCCCGGCAGATTAAGTAATTGGAGCTTTTATGAAGGAAAAGAAATAACTTGTCCTAAATGTTTAGCCAAGGTAAAAAAAATAAATAAGTAGGATAATTGAGTATAGTATGAAAAAGATATTAATTTTATTTGAAACATCCGGTGCAGCTTCTGTTCCTTTTAGAGAGGCAGGATATGATGTAACTACTATTGATATTCTTCCACATAAGGTTGACAATCAACATCATATTCAGTTTGACATTAGATACCTTGACAAATTAAATCTTGATTATTCTTCTTATTCATTGTTGATTGCTTTTCCTCCCTGCACATACTTTTCAAAAGCAGGACTTCATTATTTGAGAACGCGTCCAGGAAGAAAAGAACTTCAGCTAGAGGATCTAGAAATGATAAAAAAACTATGGAACTTGCCAATACAAAGAAAGTGCTTTGAAAATCCTGCTGGTAGCGCTTTAAACAAACTTTGGATGAAGCATAGTTGTCGTATCGATTATTGCGAATTTGCAGATTTTAAAAAACTAACAGATTTATGGTTACAAAATTTACCGCCATTGTTACCAACACAATGCAATTATAAAAAGTATGGTAGTTTTATAACAAAAATGAGGTATGGAGATTATAGACGCTGTATAACACCTATAGAAGTGGGTTATGCAATGGTAAATCAATGGGGGGGTATTTAAATTGAGGAGGTATGAAATGGGGAATTTAAAAATTATTGAAGATATTAATAATTTGCTCAATGAAAAAAATGACCAAATTGACATTGACAAGCTTAAACAGCAACTCAAACAGCAGAAGCAAAAATTAGAAATTTTAGAAAGAGCTTTAGAATTGGCAGCTGAAGAAGCACCATTACATTGTCCAAATCCACCTGAGTACTACAATGCACAGGATGAGTATGGGAGCGACGAACCTTACTACATTCAAGAAAGTGCTTGTGAACTTGCAGATACTGAAATGTGCATAGAATGTCAAATTAATCATTTCTATCAGCTTGCAAAAACACAAATTTTATGTAAAGAAAAAGAATAGGAGGTCAAAATGGGGATGTCGGTATTTAATCAAGTAGATAATAATAAATACTTCAGCTTATCTACTATTAATAAAACAAAACTTGTTGAAATGGGAATAAATCTTCCTGTGTCAAAATTTAGAGAAATCGCCAAACGAAGCCCACCTTTTACATCCATATTAACTGGATCAGATGTGATTCCATCAAAAAGTCGAAGAACCAATATTTATAAATATGAAGATTTTAAATATTTGGCAGGACAATAATAGGGGGTGGTTGATGTAAAATTTATATAAAATAACAAAAAATTTCTTAAAAACAGCAGATTTTTAGTCAAAAAAGGTATATGCAATGTGCTATGCCTTTTTATTATGTCTAAAAATGGTCGCAATAAATTGCTATGACCATAGCAAAAAATTACGACCACTAAAAGAAAGTAACAAAGAAAATTATCCATATAGCATATTTAAAAAATATATTTTTTCTCATAGAGAAAAATTAAATATATATATTATATATAATAAAAATATATATTATATTAAATACAGTTTGCAAAATGCGGATGAATAAAAAAGAAAGCCCAGCTTTAACTAAGGGGCTTTCCGTATTGGAAGCAAATATATATTTATTTAGCGACTATCGTCGCGGCTATGAAATGAAAATTTAAAAGATTAAAGCTTGTAGATTCTACCTAAAGTTCGTCAAATTATAAGTATTTTTTCGAGAAAAATCTTCGTCAAAATCTTCGTCAAAATTAAAATTATGACTAAAAAACAAGTAAAACAAGGTTAAATTTGGAAATAAAAAAATCGCTATACACCTTTAAAATAAAGGGAAAGCGATTTTGGTGCTGGTGGTGGGAGTCGAACCCACACGGTGTTGCCACCTCAGGATTTTAAGTCCTGTGCGTCTGCCATTCCGCCACACCAGCAAAGTTATTTAATTAAATTTACTATAATAATATATCATTTTAACAATAAAAAATCAAGTGTTTTTAAATATTTTTTATTTTAATATCATTTTTATTTTTTTATAATAAATGTTATAATTTTTTAAGAGGTGTAAATTTGTTATATTGTGAAAAGTGTAATATCTTAGTTAAGTGTGAAAAATGTCCACTATGCAAAAATATGAATTTGAGGGAAGTAAAAGATATTGATTTTTGTTATTTTACAAGTATAGGGACAATACATTATGAGATTTTTAAAAATGCACTAAAAAAAGAAAAAATAGACATTGTGGGGATTCCTTATTATACAAGACCTGTTACTTTGTCATCGGCAGGTAGGGCACAGGTACGAAGAGTATATGTTCGTTATAAGGATTTTGAAAAAGCAAAAGAAATATTTAATATGTTTTTTGGAAATTTGATAAAATAATAAAAACTGCTAAAAGTCCAGACAATAACAATTTAATAAAATAAAAATTCAATAGGATAGAAACTTAATAAAATAAATATCTGATAAAAATATTTGATAAAATAAAAAGCGCGATCTAAAAAGACCGCTATTTTTTAAGCATGGAGGTACCACCCGGATTTGAACCGGGGAATGAAGGTTTTGCAGACCTTGGCCTTACCGCTTGGCGATGGTACCATTATGGAGCGGAAGACGGGATTCGAACCCGCGACATTTGCCTTGGCAAGGCAACGCTCTACCACTGAGCCACTCCCGCGAAATATCGCCATACCTTAATTATACAAATGCAATAAGTTAAGGTTTGCTCTATTACTATATCAAATATTTATTAAAAAATCAACTATTTTTCAATAATTTTTTTAAATTTTATGTATTTCCATAGTGTGATAAAGTGAAGTAAACTTATAAGCTGAAAAACAATAATCGAATTTGTATGTAGAGTTGAGAATATTATTATTTATGATATATATAAAATAAAGTTGACATATATTATTATATTTGATAAAATTAAATATATAAAATTTAATAATATAAAGACATTGTTTAATTTGGAGGGAGAATGGAAGTAATGTTTTGGGTTTGGCTTGCAGTAATAGCTGTAGCCATAATAATAGAAATACTAACACTTGATTTAGTGTCTGTATGGTTTGCTTTTGGTGCTGTAATACCATTTATATTAGCTGCAGTAGGTGGAATTGCTATTGAAATACAAATAGCAGTATTTGTTATCGTGTCTGCTTTACTTATTATATTTATGCGAAACTGGGCAAAAAAATTGCTATTTAAAAATATGAATGAAAAAACAAATATCAATTCAATAATTGGAAAGAAAATAAGATTGTTGGAAGACACAGATTTTGAACATTTGGGAAGCTTAAAAATCAATGATGTTACTTGGACAGCTGTAAGCCATGATGGGAAATTGATTAAAGCAGGACAAATTGTTGAAGTAGTCAAAGTTGATGGCAATAAATTGCTTGTCAAAGAAGTTGAGGAAAAAGCTAACAACAATGAATCTGTAGAAAATACTCAAAAAGATATAAACACCGATAAGAATAAAGAAAAGATAATAAACAATAATAATACAAACGAAAATTCTGAAGATAATGAAAAGAAGTCTGAAGAAGAAACTCAACTCATTCAAAATTCCACAGTTGCAATAGAGAATTCAGAAAAAACTTTAGAAGAAGAGACTAAAATTAATAAAGAAACTAAAGAAACAAGTGATGCAAGCCAAGGAACAATTATAGCGACAACTGACGATAAGAAGGAGGGAGAATAAAATGAGTGCATGGGCAATAGTTTTAATTGTTTTAGGTGTTTTACTGCTTGTAAGTTTGTGCTTATCAATAAGAATAGTTCGACAAGCAACTGCTGTAGTCGTAGAAAGATTGGGAAAATATAGAAAGACTCTTGAAACAGGGGTTCATCTTGTTTTGCCTTTCTTTGATAGAACAAGCAAACCTATATCACTTAAAGAAATTGTGGCTGATTTTAAACCACAACCAGTGATTACAAAAGATAATGTAACAATGCAAATTGATACAGTTGTTTATTTCCAAATTACAGATGCAAAGTTGTATTCTTATGGAGTAGAACAACCAATAAAGGCAATCGAGAATTTGACTGCAACAACATTAAGAAATATTGTTGGAGAACTTGAACTTGACCAAACTTTGACATCCAGAGATACAGTAAACAACAAAATGAGATTGATTCTTGATGAAGCAACAGACCCATGGGGAATAAAGATAAATAGAGTAGAGCTTAAAAATATTTTGCCTCCAAAAGATATTCAAGACGCAATGGATAAACAAATGAAGGCAGAAAGAGAACGCCGCGAACAAATACTTAGGGCAGAAGGTGAAAAGAAATCAAGTATTTTGGTTGCGGAAGGTGAAAAACAAGCAAAAATACTTAGAGCTGAAGCTGAAAAAACCGCAAAGATTTTAGCTGCTGAAGCTCAAAAAGAAGCTTTAATAGCAGTTGCAGAAGGCGAAAATAAAGCCATCAATCTTATCAATTCCGCAAATCCAGATGCAGCATATATAACTCTTCAAGGATTTGAAGCATTGAAAGTGCTTGCTAATGGACAGTCTACAAAAATTATTGTACCAAGCGATATACAAAATGTAGCAGGATTATTTACAAGCATTGCTGAAGTTATAAAAAACGATAGCAATATAGAAAAAACAAATGTAAAAAATTTTGCAAAATCACAAAAACAAGATGTTGATGTTGTTGTAGCTCAAGAAGATAAAAATGATAAAAAATAAAGATACAATTTAATATGATTTGTCACAATTAAAAAATCTTAAGTTCTTTTATTTGACTCAGCGCATTATTTAATATTAAAATACAACGCGAAAGGAGGTAAAATGAAAGACTTAAAGGTTACTTTGATGAACATTGCTAATATCATAATTGGTATTCTGATATATGTGTTCTTGTCACAACCTTATATTGCTTCAAAAAATGTCATGGCAGTTGGTAACACAAGTGGATACGACATCATTAAAAATTTATTTGAAAGCAATGGTGGAAATGGAACTGAAGTAATGATGGCATTGTCAACATTCTTTGTGTCTATATTTGCAGGGATACTAATTGTTGCATCAATATATGGCTTGCTTGAAAATTTCAATATAATTAAAGAATCAAAATTTTCAAAAATAGCTAACATCATCAATATAGTAGCAGCATCTGTCTTAGTAGTATTTGGCATAATATCGCTTGCATGTACATCTGCATATATTTCAAATACTCAAGGAATGAGTTTAGTTGTAAAACTTGGCTGGGCAGTTATTGTTAATTTTGTAATATCAATATTAACACTTGCTTCTTCTGTATTCAACTTTATATTAACAAAGAAAAGAGCATAAAAAGTCGATTTTTCGACTTTTTATTTTTTTTCACCTTTTTGTTTGACAAATAATACATATAATACTAAAATATAATCAAGGAGGGAGATAATGAAGAATTTAAAAGCTAGCATAATGTACTTTATCAACTTGGTATTTGGTGTGCTTATGTATGTTTTCTTATCACAATCATACATAAGTATTTCATTTCTTGATAATACCAGGCCATTGACAAATGGGTACGAAATCATTGCAAACTATTTTGAAGGCAATGGCACAGAAGTTATGATGGCACTTTCAAATTTGATTGTTGCAATTCTTGCAGGTGTTATTATTTTGACTTCAATCTATTCATTGCTTGTATGCTTTGGCGCAGTTAAAAAATCAAAAGCATTTGGTTTAGTAAACTTCGTAAGCATCATAGTATCAATAGCTTTGGCAGTGTTTGCAGGTATATCACTTTTCTGCACAGTTGGACGTCTTGATGGTATGTCAACTGAAGGCAATGGCTTTGTTATTGGTTGGGCAGTAATTGTAAACTTTGTAATCGCTGTTATTGCAATCGTAACATCTATCTTAGCTACAAAATTTTCTAAGAAATAACAAGAATGACAAATGAAATAGCCGAAAATTTGGTATTCATAGGGTTGTGAATTGAAATTATTTTTGTTAATAAAAAAGCTTTTAGTTTTACTAAAAGCTTTTTTATTTTATTCAATTTTTACTTAATTTAATTCAAGTTTTATTCATGTCTAAGTGATTCAACTGGGTCGAGTTTTGCGGCTTTAGAAGCAGGGTAAAGTCCAGCTAATACACTTATAATGACACTTAATCCAAGCGCGATGAAGAAATAATACCACATCATTGCAATAGGTGCAAAACCAATTAAAACTTTAAATACAAGGCTTAAAATTCCACCTAATATCAATGAACATACAATTCCAGTAAGTCCGCTTAAGACACCTATAAGCAAGCTTTCTGTGCTGAAAATAAGTTTAATATCCTTCTTTCTCGCACCAATACTTTTAAGAACACCGATTTCTTTTGTTCGCTCTGAAACGCTCATATAAAGGACAACCAAAATCATAATTAAAGCAACGATAAGAGAAATTCCAGAAATTATTGCAAGTGCGATTGAGAAGGTTGACATCATTTCACTAAACATTGAAGCAAGTTGTTCTTCAACAGAACCAGACAAATCTTTTCTATTTGTTTTAATATATCCATTGATTAGGTCAGTAATTCTCTCATCTCCAGTATTAATGAAAAGTAGTGATGGTTTTAATCCAGTAGGCAAAATGCCTTCGTTATTTTGTGCTTCAACTACGCAATCATTTAGAAAATCATAATCTAAGTACATAACCATCATGCTAGAGAATACAGACACATCAATAATGGCAGAAACTCTAACTTCTTTTGTGATTTTTATTTCAGTGCCATCAATAGTAAAGTTGATATTTAAAGTAACATGAGTGTCATTTTCAATAACTTCTTCAGCAGTTTCATATCCGAAATATTCTATTGCAGCAGAAGATAACATAATCTCATTTTCGCCACTCATTTCGCCAGCAATTAAGTTGTCTTCAGTATAATATGGAGGGGTAGTGTATGTATATAAAATCATTTGAGGAGTAGGAGGGGTTACCTCACCGCCATCTCCAGTTTCTGGTGGGGTGTAAAGTATTG
Source organism: uncultured Clostridia bacterium (assembly GCA_930990975.1). Classification (GTDB taxonomy): domain Bacteria; phylum Bacillota; class Clostridia; order Christensenellales; family UBA1242; genus Caccovivens. The sequence continues at coordinate 14,008 of CAKNRR010000008.1, read as the reverse complement.
TCCCAGCACCTATAGTTGGCATACTGAAACCGTAAGTTAAGTTTTTATTTTCGCCTTCAGTGATTATTCTGAAATCTTCATTTTTGCTTTCAAGATAAGTGTTGAGTTCGTTTGAAATTTCATTAACCTCAGCTTCCTCAAACATTTGTGGAAGAAAACCAGTATTTCCTTCTAAATCATTTCCATCCTTATCTTTTCCGCTTTTTGAAATTGTCACATAATTAGGATTGGTGTAATCTTGAGCTAAATCATTTATATAGCCAGTAAGCCCTGACCCAAAAGATAGCATTAATATAAGTGCAATTAAAGAAATTGAAACACCAATTGCCATTAAAAAGTTCTTTGTCTTGCTTGCCCACATATTGTGGAAAGATAATTTCAAAGCAGATAAGAATGTTAAATGGCCTTCTTTGGCTTTTTTGGCCTTAGTTTTTTTAGTACCGCTTATTTGTTCATTCTCATCATTGTTTTTAGTATCGTTTATTTTTTCATTTGTACTTAATATTAGATTAGGATTAGGTTTATTTTTGACATAATCTTTTTTTAGCTCATCTCTCACTATTTTACCATCGGCAATTTCCACAATTCTTGAGGAAATTTTTGCGACTTTTTCTGAGTGAGTAACCATTATGACAAGCTTGTTTTGTGTGTCAGCGATGTCTTTAAGTATGTCAAGTATTTGCAGGGTTGTATCACTATCCAGAGCACCCGTAGGCTCGTCTGCTAAAATAATATCAGGGTCATTTATAAGAGCTCTAGCAATCGCAACACGTTGTTTTTGTCCTCCAGATAATTGCGTTGGCTTCTTTTTTATATGTTCTTTTAATCCAAGTTTTGTCAATATTTCAATAGCTTTAGCATTTTTGACACTTTCTTTGACATTTGACAAAGTCAAAGCTATTGAAACATTGCCTAAAACGGAGAGGTGAGGTATAAGGTTGAAAGATTGAAAAACAAATCCGATTTTCTTTTTTCTGTAATCATCAAGTTGTTTGTCTTTAAAACTTTTCAAATCTTTTCCGTCTATATTGATGATGCCTTGATAATCAGAATCTAAGCCTCCAATCAAGTTCATGAGAGTGCTTTTACCACTTCCACTTTCACCAACAATAGAAACGAGTTCGCCTTTTTCAAAGGAGATATTAATATCGGTTAGTGCAGTAAATTTGGATTTATTTTCCATTTTATAGTCTTTAAACACATGTTTAAGTTCAAGTTCAGCCATATCTTACCCTCCTTAGAAATTTTCACCATTTTCAAATTGGCTGTTGTAGAGTTCTTTATAAGCGCCACCTTTGGCAATAAGTTCATCATGAGTTCCAATTTCAACAATATTTCCATCTTTCATAACTATAATCTTATCAGCATTCTTGATTGTTGAAAGTCTGTGAGCAATAACAAAACTTGTTCTTCCTTTAGTCAATCTATCCATAGCAGTTTGAATAAGGATTTCGGTCCTGGTATCAACCGAGCTTGTCGCTTCATCAAGAATAAGCATAGGGGCATTTTGGACCATCGCTCTAGCAATAGTCAACAGTTGTTTTTGACCTGTAGAAATATTTGTTTCTTCTGCTAAAACCATGTCATATCCTTTTGGCTCTGTCCTAATAAAGTGGTCAACATTTGCCATTTTGCAAGCTTCAACAATTTCCTCGTCAGTGGCATCAGGTTTACCAAATCTTAAGTTTTCTTTGATTGTTCCTTCAAAAAGCCAAGTGTCTTGAAGAACCATGCCAAAAAGAGAACGGACATAACTTCTATTCATATCTTTTGTTGGCACGCCATCAATAAGAATTTCGCCATCATTTACTTCATAGAATCTCATAAGCAGGTTTACAATGGTTGTTTTTCCCGCACCCGTTTGCCCAACAATAGCAATCTTTTCGCCTGGATTTGCTGTAAAATTAAAGTCAAAGATTATTTGTTTGTCAGGGGTGTAACCAAAGTTAACATGCCTAAATTCAACCTTACCTTTTACATTTTCAATTGTTAATGTTTTGTCGCTTTCGTCAGGTTGCTCTTCTTCATTTAAGAATTCAAAAACTCTTTCGGCAGCAGCGATTGTAGATTGCAGTGTCCCTGAAATTGAACCAATTTGAGCAACAGGTTGATTAAATAATTTGCTATATGTCATAAAAGTTATAATAGTTGCAAGAAAAGCCATGTTGTTTGTTTTGATTGCAATTGATGCACCAACCAAACAAATAAGCACGTAGATGATGTTGCTTGTAAAGTTGACAATAGGCATCATAAGTCCTGAGAAGAATTGAGCCTTTCTTGAAACAACTTTCAAGTTGTTGTTGATTGAATCGAAAGTTTGCTGTGCTTTTTCTTCTCCGTTGAATGCCTTAACAACATTGTGAGCAGAGAAGTTTTCTTCAATATACCCGTTTACATCACCAAGATATTTTTGTTGCTTGATAAAATATTTTTGGTTGAACTTTACAACAATGAATACAACAAGTAGGGCAAGAGGAATTTGTAAGAGAGAAATAAGCGTAAGTTGCCAGCTTATTGTAAACATAACAATAGGGATACCAATGATAGTTACTGAAGATGTTACGAGAGATGATAATGTACGCTCTAGAGTGTTTCCAACAGTATCAACATCGTTGGTAACCCTTGACAAAACATCACCATAGCTGTGAGAGTCAAAATATTTAAGAGGTAATTTATTTATTTTTCTTGAAATTTCGGTACGAAGTTTCTTAGAAACTCCAACAGAAACTTTTGACATTAAAAATCCTTGCAAATATCCAAGTATGCCAGCCACTAAATACATACAAAGAATAATCAATCCCATCTTAGTGACATCGCTTACTTCATAACCGTTTTGGTCAAAAAGCATAGTCATAAGGTCGTTTAAGAAGTTAGGACCAAGCACATTTAAAACGGCAGCAAGGGCAGCAAAAATGATAGCAATGATAACATAAGCTTTATGTTCATTAAGTCGTTTTAAAAGCATTTTTAAAGAGCCTTTAAAATCTTTAGCTCTATCATTTGAGGCAGAATTATGCATTCTATTCATTTTCGAGTTCCTCCTTTGATAGTTGTGATAGGGCAATTTCTCTATAAACATCGCAAGTCTTTAATAAGTCTTTGTGTTTTCCTATTCCAACGATTTTTCCTTCATTAAGGACAACGATTGTATCTGCGCCCATAATCGTTCCAATTCTTTGTGCTACGATAACTTTAGTAGTGTCCTTATATGCTTCATTAAGTTTTTCACGAACGACTTTATCTGTTTTGTAGTCGAGGGCAGAGAAACTATCATCAAAAATCAAAATACTAGGATTTTTTATAATTGCTCTGGCAATTGAAAGTCTTTGTTTTTGCCCACCCGAAACATTTTTACCACCTTGAGAAACATGATAATCAAGTCCTTCAGGGAAATCGTATACAAAGTTTGATTGAGATATTTCAATGGCTCTTGCAACTTCTTCATCTGTGACATTTTCATTTCCGTATTTGATATTTTCTTTGATAGTTCCGCTAAAAAGCAAACCTTTTTGTGGGACATAACCAATCATGTCGTGAAGTTCATGTTGAGTGTAATCTTTGACATTTCGTCCGTTTATTATAATCTCTCCCTCAGAGCAGTCATAGAATCTAGGTATAAGATTGATAAGTGTGCTTTTTCCACTTCCAGTAGAGCCAATAAAAGCAATTGTTTCGCCTTGCTTTACATCAAATGAAATGTCTTCAAGGACATCTGCGTCAGCATCAGGGTATCTGAAATAAACATTTTTGAAGCTGATTGTTCCTTTTTCAGTTGGGACAAGCCCTTCTCCATCTTTAAGAGAATTTTTTGTATCTAAAATTTCATTAATTCTTCTGCCAGATACAATTCCTCGAGGGACAAACATAAAGAGGACTGAAAGTGATGTAAAACTCATTATGATAAATAGAGAGTATTGAGTAAACGCACTCATGACAGTAAGAAGGTATGGATTTTCGCCAGCAAGCAAACCGATTATCCATACGATAGCAAGGGATGTTGCTTGCATAATAAATGATAAACTTGGCTCAATCAAAACCATAACCCTGTTGACATAAAGTCCTAATTTAGAGAATCTGTTGTTTACTTTGTCAAACTTATCTTCTTGCATTTTTTCAGCAGAGTTTGCACGGACCACTTTAAGACCAGTCAGATTTTCTCTTGTAACTAAGTTTAACTTATCAGTTGCTTTTTGTATTGTCTTGAATTTTGGCACAACCATAAAGACAATGACAGAAACCAAAATACAAATAGCCACAACAGAAATGACATTGACAAGTGAAAGTTGCCCAGCAGAATTACCAACAGAAATTTGAGCAATGTTTACAATAGCTAGAATTGCGGTTAAAGGTGCTTGAATTCCCATTGTAATAAGAAGAGTTAAAACTTGTTGAAGTTGAGTGATATCATTTGTAGAACGGGTGATTAAAGAAGGTATAGAAAATTTATTGATTTCAGTTGCTGAAAAATCATTAACTTTTTTGAAAATATCACTTCTTACTCTTGCTAGAAGATTTGATATAATGTATGAAGCTAAATAGTGTGCAACAATTGCGCATAACACAACACCCAAAGCATAGGCAAGCATTTCCATACAAGCCCAAACAATGTCAGTCCAATAGTCAGCCAAAGGTTGCATTTGCAAATATTCACTGATTTTCAAAGTGCATTGAGGCAGGGAAATATTGCACCATACTTGCCCAGCAACAACGCCTAAAGTTAAAATAAGCAAAATCCATTCTTTCCAATTTAAGTATTTAAAAATTTTAAACATAATTATTCTCCATTATCTTTTAAATTTTTTATTTTATTTGCATTGTCAATAATTTTATTAATGACTTCTCTTGCAACAACAAGGTCTTTTTCATCTATGCCTTCGACCAGCTTAGAATTCCAAATTTTCAAAAAACTTTCTGATTTGATAGAAATCAGTTTCCCTTCAGGAGTGAGTGCAAGCTTTTGGTTTTTGAGGTGTTCGTGATCTTTATCAATATAATAAACAAGTTTTTTTTCAATCAATTTTGTGACGATTCTATGAGTATGAGCTTTGTCGCAATCAAGCAATCTGGTAATTTCAATTTGGCTTTTTTCGCCTTTTTGAAAAAGAATTTGCATAAAAAGTATTTCGGCACTCTTTAAGTTATATTCCTTGAATTCTTCATTAATGAATCGTTGTAATTGCTTTTTTAAAAAGATTGTAGTGTCAATAAGCAAACCTTTCATTATATTCCTTTTCCTCACTTTCTGATTAATTATATGCAAACTTAGTTGATAAGTCAACTATTTTTAAAAAATTATTAAAATGATTTTTTTGTAGTTTTATAGTGTGTCTTTTTCACAAAAATCATGAAAAACCAACAAGATAAGATTGATTTTAATTTAAAAAAAAATATAAATTTTTTAAGATTTGATTGCATAGAAGATTATATTGTGGTATATTTTTATTATGGAGGCATAAAATGAAGCTTATAAAGGGTAGAGATAAAGTTATAGACCCAATTATACATGATGAAGAGGCAAATTTCACACTTTCAAGCGGTGTTCATATATTAAATAAATGTCAAAATGTGTCATTAAGTGGGACAGCTGTTGTTCTTGAAAGCTTTAATTGTACATTCAAAGAAATTTCAGGCAAAGCTAAAGTTCAAATGGTTGAGAATGGCGAGATTGACTTAGTCACTGGTAAGGCAAAGATTGGCTTATTTAAAAGTGGAAGGATTACGACAATAAGTGGTAAAGCTTCTATCACAACAATAAACACTTGCGTAATAGATTATGTGAAGGGCAAGGCCAGCATTGGGACAATGAATGGGGGCTTTATAAGATTTGTTGATGATAAAGCAGAACTCGCAACTATAACCAATGGTGAAGTAATGTTTGTGAGAAATAAGGCAAGAATTGTGACAATGATTACAGGAAAGATTACAGGTATTGAAAATAATTCAACATTGGTGAGCATGCTTGATGGAAGTGTAACATATTTGTTGAATGACAGTAAGATTGGGACAATGAACAATGGTAATATAACTTTGTTTGCCGATAACAGCGAAGTTTCTACATTTAATAATGGAAGAATTGAAGAAATGATAGGAAAATCTATGATTTCTGCAAACATGAATGGCGAGATAGGTTATCAAGATAAACAAACATTGATTCTATATTCTCCAAATGAAAGTGCAAAACGAATGGATGAATATAGACAAAACAAAGAAGAGGCAGTTGCAACAGCATCAGCAATATCTCCATTATCTGAAACAGAAAAAGAAGTACAAGAAGAAAAGAAAGAGGAAGAAAAAGAGGAAGAGAAAAAAGAAGATGTTGAAGAAATCATGAATTTAGAGAATGTTCAAGAATCTGAAACCGCTCAAGAATCTGAAGACAAAAAAGAAGAAACAAAAACTTCAAATAAGAGGAAAGGAAAGCCTAAACAATTAAAGATTGATGATATAGACAGCACTGAAGAAGGTGAATAAAAAAATAAAAAAATATTTAAATTATGATTTCAATAATAGAAAAATTATGATATAATATATTGTCAAAATATATGCACCTAGGAAACCTAAGGTGCATTATGTTTTAAAGGAGAAGAATATTGGATATTTTTTGGCATGAATTATGGCACGCAACTAAAGAAACATTAATAATAATTCCAATTCTTTATCTGGCTTACCTTTTAGTCAGTTATTTTTCGCATAACAACAATGAGAAATATGCGAAAGTTCTACACTATACAAATAAGGCTGGCCCAGTTATAGGCGCGTTTTTAGGTTGTATACCACAATGCGGTTTTTCATCAGTTATGAGCCAGTTATATTCAAAAAAAATAATAACTCTTGGCACATTGATAGCAGTATTTATAGCAACGAGCGATGAAGCATTACCTTTGATGATTTCAAAACCTGAATTTATCCCTGATTTGTTGATATTGATGGCTGTAAAGGTGGTTTATGGTATTATAGTAGGCTATATTATAGATGGAATATATACTTTATATTCAAAACGAAATAAAGTTTTAGTGACAAAGGACAAGCCTAAGAAACAAAAAACTTTAAAATTAAAGAAGCATAAAAAAGAACAGCAAAGTATAGAAATAAAAGACGCAGGAATAAGCGGTGAAAAACAAATTGCAACAGAAGAAAATAATCAAATTTCTTCAACAGAAATTGAAGAAAGCGACAAATTGAAGGAATTAGTCGACGAGCAAAAAGAGAATGCACAAATGGATCATGAGCTAGAAAATATTGATTATTGTGGCTGTGGACATTCACATCATCATGAGCATCATTGCCATCATGAAAAAGAAGAAAAGGGTGGACACAAACATTCACATGACCATTGTTGCGCAACAAATATTTTCCTAGATGCTTTGCAACATACAGCGATAATAGTTGCATATGTGTTCATAGCAACACTTGCGATAAATTTAATAAGCGGTTATTGCGGAGGGTTGGAGCCATTGCAAAAATTCTTTACAGACAATGTGTTCGTACAAATTGTGGTTGCCAGTTTAATAGGATTAATTCCAAACTGTGCTGCATCGGTGTTTATAGTAGAGCTGTTTATGGCAAATGTGCTTTATTTCCCTGCGCTAGTTGCGGGATTAAGTGCGGGTGCTGGTGTAGGTTTAATAGTCCTTTATACTGCAAACTATAAGAAGATTGGAGCAAATATATCTATCACAATTTTACAATATGTACTTGCAGTATTAATAGGTATAATAACTAATTTTCTTCCTATATGGTGAAAAATAGTTGACAAAATGCACATACTAGTTTAGAATTTATAAAACTCTAGGAGATACAAAAGATGAAAGAAAATAAAAGAGAACAAGAATTATTGGTAAAAGGTTTAGGGGTGTTTGAACTCCGAGGCCTTGCCAGAGAAATGGGGATTCCATCTCCAACAACAAAGAAAAGAGATGACCTTATCAACTTAATTTTAGAAAAGGCAAGAGAAGGTGTGTCTTATGAAAGAACAGAGAAAAGAAAAGGAAGACCATTTAAAAAATTAAATTCAATTGATGAAATTGTAAACACAATGATTGAATCACAAACAAAACAAGAAAAAATTACATTTGAATCTTTGATAAGTTTTGCTCAAGATTTCCCAATGGAAGAAGAAATATGCAAAGATTGCAAAATGGATGTTTATGAAGGAATTTTAAGACAAGATAAAGATATTTTTGCATTCTATTCAAATGGAACTTTTGTTTTTATTGATAAAGCTATAGAAGGATTTGATAAATTAAGACGAGGCGACAAAGTTAAGGTAGAAGCAGAAACAACAGTAAATAAAAACAAAGTTGCAGTAAAGATATTGGAAATAAATGGAGTAGAGTTAACTAAATATCAAGCCAGCAAAGTTGAAAACGGAGAAGAGATCATATCAAATGAAACATTGCCATTTGGAGAAAATGTTGTATATGTTGGACGCAGAAATGCTTGCAGCTATGATCAAAGCTTCATAGAAGAAAATGAATTGAGTGAAATTTTAACTTATGCTCAAAAAAATGATATTGAAATTATTTTGCTAGGTGTCAACACTTCTTATGAAGACCAACTTTTGCTTAAACAATATGATTATATAAATAATTTTACAACTGAATATGGTTCAAATGCAGAAAAGAATTTTAATAAGATAATAGATGCAATTTTTTATAGCCAAAATCTTATTGAAAGAGGCAAAAAATCTTTGTTTATTATTATTGATATAATGGAAGTTCTATATCAAATAGATAAAACATATGGTGTTAATTACTATAAGATGGAGCATTGCGATCAAGCCATAGTTATAATGCAAAAGATAATGTCATTAGGCAAGGCTTATTCTGATGGCAGAAGCAGCACAGTTTTGTTAGGATACAACAATTGTGATAAAGAAAATCCATTTTTGGTTAATGAAATATTAAAAATATGCAAAAAAATAAAATAAAATTTTGCATAAAATTAAAGATAATGCTTAAAATAATATTGTAAAGCAAAGTCTTTACAAAAAAAACAAATCGCAAGGGTGAGTTTTTAAGGCTCTAAAAGGCGATTTGTTTTTTTATGTAATAAATTGATTGACAAAATGAATATAATTTTCTTATAATAAAATATATGTTTGGATTTTTTAGCGACCATTTTTTATTTTTTGGTCTTGAAATAAGTTACTATGGTTTTATAATAGCCTGCGCTATGGCATTGGCTGTTTTTGTTGCATGCCTAAATGCTAAATATAGGGGACTTAAGACAGATGATTTGGTTGTTGCAGCTTGTTATGTTTTGCCATTAGCCATAATAGGAGCAAGACTATATTATGTTATTTTCAGTGATTATGACTATAGTTTTGGTGAAATATTTAGGATATGGGATGGCGGTATGGCAATTTATGGAGGCGTAATAGGCGGTGCTATTGGCGTTCTTTTATACTGCTTAATTCATAAAAAGAACTTTTTGGATGTTGGCGACATTGCTGCACCAAGCTTGATTTTAGGCCAAGCTATAGGAAGAATAGGTTGCTATTTTGCTGGATGTTGCTATGGAATTGAAGTGACAGATGACTCATTGATGTGGTTCCCAATTTCCACAAAGATTGATGGTGTATGGCATTATTCAACATTCTTTTATGAAAGCTTGTGGAATTTGATAGGCTTCGCTATTTTGATGTTGCTTCTTAGAAAGAGCAGTTTGAAACAAAGAGGGGCAATCATGTCGCTATATTTGATTATTTATGGCTGTGGCAGAGCTTGGATTGAGTCAATTCGCGGAGATAGCTTATATTTGGGTTCTATAAAAGTTTCTCAACTTTTGAGTATTTTGTTGATAATCGTGGGACTGACTGTCCTTGTTACAATTTATATTTTGCATAAAAAGGGAAAGATTAAAGACATTCAAGAAATGAATTTCCCTCAATTTGTTGCTGAATATAATGCAGAGGTAGCGAAAAAGAAAGAAGAAAGCAGATTAAAAAGACAACAAAGAAGAGAAGAACGACTGAAAAATAAAGCTCAAAAAGAAGATGTCAAAAAATCAGAAATGAATCATGAAGAGCCTTTGACGAAAGATAATCAAATAAAGGATGCAACAGACCAATCAAAAGAAGGTCAATCAAATTCGATAAAAAAAGATAATAAAGAAAACAATAACAAGAATAATTAACCGCAAAAACTATAATAATATTATGTATGAGAGGACGCATTTTTAGAATTAAAAAGACAACAATATTAAGGTTGTCTTTTATATTAAATACATTATTATTTTTTGTTTCAAGCATTTTGTCTTTTATGTTTTTAAAGGACTATGACCTATGGTTTTTCAATTTTTGTATTAATATGGGAGTGCATTTGATGGTTCGCAGCTTTTTATTTAGGCTTGACTCTTCATGTTACTTTGGCTTTTTGTTGTTCTTTATTGGAATTTTTTATTGGCATAGCTTTCTTTTTAATATCATGGCTTTTTATTCAGTTTTTATTGTGCTGGCTTTTTCTATGGCTTCATTTTTTACATCACATTATTTCAACCAGCCATTTCATAGTTTTCTCTCTATTTCGCTAATTTTAGTGGCTGTTGATCTTTTAGTTTTTTTAATTAAATTGATTTCAATTTGGTTTTTCCTTGCAATTATACTGCTGATTGTGATATTATTGATATGCAGGTATTTAACACTGAAATAGGAGATAAAAATGTTTTCTACTGAATTTAATGGATATAAGAAAGAAGAGGTTGATAGATATATTTCAAATTTGAAGGCAGAGTATGAAAAAACATTGATGGAAGAGAAGCTGAAAGTATTGGAAGCTGAAAAGAAAGTTCTGGATTTAAAAAATCGTTCTGCTGAAATTGAAAAGCGCGCCAAAAATATTATGACTGCTTTAGAGTCGTTCAAGAAAGAGGAAGCAGAGGGAAACAGAAATATAGAAATTTTGCGAGGCGAGCAACTTCGTATGGTATATCAAAATTTGAGAAACTTTTTGGAAGATTTAAATGGTCGTTATCCAGGCATCCTCCTCAACAGCTCATATAAAAAATTGATAACAGATATTGAAACGATTTTAAATAAAACAGATGCTCGTAAAAGTGAAATAATCAGCACAGGGACAGAAAATGACCCTATGAGGTTGTTGCTGTCGAAAATGCAAGATAAAAGGACTCAAGAAGCACCTAAAGAGGTGAGGATTGAAAGGACTCAATTTGATAGGGAAAAACCAAGCATGATAAAACCTGTATGCGCAGATGAACTTGAATCTGATTCATCAAATGTTCAATATGACAATTTAGTTGACCAGTTTTTAAACAGCAAACCTGTTGAAGAACAACCTAAGTCATTAAAAATCCAATCATCTGGCTTTGACCTTAAGGAAGCAGTAAATCCAAAAGATGACTTAAGCGAAATTATGAAAGCATTTGATTTTTTTAATGATGACAACAATAAAGCAGACAGCGGAGATTATCACTTTGATGATTAATTGAAAAATCAAAAATAAAAAATAAATTAAAAGTTAAATAAATTAATAAAAATAAAAAGAAAAAAAACAGAAAAATAAACGAAAAATTAAATAATAAAATAATTAATAAATCAATAAATAAAAAAGTCCACAATATATAAAAATCATATAGGTGGACTTTTATTTTTTAAATTAATTAAAATCGCAATGCTCCGCCATTGACATTAATAGTTTCTCCTGTGATAAAGCTAGCCTCATCACTTGCAAGAAATAGACAAGCAGAAGCGACATCATCGGTATTGCCAAGCCTGCCTATAGGGGTGTTGTCCTTTATTTTTTCTTTTTCGTCAGAAGTAAAATGAGCAGTCATCTTTGTTTCTATAAATCCAGGAGCAACTGCATTTACTCTGATACCTAAAGAAGCTACTTCAAGAGCAAGAGATTTTGTCAGACCAATGATTCCGGCTTTTGTAGCACTGTAAACACTTTCGCAAGCTCCGCCATAAAGACCATAAATTGAAGAGATGTTAATAATGTTCCCATGTTTTTGTTTTATAAAATATTTGACAGCGGCTTTGTTACAATATATTGTTCCTCTAAAGTTTATATTGATTATTTTATCAATGTCTTGTTCATCCATGTCGCATAAAAGCATTTCATTCAAACTTATGCCAGCATTGCATACAACACAATCTATATAAGGAGAGTTTTTGAAAGCTTCTTTAAAACAGGATTCTATTTCTTCAACATTTTCTATGTTCATTTTATAGGCTTTAAAATCAACATTAAGTTTTGCGCAAATGTTTTTTAATTTTTCAATAGATCCATTGTTGTAAGTTGCTACAACATCATAGCCATTTTGTGCAAATCGTTCAACAAGTTTAGCACCAATATCTCCACTTGCTCCAGTTATGAAAACGCTTTTTCTAATCATATTAATCCTCTTATTTATTTTAGCATACAACAATTTATCTGCAAAGTAAATAAATAATTTTAACAAAATATTTTGTTTTAGATAAAATATGTTATATTATAAATAATAGGATGTTGTGTGCATTTTATCAATGCTCATTATATTGAAAGCTTTAAAATACTTAGTTAGTTATGAAATAAGGTTAATTTACTAATTATAATAAAGTTTATTAATGATAAAAAAGATGGGAGGGTTATAATGATAAAACCAGGGAAATTAAAAAAGGGTGATAAAGTGGCTATTGTAAGCTTATCAAGCGGCATGCTTGGAGAGCGTCAATTTATACATAAGTATTATTTAGGCAAAAAAAGACTTGAAGAAGAATTTGGTTTGGAAGTTGTTGCAATGCCAAATGCTTTAAAGGGCTCAAAATTTTTATATGAGAATCCACAAGCAAGAGCGGATGACTTAATGCAAGCTTTTAAAGATAAGTCAATAAAGGCTATAATCACAGCAATAGGTGGTGATGATACAATAAGATTGTTGCCATATATAGATTATGATGTAATCAAAAATAATCCCAAAATATTTATGGGATTTTCTGACACAACAATAAATCACTTAATGTGTTATAAGGCAGGGCTTGTATCATTTTATGGACCTAGCCTGATGGCTAACATTTCAGAATATGGACAAATGTATGACTATGAAAAACAAGCCATAGAACAAGTTTTGTTTAAAAATAACTCAACTTATGAAATAAAATCAAGCCCTATGTGGACAGATGATTTTGTTTTCTGGGATGAGAAAAATATCAATGTTACAAAGAAAATGAAGCCAGAGCTGATTGGTTATGAGGTTTTGCAAGGCAGTGGGAAAGCCAGAGGTAAACTATTGGGCGGTTGCTTAGAACTTGCTCCAATGCTTTTTGGAAGTGAAATTTGGCCTAGCAAAGAAGAATGGAAAGATAAGATATTATTTATAGATACAAGCGAAGAAGAACCAAGCTGTGAACAATTAACATGGATACTTCGAGGTTTGGTAGCACAGGGCATAGTAGATGTCATAAACGGAATAATAGTAGGAAAACCACATGGAGGGAAATTTTATCAAGAATATAAAGAAGTCTATAAAAAGGTAATAGCCGGGGAGGCGAAAAGACCAGATTTGCCGATTATATATAATGTAAATTTTGGACATTCTATTCCAATCAACATAATTCCTTATGGAATTGAATGCGAATTGGATTGCAACCAAAAGACAATTACAATAGTAGAAAACATGACAATTTAAAAATATATTATAGAATAATAATATATAAAAATGTAAAAGACGAGTAAACATTTTTTATAAAACATATTTCTTTATGTTTAAAAAATAAAATTCAAATCGTTTGTGCATATTTTACGGATGAAAAATTAGAGTAGTATTATAGTATTATGATAAAAAAATATTGTTAAAGTTTATAGTATATTTAAAATAGATGAAATAAAACGATAAATCTTATTCTATAATTTTTGTGCCTAAAATGTTCCTAAAAAAATCCATAAAATTGGTAAACTCAAAATATACAACATAAAACAAAAACACACCACAATATATGGTGTGTTTTTATATTGGTGGGCAGGGATGGATTCGAACCATCGAAGACGAAGTCGACGGATTTACAGTC
>CAKNRR010000007.1 GCA_930990975.1 uncultured Clostridia bacterium | reverse complement strand
GTCAAGCGGTTAAGACGCCGCCCTCTCACGGCGGAATCAGGAGTTCGATTCTCCTTGGGGCTACCAAAATACCTAGGGGTTTGTTTCTTAAAACTTCTAGGTTTTTTATTTTTATAAAAAAGTTTCTCTTGTTTAAAACATGCAAATATTTTACAATTAAAATTTACATCAAGCAAGTATAATGCCCAACTTCCTAATCTATTCTTAATGATATAAAAAATCTTAGTTACGATATGTCAAAATATATTATTTAGATTTTGATTTTTAGTCGAAACAATAAACACAAAAACCACAAACAAAATTTTATTTCCCCCTATAATGTAAATTTTTGGAGGTTTTAATATGGATTACAAAAAATTATTACAATGGCACAGAGCTTACAATCATACTGAAGAAGATCTTATCAAATCAGAGGGTTTTGAACAGGTTTTAGAGGATGTCGTTATAGCTCCTTGGTGGGAACATGACATCTTTGAAAATCATGCAAAGTCAATTAAAAAAGTCGGCAGAAAACTTTATAAAATAGGCGGAGATAATTTTGAATTTTCTTTTATTGAAATGAAAAATATTGGGGCTCCTGCAATTATAGAAGAAATTTTGACGCTTGGAGTGACTAAATGTAAGCGATTGATTTTTATAGGCTCTGCTGGTGCAATTTCAGATAATATAAACATTGGTGATTTAGCATTACCAACCTGTTCTATTTCAGGTGTTGGAGTAACAAGATATTTAAATGAAAATTTGGAAGATGATTTTGAGGCAAGTTATTCCCCTGATGAAGAACTTTCAAATCAAATTTTAGAAACAATAAAAAAAGAGCAACTGCCAGTGCGTTGCCATCATGTAAAAAATTATAGTGTAGATACAATCTTTGGTCAATTTCCTCATATTGAACATTTTAAATCAATTGGTTGTGAAACAATTGAAATGGAAACATCTACAGTTTTTAAATGCGCTTCGTTGGCTGGAATAAAAGCAACTGCCATTTTCTGTATTTCTGACAATAGTCTTCAACACAAATCACTGATAAGTGGTCGTAGCCTTGAAGATAAAGAGAAAAAGAATATCGCAAAAACAGAATTTATCCCTAAAATTATTATTTCATTTTTTAACAAAAATTGTAAATAAATATTTATTAATTAAATGTACATGTGTCAATAAATATACATGTAAAAAATAAAAAATATTTAAAAAGAAACAAAAAAAATATTTATAAATAATTTTTAAATTATTAAAAATTGCAAACTACTTTTAAATTAAAACTATAATTAATTTCATCTTCAAAAAATTCAATTATGCCATCTTTATCTGCTTTTAAAATATAAAATCCAAGCTGCTTTTGCAATTCAATAGAATCACTGCAAGAATATTTTATTGATGGTTGTTTTAACATCTGTCCTGTTTTGTCATAAATATCCACAGCAAATTGACAAATATTTTGCGTAATATACAAGGTCGAATCTTTGTAATAACAATTTTCAATTCCCCTTATATCAAATGAATAATCACGATTCAAAACAGTGATTGAAAAATAATCACTGCTTATCGTATCTTGATAAGTCGCTGTCAATTTTACATTAACTTTTCCGCTTTTAAGAGCAACGATTTTTTCTTTATCTATATTCACTATTCCATTTTTATCAACATCTATTGTGATGACTGCATCTTCATTTGATACTGTAAAATAATTTTCTAGTGATTGTCCAACATATAATATGACATTGTCAGCATTTATTCGAAGCACCTTATATTCTGCTTCTGAGTTATCTTTATTAAAAACAAAAAATACAAGTAAAATTATAATACTTGCAACTAACAAAAATACGCTAGCAATTATGACTGCAATTGATTTTTTATTTAATTTTTCCACTAGAAAATAATATCAAATTTTGTCGTAATTTCAAAGAAAAATCAACATATTAATAAAAAATACTCACAATTTATACAACTGAGTTTAAGTTTAAAGTTTGATATAAAAGATAAAGACATTCCAAAAGAACATCTGGCATTTTACAAGAACAAGCGCGATGTAAGAGAGCAAACCAAAGTCATATTAAGTTTTATCGCTAAATTTAATGTTGATTTTTTATTGTGTGGGGCTTATTTTAAAATATTGTTTTCTTATAAAAAACAAAAAAAAGAGTAACAAAAGTTACTCTTTTTTATTCTGTTTTATTCTGCCATGCTATCTACTGCTGTATCTGGCTCTGCAGTTTCATAACCTTCAGTTTCATCCTCATCTTTTACAAGAATTGGCATAACTGAGCGATATTTCTTAATTCCTGTTCCTGCAGGTATTAATTTACCAATGATAACATTTTCTTTTAATCCTAATAAATTATCAACCTTACCTTTTACAGAAGCATCTGTTAAAGTTCTTGATGTTTCTTGGAATGATGCAGCTGACAAGAAGCTTTCTGTAGACAATGATGCTTTTGTAATTCCAAGCAAGATTCTCTTTACAGTTGCAGGAACTCCGCCCTCTTGTAAAATCTTCTCATTTTCTTCATCTACTCTATAAACATCTATGATTTCTCCAGGAAGTAAGTTTGTATCTCCTGCAGATTCAACCTTAACTTTCTTAAGCATTTGTCTGATTATAATTTCAACATGCTTATCATTAACTTTAACATCTTGTCCTCTATATGTTGAAATAACTTGATTTAACAGATATTCTTGAAGTCCCTTTACACCTTTCATTCTAAGTAAGTCAGAAGGATTTACAGCACCTGCTGTAAGCTGCGTTCCAGGTTCAACTGTTTCTCCATTCTTTACAAGAAGAACTACAGGTTTCTTAGCTTCATATTCTATATCGCCTTCTCTTGAAGCAACTGTGAAATAATAGTATTTTGCATCTTGTTTGATTGTTAATTTTCCAGCAACCTCTGAGAGCAATGCTTCTCCCTTAGGTTTTCTAGCTTCAAAAATTTCTTCTACACGAGGCAAACCTTGTGTAATATCAAGAGCTGAAGCAACACCACCTGAGTGGAAGGTACGCATTGTAAGCTGTGTTCCAGGTTCGCCAATTGATTGAGCTGCAACAATACCAACAGCTTCACCAACTGTAACCATATTCTTATTAGATAAATCTCTTCCGTAACATTTAGCACAAACACCATGTTTGCAACGACATGTAAACAATGATCTGATTTGAACTTTCTTAATTCCAGCTTTTTCGATTGCATCGGCTTGTTCTTTAGTAACCATTGTGTTTGCTTCAACGATTACTTCGCCTGTTGCAGGGTTCACAACATCATCAACCACTACTCTGCCGTATACTCTTTCTGCAAGTGTTTCTTGTACAACGCCATCTACAACTAAATCTGTTACATAAACACCTTTTACTTTTTCTCCAGCATCAGCAAAGCAGTCTTCTGTTGTAACAACTACATCTTGTGATATATCTACAAGACGCCTTGTCAAATAACCTGAGTCAGCAGTCTTCAATGCAGTATCGGTAAGACCTTTACGAGCACCACGAGCTGTCAAGAAATATTCAATAGGTGTAAGTCCTTGAACGAATGATGATTTGATTGGAACATCAATCTTTTCACCAGATGCAGTTGTCTTAATACCAGACATACCACACAAAGCGTTCAATTGGTCTTTAGAACCACGGGCACCTGAAACGCACATTACTTTGAATGGGTTTGAATCATCCATACCTTCAAACAATGCTTTAGCAACATCAGATTTTGTTTCTTCCCATAGTTCTATGTTGTTTTTAACTTTTTCATCATAAGTGATAAGTCCGCGTCTGAACAACTTTTCATTCTCTAATACTTTTTGGTCTGTATTATGCAATAATTCTTTCTTTTCTTTTGGTTCTGCTATATCAAATACATTAACTGTAAGAGCACCTAATGTTGAATACTTATAACCAGTTTCTTTGATTATATCAACGAGTTTTGCACAGGCTGTAGTTCCATACTTATCATAGGCTCTTGCAAGTATTGCTCTTAAGTCTTTCTTATCAACATTTCTATTGAATTCAAGTTCACAAATGTTTTCTTCTTTGCTTCTATCAACGAAGCCTAAATCTTGTGGAATTTGTTCATTAAATAACAATCTTCCTACTGTTGTTTCTACTACCTTAGTATACTTTTTGCCATCAACTTCTTTTTCAAGTCTAACCTTTATCAATGCTTGGATATGCAAATTTTGTGTTTGGTAAGCAATCACTGCTTCTTCTTTTGAAGAATAAATATTGCCTGTTCCTAAAGCATTTGGCTTAACCATGGTCATGTATGCGCAACCAAGTACTATATCTTGTGATGGTGTAACGATTGGCTCTCCATTTGAAAGCTTTAATATATTGTTTGATGCAAGCATAAGAGTTCTAGCTTCAGTTCTTGCATCTATTGATAATGGAACATGGACTGACATTTGGTCACCATCGAAGTCGGCATTGAACGCTTCACAACATGCTGGGTGAAGTTTGATTGCCCTACCTTCAACGAGCACTGGCTCAAAAGCTTGTACTGAAAGTCTGTGAAGTGTTGGAGCACGGTTTAAGAATACTGGATGGTCTTTAATAACCTCTGCAAGTATATCCCAAACTACTGGTTTCTCTTTCTCTATCATTCTCTTAGCAGCTTTGATATTATGAGATTTATTTAAGTCAACCAATCTGTTCATTATAAATGGTTTGAAAAGTTCAAGCGCCATTTCTTTTGGAAGACCGCATTGATACATCTTAAGTTCTGGTCCTACAACAATAACTGAACGACCTGAATAGTCAACACGCTTACCTAAAAGGTTCAATCTGAAACGACCTTGTTTTCCACCAAGCATTGCTGTCAAAGATTTCAAATCTCTTTGTTTTGAACTCTGAACAGCCTTACCGCGTTTACCATTATCAATAAGGTTGTCTACTGCTTCTTGTAACATTCTTTTTTCATTACGAACGATAACATCAGGAGCACCAAGTTCCATCAATTTCTTTAAACGGTTATTTCTGTTGATAACGCGTCTATACAAATCGTTTAAATCGCTGGTAGCATATCTTCCACCATCCAATGGAACCATAGGTCTTAAATCTGGTGGTAATACTGGAATTACATCTAGTACCATCCATGTTGGATTGTTTCCGCTTGTAATAAATGATTCTACAACATCAAGTTTTTTCATTGCCTTGATTTTGCGTTGACCTTTTAATGTATTCAAAGACTCTTTTAAAGATTTTGACTCTTTTTGCAAATCAACTTCACTTAAAAGTCTTTTTATAGCCTCTGCACCCATTCCTACTTCAAACGCATCTGCACCATATTTTTCGCAAGCATCCATATACTCTTTATCTGTTATAACTTGCTTATATGCCAAATCTGTCTTTTTTGGATCTAAAACAACATAGCAAACATAGTATACAACTTGTTCCAAAACTTTTGGTGTCATTTCTAGCAATGTACCAATCTTTGATGGAATATTTCTAAAATACCAAATATGAGTACAAGGGGAAGCTAGTTCGATATGTCCCATTCTTTCGCGTCGAACTTTTGCTCTTGTAACTTCAACTCCACATTTATCACAAACTACGCCCTTATAACGAACTCTTTTATATCTTCCACATTGACATTCCCAGTCTTTTCTTGGTCCAAAAATCTTTTCGCAAAAAAGACCATCTCTTTCTGGCTTTTGAGTTCTATAATTTATAGTTTCTGGTTTTGTTACTTCACCATGAGACCATTCTCTGATCTTCTCTGGTGAAGCAATCCCTATTCTTATTGAATCAAAATTGTTTAATTCAAACATATCGAATCCCCTTTTTTTCTTTGCTTGTTTTTTATTTATCTTTTTTGAAATTTATTTTAATCATCAAAATCGCCGAAATCATCAAATATGTCAAGATTATCCAAATTGTCATTCTTTGTACTTTCTTCAAACACATCTTTCAAATCTTTTTCATCTTGTTCTTCAGTTGTCAAAGATTGATTGTTTATATTGTGTTCATCAAAGTCAAAAATTCCTTCTTCAAGATCTTTTTCGGTGTCTTGAGTCAATGTGTTTGGAGCATCTTGCTCATCTTGACTAAGCTCATTGAGTGAAATTTCTTTATTTCCTTCTGTAAGAATCTTTACATCAAGTCCTAATGCTTGCAATTCTTTAACCAATACCTTAAATGATTCTGGTATTCCAGGTTCTGCAATTGGCAAGCCCTTGATAATTGACTCGTAAGTCTTAAGTCTTCCGTTTAAGTCATCAGACTTAACTGTAAGCATTTCTTGTAAGATATGACTTGCGCCATAAGCTTCAAGAGCCCATACTTCCATTTCACCAAAACGCTGTCCACCAAACAATGATTTTCCACCAAGTGGTTGTTGAGTGATAAGTGCGTAAGGTCCAATAGAACGAGCGTGAATCTTAGAATCAACCATATGTTCAAGTTTCAACATGTACTTAACACCTACTGTTGTTAAGTTGTCAAATGGTTCACCTGTTCTACCATCATATAATTGAACTTTTCCATCTGGTCTAAAGTTGTTTTCTACTAAAAGTTCTTTAATGTCTTCTGTAGTAGCTCCATCAAATGCTGGTGTAGCAACTTTCCAGCCAAGAGTTTTTGCTACAAGACCCAAATGAACTTCCATAACTTGCCCTATGTTCATACGAGAAGGAATACCAAGTGGGCTAAGCACAATATCAAGTGGTTGTCCGTTAGCCATAAATGGCATATCTGCTTCTGGTAAAACTATAGATACAACACCTTTATTTCCGTGACGACCTGCCATCTTATCTCCGACAGAGATTTTTCTCTTTTGAGCTACTGTGACTTTAACCATCATAGTAACGCCAGGCTCTAGGTCATCTTTATTCTTCTTAGAGAAAACTTGAACATCTACAACGACACCACCCTTACCATGTTGTACGCGCAAAGATGTATCACGAACATCTCTAGCTTTATCTCCAAAGATAGCTCTTAAAAGTCTTTCTTCTGGGGTAAGGTCTGTTTCGCCCTTAGGTGTAACTTTTCCGACCAATATATCATTTGGATGAACTTCTGCACCTATTCTTATAATACCGTTTTCATCAAGGTCTTTAAGTGCATCTTCGCCAAGATTTGGTATATCACGAGTGATAACTTCATCTCCGAGTTTTGTTGTTCTACATTTAATTTCTTGGTCATAAAGAGTTATTGATGTATAAACATCTTCTTTAACCAAACGCTCATTAATAAGGATAGCATCTTCGAAGTTTTGTCCTTCCCAGTTCATATAACCGATAAGAACATTTTTACCAACAGCTAATTCTCCATGGTCTGTAGAATATCCATCAGTTAATACATCGCCTTCTTCTACCTTTTCACCTTTTTTAACGCATGGGCGTTGATTAAAGCAAACATCATCATTTGCTTTTGCAAATTTTGAAAGTGTATAAATATCTTCGTCGCCTTTTTCTGTCAAGACTCTTATTTCATCTGCTGAAACATATTTTACTGTACCTGCTCTCTTAGCAAGAATTACGCAACCGCTATCATGAGCTGCAATAGCTTCCATACCTGTTCCTACTACTGGAGCTTCTGGACGCAATACTGGAACAGCTTGACGCTGCATGTTTGCACCCATCAATGCACGGTTTGCTTCGTCGCCATTAACAAATGGAATCAAACTTGTAGCAACTGATATCATTTGTCTTGGAGAAACATCCATATAATCAACCTTGCTTGCTGGCACTTCTTCATTTACTGAACCATGACGGCACATAACACGCTTGTTAATGAAATGTCCTTCTTCATCAAGAGGTTCTATAGCTTGTGCTATATAACTTTCATTTTCAACATCAGCCATTTTATAGACGATATCTTTTGTTACAACTCCTCTTTCCTTATCAACCACTCTATAAGGTGTTTCAAGGAAGCCATAGTCATTTACTTTTACATAAGTTGCAAGTGTGTTTATAAGACCGATTGATTGTCCTTCTGGAGTTTCAACTGGGCATATTCTTCCATAGTGTGTAAAGTGAATATCACGAATTTCTGGATCGGCTCTCTCCTTCTTAATACCTCCAGGTCCTATAGCTGACACACGACGCTTTTGTGTGATTCCTGAAAGAGGATTCTTTTGATCCATAATTTGTGACAATTGTGATTGAGAGAAGAAATCTCTTAAAGCTTTATTAACTGCTTTAGGATTCATGATTTGAGATGGTGTAACCTCTTCAAATTCTCTTCCTTGCAAAGTTTCTTTTATGTTTGTTGAAAGTTTTGTTACACCTGATCTAAATGCGTTGTTTGTAAGTTCTCCAACTGTTGCAACTCTCTTATTTGACAAATGTTCAATTTTATCAATTCCTGCAAGTCCTTCAAGAACATCAAGATAACAAGAAATTGTTGCAAGAATATCATCCATTGTAAGAGTTGTAATAATCAAATCTTTTGCACTCTTTTTTATAGCTTCAATGCGCTTTTCTTTTGTTTTGTTTTCTGCAAGTATTTGAGTAAGTACTGGATAATAAACATCTTCAAAAATTCCAAGTTCTTCTTGATTGCATGGGAATACTTCGCTTAAAGTAACTCGATTGTTTCCACGCATTAAATGTTTCTTTCCATTTGCTTGAACCCATACTTCATTTACACCAGCATTTTGAACTTTTGCAGCACTTTCTGCTGTAAATTCTTCTCCTGCTCTTACTAAAAGCTCGCCATCAACTATGATATCTTCATAACTAATAAGTCCAGGCAATCTGTTTTTCAAGCCTAATTTTTTATTAAATTTATATCTTCCAACTCTTGAAAGATTGTAATAAGCATCTGTAAAGAAAGATACATTCAAGAAACTTCTTGTACTTTCAACTGATGGAACATCTGCTGGTCTGGTCTTTCTTGAAAATTCAAGCAATGCTTCTTCTTGTGTTGTTTGAGTTTCTCTTTCAATAACATTTTTGATATAATAGTTATCGCCAAAGCATTTCAAAATTTCTTCATTTGTGAAACCAAAACATTTTAAGAACAAACCTAAGCTGATTTTATTTTTTCTTTCAAGAACTATTTTAAGATTTTCGTTTGCACCCTGTTCAATTTCAATCCATGTTCCGTGTACTGGGATAACTTGAGCTCTCAATGTAGCATTATTATCTTTTTCTCTTGCAAGATAAACACTAGGCGCTCTAACAATCTGATTGATAACTACTCTTTCAATTCCATTATAAATGAAAGAGCCTTGTTCAGTCATCATTGGAACATCGCCCATAAATACTTCTTGCTCTACTGCTTGACCAGTCTCTTCAACAACAAAACGAGCCTTTACTTTTAAAGGTGATGAGTAAGTTGCCCCTCTGCGTTTGCACTCCTTTATGTCATATTTAGGTTCTGCAAATGGCAAAATTTCTGTAATATATAATTTTGCTTTTCCAGAATAGTCAGTTAATGGGAAAAATTCATCTAAAACTTTTTTAATTCCCTTTTCCAAAAAGTCTTTATATGACTTCTTTTGAATTTCAAGAAGTTGTGGAACTCTGATTAATTCCTCACATTTACCGAAAGTATATCTTTCTGTTTTACCTTGTTTTACTTTTCTTACATTTACAGACATTGACTTCTCCTTCATTTATTGTGACGACTGTTATGAAAACATTATTTTCTAATCTACTTGTTAAAAAGCAAAAAAGGACCTATAGCACAAAAATGCTATAATAGTCCTCGCCTATTAAGTTAAAAAACCATATATTTCTTATCCACAGCCAATAATCTTTATAATTATAGCTTATTACAACAAAAAATGTCAACAGTTTTTTAACATTTTTTTTGTTTTTTATACTAATTTTATCAAAATAAATAATTTTTTAGACTATATTAAAAATGCACAATAAAAAAAGATAGGTTTTCAAACCTATCTTTTTATCCAATCTAAGTCATCTTCAAAAGCTAAAGTACTTAGAGCTGTTGTAGAAGTAATCCAAACTGGATTTGTTGGTATTTCTGCAATCTGAGTGCCTGAAGCTGTAGGAGATACCAAAACATATCTTCCAGATTTATCTATATCAGCATAAATTTCATTTGTTATAATATTCTTATATGCTAAACAAGTTGTCCCATTATGATTATAGAAAATTCGTTGATAACTATTTCCATTTGAATCAGATAATTCTTCTATCTTGTTTATTGATGCACCCTCTTCTATCGTTGCATTTTCTTTTATATGCAGTTGTTTTTTAACTTGAAGACTTTCTATCACTATATCTTCATTTGTTGAAACTGCCGATATTAGTTTTAATGTTTTATTTGATTCTTCGACTTCCAACTTTATTTCTTTATAATATTTTTTATTAGCATCGTTGGCGGCTTTGTTAACTAAATAATTACCCGCGGTTAGTCCATTACCAGGAGATGCAACATATTCATAAACATAATCTACATCATTTATAATATAAGTTGTAGCCATATAACCATTTGAAAATTCTAAATTAAGCGATTCAAATTTATCAATATCATAATCAATTGTTAATTCATAATAACCAGTATCCTTATTATATGGAATATGATTGTTTGAATCAAGAATAAATCTACCACCTTCTTGTTGGGTCATATAATCATATAATAAATCTTCGTATACTTTTGATTCCCCTTTATCAATAATCTTGTCGACTTCAAAGCTTTCACTAAACAAGTTATAGAAATTTTTTTCATCAACACCACCACTCCCTCGCAATAAGTCTTGAGAATATTTTAAAGACGAAGTACCATAATTGTTCACTGTTAATGAAATAGACGCATTAAGAACTTTTGTTGTGAAAGTAGTACCAAAATTTCTTGATGTTGTGTAAATTGTTTTTCCCTCACTTGCATTCATAGTATCTGCAGTACTATGACCTATATAATAAACATTATTGCTTTGAGTATTGTTTATAGCATAAGTAAATGATGCCATATCCGCTTTATCACCTGCAACACTATCAACAATATCAAAATCTGAAGTGCTGTCCAAAGATCTTAAATCAACAATCTCTGCTTCAACACTAGCAGTTGTATAACAATATGCAAGTCTAGGAACTCTTCCACTTGCTTGATACCCAATAAGACCACCAGCGTATGCCATTGAATCAATTCCAGATGTATTGGTATTTATTTTTAAATCAGAAGTGCTATAACTATTTGTCATTGTCAAGCCTGAATTGTTTGCATTCACCAAACTTCCTATAATTCCACCAATGTATGGGTTCGCTTTCTGACCTGTAACAGAAAGAGTACTTGATTTTACTGCCATACCATTGATAACAAGATAATTTTCTATTTGTCCAACTGCTCCACCCAATACTGAAGAGCCTTCAATATCGGCAGTAACTATGCTATCTTTAATATTTGATGTATAAGTGCCGGCACGAGTTACAACACCAGCAATTCCACCAACATAATTTACTACTGAAGAATTGTTGCTGATACCAGTTACTCTAAACGACTGTTCCATTACAGCATTTGAAATCGTTCCTCCTGACAATACTCCAGTTATACCACCTACAGCCAAAGCCGCACTAGGCACAACTGAGAAATTAGATTCTATATTGCCATTGTTTGATACATACACATGATCAAGTGTTCCAACAACTTCACCTGCCACATAACCACCATAATGGTATGCCTTTACTGAACTTTGAGTTTGAACATCTACATATACATATTCAGCTCTTGCTCCTCTGCCAATTCCTCCGAACGCAAATCCTGTTCTGCTTCCCATAATTGATGTAGTATTGCTTGAAACAATGCTATGAGCAGACCCTGTACCTATAAACCCTGCTATACTTCCAGCATATGAATATTGACTCAAATTGTTTGAATCTTCGCTATATTGATTGCTTGCGCTAGAAGAGAATGATGCAGCAACATTTATATTACTTGAAATGTCTTTCATTGCATACGAGTTTATCGCTCTTCCTACAACACCTCCAACGAAGTTCAAGCCTGAAACGACTTTTGTAGAAGCTTCACTGCCTTCTGATCCACCACTGCCAGATTTTCCTCCAATAGTTATATCATAAATATATCCATATCTCAATGTACCTGCAAGAGTACCTACGCTATTTGTGTTTGTAAATGCAACTTGATTTGGATTTATTGTCAAGTTCTTGACAGCTCCAGTTCTATTTGCTGAATAACCAATCTGTGCAAATAATCCAGCATTGGTCAAATTCTCCATTGAAACCAAGCTGATTTGATTAATTGACATCCCGTTTCCTTCAAATACACCAGCATAAACTGTCTTATACAGACCAGATAAGCCTTCAAATTCTGTATAATCAATATCGCTTATCAATCTATAATTTGTTGTATTTAAGTTTGTACTTGAATTTTGTTCAAGAATCTCACTTTCCATTGTATTTGCATCATAAATCAGTCTTGGATTATGTAATGAGCCTCTATTTGGAGTGTTTGCATCATCAATATAATAATAAATTATATTTCCAGAAGATTCATCAACTTCAGAATAACTGAAATTTCGAATAGAGAGAGTATCAACATTTGGACTTACAAGTTCAAGTCTATTCAATCCAAATACCATAATTTCTTCTCTATATATTGTATTTGTTTGATTTTTGCCTTCTTCGCCTTCTATTGTAACTTTTTCAGTTGTTGGAATATAATTGACAAAATTTGTTGATGTGTTGTTGCTTGTATAGAACCAAACAGCATTTGTCCCTATATTTCTTTGGTAAGAATATTCGGCAAAGTTTTCTGTAAGATTTGAGAATCCTCCAGCATTCAACCTCTCAATTCCTTCATAAGTGATTTGCACAACTGATGTGTTAATATCTCCTATTCCAAGCAAGAAGCCTTCGTCATCAACATTGCCAGTTTCATCTTCTCCTGCGGTTCTTTCAATATTATAGAAATAGTAACAATTCTTATATGTACCACTTCGATTGTCTTGAGTGTTATATCTAGAGAATCCGGCTGAAGCTGTTACATTATTTCTCAAAATTGATAATGAGAAGCAATTTGTGATTGTTCCGCCATTGTAATGTGCAAATCCTGACATATCAGAAGTCGTATATGCAAGATAAATATCAGTGTAGCAATCACTTATTGAACCTGTATTTTGATATACAAAACCTGCTGCAGCTATGGTTGAAGCAATATAGCTATCTCTATCTTGACTATAAAGTGAAGAGTTTGTTTGTTCTCCTGACACATAACTTGTAATAATTTGTCCATTTTCTGAGTTGTTTACTACAAATCCCGCAACATGTTGGTTTTGTTGAGAATTGTTGATAAGTTTGCCCCCCTTAAAGTATGTTGCGGCAATTTTACCTGAATTTTGAACAACTACACCAGCCATATTATATGGTGTTTTTGAATTTATTGAAACAGCACAATTTGTTATGTATCCAGTATTTGTTGCAGCAATTCCTCCAACATAACTTGAACCAGCCATAGCATTGTCGGCTTGAACCACTACATAGTATTCACTTCCGTTTACAGTATCAGTATAAACATTGCAGTTTGTAATGATACCTCTATTATCTGAAACTATTGCACCAAAATTAAAGCTTTCTGCGGTAGTAACAAATTTGACTGTTCTAAGTCCATACCATCCATATTCATCATTTTGATCAATATTTACATCCGAACCATCACTTGCTGCAGTAAAGTTGACATTAAGATTTCTTATTATGCTTTCTTCTTCAAGTTCAGTGAACAATCCTATAGTATCTAATGAACCCATGTCATATCTTCCGCTAAAGTTTATTGTATGTCCATTTCCATCAAATGACTTAAATCGGGCAGCTTGCGGAACAAATGCCTCAACTCCAGTGCTTTCATTTGAAGTATTTGGCAAAGTTATATCATTCAATAAGATGTAATATCCACCGCTTTGCATATCTAAAAAGTCTTCATAATCATAAATTGGAATTGGACTTTCTTCACTGCTTGAAGTATAAACATTAAATCTAAATTGGGTATGAACTGAATTTTGACCTATCTTAAAATAGTCTTCGCCTTCGTCTATCTCCTCTTCAGCTATTGCTATATAAACACCATTTTGCTCCTCATATTTTACATAGAAGGAGAAATTATAGAAGTTTTCTTCTGGGGTATGTGTCTTTGTAGGAATTATGTTTAATCCATTGTAATTGAAATAATAATTTGTTCCAGTTCTAGCTGTCAAAAGGTTGTTATCATCATTGTAATCATAGCCGACATAATAAACTTTGCGCTCTGGTTTTGCTTCACCATAATCTGGTTGAGTATCTGTAATTAAGTTCGTGTTTACTTTCCAGTCGCCTTTTTGAGCCATGCTGTTTAAAAACTCATTTATCTTATTTACAACTTCAATATTATCTGCATCATATTCAATATAATCATACAAATCAATACCTAATGTTGTTTGAGTTCCAACTTGAACATTGACTACACCTTCTCCCATTCCTGTAACAATATCTTCTGTCCCCGTTACATTTTCGCCATTGTATTCAAGAACATATTCATTTATGGTTATATGAGTCTTGCTGCTTGCTGTTCTTTGGATATTTCCTTCGGTCTGTGTCGCAGAAATTGTTATTTCAAAAGTATTTGAAGGATATGGAATAGTGCTATCTGTTATATTCAAATAATATTCGCCATTTTCTTCTGTTATAGTTGCCAAAGTATCACTAGATAATATTGGAGCTGAAATATTTGCTGTGCTAAAACCGTAAGAATTGATATTAAGTTTATATCTAAGTCCTCTTGCAACTTTATAGTAAGCATAATAGCCACCTTGATTTTGACTTGTAGGAGTCTTTCCATCAAGTTCTACTGTTACATAATTTTGCAATTTAATTGTCAAATCTTTTGTAACACTATGAGCAACTTCTCCATCTTTCATTAATGTGATTCTTATAGTTGAAACACTGCCGTCAACGACATTAAGAGAGCCCATATCATATTTGATATAAATAACACCATTGTAATTATAGTATTTATCTACACTTCCTTCTTTATCTACAATTTCAGTGTCATTATAAATTCTTATAATATCTTCTAAGTAGATTTTCAAACCTTTGGCAGTTGCTGAACCTATTATTGATTCATCATCAAATATCTTATCCCCATCACCACCAGCAACATTAGCATTCCTTGCCAAGAATCCAAAGTTTGCAACAGAATGTCCTTGTTCATAGTTTATATCTTCATTTTCAATCAAGATATAATCAAAATCGCTATCTTCTGGGGTAACTGTAATTGAAAGTAAACCAGTTGTGCCTGGATATGCATAATTTGATGTTGATGAAATGCCAGTGCTACCTGTGGCCTCTGATAAATTTGAATAATTATCAACTATTGTCGATGTGATGTTTGTTCTTTCAAAATTTATTGTTATAGCCTTGTATATTGAAGTATTCGATTGTGCCAAAATATAAATTGTATATTGTCCATAAATATTTTCTTTATATCTATCCTTATAAGCTTGAGAGTTTTTATTAACCTCTATTGTCATACTGAATTTTTGAACAGAGCCTTCTTCATTTGTTGAATCGGCTTTAAAATCAATATTAAACAAGAAATTGTCTGTATCATATAAATATGTAAAATCAAATAATCGTTTTAACTCTTCGCTTCCCTGGATGTTCTCATTATTTAATCCAACTATATAATAATATGGATTTTCTTCTAAAGCTGTTGAAGTTATGAAAATTGTATCTTCTACTTTTTTGCTTGTCAGTAAAGTTACATCATTATAATTTGCATTATTTAAACTTGATGCACCCTTTCTGTAATTTACTATAACATCAGAAAGTTTTTTATTTACATCAGTTTTATACTCTACATTGACAGGAGTATTTGATGCATCCGTTTCTGTAAATGTATATATCAATCTTGGTGTGATTTCAAGTTTATAATCTGTTTCAGTTGTATCGCTATTTCTTCTTAAAGTTATTGTTTGCCCTGAAACATTAACATCAAGTTCTTCTATAGCTTGTTCTATCGTACCGTCAGCACCCGTCTTCGTGATATTTGTGATTTGTGCACTTACAATAGTGTTTGAAGCTAAATTAAATACAGAATTATCTAAAGTAACTTTTCCATCTTTTGTAGATTCAAAAGAATGTTCTTTACCATCAATGCTTGTTAACTTATAATACAATGAATAATGAGGTCTAACATACAATGTCATGCTGTTTTCACCTCTTAAATTGATTGTTGAATCATTTATTGGAGATGAGTTTGCAGAACCATTTGGATATATGATGGATATTTTTTCAGAATTCACTTGTTCTTCAGCATCTGGGTTGAAATAGTTGACTACATAAATATAAAACTCTAAAGCATTGTTTGTGTTAAGCACACTTGTAGCAGAGATTTGTGCAAGTCCTGTTTTATTAACAGTAATTCTTCCATTTTGGTCAATCGTAAGAACATCTCTTGTCTTTGATGTAAACACCATTTCACCATTCATACTGAATGGATATAATGTTGTCCCATAATTAACATTATTCATGTATTTATCAAGAAGTTCTTGGTTGCCTTTCTCGTCTTTATCATCATAATCATAATCTTCATCACTGTGGTCAGCCACAGCAAAATAGAACATATAATAAATTTCTTTTTGTCCTAATACTGAATCTTCTAAACCTTCTGCTGTCAATCTATTTTTAAAGGTTGCATTTAAAGATAATGATTTCTCACTTCCCTTAACAAAAAATGATTGTCCTATCAAAACTTCTCTATTATTTTCTATTCCAACTATTATAAAGTCGCCATAATAACTTGAACTGTTCATGGCATTTATAGGCATGCTTGTCCCTTCCAATAAATCGTGAGTCCTTGAAACTGCATAAGTATAAACATTTGTATATGTTTTATCTCCTTTAGACTCACCTTCAACACCATACATTGCATTGATTTGTATTGCAGTTGTTCCAAATGCCAATCTGTTTGAGTTTGCAATATTTTTTGAAACATCTTCATAATAATTTGAATCATTTTTATCACTATAAAGAACCAACATTGAAGCATTTATGCCTATTCCGCCTTGGTCAACAGCTTGAAGAGCATATGCAGTGTTTACTGTAGAGGCTGCATCGTCTATAAATGCAATGCCTGCAATTGATGCTTGTCTTGATGTTGTTGTGACGCTACTTAAAAGCCCTCTTACTAACACTCTTGATGTTATACCAGTGAATTCAGTTGCAGTTATTCCGTTTCCTCCAATAGAGTCTATATATCCTACAACTCCACCAACATAATCATATCCATAGATTTCTCCGCCGACAATTATACCCTTGCCTGCCTCATAATTGTATCTTGCATTGCTTGAAGTATCATTTATATATTCTTCATACAGCACAAATGAAAGTCCATTATCATATTTATTAAATCCACTTGTAATCGAGCTTGTTGCTTCACTTCTTCCTGCAAGTCCACCAACATAAGCTGTATTTCTAAGTGAAACTTTTGAATCTGAAAATGCAATTTGATTTGACTTAATTTGTGTGTAAGCAATGTAATTTGAATAGCCAGCAAATGATAACTTCTCAGAATCAATTTTCCTTATATTACCAGCATTAACACCGGCAACACCTCCAATAGAAGTTCCATCATCTGCATCTTGATTTACAATATAGTTTACTGCAATTTGTCCATTCATGTATGACAAAATTTTAGGAGTCAAATTTGCATAACTAATTCTGCCTGCTCCCACAACGCCAGAAGTTCCATCAACATTATTCAATTGGTCTTTTGTATAAGTTCTTGTATTTGAAGAATCGTCTTCAAACAATGTGTAATCTTGTAAAATTGTTCCATTGTTTACGCCAACGACACCACCAAATGCCCCACTTCTTAAATTAACTGTAGATTTATCAATTTCTACACCAATATTAATTAAGTTTCCATTATTTACACCAGCAACCATTCCAATATAACTTGAAGCTTGTGCATATGAACCTTCATTATCAGCTTCACCAATATTAAACTCACCTGAAAATGTTACATATTCAATATATGCTTCGCTATCAATTGTTGTAAATAAACCATAATAGTCATTTGTGCTGTCGCTTCCATTTGACATTGTCTTTTTGTTGAATATGTTTATTCCTGATATTTCAGCATATTCATTTGTGCCAATAATAGAGCCTTTTAAATTCCCTAATGGAAACTTATCACTAACATTTGATACATCAATGTTTGTACTTATTTTATAGTGTGCCGACAGATTCATATTTACTAAATCATCTGCATTTTCAATTGTAAATCTGTTTTGTTCAGTTCCATTTGCAAAATTTACATAAATTGTTCTTACTTGGTCTTGATGGCTTATTATATTATTCCCGTCATCTAACCAGTCTTTTGCAACTATATATATTATACCACTCATATCTTCTGTATAACTTTCTGCATATTGAACATAATCATCATTTACAGTGAATATGATTTGATATTTTCCGTCACTTTCTATATATTGAATTGAATCTTCATCTAGCATATTGTAGCTTGAGAATGTCCCATCGCCATTATCTATTCGAATTGGACTTCCTTCAAATAAAGCCACAATTTCCCCATTTGTCGCTGTTAAATTGGTTGGATAAGCAATAATAGACTTAGTTCTTTCAGAGGATGTGAATTCGAGTTCTGTTACGCCCTCTGTGATTGTAATATCATTAACTTCTTCATAAACAGAAATTCTTACATTTATTGTATAAGAATAAATTTTCCCATATTGTCTTACATGTGCAATTAATTTGACATTGCTTGCATTTGCATCAGCAAAAGATGTAAATGTCAATGTTGATGTATCAAAAGTGCCTACACCAAGCAATGTATAGACATTACTTTGAGCACTTGAATCATAATACATAATTTGCACAGGGACTCCATCCTTTCTTACAAGTACATCAGTTTCCCAATAAAGGAAGCTGTCATTATATGTATTTTCAACATAAACAACATTGTTTGAACTTAAAGTTGATGGAGCAGCAAATAAATATGCTTCTGTATTATCTACTGTCACATTAAATTTTGCTGTTCTTGCACTAGAGATATTGGTGCCTGAATATACATCTGCATAAGCGGCATTTATACCATAACCATTTGTACTGCCTTCATCAATATATTCACCCTTTCCATCTCTTTCTTTAAATACATTCAAATTGTTTATATAATCAAATGCCACAATATCAAGGTAATAAGACATATTAATGCTTTCAATGGCAAAATTATTTATAATATAGCCGCTTACTATAATTTCCAATTGGCTAGAACCATTTGCTCTTGTATAAACATTGAAATTTTTATTGTTATTTACCGCTTCGCCTAATTGTATTATTTGTGAAGTAAAATCAAACTGTACATTTTTTATTGCATTTGAATTTCTATTATCGTTTCCAATAACCTCTACATCAAAATATGTGTTTTGTCCTTCTTTATTATATACATATAAAAGAGTTGAACTTCTATCTTCACTTATTTGATTTTCTAAATATTCAATTGAATTCTGTTGATTTTGTGATTGAATTGAAACTTTATTTAACGATTCTTCAGTTGTTATTGTAATTGAAGTTTGTTTTCCGTTGTCTAATTCTACTGAATATGTACCTGTACCATAAGCGATTGCTCTAATTGACATATTAAGAACATACTTATCTCCTTCCAATTTATAAGGCTCTTCTTCATCAACATAGAATCTAGCAACATCACTTCCTGATATATTAGTTATAGCTATTGACGCAAACTGTGCATCTGCATAAATATCATTGAATAAAATAGGTTCTTCATTGTTTAAATCCAAATAAATTCTCTCTTTGAAGGCTTCAGTTTTATAATCAATAATTGTCGCACCTCTAACTATTTGATATTCAAGTTCTACTGTTAATTGTCCTTCTTGTAAAACATTAAAATTAAGTGTTATAGGTAGTTTTTTATTATCTGTTGTCAGCTCTGCATTATTTGCACCTTTTAAATAAATTGGTTCATTAAGATTTGGAAGTGTTACAACCTCTTCAACATATGTTGTATTGTTATATTTTAATTGAAGGTCTGAATTTCTTAGGTCTATTGTAATGTTAGTTATTTCTGCTCCCTCAGGATTCACTGAGAATCCAAATCTTTGCCAACCAAATGATGCACCTGCATAATTGTTATAGAAAGTGTATACAACATCTGTTGTACTCAAATCTACATTATTTATAAGCAAATTTGTTGGAATAATTCTTATTTTTAAAGGAATTGTATATGTAAAGTTTACATTGCTGTCTTCGCTGTTTTCAAATCCTTCATAATAAAAGTTTACATTAAAGTTTGTCAAACTTGCTTTACTTGTGTTACAGTTGAGCTCAAAGTAGTAAGTTGTTTTTCCATCTGCTTTTAACTCTCCCATCTTTTTAGCATTTATAATATTGGCGTCATCTGTATTGAAAGCAATGTTTAAAAGTTCATTTTCACTTTCCATTGTAACAGCCAAATAAGCTGTCAAAAAGTTTACTGTGCTTCCTGCATAAATACCATCGCGAATTTCTGTTGTATAGTTTGGGATTAAAGTGATTTCTTCATTTGAAATTCCTTCTAATTTATATAAATAGTCGGAGCCCATAGTATAGTCATACTCATTTATTTTATAACCAAACTCATGAGTCATACTTTCACTATTTATATCCTTTAAAACATAGAAATCTCTTTGACAATAAATTATTTCATCTTCTTCTATATAATTAATTGCAACAAAAGTAAATTTATCTCCTGCTTGAACCGAAGTTGCTTCAGTTGTATCGATATTTATTTGTCCATTCGTTTCTTCAACTTGCAAAAATTCATATTTCGTTTTATTTCCTTCTATGTTTGTATTTGATGAACCAAGAGTGTACTTTTGTCCACTTTCATCTGTAAAAATAAGATAATCATTATCTTCTACTGTGATTAAATCTACACTTATGAATGAATTGATAAAGTTTTCTTCAAAAGTTATATCGTCAAGGGTTAAGTTTGTGTTCTCATTGACCTTTCCATAGAAATAGAAATCCAAATCCCTTTCTGTAGCCGAAGAATCAAACACAAAATCTACTGCAGTTGGATAAAGTTGAGATGATTTTGAAACATAAAGTGAATTATCCCCAGGTTGCAATGCGCTGCTATATTGCCTTACTACAATTTTTATAGTGCGACTTATATTTCCTTCATTTGTTCTTGCTATTAAATCAGTTTCTCCACCTTTTATACCAACAACGCTGTAAACTGTGCTGTTTCCTTGTTTGCTTACTTCAGTTACATTACATACACCGGGATTTGACAAAGTGATAGTTAATGATTTATCCATCTTTTTTACAGGATTTTCTATCGTAAATGTAACGCTTTGAGCATTTTCTTCACCTATAAAAAGTTCAAGTTGTTCTTGTGATGCGGTTAGAGAAACTTTTGAATAATCTTTACCTCCACAGGCAACAAAAAGAAGGCTTGCTAAAACAAGCATCAAACTAAATAATAATAAACTTATCTTTTTGGATTTAGTCATATTACCTTCCTTTTAATCTTCTGCAATTATTAAGTGATAATCTCTTTTATATTTATAAAGTATTTAGATAAAATTATTTTTAACCATATATATGGCAAAAGAGAAAAGCAAAATTATTCGTTTTTCTCTTTGAATATAGATACAACATAATCAAGTGGATGGATATGAACCATCGTTCTGGAAGTTGGTGATGTGATTACAAACGCCTGTCCAACTTGTGCCGAAACAATTCTGTTACGCTCTTCCCTATTGATACCACCAGAGTTTTTATAAAGTTCAATAAGGTCGTTTACATCGTTTGGTGATAGTGAGAAGATAAGTGAATACTGACAAGCATTAATAACCGCAGTTGATTGTCTTTTAATTTCTTCAGAACCTACAAAGTCATTGATGTTCTGTGTAATAACAATTTGCATACCACCATACTTACGAATACGCTTAGCCATTTGAGTCATGAAGTTTAACGCAATAGGATACTTAGGGTTAATAAATGTGTGCGCTTCGTCAACAACTACGATAATCTTTCTGTTTGTATTGTGAATCTTATTGTAATCCTTATTATTGATGATTTCGTTTTCAATATATTTGAATACCAAAAGCATTTGTGCGTTTGTCAACATATCGTTGCTTCCTGCAATAAGTGATTGGAAGTTGAAACATACAAAGTTTTCGTTTGTTTCAATAGATGTTGGGCCATTCCAAAGGTTTGAGTTTCTTCCACCTTTTGCAAATTTTCGTATATATGCTTCTGCAACACGCAAGTTGTTTAATGTAAATTCTTCTTTTGCTGTATTCAATCTCTCTTGCAACAAAGCATACAGGTCATCAAATGTTGGATAATCAGTTGCTTTCAAATCTCTAAGATCAGTATTTTCATTTATATTAAACTTAGAATATAGATCAAGAACTAGAGAGTTGATAATTTCAAACGCGTCTGAAGAAATACCTTCCAAAATCGTTCTGAAGAATTGCTCCAAGAATTGCAAGTGCTGATTGAATGAGTCATCTTGTTTCTCTTTCTTCTCCTTGCCTTTCTTTGATTCATCTTCATTTTTATCACCCTTCTCATCATCGTCTTTATCAAGAGCACGAATTACATGGAATGGATTGATAATACCTTGCAATGATGAACCTACATCAATAAGCTTACCTTTCAAGCTGTCAGTAAGTTTTGAATATTCCTTTTCTGGGTCACAGATGAATATCTTGGTGTTGTCGGCTGCAAGATTTGCAAGAAGTGTTTTTGTTGCAAATGATTTTCCTGAACCAGATTTCCCAATAATCATCATATTTGAGTTAACTCTTTGTGCATCACGCTTAAAGAAGTCTATGAACACAGGATATTCGTTATCCCCAATATAGAAACCACTTTCATCTTGAAGTTCTGAAGATACAAATGGGAATGTTCCAGCAAGTGTATATGTTGGTACACCACGCTGAAATTCTTTCATATTATCTCTCATTGAAATACCAGTGCTAATAAACGCATCAATTTGACGAGCAAACAACTCAGTATATCTGTAACCTTCCTGCTTAAGAACAGCTTTTACATCCTTTCTTGCCGCATCTTCGCAAGTGATGAATGTATTTACATCAAACAATTGTTGGTTGTTGTTTTTAAGTTCTGCCAAAAGATTCCTTAAAGTTTCAAGGTGTGTAGAAATTTCAATACGAGTACTGCTTTTACCAGTCTTATATAATTTTGTTTCCATATCCATTATGGCTTTATCAATTTTCTTCTCTGACTCAAACTTTGGTGCTTTTTTGAATTTCATAACAACCTTAGTTCTGTCAAGCAAGAAGAATGATGTTCCCCATGCGTTTCCTACTTGCAAAGGATATTCAGTTATGGCATATGTTCTATAATTGTTTCCATCAATATTATATTTAGCTGATGAAAATTTGATTTTATCTGGTGTTGCCCAATTTATAAATTCTGAGAATGGCACGCTTTCAAGTTCTCTTTCATTGAACTCTCTATTGTAGTTTGCTCTTAAGAATACTGCAAGCTCACTTCCAACCAATCTTTTGGTTGTAACTGGTGTAAGAGATGAAGCAAGTGAAGTTGCCATACCATTTACAGTGTTTTCTAATGCTTCAATATCTTTTCCCAAAACAACTAAGTAGAAATAATCTTTATAAATTTTGTTGTTTCTGTTTTTATCTTCAATAAATGCAACACGCTCTTCAAATATAGGAGCTCTTGCATCAACCTCGCCTTGTGACATTTGGTGTTCATAAAGTTGATCCAAAAGTCTATCATATTTTCTGTTTTCATTGTATGAATAGTTGTCAAGAACCATCGCTTTGTTTATCTTAACAAGCTCGCAAACTTGATTGTCATCAAGACGCCTTAGTGCATTTCCAAATCCTATATCAATAACATTGTTTTGACTATATTCATTCAACAAGTCAAAAAGAATTGGTTTAACCTCAAGAACTTCTGCATAGTAATTTCCATAAGAGATACATCTATCTTGATAAATAGATTCAAATGGAATAATACTTTTAATGTTTGGTCTCCCTTTCTTTGGAGCTTTCTCATACTTCTTTTTCTGCATAGAAAATCTCGCCAAGTGCGCTAGGGTTACATAAAACCTATCACTATCCGCTACTTTAAAAAATAGTGATATACCAAGTATCGCCCAAACCATTGCCACCCAAATATGCCCTGGAAAGTTTGATGCAGCAAGTACTATAAGTACAACCACAGCAATTACCGCAAGCACTAAATCAAATGCTGTAAAACCTCTTATAAACTCAAGTTTTACTTTTGTTCTTCTAGGTATAATTCTTATCATGACTACCTCGCTAATTTATTTTACTACAAAATAGTACAAAAATACAAACGATTATACGAGATTTTATATATTTTTTAATATAAATATATTATATAATTTCAATATCTTTAAATATGGAAACTCATAAAATAATAATTTTTAAAAATAAAAAATTAATAAAAAATCCTTTTTTAATTAAAAAATATAAAAAAATAAGCAAAAAATAGATTTTTTCGCTTATTTTTTATAAATTTTATTATTTTATTAATTATTTTTATTTATTTGCTATAATAAATCAACATATTTAGTTTATTGTGTGCTTTTGCTCTATTTATTATATTTTGATTTATTACCGCATTTTTTCTTGCAATAATCTCATTGTTTAGCCCATACAAATCATCTATCATAATTCGCCCAATAATAGTATTTTGATTGGCAAGGATTCGATATGGTTTCGTCTGCCCCGTAGCTTGATATAATCCCCCTTCATCTCTCATATCTTCAATTCGAACAATAGGAGCTCTAGCTATTGATTTTGTTGAAATAATTTTTGCGCCAGGCTTGTTTCTTCTATTTCCATATATCACATAATTTTTGCCATAAGATTTTATATACTTACTTAAAAATTCACACTTATCTGTGACAACTTTTTTTACATATTTGCCCTGCAAAATTATATCATTAATTTTTCCAAGACAACATCCCTTTTCATCATAAACAGTTTTTCCAACTAAATTGTTGGTGTTTTCATCCAAGCATATTTCTAAATCTTGCGATGACGACACAATCACACAATCTTCTCCTATACTTTTTATAGCATTCCTTGAAAGCAAGAATGTTTTTTCACTTTCATCATCAACAACTATAAAATTTTTGACCTGCTTTATATCATCATCAAACTCTACATTTAAAATGTATCCAATAAGCTCTCCCTCGCTTACTGAAACAACTTTTTTTGAAATTATACTACTTATTTTTTCCATGCTATAAAGTATACGATTAATGTTTAATTTATGCTGATGTAACAAAATAAGGCATTTTATTCATTTTTTCTTGCATATTCTACTTTATTTTCTTATTTTTTCAACAAAATGCTTTGACTTTTCTTAAACAATGTGATAAAATTTTGACTATGAAAAAAGAAAAAGAAATTGAAATAACAAAAGATATGACTATTGATGAAGTTTTGCAACTTGATGAAAGCCTTGGAGATGTTTTCATGGGCTTTGGCATGCACTGTATTTTTTGCCATTTAGGCATTGAAGAAACAGTTGAAGAAGCTGCATCGGTTCATGAAGTCGATGTTGACTTTTTGGTTAAAAAATTAAACGAAGTGTACAAGCAAAACCATAGCAAAAAATAAAATTCACATAGATATGTGAATTTTTTTATTGAATTTATATAATTTTTTCGCAAAACTATAAGTTTTTTATGTTTTAATTATTAATTTTTAGTCTTGAAATAATCTTGACTTTATCTCATTAAGCAGAAGCTCTATTCCCCGCTTTGTCTTTGTCGAAACCAAAATTTCGCCATCCTTTACAAGCATAGGTTTAACCAAAAGGTCTGACTTGTTGTATACAACAAGTCTATTTTTTGTTGCCCCTAATTTGTCAAGCAAATCATTTGTTATTCTCATATTTGCTTGGTATTCCTTTTCTCCATTTTCTTCATTTGCAAGAGATACATCAACCACATGCAACAACAAATCTGCATCCACAGCCTCCTCCAATGTCGAAGAAAACGCATCTACAAGCTGATGTGGTAAATCACTTATAAACCCTACTGTATCTGTTATAATTGCATACTTATTTTCAGATAAATAAAGTTTTCTGGTCGTGGTGTCTAATGTGGCAAAATATTTATCATCTGCGTATATATTTTCTTTAACCAAACAGTTGAGAAGTGAAGATTTGCCTGCGTTTGTATAACCGACTAAAGCAATTTTAGGCAAAGCCGAATTTAGTCGAGCTTTTCTTGTAGATTGCCTTTGTTGTTTTATTTTTTCTATTTGTGTTTTTAAAGACTCCATTTCTTTTTCAAGCACTCGTCTATTTAGTTCAAGTTTTGTTTCGCCTGGACCTCTCATTCCAACGCCACCACTTCCAAATCTTCCGCTTGTCCCCTGTATTTCAGATAATCGTGGGAGCAAATATAAGTCTTGTGCAAGTTTTACTTGAAGTTTGGCTTCTCTTGAATGTGCACCTTTGGCAAATATATCAATAATAAGCCCCACCCTATCAATCACTTTAACTCCAAATTCATTTGATAGATTTTTCATTTGAGAACCTGTCAATGCGTAGTCTATTATCACAACATCAATAATCTCTTGGCAATTATTTATATAATCTTTTATCTCCTTTACTTTACCGCTTCCCAAAACTGTCGCTTTATTAAAATCTTTGATGACTTGATAAAAACTCTCTACAACATTCAAATCTGCTGTATAGGACAATCTTTTTATTTCATCAAGTTTTCTATTCAATGCGTCAGTTTTCTTTGTTATTACAGTGACTACTATTGCATTTTCTTTTATCTTTTCTTCATATTTCGTTTTCATATCTTTATTATACCAAAAATTAAACAAAAATCAAAAAAATATGGCTATTATTTAAGTAGTCATATTTTTTATATTTATATAGGTTTTAAAAATGGATAAAAATGATAAAAACTTTATTGTTGAAATTATTATTCAACTAAAACTGCACCATCTTCAACACTTATTACAACATTCAATGCCTTGTTATTTTGTCCGACTATAGAAAAATACCAAAATAAATCTTCAAAGTCTTCATTATATTCAGTCAAGATTTTCAAATAACATTCACCCATAAAAGTGTTTGAATCATAAAAATCATCTAACTTATCTTTTAGATTTTCTTTAGCAATATTTAAAGCATCTTGATAACTTATAGCAAACTCGTCGCTAACATTATAGAACGATATATTAAATTCTTCATATTTTATATTAACTTCATCGTTGCTATTTAATGAATATCCCAAATCTGCCATATAAAAATGATTGACTGGGTTTAGATACATTTCAAAATTTTGAGTTGTGCCATTTATTGTAAGCTCTACATTGATTGTTTCTGCATCCAGTTGTTTATTAAAGTTAATCGCAAAAAGCGAAAAATCACACATCTTATTATGAACACCATCTATAATATAAGGGTCTTCACGGCTGCCTATGCTGATAGAGGCATTTACATTGTTATTTTCATCCGCACCTTTATAATAAATTTTTGTAATTTCACTTATATTATCCTCTAAACTGCTTTTCCCTCCACAGCCGACAAGCATTAAAGGACACAACAAAAAGATTAATGCTAATGTAATATATTTTTTCATTTTCGCACCTCTTTATATGATTATGTTGGAAAAATAAAAAAAATGTGTTAAAATTCAAATAGGAGCAATTGTATTATGAATAATTTAAGATATTACATAAATAAAGCATTAAATGAACACTTTGCATTAGGCGCAATTAATTTCAATAATATGGAATCTCTTCAAGGGATAAAAAATGCCTGCAAAAATCTTTCATCCCCTGCCATCATTTCAGTGAGCGAAGGTGCGTTATCTTATATGGGTGATGATTTTGTTATGGCTCTTTCTAGTGCATGCAAAAAAGAGTATCCATATTTATTCTTACATCTTGACCACGGAAAAAGTTTTGAAGTTTGCAAAAAAGCTGTAGATTTGGGATTTGATAGTGTCATGATTGACGGAAGCGCCCTTCCTTTTGAGGAGAACATTAAATTGACAAAACAAGTTTGTGATTATGCTCATCAAAAAGATGTCTTGGTGGAAGGAGAACTTGGACAAATCAAGGGAATTGAGGACAATGTTTCTTCTGATTTTGAACATTTCACGAATCCTCAATCAGCAAAAGAATTTGTCGAAAAGACAGGAGTTGATACACTGGCTATTGCTATCGGCACAAGCCATGGAGCTTATAAATATAAAGGCGAGCAAACTTTGCGTTTTGATATTCTTGAAAAAATAGAATCAATTTTGCCAAACTTCCCTCTTGTTTTGCATGGTGCATCAACTGTTGATGAATATTTAGTAAATCAAATAAATCAATTTGGTGGAAATTTGACTCATGCCATAGGAATACCTAAAGCACTTCTTCAAAAAGCTGTGAAAGAACATAATATCATCAAAATAAACACTGATACAGATTTACGCCTTGCCATGACTGCACAAGTAAGAAAAGTGTTGGAAGAAAAGCCTGAAGAATTTGATCCACGCAAATATCTCGGTCCTGGAAGAGAAGAAATAACCAAAGTTGTTGAAGATAAGATTTTAAACATCTTTTTCTCTAAAGATAAAATATAGATCATTTTAATTAAAAATATAAAAAAGGGCTCATTTATCAATGCGTCCTTTTTTTTGTCACTATTCTTTTTCAACTTCTTCTTTCAAATACTTTCGTTTGGTTGCTTCTCCTCCCCTAATATGTTTTTCTGTGAAATTTTCCTCAAGCACCTTTTTTGTCTTTTGATAAAGTGCATAATCTATGTTTTTAAGTTTTATTGAAACATCGTGATGAATTGTGCTTTTGCTATAGCCATAAAGCTTTGCCGTTTTCCTGATTGTATCGTGTGTGTCATTGATATGATTTGCAACATCAATAATTCTGTTGACTAAGGCTTCTTTCATGTTTAACCTCCACTTTATAAACTTATGAAAGAAATTTTGCCTTTATGTCATATTTTGTAGAATTTTGTTATTAAATAAAAAAAAGGACTTATATGCTAAGCCCCGCCAAAACAAAGTTTAAAACCTTCTTAACTTGTGATTATCATCACAAAAAGATAAGTGTTATCATTTTTTCTTAAGCTTAAATATAAGTTCCTGTCAAATAACTTTCTATCTATTTTTTTGTATACTCATCAATAACTTTTACTATTTGAGGAATTGTTTTCAATTCTTCCAACTTCTCATCAGGAATTGAAACCTTAAATTCATCTTCAAAAGTCATCAATAATTCTACTATATCAAGTGAATCAGCACCTAAATCTTCAACTACATTAGCATCATCTTTTATATCATCAGTTGAAATACATAATTGTTCT
The DNA here is from genome assembly GCA_930990975.1 of uncultured Clostridia bacterium. Classification (GTDB taxonomy): domain Bacteria; phylum Bacillota; class Clostridia; order Christensenellales; family UBA1242; genus Caccovivens. The sequence continues at coordinate 33,388 of CAKNRR010000007.1, read as the reverse complement.
GCTATGATCTTCTTAACCTTATCAATAGTATTCATTGCAAACCTCCAAATTGATTATAGCATATAAGTCATTATAAAGCAAAATAAAAATGCGAAAAATTCGCATTTTTATTTATTGTTGAATTTTTATTTTGCTTGTAGGTTTAAATAGTCATTAGGATCAACATGGTCTTCATTTAATAATAATGTGAAATGCAAATGAGAACCAAGGTCTAGTTCGCCAGAAGCTGATTCGCTTGCACTGCCTATCTTTTGTCCTGCTGAAACCTTATCCCCAGCTGCAACACTTACTTGTTCAGCCAAAGATGAATATATTGACACAAAACCATCTGAATGATTGATTGTTATTGTATAACCATTCAAATAATCATACTCAACTGATGCAACAGTTCCATCAAGTACAGCAAATACATCTGAATTGGTTGATGTCAAATCCACTGCCATGTGTGCTTCCCATTGATTCAAAGTTTCATTCTCTTGAAGTTCTGTATCAGAATAATCTTTGATTACTGAAGCATTTTCCATCGGCAAGATAAATGATAAGTTTCCGCCTCCTGTTTTTACACTGCCATTAAGTGTAGCAAGCAATGTAAATGTCAATGCCACTGCAAAGACCACAACTCCTACCGCAACATAAATTCCATACTTTTTTAAAAATTCAACAAACTTTTTCTCTTTTCCTATTTCCATATGACCTCCTACATCATTTATTGACTGAAAAACTGAGTTTATACATTAATTTAAAAAATATAAAGTTCTTTTCGACATTTATCTTAATAACCTGTAAGTATCATAGGAAATCCTAAAATCCATTCATCACCAGTGTTAACCAATTGAAAATTGACCTTTTTGCCTTCAACATATCTAAAGTCATTATAGCCAGAATAAAATCCGTAATAAATTTGGTAACTTTGTTCAAAAGTTTCGCCTTGATAAATATAATCAAAATTTTTAGAGAACTTATCAAAATTAAGGCTTGAAAAATAAAAATTATAGCCTATTGTTTGCGCTTTCATATTTTGTATGTGATTTTTAAAATCGCTTTCATATTCATAATAAAATACATTTCCACTTTTTATATGTTCGTCTTCACTTTCTTCAGTCAATGAAACAATCAATAATTTATCACAATTATAAAAAGGGGCAAAATTGTCTGTCTTATTTAAACAAACAACACAAAGTAATGCTATTAAAACAAAAAAGCCAATCATTTTTTTCATAGTAAAATGATTGACTTAATTTTTCTTTCATAAAAAATATTTATTGTCTAATATTTTGTTTTTTTGTTTTATAGTTTAAGTTCTTTTAGTGAGTGTTAGGTGTTGATTTAAGTCCAAGATGTTGAATAAACTGACTTATAATAGTTAGATAAACATAAGAACAATAGCAGCGATGGCACATGCAAATAAAATTCCAGAACATACATACAATATTGTGCTTTTCTTTTTATCGCTCATTCTAAGTTTATATTTTGTCATATCAACCTGACTTTCCGCATTTGTTGTCTGTGCGCCTGTGTTTGTGTTTAAATCAGGCTTTTGTGGAATTGGTCTAGGTGGTGGTGGAGGTGGCATTCTATTTTCCATTTTTATCCCCTTTTTTCTTATTTTTTATAATTTTAATACTATATTTTATTTTTGTCAAATATTTTGAACGGGATTCTTCCCCCATATTTGTTCTACATCCATTTCTTTTGACAAAGACTCGAATATAACTGTCATAATATATTTCGTATGTCCCACAAAAGAACTATTCTCTCCTATTACAACATGTGAACACAAAGCCACTTTTTCATTTGGAGCCAACAAATCATTAAAATAATAATAATTATCATTTTCATCGTATTGCCAATTTATTGTTTCCACCAATCCCATATCAGTGTTTATATTTGAACCAGTGCACACATATATCTTTGCTCTGACATAAACCTCTTGTTCTGCATCTGAGTTTTTTACGCTTAATATTTGAGGCAAGCGTTCTCCTGAAAGATATGAGCCATCAAAAGACAAAGAGATGGCATTTGCTTGATTTTTCTTTACATCAATAGACACAGTTTTTCCAAGTTCTAAATCTGTGGTATAAGAAAAATCATTTTTAAAAAACCACCCTGAAATTCCCAAATATAGTGATATTCCTAGCAAGATAAAAAGCAATACGCAAGCAAATATCCAACCAAAACTCGACTTGTTTACTTTCATATTAGATATTTTGCATATTATTATTATAAATATTCTTTATTCTTATCATTTTTTTGTTTTTTACGCCTTCTCTTTGCTCGATCAGCTCTGAACTTATCAATTTGATTCTGCTTGAAAACTGCACTTTCTTCCTCAAGTTTTTCTTTTACAACTTCCCATTTATATTTTCTGTTTCCATAAGCCATATCATAAGATATGATGCAAATACCTTGTAATAAATATACATAATATGAAAAGAAACGCCATACAAGCAATACCCAAACTAAGATGTTACCCTCGCCTATAACTGATGCAAAGGCAGCTGTAAATGAAATTTCATTCATACCTGTTCCACCTGGCAAAGGGAAGAATGATGAAGATAAGTCAACAAGCATACTCATAACAAACATATTCAAATACATGGAATTATCTAGCCCTGGCATAAATAATTTTACAACAAAGAATGGTATTGAATAATTTGCTATCATTCTAAGCAAGCTTATTGTAAGCATAACCGTAAAATCTTTTGGCGACCTTGCGTATTGTTTCATTACATCTTGATAATCACTTATATATTTGATAATCTTCTCATAAGTCTTATCATAATTTTTGATGAGTTTCATTTTTTGAAGCAATTTTAAACTTTTTGCAACTAACTTTCGTCCCAAACTTTTGCATACAGACAAGAAGACTATAACAAACAAGATGATGGCACCAAGCACAAAACCAAGTACACTTGTAACAGAAACAAAGGTGCTGAAATTAGGGTCAGTAAAAGATATAATCAAGCAGACAAAGCTTATAAGCACCCAAGACATTTGATGGAAAACATATTTTGCAAGTGGTATGGATAAAGAAGTATGCAATGGCATACCATGTGATTTTAAATACGACATTTGGAATGGTTGTCCGCCTGTTGCCATAGGGGTCACACAATCATAATATCTTCCTATTTCTGCAACCTTGTATGCCATACCGAATTTGCATTTGCCTGACGATTGTTTGAGCAAATAACCAATTGCAGATGTATCAAAAAAGATTACCAATCCAAAGAATATCAATATAACAAGCAAATATGATATATTGAGGCTTAACCCCTCTATTGGTGCATAGTCTTCTTTTGTCAATTGATATATCAAAATCCCAGCAACAATCAGCATATTTAAGATAAAAAATATCAAATTAAGTTTTTTGCTTTTTTTGCTGTTTCTTTTTGAAACTGATTGCTCAGCTTCGTCAAGTTTCTTGCGTTGTTCTTCTATAGTTTGGCTTATATCCTCTTCTATGATTATTTCGTTTGATTTAAGCTCATTAGTTAATTGTTCTTTTAATTCTTTTTGTTCTTGATGATTAAGTGGTTTTAAATCTTTATCTTCAATCTCTAAATTTTTATCATTATTTTCAGCGATTTCAGCGCTATCTTCTTTTTCTTCTTTCTTTTCATCTAAGTCAGTTTTGGTTTCCAAGTCAAGAGTTTCTTCTAAATTCTCTTCTTTTAAATCTTGGTTTTCTGCACTCTCTTCTTTTTCAGATTCGTCTAATTCCTCTTTTTCTTCATTTAATTGATTTATAAGGTCATCTATATTTGATTGAACAAAAAAAGATTTCTCATCATTTTGAGAACCCTTTGTTTTTTTAGTTTGAATGGCCTTTTTTGTCATAGATATATAGTATCAAAAAAGATACCTATTGTCAAGCAATGGTATCTTTTTTAAAATTTAATTATAGTCCTTAAGATTATTCATACAAGTCGTCAAATCTTCCGCCATACTCTTTTATATTATAATTTTCTCTTAAAAAATTCATGTTTGCATTTTCAAAATAAGCATAATTGTCAGCATAAATTTCATCATACAACACATCAAAATATGTTTTATCAACAAGTATATTGACTCTTGTGTTATAGAGTGTTTCTATAGCATTTTCATTCAATGTGAAAGAACTGTCAATACCATCAAAAAGATTTACACATGGCCCTGTATAGAAAAGTACATGAATTCCATATTCACTTCTTACAAGCCCAGAAATATCACCTATTTGACCATTTCCGTTGTTATAAAGTTCTATTGCTGCGTCATTAAATGATTCGACAAAACTTGAAACTGCATTTCCCTCAGAATCTATACCTACAACATAGTTTGATTCTGCGTTGAACATCCCTGTATCTTCGCCATAAGTGTAGATGAATTCATTGATTGTATCACCCACCTTGTTTATTCCTTCAGCCTGTGCTGACGACAGAGCGATAACCATTTTATTGTAAGCATCCTCTACTGTAAGGTTGTTTGTGTCTTCAACTTCTTCATAGATGCCTGTTTCTTCATTATATTGTCTGAGTACTGGAGTTATTTGGCTGTAAAGTTTGTCAAGCTCTTGTTCATATTGTTCATGATAATATCCACCATCATCTTTTTCCATCTTTGCAACAATTGCATCGTGTTGTGCTTGTTGTTCATCGGTAAATTTGAATAATACATTTGCAACAGTAAAGAATTTTGTTGATGAATCATCATTTTTGAAATAATATACATCATTTAAGCTTTCTTGAACATTTGTGTCATAGGCTGAATCCTCTTCAAGAACATATTGTGTATAAGATGCCTTTACTTTGCTTGTATATAAATTTACAATCTGAGCTGGAGTGATTGATGAAAGGCTATCCAAATTTTTATTTGAATAAGAATATTTTTCTAATACATAATTTTCATAAGCAACATTATATAATCTATCAATTTCTCTGTTAAATACAGATGGAGCATCTGTAGATAAGCCCATTCCATATTCCATTGCTTTCAATTCTTTGAAATAATTATCAAATGCCTTTTTATAATCATCATTTGAATTTATTACATTATCTCTAAAGTTTTCATAAATGAGGTTATGATCTTCCTCTTTATAAAAATCTCTATTTACAGTTGGATGGAATTTTGACAACAAGTCTTCTTCTGTGTTTGTCTTCTTTATAACATATCTTCCATCTTGTTCTTCTATTGTTGCATTCTTTTCATAACCTTCAAAAGTTATATCACTGTTTTCTTCTTCCTCATCTGTTGCCCCGATGACATTATCGTAATAAATATCAAGGTTTTCATTTAAGCTGTCAACTACTTCTTGCCACAAATATGTCTTTTCTTTATCACTTAAGCCATCTCCCTTTTTGTTTATTCCAAATTCAGATTCTGCTGTCATGATGGTTATCTTTCTGTTTTCAAGAAGTTCTAGTGAATATTTGACTGCTTCTTCTCTTGTGTAACCATAATATTGTTCATAAGTATATCCATAGCTTTGATAAGCTGAAATTAAATCTCTCTTGGTTATCTCTGACTTTTCTTTTGTTGTTTTGTTTTCAACAACTGCAACAACTTGGTTATAATAATTTTTGTAATTTGGTTCTACTAAAGAACACCCTGCAAGCAATCCCATGCAGAGCAAACAAAAGCTCATCAAAATACCAGCAAATTTCTTTTTCATGTTCTCTCCATAATAAATTTTTACTATATCATTATAGACAATATAATATCATACTTATACAAAAAAATTCAAGCAAATTAAACGATTTTACAACGAAATCTTAAAAAATTATAAATCCATAGTCAAACAAAATCATATTGAATAGCTTAAAGCATAAAAAGTAAGATTTTCTTTTGATTTCTCTTTGATTTCTCTTCTTAGCCTCTCGCTTTTTCAAAAAATTCAATCAACATTTTTACTTTATCTAAAATTCCGCCATTGTTATCAAATTTTATTTTTATAGAACTATCAAATGTTAATTTCCCATTGTATTCATTTAAATTGCCAGCAAGTCTTGGATCTATTATTTCTTCTTTTTTCTCTAAGAATACAATACATTCATACTTGTTTACTCTTAATTTTTGCACAGAAAAATTCCCTGCCAAGTTTCTTAAATAAGCAAGAAGGCACAAGTTTTTGACTTCTTGTGGAATTTGTCCATATCCATCTTCTAAGCTTTCCAGCAAGTTTTTCATGTCATCTTCACTTGAAATTTCACTTATCCTTGTATAGTAAACAATTCTCTGTTCGTTGTCTTCAATATAATCTTCACTTATAAAGGCACTTAAGCTGATTTCAAGTTTGACATCACTTAGTTTATTTATCTTTTCGCCTTTAATATCTTTGACTTCTTCTTCCAGCAATTTAACAAACATATCATATCCAACCTTGGCAATATGTCCATGTTGTTCTTTTCCAAATATGTTTCCTGCCCCTCTTATTTCCAAGTCCCTCATTGCAATCTTGAAACCACTTCCAAGTTGACTGAACTCTTTTATTGCTTCAAGGCGTTTATAGGCATCGTCTGTCAAATGCTTATCTTTGACATAAGTCAAATAAGCATAGCTTAGTTTATCACTTCTTCCTATTCTTCCACGCAACTGATATAATTGACTTAAGCCAAGCCTGTCAGCTTCAATGACAACCATTGTGTTTGCCATAGGAAGGTTTATTCCGTTTTCAATAAGTGTGGTTGCTATCAAAATATTATATACACCGTCATATAAGCGCTCTATTACATTCTCAAGTAACTTTTCATTCATCTGTCCATGTGCCACACCAATATTTGCGTTTGGCATCAATTTTCTTATATGGCTTGCAAATTCCTCAATTGACTCAACTCTGTTGTAAACAACAAAGGCTTGTCCACCTCTTGCAAGTTCACGATTTAAGACATCTTTGATAAGTTGGTCATTTTCTTCTGACACATAAGTTTGTATTGGCAACCTATCTCTTGGAGGAGTTTCTATAACTGAAATATCCCTTATCCCTGAAAGCGACATATTTAAGGTCCTTGGTATAGGGGTCGCTGAAAGTGTCAAAACATCTATGCTTCTATTGCCGTCCTTAATCTTTTCTTTATGTTCAACACCAAAGCGTTGCTCTTCATCCAAAATCAGAAGCCCCAAATCTTTATATTGCACATCATTATTTAATAATCTGTGTGTGCCTATTATCATGTCTATTTCGCCATCTTTAAGTCTTCTTAAAATATCTTTTATTTGTAGTGTTGTTTTAAAACGATTTATTACTTCAACCTTGACTCCAAAAGGCTCTAATCTTTCTTTTGCCGTCATATAGTGTTGTTGAGATAATATTGTGGTTGGACAAAGAAGGCTGACTTGTTTGCCATTATAAATACATTTAAAACAAGCCCTTAAAGCAACCTCAGTTTTCCCAAAGCCGACATCGCCACAAATAAGCCTATCCATAACCCTATCGCTTTCCATATCCTTATCAATATCGCTTATGGCTTTGAGTTGGTCAGGCGTTTCTTGATAGCCAAACGCATCGGCAAATTGCTTTTCCAAAAAATCATCGCGAATAAACTTGAAGCCCTTTATTTTTTGTCTTTCTTTATAAATATCTACAAGGCTTATTGCCATCTCTTTTATGCTGGCCCTTACCCTATCTTTTAACCTTGTAAATTCTCCGCCACCTAAAGATGACAGTTTTGGTTGCTCTTCACTGCCAATGTAAGCAGAAATTGTATTTGCTTCTTCACTTGGCAAATATAGAATATCGCCATTTTTATACTCAATTACAAAATAATCTTTTTCTATATTTGATATTTTTAATCTTTCAATCTTTATACATTTCCCAATTCCATGGAATGTATGAACGACATAATCGCCCAGTTTTGGAAGATAAAAAACTGAATGCCTGCTTTTTGAAAAGGTTGAAGTCGAACTTCGAAACAAGCTGTCACTGCCAATACCAACAACACCTTCTCTTAAAAAAGAAAATGAATATGGCATTGCAAGTGTAGATAGATAAATCTCTTTTTTCTCTATCTTCTTTGTTGGATCATAATCAAAATATGACAGTCCATTTTCTGTCAAAAAATCAGCCAAGTTTTTCTTGTAGCGCTCTTCTGATGAAAATAGTATAACAGCTTGATTAAGATTTTTGAAATCAATAATATCTTGCTTTAATGCCAAAAAGTCCGTCAAATAACTTCTTTCTGCAATTTTTTCATTGTGATAATCTGGCGATGAGATTTGAAAATTATCAAATATCAAATCAGCTTTGTCATAAAGCTTTTCAAATTCTTCATAATATTTATAGTTATAAAAAGACATTGTTGAATAGCTTTGTTTGATAAGAGTTATCTCATCATCAATTTTCTTTGGCTCGTCCAATATCTTCTCGCCATCTAAGCTGAACACATTATCCTCGCCAAGTGGCAACTTTGACAAACATATATCAACACTTTCTTTAGTCGCAATATTTTTCATTGTGTTTTCATCAAAAATGCTTATATTTTCGACTAAATCATCAAAAAACTCTATACGATAAGGTTTCTCGTTTGCAGAAGTAAAGATGTCTAAAATATCCCCTCTTAAAGCAAATTGACCGGCATTTGTCACAAGGCTTGTCCTCTCGTAACCATATTCTACAAGTGAAGACACAAGACTTTCTAAATTGTATGTTTTATTTTTTTCTATCTTTATTGGAACAAATTTTGATTTATCAAACTTGATAATCATTGAACAAGGTAAAAAAATCAATGTATCAACTTGACCTAAGATATATCTGTTTATACTTTCAACAAATGGGAGTAAGTTTTTGTCATTTTCATCATCACTCTCTCTTGCGTTTGAAACTATTTCAACCTTCTTTCCAAAACTTTCAAGCCCTCGTTTTATCTTCCCAGCTGAAACAAAATTTCCACACAAAAAAACAAGGTGAGTAAATTGTTGCATTAAAACTATTTTCTCGCCCTCGCCCACTCCTGAAATAACTTTTTTATTCAAAATATGCGACAGTTCTTTTTCTAAAAATTTCAAAATATTATCCTCTTATAAATCAATTTGACATTTTTCTATTAATTTTTTATTTAATTATTTATTGTTTAATTTTTATTAAAATTTATATTATTCTTTATTTTTCTTTAAATAATTTATTTCATTTGGTCATTTTAACTGATATTGGTTTTTATTCTTTTATTTTTTCAATAATTAAATCACATGCTTGGTCGATTGCTTGACTAAAAAGCATTTCATCTTCTTGCCTTATATTTGACAAAACATAATCTGCCAAATCTTTTTTTTCATCTCGTCCAATTCCTACTCGGACTCTTTCAAATTCTTCTCCTATATAAGAAACAATAGAACGCAAGCCGTTATGTGTGCCAGACTTTCCATGTTCTCTATATCTTATTTTGCCTTTTGGCAAGTCAATATCATCTACAACAACAATTATTCTTGCATCCTTATATTTTTGTTTTAAAAGGACAACAGCCTCTCCGCTGTTGTTCATATAAGTCGTTGGCTTTACAAGCATTATTTGTTTGCCTAAATAGCTTCCTTGGCCTATCAATGCCTTAAATTTTTCTTTTTTTATCTCTATTGACAATCTCCTTGAAAGCTCATCAACCACTTTAAAGCCAATATTATGAAATGTGTTTTGATATTGCACGCCAATATTTCCAAGCCCTACAATTATTATCACTTTAAATCTCCTGTCCTATTATTTTGCTTAGTGGCTCTATCGTCACCCCTGTCCCTATTTTGCTGTTTTCAATATAACTATTTTTAATCACAGCATTGTTTGAAATTATACTATCTTTTATGATATTTCCACTTTCAAGCACAGCGCCTTCTGCTATTATACTTTGTCCTTTTATTATATTGTTTGGATAAATTATTACGCCGCCTTCAATTTCAACATCTGCATCAATGAAAACACTGCTTTCTCCATAAATTATAACACCATTTTTTATATGATAATTTAGTATTTTGTTATACATAATATTGCTCATATAATTTAAAGTTTTCGCACTGTCAACTTGCATTAAGTGTTTATCTTCTTTCGAAATTACACCCTGCGCTATTGCATAGTTGCTTTTTAAATATTCTGTCTTTACTATAAAGCCTCTTTTAAGCTGCAAAAAATTCATATTGTGCGCAGAAAAATACTCACAATATCCATTAAATGTTGCCCTATCAAGAAGTGGTGTGTCGCTATAAAATACAGCTATAATCTTTTTGTCTGTATTAACTGCTCTCACTCTTTCAATTATATCTTGGCAATCTTCTATTATTTTATATTCACAATGGCTTCCAGCATTGAGAACCCAATCAAGAAGCTTTTTGCCACACAAACGCAAGGAAGGCAAATCTTTAGCAACTGCATTGTTGTAAGCTTTGACAACTATAAACAGCACTTCCTCTTTTATCCACTCATAATTCACTGGTTTTATCACAGACTGAGGAAGGATTGTGCTTTCTTCCTCTTGCATGCTTAAAGCATCAAAATCTATTGCAATTTGATTTTCTGCAACCATCAATTCAATTTCATCTTTTTCCATACTAAAAGTATATATTCTTTATTTTTTTTTGTCAACAATAAAACACTTAAATAACTTAGCAATTTTTGCAAAAAATATTAATATTATTTAAAATTAATTAAAATCATTTTTTTTATTTTTATTTATATGCTATTATTTTATTGATAAGATATTCAAATTTATTCTTAAAGGAGATTTCTATGAGAAAGATAAATAAATTAGCCCTAACTAAAGTTTTTTATATTTTATTCATTGTTCTTTTTGCTTCGATATTTATCTTCTTAAGTTTCGGCGTTAGCGAAAAAGATTTTGGCAAAAACGCAAATGCCAACAATTTCTCAGTTGGTGATGATGTTGTTTCAACTTTAGGCGGCGGTATAAATGTCGATATTTATTCGAGAGATAATGAAAAAATCATTCTTGAAAACCCTATAGACTATTATGACGGCTCAGCTTATGTGCAAAAATGGTCAGATGCAGAAAAGTTTGTCATAAGCTATATCCCTGATGAAGAAAACCCTCCTCCATTTAGACCTGCAAGTGATACTACCCCTGACATCGCCATTTACACCATGAATATCACTGTAGAATTCGTCCCAGCTTATCTTGATGCAAATGATTTCTATGTTGAAGAAACTGTAACTTTGCAAAATATTGAAACTCAAGTGTCTTATGACTACACAACTTTTGATTCTTATGAACTTGATATTGACAATGGCATAAGTGGACTTGACAATGGCGTTCAAAAAGAAATTAAAGAATGGGGAATTTATAAATTCACTATTGATATTAATGATGCAGAAATAAGTTCATTCTATTATTGCATTGAACCTACTATGGCTATAGTAAACACACCTAAAATTGAATACAGAACAATTCCAAGCGACAACTCATTGCATGATAGTTTTGAATTCTATCTTGAAAATTATGAAGAATATAGATATATTGACAAATCACGCCTTGTTTGGTATGTTATGGGTGAAGGAACTGATGGAATAAAATACGCATTGGTTGATGATGACCTTTCAAGAGAAGATTTCAGCGAATGCAGTGAAGGGCTTTACTCTGCCCTTGACTATGCTAGAACAGGCCTTACATTTATCTTTAATGACAATGAAGTTTCTGGCGACTGGACAGTTTGGTGCGAATATACAGCTCATGGAGAATCAGAAGCTTCGGGAAGCAATAGAGTTGCTGTCAGCACAGGGTCAGCATTTGATTATATGATTGTAATCTATATAGTTGCCGGTGTCGCAGCATTTGCTGTTTTGGTTGTTGTAGCTATTGCAATCATCAGAAGTAAAAAAGATAAGGTTTGGTAAAATTGGTTTAACGATTAAAACGAATAAGCAAATATTGTTTTAAAAATAAAATCTTATTATCAAAAAAATTAAAATAAAAAGACTTCAACAAAATGAAGTCTTTTTTTATTTTCTTTTTTATATTTTCGCAATATCGCATTTCTGTCCGTCAACTTATTATTTACTTTATCAACCTCTTATTTATCTTCTTCTTAATATTAACTAAAGCACATTATGGATGTTTGCTCCCATGAAATGCAGGTAGCTATGGCAATAAAATTTTATCTCCTCCAAAGAAACCTTGAATGCTTCAATATCATTCCCTGAGATATACAGCTTTAATTTCGCAATTTCTTGTCCAATTTCCTGTATGCTTTTATGGTTAACCATATAACATAATGAAGCTTCATCTTTATGCCACCTATATTCTAAATTGTCAATTGAAAGGACTATATCCATATTTTTTAAATCATTGTAATTCTCAAGCTTGCCTTCAATTTCAAAACATATTGACTGCATTTCTTTCAATGAGTTTGAAACCATCACATCTTCAAGAACACATATCCCAGCAAGCAAAATAACTATGAGGATAAAATTGATATAGTGAAAAAATTTCATGTTTCCACCAGCCTTTTAGACTGAAAACTTATCCCCTCGCCCTCTTTCATCTGAAGATATGTTTGCCCTGTTTTATCTATAGTCAAAAGAAGCACATCTTTTATTTTTTTACTCTTTGAACTGTTTTGAGAAATTATTTTTTGTATCTCATCTTCATTTATCCCTGCAAGCTCTATGTTTTCTTTTATTATCTTCCCTTCGCTTATCAGAACAATCGGAATAAAACTGTCTTCAACCTTCGTGTTTAAATCTCCGTTTGTGACTGGTGCATAATCAGCTTTTGGCATTACGCTGACCTTCCCATTTGTTTCCATGATTGCATATTGAATTTGTGATAAACTGAAATAGCCACACTCTCTTAAAGCAGCAAAAATATCATCAGTTGAAAGGTTAAGTTTTTTCATTGCTTGATAATCTATTCCTTTTGGATTGACAAGTATAACTGGCTTCCCGCTGATTATTTTGCTGAATTGTTGGCTGCTTCTGCTTATCAATGTCAATAAAAAATGCAAGACTACAAGGGTTAAAAGTGGGACAACTCCATGTAGTACTGGAACTGACACCTCAGCCATTGGAATTGTTGCTAAATCTGCAATAATGAGCGTCAAAACAAGTTCAAATGGCTGCATCTGCCCTAACTGTCTTTTCCCCATAAGTCTAAATACAAGCAAAACTATTAAATAAATTAATATTGACCTAATAATTATTGTAAGCATAGACTTATTTTGTGCATTTTCTTTATTTTATACTACTTCTTTTGACTTTTCTTCTATATTTAAATTTAAGTCTACTTTGCGCATTGACTATAAATGCTTTTATATCAACTATATTAAATATTCCTGCCAGCAATGCAAAGCTTATCACGCTTACCATTCCGCCCAAAATAAGAGTTATAAAAAGTGGGAATACATAATCACATAGACTGACAACAAAAGCTGTCAAAGCGGATGATGGGATTATCAATAGCACAAGTTTACCTATATTTTGCATAACTTTAAAATTCGTCTTTGTTTTTCTTTTCAATAAAATTATGTTTAATGAAGCAACAATCAAATAATTTAATCCCATCGCCCATATTATCGCGTTTATTCCAAAAAGCAAAGGCAAGAACCACAACGCTATAAACATCGCTATTGAACCTATCACAAAATTAACAAACGACCTCTTTTCATAACCTAATGAATTTAATAGTGCTGAAGTAATGTTTGTCAACCCTAAAGGTATCAGCACCCACGCTGCCGATTGAAGAAGTGTTCCGCTTAACACATTATCATATAAGAATATGCCTGTTTGCTCTCCCATTCCTAAAAATATAGGGACAAACAATGAGGAAATAAGAAGCGAGAAAAATATTGATGATGTGATTCGAGCCTCTATATGAGAATGATCATTTTGAGCAACTGCTTTTGATATGTCTGGCACAAGTGCTGTGGAAAGAGAACCTATTATTGTTGTTGGAATGTATATCAATGGCAAGGTCATTCCAACTGCGATACCATACAAACTCATTGCTTGTGTGCTGGTGTAGCCAATCGCCATAAGTCTGGCTGGGATTATTATGGCTATCAATGGCTGTATAAAAGAACCTGCCACTCTCATCAATGTTATAGGTGTTGACTGTTTTAGTAAAGGTCCTAAAAATTCTCGTTTAGCTTTGTTTACACTTCCACCATAATAGAAAAATAGGAGTACAACAAACACCATGGACAACAAGCAAGCTATTGTCATTGACCAGCTTAGTCCAATTGCATTTTCAATTGCCGTGAATGTTGTGCTTATAAACAATATGCCAAGGATTATTCTTACAACCTGTTCGTAAAACTCACTGACACATAATGCAAAATAGTTCCCTTCTCCCCATAGTGCTCCACGAAAAACGCTATAAACAGAAGAAAATACAAGGCTGGGCAAGAGAATAATCAATATTTCATAACAACGGTCATCTGTGAATATCTTTGAAAAAGCACCTTTAAACAAAACTACCAATAGACACAATACAAGTGAAACTAAAATTGTATATATTAAAGCAACTGCAACCAGTGAGCCTGTCTTCTTTTTGGCTTTTGAAGCCGAATATCCGGCGCTCAACCTTGATATTATAAGTGGAATACCGCTTGCAATAACAGTCATAAGCACCATAAAAACCGAAGATGCAACTTGATATAGTCCAACACCTTCTGCGCCGACAACTCTTGATAAGATTATTCTAAACAAAAAGCCTAAAACTCTTGTGAGCATCGAAAAGACTGTTATTAATGCAACTGTTTTAAACAAAGATTTCATTTTCTCTCCTCATATATGTTATTTGAGTTGAATAAAATTTAATACTACAAGGAGGAAAAATATGAAAAAAGAATACAACAGTCTATATATCGTCCAAGAACATGATAACATTGATATGATTGCTAAAAAATATGGAGTGTCATCGTTGAGCATCTTGATTGCAAACAACATAACTCCTGGCATGATAAAAAAAGGAAAAGTTTTGTTTATTAAAAAATAATCAAAAAAATAATTAAAAAAATTAAATAAATTGATTTAAATAAAAATAAAAATTTAATTAATTAAATTTATTTTTTAATATTTTATTTAATTTTCATTTATAAAAAAATAATTTTAATATTTATTTATTAATTTAATTATTTTTAGAGGATTTTTTGTTTGTCTTTTTAAATATATTTTTTATAAAATTTTCTATTTCTTTGTTGTATTTTGTCGCCAAGTATATAAGAAGCAATGAAATAATTATGATAAAAGCCCAAACAACCAAGCCCCATCCACTGTATGGTATAATCTCTCCGCTGGAAAGATAGCTGACCGAGAATATCCCAATTGGTCTTGTAACAAACTGTGTCACCATAAAAAAAGTCCAACTCATATCTGTCAAGCCTGCAACCAAACACAAAATATCATCCGGAAAGCATGGCAAAAGCATCATTATGACAAAAGAATATTTGCAGCTACTCAAAAACTTTGACCACTTCTTTTGTGACTCTTTTCCAACCATAAAGGATACTAATTTTATCCCAAACACCTTGCCTAGAAAAAATGCCAAGGCGCTCCCTAGCAAAATGCCAGAAAGTGACAATATGCCAGCTTGAAATGGTCCATAGATTAAAGAGCCCGCAATAATCAAAATTGGAGATGGCAATGGAAGAAAAGTAACTTGTAAAAATTGAAGAATGACAAACACAATTCTCCCATAAAAGCCCAAATCCAAAATCATGTTTTTTATCTTTTCAACAGAATTTAGTTTTTCCCATAGACCTGTCCAAACAAGAATAAAGTATGTCAATGTCAAAAACAAGGCTATACATAGCACCACAAACATACTTCTTATAATCTTTTTTGAACGACTTATTTGCATAGTCTTATTATTTTTATTTGTAACTTTATTATTCAAATTATTTCCCTTTTCTTTATGTATTTCATGCTTTTTCTGTCACTGTTTTGCAAGTCTGCGTCTCTCCTTGTTTTGCAATTATTGCTTACGCAATTGAAAGATTTTAAAACTTCAAGTTAAATTACATATAAGTAGTAAGTTAGGGTTTGTGTGCTACACGAAACAAAGAATTTGTGAAGAAAACCACAAAACTTCATTTTTCATACACATCCTTTCATTTCTTATCTTCTCATGTTTTATATAAGATTGATTTTGATGTAATAATTTTGAATAAAATGCAAACAATATCTCAAAAGGAGAATTCCATTGAGTAAAGAAAAAACTAAAACTGAAAACAGAAAAAAAACATCGGTACTTTGGTTGATTGCAGTGTGCATTATTGCCGTAAGTCTTTTGCTTTTTTGTCAATTTTACTTCGGCGATGCTGTAAACAGCAAAACCACTTTTTACAGCAATACTCATATAAATGGTGTTGATGTTTCTGGTATGACAAAAGAAGAAGCAAGCAGTGTTTTATCTCAAAAGCTTGCAGACAACAAAGATAATATTGAAATTAAGCTTAAAAATGATGATAAAGAATGGACTTTGAAAGGCAGTGATTTTGAAATTGTTGGAAATTTTGACGAACCACTTGACAATGTCATAAATTATGGGCGAGAAGGGAATATTTTTCAAAAGAAGAAAATTGAAAATAAAATCAAAAATGAAGGGCTTTATGTAAACATCCCCTATCAAAACATGCTTGGTGGCATTGATGAGAAAATAGAAAATATCATACAAGAAGTTGAAAAAGTCCCTCAAGAAGCAAAAATCTGTTTTAATCCAAACAGCACCAATATGTTTACTTTACAAGAAGGAGAAAATGGCGTCAAAGTCGACAGAATTGCCCTTGAACAAGAAATCAATGAGGCTTTAGAAAATTATGATAGTTATGTTATAAACATCCCTTTTCAAGAAATAATGCCTGAAAATGATATGTCTTTGATGCTTAAAGAAATCAAACTTAGAGCCAGATTCTCAACAAATTATGCAAAATCCAGTAATGACAGAAAAAACAATATAAAAAAGGCGCTAAGCGCATTTGATGGAATGGTTGTTGAGCCAGAACAAGAAGTATCTTTTAATAAAACCACTGGACCAAGAACAAGCGCTAATGGTTACAAAACTGCAAAAATCATTTTTAATGGCAGTTATATTTCAGGTGTTGGCGGAGGTGTTTGTCAGGCTTCAACAACTCTATACAATGCTTTGCTTAGAGCTGATGTTGATGTTTTGCAAGTGAATCATCATTCATTGCCTGCATCTTATGTGCCTCTATCATTTGACGCGATGGTTAGTGAAGGCTATTCTGATTTAATTTTCAAAAACAATCTTGAAACCCCTATTTACATCAAATCTTATGGCACGGATGAAGAGGCAATCGTAGAAATTTATGGACAGCCACTTGAAGAAGGAGTTGAAATCAAAACAAGAGCTGAGCTTGTCAAAGTGTTACCTCATGGAGGCGACAAAATTATAACTGATGAAGAAGGCAAATATGCTGACAAAGTTTTGTATAAAGGAGAATATTATAGACTAAAATATCCTCAAGAAGGTTATGAATCTAAGGGATACATTCAATATTACAAAGACGGAAAATTGATTAAAGAAAAAGAAATTAGACATGACTACTATATAGCACAACAAGGTGTTATTGTCCAAGGTAGCGCTTCTCTTGAAGATGGTATGACGCTCCCCGCAAGCAATGTCAAATATATTTCTCCTCAAAAAGTAACAAAACAAACAACCGAAAACGCAAAGAAAAAATTTAACATTATTTAGTGACTTTCAATAGTAGTTGTTAGTTTTTGATTAATTCAATTTTATTGCAAATAACAAATAGAATAAAAAAGTGAACCTTCTAAAAGAGCTTAATTTTTGGGTTCACTTCAAAACTTATTCTGTTTTTTATTTATTTTATTTTTACATTAACTTTTTGTTAATATCCTTTTTGATTGTGTTAAATTCTTATAGATATTTTAATTTACCTTCAACCGCTTTTATCAGTTCCTTTTTATCATTGTTTATCTTTCCGTCAAAAATATCGCTCAAAAGGCTTTCCATTATCGCTTTATATCTGTGCGGTTTGACATTTGGATAATTATTTTTTATATCTTCACCTGTGATTTTTAAATCTTTAACTGAAACTATCAATTTATGTGATATGATATATTTATAAAAAAATTGATATTTATTGGCTAAGTACTTTGACTTATGAATAAGCAAAAGGTATATGTTAGGGAAATTATTAAAATACCTAAAAAAGAATGGCTTATTTTGTTGGTTATTTAGTGCTTCATAATAACCAGACAAAATGTTTATGTATTGCTCAACCATCTTTTTGTTTAATCCAAAAGAATTTGTCAAAATCAAGTTTAAATAATATGATATTGAGATAGGATTTACTGTATCTATGACATCTATTAAAAATCCTTGTGATTTATGTTCTACTTTTTTGACCATGTTGAATTTTATTTTAGGGCTGTCAATTCCAAATATTGGCCATAGTCCCGCCTTATTGAATTGATTCAAGGCTTTCATATAAGCATTTGGTTTTGTATAACCTGGATATTTTTGTGGACTATGCAAAATTCTGGTTATTTCATATATTACCCTATCGCCAGCAATATCTCTTAGATTATCTATATTTTTTAATGCCACAGCCAAGGTGTTTTTTTCTATCTTAAAATTAAGTTCACATTGAAATCTAAACATTCTGAGTATTCTTACGCCATCACTTGCAAGTACACTTTCAGGAGTTTCAACTGTTCTTAAAATTTTCTTTTTTATGTCTTCTACTCCATTATAAAAATCATACAATTTTTCATTTGTTATATCATAATAAAGGGCATTGCAAGTGAAGTCTCTTCTCTTTGCATCCTCTTTTATATCATCTATAAATTCAACTTTCTCTGGCATATGCTTGCCATCTTTTGTATAAAAATCTCTTCTTAGTGTGGTATATTCATACACATTATCGCCATAACCAATTAATGCACTGCCAAGACTTTTGCTTTTTATTTTCACACTAAATTCACTGTTTTTCAACAATTTCTCTATTTGTTCGACATCAAGTTCTGAGCACAAGTCTATATCGTCACATCTTAATCCTAGCAAAATATTCCTTATATAACCGCCAACAATATAAAGTGGTTTTGGCAAAATTTTAGCCAACTTTTTCAAATCTTCGCTGATTTCTATATTCATTTATTCCCCTCTATTCACACTAGCACTTTTTATTATAAATCAAAATTTTTAATAATAAAAAGTCAAAACGATTTTTATTAGTGTATAATATTTGACAAACATTGTCAAATCTATTTGTAATAAAGTTGACAATATTATTATAAATATTATATACTATAAATTAGATTATGAAAAAGAAAAAAGCAGAGCAAAAAGCTTCATATAAAATTGTTTTAAAGACGAAAAATAAATACTTGAGATGCAAACAAGTAGATGCTTTTTATATGCTCTTTTTTACATATGAAGATTATGAAAATAATTTGGGAATAATCGAAAAGTTGAAAAAATCTTTTACTTTCCACAGAAAAAAAACTTCTGAAGAGGACCAACCTGCAGTGCCTGAAAATGTGGAAAGATATGAAACACTATATAATTATGGTCTTAATAAAGAACAAATTGACGAGCGAATTGCAAACAATTTAATCAATAAAACAAAAGTCAAATCATCAAAGTCATATTGGTCAATATTTGCTAAAAATATTTTTACATTCTTCAATATGCTTTGGCTTATCATTGCTGTTGCTTTGATTGCGGTTGGCTCTTATAGTGACCTTATATTCATTTTTGTCATCGTCGCTAACACTGCGATTGCGATTATACAAGAGATAAGAGCTAAAATAACTATTGAAAAACTATCTATTGTTACTGCCCCACTTGTCAAAACAATGCGCGAAGGCAAGATTGTTGACTTGCCTGCTGACCAACTCCTTTTGGATGATATTATTATTTTGAAAAATGGAAATCAAATTCCTTCCGATTGCAAAATAGTGCATGGAAAAGTTGAAGTAAATGAAAGCTTGCTGACTGGCGAATCAAATGCTATTGAAAAAACTGTTGACGCGCCTCTTCTCTCTGGAAGTTTCATAGTTTCAGGAGAATGCTATGCTAGAGTTGAAAAAATAGGCAAAGATAATTATATTTATCAAATGGCTAAAAAGGCTAAGGAATTCAAAGCTCCACAATCAGACCTATTTAAAGACCTTAACAGACTTATAAGATACATCGGTATTGCCCTTGTCCCTATTGGAATTTTGACTTTCCTTAAAGAATATATGCAAGCAGGTTCAACTTTAAAAGAACAAATCACAAATACAAGTGGTGCTTTGACAAGCATGATTCCTGCCGGAATGTTTTTGCTTGTTACAATAAGTTTGGCAATCGGTGTCATAAAACTTGCAAGAAAGAAAACTTTGGTGCGTGACTTATACTCTATTGAAATGCTGGCTCGAACAAATGTCCTATGTCTTGACAAAACTGGTACAATAACTGATGGTACTATGAAAGTCGTCGACTTTATGACATACACTAAAAAGAGAAAAACAAGCATCAAAAAAATCCTTTCAAATATATTAAATGTACAAAAGACCATAAATGCAACTTCAAGTGCTATGATTAAAGAGTTTGGAAGAAGTGAAGAATTTACAGCACTAAATATCGCAGAATTCTCTTCCGAAAGAAAATACTCAATTACACAATTATCAAATAAAAAAATCTACTTTTTAGGTGCAGCAACACGAATTGGTTGCCCTATTAGCCAAGAACAACTTGATTTTATAAAAGAACAACAAAACAAAGGCTTAAGAGTTTTAGCTTTAAGTGAACTAAGCAATGCAAAGTTTGATAAAAATATGGACGGCAAAAAATCTGAGCTTCTTGCATTGATTGTGATTGAAGAACACATCAGAGATGACGCAATTGAGACAATTCAATGGTTTAAAGATAATGGTGTGGAAATCAAAATTATTTCAGGAGATGACCCTTCCACTGTTTCTAAGATTGCTCAAAGAGTTGGCGTTGAACATAGTGACAAATTCGTATCTCTTGAAAACTTCAGCTTGAAAGAAGTCGAACAAATGGCTGACCAATTTACAGTCTTTGGAAGAGTCACTCCAGAACAAAAATATACTATAATTAAAGCTTTGAAAAATAAAGGTAAAGTTGTAGCCATGACAGGCGATGGTGTAAATGATACTCTTGCGCTTAAAGAAGCTGACTGCTCTATTGCTATGGCTGACGGAAGCGAGGTTGCCAGAAACATCTCTAAACTTGTTTTGCTTGAATCGAACTTCTCGTCACTCCCTTCTGTTGTGAAAGAAGGACGACAAGTTGTAAACAATGTGCAAAACTCATCTTCTCTTTTCCTTATGAAAACATTTTTTGCCATAACATTGACTATAATAACACTATTCTTGCAACTGCCTTATCCTTTTAGACCTAGTATGATGATGCTTCTTGAGGCATTTGTAATTGGTATACCTTCATTCTTGTTGACATTTGAACCAAATACAAAATCTATCAAAGGAAACTTTATACCTCAAGTTATGAAACGGTCTTTACCTAGAGCTCTGCTTATGTTGCTTAATATCCTCATAGTCATGGCTTTAAACTATTCTCAATCTATCCAAACACTAAATCCAGATGAATATAAAACACTTTGTGTATTGGTTTTGACTTATACAGGATTCTTGAATTTGGCAACGCTATGTTTCCCATTTACACTACTCAAAGGTATCACACTGGGAATTTCATTCCTGACAATTACAGGAGCTATCATTGGACTTCCTAAGTTATTCTCAATTACATCAAGTTCATTCACTGTTTTGATAACATTCTTTGCTATCATAGTCGCATCTATAATCATATTAGTGCTTATAAAACTCAACAAACGGCGAATTGATAAGCTTCGAGATAAAGTCATAAGCCTTTTACAAAAACAATAAAAATAAAAATGCGGTTACACTTCAGTAGACAGCATTTTTTATTTAGAAAATAATAAATTAAAAATTAATAAATTTTTTAATATTTAATTTTATTTAATTTATTTTTTTTATTTTTATTTTTTTATTTTTATTTTTTTTGTAGTTAATTTTTGTAATTAATCTTTGTAATTATCTTTCGAACAGATTAATTTTTTCGTTTCTTGCGTTTCATCACAACAAATATTGTCACCCCAATGATTGACAAAACAACTAAAGTTACAACGACACCAATTATAATATTTCTGTTTTTATCTGGAGTATTAGGTTTGTTGTCAATAGGCTTTATTGCTGCCCCACAAACATCACAGACCTTATCTTTGTCAGCTTCCTCATGTGAATGAAATGGAAGCTCATCTAAAGTTATGACATTTTCATGATTATATACTTCTTGCCACATTGAAAGCTCTGAATATTCTTCTGACATGTCTGCGCCTGGTATCGTGTGAACACCATGCCAATTTAAAAACCATGCCCACATTGTATTTGTTTTTTTAGCCTCATCAATGTCAAAAAGTGTTCCATTTTCAGACAATGCAGTAATTTTTGGTGCATCAGAATAATCAGTTGTTTTTGCAAATTGCTCGGCATGTTCGTCATAATCTTTTGGAGTGGTATAAATATCCTCCCCAACTATATCAACATAATCATCTCCTGGATACCATTCTTTGCTGAGACCATTCCAGACCCAAATAAGATTGTTTAGGTTGTGATAATTTGTCATCCTATTATACATTTCTTTCCAAAGTTTTATGTAAGCTTGAGCTCCGCCCGAACCCCACCAAAACCAGCCTCCACTGGCTTCATGAAGTGGTCTAAACAAAATCGGTATATCAAGCTCAGTCAAATGTTTCAATCTCTCAGCAACTAAATCAATATCATTCATTAGCAACTTAAAGTCTTCACTAGTTGTGTCACTCATAATACTTGCAAAATCCATATCAACATATTGAGTCCTAAACCCTTTCCAAAAACTGACATATTCATTGTTTTCATCTTTTTTTAGAAATTTCTTAGGAACAGACCAATGCCAACAAAATGTCGTAATCCCTCCAACATCTGCAAACTCGATAGCACTTTCAATTGCTGTCCTCAAATAAATTTCACCATATTCTCCATATATATCAAAAATAGATGAATAATGCATTAAATCAAGTCCCAAAATTGCTGGCAATCTGCCAGTCTGTTCTTTGATTTTTTGAAAATCTGGGTCGTTTAAGCCATGTTCGGTATGTTGTCCAGAAATTATATACTTTCCGTACGATGATTGTAAAAAAGCATACAATTGCTTAGCATTGTTTGAAGCATTGGGATTTGAAAGCCCTTGCGTAACATTGAAAAGATAATCATAATCAATAATTTTTGCCTGGCTAAGTTTTAAATAATCGATACTTATCCAGCCATATAAAGGCAAGATTTCAAAGGTGTGAACTCCAGCCTCAAAAAAATAATCTTCCACAAATGTTATTTCTGTAAAAACATCTGCTTTGGAAATCAAATATTTTTGAATGAGATTCCCATCAATTTCAACAATATTTTTCTTCTCTGCCTGGCTGCCGCGACTTTTAATTGAAATATCATAAAAGCCCGCATATTCTATATTTAGTGTAAATAAAACATGAGTATTTTCAGCAAAATTATTATCTGTTATGCTTATATATTGTCCATTTGAACAAGTGTCATCTTCATTTACTATGCCCACAAACTCAGAATTTTCTGCCTCATAGATTTGGTCACCATTTGCCGCTTCTGTCTTTGTTCTCACAATCGAACCATTCAAAATCAGCATCAAAAATATCAAAATGTATGCTATCAATATATTTACAAATTTAACTCTAGTCATGTATTGAGTATAACACAGTATTCAAGTATTTTCAATAAAAAACCTCTTTTAATTTCTATTAGACAAATTCATTTGCTTATAACAAGTTATATTCGCCATCGGCTCTTCTCGTTTGCTTAATATTTAGCAAAAAATTAAATAAAAAAAGACTTTATTATAATAGATAAAGTCTTTTTTGTTTCGCTTAATAAATTTTCTTATTCTTCTACTCCAGTAACAAACTTATATAAAGAATAAGTGTTTGCTCTTATTGTTATTGAAACAATTTTTGCTTTTGGGCGAGAAATGTATTGCCCGTCTTCACAATATGCTCCAAAATAGAATGTCAATTCATGTTCATGATTCTCACTGCTTATATTGAAATAAACATCATTATACGATAATTGATATTCATTTGTATTTGCGTTTGAGTAGTAAAGAGAGCCATCTGCACTATATAGGCGTTGAGAAGTGCCATAATATAAATGAACATAGTTTGAGCCAAGGTTATTCTTTAAAGTATCACTCATTCCTGAGCCATTTGTTGTATCAGAATAGAATTTTACTGAAGTTTTTTCTTCATTTATTTCATAATCGCCAAGCTTCCCTGTAAACATAGCAGTTAAGATTGAAGTCTTGAAAGAATCTTCATAAATCTCTAAGAACTCTTGTTCTGAAGCGTCATCGATTGTTGTAAATTCAAGCTTGTTATCAATATAAACTTCAGCATTATTGGTTGGGTCAGCAATGAAGAATGGTTTTAAATCAATTTTAACACAAGATAAAGTTATAATAACTATTGCCAAAGCAAGCACAAAGAAAGAAATAGCTGAAAATGTGATAATCTTATTGCGTTTTTTCTTGCGCAAATATTCATCACTGACTGATGTTAACACTTTATTAACATTTTCATTTTGTTCTATGGTTTCGACTGTCTTTATCTCTTCCATAAATTATTCCCCTTTCTTATCTTTCTTTGTTTTATCTTTTTCTTCTGGCTTTTCTTCTTTAACTTCTGTTTTGATTTCTTCTGCTTGTTCTTCGCTGCTAGTTTCTTTATTTGCTGTTACATCAATAACATCTTTGCCTTGTTGTATAATATTTTGCTCACCTTCATCAGCTGGTGTTTCTATCACAACATTCACTGTGTTATTTTCATTTTCTGCATTTTGAGTTGTTTCATCTTGCTTGCCAGTGTCTTGGTATGCTTTTTTGATTGCATCAAGTTCTTCCTTAGTGATTACTCCAGCTTGCAACAACTTCTCGCCCTCTTGAATTTTTTTCTCAAGCATTGCTCTGCGTTGGATTTCAGCTTGTTCTTGTCTATATTTCTCTTCCTTCTCTTTTCTTTCTTTTTCGCGTTGTTCCATGAAAGCAGAAATTTCTTGTGCTGATTTTCCTTCCATAAGCATATCAACTTCTTCTTTATTGATTGTTTCTTTATCAAGAAGTAAAGCAGCCATTTCATTTAATAGATTAATATTTTCGCTAAGTAATTTTTTAGCTCTCTTATAGTTGTAATCAAGTATGCTTCTTACTTCATCATCTGCTTCTGCAGCCAACTTTTCAGAAAATTCGTTCTTTGTCTGATAATCTCTTCCGATGAAAACTTGTTCTGAGCTGTCTAAGCTTAAGAAACCAAGGTTCTTACTCATACCCCAATTATAGACCATATTATGTGCTATCTTTGTAGCTTGAGATATATCATTTGATGCACCTGTTGAAATATCTTTGAATATAAGTTCTTCGGCAAGTCTTCCACCCATACATACAGCTATCTCATCCATCAAATAATTGTATGTTCTATATGAGTTATCATTTTCAGGTCTTTGCATTGTATATCCACCAGCCATACCTCTTGGAATGATTGAAACTTCTTGTACTTCATCAGTGTTCTTAAGTTTTTTAGCCAAGATTGCGTGACCAGATTCATGATAAGCTGTTATCTTTCTATCCCTGTCAGTTACCAAACGGCTCTTCTTTTGAGGGCCCATTGTAACCTTGTTTATTCCTTCAGTGATATCTTGCATGATAATCTTAGGTCTTCCTGCTCTTGCTGCCAATATAGCTGCCTCATTAAGCATATTTTCAATATCAGCACCTGTAAAGCCTACAGTAATTTTTGCCAAAGTTTTGAAATCTATATCATCATCAAGCTTTTTATTTCTTGCATGAATTCTTAATATTCCTTCTCTGCCTTTAACATCTGGCACATTTACATAAATTTGTCTATCAAATCTGCCTGGTCTTAAAAGTGCAGGATCAAGAACATCTGCTCTGTTTGTTGCTGCAAGAATGATTATACCTTCATTTGATTCAAAACCATCCATTTCAACAAGAAGTTGGTTCAATGTCTGTTCTCTTTCATCGTTTCCGCCACCAAGTCCAGCACCTCTTTGTCTTCCAACAGCATCAATTTCATCAATGAATACAATACATGGTTTGTTTTTCTTTGCTTGTTCAAACAAATCTCTTACTCTTGAAGCACCAACTCCGACAAACATTTCTACGAAATCAGAACCACTTATTGATATAAATGGAACATTTGCTTCGCCTGCAACTGCTCTTGCAAGAAGTGTTTTACCAGTTCCTGGATAACCAACAAGAAGCACACCTTTTGGAATTCTTGCACCAAGATCTGTAAATTTTTTAGGTGATTTTAAAAATTCGACAATTTCTTTTAATTCTTCTTTTTCTTCATCCGTTCCGGCAATGTCACTGAATTTAACTTTGCTTGTTGTATATGCCTTTGCTCTTGATTTACCAAAGCTCATTGCGCCTTTTCCAGAGCTATTCAAAAGTTTGAAGATCATCCATACAAGGAACAACCCAAATGCTATATAAAGTATAGGATAAATTATATCCCAAGCATTTACGCCGTCCACTGCTGGAAGCAAATTAATTTTGTTTTCTTCAGTTGTGCTTGCACTACTGTTATACTCCTCAATCGCTTCTCTAATTGCATTTAATGTTCCATCATTATATCTATAGTTGATATAATAATCTGCATAGTCTGGGAAATGATCTGTATATTGAGAATCTTGCAACAAGAAATACATTGTTGTATCGTTATAGTACACACTTACAATCTTCTCATACTTATTTTCTTTATCAGGGTTTGTTCTCCCCTCAATCAATTCTTTAACTTCACTTACGCCGCCTGTAATCTTTTCGCCCTTATATCCGTTGTTTGTAAAAATCAAAACAAATATCAATACTATGAGCAAAAGTACGACCAAATACGACCACTTAAATTTTGATTTTTGTTCGTTCACTCGTGCCTCCTTTAGCTGCTATTAAAAATTACAATATTAAAACTTTATCTTTACTTATGTATGCTTGAAATCAATTGTTATCTAAATCAATAAAGTTTTATCTTACAACTTGTTTTTTATCATAATTAAATGAAAGTCACTTTACTATGACTCAGATTATTGTATCATAAAATTTAATTTTATACAACCAAATAAAAGGGCATTTTTAAGAAAATTGAAAAATAAATCAAATATTCGACATTTTTAGTCAGGTTGAACTATTGTGTTAAGTTTGAATGTTACATAATTTAAAAAGTCATCTATACCGTCAAGTTGTTCCACAAATTTAGTAAACTCTTTTCTATGTTCTATAAAAAACTTCTTTGTTACACCTATAACATCAGCATTGTTTTCTCGCAAAATCTTTATTGATGCTGTATATTGTTTTTTTATCTCCTCCTCTATTTTTCTTGCAA
Organism: uncultured Clostridia bacterium; assembly: GCA_930990975.1. Lineage (GTDB taxonomy): Bacteria > Bacillota > Clostridia > Christensenellales > UBA1242 > Caccovivens. The sequence goes on along the minus strand of CAKNRR010000007.1, from coordinate 5,995 downwards.
CTTCTTCTGTCACCTCACTAAATTCTGTGTTTATCTTCAGCGAATCATCCATACCAGACACCTCAACAAGTTCGACCCCTAATATGAGCTGGGCTACATAAATTGGATACCCATTTTCAAATTCAGTTGTTATCAAGGTCTTTTTGTTTTTTATTTTATATTGCATTGAAAGTTTATTTCCATTATGCTCTACATTATCTATACTTATTATTTGGTCTTTTGACTTTGTGTTTAACAAATTTATCCCGTTGAGTTCTTCAATAGAAAGAAGGGCTACTTTTTTGCCATCTTTTAATAATACCGCTTGACCTTGATTTAAAATATGTTTTTTCTCTCCGCTATTTCCGCCTTGTCCACCTCCTTGGGCTTCGCTTTGTCCGCCACCTTGAGAGGATTCATTCATTCCACTGACTGAAGATTTTTCTTTTTCTTGCTCTGTCGCTTCCTCCAAAGTTAAATATCCAATCAGTGAAGCCTTTGTCTTACTATAATAACCTTTATAAAATGCCTCAAGGGATGTATCCGTAACATATAAATGTTTGGCATTATAGCCTATAACTTGCTCTAGTTTTAACCCTAAATGACTTGTAAGCTCTTGCGAACTTTCTAACATCTCTTTTGCAGTCTTATTTGTGCAAACAAAAACAGTGTTTTCAGGCAAAGATGCAACACGGCTTAAATAGTTTACAACGACTGATACATCTTCGTTTAGCAATTCTTCATTGACAACTGTTGTTTTTGCATGAGCTAGCCCTATAGTCCTTCCCATTGCAATCTGAGCATTATATATAGCTTCAGCCACTGACTGCCCTTTTCCAGAAATTACAGCGTTCTGTTCCTTATATGTTTGATTTGCTGTGGGAATGAATGTCAAAAGTGAAATCTCATATTGCTCATCAGCCTTATCAATTCCTATTGCTGTAACCACTCCTCTATTCCTGTTTTCACCAGGAGAATATATGGCAAGAGGTGTAAAAAATATCAATATAAATATAAAAACTATCACCATCGGCATTTTAAACATTACTTTTATTGGTCTTTTTTTCATGTTTACGCCTCCTTTTTAACAAAATTATTATCAGTAAAATTATTGGCAATATGTAATTTATAAATATAGCTAGATACGGAAGCCAAAACATAGTTGATGACACCATTATTTCATATTTTCCTATAAATATATAGTATAACACTGCAAAAATGATATCAAAAACCACAACCGAATAGGTTTTGCTTAAAAGCGGAAATATATTCAAAAAGCAATCGCAAAACGCATAGTTGAATATCTCCATTTGAAACAATGTTATCAGCATTATTGTTATCATCGCTATGATATCAAGCCTTCCTATTGCATTAAATTGTACGGAAAATACCAACAAATCTGCTAAAGCATTGTTGTGCATAAATGATGTAACTTGATATTTTGCATAAAACAAATAAAACAAAGTTATGACTAACAACATTCCAATTATTGAATAGGTGTACAAATGTTTCTCCTGTCCCTTTTTGATTTGTATTTTATCCATAATAAGAAACAAAAATATAAAATCGCCAAATGAAAAAACATGATTATACAGTGACTCAAAAAACATCTTGCCGTTTGATGTGAAAAATACAGGGTTTGATATAGGTGTAAAAAGAGAAATAACTAGGCATGCAATAAAGCCTGCCAAAACAATCCCGTAAAACATCTCAATTGTTCTTGAAAAAGCCCTAACTCCTGTCACCACTGCATGATTTATCACTGGCAAAAATGATATAAAGGCAATAAAAATAAATTCATTTTGATATATTTGTTGCTTAAAATACACATATGTAATACTAAAAACAAGCAAGCATTTAAAAAAGAAAAACAAAAGCATCAAAATATAGATTATTTTGGTTATTATGACGCCTAGTTTATCCTTTAGCACATCATATAATTTTTTGTCAGGATATGTGGTTTTTAACTTTATAAATATTGGAAGCAACAATAAATCTAGCAAAAACAACACAATTAATACAAAAATGGAATCTGCTTTCGCTTGTTCATACATCAATGATGGCATAAGCAAAATCTTATTTGCAAATATGCACATAACTATCAAAACACCGCATTGTCTTACACTTATTTGTTTCATAAGCGCTCCTTCTTCTGTGGGCTAAATGACTTCGGCCGATAGCGAAAGTCTTTTATTGGTTTAACAAGAATAGCATCCTTTAAATCTTGTGGTATTCTTGGACTATATGGTGCAAGATATGGTGTTCCGTAGCTGTCGAAATTGTTTAAATAATTTATTATATAAACCATACCAGAAACAATACCAACAAGCCCTAGTGAGCCTCCTAGTATTATAAAAATCAATTGTAAAACTGTGACTTGAGATGCCTGCTCTGGGATTGTGTAAAGTGCAATTTTTGATAGAGCCACTATAATTACTCCAGGTGGAGAAATCAGCCCTGCTTTAACCCCTGTGTCACCCAATATTAAAGCGCCCACAACTGATGTGGCAAGACCAAGATAGCTTGGAAGTCTTAAGCTGACTTCATATAGAATTTGAAACAGCAAAAATATAAACAATATTTCCAAGAATGGAGTAAATGGCAGGCCTTGCGTTGTGTCTGCTATTGTTATCAAAAAGTTCAACGGCAATATATTATAATGATATATTTGCAGTGCCAAATAAAAACCTGGGGCTATTGTAGCTACCAAAAGCCCAAAAATTCTTATTATTCTTACAAAGCTTGAATAAATGTGATTTGTGTAATAATCATTGCTATTTTGTAAATCTTCAATAAAAATAAAAGGCACTGTCAAGACAATTGGAGAATTGTCAACTATAATCGCCACCTTCCCTTCAAGCATTTTGGCAACAATTATGTCAGGCTTCTCTTGATTGCCTATTTGCTTGAAAAGAGAGTTTGGGCGCTCTTCTAAAAACGACAAAACATAATAAGAGTCTAAAATGCCATCAATCTCTATTTCTTTAATCTTTTTTGTCACTTCTTTGACAAGTTTTTTGTTTGCTATCCCCTTTATATATGTAATGCAAACTTTGGTTTGCGTTTGTGAGCCTACACGCAATACTTCAAAGACTAGGTTCTCCGTTTTTAACCTTCTTCTTATTAAGGTTACATTTGTTTGCAAATCTTCTACAAACCCCTCTCTTGGCCCTTGAATTACTGGAGATGTTGGAGGTTCACTAGGTATTCTCGCAGGGAATTTCAACAAATCTACTGATATTATTTCTTTGGAAAAATTGGTTAAAATAATCAGTTTTCCATCCAAAATTTCTTTTATTATGTCTTTCTCTTTAATTAATTTTATATCTAAACATTTCAAAATATCGTTTTGCAAATTCTCTATTGTTATTTTTTGTTCAAAAGTCTGCAAAGGATAATATACAGCAGAAGAAAAAAGATTGGCATCAATTATGCTTTTCAAAAATACAAAAGCTATTGTTTGCCCATCTTTCTTATAATATCTATAGGCAAAATCTACACTTTCATTAAGTGCCTTTTTCAATTCTTTTATTTTTTTGTTTGTATCAAAATAAGACATACCATTTCCTTTTTTAGTAGTATGTCTTATTAATTTTATTTTTATGTGATAATTTTTCTTCTTTTATTTATTCTTGCCCTTGATTTGTCTGTACATATGTTATTTCGCCATCATAAACATTATATTCATCCTTTATCGCTGGCGATGCCCCTATTTCTGTTTGGCTGCTATAGAATAATGACAAATCAATTTCATATTCATAAATTTTTTCTTCTTCATTGAATGTTGTCTTGAAATTATTGCATTCATAAAGCAACGAATCTAAGTATACATTTATTATATCAAGTTTTTCATAACCTTTGATTTTCATAATCTTGGTTCTTGAATCAAACTCTACACTTTCAAAAGCAAGATATTTATGAATCACCTCTTGGCTAACCTTATTTGACTCAATGCTCTTTCTATATATATCATTATTATTAGAATAAGCAACAACAACAAATTCAAATTTCCCTCCCTCAATTGTTTGAAGGTCTAGAGATGTTTCTGTTGTGGTTATTTCATTTTGAATAGTTCCATTATAAAAAACTTTGTAATAGTCTGCAAATTCAACAGCTTCCCATTTCAAAAATCCCTCTTCATAGCTTAAAATTGGGGCTTGGATAATTTTATATACCATCCATGTTATTGGCTCACTATAATCTGTATCATTTCCATCATTTTCACTGATGTATTTGACACTTATTTGATATTCTTGTCCAACTACAATGCCTTCACTTTCCAAAAATTCTAGTGTTAAAACATTATTCTCTGTTTCTATTATAATATCATCTTGCCCTTCTTGGGTAAATTTAAAATTATAAAAAGAATAATTGTCATTCATCTCTGCCTTGACATAGACATTTTTGCCATCATCATAAACTGAAACTTTGTCTGGAGTAGAAACATTATAATTCAAAATAAAAGCAGTGATAATTCCGCCCATTGCCAGCAAGCTTATCACAATAGATACAATTATTGTTATAATTTGTTTTTTTGTTAATTTCTTCCTTTCTTTTTTTATCTTTTCCATCTTTAGTATTAGTATAGCCAAATATCTTTATTTTTCAAAACATTTTTGAAATAATCAAGAAAACAATATTGACAAACTTATTCAAATGTTATATAATTATCATAGTTAATGGAGGAATTATGTTCGATTATATGTCAAATTCTCAAATAGCTGCACTTATTCTTGGTATTGTATTTTCAATAATTGCAATTGCTACAACTTGTCTTGCTTTCAAATATGCTAGCAAGTTCAATTCTTTCGCTAAGGCTATCTCAATGGCTTTAGTTGCACCTTTTATCGCTTTTGTATCTTGGCTTTTCTTGATCTTCTCTTATTTAGATGGTTTCAGAGAAGATGAAGTTTTAAACCTTATCATTTCAATTCTTTTAGCTGTTATTATTTGTGGAATGATTATCATTGTTGCAAGAGCTCTTTACAATAAACATGAAGACGAATTTGTTTTAGCTGACCAAGCAGAAGCTGAAGCAAAAGCTAAAGCTGCTGAAGCTGAGGCTACAGAAACAAATGTTGAAAACGAAAACACAGAAGAAGCTATTAAACAACCACTTTTAATAGAAAGTTCTTTAACGAATGAAAATACAGTTGAAGAGCAACCTATAGAAAGTGACAACGCTGAAGAACAAACTGAAAGCGAAGCAGAAGAAGCTGATGAAAATAAAATAGAAGAGAATACAGAAGAAAGTGTAGAAAGTGAAGAAAATCAAGAAGAAACAGTTGAAGAAAATAACGATGAAGAAGTTGAAGTAGCTGAAGATAATAATGTTGAAGAAAATGCTGATGTTGAAACTGTTGAAACTGATGAAACAGAAGAACCAGCAGTAGAAGAAAACACTGATGAAACTGTAGAAGAAAATAATGAAGATGACAGCACTGCTGAAGACGACGATGAAGATTTAGAATTTGAAAAGTTCCTAGAAGCTTTAAGAGAAAAAGCTAAAGCTGAAAGTGAAAATAAAGATTCAAATGATACTGACGAAGAATAATAAAAAATGAAGTGATTAACCTTTAAAGTTAACACTTCTTTTTTTATGCCTTGTTCTCCTTTTCTACTTTCCACACAGATAGTAAAAATAAACAAAATGATATATTTAATTTTTTTACCTTCTATAATTCAAATACTATAGTTTAAATTGTTATGCAAATACTCACAACATATCCATATATCAATAAACAATTAAAAAGCGATATAAAAAAGAGGCCTTTTGCCTCTTTTTTTTAACTATTTACCCATTTTTGTATATCTGCAAGTGTTGCTTGTTTGCCTCCTTGTGCGAGCCATGATAAGCCTTTTGGCACTGGATATGGCATTCCGCTTACATATACCCAATTATCAAAATTATTTCCTGAATAGCCTTTCTTTCCATTAAGAATATAGATTGTGCTTGTCGTGGTTGCTGAACCTGAGTTAAGCTTGTCTACATTTGCTGAGAAGACTATACAATCTG
>CAKNRR010000006.1 GCA_930990975.1 uncultured Clostridia bacterium | reverse complement strand
TGTTCTTTGTTTGTTCATAGTAACCACTTAAATTCTTTGTTTGTGCTTGCATTGCGAGCCATGCTAACTTTCCTGATGTGTCTATTATGTATGGATTATCTTTTGTATTTGGATTCTCTGAAACTTTAAGACTTGGCTCATCTTCGTCCACCACATGACTTGCCCATGTGTCTTGCCAATGTGCAAAAAGTGAGTGAGCCTTCGCTGTCTGAACCTTTGTATTTGACAGCACTTGAGTACCTCCATCCTTTGTTGTATACCATCCTATGAATATCCAACCTGCTCTTGTTGGAATTGGCAAATCTCCATAAGTGCTATCATAGGTTACACTCTTGGTTGTTGGACTCACTGAACCTTCATTTGGGTCAAAGGTTACTGTATATTTTGCAGGTGACCACACAGCATAAAGATTATATATATCCCCTTGTGCAGATGCTAAATTCTTGACATTTGCTTTGTCATTATATACTTTATTTCCGCTTGCTGATGTCGCCCAACCCACAAAATCATACCCTGTTTTTGTAAACCCATTATCTGTTAAATTAGCTGACTTGTCGTATGTCATTAGTTGATCTGACATACTTCCCCCTGTATTGCCATTTCCATTAAATCTTATATAATAAGAGTTTGGTGTATAATTGGCTACTAGGGTTACTGTAGTCCCATTGTTTGTTGTCAAATTCTTAAAGTATGTGTTCTTTGTCAAACTTCCACTCCAACTTGTTGTTGATGTTTCAGATGTCCCACTTTGTGCTGTACTACTATTAAAGTTTGTTCCGCTGGTCCACCCTGCAAAGGTATAACCTGTCGGTGGCTGTGGTGCTGGGACATTTATTGCTTTATCATACTGGGTATTATTCGTTGGTGATGAACTTGTCCATGAACCATCACCTATGTCAAAGTTTATACTATAGCTTATCGGTGTCCAATAGGCATAAAGTGTGTCATTGGCTGTTGTATATGTCAGTCTTCCGCTTACAAAATTCCCATTTGAATTTATTATTTGACTGCCTCCTCCGCTTGTACTTGTATAGTATCCTTGAAATATATATCCTGTCCTTGTTGGCTTTGTTATTGCAGAAATTGAAGTTGTACCTGCACTATTTGAATACCATCCTGTATTGTATTTTAAATAGATTGTGCTTGTCCCTCCACTTCCACTTTGCTTGTCTAAATTTATTGTATATATGTTTGGTGTCCAGTAGGCATAAAGGGTATCATCCCCTGCAGTATATGTTTTACTTCCTACTATTTTACCTGTTGAATCTATTATCTTTGTTCCACCACCATTTGTACTTGTATAGTATCCTTGGAATGTATATCCTATCCTTGAAGATTTGCTTATTGAAGATATTGATGTTGTTGCACTGCTATTTGAATACCAGCCTGTGTTATATTTTAAGTATATCGTGCTTGTCCCTCCACTTCCACTTTGCTTGTCTAAATTTATTGTATATGTTTGTGGTTTCCAAATTGCATATAAAGTAATTGTATCTGATGTGTCTGATGATGTATCTTTTACAACCTCTTGATCACGATATTGAGCTGTTGTAGCATTTTTATTTCTATTCCAACCCACCCATTCATACCCAGTTCTTGAAGGAATCTCTGCTGTTGTAGTAGCTGTATCTGTACCCGATAAAAAATATTGATTGTCTATATTTGTCGTTCCACCATTACCATTAAAGACAAGTTTATATCTATATCTATAAATTACATAACATCTTCCTGACATGTCGCTTGTTGCTTTCCACCCTGAAGACGATGTTGTTGGAGCACTACTTCCATATTTATACCATGTATAGTTATAATTTATGCTTGTTCCGTTTGAGGAAGATTCTGAAGAATAAACTCCGCAAAATTTCCATCCTGTTGAATTTGATGGATGATATGTAATCACAATGTTTCCATGCCGTCTGACCATTGAAATCCAACTGTCATAATGATAATAAAATGTCGATATTCCTGTTACTTCTGAACGTCCTCCACCATCACTAGTCCCATTATAATAAAGCGTGGAATCAAAGTTCTTTGCATTATTATTCTCATCCTCTCTCCATTGAACTGTAAAACAATTTCCATTGTTTACTCTCGAGGTATTTGACCCTCCTGCCCAGGCTGTGGATGTTTGAGAACTTCCTGCATAATATGACTTTGTAGCCACTTCAAAAATAAAGTTTGCTGCCCTAGTTTCTTCATTGATTTTTATTCTATTTCCAAGAGTTAATAAGCAAATACCACCAACAAACACAAAAAACGAAAAAATTAAACAAATATATTTCGTTATTCTTTTCATTATTCCTCCTTAAAAACAGAATTTAATTTTATCATTATAAATAATTACATTATTGAAGTACCTTAGATGTCGTCAAAATGACTAACAGTATTTTTATATCTATTTTACCCCCACCCGACATTTTTTGTCAAGTTTTTACAACCTATAATATCATCATAAATTTAAAAAATAAAATAAGAATATAGATTTAATCTTTTAATTTATCATTTATTAAATAAAAAATTTTATCCAAAAAAAAAGAAAGATTCTATTTATCTTTCTTCTTATTTATAATTTTTAATTTTAACCTTTTCTTGTTTTTAATAAAACTTTTTATTTCTTTTCTATAAGCTATAAGAATTGCTATTAATGTAACAAGGAGAGCAATTATTAATGCAAACAAATACCACATCCCTGTATTTATAGAATAAGAATAAATATTTATCTTATTTTCACTTGATAGTTCATCATAGTCAACTGTCCAAATATGATGTATGTTTCCTCGATTGTCGTTCAATTTGCAGTTCGCATCGCTTCTTAATCTTGAATAAAAAGTGGAATAATTATATATAAATGTCGGCGAATAATCTTTCTCTATTTTTTGCGAAAAAGACAAATTTGAACTTGCAGAAAGATATTTTTGTCTATATCTTTCGCCCACATAAATGCTTTCCGTTTCACCAAGTTTGACTTCGCTTGAAAAAGGAAACGTCCCCAAAGAAGAATTCTTCTTTAAAAAGATATTTTCTCCTTTGTTCTGACTTGAATTGTTTGTTTGATTTGCACTGGAAACTTGATGATAATAATTCCAAGCGCCAATTGAAGTGAATAAAATATTGAAGCCAACAGTGTCATTCTCATCATTATAGACGGCATTGCTCAGCAGTAGTCCCTTATTAAGTTTGTATTCTTCTTTTGGGTTTTGAATATATTTTATTGTATAGCCAAACAAAAACTCTGTTCTTATCTCGCTCACCTGTTTCACAAGATTGGATATAAAATCCAACTTTTCATTCTCATTTTTGGCGTGCTTATCTATATAAGAACTATTGACAGAAAATGTCAATGATTGTACAACCTGCCCACTTGGTGAAATATCCAAACTCAACATTATATAATCATCAAAATTAAGATTTTGTGCGTTTGTTACATTTTCATTTGAACAACCTGTAAAAAAAGATAAAGAGAATATTATTGCTATGATTAAGATTACTTTTTTCATAGTTATATAATATTCTCTTTATTTACTTTTTAAAACATAAAATGTTTACATTTCAATCACAGCTTTAAATCCACCTGACACTTCTTGAATCTTCAAGAAATAGTCATCGCCACAACTAATTTCTGTTGCAACAAGCGCTGTGGTTGTGATCTTTGAGCTTGTGCCAGATCCAACACTAGAATAATTTACTCCATAATCGGCAGGTGCATTTGTACACGAATCGACTAATTTGTTGCCTTTTGTGTCAACCAAATAACGAATGCTTCCGTTGCTGATTAAATAACTTATACCAGCGAAAGAGGTTTGAACATTATTTGATTGATTTGTAAATACTCCATTGTTGTAGCAGTAGCTCAATGAGCCACCTGCGCTTGATAGAGATATTCCAGTGAAGAATGCCTGACTACTTGTAACACTTGCTGATGATGAGATTGTGAAGTTGCTGTCATTGCCCGCTTTGTTTATGCTTCCATTATTTATCAATGTTATACCGCTTCCATAAGCAATATTCCCATTGAGTTTGATTGTGAAAGACTTGCTTCCTGAGCTATAGCAATTTTCGATAGTTCCATTCATCCCTCTTTCACTTGCATTGAATAAGCATATTCCTGCATAAGCAAAGTTGATATGTTTTTTTATTGGCATATCATAATTAAATGTTGTATCATCACGGCTGTTCTTTATAGTACCATAATTTATTCCAACAATTCCACCCACAAAGATATTGTAAGAATATTCTTCTGGAGCTACGGTCAATGTGTCAATCTTTAAGTTGTTTATTGTTACGCCATCAACTTGACCATAGTTATAGAGAGCTAAAGGTGCAATAATTGTGTTAATATCAGCCTCTTCAGCAATATCAAGATCGATATTTAATGATATCTTCAAATTACTGATAGAAGCATTTGAGGAAATTGAATTGAATAATGCAAAATATTTACTGAATGTTGTTGTTCCGCTGATTCCATTTATCGAACTGCTATATCCCTCATCCATATCATAAACATTGTTTGCTGCCAAAGTTATAGTATATCCGCCACCGTCTAAGTGTCCGTAGAAATCTTTTATCAAGAATTCAATTGTTTGACCTTCCTCGCCTTCAACAATCTTTATCATTTGGGCAAAGTCAATTTCAATATTGTTGCCAAGTTTGAAATAAAATTCTTGGCCAAGAGTATTACGCCTGCTTATTGCATAGAACTGCTCTGGTGAAGAAATAACATAAGGTCTATCTTTCGTTCCATTTCCTTCACTAAACAAGTTGAATTGTATTGGGTTTTGAGAACTGAAAGCAATTGATTCGCTGTATGTAAACAAATCGCCATCTTCTGAAGCAAGTTTCCTTGCTTTGATGCTGAAATATTCAATCAAGCCTTGGTCAAGTGGCATATAAATATTGCCTGTAACCAAACCAGACCTTATATTTGAGCCTATCTTGATTTCATAATAATATTCATAATCTTCAACCAAGCTGTCGTTATTCCAATTCCATGTAAACAAATAGTTTCCTGTATCCCAAGATATATCAATTAAGCTTAATTGATTTTCATCTTTAACTGGAGTCTGTTGAACATTGAATGTGAGTGTATCGCTATTCAAAATTAAAATCTTATTTATTGTGCTACTTTGTTGATGGTCGCGCACCTTAATTTGAATGTTTTGAATATTGCTTGTAATCTCAAATACATTGTTTGACTGCGTGCCATCTGAATTATTGTAGTAAACCACTTCATAACTTTGCTCATCTGTAGTCGTGTAATTTACCACAATTTCATAACAGCTTCTGCTTCCTGCAATGCTTACACTATTCAAATATTTTGTGAAATCAATCTTAGTCACATCATTTTCAAGTCTTATCTCATAATGATTTTCACTCATATTTGTCATCTTATAGATGTTTTCAATGACTAATGGTTTTGAAATTAACCTATTATCTGTATAGATTTGAATATTTATGCTCATTGGACTAATATCGTTAATCTGCCCCTCGTCTGGAGTGAATATAACTTGAATATATGCACTATCATCAGTAAGGTCAAAGCTGAAGCTTCCTGTAACTTTTTCGCTTCTTTGTTGTCCGCCCCTTGTATAAGTTGCATAAATTGTGATTCGGTCTTGCAATTTTGCATAATCTGGTTCGGATGTTGTATCTTCATTTCTCACATAGAATATGATGTTTCCAGAGTCCACACCATTATTAATTATTGATGCGTTCGGAGTCAGCACTGGCGTATCAGTTCTTCTGATGATTTCTTGTGAGTTTGGAGCACCAAGTACAGATGCTTTGCTTCTCAAAACTTGGAAAGTTTCGCCTTGATAAGTCAAACTGTCATTTATTGAATAGAAGTTGCCTTCAATGCTTGTAATGCACCCTGCTTCTTCAACACTTAATTTTTTAGCTCCTAAAGCAGTTACATTGATAACATAGAAGTCATAATTTTGACTTATGTATTGAGAGTCAATTTCTGTGTTTGTAGTATATAAATTCTCTCTATCTTGTTCTTCATAAGTCTCTTGTCCTTCGCTTGAACCAGTCACTTCATTATAATAAATTACTTCAACTTGATATAACACTTCTCCGTTTTCTATCACTGGCAGGTCTTCTGTTGCTGTGAATTTGATATTCCCGTTTTCTATTCTTACATTTTCAATTACATTAAGCATCTTAGCATCTATTGTTCCCACCTCTGAAGAGAAGACAAGATAAGGCTTTTCATAGCTTGCGTCTTCTGTCAAAGCATATACCCAAACATAATCAGCGCCATGACTTTCATTCCCTGTTGCATCTTTTACAGTAAATGTTCCAGAATTTCCGCGAAGATATGCAGAAAATACTGAAGCTCTAAGTTCTGTTTCATAAACTTTGCCGTCAGCATTTGCTGAACCAACATGATATAAAAGATATTGTGTGCTTTCTCTTTGAAGTTGTTGGTTATAATAGAAGCCAACCTCTTCATCTTCAACACCTTCAACTTGATTTTGTAAACTTACATCATTTGCCAAATAGAATTCAAGGCCTTTCCCATTATAATAGTTATAGTCATCTCCACTATATTCAATTCTCAAATTGTTTGCTTGAGTTCTCATTGAAGGAGTAAGCAGTTTATATACATTTTCGATTGCATAAGTTTTGCTTTCTACATTCATCGTATTATAAGAAATAGAACCATTTATAGAGAATACCAAATAGTTATAATAACCAGCATAAGGAAGCGCTATCTTCGCTTCTCCATCTGTTGAAATTGGATAAACTTGGGTTGTATGATTTATTGTGCTTGTTCTATATCCCAACAATATTGAATAATTATCGTTTAGTCCAGTGTCTATTGTCATTTCACCATTAGCAAATGATACGCTTGTTTCCGACAAATCTAAGTATTGTAGGTTAAATGATGAGCTTTTTCCATTCAAAACATATTTGCTGTCACCGGATAGTATATACAAATCAACTTCTATGGCTGTATTTGTGATAATTAAGAATTCGCCTTCCTCACTTTTTAAAGTTTGATCATAAAGTTCTTCAAATGCTTTTCTCAGCTCTGTCATATTTATCTTAAAGCCTGGTATTGAATCGCCACTGTCAACATCACTTATGACATCAAAAGTTTGAGTCTGTCCATCGTCAAGTTGTTTTACAACATCTTCTAGGTTCACATTCCCTTTACTGTATTCATAAGTTATCACCCAGCCTATTCCATCGCTATATTCTATTGAAAAATTATGAACTGCTGATGTAGCATATCTAAATTTTAATTGATAACGTCTTGCAGGTCCTTTGACATAAGTGCCCTCTTCGGGATTATCTAATGTATAAGTCTGTGCTGTACCAAAAGTTACGGTGTAGGCATTGCTTTGATTTATAACTTCCCTCTTGAGTTCTAATTTTGGAGAAGCAGAAACATAAATTATACATGCGTTTGACATTGGAGAATCAACACTTCTTCCATCAATTCCTTCATGGAAAACTGTGACTGAATATTCACCTGCAGGAATCTTCTCACCATATTTGTCAAACAATAAATTGTCATTTGCAAGTCCTCGAGTAGATTTATTCAACGCATCTATCATTCTTCTAGTATTTACTGCAATATCTTCATCACCAGTAATTTGAATTTTGTATCTATCGAGCAATGAGAAATATGATTCATATTCTTTTGAAGATACAGATACAATCTTGTTTTCAATCTCAAAATCAGGGAATAAATCATACGCTGAAAGTGTTATGTCATAATATGTGTTGGTGTTTGCACCAGTTTCATCCCTAAGAGTAAATCTTAAAGTCATGCGTGCATTTTCTAAATCTAATGGTCTGAAATAGAATGGTTCAGTATAAAGTTGGTTTCCCATAATTGCTTGTAAACTTTCTTGATGATCAGCAACTTTGAAATAATCAGTAATTGTTGTCATAAAATTGGTTGCTTTCAATTTTTCTTCATTAAATACAAGCATTCCATTTTTTACGGCAAGCTCGAGTGGTTTCACATATTGCAAAACTTGACGCGCTTCTGATTGATCTGAAGCCACAACACTGCCATCATTTGAAACGGCAATAACCGACACATTATAATTCTTCCCCTGTGTAAGCCCTGCTTCCATCAAGTCTAAGCTTGTTTTGTATGTTTTTACAGTAAATACTTCATTATCGCCTTCTGCATCGGCTGCAAAAGTTACATAGTATTCTGTTGCCTTATATTGAATATCTATTGAATAATCTCCAACAGGAACCCATTCCCAAACAAGATTGTTGCCACTGATTTTTAGAGTATTGGTTGAACTATCATCTGTTATTTTATTAAGTTTGTAAAGTTCTAAAGTTGTATAATTATATACATTATAAGTGGTGTCTGTTTTCCCAAGTCTTGAAACTTCAATATAGAATTTCCCGCAATCTTTGAAACCTAAAACATCATTTAAGCTTATTCCAAAACATGGAGAGTAGGTTACATTGGCATTGCCACCCTCTGTTGTAACAAAATAGCTATCTCCTGTCGTACTGTCGCTTGCCCAATATCCTCTTACTGCATCAGCAGCATAAGATGAGGCATTTTCAAGAGCATATTCTTGAGTTTCAACATTATATACATAAACTTGAACATTAAAGCTTACAGTATCATCTTGTGACAATATGTCAAAGATGAGATAATCTTTAGTAAAATCAAGCCCTCTTTTCTTGACTGGCTCATTGTCTATTGAGTAGTTGAATGTCAAATACATAAAGTCGCTTCTTACAGAGCCTTGTTTATTTACTGTGAAACCAAATGTATAACTTCCCTTTTGCAGTGAAAGTATGTCTCCAAAGCTCTTAAGCAGGTCATTAATATATAATTTGCGTACATTGTCGCCAAGTTCGGTGTTCTCTGGCATGAATTGAACAAAATGAGTTTCACCTGCGACTTCTGTTGACGCTGTGAGAACAAGAGATGAAAGATCTTCTGTATGCAATGTCAAATAGATGTATCCATCATCTTGAATCTCAACACTTTGAAGTCCTTGCAATTTTGTGCCTGAGATTGTAAATTCCTTTATTGAAGGAAGATTTATATTGTTTTCATCGTATTTAATAACTTTTATAGTATAGCTTCCGTAGCTGTCTTTTAACAAGCCGTCCACCATCATATCAATTATCTTGTTGTTCTGCCCACTTTGATAGAGATAGGTATTTTCAACAAATACATCAGCTATTGTGAGTTGAACAAGATAAGTGCTGTTTGTGTCATCAATTATTTCAAGAACTCCATCATCGCTTAAGGTACTTTCTGATATATCTCCAAGTCTGACAATGTTTGCTGATGTGACTTCTGATGTGATTGAGTTTGTTCTTATAGCTTGAACTTCTATTGTATTTGTCCCCGTTTGAAGCAATTTACCTTTTAATGAAAGCACATACTTATCTTCTTGCAATGACAAATTGTAATCTTCGGCAATAGTGCCATCACTTACTTTAAGCTCATTTCTTTGCCCATCTTGTGAAACCAGGGTCACTATAAAACTTACATTGTCAAAATCTTGCCAAATGTTGTCCCAAGAAACCAAAGCATAAGCATTTAGTTTTTGAGTCAACATGTTTTCTTTTGTCGTATCATCTTTTATCTCTACTGAAATACCCTCGACCTTTGGCAATTTTTTGATGTCCATTGACTGGGCAACTTTGCTGCCATAATATCCTTTTGCCACTCCATCAGTAAAGCTTAATGTATAGCTTTGAGCAATAACTGCCTCTATTTCAATAGAAACATTATCTCCCAGTTTGATTTTTATAGCATTTTCTATTTCTTGTATTGAATAATCAAATTGTGTTGTTTCAATTGTATATGTTTCGCCTTCATATGTAACCTTTATTCTATAAACAATAGGGTTTACAGTTGTTCCAACAAAATCGTTGACAATTTCATCCCAAGTCAAAATATCTTCGTTCAAAGAGAATGCAAATTCTTGCGTTGAAAGATCAACAAGTTCGAATGTTGTTATTGGAGAATCAAAGTAATAATAGATTTCACTTGTATTCTTAGCTTTAACTTGCAATACAAAGCTTGTTGTGCCCTTGAAATTGTCTAAGTTGAAATTTCCTCCATTTGCAGTAGACTGATAATTTACATTATCGCTGCTTCCATTAACTTGCACCTCCTGAATATTTGCAAGGTCACTAGACAAACTGAATGAAACAAGTTTCTCCTGCTCTTTTGCAATATTGATGCTGTTTATTGGAGCAAGTTGTTTGATATAAATTATATTTGAATTTACTGAATTTAAGTAATAAGGATTTTCACTCTTTATAAATATCTTTTGTTGAGTGAGGAAATCAATATCTCCCAAATCACTTAAAAGGATTGATACATTTGTAAAGCCTTCAATTTTTAATTCATCATTTATATAGATGTCATAAACAGTGTTTTTCGCCACTTCATTCCAGCTCACAATCAAGCTGCCACTGTTGAACACAACTTTTGGTGCTTGCAAGGTTTCAACTGTAAGAGTGTTTCCCCCTTCCATCGTTGTGCCGTTTGCAGAATATAAATAATATACATCCTCTATAAATCCATTCTTGCATGCGTAAAGCTCTACTTTTACATTTTCAGCAAGTCTATAGTTGCCTGCAAAGCTTGGATCTTCTTCTAATAATTGGTCAATTTTCCCTTGCAAATCAAATGAAAGTCCATTATCTTCTGTGTAGAATCTATAATAAGAATCTCCATTTGTGCTGTTTGTAAGTATGATTGAAACATAATAATTTTCTATATTTGTGTTGTCTGCTTCCCAACTAACTATTCCATTTTTGAATGAAATATTTGTTGGAGAAGGTACTCTTTTGAAATTGACATCTCTTTCAAAGCTGTCCAAATAATAATTGTTTTCTTGAGCTTTTCCTGCAACAAACTTCAAAGTGATCAAAAATTCATCATCATAACTTGAATAATCAAACATATCAATTGTGTTTTTATTGTCCAAATTGACAACTTTTCCATCAAGCTCTATGATTACATGATCGACATTTTCTATTATGTTTACATCAAGGATTTCCCCTGTTTTCTCGTTCTTAATTCCAAACTTTTCATAAACTTCAAATTGAGGTTTTGCAAGTCTGGTGATTGTAAGTTCAAATGGCAATGAGTCTGTATGCAAGTTGCCATCATAGCTTTGTCCACTTGTCGCAACAACTTGAATGTTATAAGTTTTTTCTTCATCAAATGTGTTTTTGAATTGATATACTGCTTGTTGTGATTCACTGTTATTTAAATAAATGCTTCCATCAAGTTCTCCATCAACATAAATTTCAAATCCTCCACCAAATTCTACAGGAGTTATGAAAAGTTTATTGTTTCCGTCAGCATTTGAGAAAGTTACGCTTGGCGATTCAATTTGCTTATAAACTAAGAAGTTTGCTGTAAAATAATTGTTTGGATCATGGAATGATGAATCTAAATAATTGTTGTAATCTTCAGAAAGAGTATAAATTCTTATAACATAATATCCAAATTCCAAAGGCTGATTTATTTGCCCTGCATAGGTTTCTCCAGAAGTAAATATATCCTCTTCGTCAGCTATCACATAATCGCTGTCAGTTTTATAAATTTCATAATAATACTTGAGTGGCTTATCCTCAATCAAATTCCAACTGAAATATCCATTTGTTTGATCTACACTTTGACTGACTATAGGAAGTATTGAAAGTTCTTTTTCATAAGTTGAAAGCACTGCACGCTCAATATGATTTTCATCTCTCACGCCAGCCACAACACGAACTATATATTTGTCATCATTTGGCAAATAATTTTGAAGATTTTGCACTTTGAATGTCATCGTGCTTCCTTCTTCAAGCTCGGCATCGCTGATAAGAGTATCGTTTATATAAAGCTCATAATAAGTTGCATCTGGAATAGATGAGAATGAGAAGTTTGAAACATTGTTCTCTTCAAAACTATGAGTAACATCGTATATCTTATCAAGTATTCTAAAATCAAATGTAAAAGGAGCTGAGCTTAAAATAACTTTAGTGCTATATTCTCCACTGACATAAGGGATTATTTCATTTTCCTCATCAAATTTTGGTATTGCACGAATAACAAATTGATATTCTCCAACAGCCAAATCACTTAAATCTATCTCGCAAGATTCTCCGCTGACAACTTCGTATTTATCAGCCCAATATATGATATATCTTTCATTATAATATTCTTCTTCGAATTTGAAAATCGCTTTGCTTCCTTCAAATGTTACTGTAACATTTGGTGTCGCAAGTTTTGCAAATTTCATGTAGGCATGTTCTTCATAATTGCTGTTTAAGAAAAATCCATTTTCATTTTGTCCGCCAATTGAAGTAAATTGAGCCTCATAGAATCCTGCTGCCAAATCATCAAAATAGACTTCTTGTATTTCTTCCTTTTCAATGATTTCGCTTGTCATCGTTTGTGATATTGGATTATTAATTCCAACTGCATATTTTGATGAATTTGCAACATCCTCCCAAAAAAAGATGCCATTATAATTTGCAGGAGAGGAAATATTGTAACACAAATTTGGAGCAATCAATTTTTGCAAACTAAGTTCTGTTGAGGTTGTAATATTTTCTCCTGTCAAATCCTTTGTTGTAATTATTAAGCTGACAATATCTTCATTTTCAACAAGAGTATAATCATAGCTAAATGTGTTTTCCGCGCTGTCACTTACAACCTTAAATCCATTTATGTAAATATCATAGAGAGCATTTTCTTTTTCTTTCCAAGAAAGAACTGCTAAATTATTTGAATATTCTTCGCTAACCTCAAGTTTAACTTCCTCTAAATATCCCATAACACCATAATTTAAAATTTGAGGAACTGTAGTAACTGAATCATCAACATATTTTTCTTCAAGTCCAAGAGCTGTAATCTTGACACTATACGCACCCTTTTCTTCAAAAGTAAAATTATCTTCTACTACAACTGAAGTATATTCTAAGTTTTCCAAATTTTCTGCTGTTTCATCAGTAAGTTTTACATATTCAACTCTATATTGTGATGGATATAAAACCTCGCTTCCATTTACTGCATAAGATTTATCCCAAGTTAATTGTCCATTTTCTGCTAATTTAAGATTTGTTGGTGAAGAAAATTTGTATTTTACAATGACTTGACATTCAGCGAAAGTCTTTCCTTTATATTGAGCGAAAACAATTGTTTTTCCAGATTGAAGAGCTTTGAAAGAGCCATCCTCTTCTTCCTTCAAAATTGTTTCATTGGATGAACTGAAATCTACATCCTTGTTTGCAACACCTTTGAGTGAATCCATTTCATCAAAAAAGCTTATTGTCTCATCTAGTGAAACAACATAAACATCCTGATTAAATTCACCACTTACGCTTGGCTTGCTGTTGCAGGCTGTCAAACAAAACACCGACAAGAATGCAATTGCAAAAATTACAAAGATATTCTTTTTCATCAACACCTCTTCCCTTAGTATTTTCATAATAACACTTTTTTAGTCTTATAAGCAAATGTTTTGACGATTTTTGAAGAAATCTTTAATTAATATATATAATATATTAATTTTAATAACATAATCTTTTGATATTTAAGGCGAAATTAAAGCAAAAAGATAAGAAATAAATAAAAAATAAAAATAATAAGAAATAAAATTAAAAATAAAATAGGAATTATTTAAGTGAATTTTTAAAAAAATAAATATTTAAAATAAAAGCATTAAATTCAAAAATAATTGTTTTATAATTTTATTTTTATAATCTAATAAAAGTAAAAAAATACTAAAGCTCGATTACACACTTTTTTTGCACTCTTATCTCTTTGCATCGGTTCTCTCCAATTGCAACAAAAAAATGAGGCGTCAAACCTCATTTATTCTCAACATCTTTCGTCTTCATAAGCAGCATCTTTCTCTTCAGCTTTTGTCTTAAGTTTTGAATCTATTTTGTTTTCAATTTCTCTTAATTTTTTGAAACTTTCAATCACTACCTCACAATCAGAAGGCCAATCTTTATTTAAATCTCCATGTCTTAGGTATTCACCCAAATCTTCTTTTTTTATACCTAGTGTATCGCAAATCTCTCTGTAAATATATTCAATCTCATCATTATCTATTTTTAAATATTCCCTAGCAAGTAATGCAAGGTCTTTAAAATTTTTCTTGCCTATTTTATTAGCAAAATAAAGTCTATCATCTGACAATCTACACTCAATAATATCCTTCTTATGCTTTTCTATAAAATCTTCAAATAAAATAAAGCCTTTGCTGTAAACAGTTTGCGAATCTTCACATATCCCTATATTGAAATTATCTTTTTCAAGCAATTTGGTTATATCCATCGCAAAATAATCATTGACTATTTCATTTAAGCTTTCAAATTGCCTACCCAATTTTTCTGTTGGCTCTTCAGCATGTTTCAACATCTTTTTAAAGCTATACCTTTCTTTCTCTCCATAAAACGCAAATGCTTCAAAGCCACATTTTCGACATTTCTCTCCGTCTTCCTCTATAACATCCATTTCTACAATATGGTTTAATTCATGCACTGCAGTTGCATTTGACAAATCTAAATAATCAGGGAAAACGCAAACTGGTTTAAGCTGTCCATCCTTAAGTGCAGTAAGAACAAATGCTTGAGTATTACTGAACGATTGAAAGATGAAATTATATGCTGAACTTATAGCATTGTTTATATCGTCAATACCTGTTTCTTTTATTTTTTCGACCAAACTTAAATAATACTCGCAATTTTCTGTGCTATTTTGTGCAAATGATTGAATAATTTTCCCATATTCACGCAAATATTTTTCATTACAGAATATTTTTAAGAGCTGCGGATCATCTTTGTAATTTTGATAATCTTTGCCTTTATTTACACCTAAAAAATTAAAAAGTTCAACATAAAGAATTCGATCATGAGGGCTTATAAATTCTCCTTTCCTCTCCATTATGCCAAGAAAAACGTAGACCATTCTTTGACATTTTACATCGCTTTTAAAATCCATTGGATTGATTTTGGTTAATTTTGCAATATATTGTGCTGTTAAATCAAACAGGATTTCATTGTTTTTATTTTTTTCTTTGAAATATTTGTCTTCAATATCTTTCAATTCTGATAAATAAATGCCCTCTTCATGACTTAGTTTTTCAAAACTTGAAGCATACTTTTTATCCCATAAATTTACCATTTTCTTCAAATCATGTTTAAACATTTGATATTTTTTTTCATCTTTTAAAAATTCAACAACAGCTCTATATTTTAGGTCATCGTCATAGTCTAAACCCTTTTCTTTAAAATATAACTTTCCAACTAAATCTACGGCTGCAAATGTTATCTTTTTAAACTCTTCATTTAATATTGTCTTCAACTGATTAGGCTCAATATATAGAAATTCGTTAGCGGCTTCCTTACCTACAAAATTTGAATAGAACTGCTTTAGCAAATCATTCTTTTTATTGTTATAATAAGTGCGCAAACTATCACTAGGTTTTACCCAACCGCCCAACTTACCTACGAAACAAATTGCGGCATCATTGATTCTCTGCGTAATTCTATCTCTATATTTTTCGCCATAATATTGAACAAA
Source organism: uncultured Clostridia bacterium (assembly GCA_930990975.1). Lineage (GTDB taxonomy): Bacteria > Bacillota > Clostridia > Christensenellales > UBA1242 > Caccovivens. The sequence continues at coordinate 68,770 of CAKNRR010000006.1, read as the reverse complement.
ATATTCTATAACCTTATTTTTCTTATCATCTTGCAAAGGATTAAATATATCTACTCCATCAACAACAATTTTTTTCATAAAAATTCCTCATCTTAAGTCATTCATAATATTTTTCTTCTTCCATGCCATTTTCCTCAAACTTTGATTCAAGTTCTTTTAAAAACAACGAAATTTTATTTTCCATAAGTTCAAGGCTTTGCTCTACATACTTATATTGCAAAAAATCAAAATATTGTTTCATTAGCCCATTTTCATAGCCAAATTTATATTGCGCGCATTCCATATTAAGTTCCATGTATTGATCAAGCATATCATTGAGTTTTGAAAAATTTTCATCTCCAATAATCTTTGAAAATTTATAAACATCTCCTTCCAGTTTACATTTAATAAACAAGTCCTCATGTTTATCTATAAATTTAGAAATAACAGGGAAAGCAAAGCTATATGTAACAGGATGTTCTTCTTTATTTTCAAACATACTGAATTTATCTTTGTCCATTTTATCCATAATTTTGCATGTAAAATATTCATTGACAATTTCGTCCAATACAGCATCATCTCCATTGGAAAAATCAAGTCCACTGCTCTTATCGTCACTTATATATTTAGATACATTACTCAAATGATTTATTTCATGAACAAACGCATGATCTGAAAGTTCTGTGTATTGATTAAATATACAGTAAGATTTCTTGATATTTGGATTAACTTTTGAACTAAACGAAAATGCCATACCATTGACATAATTAGGGTTTGGCGACAAAAAATAATTTAAGTTGTATATCACATAATCCAAGTCTTCTTTTGGAACTTTCTCAAGAGCTTTTTTAAGATACCAGTTTTTGCTGATAAAAATTTGGTCGTATTCTTCTTTTTTATCAGTATAGCGTTTAATTGTTGCCTTATTTCTCAAAACAGCATCTATTTTTTCATCTTCCAACATTTTGTCTATATCAATTTCGTTGACATCTTTAATAATTTCTAAATATAATGCAAGTTCTATATAATTGTTTTTGTCGTGCACAGTATAAAATTCAGGTCTTTTATTTGATACATCAATGAAATATTCACAATATTTGTCAACATTTGGGTCTTTTAGCAATTGAGAAACATCCTGTTTTTTTACGCTGGCAAAATATTCAACAATAATTTTTTTTATATCCTCTCGACAATTAAGGTATACATCTTGAAGCTCCGATTCTTTATCAATCAAAAAATTAACTTTTCCATCAGCATCTTTTGCAAGTTTGTCCACTCTTTTTTTGTAACCATAATTATATTTTGATTGCATCCCTTTGACAAGTTCTATTGTCTGGCTCAAATTATCATCTTTTATAAAGAAATTTACAAGATTTTTTGCAAAAACTTTATCGGCTTGATTCGCATTTTCTAGCTCACTTTGCAAATCTGAATATTTTACAAATAATCCAACTTTTTTCGGCATGCTCAATTGAGGGAAAAAATTTTGTAAAGGATAAAAACACGAAATATTGCTCAATAAATATCCTTTAAATTGTTCGCGGTCATTGATACGCCCTCTTATCAATTCTTTTTCAATATTTTTTAATATTTTCAACAATGAAGAAAAATCTTGTTTTAAATATCCATACTTTAAGTCCTCAATCCCAAATTCCCCATAAAACTCTTTTGCTAAAGTTTGATATTTCTTATTGTAATATTCAAACACTGATACGCTTGTCACGCTTTGACTTCCCACATTCTTCCCAACAAAAAGAAAGTTTGCCCATTTTATGTTCTCTACAATTTGACTTCTATATTTTTCTCCATAGAAATCAACCATATAATTTATTACCTCATCAATTTGCTTTTCTTGGACAGGGTTAAATATATCTATGCCGTTTACCTTACATGTTTCCATTCTTAACCTCTCTTAGCAGTTCCAAAAAATCTCCGAAATTGTTTGGATAAGAATTTTTTCCTTCAAATTTATATTCTTTGCCATTATTTTCAATAATGACCTCAAAGCTTTCACCATCTAAAACAGAAGAATTCGAATATTTCTTTTCCCATGATGACGCCAAACGACATATTTTACTTGCCAAAGCATTAGCATCAGTTTTCACTGGAGCTGAATTTAAAACCACACTGTTGCTTTCAGTGTCAATAGTCATTTTCAAATAGTCGTGCATACTTAATAATTTTATAGAAATTTTCATTATATTCTCCTTAAAATTTATTATAGCATTAAAAATCTTCTTATTCAAGTGTAATTTATTTATAATTTATATAAATACATTAATTTAAATAAAACATTTAAAATTTTTTTCAATTTTTTGAAAGTCTTTTACAGATATACATACATAGTTTTATTTTATTCTAATATTCAAAAATTGAACAAAACGTAGAGTGATTTATAGCAAAGATTGTTTTAATTCATCATAATCTTTGCTATAATAAGACCATAGAAAAGGAGATTGGATATGACCGATATTGGAAATAAAATAAAGAATTTAAGAAACAGCCAAGGACTTACTCAACAACAACTTGCAAAAAAAATGTTTGTGTCAAACAGAACAGTAAGTCATTGGGAAAACAACACAAGAACACCTAACCCTGAGGCTTTGACAAAACTTGCAAATCTTTTGAATGTGACAATAGATTATTTTTACATAGAAAACAAACTAAAAAGCAATTTTGAAGACCTTACAATAGTGACAAATCAAGAAAATAGATGTGCGATTTTTGATAAAAAGAACAGTGTTTTTTTAACCCCTCATATATATTCTCATATTAGAATTTCAGTTTCAGGATTTCATATATGCAGCATCTCGAACCCAATTAACGAACAAGATATATTTCTTGATAAAATTGATATTGTAGACAATTATGGAAATGTTCGTCATGTAGACAAAAACATAATAATCGGCTACCTCCCTTTTAACGCATTTGGAGTGACATGTTGTTACATGAAAGAAAAAGGCTGGTGTCTTATCAACAAAGACTTGCAAGTCCTAACCCCATTTTATCAAGATAGAATAGCTTCAAATGAAAATTATGAAGATTGCGGCTTCTTTGTATTACTTAATAATATTACTCATGGGACTAGAAAACTGCTTAATTCCAAAGGCGAAATTATAATTTCCAATTTTGCATCTACCCCATTTAATCCTTCTATTTTTGATGTTGATGTGGCTTGCCAATTAATAAGAGAAAATGGAATATATTTAATTAATTATGTCGACAAAGAAATTTTAGCCACAAAAGACAGCGTGATAAAAATGCTTGATCTTTTTGATGATTATTTTGAAAATATCATTAATAATTTTGAAGTTGCACAAGATTACAAAAAAACTTGGATTTCTAATCAAAAATTAAAGGGATTCATTTACCTAGCCGACGCAATAAAACTTTATGGAAACATTATGCTTATTGATTTCATAATCTTCAGATTGAATAATATTTCATATATTCCAAGAATAGAAAAAAATTTGTTTATACGCGAACTTGAAAAAATTAAAAGCAAAACAATAAAAAATTCCGATAATTAAAGAATTATTAGTTTATTTTAAAGAATTTTATAAAAAACATCCATATTTAACAATAATAGTCTATTGTTAGAATTATGGATGTTTTTATTTATCTTTATTTGAAATATTTAAAACTTATTATATTTTATCAATTTTCTTTAAAGTCGTCATCATCTTTTATTATAAAATACTTGCCACATTTTCCACATTTGAAAAGAAGAAAGGTCGTTCCATCATCATCTATCTCTTCAATCACATTTGAAATCTTTTCATTGTCAGATTGCTTTTGATAATTTTTTCTAACTTCATTAACAAACTTTCTATCATCCAAATCTTTAGTGGTTATCTCTTTTTGAAAAACGCAATAATCATCACAACATACTGGCCATTTTATTTCTTTCCATGTATTCAAAACTGGTGTGCGTTTCTCAAGTTCTTCAACCGCTTGGGCATTTTCAATTAAATTGTCAGATAAATCATAAAAGTATCCATCAAATTTTTTACTTGCTTCTCCGCTTGCTATACATTTTGGGCAGAGAATTTCTACAAGCTCTTGAGAGTTTATTCCCATATCACTGAAAATTTTAACCTTTTCTCCGCAACACTGACAAAGTCTTCCTTCCTCATCATATTTCAAAACAGCTGAACTGTCTTTGATATATTTAAACTTAACACTATCGAAACAATCGTTTATCTGTGACATTAGAAAAGAAAGCCTCCTTGAAAGTTATGATAGTATAAAATGACGGCAAATCCAAACAAATAAAGCAAAATTTATGTGTTTTTTAATTTTTTTGCCTAAAAATAGCAAAATTTTTAATTTTTTATGCGTTTTTACTTAAATTATCTTAGGTCTATTTTATCTAATTATAAAAAGAGCGCTTTAGCACTCCCCTTATCTTTTGTCTTTTCAAGCATTGTTTGAAACAATCAAAAATATAAATCTTCTGGCAATTTCACTTCGCAATACCCTTGCTTAGCATCACATAATGGACACTTTTCCCATGCCTCTTTTTCAAAACTTACATATCCGCAAGCTGGGCATATCCAAGCAACGGCTTTGGCTTTTTTATACAATGTCTTGTCTTTCATTTGATTATATAACTCTTCAAAGACCTTTGCATGTCTTATTTCAACATCATGAATCATCTTGAAAATATCTGCAATTTTCTCAAAGCCCTCTTCTCTTGCTGTCTTTTCAAATTCAACATAGACTTTGGCTTCATCAAGCTCGTCTTGAGCTAAGAATTGCAAATTTTCAAGTAGGTCCCATTTTTCTTTGAATGGAAGCCCTGCACAGACATCAATATTATCAACAATTTTCATCTCGCTATCTTGAATCTGCATATAAAGAACCCTTGCATGGTTGAATTCTTGATAAGCAATTCTATCAATCAATGTTGCTATTGCCTCGTATCCATTGTATCTGAAACCATATTCACAAAATTCATATCTTGTTCTTGCCGCGCACTCAGCAGAATATGCACGGGCTAAATTTAAAAATGTTTGACTTTCTTTTAATTTCATTTCAACCTCCAAGGTTATTATTTTTCAATTTTGATTTATTATGCAACAAAACAAAACTTTTATTTAATATCATAAAAAAGACTGCTATAATAGTTTGCAGTCTTAGTTCCCACTTTAATTTCTTCTGGTTGATTTTTTTAGAAATAATTCTCAAATAATCTTAGAGCCTTGAATATATTTTAAACTTTTGCCTCGCAGTCATAATAATCTCTATATTGTTTTATTTCACATTCAAAATCTTTTCCATCTAAGTCCTTTCCCTTAAATGATTTTCTTTGAAAAAACTTCCCCGAAAGAAATTCATCAATAAATTTCCATGAAGAAAATTCCACTTTATTATATTCGCTTCTTTTCCATTTTGCCGGATGTTTACTCTTAAGTTTCCCTTTAAAAAGTATTCCCGTTGTAATGTTATCATCAATATATTTCAAGTTTACTGGCATATCATCTATTAAAACATCAATCTCATTTTCATTACAATATGAACTTTTATTTTTACATCCCATTATCAATTTATTAAAATGAATATCATTTTCTTGCAAAAGTTGCAATGTCGCTTGGGCCATAATGCTGAACCCTGGACGATTTGAAATCAAGTGTATCTCATATCCCTCGTCATAAAACTTGTTTATAGTTTCTTTTGCAAGAGGAAATGATATGTATTTTTTATGATTTAATATTGGATGCAAAACTCTAATAAAATTGCTTAACTTCTTTGTCTTATCCACATCAATAATCTTATATGCGTGACTACTTTTGTTTAATTTTTGAACTTTATTAAGCAAATTATATAAATATGATTTGCATGTAAAAATTGTATTGTCAATGTCTATCCCTATTTTCTTCATATCTCCCCCACAAAAAACTATTATGCGATTAATTATAACATGAATTAACTGAAATTCAAGCCTTTTTACAATAAAATCTAATTTTTTATATTAAAATTACATTATGTATTGAAAAATAAAGTTTTGTTTGCTATAATTAATTACATTATGGAAGCAAAAAGTAACACAAAACTTAATCAAATACTTAACCTGATTGATAAGAACTTTTATAAAAGTGTTTACAATCTAGATATGCTTAAAACATATCTGGGAGTTATTATCAAAGAAGTTTTAAGAATAAACCATTTGAAAACTTCCATAAAATTCAAAACTATTGAACACGAACATATTTATGGCATTTATTCTGAAAAGAAAAAGACGATTTATTTGAACAAAAAATACTTCATCTTATTCGATTATTTTAAGAAAACAAATAATATTTTTTATATCTATAAAATTGTTGACACTTTGATTCATGAACTTCGCCATATGCTTCAAGGGAAAGATATTGAAAATATCCATCCTCTTATTAAATCTTATGCAAAGTATTATCATCTTGCACCAGCGTCTTATGAACAATACAAAAAGTCTTATAAAGCAAACATACTGGAAGTTGACGCAAGGTATTATGCCTACCAAATTTTTAAGCATAATGAAAACTTATCAAAATTTGTCAATTCCGCATGGTTTATAAAAAATGAAATTATTGGACAAAGAAGATATAATTTCTCGTTGGTTGATTTTCTTCAAACTGGAGAATCTCAAGACAAATTGCTGAATTCTTTTAAATCTAATTTGACTGAAAATTACAACAATGTCTTGAAACAAAAAAAATTAAGTTACAAACAATGCCTAAGTCTAAAAACTCAGCTGTGTAGCAACGATTATTATGCGAAAACAAATGAAAACCAACTACTCTATGAAACCATTGCTCCATTATTTAATGAAAAAATCTTATTAAAGCAACTTGATAGAACTTACGAAGAAGAAATAAATTCTCAAATACAAGCTTTTTTAAACGCATTTAGAGATCCAGAAAAATATATAGAAAGCGAAGGAGAAAATTATGCAGAAATTCGATAATATGAATTTAACCCAATTACTCAATTTAGTTGACAACAATTTTTATCAAAAAATTCGAAATCCAAGCGAATTTCTTGACTATTTACATACTGTCTACAATAAATCTTGCAATAGAGCAGGAATTTTCAACAATCTCAGCAGATTTTCTATTCATGAACTTGATGAAGATGAATACGGAGTTTTTTATCCAGAAGCAAATCTTATGGTGTTGAACAAATTGCTTATAGATAAATTTGACAAATATAAAGCTTCAAATAATCTTTTTTATCCCTATATACTTATAACCACTGTTTTGCATGAATCAAGACATTTTTCTCAGCAAAACATAAAAAGTAATGTTGATTATTTTATCAAAGATTTTGCTCTATTTTCAAAATATCTTGCAAAGTATACTGAAGGAATTGACTATAGAACCAATATGCTTGAAGTAGACGCAAGATATTACGCCTATCAAATAATGAAAAGCAACAAATTTTTACATCAATTTCAAAATCATAAATCATATATGAGAAAAGAAATCAAAGCTTCAAAAGGTTATTCATCAATATATAGCGCAATACTTCTTGCCTATTCTGGGTTTGCAAGAAACAACGAGGCTTGTGAAAACAAAGTTTTAATAGAAAATCTTGAAAAAGATTGCTATGAATTCATGCACGAAAACAATATCGACGCAAAAGATTTTTGGAATACAATTTATCAATTAAAAATTCGTGAAGGACATGTTGCTAAATTAAGACCTCGCCCTACCGAATTAAAACTTGTAGATGCATTTCAAAAGCCAGCTGAAGAAAAGTTGCTTAATCAAATCAACACTCAAAAAGTTATACCTTATGATGAATTGATTAAATATAGAGATGATGTGTATGCGTTGAATGCAAGACCTCCTATAGTTCAAAAATCTTATTTTATTGTAAGATACAATGCTTACAGAGCCCTTGAAACCATGAAATTATATGAGAGAACCGCGCCAGAGTTTGCACTTTTTGATAGTCTTATTGAATATGCACCTAAAGCTCCACAAGATGAAATTGATTTTGTAAAAGACACAAATTAATTCAGTCATAATTAAAAAACGACAATCTATTGTAAAGTCCAATTGAAATAAAATTTAGAATCTACAAAAAGAGGAAGTACACATGAAAAAATCACAAAAAACTATGAAAATAGAAAAAGAAAAGTGGCATTTTTTTAAAGAAATATCTTATGCCATCGTGCCTTTTTTAATCTTTGTAGCAGTTCTTCTTGTTTCTTATTTTGGGAACCAGCTTCTATATGAGTGGCTTGACATGAAAGGCACTGATTATCCAAAGATACCACTAGATGACGAAGTCCCTCTTATCCCATGGTTTGTCTACTTCTATTATTTAACATTCCCTCTAGGACTTGTTACATTTTTCTATCTAGCCTACAAAGATAAAAAAGCGCTTTACAACATTTTCTGTACACTTTGTATAAGTTTTGCCATCTCAGGAATTATTTACTTCTTTGCTCAAACAGAGTTCACAAAACCTGCATTTGAACCTGATTCTTTCACTGACCATCTTGTTGTATGGACATGGGGCTCAACAAATCCAATAAATTGCTTCCCTTCTCAACATTGTTTTATGGCTTTCGCCACAATAATCGCTTGTTGCTCTGGCAAAAATATGAACATCTTTTATAGAATTTTTGCAATATTAAGCTCTATAATGATTGTTCTTTCAACAGTATTTATTAGACAACACTTTATCATGGATATATTTGCTTCATTTGATATTATGTTTGCGGTTTATGGCATAGTCTATATTTCAAAATATGGCGATAAGATGGCAAAGAAACAAGAACAAAAGCAAAATGAAAAAATGTTGAAAAATATACAACAAAAGCTTAATAATAAATAATAAAAAATATTAATAAAAAAATAAAATAATTAAAATATTGTTAAAAAATATTATTAAAATAAAAAATATTGCTTAATTTTTAAAAAAAATAAATAATTTAATAAATAAATTTAATATTTTATATTTTAATTTTAATTTAATACATTTTTAACTTAATGAAATTATCTAAAATATGCAAGCAGTGAATTTAACGCCAAAACACTCGCTTGCATTTTTTGTTCAAAATTTTTCACAAAATGTTTTATTTAAATTTTTAAGTTTCGTTTGAGTTTGTAAAATGAAAAAACTTTAAACTCTTCTTATATCTAAGTAAACATAGTCAACTTGCTTGTTTGTCCACCCTTCTATCTTTCATCTTTTTAAACACCTCTTCTCCATATTGCCGAACAAGTGGAAGGCATAACAAAAAATATGTGAGCATTCCAATAACAACCGCAGAGAACACTCCCCATATATTACTCAAAAAAGACAGCCAAATTTTTACAACCATAAACATAACAAATGATGAAATCAATGGCAGTGCAATACTGTAAAATTTTATTCGAACTAAAGAGCCTAGCTTCACTAAAGAGCAAATACAAATAATTGAGTACAAAACCATATTTGATATTGGAATCGCATAGATGTTTATATAGCGATTTCTTGCAAATAAAATTAATGTACCAATTTTAAAAAACGCACCTAAAATATTAAAAAGTAAAGAATAATTATAATATCCTTTCGCTTGCAATATCGAATTTAAAAGTTGCATAAATGCAGAAAGCACTATTGCAAAACCACCCAAAATAGTCAGCTGATATGCAATGTCCAAATATCCACCTACTACAGCAGGATAAATAATTGGATATATAGATTTCGAAATCGCAATAATTCCAACGACCAGTGGTATAAGCAAAAACCACATAATGTCAAAAGCTTTAGTGAAAACTTTCTTTTGTCCCTCATAATCACCCTGCGCCGACAAAAATGAAATTTTTGGAAGTAATGCCATAGCAACTGACAAGGAGATTATGAGCGGAAAATGAAGTATTGCTCCAACAACACCACTTTGAAGACCATACAAAGTTGTAGCGACTTCGTTTGATAACCCCGCATAAGATAAAAGTGCCACAATAAGCATAGATTCAAATGCTGACGAAAATGGAATAACTGCCCCGCTAAAAGTTAAAGGCAAAACAGCTTTAAAAAACTCTTGTTTGACTTGCGAATTGTTTGGCTTTAGCTTTATTCTTCCAGCCATAACTATTCCTAAAAATATTAAAGCAAAAATTTCAGAAACCAATATTCCCAAAAATGCACCAAACACACCAAAGGCGAGTCCTCTTTTGCTTAACAGATAGGCAAATGTTAAGCCTGTTGCAAATTTCGTCATTTGCTCAATAATTTGACTTATGGCTGTTGGAGTCATGTTTTCAAAACCTTGAATTATCCCACGAAATACCCCAATAAGCGCGCCAAGTGGCAACAATACAACCATAAGCATATAAGAAAATGTCGCTGATAAAACTCCTTGAAAATTGGCTATTGACTTTGAGAAAATTGCAAAAAGTAATCCTAAACTTAAACTCAACACCAACGAAAAAACTAATGCGAGTTTATAGTAACCTCCCAATTTCACTGTTTCTCCTTTTGCTCTTGCACCTGAAATAAGCTTGGAAAGAGAATTTGAAACTCCTGCAGAAACAAACCCCAACATCAAAGAATAAATTGACATAACCATTTGGAAAACGCCTATCCCTTGAATTGATAAAATATTTGTTAATGGCAACCTAAACAAAGCTCCAAAAATTTTGCAAATGAAACCGCTGATAATTAAGACCGTTGCACCTTTCCCTACACTGTTTTTCATAAAAATATAATGCGAAATATTATAATTTCTATACCAAAATTGTAATTTGCTATTTACAAAATAAAAATATTGTGCTAATATAAAACTATAGAGATTTTTGCGTTTAAAGGAGTTATTATGAGAAAAAATCCATTTATTTTTGATGAACCTATTGATAATATTAAATCTATAAAAAGAATTAAAAAGAACAATGCATTCTTATTCACTATCTTAAGTAACTTATTCTTGGCAAATGGAGATCTTGAATTGGCTAGAAAGAAGACAATGCCACTTGTCCTCAAAGCAGCAACAGGAGAACTTCTCTTTTCTGATAGAGAAATGGGAATTGATACAAATGACCTCGGAGGGAAATTCCGTTTTCTATTATTGGAGCTTGACAAAAATCCTGAAGCCAGAAAAGTCTTTTCAAATTCATTATTCACAAAATGTTTAGAAAATATCTTCTATGGAGATGTTGTTACAAATCCTAGTGCTCAATGGATGAATTATAAACTTGACGAAAACGAGCAAAGGCTGCCAGGTTATTTAAAAAATAATTTAACGACAAGTAGAAGCGCGCTTAATGGAGCTTTAAACATTTATGCAAATGATAATTCCACAACTGTAGGCTTGGACATGAGAAAAGTTATAGATACTTTGATTGTTAAAGATGAAGCAACTGGAAAATATAAGATAGAACCAAGGGAAGAGCTTGAAGTTGGTGCCGACCTCACTGCAGCAGTAGAAGAGCAAATAAAAATACTTAAATCGACAAAAGACTTTAAAGAATTTTATAAAAATACTTATATTTCAAAAGATTTGAAATTAGTAAACAACATTAAATCAAAAGATGAGGCAGAAAGATATTAATTTATTTTAAATACTAAAAAAGACACAAAATTTTGTGTCTTTTTTATTTATCATAATCCTCTTTCAAATTCATCATTCTTTTTCAAATTCATCTTCTAAATAGAGAGATTTTTCATCTTTTTCTAGTGAAATTTCATTTGGCTTTTCGGTTGACTTCTCCTTTTCAGCAGGAGTGTTTTCAACCGCCATTGAATTGCCTGTTTTCTTTTTATCACTTGCCCCGCCAAGTTCTAAACTGTCTGAGTTATATTCTTTCTCGTCTTCCACCAATCGTTCCCTTTGCTCGATCACATGCTCTTGTTGTTCTCTTTCTTCAGCAAGTTTTTGTTTCCTTCTTTTATTGGCAGCAACATCCCCCATATCATCACGGAGCTCTTTTGCATTATCAATTTCATCTAAATCTGCATTTCCACCTTCTTTTTCAGCAGCTTTTGGTTTCTCAGTTTTCTTCTCCGCTTGAGAAACTTTCTCCTTTATATCTTTCCCAATTTCCTTACCCACTTCAATTGCTGCATCGATTGCTGTTCCAATGGTATCATAAACCGCCTTAACTGCCTTTCCAAGATTCCCCAATGTAACCTTAGTGTTTGTTGTTGAAGTTTCTTTCTTATCTTCCTTTTTATCTTTCTTTTCTTCCTTCTTTGGACCTGCAGGTTTCTTCTCTTGCTTTTTCACAGGATTTTTGCTATCGGTTTTAGGACCAACAGATGACTGTTTCTTCCCTGCCACTTTTTTCTGTTCTTCTACCTTTATTTCTTTCTTTGCCTCTTTACCCAAAATTTCAACTGCTGCAGGTCGCTTTTGCATTCCATCTATAGCACGAACCGACTTATTTATTTCAAGAACAATACTTTTCAAGTCGTCTTTATTGACATTAAGCTTTTCTATTCCGCCTATTTCATCAATGGCTCTATCCAATAATGACTTATATTTTGTGTTTTTATATTTCTCTTTTATGTCAGCTTCATCTTTATCAATAATAAGTTCTTTATATCTCCTTATTATAAGTTGACCTTGTTCTCCACCCTGAGCTTCTAAAAGTTTTAACATTCTTAAAACATAAATTTGAGAGGCCAAATCATACAAAGAACCAACAACAAGACCAATATCATACTCATCTTGCATTAAAACAGCAAGGTTTGATATCTTAGTGTCTTCATTTTTAATTGCAACATCAAATAAATTGAATGCTTGTCTTACTTTAACTCTAAAATGTTCGTCATAATTATCAACAAAATCAGCAATATGCGAAGTTATATATTCCTCATCCAAGAAGTCGTCAACAAATTCACTTAAATAAAGAGAAGCTTTTGCTTTGTTGTTATCTAACAATGAGATTTTTATATCAAAATAGAAATATTTTTTCATATAAATGCAATTCGCTTTATAGAAAAACTCTCCGCTATCGTTTATTTCTTTGTACATCTTTATAAGATCATATTTTATTTCATCTCGAATCTTATAAACTCCGTCATTATTTACACGACCAACAAGCATATATCTCATTGCCATGATTTTCATTCTTGTTTTATAATAATCAATAAAATCTTTATCTTGCAATGAAAAATCTTTTCCATATACTTTATATGAAACTTTTGTCGCATCTTGTGCAACTTCTGCCCCACCCGTTTGGACCACACTTGCAGAAATTGGTTTTTTCTCATTTTTGACATTTTTCTTCATATAATTGATTATAAAACAATTATGGTAAAAAATCAAGCAACCTATTAAATAAATAATAAAATGTTTTTAATATAAACAACTGAAGCTTAAGTACTCGATATTTTAGCCACAAAAAGATTTTATTTTATCACAACATCTAAGAAATAATATAAACTATGTGATGTTAAAATTTTACTATCATAAAATTTTATAAATTCTGGCGAATTTGTATGCTAACGCATACTCATCACATAGTATGTATAATCATCAGCCTCACCCTTGCAAGCAAGTTCGGCTTCCGATAATATTGTTTATAAAATCGTAAATAACATTATAGTTTAGTTATTCAAATAACTTACGCAATATGGTTTTTCCTTGATTGAATTCAATGTAATTCCATTTGAAACGCATATTCCATTATGATTAAAAAGACATTTTGCTTGGCACTGAATTGTCATCGTTTTGCTGTCCCTTTGTGGTGCAAAGTCCGGCTTTTCTTCGAATAAATGTTTTGTAATGTCCTCCACATCTTTTTTATCTTCACTTTCTTCAAATGTAGAACAAATCACCTTTGAATTGACGTTTATATCCTTTGCTTTACAAGTGAATCTATCATTATACTTACAAGTTGTCTTTCTGCATCTTATATCCATTTGAATCTCCTCTTGCTAATTATTGCCAAACATTTGACATTTAAAACTAAATCAAATAAAATTATCTTATATAAGGAGTAAAAAATGAAAGTTTTATTATTGACAGATGTTAGAGGCACTGGTAAAAAAGGAGAAATAAAAGAAGTTGCCGATGGATATGCAAAAAATTTTCTTTTAAAAACAGGCAAAGCAAGAATTGCAGACAATAGTGCAATCAGCGAAAATAAGATGAAACAAAACGCAAATGAATATCATAAAGAAATGGAAAAGCTTGCAGCACAAGAACAAGCAAAAAAACTTAAAGATGCAAAGCTTGTGATAGAAATCAAATGTGGAGAAACTGGAAAAACTTTTGGGTCAATCACTTCAAAAGAAATAAGCGAAGGGCTTGCAAAATTGGGCTATGAAATAGATAAACGAAAAATTGATTTAAAAGAACCTTTAAAAACAATCGGAATCTATTCTATAAATATAAAATTGCATCCTGAGGTGAACACTAAAATAACTCTTGAAATCGTAGGAAAATAAAAAATATTAAAAAATTGTAAAATTTTATAAATAAAAAAGAAAATTGAAAATACAAAAAATAAAAACAAAAATTATTTAAAAAAAATAATATTATCAATTATTCCCAAGATTTTTTATATTTTTAAATTTGTTAAATAAAAAGAGCTTAATTGAATTTATTATCAATTAGCTCTTTTTTTATTTATTCATTATTTCGGACGCAACTAACTATTCACCCAATTTTGTATATCCTCTATCGTAGCTTGTTCGCCTCCTTGAGCAAGCCAAGATAAACCTTTTGGTACTGGATATGGCATTCCGCTTACAAATACCCAGTTTGTAAAGCTTGAACCTGTGTAGCCTTTCTTCCCATTAAGTACATAGATTGTGCTTGTGGTTGTTGCTGAACCTGAGTTAAGCTTGTCTACATTTGCTGAGAAGACTATACAATCTGTTATCTGCACTCCACTTACTGCGCTTCCTATCAATGCTCCGCTGTTTGCTTGGGCTGATATTGTTCCACTGAAACCACAGCTTGTAAGCACTGTTGAACCGCTGGCATAACCTACTATTCCACCTACATTTGTATGACCTTTTATGTCTGCACCTTTAATATAAATGTTATTAAGTTTTGCTCCGTTGGTATTCCCAAATAATCCTACATAGGAGTTGACTGAGGTTGAGTTGGATACATTTGTTGTTGGAGCAGTTTCTAGCCCTGTGATTGCATATCCCTTTCCATCATAGAAACCTTTGAATGAATATGTGTTTGTGCCTATTGGGAGCCATTTATGTCCACTTAAGTCTATATTTGTTGTTTGTTCATAATATCCACTTAGGTGCTTTGTCTGAGCCTGCATTGCTAGCCATGCTAATTTCTTTGGTGTATCTATTATATATGGGTTGCTTGCATTGTTTGGATTGCTTGGCGCTCTTAAACTTGGTGACTCTGTATGGTTTGCCCATGTGTCTTGCCAGTGAGCATAAATTGAGTGATTGCTTGCTGTCTTTACTTCTGTATTTGACAGTACTTGAGTTCCCCCATTATTGCTTGTATACCACCCTATGAATATATATCCTGCTCTTGTTGGAATTGGCAAATCTCCATAAGTGCTATCATAGGTTACACTCTTGGTTGTTGGACTCACTGTCCCTCCTTGTCCATTTGGGTCAAAAGTCAATGTATAGCTGATTGCTTGCCATTGTGCCACCAATGTATGGTTACTTGCTGTCTTTACTTGTGTTGTTGAGGTTATCTTTGTTCCATTTAATGTCCAGCCTGTAAAGCTATATCCTGTCCTTGTTGGAGTTGGCAGTGTTCCATAAGTGCTATCATAGGTTACACTCTTGGTTGTTGGATTGACTATTCCACCTTGTCCGTTTGGATTGAATGTTACTGTATAACTATTGGCTGTATAGTTGGCTACTAGAGTCACTGTTACTCCATCGCTTGCTGTCAAATTCTTAAAATATGTGTTTTTGGTTAGTCCGCCATCCCAACTTGACATTGAATCACTTTCCGAGCCACTTTGAGCTGTTGAGCTGTTAAAGTTTGTTCCGCTGGTCCAGCCAGCGAAGGTATAGCCTGTCGGTGCCCGTGGTGCTGGGACATTTATTGCTTTATCATACTGCGTATTATTCGTAGGTGATGAACCTGATCACGAACCATCGCCTAGATTAAAGTTTATGCTATAACTTATCGGTGTCCAATAGGCATAAAGAGTTGTTGCATATGCCATATCGTAGTTTCTTGCACTTGTTCCAGTGGAATTGTAATATTTTGTCCCTCCTCCATTTGTACTTGTATAATAGCCTTGGAATGTGTATCCTGTCTTTGTTGGAACACTTATTGATGGCATTACACTCCCATATGTTGCTGTAACGGAACTTGACCCATTTGTCGCCCCTTGTCTATCTAAAGTTACTTTATATTTATTGGCTGTCCAATGGGCATAAAGTGTGTTATTTTCTATAGTATATGTTTTACTTCCTACTATTTTGCCTGTTGAATCAATTATCTTTGTTCCTTTTCCGTTTGTCTCTGTATAATATCCTTGAAATGCATAACCTGTTCTTGAAGGTTCCCTTATTGAAGAAATTGATGTTGTTGCTCCGCTATTTGAATACCAACCTGTGTTATATTTTAAGTATATTGTACTTGTTCCTCCACTCCCACTTTGCTTATTTAATGTGATTGTATAAATATTGGGTGTCCAACGACAATAAATTGTATGATCGTGATCCTTATTCATTGGAGAAGATAGTTTATCGTTTCCTGTTTGTGAATAGTAATACCCATCAAAACTATGTCCCGGATACGAAAGTCCAGGTGGATCATAATCATCATAATATAACACCTCCTCAGTTCTAGAACCATGCATTAATGTTGCTCCGCCTAAATCATATGTAATTGTTTTCCTAAGAGGATAAAACAATATGATAATATTATTATAATAATTGACTTGAGATTGAAATATATTATGCCCAAAAGTCTTTGAATAAGATAAAGGCCTAAAATATTGTTTAGTAACTTCAGTATCTTTGTTCACTGTTTGAGTGGCAGCAGATTTAGCCTCGTTCTCCGATTCTAGATATGGTACACAATAACCAAAGGTCTTTCTTGCTTCTAAGTTAACACTTACAGTTATTTCAACTGTTACATCCCCGCCCCAAGCATTATTGTCCACCTTTGCCTCAACAGCCGAGTCACGCAATAAATTATATGTCCCAGTATTTGATACTGCACCATTTCCAGATGTTACTTCTATTTTTATATCAAATGTCCCCACAACATCAAGCGTATTTCCATCTAGGCTCTCGTATTCTGTACTTCTAGTTATTGTTGTATAAGAAGAAGTTAAATCACCTGGCATAATATTCATCCAATAAGGTGTCACACGAATATATAAAGTTGAATGCCCAGCATTGCTGGTTTGTTTTGGTCCAGATGCAACAATCACTAAAACTATGCCTAAAAGTGCAAAAAATATCATTAAAATACTAAAAAACAATATGTTTTTATTCTTTAATTTCCCCAACTTATATTCTCCTTTTTTTAGTATACCATTCTACCCCCTCCCGGTCAAGTAATTATGGCGTCATTTTCCGCAATTATATAATTATATTATTATTTCATAATATTTCATAATTTATTATTAAGAAAATATAGTTTTTTATTTTGTTCAGTAATTAATTAAAATCGGAATTTTTTAGCATTATTATTAACCTAAGGTTTTTAGCCATTGATATAAAGATAGAAAAATACCATAAGTTTTAGCATTTCTTAAAAATTTTAAAAACATTTGATACTATTTTTATTTAATAAAAAAGTGTTAGCTTTTGCTAACACTTTTAATTTTTAATTTGCGCTTTCGTCGCTCTCATCAGATGAGTTTATGCTTGTCAAATCATTTATTAAATCTTCAATTCTTTTATTGATTTTTGATAACTCTTCTGATTGACCATTTGATTTAGCTTTATCTGCTTGTTCCTTAAGAGATTCAACAGCTTTCATTATGTCATCTTTTTCTTTTTCGATGTTGTCTTGTTCTTGTGGCTCTAAAGCTTGATTTATCTCAGAATTGAAATAAGCTTTCATATTTTTAAGTTTATTTTCTTCCTGGCTGATAAGCTCATTGATTTTGTTTAAAAAGCTGTCATTTGATGGTAAGTGACTTCCATCTTTTCTTGGGCGTCCTCTCTTCTTTGGTTCTTCAGCAGGTTTTACTTCTTCTTCAGTTACTTCCTTGCGTGGGCGACCGCGTTTCTTAGGTTCTTCTTCCTTAGGTTCTTCATCCTCAGTCTTAACTTTTGCAGGACGACCGCGTTTCTTAGGAGCTTCTGCAACTGCTGGAGTTTCTTTAGCTTCACTTGCAGGTTCTTTTCTTGGGCGTCCTCTCTTCTTTGGTTCTTCAGCAGGTTTTTCCTCTTCTTCTGTCACAACCTTGCGTGGACGGCCGCGTTTCTTAGGTTCTTCTACCTTAGGTTCTTCATCCTCAGTCTTAACTTTTGCAGGACGACCGCGTTTTCTCTTAGGTGCTTCAGTTGTTGCCTCAGCTTCAGGTTGAGTTGCACTTCCTTCTGCTGATGGTGCATCTTCTTCTTTTGGTTGTTCAGCTGTGTCTGTTGTTGCAGTATCTTGAGTTTCTGGTTGAACTTCTGCTTCTTTTGCTTCTTCAGGATTTTCTCCTTCAGTCAACATTTGTTTAAATGCTGATGCAAATTCATCCTCAACCTCAAGTTTTTTCTCTTCTTTTGGTTGTTCAGCTGGAATTGTTTCGGCAGCTGCAACCTCTTCATTTGTTTTGTTTGAAGTATCCTCAACAGGTTCTTCAGCAGTGTTTTGATCTATGAATGAACCAAATTGTTCTTCTTGATTTTTGATAGCCTCTTCTCTATCCTTTTGTGCTTGCTCTTCAGCGCTATGTTCAACAGAAACAAGTTCACCATTCATATTATAAACTTTTCCGTCTACATCATGGAACAATCCTTCTGCATCATGATATGAACCATCACTATAAACATAGTTTCCGTTCTCATCATAATGTCCGCCATTTGTATTATTTTTGTTTACTTCTTCTTTATAGTTTGGATCAGTTTTTGCAATTCTATCTCTCAATGTTTCATTTTCATCCATCAAGCGTTTGATTTGAGTTTGAACATTGATAAGTTCTTGTTCGTTTTTATCTCTTTGGTCAATAAGTTCTTGCTTTTCAGTTACAACTTGTTGTGCTGCAACCTTGTATGCGCTTCTCATAACTTTTTCAAAGAAAGTTTGATATTCTGCAGACATACCTTTTTGAACTTCAACCAAGCTTTCTTCAAGCACGCCTTCAAGCTCTTTGATGTCTGCCTCAAGTTCTTGTTTAGATGCAAGATAGCGTTGTTCTTCTTGGTCATAGTCTTGTTGCAATTGGTCTTTCTTTTTAGACTCTTTGTCTTGTTGTTGTCTTAAAAGTCCAATTTCCATACGGCTGGTTGTAGCAGCTTGTTGTTCGATAAGTTTTTGTATGTTTTCTTTTGATGCTTGAAGTTTTCTCTGTAAATCCATTTGTACAGTTTCGTAGTTTCTTCTCAAAGCATCTTTTTGTCCTTCTAGTTGTGCAATCTTTGCAAGTGTAGCTGTCTTTTTGTTTATGTAAACTTCACTTTCTTTCATAGCTCTATTCAAAAGCAATGAACCATCAACACCAACCTTTTCAAATTTATAGTCAACAGTTTGAGCTTCGTTCTTTTGAGCTTCTTCAAATTCTTTTTGTGCTTGTCTAGCTCTTGCTTCATAGTATTCACGAATTTGAGCATTTCCATTTTCAATTTCTTTGTTTGTAAATAGCAAGTTGAAATCAATGTATTCTGTAAGGTCAACACAAGCATTAGTGATAAATCTTGCGAAGATATGATAAATATGATAAATATCATCAAGATTTAATGCTCTCTTGCCTTTCAAAAGCATGATTGCAATTGCACCAATCAAAATTACAACAACAGGCAAAACCAATGAAATAGCAAAGTATTGGAACCCAACAGGTTGACCAGCTTGCGATGCAAGTCCAAAAACAAAACTGATCACAGCCCAAACCCCAGTCAAAATACCAAGATTTCTGATATTGCTTACCCATGTGCTTGTTTTAAGTGGTTTGTCAATTAAATTTTCTTCAGTCAAATAATTGGCAGGTCCACCATCTCTAAATAAAATAAATTGTTGCCAGTAATAAACTAAGCGTTTTGGACCTTTTTTAATAAGTGCGTTAAACTCTTTGATATTATTTATATCAATTTTTTTGTTTGTAAACAACCATTTGTTACATTTATCAAGACTTCTTTTTATACGCGCTTCATAAGAAAACATTGTCTTGACAACGAAAAGCAATATAAAAAGTAATTCAACACCCAAAACAAGTCCTAAATAACCGCCAAAACCCAAAGCTTCAGTCAGTTGATTAAAAAATGTTCTTAAAGTGCCATCTATTGTATTGATTAAAGACAACATAACCTTTCTCCTCTTAACTTAAGCTTAGTATATCACATTAATTAATTTTTTTCCAACAATTTTATTGATTTTTCGCAATATTTTTTTTAATATTTTTTTGTTTATTTTTATTGATTATTTTTAAATAACTTTTATATTTTATTTACAGTATTGTTAGGCGACTATATTTTAGATAATTTATTTCATGAGGAATAGATTAAATATAATTAAATTATCAATTTATTTATTTTGAAAGTTGAATATTTTTAAAAATCCTTCAATTATATTGATTGTATGAATAAAATATGTTATATTTTCTATAAGGAGATATATATGGCAAAGTTTGATGATCACTATTTTAGTGACAATTCAATGAACAACAACTCAATTGAAGATTTGCTTACAGGCGACGAGCAACTTTTATGGAAAGGGAAACCTAAAAAATCAGCTTATATTATGAATGCAATCTTTAAAATGTTGCCAATAGCAATTTTATGGCTTATTTTTGATGGAACATTTATTGGATGTATGATTGGGTTTAATGTATTTGAAGAGCTCCCATTTTATTTCATAATCATTTTTGTTGTATTTTTCTTAGTGCATTTGACACCATTTTGGATATGGCTTGCAAATATCATCACAGCAAACAAAAGACACAAAAACATTGAATACGCCTTCACTAACAAGCGAATCATCATCAGAAGTGGGCTTATTGGCATTGATGTAAAAAATATCTATTATGCCGATGTTGAAAATATCAATTTAAAAGTTGGAGTGATTGACAAATGGCTTAAAGTTGGAGATATTTATATCACAAGCAAAAATCAAGCTGATGTGCTTTGGGATATAGAATCTCCTTATGATGCGACTAAAAAATTGCAAGAAATCACAAATGATATAAAAAGTGACATCTATTATCCTAATGCGTTGCGTCCAGAAAATAATGATGGCTATAACACAAAATATACAAAAAATCAATGATTTTAATTAAACCGACTTTCAATTAAACTGATATTATATTTTCAAAAAAAATTAAGCGCAAAACTTTGCAATTAAAATATAAAAACAAAAATGCTAGTTTTGTTTTTGTAGAGAATTGTTTATTCAATTCTTTATTTATAGACATATAAACAAAAAAAGAGGCTTATTGCAGCTTCAACTTATCAAATTCAATAAAAACTTTATTGATTTATCATTGTTAAGAAAAAAGTTCTATGTATGAAATTGATTTGTTTTAGCTTTAAGCCTCTTTTTTTATTAATTCAATATCTTTATTTCTTTACTCCATTTTTTTACTGCCATGCACTTGGACATTCTCTATTTTCTTTAAACCAATCAGTATCTTTGAGTTTGGTGTCATTATTGCCAAATTCAATATTTATTTTCCCATTATTAACTGTAAAAATAATATTTCCATTCATGTCTTTGAAAGTTTCTTTTGTTTCGCCACCTTCTTCATAATAATCAACCATCGTTGGTATATAGACTTTGTCTGTGTATAGTGCTATGTTATTTATAAAATCTTGGGTTGGAAATTGATTTGCAGTGATGTCTGTAAATTCACTTGTTCCTGCACAACAACAAACAACAACATATTCAGGGCGCACTGCTTCCATAAGAATTTCACTTGATGATGTCTTTGAGCCGTGGTGTCCTGCCTTGTATAAAACGCAATGAGGCAGAGGGTCGCCTATATCTTCATAATATGTCACCAAATGTTCTTCCCCATCTTTTTCTAAATCGCCTGTAAACAAATAGTGATTATCCCCTTGATTGAACATTAAACAAACAGAATAGTTGTTTTCATCAGCACTTTTATTTTCATAATAATAGTTATATAAAATTTCCATCTCAACCCCAGGAGAAAGCTCATATGTCCTGCTTGCCCCATTCTCATTGTTGAAGCATTCAAGCGCAGTATAATGTTTAGCTCCATTTTCTATTTCTTGATCTCGAAGCGTGTAATACTCATCTAAGACAGCAACATCATTTCTATCTTTGTCAGTCCTTGGAAAATCTATAATGGTTTCAATTTCGTAATGCTCAAAAATCCCTTCTATTTTGCTTGTGCCAACAAAGCCTGCAATATGGTCACGGTCACTATGAGTTGCAATAACATATTCAAGCACTCCATCTTCAACATATTGATCAACATATTCCGTAATCGCCTCGGCTGAAGAATATCTCGAACCTGCATCAATAAGAATATCATTATCTCCACATTGTATAAAAATACTATCCCCAGAATAATGATTGCCAAGACCAAAGAAATGTATTGAAAGTTCGCCACTAACAAACGGATCGGAATTTGGTCTTGATATATTGACTTTTATCACAAAACCAACGGCAAAGCCCACCGCAAGTAACACTAAAGCAAGGAGAAAACTCAAAAAACCTTTCATCACTTTCATAAAGTTTCTCCTCCTTCTTCAAGAGTTTCAACAACATAGATATATCTATACTTGACAACACCTTTATAACGCCAATTGTCAACCGTGTATTTTACATAATATTGCCCTTCTTGCGTGTTGTCTATATTATCTTCTATCACCACATCCATAGAAACATCTTTTCCAAATGCTATAACCTTTGCACCTTTTTCTTGATAGTCCTCTCCAACAAGAAGTGTGATTGTCTGCTCGCCTATCAATTCAAATGTATCATTTTTGGTTATTGCAGAAGCAGTAAAGTATCCTCCTGCGATGCCTCCACCCAGCAAAAGAACAAACAGCAAAGCAAGTAAAGGCTTTTTCTTTGCACTCTTTTTCACTTTATTTTCAAGTTTTTTCTTTGACATTTGCCCTCCTTTTTATACAACAAAACTTAGCTTTTGTCTTATGCGTTTTTAATATTAAAATTATAAATTAAATTTTTTATAAAATCAACATATATTAAAATTCTTTTTTAAAAAATAAATTAAATAATTTTTTTTGTTTATTTTATCTTTAATTAATTACAACATATTTATTTAAGCAATTTATTTTTATTTGTCATTTCTTTTGAAATTTTACTTATAATATGTTATGATAAAAAGTATATTAGGAGTTAACAAATGTCCCACACAAAAGACTTGAAAGAAATTGAATCCGAACTTCAAACAAACTTACAAAAAGGGTTGACGGAAGAGGAAGTTTCAAAAAGAATTTCTACATATGGCGAAAACAAGCTTAAAGAAAAGAAAAAGAAAAACTTTTTTATAAGATTCCTTGAACAGTTTAAGGATGTGATGATCATTATACTTCTCTTGGCTGCAGTTGTATCTTTCGTTGTTGCCATAGTTGAAAAAGAACCAAGCGAATTTATTGAACCTGCTTTAATATTATTTATAGTTATTTTAAATGCAACAATAGGTGTAATTCAAGAAAACAAAGCGGAAAAAGCTTTGCAAGCACTACAAAACATGTCAGCACCTCACGCAAAAGTTTTAAGAGATGGGAAAGAACATATTATAAATTCATCTATGGTCGTTCCTGGGGATATAATCATTCTTGAAGCTGGAGATTTCGTGCCTGCTGATGCCCGACTTATAACAAGTGCAAACCTTAAGTGCAAAGAATCAGCTCTGACTGGGGAATCTGTGCCAGCAGAAAAAGATGCAGATGCTGTGGTGGATGAAAACGCTACTGTTGGCGATCGACATAATATGGTTTTTTCAGGCTGCTCAATCACTTATGGCAGAGCAACTGCTGTGGTAACCGCAACTGGCATGAACACAGAAATGGGAAAAATTGCAGGGCTTCTTGCAGGAGAAAAAGAAAGCAAAACCCCACTTCAAAAGAAACTTGCTCAGCTTGGGAAATATTTAGGACTGCTTGCCCTTGTGGCTTGTGCCATTATATTTATAGTTGGTGTTGTGTCTGGCATGGATATAATGGATGTGTTTATGACCGCTGTTTCACTTGCCGTATCTGCAATACCTGAAGGTCTGCCTGCGATTGTCACAATTGTGCTTTCAATCGGCGTCCAAAGGATGGTCAAAAAGAATGCAATAATAAGAAGACTCCCTGCTGTTGAAACTTTGGGAAGTGCATCAATAATTTGTTCTGATAAAACTGGAACTTTGACACAAAACCGTATGACTCTTGTCAAAACATATTGCGATGGGCTTGAGCTTCAAGACTACAACACTGAAAGTGATGAAAATGCCAAAAAACTTTTAAGTTACGCAACACTTTGCTGTGATGGAAATGTCACTCATATTGAAGGCAAAGAAGAGCATATTGGCGACCCAACAGAAACAGCCATCGTGCTTGCAAGTCAAAAACTTGGACAAAGCAAAGAGCTTCTCAACAAGCTTTATCCAAGGCAAGCAGAGATTCCGTTTGATTCTGATCGTAAACTTATGACGACAATAAACCTGATTGAAGGCAAATATGTTGTCATTGTAAAAGGTGCTTTTGATGTGCTTGCAAAAAAATGCAAGAAAGGCGACATTGAAAAAGCTGAAAAAATCAATGAAGAAATGAGCAAAAACGCATTGCGTGTGCTTGCAATTGCTTATAAAGAAATTGACAAACTGCCAGACGAACCAACAAGCGAAGAACTTGAAAATGACCTCGTATTCTTGGGACTTGTAGGAATGATTGATCCTCCTCGTCCAGAAGCAAAAGAGGCAGTCGCTGTTTGCAAGAAGGCAGGAATAAAGCCTATCATGATAACAGGCGACCACATCGTAACCGCTTCTGCAATTGCAAAAGAGCTTGGAATTATGAATGAAGGTGACAGAGCAATCACTGGGGCTGAACTTGACGCAATGAGCGAAGAAGAACTTGACAAATGCGTTGAAAATATTTCAGTTTATGCGCGTGTTTCACCTGAAAACAAAATCAGAATAGTAAAAGCTTGGCAAAAGCGTGGGCAAGTGGTATCAATGACTGGGGATGGTGTCAATGACGCTCCTGCACTTAAAGCTGCAGATATTGGATGCGCAATGGGAATCACAGGAACAGATGTTGCCAAGAGTGCTGCTGATATGACATTGACCGATGACAATTTCGCAACAATTGTCGATGCAGTCAAAGAAGGGCGCGGAATATATGCAAACATCAAAAAAGTTGTAGGCTTCTTGCTTGGTACAAACATTGGAGAAGTTGTTGTAGTCTTTTTAATGATGGTTATTTGGCAAATTTCACCTTTCCTTTCAATCCAACTTCTTTGGATAAATCTTATAACCGATTCATTGCCTGCAATAGCGCTTGGTATGGAACCTGTAGAAAAAGATATTATGTCGCATAAACCAAAACCAAAAGATGAAAGTTTGTTTGCTCATGGTTATGGCATTAGAATAGCTTTGCAAGGTCTTATGTTCGGTCTTCTTGCTCTTGCAGGATTCTGGGTTGGAAAGGGACTTGTTGGAACAGTTGAAGCTGGAAGAACAACCGCATTCCTCGTGCTTGCTTGCTCACAAATCATTCACTCATATAATATGCGTAGTGATAAGTCCATCTTGAAAATCGGTGTATTTTCAAACAAAAAGCTTAACTATGTTGCTCTAATTTCAATAGTTTTAATTGCTTTTGTATTGTTTGTCCCTGGGGTAGTAACAGCTTTTGGCATGTGTTATCTTCCATACTATTGCTATCTTATCGGTCTTGCTCTTTCTTTTGTTCCTGTTGTTGTTATGGAGCTAAGCAAAGCATTTGGGCTTATAAAGCATGAACACAAAAAAGAGGATAAAAAAGAAATAAAAAAATAAAAAAATTAATAAAAAATAATATAATTATTATTTTGATAAAAAAATAAAATAAATATTTAATTAAAAAATAATTAAATAATAAAAAATTTAATTAATAATAATTATTTAAAGAATTTATTTTTAATAAATTATTTTTAAAATGAAAAACAAAAAAAGACACTTTATATCAAATTAAAGTGTCTTTTTTCTATCACTCAATTACTGTTTAACTTTTAAATTTGCATAAGGCTGTCCCATAAGCAAATGTTTTAGTTTCCCATCGCCATCCTTTGATGTCAAATCTTCAACCTCAACACCCTTTTGAAAAATCATGACAATGTCGCTTCCTCCAAATTGAAAATATCCCATTGGGTCACCTTTTTGGACAAAATCTCCAACTTTCAACCTCTTTTCAAAGTTGACAGAACAAATTTGTGACATGCCAACCGGCAATACTGCCACCAATCCAAAGTTTTCTGTCTTAAGTATGACACATGATCGAGTTTCAATCATTTGAAAGCCCATTTCATTGTAGTAAACATATTTTTCAAGTTTTTTGTCCCATACTGTTATTCCGCCACCAGCATTAGCGCCATTTATCTTTCTTAGCTCCAAGATTTTCCCACTAACAGGAAAGTGGTATCTATGGTAATCATATATGTCCAAGAATGTATGAGTTAAAGTTCCTTCTTTGAAAGCTTCACAATATTGACTTTCTTTTCCGATAAGCTCTCCTATATCATTTAAATTTGCAGATTTAATATTCACATCATTTTTCAATTTATTATTTTCCCCAATTTTATAAAAGCCCATTGGAGTAGAGTCCGCAGGCGCTATAACATTTGCAGCACTTATTGGTCTTTGCTTTTCATCTATAAGTTTTCTGCTGAAAAAGTCATTAAATGTGTGCCAAATGTTGTTATCCCCATACCAACCATTTTTCAAACCAAACTTACCATCCTCTAAAGCAAGCTGATAATACTTCTCATTCCAACTTTTTCTTTTTGACAAAAATTTGCCCCAAGTCTTTGAATAATCTTTTATCCAACTTGCAATAGGCTCTAAATATTGAAGTGTTGGATAATAAAAGCCTTTTCCTTGCAGTTCTTCAAGTGGCTGATCAAAAATAAACCAAAAATATCCCGTCATCTGATCCATTGATGTGTATAAGGCCTCATATTTCTTATTTGGCAAAATTTCCCATGGCATACACTTAACTGACCAGTCCAGAAAATCATAAAGCTCTTCTAAAGATTGAGCTGGGTTTGTCCTTTTATCAGGATTATTTTTCTTTGCCAACTCCAAGTCTTTCTCTACAAGTCTCTTTAATTTCTCGTCCTTTTCCAAAAGTGATATGAATCTCTTTGTTATTCTTTCGTGTTTCAAAATAATCCTCCTATAAAAAACAACTATTGTTTTTCAACTTAAAAAACTTCAGTCTTAATTTTCAAATTGCTTTCCACGCCTTCTCAATTTGAAAGATTATCAATCTCTCAGACAGCAGCTTATTTTTGTAATGTAATTGTTGATTGCAAATTGAAAGATGTTTGGTTTTTACTTTTAAGTTTTCAATCGCACCAAATTAACGCATCATATTATAAAATATCTTCTTTATCCCAATTTGGATTTGCTTTGAAAAGTTGTGAAGGACGATGCCCTTTATCAGAAGTATATTCATTCAAAGGCAACACAAGGTCCGCAGTCTTTCTTCTGAAGTTTGCATCCAAAAGCTTTTCTCCAAGGATAACCTCATAGCTGTTTTTAAGTTCTGTCAATGTGAACTTCTCTGGAAGTAAATTAAAAATTATGTCGGTATATTCAAGTTTGTTTTTAAGTCTTTCAAGAGCATAATAAATTATCTTTATATGGTCAAAAGCAATGTCACTTTCTGTTATTTCTACTTCGCGAAGCTTCTCTATGTTGTCCTTTTCAATCTTTATATTCAAAGAATTTTTCAACTTAATCTCTTCGCTTATCAATGTCAATTCAATCTTTTTGCTATGACTATAGCCATTATCTCTGCTGATTATTTCACTTGAAACCTGTTTTAAATCAATATCAAACCATGCCCCATTCTGCAAATCTTCGTTTTTGTTTGTAAGCAACATATAACTCACTGACAAAACACGCGTACGAGGATCGCGTTGTTTTTCTCCAAATGTATACAACTGCTCGTAATAAAAGTTCTCAAGCCCAACCTTGTTTTTTACACACAGTTTCATAGTGTTTGAAAGCTCAGTGTTTAAGTCAATAAAAGTCCCCACAACAGCATATTTATCTTTGAAAGGTGAAAATTTGCGTTTTGTAAGATATACTTGAAGTTTTTTCTCTGGCAACTTTCTATAATTCCCTGTATCCTTATCAATCAGTCTAAAAATAACAGCATCCACAGTAACCGATGGTTTTTCATAAACGCTGTCACTATATAGCTCTAAAAACTTTTTGTCCTCATTTGAAATTTGCATATATCCCTATCCTCTTTAAATAAAAATTTTTATTCTTTTGCAATTTGATTGAATTTGTTTTGAATTTGTCTTATTTTGATACATTTATGACTTAAGTTAAAAAAAACTTAATCTTAAAGCAAAACATTTCTTATAAATTTATTATAACATAAAATCTCTTAGAAGAAAAATTTTTAGCATAGTTATTTCTAATTTGATAATTTCAAAAACAATATTAAAACAAGGAATAATCCTCACATAAGATTGTTTTTCACTCTTTTATTTCACGCAAGCCGGCAAAAAATATTTTCAATATTTAGAAATCTTTTTCATCATCAAAATAATTATAAAAATCATTTTCAAAAGGCTTTGTGCCCTTTCTCTTATGTTCTGATAAGCGGTGCATTTGCATTATCTTTTGATAACCTTGCTCGTCACCCTTCTCTCCCTTTCTTATCAAATTGTCAAGTTGACTATAACTAAATCCCAATTTCTCCTCATCGCTTTGTCCTGAGAGTCCGTCATCTGGAACTTTGTTCACATACTTTTCTGGAAGTCCCAACATAAGTCCAATTTCACACACTTCATTTTTTGTAAAGTTTACAAGAGGGGCAATATCACCAACATTATCTCCCCATTTTGTAGTATAGCCAACCTCTTTTTCTGAAAGATTGGAAGTGTTTGCAACAAGATAGCCCATACTGCCAGCAATAGCATAAAGCATTGTCATGCGAATTCTTGGTGGTAAGTTGAAAGTTGTGACTGTGCTAAGCTGTTCCAATTCTTTTTCAAACACATCTTTTACGCTGTCAATAAAGCTGTTATAAACATTATTTATATCTATTATATAATATCTTATTCCTATTATATTGCATGAATCAATAGCTATTTCACAGTCTTTCATTTTCCCATTTGGCATTATCATTCCAAGCACTTTATCCTTACCAAGAGCATTTGCACAAAGCTTTGCAGTCACAAGACTATCCTTGCCACCACTCATCCCCAAAACCACGCCTTTAGATTTTGTTTCTGTAAGTACATAATTCTTTATAAAATTTTGCACATCTTCTATTATCTTTGCATCCATATTCCCCTCCAATTCTATTTTATGCAATATTATTTGATATTTTCATTATGATAATAACATAGTCTTATTATATTGTCAATAAATTTTAAAAAATACTTGACTTGTTACATTTATCGTGTTATTATCATATTAATAATAACAAAAGGAGCAAAAAATATGAGAAATATGTTGGTTATCGTTGATATGGTAAATGGCTTCGTAAAAGAAGGCGCTCTTGCTGATAAAGGAATTGAAAGAACCATTCCATTCATTATAGAAAAAATAAAAAAAGCAAAACAAAATAACGACCTTATCATTGCTTTTCGAGATTGTCATGATGAAGATGATGTTGAGTTTTTAAGCTATCCAAAACATTGCATAAAAGGAAGCTATGAAAGTCAACTTATTGACGAACTCAAGCCTTATGAAAATGATATGGTCATCATTGACAAAAACACAACAAATGGATTTAATACCCCTCAAATGACAAAAATCCTCAATTCAAAAGTCTTTGACCACATTGAAATTACGGGATGTTGCAGTGATATTTGTGTAAGTGACCTAGCTGGAAGTTTGGCAAAACATTTTGCAAAAAACAAAATAGCAACTCAAATTTATGTGGATGAGAATTGTATTGACACTTTCAACGCACCAAAACATAATGCAGATGAAATAAACAAAGATGTCATAGATAATTTTGAAAAAATCGGTATAAATGTCACAAGGAAAGGTCAAAAAAGCAAACACACACTCACAAAAGTGAAAAAACTTACAAATGGCAAGTTTTTAAACCTTTATGAAGCAACCTTTGAAAATGAAAACGGCGAAAAAAGATATGAAATTGTTTCACGCAAAGATATTCCTGAATTTATTAAACCTTCTTTGAAAGCGGATGCAGTAAATATCGTGCCTTATCAATATGTTGACGGAAAAGTGATTGTATATTTAATCAAAGAATTTAGATATCCAATAAACGATTATATATATGGAGTGCCATCTGGACTTATAGATGAAAACGAAAATGCAGAAGAAAGTGTGAGACGAGAACTTAAAGAAGAAATTGGCGCTGATGTGATAAGCATAAAGCATTCCGACACTTCTGCATACACCACCGCAGGCATGGCTGACGAATCAATAGATTTTTATCAAGCTTTGGTTGAAATCAATGACAAGCAACATCTTGAAGGAAGTGAAGATATAACGGTTATGCCTGTTGACCTTGAACAACTTGAAGTCCTTCTCAACAGCAAAAAGTTTGGAGCTCAAGGAAAACTTCAGCTAAGAATCTTTTTAGAGCAACAAAAGATAAAAGCTTTGGAACAAAAAATTGCAGAATTGGAGGGAAAAGAAAGATGAGAAAAGTTGGCTGTTTTGTTGGCAAATTCCTGCCTCCTCATATAGGACATCTCAGCGTAATCGACAAAGCATTGAAAGAATGTGAAAAAGTTGTCGTTGTTTTGGCAGAAAATCCAGAAAGGTCTGAAAAGCTATGTAAAGAAGCAAACTTCCCATATTTTTCCGCCACCACAAGACTAGAATGGCTCAAACAACACTACAAAAACCACAACAATATAAAGTTTGTATTTTTGGATGAAAGTGGACTAAAACCATTCCCTGAGGGCTTGGCTGAATGGAGTCAAAGATTTAAAGCAGTTGTAAAAGATAAGCTTACTGCAAAGTATGCAGATGAAAGTTATCGTCAGTTAAATGAAAAATATTTCCCTGAATGTGAGTTTGTGCCTATTGACCGCGACATAATCAATATTCACGGAACTGATATAAGAAAAAACAAAAACAATATAAAATACATGATTTCCGAGGGAATTAAACAAACAATGGAATATTTTGAAAAAGGAGAAAAATATGAATAATTTAGTGATTGATTTTTATGAATTGACAATGGGACAGGGATATTTTAACAACAAAACACATGAGAAAACCACTTGTTTTGATTTGTTCTTTAGAAAATGTCCAGATAATGCAAGTTTTGTCATCGCAAATGGAGTTCAAAAATGTCTTGAATTTTTGCAAGATTTTCATTTCAGCGAGGAAGACATTTCTTATCTTAAAAGTTTAAACACCTTTAGTGATGAATATCTTGAATACTTAAAAAATTTAAAATTTACAGGAGAGGTTTATGCCGTCCCTGATGGAACAGTTGTTTTTCCAAATGAGCCAGTCATAACAGTAAAAGCGCCTTTACTTCAAGCTCAACTTGTTGAAACTGCCCTTCTTGTAATGTTCAATCGCTCATCACTCATCACTTCAAAAGCCTCTCGAATTGTCAGAGCCGCACAAGGGCGTGGTGTGATGGAATTTGGGACAAGAAGAGCTCAAGGAAGTGAAGCTGCAAATGAAGGCGCTGTTGATGCTTATATCGCTGGCGCAATAGGAACTGCCTGCACATTGTCTGGCAAAGAATATGGAATTCCTTTGCTTGGAACTATGGCTCACAGTTTTGTTCAAAGTTTTGACAGTGAATATGAAGCTTTCAAGGCTTATGCACTTTCTTTCCCCAATAATGCCACATTACTGGTTGACACTTATGACACACTAAAAAGCGGTGTTCCAAATGCAATACGCGTTGCAAAAGAAGTGCTTGAGCCAATGGGCAAAACACTTGCCGGCATAAGAATTGATAGCGGCGACCTTGCATATTTAACAAAAAAAGCAAGACAAATGCTTGACGAAGCAGGGCTTGACAGTGCAAAAATTTGCGTTTCAAATTCTCTTGATGAAAATGTTATCACTGACCTGATTGGTCAAGGCGCACCAATTGACACATTTGGAGTTGGCGAAAATCTAATCACAGCAAAATCTAATCCAGTCTTTGGCGGAGTATATAAACTCTGCGCAATAGAGAAAAACAACGAACTTGTCCCAAAAATCAAAATATCAGACAATATTGAAAAAGTGACAAATCCAAGCTTTAAAGATATTGTAAGACTTTATGACGAAAATGGCAAAATCATCACAGATATACTTACACTGTTCGGAGAACCTATGCCTAAATCTCCTTTGAAGCTCAAAGCCCCTGATGCCGTTTGGAAATATAAAATTGTAAACAACTTTACTCCTTATAAAATCCGCAAGAAAATGATGGAAAATGGCAAAATCATATACAAAATGAAAACAATTGAAGAAAAACGCGCCTATGTTCAATCGCAACTTGACACATTATGGGAAGAAAACAAACGACTTTTAAATCCTCAAACCTTCATATTGAATCTTAGCCCAGCTTTGCAAGATGTAAAAGATAGGCTGCTTGAAGAATATTCTAAGAAAAAAATTTACCCAAATGAAAAAATAGAAACATTTGACTTAACCGACGAAAAAGACTAATATAAATTTATGGTTATACTTGTAATGGGTGCAAGCGGAAGTGGCACCTCGACAATCGGCGAATTTTTAGCCAATTATTTGGGTTATGATATTCTAGAATCAGATTTTTATAAGTGGGAGCAAACCAACCCGCCTTTTCTCAAAATGCGTCCACAAGAAGAAAGCAATAAAATGATACTCGATAAAATAAGCAGTTGCAAAAACCTGATCATCTCAGGCTCTCTGCATTCCAATCCAGATACATTTAAATATATAGATATAATTTTTTATCTTTATGCCCCTACCAGCGTACGAATGAAAAGAATTCTTCAAAGAGATATTGAAACAGGCAGAAACAGTTTGCAGCAAGAAGGAGAAGTTAAAGAAAAGTTTATGGATTTTCTTTGGTGTGCAGAAAATTATGACAACTTGGGCTTTGATGGCAGAAGCAAAGCATCTCAAGAATTTGTTATAAAAAATTGCTATAATGCCTCTATATTCGAAATAAACACAGATAAAGCCATTTCAAATATCAAGGATGAAATCATTGCTATAATATGTAAACTCATTGATAACAAAAAATAAAAATGTCTAAAATTTAATCATTTAAATTAAAAAAGGATAGTCCAAAAACACTATCCTTTTTTCGTTTGCAAAATACAAATATGTTAAAACTTAATTTTTTTTAATAAGTTATCAATTTTTCTCTTCCATTTCTTCTTGATAAATTACATCTTTTCCCCCAGCTAGACCACCATAACAATTAATAATATCATTTTTGTCTTGTTCAGTTATCCCTGTTACTTCATAATCGCTTGCAATATCAGCATTATAATACATTATTGATTTACCTAACCACCTATCTGTTCGCAAATCATTAAAGCCTAATGTATGCATGACTTCATGTTTCACTGCATAAGACAACAGTTTAATACTTGGATCTTTTTCATAGAATCCATTTATCAATCCTTTTCTTAAATAAATATTCAATGGAAATTCAATATCTCCTGTAACTTGATTGTAGTTGAAAACTGCCCTACCAACTATAGTAGGATTATCAAATTCTCTATTATTTCGTATATTCAAAATTCGTTTTGTTTGAATATTGCTTTCATCAGAGAATACATAGTTTAGTTTGCTAGATAGACTGTCAATCTCTTTTATTGCTTCTTTAACTAGTTTAGTTTCTTCTTCATTAAAATTATACAAATTAACCTTTATAAAATCTCCTTCTTTTAACTTAAGATGTGTATCAACATATAACATGTTTTTTATATACCTGTTATCACCATTCTGATTTGAAAAATCTGCAGCAATAGAACATACACTCGCAGTTAAACCGAGTACTGGTATAATTGCCAAAGTCAAGTGCGCAAATTTAAAAAACTCAAATTTTTTAAGTATTTTCAATTTTTCCACCCCATTAATCAATTTTTATAAGTTAAACAATTTTAATTTTTTCCTAAATTCTTTTAAAACTAACTCTAACACTTTTCTAAATTGCATAAAAATCAAACAAATATTTGATTTCTAAATGTTTAACTCATATTTCTTTCCTTTGTAAATTATAACACAGAAAAAACAAAAAATAAAGACTTTTAGTAAAAAAAGAATGAATAATCTCGACTCATTATGTTGAGATAAAAATAAAACAAACTTTATTTAAACATAAAAAAGGCACTTGTATTAAAGCACCTTTTAAAGGATTCAAAACAAACAATAAAAAAATTGTAAAATTGAGAATAAAAACGATTACTAATCTAAGATGTATAAAGCAGAGATTTTTCATAAATGACAAAATCTTAAAGTACTATTCCCCAGCACTATGAGAAAAATAAATAGGGCATAATCGCTTACACCCTATTATTTTTTTTAACATTAAAAGAGGTGCTATTTTTTTTATTATAAACCATTGTGATGAGTTCTAACTTTATATTCAACAAGTTTTTATAAATATAATTTTTAATTTATGTAGTGAAATATTTTTTCAATTTTATAGAATTAATTATTTTCGTTCTTTTCTTTTTCTACTTGCATCATTATTGCACACTCTATTCTCTTTTTAAAAAGTTTGCAGCCATACTCATAAATACCAGTTAT
The DNA here is from genome assembly GCA_930990975.1 of uncultured Clostridia bacterium. Classification (GTDB taxonomy): domain Bacteria; phylum Bacillota; class Clostridia; order Christensenellales; family UBA1242; genus Caccovivens. Next base: position 33,872 of record CAKNRR010000006.1, on the reverse strand, counting down.
ATCCCCAGAAGCATGGTAAGCATTTGCTGCACATCCACCACTGCAATATAGTTTTGCCCAACAATTTTGACATTCTTTTCTTGCATAGGCATTGCAATTCTTAAATTTGTTTACTAGTTCTTTATTTTTTACACCGTCAAAAATATTCCCCAAGCTATATTTACTGTCCCCAACAAATTGATGACAAGGGAATAGTTCTCCCCAAGGTGTTACAGCCATGTATTCACATCCACTACCACATCCGCTAATTCTCTTATAAATGCAAGGTCCATTTTTTAAATCAAGCATATAATGATAGAATGTTATAGGTCTTCCCTCTTTCTCTCTTTTTAGCATTTCTTTTGCTAAAATTTCATATTGCTCATATAATTTTGGCAAATCTTCTTCTGTTAAAGCATATGGATCATTTGGACTGCAAACAACAGGCTCCATACTAAGTTCAGTAAAACCAAGATCAGCCATGTGAAAAATATCATTTGTAAAATCAACATTATTATGAGTGAAAGTCCCCCTTATATAATAACTTTTATCTCCTCTCTTTTTTACAAATTCTTGAAATTTAGGCACAATAATATCATAAGAACCAGCCCCACTTATTGTTTTTCTTAAATGATCGTGGACCTCTTTCCTTCCGTCTAAACTTAAAACAACATTATCCATTTCTTTATTGCAAAAATCAATAACATCATCATTGATAGACATACCATTTGTTGTTAAAGTAAATCTAAAATTTTTATTATGTTCTTTTTCAATACTTCTTGCATAAGCAACTATTTTTTTAACCACATCAAAATTTAAAAGAGGTTCGCCACCAAAAAAATCTACTTCCAAATTTCTTCTTGTTCCACTATTTTCTATTAAAAAATCAATCGCGCGTTTCCCAACTTCAAAAGTCATTAAGGCTCTTTCACCATGATATTTGCCTTGGCTTGCAAAACAATACTCACAATTTAAATTGCAAGTATGAGCTACATGTAAACATAATGCTTTTATGACAGTATTCCTATTTTTAAAATCAAACGCTTTATTTTCAAAGGTATCTTTCGTAAACAATTGTTTGTTTTTCTTCAATTCTTCAATATCTTCAAAAACATTGTTGATTTCTTCTTCATTAACTGTTTCATCATCCTTATATTTTTCAAGCATTAATTTAACAATTTCTTCTTTTGATTTTTGTTCATACAACCCAATAATATCATAGACTAAGTCATCTACAACATGGACAGACCCACTATAAACATCTAAAACGATGTTATTCCCATTTAACTTATATTGATGTATCATAATTCCTCCATAACAATAAAAATACCGTTAGATAAAAAATCCCACGGCATGATTTATATAAAAATGCGAAAATGTTTTATATTAATTTGCACTTTTTTCACATTTCTGATTTGCAACACCACAAGATGTTTTGCAAGCAGATTGACAAGATGTTTGGCATTCGCCACAACCACATTTTGATAAATCTTGATCGATAAGTTTTCGTGTATTTAATGTTTTAATTCTTTTCATTTTCTTCTCCTTGGTTAATGAGTTTAAATTATTTTCTTTTATTTGTCAAGTATTTGAAACTATTTTAATCATATTCGGCAATAATCCCGTAGTACTTATCAAGTTTAAATTATGCTTTGCAATATATTTTATATATTCACAAGTTTCTTGATTGATAATTTGTCCAGGGATTAAAATTGGAATTCCTGGCGGATAAACATAAACATATTCAGCACAAACCTTTCCAATACTTTGATTAATGTCAATAATTTCGCTAGATGTTTTTAATGCTTGATTAATAGTTAGGCTAACTTTATTATCAATGTTTTTTATTTGAATATTTTTTTCAACATTTTCTAATGTTTTATCAATATTATTTAAAGCTTTTGCCAAACATAATAAATCTTTTTTTGTATCAAAAATTGTAGTAATCGCAATGGCATAATTCACATAACTCATTTCTAATTCTATGTTTTTTGCTCTTAATCTTCGCATTAATTCTTCACCGTCAATATTGGTTTGACTAGTCAATATTACAATTTTTGTCATATCAAAATCATAAAAATTATGAGAAGTAGTATAGCCTAATACTTTAAGATTTTTTAAATTTTTAACAGCCTCTTTAAAACAATCTAAGTTTTTTTGAAGCCTAGCAAAATATTTTTCCCCAAACTTAGACATAAAAGTTATGCACTCATCAATAGATGCCATAAGAACATATGACGGACTGGAACTTTCAAAAATTGACAAACTTTTTGAAACTTTCTCAGCATCAATTCTGTCACTACAAATATGCAACAATGCCGTTTGCGTTAAACTTGGCAAGGTTTTATGTAAACTATTTATAACAATATCTGCACCTTTTTGACAAGCAGAATTGTTAGTTAAATATAAATGAGCTCCATGCGCCTCGTCAACTATTAAAGGAATATTGTATTTATGCACAACTTCAGCAATTTTTTCTATATTTGAGATAACCCCTTCATAAGTAGGAGAAGTAATAAGAACGCATTTTATCCCCCTGTTATTTTTTAAACATAAATCAACATCTTCTGGATATATTTGCAAATGAATTTTAGTTTCATCGTCAAAATGTGATGGAATAAATGAACATTTCAAATCCATGAGCTCAATAGCATGAAAAACGGATTTGTGACAGTTTTTAGCAATCAAAATTTCATCTCCATTTTCACAAACACTTTTAATTGATGCTAAAATCCCACAAGTGCTTCCATTAACGAGAAAATATGTCCTTTTTGTTTTGTATAATTTAGAAGCGAACTCCATTCTTTCTTTCAAAATTCCATTTGGATTATGTAAATTGTCAAAACCATCAATCTCAGTAATATCAATATCGTATGGCAATGAATTATGTAAAAATTTATGCCTTTTATGCCCTGGCATATGCATTGCAATAACATGTTTTTTTGAATATTTTTTTAACAAACTATATAATTTCATGATGAGCTATTATACCATAAATTAACAAAAATTACAACCTATCCATTATTGCCAACACCTAATATTTGTTGATATATGCTGTTTATCGATGCACTATTCATTTAAAACAATCTATTTATTTTTGCTTAATAATTCCTGTTTTTTTGAAAGAAATTCTTGTTCAGTAATAATACCATTTAAGTATAGCTTATGGAATTTTTCTATTTCTTCCGCATAATCCAAAGATTTCGTGTCTGTTTTTAATGCTATGGCGTTTATAGGGTTCTTTTCAGGTATATATTTCTGTAGCAAAAGATATGCATCATAATCAATAATTAAACATTTTGTGTCCGCTGTTTTAGAGTAATACAACATACACCTTCTTTCATCTATTGATAATATATCAGTTGTTATTTCTCTATGTCCACCTATAATTGCTCCAGCTGTTCCAGCTAATAATCCCCCTATAATTGCTCCTCCTACTGAAATATCATTACCATGAACATTAGAGACCAATTGCTTATCCCCCTCTCTGACAAAATATTTAATCTGATCAAAGCTAATAGAAAAAATTTCTATCTTGTCTACATTAACCTGCCTTAAAACTTCAATTTCATTATTCGGCGATATCATAAAATTCATAACATTTTCTTTAATATATAATCTTACATTAAAGTCCTCTATTTCTTCATTATCATCATTAATTTCATCTTTTCTGTTTCCAGTTATTGTTTTATATAATTCATTTTCATCATCACTAACATAAACAGTATATTCATCTAACTCATCAATATTTAATGAAATAATGTCGTTCAATTTTGAAGTTATTTCTAATGCAATTTCCTCTTGTTCAGTCTTAATAGCGTCTTTTTTTAGAGCAAACCATATTGCTACAAAAATTAAATTAAAAAGTATACCAATTATCAAACCTAATAAAGCAAATAAGATATTAAAGCCTAATTCAAAATTAAAAAGATATGTACCAAATAATACAAATGCAAATATTTCTATAACTATAGCTATAATAATAAAAATATATTTCAACTTCATCAAAGTAGAATAACTTATATGTATATAGCCTTCATCTTGTTCATCAAATAGCTCATCATCTTCATTCATTTTTTACCCTCTCCTCTTCAAAATAGGATGTTATATAATCTTATTATAATTTATCATTTTCTTATTGACAAGAAAAAAGAATGATTTATCATCCTAATTTTAACTTATGCATATTATACAATATTTCAAAGCATAATATGGAAATGAAAATGAAAACGATAAATGATGCTGTTGTTGAAAGATTATATAAATATATGGAAGAAAAAAATATAACACAATATAAGTTGGCACAACTAAGTGGCGTTCCTTTCCCAACCATTAAAAGTATCATGCAACGAAAAACAAACAATATAACTTTAAAAACACTAATGATGCTTTCTGATGGACTTGGAATAAAACTAATAGATTTTTTAAATGATCCTTTATTTGACTCTAAAAATTTAGATCTTGAATGAGATAAAATGTGCCTAAATAAAAAAATAACCACTATATACAGCGTTTCATTATACATGATTAACTATATATGGTGGTTATTTTATTATGGCGGAGAGCAAAGGTATTTGTACTCACCCTGAATATTATTTAAAGCAGAGTTTTCAATCTGCTTTATTTCATATTCTATATCACTTATTTTATCAGGTATTCGCTTTTTAGTCAAATGCTTGTCAGTAAAGTTATAAGTTATTGCAATTTTATCTTTATATAAAATAATTTCTCTAATAAAGTTTCGTGCTATTGATTTTCTAACTTCGTTATTTTCAATATCTCCACAAATTGTTTTTTGTAAGTATTCTTTAATAAGTTCTGGTGTTAAATAGCTATAAGTTCGTTGCTTTGCAATTTCAATATCAATATCATATTGAGAAATTTGTGCTTCAAGTTCTTTAAGTCTAATTTTAGTTTGCTCTGTTATTATTCCTTGCTCAATGGCAGAAATAAGATTTTGTGATGCCTTTAATGCGTCTGCTCGTTGTTTTTCTAATGAGTTTATAACTTCATTTTCTTGTGTATTCTTTTTATGAAACTTATATATTTCATTTACAAGAAAATCTAAATCATCATTATCGCATATAAGTTGCCAAGTCTTATTAAAAACTAAATCTTCTAAAAATTGTCTATGAATTGATTGCATATCGCATTTGTGTTTATGTCTGCGTTTAGATAAACAAGTGTAATATTTATAAACAGTTCCCCAACGATTAGTTGAAGTTATACCTACCATAAATTCTTTGCAATCTCCACAAATCAATTTTCCTGAAAGTATATAATCAAATTTTTCTTTTTTACTTCCTGGACTGTGTTTATTGGTGTTGCGTATTGACTGTACTGTTTGCCAAGTCTTTTCATCTATAATTGCGGGATATATGTTTGTATAAACTGTATCACCATGTTGAACTTTTCCAATATATTTTGTATTTCCTATTAAGTTATAAATTTTCTTATCATCAATATAATGACCTCGTTTAGTTCTTATACCTCTTGCAATTAAATTATCTGCAATACTTTTACCTGTTTCGCCTTTTGCAAATCGTGCAAATATTTCTTTAACAATTTTCGCTTCAATAGGATTTATAACATTCTTTTTATCCACAACATCGTATCCATAAAGTTGATTGCCACCTGTAAAGTTGCCTTTAAGATAACTTTCTTTTAGTCCACGCAAGACTTTTTGTGAAAGTTCTGCAGAGTAGTATTGATTCATTCCTTCAAGTAAGCTTTCAAGTATAATTCCTTCTGGTGTATCAGGGATATTTTCCATTGCAGACAGAACCTTAACTCCATTATTGTTTAAAGTGTGTTTGTGTATTGTTGTTTCATATTTGTTTCGACTAAACCTGTCTAACTTATACACAATTACATAGTCCCATTGTTTTTTATTGCTGTCTTTAATCATTCGTTGAAAGTCTGGACGATTATCATTTGTTCCTGTCATTGCTCTGTCAATGTAAGTATCAACAATTACAATATCGTTATTTTTTGCATACTGTTGACAAACTCTTAATTGTCCTTCAATAGATTGTTCGTTTTGACTATCACTTGAATATCTTGCGTAAATAACTGCTGTTTTCATTCTTTAACCTCCAAAATTTTGCTTTGATTAGAGAATAATGTATTGTTTAAAAAATTAGAATGAAAAGACTTGCAATTAACCATTACTTTATTTGCAATCTTTTTGAAGTGAGTTAAAAAGTTATAGATAGAACTTAATCTCAACTTAAACTTACTTAATCTTTTTCTAACTTGTTTTCTAAACATATATTTTCTCCTTTGTCATTTTTTTGACACCCTCCAAAAATCAGGGAATGGTGCAGTTGACAAAGATAAAGAAAAAAATATTGTCTTTTTAATTTTTTCGCTTCTATTGTTTAAGCAATAATTTTTTCCTTTGCCAACAAGACATTCTCTGATATACTCTCAACTCAAAAAAAGAGAAAGCCCATATAAGACAAAGGAGAAATTTCTACTGCAAGAAAAAACAAGTTTGTTCAAGTTATTTCAATTTAATTAAAATAGAGTTTAAGTAAAGTATAGGTAAAGTATGGATAAACTACGACTTTGTTCATTCCTTTCTTCATCTTTCTTTTGTATAGTTGTTGTGAAATTAACAAAAGGAGGTTGAAATGAAAGAAAAGCGAACAGAGTTACAAGAAATGAAAATTATTCATAATGAGTTCCCTAAACTTGCAGAGATACCAAAAGATATTTTGACTCTATTTATATCTTGCTTAGAATTTGAGATTAGAGATTATTATAAAGATAAAATAGACAAGCCCAAAGTTCCACCCTAAAAAAATTGTAAAACAATGGGAAAGGGGTTGACTTTTTAGAAAATATGTTCTATAATTCTTGTATCATGGACAAAAGTCCGTGATAGGCAAGGAATTATAGTTATGAGAACGAAAAACAATGCGTTAATGGAAAAAATAATTGAATTCATAGAGAAAAGTTATTCTATAAGTGGCAGGTCGCCTACAATCAGAGAAATTGCAGATGCTCTACAAGTTTCTAAAAGTTGCGTTGGCGAATACTTGAACGAAATGGAAAAGCGAAAGTTGGTTCAAAACGCTGGTGGTAGTCGTGGTATTATCACATTAAAAATGGCTAAAACCAAAAATTCTACTTCTAACTTGCCTGTTGTTGGCAGTATTGCTTGTGGAAGTCCATTACTTGCTGAAGAAAATATAGAGTGTTACCTTCCTATTCCAAATGAGTTTTTAGGAAATGGTGAGTTCTTTATATTAAGAGCAAATGGAGAAAGTATGATAGATGCTGGTATTTGTGATGGCGACTATGTAATTATAAGAAAACAAGAAAATGCTGAAGAAGGTCAAATCATTGTAGCCCTTATAGATGATGAGGCAACTCTTAAACGATATTATTTAGACAAAACAAAGAAAAGAATAAGGCTTCACCCTGAAAATAAAGAAATGAAAGATATGTATTTCAACTCAATAATTATTCAAGGTGTTGCTGTAAAGGTCATTAAAGACATTTACTAACTTTGTTAATAATTGTGAACCTTGCCCCGTTTCACATTATTAAATATATTTACATTAGATAAAACTTTTATGGAATCCCAACCGAAAAAAGTTTGTAGTATTTAATTTTGAAATGGGAAAAAGGAGTTGATTATGAACAAGTTGCAAGAAAAGCCAAAGGTCATTAGATGCCCTAATTGTTTTAATTTTATGAATGTTAAAACATATAAAAATGGAGCATATAAAGGCATTTGTCCAGTTTGTAAAACTGTTGTATATAGCAGAGAGCATTCACAAAAGGAAACTTTAATGAGAATAATTAAACAATAAAAATTGAATATTGCATCTATGATGCACAGTAACGGTCTGGCTGAAATAGTGTCTATGTAAATCCTTACTCACTACATTATAGGTAAGGTTCGTGTCAAAGGTATAAGTCCTCTACGAACAGTTAAAGTCCTAGTTTTATAGGAACAAACTGCTTGTAGAGGGCTTTTCTTTACTTGCAGATAAATTTGATTAAAAAAGGAGCAAATTATGGAACTGAATAAGATTAGAGAAGATTTAAAAGATATAAGATATTACTATACTCGTAAATCTATGTTTGATAAGGCATCTGCAAGTGTTGGAGAAAATACTATTTTGAGTAAAATTGAGAAATACAATAGTCTTGTCCGCCTTGCACCGCCTAGACTTTATGATATTTATGTGTCTTTATATCTTGAAAATAACACACAAGAAACACTTTCAGATAAGTTAGGTTATTCTATTGAATATATTTCAAAACTTAATAGCCAACTAATTAAATTTTTCAAAACTAATATTGATAAGGAGGAAAATAAATGAAAACACCAGAATTTATGCAAAATGCTACTAATGTTTATCGAACAGCAAGATATATTGTTAAACAAGATATTTATCTTGAACACGATGAATTTGGCAATAGCAGAATTTACAGCAAAGATACTTATTATCTTCGTAACAAACAACTTGATAAAGAGTTTGAATACATTTTCAAAGACAGAGATTGTGTAAATGGTAAGCGTGTTCATACTACACTCTATACAAGAAGATATAAATAGTGAAGATGCCAGATGTTAAGTCTGGTATTTTTCTTTCTATAAAAGTTCAAGTTTGTTCAATTTCAGTTTATATAAAGTACGGGTAAAGTACGGATGGACTACGAGTGAGTTCATTCATTTTTTTTAATTCATGTTCTATACTTTGTGTGTAATCAAAAGCAAGGCAAAGTAAATGGCGAAAGTCTTGTTGCGTGGAATTTCGTAAAGGTGGCCACCTACGCAAAGCATCGCACGAGAACGAGTTGTTTTAAGAAAGTCCTTCGCTTGATTACAGTACAACTTAATAGTCTATTTTTAGACACAAAATTTTAAATATTAAAAGGAGAATTATTTAATGGCGAATAAAGAAAGACGCTGGTTTGTTCCAAATAAGCGTGCTAAAAACTATGCGGAAGAACGCAGAGCAAAAGTCCATCAAAGAGGACAAAAAGAAGGCAAAGAGCTCACCGATTATGAGGCAGGTCTTCGTTCTGGATATTTGCAATGTCAAAGCGACCACGCAGGTATCTTTAAATACACAGAAGCTTTAAAAGCTGGTAAATCAAAGGCGGAAGCTAAGAAAATTTCAAGAACTATTGGAGGTAAAAAGTAATGTCAAAGAAAGAAAACAAAATTATGGTTGAAAGAGAAACCTTTGAAAAGAATGGTAAATCTTATTTCAGTTATTTTATCAAAGGAACAATTCGTGGAAAAGATGTGCGAGTTTTGATAACTCCACCAGACAAAGGTGGATATGCAGTGCTTGATATTGTATTCGGCAATGAAAATCAAGCAGAACTTATCACTAACCCTTATGAAATCAAAGATGAAGCAAGCGGAAATGTGATTAAAGGCAACACCTATGCTGTTCGTTCTGTTGATGAAAATGGCGAAGTATATGAATGCACTATTAAGCCTTTTAGAAATTCAGACAAAATGCTTCTAAATATGCTTATGAAGTAAAAAAGGAGGTTTTATGCCTAGTTGGTTAAAAACAATTCTATTTGTAGTCATTGGAATTGTTTGTGCTATTGCTCTATTCTGTCTTGCAGTTTTAATTGCTTGTTCAGTAAATGGTTTAACCTTTGGCGAGCAAGTATGTGAGTGGTTTGGAAATAACTCCACAGTTATTGAAGATACGATAGAGCAAGTTACGATGCAATCACATTTGACTCTCAATTAAAGGTTAGTGTTCTATGATTAAAAACATAATCTTAATAATTCTCGTTATTATTTTAGTGGTGTTATTTGGAACTTGGCCTTTGTCTATCCTAGGCAAAGTGTTTGAGTATATTGGCATTGCTCTTAATTGGCTTGCGAATACTCTAAATTTCTTTGGCTGGAATGGACTAGTTTAACAAGAAAGCACTATCTAAATGTAACAGTTTAAATAGTGCTTTTTTAATTTTTATTAAAAGGAGAAATTATGAAAGATATTGCTATAAGAATAGTCAATATTGCATTAGTTGTTGTAACAGTATTTTTAACTTTAATGAGCGGTGTTTTGCTTTATTACAAAACTATCGGCAAAGATAAAGTTCCATCTGCTATTACTTCAACTTATGCAACTACGGTAGAAGACCCACAAACTGGCGAGCAACTACCTACCATTGAGGCAAATTACTATTCAAATCGTAATGATAATGGTTATGAAGTCATTGAACTTTTGTTTAACTGTTATAGTGGCATTTCAAAGCAAGCAATATACTCTCGTGGCTTTCAACTTGTAATCAATGAAGATGGCACAAAATTATATCAATACAATAGATATGACGGTGTTAACTTTGAAACAGGACACGAATATGAGTGGGGCGACATTATGGTTATTGATATAAATGGAACAACTTATGGTGTGGCACTTGATGGAACTTATACAGTAACTACAAAAAACTTTAATTTAGGTAAAGCAATTTGGCACACAATTTCTGGACTTTTCACAGGTTGGAATTACGAAGAAAATGCTTATAACTATGACACAAAGACTTACGAATATACCTTTGAAGATTTGCTTATAAAAGCTGGACAAATACTAAAATCTTCTAGCAATGGTACTGGTGATAGTGTTATTTCTCTTGTTGATTTAGGAGATTTTTTGCACATTTATGAAATAGATGAAAATGGACAAGTTTCTGGTGAACCTGTCGGAAACAGAACCTTGACAAACAGTTATTTCACAATGCAAACACACTATGACAATCGTGGTATGGTTTGGGCTAAACAATCAATGTTTGGCTCTGTTGCTGGTGATAGTCAATTTAATATTAGCGGTATTGCAGACAATGTTGATTATTGGAAAGTTACTAGTGAAGTTAGACTAACCGAACAAGACTTTGTCGCAAGATATTTAACTAGTGAAAATGGCTATTACTATGCTCTTTCTACTGAAAAAATCAATGAATTAAAGAACTTTGAAAATATAGAAATCAATATTGATTTTAATATTTCAAATTTTGAAGAAGTGAATGTTTTAGGTCTTGATTATTATGCTCTTTATGGCTTAAAAATCAATTCTTTGACGATTTCTTCAACAACACAAAGAGATTTTAAGTTGTTAGTTGGCTCTTTAAAAGATACAGGCTTAACTTCTATTGAAACTAACAATGTAAATCTTGTAAATATCAATTCGGGGGTGAGTGTATGAAATGGTATTGGTATCTAATTTGTGCAGTACTAATTGTTGTTGGCATATTCTCATCTATCGAGTTAGTTGAAATGTTCAATGTGTCAAGTAAAGAATATGGCACAGCAATTACTATTGAAACAAAGAACAATTATGATGAAATAGCAAAATATGACTTTGGAACTATTGGACTTGATAGCGAAGATTACATTACTTTTTCAAATGTTACTACCTTTGCTCCTATGGAGTTTGATGGCGAAAATAAAGATTATATTTTGTTGTTTAACGATCAACCTGCCGTAAACACTGTGGTTACAAATGGCAAGGTTGTTGGAGATGTAAATCTCGTATTTTATGGACTTGATGGCGAAGTCGTTAGCAAAGCAGAATTAAACTTTGTTATTGAATACTTTGCAAGTCAAACAAAAGTAACCACAACTATAACAAATAACAACGATTCAGTGTCCTACCTTGAAACTTATATGGGTATCAATGGTGCGTTATTGAAAGTTGTCGAAAGGAGTAGCCTATGAATACAGTAAGTAAAGTTTTAGTATCCATCATAGGCGTACTGGTGATAGGCTTTGTTGGAATACTTTTATACATTTATTGGCCTGCAATAACAGGCACAGTCAATGGTAATAAGTATTACACAGCGGAAGAAGTTCAAGAAGCCTATGATAAAGGATACAATGATGGCAATACAAGTGAAAAAGAATTAAATGAAAAGTTAGATTATTACAAAAGTTTAGTTGATGATTATTATACAGAAGTTGATACCTTAAATGGTGAAATAAATGTATTAAATGTAGATATTGCAAACAAGCAAGAACAGATAGAAAGACTAGAAACTCAAAAAAGTGAGTTGATAGCACAAGTTGAGAATTTAACTCAAATTAAAAACAATAATGAAACAACTATTTCTGGACTAAATACTCAAATAGATACTTTGCAAAAGCAAATTGCAGATTTATCTACAAGTGATGATGATAAAAGTAAAGAAATAGCAAGACTAACCGAACAAGTAAACAATTTGCAGTCATTGTCTAATCAGTTGCAAAAAACAAATGAGTTGAATGTTGAAACGATTAACAGTTTAAACAATCAAATCAAGTCATTAAATACTCAAATTAGCGAAATGACTTATTTAATGAATAACAGCAGTGCTATTGTATCTTCGCTTAATGCTAAAATTGCCGAGTTAGAAAATTCTGTTGCTTATTATGAGCAATATATCGCAAGTTTAGAGAGTGGCGAACAAGTTGTAGCAACATTTGAGTTTAACGGCAGTGTTTACAATATTCAAATAGTTAATAAAAATGATATTGTAACGGTTACACCGCCTACCTCAACAGAATATGCTATTTTCAACTTCTGGACTGTGAATGGCGAACAGGTTGATTTATCTACTTTTAAGATAACAACTAATACAAAATTTGTAGCAGATGTTACCCTTAAATTTGATGCTAAATTTATTGTAGATAACACCGAGTATGATAGCCAAATTGTTGTTGAAAATGGTTATGCTACTCTCCCAGCAAATCCTGTAAAAGAAGGCTATGAATTTGATGGTTGGATAATTAGCGGTGAGAAAATAGTTGATGTGAATAGTTATAAAATCACTCAAAACACAACATTTACTGCTAAATTTACTCAAATTCACACTGTAACCTACATGTATGAGAATGATATTATAGGCACGGAACAAGTTAGAAATGGCAATAGTGCGGTAGGAATTGAAGTTGAAAATACTCCTTACAAAGAGTTTAATGGCTGGACTTTTAATGACACTTTGATTAACATTTCAACTTATAAAATCACTTCATCTATTGTTTTGAAAGCAAATATTATCTATAAGTATGATGTAACTTTTATTGTAGATGATGAAGAATTTGAAACAATGACTGTTGCACAAAATAACTATGCAAGTATATCTTCTACTCCTACAAAACGAGGCTATGAGTTTGTTGGTTGGTCGCTTAACAATGCTGATATTGTAAATGTTTATAGTATTAAAATTACAAGCAATACAACTTTTTACGCTATGTTTAATAGAATTTATGCATTTGAAGCGGTTGAGTATAAAGATTTAGTGCAGTTAACTGGTCAATATGTGTGGAATGATGGTGAGAATGTTTATTATTCTTATCAAGATGAGCAATATGTATTAGATAAACAAACAAACTCTTGGTCTAAAAAAGAATGGAAAGGTTTGGATAATATTGTGGGAAGTTATATTTGGACTGATGGAACTAATGTTTATTATTCATATAATAGCAACAACTATGTTTTAAATAAACAAACAAGTGTTTGGACAAGAAAAACTTGGAGTGGTTTAACAAAAATAAATGCTAATTATATTTGGACAGATGGTACAAAAATTTATCACACAGAGCAAGGAAATCATTATATTTTAGATGTTGAAACAAGCACTTGGACTAGAAAAAATTGGACTGGTGTTGGTGATCCATACTATGCCTATGATATATGGTTTGCTGGAAATAATGTGTATTGTGAAAATATTTTAGGTGATTATTACAAATTCGATAAAACAAACGATAAATGGGTTGAAATAACTATGGTTGAGCCTTCTTCATATTTTAGTCTTATCGATATATGGTGTGATAATGAAAATGCTTATTATAAAAATTATGTTTTTGATGTTGAAACAAATACTTGGGTTAATAATGGCTGGACAGGTTTAACTAGTGTAAATGGTGATTATATGTGGTTAGATGAAAATGATAATATGTATTATTCTTATGGTAATACGCATTATTCTTTTGATAAATCATCTAAAACTTGGAGTTTAATTGATTGGAAAGGTGTTTCAGGATTTGATACCACTTATATTTGGTCAACAGACGCTAATACCTATTATTCTTATGGAAGTTTACAATACAAGTTAAACAAAGAAACTTTAACTTGGAAAAAGAAAAATTGGAATGTAGAAAGTGTAAGTAAATCAAATATTTGGTCAGACGGAGAGAATTATTATTTATCATCAGCAACTCAACAATATGTATTAAATGAGGAAACTGATGAGTGGATTGAACAAGTATGGAATGGTTTATCTGATTTTTCTGGAAGTGATATTTATATTGTAAATGATGATATCTATTGCTTAAAGAATGTTATAAACACTCAAACATTTGGTTATGATTTATATCCTTATAAATTAGACAAAAATTCAAAAACTTGGATTGAAATAGATAGTAATAATCGCTTATCATTTAGCTTAGCAGAAGTGTTTGGTGGTTTGTCGTTTTGGAATGATGATAATAATCTTTATGTTTCAACAACAGAAAAACAATTAGTACTAAATGATGAAACATTAATATGGGAAATAAAAACTTGGAATGGTTTTACAGATATAGTTGCATCTCAAATTTGGAAATCTAATGATAAGATTTATTATTCAAATAGTTATGTGTTAGATAAAAATTCAAGTACTTGGATTGAAATAAATATGAGTAATATATCTAATTTTAATGTTAAAAACATTTGGACTGATAATGAATACACATACTATTCATCAGGTTATGAGCAATACAGGTTAAACGCAAATACAAATATTTGGGAAGCAATGGTTTGGGAAGGAATTGATAGTTTTAATGGTGAGAATGTTTGGACTGATGGAACAAATATTTATATTTCAGATGGCGTAAATCAATATAAAATGCTCTAATGGAGTGATTATTGATAACTATCATATTTGCTCCACCCCGAACAGGTAAAACTTGCTTTATGACACACATTCTCAATACTTATGCTTTCGATAGAGAAAGATTTAAGTTGATGAGAAGTGAAATTGCAAGAAAAAATCAAAACGGTTTTAATCTTTCAATTCCAAAGCATTGTGTGTCTGCAAATTATGATATTACATTTAGAAAGTATGGTTATTCTCCGAGACACAATCGGAGAATAAATCCATACAAATTAGGTTTTAAGAACAAGTTTGTAAAGACACACTTTAACATTCCTTACGAAGTTATTGGTATAACAGAGGCTCAAAAATATCTTAATTCAAGAATGAGCTTATACTTCCCTGATTGGCAAAGTCGTTGGTATGAACAGCACGGACACGATGATATTGATATATTTCTCGATACTCAAAGACCGATGCTGATTGATGTTAACATTAGAGAACTTGCTCAATTTATAGAGATAGTTAAGTTAGAGATTTTATGTGATGAGTATAAAAAAGTCAGTAAGTTAAAGTGGACTATTAGAAAGATTGATAATTCTGGTTTGTTTGATAAGTATATGAGTAGTGGTAAACAAGATACAAGTTGTTATGTGGAAGAAGTGGTAGAAGCAAATTACAATGTTTTTAGATGCTATAACAGTCAAAGCTGTAAGCCGAAGTTTTATGAAGGACATTTAGACGAAGATTTTGATTTAGAATACTCAACAGAAACTGATGAAAGTTTGGAAGGATATATTAAATTCTTGCAGGAATTTGATGATGAGTTGCCTGATAACTTTTATCAATCAAGAACATTAAAAAAGGAGAAAAACTATGCTCAATTACAATAAGAATAAACTTATAAATCAAGCATTAACAAAGTATTATGAAACTTTTAGTTATACCCTTGATACAGTTGATTTTGTGCCTGAAAAGTTTAATAAAAAGATATGTAAATATATCTTTAAAAATATGAAGAAAGCATTTAAAAAGATAGATAGAGAAGATAGAAAGTATCAAAGAAATTACAAAAAACAAATCAAAAATAAAAGGAGGCAAAATCGTGGGATTTTTCACTGGAAAGCAAAAACGAATGGCTAAAAAGTGTTCCTTTTATGACTTGCAAAGAGGCTATCAAAGTGCTGATTTAGCATTAGAAAGGGCTTCTTATAGTGGTGATAAAAAGGAATTAAAGCGAGCAATGAAAGAACATCAAAAATATGAGTATGCTCTTTTGTATCGCAATACTCCTGAATATAAAAATAAACAACGCAAAAAGCACTGACTCTAACATCTTGTTAAACACAAAGGTCAGTGGATAATGGAGGGACAATGCCTTATGGTGAAACAAAAGTTTACTTTGATGGCAGTCATTATATCGCAATTCCTCATACCACAAGACCAAATTTAAGGCGAACAAAACGCCCAGAGGAAGTTGTAACTGTCATCGAAAATGAGGAAGGTGTGGAGATTGTGAAGGTCGATACACCTTCTATTTTTCTTGATAAAGAAAATAAAAATGTTGAAAATTTAGTTAAAAATAGTGAAAAAGGTGTAAAAAATGATGAAAAAACAGTAAAAATCATTAAAAAAGTATCAAAAAAAGAAATTTTTGAGCAGTTGTATAAAAAGTATATTGATTTAAAAAAGTCAGTTAGAAAGAATAAAATTCTTGAAGAAATGCGTATTTATTTTGAAGATAGTGAGAGTTGTTTTAGATTTGTAATGAACAATCTTGAACGGAAACAAAGAAACTTAATTTGCAGAAGAATAAGAATGACAAGAAAAGCAAATTTAGCAAACTTTAATTACTTTTGCACATTTACCTATGACGATAACAAACACACCGAACAATCATTTAAGAAAGGTTTGAAAACTTGTTTAAGGAATTTATGTTATAGAAAAAATTGGCGTTATATGGGTGTTTGGGAACGAGCACCACAAACTAATAGACTTCATTTTCACGGTTTGTTTAATATTCCAGAAAATTCTTTGTCTGGTGGTGTAATTGAAGTTAGCGATTATGATACAAAAGCACATAAAATGAGAACAACTTTTCAATCAGTGTTTTTCAATAAAAAATTTGGTCGCAGTGATTTTGAACCTATTGATGAGAATGAAAGAAGGCTTGGCAATGCTCTTGCCTACCTTATGAAATATATAGAAAAGACAGGCGAAAAAATCGTATATAGCAAAGGACTACCTCAATATTTCATTTCAGACATAATGGATGATGACATAGTTTGCACAATAGGTCAGGAAGATAAAAAACTATTGTTGTTTGACGACTTCAAATGTTGGGATGAGGGCTGCTATATGGGTAAAGTCAGCGCAGAAGTCATTGAACAAATGAGAAAAAGCAACTAACAAAATAACGGCATCGTAAAGAAATGGTGGGTTAAGCAATGGGCTTTGCCTTGCGAACCCCCATTTTAGATGCCGTTTTGTTGCATTCTCGCTAAAAAGAATTGATTTTTTACTTATTTTTTTGATTAAATATAAATTTTCTTGGTGCAAGCAATTTGTTCCGTTTTTGCTTGCTGGCGTGTGCTTGTCTGGCTAGCGAAGCGACGCCACTTGTATCAAGACAAGCACACGCCAGGATCTCATTTTTGAAATTTTTGCGTAAAATCCCATAAAAAGAATATTCAAAATTTGTATTTTATGTTATAATTAAACAATTACAACTTTATGAGGAAACAGATGATAAACAATGACTTGCAGGCACATTATATTGTTAAAAAAATTAATAAGCAATATGAATTAGGTAAAAAAGAAAATTTGATACCAATTTACTTAAATAATGGTATTGAAATTTTTTCTCATCAAGTTTATGCAGCTTGTTTTGCTTTATCTAATCCATTTGTAAAAGGATTTATTTTGGCAGATGAGGCTGGTTTAGGTAAAACTATTGAAGCCTTATTGATAGTTTCCCAATATGCTAGGCGTAATAAAAATGCTTTAATAATAGTTCCTTCGCCTACAATTAATGACTGGTTACAAGATTTGGTTAGGAAATTAGAGATACGAGCATATATTTTAGATAATATAGAAAGACCTAAAAATGACTTATACAGAACAACGCTAGAAAATTTTGAAAATGGTATTGTCATAACTACTTACGATTATATTTTATCAAATAATGAAAAATTTAAAGATATTGATTGGAATTTATGTATTTTAGATGAGGCACATAGATTTAGAAGTTATAAAATTAAAGAAAATAAAACAGCAGATATAATTTTATCGATAATACCAAATGCAAAGAAAATTTTACTTACAGCCACACCTATTCAAAAGAATGAAGATGATGTATTCGGTCTTATAAACTTCATAGATGAAGATATATTTACAGATTATGATGAATTCCATAAAAAGTATTTTAGAAAGCCCGAAAATTACCCCGAATTAAGAGAAATAATTGCTCCTTATACTTTTAGGACTTTACGAAATCAAGTTCGTGTTGAAACTAAATTAACAGAAAGGCAAATTTTAACTCAAATTTATCAAATGACAGATGAAGAACAGCAATTATATAAGATGATTGAAAATTATATATCAAAACCATCAAGATTTGCTTTTCCTGAAATGGATCCTTATGAATTATCTTTAATGCTATATGGTACACTTTCTTCTTCAGCTTATGCTTTAAGTAAAACTTTATCAGGTATTTATGCAAGGTTAAATAAAAAAGCCACACAAGAGAATCAACAAGAAATTGAAGAAATTTGTGATATGCTTGATATTGCAAGTCGTATAAAAGTAAATAATAAAGATAAGATGTTACTTAACGCAATAGAAAAAACTTTTTCATCCTTCTATAAAAAAGGTTTACCCAAAAAATGTGTTATTTTTACAAGCAATACGCAGTCGCAAGAGCATATTCATAAACTCTTGATGGAACATACAGATTACTTAGTTTGTTTTTTTAATGGCTCTACCGATGATGAGCCTATTAGGAAATTTTTATTTAGCGACAAACCAAGCATTTTAATATCAACAGATAAAGGCAACGAAAGTTTAAATTGGCAAAATGCTTGTTTTATTATTAATTACGACTTTCCACAAGTTTTACTTGATATGGAACAAAGAATATCTCGCTGTCATAGAATTGGTCAAATCAGTGATGTTTTTGTAATAAATTTTATTTGTCCAAACAACTTCTTTGATGTAAGAATGTATGAATTATTTTATAAACGCCTAAACATTTCTAATAATATTGTTGGTGCTAGTGATACAATAATTTCTGGCGCAGTGGATGGAGATATAGAGCAAAATATTATAGATACTTTATCTGGTGTTCGTAGAAAGAAAGAAGTCCAAATGGACTTTGTAGACCTAGGCGAACAATTCAAAAAAGAACTTGAAAATGTAAGAAATGATGCAAACACAATGCTTTTCAACACATTTAACAAAAATCTGCTTGAACGCACAAAAAATATGGCTGAGATTATAAGAAAACAAGTTGATGATTTGAAATCTACTATTACCTACCTTGCTCGATATTATTATAAAGATAAATTCATAACGGATACCGAGTTTGAAATAAAAACTAAATGGCATGATAAAAATCCTTACGCAAATCCTTTTGTTTATTCCTTAACTGATAACAAGAATTTTTATCAGTTTACTTTAAATAGTGAGCCTTGCAAGGATATGATGTTTAGCTTGGCAAGTTTTCCCAATTTAAAGCCAACTCACTACTTAATGGAATCAACAGAATTAAAAGGTCTAAAAGGCTATATTGGATACTTTAATTTATTTATCTCAATGCAGTTTAATATGTTTGATGAATATGTTTTATTAGGCATAGATGAGAACGGTAATATACTCGATAGTGAAATTTGTGATAAAATTTTAATGTTAAAAAGTTCGCCCACAGGTGAAGAAATTTTGAATGAAAGTGTTATTGCAAAACTTAACTCTATTATTGATGAAAAAACACCAGAAATTATAGAACAAATAAAAACTAAATATAGTGAAGATTTAAAATTGCCCATTACTCACCTAAATATGATTGCAAATGAAAAGAAAGCAGAAGTTGAAAAAGAAATCAAAACCTTGCAGAAAGAAATTGATTATTTGAAAGAAAATTCATTCGGCGACAATTTCGGCGATAAATTTGCTAAAAATCAACAAATTAACGAGTTAACTGAAAAACTTTTTGAATTAAAAGATAATGAATTTCTAGCGAAATCAAAAATTAATCGTGAGTTAAAGGCAAAAAGTGAAGAATTGTCTAAAAATTTGGAGATAAAAGTAAGCAAAACTACTGATTTTATGATATACTTTGAAGTGAGGTAATGTTTATGAATATAATAGAAAAATTAGGTGAGCAATTTGATATATATCAATTTAAATATTTTGGTATTAGTGATTGGTCAACTAATTATGATATTAAAGCATTATTAGATAATGCTGATTTAATTAAAAATTATTTTAATACAAATATTACTTCAATAAATACAATTGATGAATTTATTGATTGCTTATTTTTAGAAAAATATGTAAAATTTAATGAAGTTGCTAATTTTGTAAATGAAAAGTATAAAGAACAATTTAGTAATATTATAAATTTTATAATAGAAAAACAATCTATAATTAGACCTAAATTCTATATTGATTTCTTGAAAGAAAATTGCGAAAGAGTTTTACAGTTAGATAATTATAGTATTATTGAAGTAACATTTGATATGACATTTAAGTACTATAGTGGACTTAGCAGTGTTATAGAAGTATTTATTGAAAAATATTTTTATATGATATTAGATAATTTTGATACCATTCAAAAAATAATATTATCACAAAAAAACTATGTTGATTTAATTTTAAATGAAAGGCATTTTGAAGAAATAAAAAATTATCGTTTAAATGAATACTTGGATTTGATAAAATTATTAAAATCAAAACATTATAAAGTTGAGAATATTGTTAATTTAATAATTAATTATGGGAAAAGGATATATGATTTAATAAACGAAGATAATGCTATTTATTATACCACTATTTTACAAGATATAACTAAGTTTTTAAATGATATAAAACATAAGTCAGCAAATGATTTTTTAACTATGAATGAAAATGTAGATTTAATAATGCAAAAATATTTAGAAAAACATGGACATACACTTTCATTTAAGATATCGTCAGAAAAAATATTGGAACCATTTAAAAATCCTAAAATTTCTTGGCAATCAAAATTATTAATGCTTACGCATATGCAAAACAAAAATAAAAAATTTGTAAGTTATTATGAAGAAATAATGCAAAATGAAAATAGGTCTATTGTTGATCAAGCATGCTCTTCTACTAATCCAACCGATAGTTATTTTACAATAACAAAACAACAGCAATTAAATATATGCGATCAAATATTATTAAGTACTTTGCAGTATTTTTTGAACGAAAAAAGAGTACAGAAATTTTTTTCTATGGTAGGGAGCTTATTGAGTTATATTTGCGATGAGTATAAGATAGATATGAATACCAATTACTTAAGCGACGATTTAAATATTTTATTAAATGAATTTTTATTAATTTTTAAAATAGCTAAAGAAAACAATAATTTTGCATTAACAGGTTTATATTATGGACTAACAATGTTTATTTTTGGAATCATAGAAAAGCTATTAAGGTTAATTTATAAAAATCAAAATAAAGAAAATTATGTAGACATTGATCCATCTTTAGGAGATTTGTTAGGAGCAAACAACGAAACTATTGTTAAGCTTTTAGGTATAGATAATGTTAAAATTATAGCCTATTATTTGATTAAGGGAAATAGATTTGAAACTGGATTTAATTATAGAAATAATTATGCTCATTATAAAAATTTAAAACCACAAGATATACATTATGGAGTTGCTCTAAAGGGGTTGCAAATTTTTTTAATAATACTTAATACTTTAATGTTAAAAACAATTCAAAAAGGAGAAAAACAATGATTGATAAATTAGATGGACAAAGTTTGGATGTAGTTAAGGAAAATGTGGAAAAGCTCAAAGAGTTGTTTCCGAGCATTGTAAAGGAAGATAAAATTGATTTTGATGAGTTAGAGTTATTGCTTGGTGAGAATATTAACCGAAGCAATGAGCAGTATTCTTTTACTTGGAATGGCAAAACTGAAGCAACAAAACTTGCACAAAAACGCTCCACTGGAACATTAAGACCATGCAAAGAAGAAAGTAAAGATTGGGACACTACTCAAAACCTTTATATTGAAGGTGATAATTTGGAAGTGCTCAGGCTTTTACAAGCGTCTTATAACGGCAGAATAAAAATGATATACATAGATCCGCCATATAACACAGGGCACGATTTTGTATATAAAGACAATTTTGAAGATAATATTAAAAACTACAAAGAACAAACTGGACAAGCGGTAAAATCTAATGCTGACACTGATGGGCGTTATCACACAAATTGGCTTAACATGATGTATCCACGCCTTAAACTAGCAAGAAATTTGCTTACAGATGATGGTGTGATCTTTATTTCAATTGATGATAAAGAAGTAGCAAATTTAATAAAAATTTGTAATGAAATCTTTGGCGAAGGTAATTTTTTAAATGACATTGTGTGGAATTCTACAAAATCAGTAACTAATACAGCGTTAATTTCTGTAGCTCACAACCATACATTAGTTTATTTTAAGAAAAAACAATATTATGTTGAAAATAGAGAATTTTTTAGATTAATTGATAGTGGAGAAGGGTTTGAAAATCCAGACAATGATCCAAGAGGACCTTGGAAAGCAGACCCATTTCAAGTTGGAGGTTGGAGACCAAATCAACAATATGAAATTATAAATCCTAAAACAGGCTCTATATATAAACCTAATCCCGGTTGTAGTTGGAAAAATGACTATAATAAATACTTGGAATTAGTAAAAGATAATAGAATAGTATTTGGTAAGACAGGTGAAGGTGGACCACAAAGAAAAAGATTTATTTGGGAAGCAAGCGAGCGTGGAAAAGTATCAACAACATTATGGACAGATGTAGAAACGACAACAAATGGAACACAACAGATAAAAAAATTATTTAACGATAAAGCACCATTTTCTAATCCCAAACCAATTGGACTTATAAAACGAATATTAGAGTTGGGAAGTGATAAAAATTCAATAGTTATTGATTTTTTCTCAGGATCTTCTACTACTGCTCATGCGGTAATGGAAATGAATTTAGATGGGAAAAATAGAAAATTTATTATGGTTCAATTTCCTGAAAATCTAGATAAAAGTTTGGAAGAAGCTACTAATGATAATAAACAAACAATTCTTAATGCAATAGAAGTGTGTGATGAGATTAATGTGCCACATGCTCTAACTGAAGTTGCAAAAGAAAGGATTCGTCGAGCGGGTGAAAAAATAAGAGATGAAAATCCTGATAAGCAAATTGATATTGGTTTTAAAGTATTTAAACTTGATAGTTCTAACCTTAAAAAGTGGGATAACACTCCAACAAAAGATGTTGATGCTATTAAAGACAGAATACAATCAAGTATTGATTATCTTAAAGATGATAGGACTGAGTTAGACCTAGTATATGAAGTTATGCTTAAATATGGTATAGACCTTTCATACCCAATAAAGCAAACAGAAAACAAGAAGGCGTATATCGTAGAAGCACCAGAGTACAAACTTTTAGTATGCACTCAACCTAATTTGACCCTTGAAAATATAGAAAGTTTTGCAAATGAAAGCGTGGGCACTTACCTGTTCGCCGACCGTTGCTTTAATACAGATAATTTACTTATCAATACCGAAGAAATTTTAAAATCTCGGAACAAAGAAATGAGGTTGTTCTAATGGAAATACCGGTTACATTTTTATCTGATGATAAAGGATATTTTGATAGAGAATGTCCAAATCAAAATTGTTTATATGTATTTAAAATAAACATGCAAGATTGGAAAGAAAAAATTTCCGATGATTGTGTATATTGTCCGAGATGTGGGCATACAGCTAAATCGACAGAATGGTGGACAGAACAACAATTAGAAGGAATGCAAAATTTAGCAAAAAATTGGGCTATTACATATTTACAACAAAGTTTAGATAAATCTTTTGGGAAATTAGCAAATTCAACAAAAAATAACAAATTTTTTAGAATTACATATAAACCAAGTAAAAAAATTACTTTTATTAATAATCCTATTGGACAAAGTAAAGAATGGGAGCAAGATATACAATGTCCCTATTGTTCTACAAGATATAGCGTGATAGGAACTGCTTATTTTTGCCCTTGTTGTGGCAAAAATATAATTGATAAAACATTCGATAATTCAATAGATAATGTTGAAAAAATGATAAATTCATTAAACGAAATGGAAGCATTATATACTAAATCATATGGAAAAGATAAAGCGAAAAGTATGTGTAGTGAGATGTTGGAAGGAACATTAGAAGATATTGTTTCTGCTTTTCAGATATTTGCTGCAACAATATATGGAAAAATCTCATCTAAAAATGTAAGAACAAAT
The DNA here is from genome assembly GCA_930990975.1 of uncultured Clostridia bacterium. Classification (GTDB taxonomy): domain Bacteria; phylum Bacillota; class Clostridia; order Christensenellales; family UBA1242; genus Caccovivens. Next base: position 9,545 of record CAKNRR010000006.1, on the reverse strand, counting down.
GATTTTCAAATAATTGAAAAAGGCAGTAACCTTTTTTATAAGATTTCCACAAAGAAATATGAAGATTTTATTTCAAAAGAAGAAATTAAAAAATTAGTAAAAATGTTTCAACAACGACATGTATTTGAGCACAATGGTGGAGTTGTAGATGAAGATTATTTAAAAAAATCTGGTGATACAACTTATAAATTAGGACAAAGATTAGTCTTACATAAAAAAGATGTTTTTGATACGATAAATATAATTAGAAAATTAGCTGCTGGTTTAAATACTTTAAAGGAAAACAAAAATGAAACTTAAATTTAAGAAACAAGAATTTCAAGATAATGCGGTAATGTCCGTTGTGGACTTATTTAGGGGTGCTAAAAATGTACCTTCTACTTTCTCATTGCAAAAAGTTGACCTAGTTGATATGAGCAAAGATGAGTTGCTTGGATATGGTAATGCCCTTGATTTGCCTATGGAACAAATTGAAGCAAATATGCATGAAATTCAAAATAGAAACTTGTTGCCACACACTGATTTACAAGAACTTCGCTTTAACATAGAAATGGAAACAGGAACTGGTAAAACTTTTGTTTATACCAAGACTATTCTTGAATTACACAAGCAATATGGCTTTAAAAAGTTTGTTGTAATAGTGCCTAGTGTTGCAATTCGTGAAGGTGTTTACAAGTCTATGCAAACAACTCGTGATTATTTTAAACGAAAATATGAAGGCGTAACACTTAAACCTTTTATCTATAATTCTGCAAAACTATATGAGATTAAAGATTTTGCTCTTTCTACAAATCTTGAAATAATGATTATCAATATTGATGCTTTTAAAAAGAGTGAAAATTTGTTTAATCAGCCACCGAAAGACAGTTTTTCAATGGATAAAACAGCAAAAGAGTATATGCAAGAGTGCAATCCTATTATTATAATTGATGAACCACAAAGTGTTGATAATACCACTAAATCAAGAGAAGCAATCGAAAGCCTTAATCCACTCTTTGAATTAAGGTATTCGGCTACTCATAGACAAAAAATCAATACAGTTTATCGCCTTACTCCTGTTGATGCCTATAATATGCATATTGTTAAACAAATTTGCGTAGTTAATAACAGTCTTGCCGATGATTTTAACAAGCCTTATATTAAACTGTTGTCGGTTGATGCTAGCAATGGATATACTGCAAAAGTTGAAGTTGATGTTAAAAAAAGAGATGGTTCTACAAAACGAGAAGTTAAGACGGTTAAACCAAATTCAAACCTTGCAGTTATCACAGGCAGGGATATTTATGATGGTTATATAGTTGCAGGAATAAACGCAATGGAAGGCTTTGAAGAAATTGAGTTTACAAATACCGAGTTTTTAAGTTTGGGGCAGACTTTTGGCGATATTGATGAAAAAGTTAAAAAGCGTGAAATGATTAAAAGAACTATTGAAACGCACTTAGATAAAGAACGAATATATATTCCCAAGGGAATAAAGGTGCTTTCATTATTCTTTATTGATGAAGTTGCGAAATATCGTGTTTATGATAACGAAGAAGATAGCCGTGGCGAATATGCTAAAATGTTTGAAGAATGTTATAACGAACTTATTAATTTACCACGATACAAAGAAGTTAAAGACTTTTATGATGTTGATGCTTCACGAGTGCATGATGGGTATTTTAGTAAAGATAACAAAAACAAAATAAAAAATACAAATGGTGATACCATTGCTGACTATTCAACTTATAATGCTATTATGAGAGATAAAGAGGACTTGCTAGATTTTAGTCCTAATAGCAAATTAAGATATCTTCGTTTTATATTCTCCCACTCTGCACTTAAAGAAGGTTGGGATAATCCTAATGTTTTCCAAATTTGCACATTAATAGAAAATAAAACAACATTTACTTGTAGGCAAAAAATAGGTCGTGGACTTCGCTTGTGTGTCAATCAAGACGGGCAACGAGTTGATGATAAAAATATCAACATATTACATGTAATAGCAGAAGAAAAGTTTGCCGAATTTGCAGATAAGTTGCAAAAAGAAATTGAAGAAGAAACAGGCGTTAAATTTGGCGTGCTTGATATTGATATGTTTGTTAACATTTCATATCAAGATGAAACTGGACAAGAACAAGTTATTAGCGCAACTGATTCAAAAGAAATTTTAGACCATTTTAGAGAAAAGAACTATATAGATACAAAAGGCAAAATCAAAGATACTTTGAAAAACGACCTTAAAAACGGCACTATTGATTTACCTAAAAAGTTTGAGCGTGCAAAAGAAAGAATTGTTAAACAAATTGAAAACGCAAACAAGAAAGTTGATATTATGCCAAGTTTTAAGCAGGTAACGGTTAAACGCAAAGATGAACTATTTGAAGAGCCTGAGTTCCAAGCAATCTGGAATAAAATTAAACAAAAAACGATTTATCGCATTAATATGGATAAAGATAAATTAATTGAAAAATGTGTTAAACAAATTGCTGAAATGAACGAAATACCTACTATTAAAATTGCCAAAGAAACAGTAAGAATCGATATTGGCAAAAGTGGTGTTGGTTATACTTCACAAGGCACAAGATATGAAGAAATTGAGAATGATTTCTTAATACCAGATTTAATTAGAGAAATAAGTGAAAATTGCAAACTTACAAGAGATACAGTGTGCCAAATTTTATTAAAATCTAATAGATTGCAAGATTTTTTAAACAACCCTCAACGATACATTGAAGAAGTTACTAAAATTATTAATTATGTTCGTGCTAATGAATGTATTGACGGTATAACATATACTAAGCAAGAAGGAAAATCTTATTCATTTGTTGATGTGTTTGATTTGGAAAGCAATAGTGAAATGTTTGCATATTTAGATAAAAATGCAGTTGCAGTACAACATTCACTTTATGATTATATTATTTATGATAATTCTGGTGTTGAAAAAGACTTTGCACAAGAGTTAGATAATGATAGCGAAGTTAAACTGTTTTTTAAAATTCCTGATAAATTTAAGATACACACACCTATTGGGAATTATACGCCAGACTGGGCTGTATATGTTGAAACGGAAAGTGAGAAAAAACTTTACTTTGTAATAGAAACAAAAGGTTCTACAAATTACCTTGATTTAAGAGATAGAGAAAGTATTAAAATCAGGTGTGGCAAAAAGCATTTTGAAGCACTTGGACAAAATGTCGCTTTTGATGTAACAAAAGAATTTAAAAAATTTAAAGAACAACACTCATGATTTATATAGCATAAAAATAGCCAAGAGTTTTTACTCCTGGCTATTAGTTTAGTTATTATTTGGTATATAAATTTTGTCTGCAACTTTAACTGCTTTGTATGTAATACCATTTATGTTTTGTTTTACATATTCAGGTTTGCCATCGGCAGTTGCTCGCAAGATTAAGCAGTCATTATCTATATCTGGTTTTTCTATGTTTATGTCAATCATTTGTTCTTCTTTTGAAACTTCTATAATTTGTATTCCTTTATTCACAAGATAGGAACTAAATTGCCACAGTTTTTCAAATTTCCCATTTGAGTCTATGATAAAACTAAAATCATCTTGTGGATAATATGCTGTGATTCTATAATACATTTTCTTATTCTCCTTATATTGCAATTTGCCTTAACTTTCTATTGGCGTAAGGTAGCCATTTTTTATTTACAAAGTTTAAAATTTCATCACTTGGTTTAGCGTCGTGTTCACCATAACATTGCAAGATTTTGTGAGTTTTGATTGAATATTCAAGAGTTACTAGTGGTGTATTTGGGGATAATCTATTGCGTATAAAAAATATCAAACTTTCTTCTCGTGCAAACTTTTGGTCATAGTTCATTTGTCCTACGCAGTGATGCAGTTGTTCGCCTTCATACACTAACTGCTGAGGACTTTTTGCAATTATGCAAACATAGTCTTCTTTAACAATAAGCCTTTCAAGAGATAGATATTTGTTAGCAACATTTGCGAATTTTTGATATAATTCTTTTCGTTCTTCTGCATCTTTTTCAGCTTTCTTTGTATGATATTGGTCTATTCTTATATCGTGCCATTTCTTAAAATCGTGTGGATAGCGATTTTTATCTTCGGTCATATCAAGTCCTAAATATTCGCAAGCGTGTCTATAATCTTCATAAGAGTAGCCATCTGTATTTTGTTTTATAAGATACTTTAAAAACTTGTCTTTTTCGTTATATTTCAAAAATGTTTTCAAATTTTGAAAATTGTTTTCCTTTGCAAAATATTTTTTAAATTTCTCAAAGTTATAAACTTCTTCAATATCTTTATTCTTCTTATATGCATTGATTATTGATGAAATATAATATCCAGAACTTGCTTTATATTTGTTTTTGTATAACCATTTGCAGAAGTTTTTGTCTTTATCACAAAGTCTCAATATTTGAATACTTGTTGCAAGATTACTAAGTTCTGCCTTTACTAAAAGTTCGCATTTTGGGTGTTTTTCATAAAATCTTAAATAGTTTAAAATGTCTGTGTATGTGTATTTATCAACTGCTGAATATTTATATTTTGGAAGTTGGTAAACATATTCTTTATTGATAATCGGTGCGTGAATGTTGAAATATTTAGCATCATTCCAGCCCCAATCATAATCATACCAGTGTGGATATTTTGAAATATTTTCACGATACCAGCCAACTTTATAAAAGCCCATTGAAAGTCCAATATCTTGTAAAAATACTTTGTCTGTGTGTATTCCGTGAACGACAACTTGCTTGCAAAACCAATTTTTATAATGATTTCTAACTGCAACTACAACTTCGCACAATTCTTTTCTATATTGCGTAAAGTATTTATAAAATCGAGTGTTGCCATTTGGTTTTGGATACTCTTGCAAGTCTAATTTTTTAATTTTATTCAATATGTTTTTAGGGATAGGTTTAATGTCAAATTCTGTAATCATATTTAACTCCTTTTATTGCAATTTAACTTTGCCATCAAGTAATGAAGATATAGTTTTAAGTAAAAATTTATCAAAGGTTTGATTGTGTATATCAACACTTATAGGCTCGACTTTTTCTTGTTTAGGCTCTTGCTTTTGAATAAACTCCACATTATCGTTTTCAATAATGATGCAGTTGTATTTATCTCTAACTCTTGCTACATAATCATCTTTGATATGATAAGGGAAGCCTACTAAATCAACTTTTATTGAGCCTAAATCTTTTTTAGTAAGAGTTAAATTCATTTCTTTTGCGATTATCTTTGCAGTTTCATTAAATGCTTCGTAAAAATCACCAAGTCTAATAAAAACAAGAGAGTCTGGATAACTCTCTTGCTTATCGACATAGTTTAAATACCAATCAGGAAGTTCTTGCTTTATTTCTTCAATAATTTCTTCTTTTTCTTCCATTTTATCTTCACTTTCTTGTGAATTTGTGGATAAGTCCAACATATCAAAGAAAGACTGTTGATTGTTTTCCTTTTTAGGCTTTGGTGTTTCAATCTGTTTAGGTGGTGTAGGTGGTGCTTTCTTATATTCACTACCATCTTCATTAAGCAAAATGCCTTCGATTGAGTCTTCTTCAAAATAATGAATTGCCCAAGCAAAGACTGTTTTATCTTCTATGCAAGCACCTTTTGCACCTTTTGCGGCAAGTTTTCTTGCTTCTTCACAAGCATATTGAAGGAAGGTATCAAGTGTTTTCTTATTTATTAAAGTTTTATTGTCTTTTTGAATTTTAACACCATTATTGATTTTATATGCAAGAGATTCGCTTGCATTTTCTTCCAAATATTCTTTGATAATTTCTTGCTCTCTGCAATTTGTTTCGAGATTTAACTTAATCATGCAACCCTCCTAATACCACCACCAAAACTGTCAATAAGAATACTACCAAATTCGCTAAAATCATTGACTGTTTTGTTCCAAACATAAGCGAATGCGGAGTGTTGTCCTTCTGAATATTCAATCAAAAGTTCGTCCCATTCTTCTTTGTAGTCGGTGACAATTAAAAAATTGTACAGTTCGCCAAACTCTGCATATTCATGAGTAACTGCATAAACTGTACAATTATATTTTTCTTCTAATTCTTTAATCTTGTTTTCTAAAACTTCATTTTGCCAAGCCCAGTAGCCTGCAAATCTTTCAAAGAAACAAACTTCATCGTTATTTTCAAAGCCTTTTATGTAAGGTTTGTAAATATCAAGTTGTTTCATAAATTTAAGTGCTAATTCTTTTCTTTCTTCTTTTGTGGTGTTTGCTTTTTTAATTTCTTTTTCCATATTTTTAATCTCCTTTAATTAACAAATTTCAATAATGCCATCGCTATATTCTTCACAATAGCAATCACCCATGTATTTCCCATAGGCTTCAAAGTCTATAAAGCTTTCTAAAACTTCTGGTACTTGATAACACATTTCTCCATATATCATTCGTCCGTAATCTTCCCAGTCATAGCCTTTATATATGTGAATATCATCGTCCCATCGTGAGCCCTTGTTATTTACTAAATTTTCAAAATCATCAAAGTTTCTCACATCTAAATACGCTTGCATAAGTTCATATTTATAATCATCGTCAAGCACTTCTGCTTCTTTTAATAATTCAAATATTTCTTTTGGGTGAGTATAGTCGCAGTTTATTCCATCAGCGTTAAAGCCTTCAATATCTTGAATAAATAATTCTTCATCTATACCTTTAAGTTTGAAACCTTCTTTTTTAAGTTCTTTTTCAATCTCACTCCAATCTTCATAATCAGCAAGATTTAGCCATTTTGAACCTAATGCTCTTTCGTTGCATTCATTGTATGAACCCCAAGAGCCAATAACCATTTGTATTTCGCACATAGTTTTTCTCCTTTTAATCTTCAATGTTTTCAAAGTCGTCAACAGCAATTTTTTCATATTGACAACCATATTCAAAATAGAGATTATTTTCTTTATCTCTTTTTAAGTCATATTCAATGACACTAATTTTACCTTGATTTGTTATAGCCAAAGTGATTGTCATCTTATTAAAGTTGATATCAACAATATTAAATATGATTTCTGTATAACCATCAAAGTATTGAAATTCTTTCAAATAATAATTTTGATTTTCCATTTTTAACTCCTTTTAATTTAAAATTCTAAACCATAGCGAGTAGCAGTTTTCAATTTCAAGATTAACAATTTGATGCTTTTCGTTTTCAAATTCGATTTCTTCAAATTCTGTGAAGCTGCCTTTGAATTCGTTTGTAGAATTAACTAATTTATGGCAATATCTAATGCAATCTTCATAAATTTTAGATTTTGTATAAAGATTTTCATTGTCAATTTCGCCAAATCCTACAAATCTGAAAGAACCTTTTTTAGTAAATTTTGTTAGACTAAACTTTACTTTTTTTCTTTCTTTTTCATTCATCTCTATTTACCTCCTTATATGAATTTGCCTTTTGGCAGTGGCTAAGTAGCAAATTGGGGGAAGCAGTCTTATACTTTGAAATCTTGTATGTATGAAGTCAACGAAACAGAAGAAAATATTGTATTGAAATTCTTTAACTGACAATAAAAAAAGACCAGGTTAAAAAACCTAGTCTTGAACTTTAACTTATTAAATTTAATAGTTTACGCAATATTTTATTCCGTTGACTTCATACGAGAAATTTGCTACAAAAGACACAACAAAAGCAAAGAATATAAGGAGTATCATTGCCATTTGTTAAGAACAAAGATAAACATTTTAATCAGGCTTCTTTTTGCTCCATTGTCCATGTTCATCTCTTTGCTGACTTATCCAGTTTAAATGAGACACATTTTCTATTTTTGGTCTTTCAAAATTAACAACAATTCCAAAACAATCCCATAAATAAAAATACGAAACAAATCTTAACGGTTGTTTCGTATGAACTTCTCTTGGCGGAGAGATAGGGATTTTAAAAAATATAAATTATGTTAAATTTAAAGCCAAATCAAGTAAAATTTTTATTTATTTTTGTTTTATTTTGTGCCTATTTTTGTTCTTTTTATTCTTTTTGTGCCTAAAAAAGTGCCTAAATACTTTTTATTAATATAATTACTCAAGCCGTTTCATAATATTGATAAAAGATTTTAAAAAACTAATATTATCTTTTATATTCAATGAATAAAATAGTTCTTTTTCTCTCAATTTATTATCTAAAATTATTTGACACTCACTTTCAACAACTCTATTTAAATACGCAAGCAAAATGCTTCTATAATAATTTTTTGCCTCTACATTTATTTCATTAGGATAATCATTGTGCTTTGCATAGCATCTAACTTTATTTTCAAATAGTTTATTAAACCCCGATATTAATTTATTTTCTAAATCACTATTCCCTTCATTTTTATAAGTCAAACCATAATTAGAAGGAATAATGAAATATTTATTCTTCATAATATAATTATAATAATTTCTATAATATTTAATCAAACCAGTAATTAAGACTTCAAATAAAGCAATACTAAAATCTAATTTATTGTTATTAAGATTTGTTAACTTATGTGCCAAAATTAATTGCTCTAACATTGATAATTTTTGTCTAGCGGGGACATGATATAACATAGTATTAATTATATCTTTAATGTCTAAATCAACATTAAAATCATTATCAATTTTGAAAAAATCTATATATTCTTTAATTTTTAAATCTAGTTTTTTGCTAATTTCACCTGTATACAATTTAAGAGAAAATGAAAACAATTTTTCAAAATATTCCTTTTCATCAAATTTCTCTCCATAATATTGTTTTATCATTCCAGATAATTGAGTTTTATCTATAACATATATTGTTATTACTCCATCAAGATTATTAAAAATATGATGAACCCGTTCCATCGTTTTTAATGTATACTCAGGTAAACATCTATCTAATTCATCAATTATAAATAACATTTTCATCTTCTCTGTAACTTTTGATAATTCATTTCTTAAAAGTTCAATTATTTTTTTCAAATTTAAGTTACCATCAAAAGTATTTTCCATTACAGGGTTTTTATATTGTTTACTTGTTCCTTTTACTATATTAGATATAAAATGTATGGGCTTAATTTCTAATATTTTATACAGCGTTTGCCTTATAAATTCGCAACACCCTTTAGTCGTTGTTTCTCCTATCTTTTCAATGATATTTTTAGGCATTTTTTCTTCATTCAATTTTTCTAGTATACAAGATAAAATAGCAATTAATGGTTCATCATAAAAATCATTTTCCCAAGCATTAAAGTTTATAATCAAATAATCATCTTTAAGGTTATTCTCTAACATATTTAATATAAAAGTTTTCCCTGCACCCCATTTACCATCTATTGCAAACGAGCTAAAATTTCCATCGTTCGCTTTAAGTATATCACATATAATATTAACAAATTCTTGCCTATTCATTAAATCTTCTTTATTATCATTAAACATAGCAATCTCCTATGTATATTATAATATATAAATAAAAAACAGCCAAATGTATGGCTGTTTTAAATTACATTTTATCAATAAAACCTTTTATGCAAAAATCTTTGATTGTTTGACCATTATGTAGCTTATATTCTTCAAGCATTTCTTTTACGGTCCTAAAGTATACTCTTGGATACTCTT
>CAKNRR010000005.1 GCA_930990975.1 uncultured Clostridia bacterium | reverse complement strand
AACAAATCAAATAGGAAGCAATCGTTTTACATTAAGTCAGAAAAATGAAGATTATAGCGAAGAACAAACACATTGTTTCTATGCTTTTGTCAAACTTAAAAGTGATAAAAATAGTGAAGATGAAATCTATTTTGTCTCTTTCAAAGAAGTGGCAAAAAGCATTGCAGAAGAACATAAAAAATATTTAAAGAGCACTTCAAAGAAAGGTGCAGAACATAAAGACACTCCAATAAGAACTTTTATTCTTGATGAAAACAAACATCAAAAGTATAACTTTTCTATTTTGAATTTAGATTAAATATTGAATATATTTCAATACTTAACCAAATTTAATTTACAGATATAGATTTTTATGTTATAATGAAATCTATATTGTAGGAGTAAAATATGGAAAGTTTACAAGAAATAAAAGACAAACTTAAAAAAGTTGCAAACGCTTGGACAGAAATAAATAGTTTAAGTTCAACAGCCATTTATGACATTAATGATACAAATGTAAATTGGAATAAAAAAGTTGTTTTAGAAGATGTAAAGGATATTGTTGACAAGCGAATACATATTGAAACTCCTGCTCCAACCAAGAAAGATGAAACAAAACCAAAACAACCCAAGAAACTTTCCGTGATAGGAATGATTCTAATTATCTTTTTTGGATTATCAATGATATCGTGCTCAACAATATTTTTTGCAGAAATGAGTTTGTATTATAGAAACTTACTACTGCCTTATATCTTTAATATTATAGCCTTTGCAATTTTAACTACTGGAATATGTTTTAAAATTTATTATAAAAACCAGTGTTCTTATAGTGAAATCAAATCTTTACCTACTCCGAACAAAAAATTTAATATAGTAGCCATAATTTTAATTGTTTTAGGTTGTCTATGTTTGTTTTTTCATTTAAATGCAATTTCAGTATCTACTAATGTAAATATTGATACTGATATAATAACTCAACAAGGTGGCAATGACTTATTTATAATTTATTTGTGTTCTATTCCATTTACAATTTTTATCTGTCTTGGCGTATGTCTTGTATTTTCAAAAAATAATTCATACAATTTAAGATTAATAAAGTATCAAAATAATTTAAATATTATAGAAGAAAATATAAAATACAACAATGAGCAATATCCAAAAGATTTAGAAGAATATAACAAAAATTATTTAAATTTATGTAATGAGCAAGTTAGAAAAATAAATGCCACACATAAGAAAATAGGAGAATATTTTAACAAAATTGCAGAAATTGATATTGTTTCAACATCTCAAGCAAAATATGCTCAAACACTTTTAGACTATATTTATAAAGGTGCAACAAGTATAAAAGAAGCATTTGAAAGACTTGAAAGTGAAAAGGAAAAAGTTGACAAACAAATTGAGGAAGAAAATCAAAAACTAAAAAGTATTGTAAATAAATCTTATGAAAGCAATTCTAATAATGAGAAAAAAGATAACAATATAAACTCTAAAAGTAAATGGAAAAGATTATCAAAACTTGCTAAATCTGCAATTATAGTGCCTATTATAACAATAGGTATACCAATAATATGGTTCATAATTTCAAGTATTTTACAAAGCAATACGGATAATATAAATGCATTAGTTGGAATGACAATGATAATAAATATAATAAGTTATATCTTAATTGGTGGAACAGTAGTTTTTGAAAGTGTTGCAATGGGTATCCTTTGTTATAGAAAATTTAGAAAAGACTTTAAAGGTAAATAAATAAAATTTTACCAATAAAGTTTTTCTTTTTAGGAGCAGTTATGAAAAGTGAATATGAAAGATTTTGCGAACTTGCAGAGAAAGAGTTTTTAAGCATTGAAGAACTGAACTCAATTCATCTGCCACCCTATATATCAAATGAGTTTGTTATCAGTGCTTTGATAGAGCATAAAGCAATACAGCAACAAGGAAATTTATTTAAAGTTATTTCAAAAGACGAATTTAAAAAACTTGCTTTGTTTTATTTTAAATATGATTTTACAAGTGAAATTGGAGTAAGTCTAAAAGACTTAATAGAACGAGTTTTAATATATAATGATGAGTTCGTACATAAAGTTGAGTCGTTAATAGACAAAAATTTTACTACCAAATTATCAAACAGTGAAAGAAAAAAATATATTAAAACCATAACGCACAACGGAACTCGTGGTTATTTGATTCAAATTGTTGCAGTGAATTTCCTTTCAAAGTTTTTAAAAGATAATTGCGAACATTTTATTGATGAAGCATTGATAGACAAAGTTAAGAGTGGATATTATGATAAGTGATATTAACTTTTTTCTTTAAGTATAGGCTAAATTTATTATTAAAAGAAATTTTTATGCACAGGAGTTAGTTATGAGATTTTTAATAGAAAAAACAGAAAGTGAAATACAAAAAGAAAAAACACAAAATGAATTATTGAGAGAGTTGAGCATAACCCCATTTGATAATCAAAATATAGTTTCAGTTGAAAGTCTGATGAACCTTTATGGTCTAACCACTGAACAAGGTGAAGCACTTATGAACTATATTGCGTCAAAAGGAATTGTTGAAGTGTTTAAAGTCTATACCATAAAATCAAAAGAGAAGTTTCTTGAATCTTTAAAGATATTGACTAAATAATAGAACACTCCCTGAATGCACCTGACATATATAGAAAGCACGAAAACTATCAGTATAATAAAATATATTGACTTAATGTTAAAGTGTCTCTGAGTGAAAGTTTCTCAAAATCAATAAAAGTCAGAAATTATGTCCTTTTGTGTACTTTCATATCAAAATCAATTTATAATATATTTGAAAGTTCTCTTTAAAAGGAGTAAATGATATGACCAAAGAACTAAAAGACACTTTAATCAAAATACTAACAAAATATTATAACACCAAAATTGAGTTATACTTGCAAATAGCACTTGAAACTCACAACCACAAAAAACTAAAAGAACTTGAAACTTTGCTTGATAGTTTTATAAATTATGATAGTCAAGAAAACAATTAAAACATATCAAAAGATAAGGAGTTTATAATGGTTAAGGAATATGATAATTTAACAAAAATATTCAATATACAAGATTACAATGAATTTTTGATTTTAAAAAGAAATTATTTAAAGAGTATTGATTTTTATAATAAGAATGGTAAAAAATTATCAAAATCAAGAAAAAATGAAATAATTGATTTTCTTGATGAAGCAAGTCCTAATTTAAATTTTCCTTTATATACTCCTTGTCATACTATAATTGCTTTTAAGCCAATAGCTTCACTTAATGATTTTATATCAACATGCAATAGAAAAATTATAGTTGATTCTGTAGTTTCAGAGAACACTGACATGAAACTAAAATTACCACTGGACAAGAAAAATTTCTGTTTTTTATTTAAAATCAAAAATGAAATATTACTTGAAAATTGTATAGAGATTGTTCAAAATAATGCTATAAGAGATAGTGAAGTCATAATATCAATAATAGAAAATCCAAAAATCGAAACGAACTTTGAACTTGCAGTTTTATATAGTTATTAATATAAGTTAAGAAATTAAGAGATTATTCGTTTGAATAATCTCTTTTTTTATTAAGATATCACACCAGATGTCATCAGACATATGTAGAAGACACGAAACCATTTAAGTTAATAGTTTATATATGACACAAGTTAAGGTGTTTTAGAGCCTTTATTTTCAATTAATGCCTTTTCTAAATGCTCGTATATATTTAGTGCGACTTCTTCCTTCTTGTTTTGTTTAATTTCAGAATCTTCTAAGCTTCTTAAATGAATTATTTTCTTTAAATTGTAAATAAAATTTTGATTCATAATAATTTTCTTTGCATAAATATCGTTGTGCATAAGTAAGTTATTGTAATATATTTCAAGTTTATGTATTTTTAATTTTAAATCGTTTATTGAATTTTCAAGTTCCTCTTTTTTTGCTTTAAAATTTGCTTCTATTGAATAATCGTAGTCATCTCTAAATAGGGACATAGGGATAAAAGAATTGTCTACTTCATATAAAAAGTTAAACATTTTATTAACAACTCCAATCCAAGATGGGCAATTGTCAGAGTACCAAGTTAATAGTGTTTGGTATTTTATTCCTATTGCTTGAGCAAAATCTTCACTCCTAACTGAATATTTTTTAAGAGTCTTTTTTAATTTCATAATAAATTTTTTCATAATTGCTTTATCATCTGATATTTTCCTTTTCATTTTAACCCCTAATTTAGTATAAAGCATTTTAAATAAAAAAACAATAAGTTATAGATAAAAATCTATATTTTGTTTAAAAAGGTCAAAAAAACAACTAAATGTATTAAAGGGGGAAAGAAAAAACCTAATAAGTTTTAAGGATATTATTATTTAATGAAAGGAGATTTTTATATGATAAAATGATGAATCTTTGAACCACCTTAAAAACTGTGTACTTTTTTGGAGAAACAATTATAATTTATAAAAATTAAGTGAGGATATATTATGGAACAAACAACATTAAAAAAGATGAGAACCATTAAACAAGCATTATCATTTATTAAGGAATTAGATCCAGATAGTGTGATTTCAGAGTGGTGGATCAGAAAGTTAGTTGAAACTAATCAAGTCGATTATTTTAAGTCAGGAAATAAAACCTATCTTGATTTAGACGATTTAATTAACTATATAAATAATGGTAATAGGAAAGTGGTGGAAGAAGTATGTATGTAAAACCTAATTATAGTAAAACAACAAATCAACTTATTTCTTATAGTTTTATTTGTTGTGGAAAGAATCCAATTGCCAATAAACCAAAAAATTATCGTTACACTTGGAAAGTGCCAAGAACATTGTCATCTAAAAAAGATATTGAAAGAGCAATGCAAAAAGCAATGTTAGAGTGGCAAGATGAAGTTGATTTGAAATCAAAGGGTTTATTTACCAAACAAGAAAATGAGTATCGACTTTTGAGTGAATATGCAAGAGATTGGGTTGAAGATATTTTAGTTCGTAAGCCACAAGCCTATACCTATTATGTAAGACAAAAAGACAACATTAAAGTAATTCTTGATTTCTTTGGCGAGAACACAATTATAAGTAGAATTGACCCTATTGACTGCAAACGATTTTATACTTATTTAAGCACACGAACTTACACAAAAGAAATTGTTAGGGTTAAACAGTCAATTCAACCATTAATTGATGAGAAACAAATTCCATTACATAAAATAGCAGATGAAATGAACTTGTGCAGACAAACCATTCATTTGGCAACAAAATTAAATGAACCTATAAATATTAAAACCGCTAAAACAATAGCAAAATACTTTCACATACCATTTGACAAATATTTTAGAATGGAACTTGTTGAGTGTAAGTATGCTAAAAGTGTGAATTTAAGCATTAAAACAACTTTGGTAATGCTTTTAAATGAAGCAATAAATGATGAAATTATACAAGTCAATTATGCAGTTAGAGCATATAAAAATCAATTTGAAAATGAGCAAAAAGAAGTTGACACCTACAACTTAAATGAAGCACGAATTTTTATTGAAAATGCAAGTAAAGAAAAAGACTTGCGAAAAAAGTCAATTTTCTATCTATTTATGTATCTTGGTTTAAGAAAAGCAGAAGTATGCGGACTTGAATGGAGTGATTTTGACTTTGAAAATAATGAAATTAGTATAAACAGAAACAGTATCTATGTTAATAAAGACTTTGGTATTATAACCAAAACTCCAAAAACAAAAACTTCAAGAAGAACAAATGCAATTCCAACAGATTTAAAATCAGTATTGTTAGAGTATAAGGCATATTGGGAAGAAGAAAAGGAAAAGCACGGAGATTTATGGGCTTATACAGACAGACTTTTTCTTCAAGATAATGGAAAACCGTTAAGTCCTTCAACAGCTGCACAATGGATAGGAGAATTTGAAGAAAGTATAGGTCTTAAACATATATCACCAAAAGGAATGAGACACACTTCAATTTCTCTCTTATTAAATGAAGCAAAGATACCTATCAAAGTTGTATCACAAAGAGTAGGACACGCAGATGTTAAAATAACAATGAACACCTATGCTCACTCAAATGCAGATTTAGACAGAATTGCATCTGAAAAGTTTAATGAATTACTTAGTCAAAATATAGAAAAGACTAATTAAAAGGGAATAATATGTTATCAAAACACTACTTAATACATACGGGCTTTTGACCGTAGTGTATAAGCTTTTTTCAAGCAAACTTTCAAATCTTAAAATAAAAAAATATATATAAATTAAAAAATATTAAGGAGATTTTAAAATATGAAAAATAGAATTAGACAAATCGAAAATAAAGTTTTTATTGACGATGAAGTGGTAGCGAAAATTAAAAAAATTGAAATAATCAAGGAAGATGAAGGACTTTTCACAATAACATTTAGGTTATTGAGTGGGGAACACAAAGGGAACGATGTTGTTGATAAAGTTAGTAGTATGGCAACGAATAGGAGTTATGGGTGGAAATATCCACTTTTAAAAAGTATTTTAGGTATTTCTAACTCCGAAAAAGACTATGTTGACCTTGATGATATGTTTTTAAATAAATTAATATTATTAAAATTATCTGCCTTTGACTGTGAGTCAAGAAATGGAGTACCATATCAACTACAAAAAATTAATTATAAAAGAGATTTTGAACACAAACTTGATAATTTTGTAGTTGATTTAGAGACTGAATATAAAGAAGTCAGAGATTTAGACGATTTTAGTGATATTTTTGTTGACGATATGCCACCTATAAAAACTGAGAGACAAGAGACTACTGCTATTTAAGTAGTCTCTACTTTCTCATAATATTAATTGTTTAAATATAAAAAAGAAACTTCGTTTGAAGTTTCAATTTGGAGCTGATGACGGGACTCGAACCCGTGATCTCTGCCTTACCAAGGCAGTGCTTTACCTGCTAAGCCACATCAGCATATTAAGTTATGAAAATTTTACACTTTTATTACACTTTTTGATTTTTATTATAAAAACACAATTTTAAGAGTGAGTTTATATATTATTTTATAATATATATAGTGATTTCAGCCTTGGTAAAAGTAAACTATTACCAAGGCTGTGCGCTACCTGCTGCGCCACATAAGCACGAACCAAATGTTCGACGATTTTAAGACTTTTTAGGTTGTTAAATCTTTACATTTTTATCTTAGTAAACCTGCGTGTTCCCTACCGTGCTACATAATTGGCAACATGTTTCTATAAATTATTGACACCTTTTAATTCATTTCAATAATTTCGGCATCAAATCAACTGATAATTTAAGTTTTTATCAATTTTTTAATTAATATAATCGTCTTAAACAATCTTAAAGGAGAAATGTTTTGACATAACTATTTTTGTTAACTTCTCCTTATTTTTAAAGTATATCATATACCATAAAGATTGTCAAATAAATATAAATATCAAAAAGTTATTGTTTTTTAAATCTATAAGCAAGGTTGACAATATCACCAGCCCCTAAAATTGCGAATAATGCGCTTTGAGTCTTTTCTTCAATTATTTTTTGATAACACAAATCAAAAGACTTAAAATATTTGACTTTTTTGCTATTTTTTTCAAGCTGTTTCGCTAAATTATATGATGAAACCCCTTTTATACTTTTTTCTCTCGCAGGATAGATAGGCAGCATCCAAACCTCATCCGCATTATCAAAACACTTAACAAAATCATTCATCAAATCTCTTGTCCTTGAATAAGTATGAGGCTGAAAAATTGCAATAGTCTTTTTATAATTAAGTTCTCGGCATAAACGAAGAGTTGCTTTTATTTCATCTGGATGATGTGCATAATCATGTATTATAATTCTGTCTTTGCTTTTAAAAACAATCTCAAATCGTCTTTCAACACCTTTAAACTTTTCAATTCCTCTTTTTATCTTTTTGAAAGGTATATCAAGTGCCAATCCAACACTTGCTGAAGCCAGCGCATTATAAATATTATGATAGCCATAGCATGGCAATTTAATTTTCCCAAGTTTTATATTTAGAAAATATAAATCAAAGATATATTTATAATCGTTCGATTGTCTTATATTCATCGCTTGAACAGTTGCATCATTTATTATCGCAAATGTCACCTTATTATTTTGAGTTTTAATTTCACTTGTCAATTCGTCATCATTATTTATAATTGTAAAACTTTTTTCTTCAACGCTGTTAGCAAATTTTTGAAAAGAAAGAGTTTCATTTTCAATATTTTTAAAATAATCTAAATGATCAGACTTTATATTTAAAATGACATTTATATAACTTTTTAAATGCAAAAAATTATCCTTATATTCACAAGCCTCTGTTAAAAAAAGGTCGCTTTTATTGTGAACTAAACAATTTGAGCCAATATTTTTTAATATGCCCCCTATATGAATATTGGGATTTTTTTTAGCTTCTAAAAGTATGGATGCAACCATCCCTGTTGTTGTGGTTTTTCCATGAGTGCCTGCTATAGATATTGTCTTCTTATCCTTAGTCAATTCTTCTAAAATTTCAGCCCTTGAATAGATCGTTTTGTTTAATCTCTTTGCAAGCAACAAATCAGAATTGCTTTCACTTATTGCTGATGTATAAACAACAGCATCACATTGTTTGACAAAATTTGAAGCACTCCCCTTCTTAAATTCAATTATTTTATTGTCGACAAGCTCTTGAACTTGCTCGTTTATCTGCAAATCTGACCCATAAACTTTTATACCCTTTGAATACAAAAAGCGTGCTATTGCTGAAAGGCTGATTCCTCCAACACCGATTATATATATTGATTTGATATTTTCTAACATAATAAATATATATGAAAAACTTTATATAAAATTTCTATAAACAACTTATAAAAATTTTCATAAAAATTAATATGAAGAAAAATTTAAATATATTTGATATTGATTATTCAAAAGACATTGATGCTAAAAATATCACAACAATGAAGGTAAGTGCGCGCCTAAAAGGCGTCTTTTATCCTAAAAATCAAAGTGAACTGATTTTCTTATACAATTATTTAAAAATCAACAAACTCCCATTTAAAATTTTAGGAAATGGAAGCAATGTAATATTCTCAAAAAAGGCAGAAAACTTGACCATTTTATCAACAAAAAAAATAAAACCTAAGATCTATAAAAGAGAAAATTTTTTATATGCAAATTCATCCGCCTCACTTTCGCAAATTTATCGTTTTTGCTTGCAAAACAACTTAAGTGGATTTGAAAGTCTTGCTGGAATCCCTGCAACTTTAGGTGGTGCTTTATATATGAATGCAAGCGCTTTTGGTCATCAAATTTTTGATAATCTTGTAAGTGTGAAGGTATTAAAGAATGGAAGAGTTGTGTCTATAAAAAAAGATAAGATCAATTTCACCTATCGTAATGGTGGACTAAGTGATTGCTTAATCTTATCTGCAAAATTTTTATTGAAAACCCAAGACAAATGTCAAATTCAAAATGATTTTGTAAAATATATGCTTTTAAGAGGCGAAAAACAACCTAAAGGCAATTGTGCTGGCAGTATATTTAAAAACCCAGCCTATGTTTCTGCTGGGTATTTAATAGACCAATGCGGACTAAAAGGTTTTGAAATGAACGGGGCAAAATTCTCAAACCTTCATGCAAATTTTATTATAAATAATGGAGAAGCCTCATTTGCCGACATCCAATATTTGATTAATCTTGCTTATACAAAAGTATATAAAAAATTTAAGATTAAACTTGAAAAGGAAGTCGAATTAATTTAAAATCATAACAAAGTTATTCCATATTAAATTCATTCTCACATGTATCTTCTATTACACATTCAGAAGATTGTGCATCATCTTTTGATTTTTTATTATGTTCATTAGATAAAACTTTATCAACAAAATCTAATTTTCCTTGTTCAGTATTATAATAGTCTATTTTATTATTTGCTTGCGCAAAAGCCGTAGTTCCCAATTGCAAATTTCTATTATTATCATACAATTCCTTTATCTTTTTAATTAATTTTGCTTGATATTCTTTTGCTTTATCACAGTGGTAAGCTAACTTATACAAAGAAGCTATGGTTTTATCTTCTTTATCTAAAAATTCATCATATTCTTTTATCGAATAGTCTTTTATATTATTAAAATTAATGCCCTTTTTAGATAATTCACGAATAAAATTTTTAAATATGTGTTTATATCCTATACGATTAAAATCTTCATTTAAGGAATCATACATTGAGATAAATTTATCATATGGAACTAAACGATCATATTCAACAATCCATTCATCCTTACGAAAATTTTTTATGCTTTTTTTAATTTCCTCATATTCCTTTAAAGTAGGATTTTTATATTTTTCTATTAATTTATATGAATGTTCAACTTTTCTTGCAATTACTTCTAAACGGCTCTTTAATTCTTCGCATCTTTTCTTATACAACATAAGCATCTCCTTTCTTCTTATAAATATTATACATTATTAAATGATTTTGTCAATATGATTTATAAGACAAAAATATCTTTACATTCAACCATTTAACCCAAGGCTTTTAATTTTATTTGGATTATCTCTCCAATTTTTTTCTACCTTTACAAAAAGTTTCAACATGACTTTCTTATCCAAAAGATGTTCAGCAAAATTTCTTGCCTCACTTCCTATCTTTTTTAATGTTTGACCACCTTTCCCTATAATCATACCTTTATGTCTTTCATTTTCACAAACAATGTCGGCATCTATATAAACGACCTTTTCTTCTTCATAAAACCTTATGATTTCAACAGCAATACCATGTGGAACTTCAGCTCTAAGCAAATTTAAAGCCTTTTCTCTTATTTCTTCAGCTATCAAAAACTTTATACTTTTATCAGTATAAAAATCTTTGTCATAAATATAATGTTCTTGTTCGTAAGTTGGCAAGTAGCTTAAAATCATAGCTTTTAACTTATCAATATTTTCCCCTGTCCTTGAAGAAACTTCTATATCATTTTTAAAGTTTTTTTGTTCTTTTAAATCAATCTTTGTTTTAACTACAATTTTAGGTTCTGGCAAATGGTCAATGTATTCAATTTCTTCTTGGTCCGGTTGTTTCGTACCATCAAGCAAATAAACAACGAGGTCAACTCCAGAAACTGCACTTCTAACATTTTTCATCATAACCTTATCTAAAGCATTCTTGCTATGATGAACACCAGGCGTATCAACAAGAATGATTTGATAATCTTCCCCATTGACAATACCTATAATATTTTCTCTTGTTGTCTGTGGCTTAGATGATATAATCGCCACCTTTTCCCCTACAAGCGTGTTGACCAAACTGCTCTTTCCTGCATTTGGCAAACCCACTATAGCAACATACCCTGCTTTAAACATCTTTTTTCCTCTTTAAATTTAAATTCTTCAATATTTCATTTGCAGTTCCCATCATAATTTTTTCTTCATCTTCAGTCATATGGTCATAACCTAAAACATGCAAAAGTCCATGCAATGCCAAAAAGCCAATTTCTCTTTTCTTACTGTGTCCATATTCTCTTGCTTGACGACGGGCTATTTTAGGACAAATGACAACATCACCCAAATACAATTCGCCATCTGGAGATATTTCATCTGTATAATCTTTCAACTTTTGAGGATATGTTATGTTTAACATAGGGAAAGATAAAACATCAGTTGCCCTATCAACATTCCTATATTGTTTATTTAACTCTCTTATTCTCTGCTCCCCCTCAAAAGTGACAGTTATGCTTGTGTTTTCTAAATTATTTTCTGTGTAGACTACACAATAGTTATATATCTTTCTAATTAAACTTCTATATCTTATCCCAACATTTTCAAAATTTATATTCATTTATCCTCCAATATCTTTACTCGTGGTTATAATATAGTTCACAATATGATAACCACCAGCTTCGCTTATAGTATATTTTTCATTTAATATTATCTCATTTTTATCCAAAAAAAGCAAGATATTTTCACGCGCTTTTGAAATTACTTCATCTTTTACATCATCAAATGGTTGAATAATCTCTTTGGTTTCAATTTCATAATAAATCGTCTTTTTCAAATAAAATGGTAAAATTAAATTATTTGTTAATGGCTTGGTATAAGTTTCTGTCACATAATCACCAAAATTTATATCTTTGCCATTTTTATAAATTAAAATATTCCCCAAATAAACTTCACTTTGCACAAGCTTATTCCCAGTCTTTATTTCTTCAATCCTATAATCATAATGTCTTTCAGTTGAACTATACCAAACATCCGCTATTATCTCCGCCTGAGGTTTTACACCTCTTTTGTTGCCTTGTGAATCTATGATGTAAGGATAAACCAAAATATCACCCTTTTGTACAATATCACCTTCATTTACATTCAAAGTCCCTTGGACTAAATTAATCTTTGTTATCATTCCGTCATAGTCACTGATTATTGGACTTTGATTTTCATCCATTTCTTCTGGCAAGACTGCCTCATTAAGATTTACTATCAAACTTTGTCCAATAATTGCAACACTTATCGAACTTATAAAATCAAACTCGTTTTTTACCATGATTTCAAGCTCTTTTGTATTTATTTTCTGCTTCAAATTGCTTTTCGTATTATCCTCTATAAAAGCAATGACCTCACTTTTCTCTTGTGCGGTCACTCCCCAAACTTCTATCTTCCAAACAAAACTATATTGCAAAATGTAAAATAAAATTATTATAACAATTCCTGCAAGAATTCCATATCTCAAAAATGATTGTTTTATTTTAGAATAAAAGCCCTTATGTGAAATCGACAAGACTTCCAAACCTTCCTGCTCTAACATCTGTTTTATTTTCTTCGTATGTTTAAGCTCGACTTCAAATTGACTTAAATTTTGTTCTTCTCTTTTATAATTATAAATTTTCAAAGTCTTGGAAAGATTGTTTATTGCTCTCTCTTGATTTAAGCCTTTCACCTTTATCGTTGCTCTATTTCTAAACATATCAAAAAATCTCCACCTTATTTATTTTCCCATACAAAAGAATTGTGTTGTCAGTCAATTCATTAAGCACAAAGTTTTCACCATCAACGACAACACGACCCTTTTTAATTTTAAAAGCAAGTTGAGAGGATGTTATTATAGTCAAACCTTGGTGTCCTTCCACATAGAGAATCTTACCCGAGATATTGACAATGTTATAATCATTCAAAAAATTATGGTCAATCTCTGTAATTTTGTTTTTTATCTCATCAAAAAAATTAAACACATATCCCTCCTTCTCTAAGATATGCGCTTTATTTTTCATTTATTTTAATTTAAAAACTATTTTAATAAAATATATTATTAATCTAAATTAAATAAATTTTATTATTTTTTTTTAAATCAATTTTTTAGCTCTTTTGATTTTAAAATCTATAATAAATTATCAAATAAAAAAGAAGATATCACACTTTTATATCTTCTTTATTTATCATCATCATATTTATTAAACACATTGCTTAAAATCACTGCTTTTATTTCTGGTGGCAAATCCTGTAATTTAGAAATCAAATCTCCAGAAAGAATTTTCCTTGAATAGCTATGCTCGTTTAAAAATTGTTCAAAATCATCGTCCTCGTTTTGGTTTTGAGATTTAACTGCGTTTTTTATATTATTTCTGCGATAATTATACTGATTACTACGATTCCTATTTTGATTTATTGGTTTTGGAGGCTCTTCATAATAATCTTCTATAACAGCATTTTCTGGTTTTGTATGAACCACAGGTTGAGCTTCTTGTTTCTCTGATTCTGGTTCATCTTTTGATAGCACAATTCTGTTATCATTATCAAACGCTTCATTTTCTTTTTTGTATTTATTGATGTTTTCTTGCAAACGCTGAAATCTTTTTTTATTTGATCTTCTTATAAAAATAGTCGCAACAATCAAAGCTAATAAAACAGCTCCGCCTATAATACAATATAATAAAGTACTACTCATTAAAAATCTCCATCATCTGGGTCTATATTCTTCTTGTTGTCATTGATTATAGCTCGTCTTAATGCTGTATCAGCTTGCAAATTCATAAGTTTGTAATAATCCATTACAGAGAATCTTCCCTCTTTGATTGCTTGAGAAATTGCCATTGGAACTTCTGCTTCAGCTTGAAGCACTTGCGACTTCATCTCTTCGGTCTTTGTTTTCATCTGCAATTCTTTGATTTCTTCAGCATTTTTACGCCTTTCTGCCTCTATTTGAGCATAAATTTTTTCTTTTTCTGCAGACCTTATTTCATTTTCTGCATTCAAATCTCTGCCAATATTGATAGAGCCTATGCTTATATCCAAAACTTCATACATAGAATTTTTTGAAAGCACTCTTAAATCTATATTTGAAAGCAAACTTTGTGTTGGTGATTTTAACAAAGCTTTATGGTCTTTTGATTTTGAGATGTTTTCCATAATCCATGCATTTGTTGTATTTTTTAAATCTTCCTCTCCTAATCCAGTCAAATATTTTTGAAGATTTATTTTTACAGATATTTTTGCTGATGTGATTATTTCAATATTGTCTTGAGTAAAAGCTTTTATATCCTTAACTTCTATAATTTTTGAATTTATTGCAGTATGAACAATGCTTAATATATCTTTTGAAGCAAGTTCGATTGCACTTGCAAGCTTAAAATCAAGTTTTAAATTTGAACTTTTTGCAATATTTAATGCCTTTAATACATTTTTAGCATTCCCATCTGACAAGTATAAAGCTTCAATTTCATCTAATGAAACGCCTAAATTTGATTTTTTAGACAAGATATAAGCGGAAACTACCTCTCTTACATTCAACTTTTTGTTTTTAATGCTTATCAATCTAAAACTTGGAATATAACAACCTGCAAACAATGCGACAAACCAGCTTTTTAGTGGAACAAAACAAAGATATAAAACAATTAATAAAAAAATAGTCCCAAACACTGCTATTAAGCTGATTTCTGTTGCTCCAAATGCCATAAGTGATAAATTTGACATGATTTTCTCCTTCATAGAAATTATAACATAAAGAGTATTTTATGTAAATACCTAAATAGTCTTTTTTTTATGGGTTTATTTAATAATTTAACATTTTTTTATGAAAAACAATGAATTTTTATTAAAAAATTAAAAATTTTGCTACATTAAACAATCATTCTTTTATTGAGCGTTGAAAATAAAATAGATATTGTTGTGCATAACCAGACATATTACCAAACATTTCAACCAATTTTTTTGCTATTATTTCTCTATCTTCTAATGGAGTGAAATATTTATTATACATTTGATGTATCCATGTATCAACAGGGAAAACATCAAACCGGTTATATCCAAAAAGCAAAATACAATCTGCCACTTTTGGACCAACTCCGCTGAGTTCTATTAATTTTGCCCTAAGTTGATTTGTTGGCAAACTTTTATATTCTTCAAGTTTTTCAGGTGTGATTTGATTTAAAACTTTGACTAAATAGTCTGCCCGATAGCCAGCTCCAACATTCTTAAAAAAAGTCACATCACAAGTTTTAAGTCTTTCAAAACTTGGAAAAGATCTCTTTCCAAAATTAGAGCTCTCCCCCAGGGCTTCTCTGATATTATTCAAGATAAGTTTTATCCTTTTAATATTATTATTTGCTGAAATAATAAAAGATATTAAAGTTTCAAATAAATCTTGTCTAAGAATTCTTATCCCATAACCAAATTCAATTGGCTTTTTCAAAATATCATAAAAACTAAGTTTCGATTTGATGCTGCCATAATCTTCGTCTAGCGCAAACCAATTCTCAAAATAATCAACATCATTTGTGTTTATTCTATATCCCTTCTCTGTTTCAACAATCTCAGCATATTTATCGCTTGGAAAAACAATATATTTTTCAGGGGTTTTATCAAAACAAAAAACTTGACCACACTCCAAAATATGTTCTATATTAAATTCATTTTTATCAAGCACATCTATATGATCTTTCGTCTTTATATAATTCATTCTTTTTCCCTTTTACTAAATAATTATAACATTTTTTTGAAAGCTTTAATAATAAAAATTTGAAAAATTAAAATAAAAAAAATAGAGGTCAACCCTCTATTTTATTTTAAATTATTCAGCAACTACTGTAACAGTTTTTTTAGAGTTGCTTGTTCCAAATTTTACTACTCCATCGCATAAAGCATAGAGTGTATAATCTTTTCCCATTCCAACATTTTGTCCTGGGTAAATCTTTGTCCCTTTTTGTCTTACAATAATTGAGCCGGCAGTAACTGCTTCTCCACCATAAGCTTTAACACCAAGGCGTTTGCTTTGTGAATCACGACCATTCTTAGTGCTACCACCACCCTTCTTATGAGCAAAAAGTTGAGCATTAAACTTAAACATTTTTTACCTCCAATTTTGCATATTTTTTTTCATCAAAAATTATTGATTCAAATGAAGATTTGCAAAGCTTAAATAAAAATTGCACTTGATCATCATCGGCATCTTTTTCGTTTAACTTTATTATTAAATATCCATCTTGAATTTCTGTAAATGACTTTTTTTTCAATAGTTCATTTATTCCAAGCACAGCCATTTGTGCGACCGTTGATATCTGACAACAAAGCAAATCTTTCCCATAATCATCTTTGCCTGTATGTCCGTCAACTTCAAAACCAATAATTTTATTGTTTTTTTTATAAAAAGTAATTTTAGTCATATTTTAGCCTTACTTTTTAATTGATAATATTTTTAATTGAGTGAATGGTTGTCTGTGACCTTGTTTTTTTCTTTCGTTCTTCTTTGGCTTGTATTTGAAAACTACAATCTTATCGCCTTTCCCATGAGCAACAACTTCAGCTTCACATACTGCACCTTGAACAAAAGGATTGCCAGCAACAACATTTCCATTATCGCTTACAAGCAAAACATTAAGCTTAACTTTGTCACCAACAGCATTTTCAAGTTTTTCAACGCTGATGATATCATTTTCGCTTACTTTATATTGCTTGCCACCACTTTGAACAACTGCAAACATAATTTTACCTCCTCTAACCAATCTCGTTGCCAGTCAGGCGTTATTTCTATCACAAATAAGCTTAGTTGCCTTTTGCATACGGATACGAGTTATAATATACCATAATATTGCCTTTTTGTCAAGCAAAATTAACAAAAATCAAAATCTAAGAAAGTCTTTCACACAAACCTTTGCATATGCTCATATATCCAATTTTTTATATAAATAAAAATCACCAATAAACCTGCTAGTTTTTAATATAATGGATAAAATCTTACATTACAGGCAGCACGAAATCGTGTGCAACTTACCTATACATAGGTTATTTACTACTATTTTTTTTCATAATCTTTTGCAGTGTTTTAACTTTCATAATTTGTTTTTTCATTTTATTTATTTTGTTATGTCTTTTTTCTTTACTCTCTTTATATTTTTGTTTTTTCCATCCCCCGCTCATCAGTAAACCTAAAATATCCCACCAAATGGTCTGGGGATTTTATTATACAAAAAAAGCATTGTACGCAATACAATGCTTTTTATCTAATTATTATTGTTTATCGTTTTTATCTTTGCTGTTGTTTACTTTGTATCCTTTTTCTTTTTTGTCAAGTTTGACTTTAGAAACAACAAAGTAAATTACAACACCAGCAAGAACGGCAACTGAAAGACCAATCAAAATTCCACCAAGAACTTCTTGAACATTGATAGGTGTTGTTGCATCAGTAGAAACTGTGAATGATACAGATTTTTCTGCTCTATTTCCAGCAGCATCTCTGACTGAAATTGTCAATGTGTAGTCGCCTGCTTGGTCTAAATCATGTTCGTATGCGTAACCTGATTCTGCAGTATTTTCAAGTGTCCAGCTCTCATCTGTATCATTGTTTGTAAGTCTTACTTCCAATGTTTCAAGCAATGTATCAGCGTCTGTTGTAACCTTATCGCTAACTGTGAGTCCTGCCATATTTAATACAAGTGTATCACCTAATTTATAAGTGTCTTTTACAAAGTTGTCAGCAAAATCAATTGTTGGCTCTACTACATCACCATTTGAAATAGTATATTCCAATGTCTTTGCATCACCTACATTTTGTCCTAAGTTATCTTGAGCTTGAACAGAATATCTGATTGTATATTTTCCGTTTCTTATTAATCTCAAATAGATATTTCCTTCGTCAACTCTAAAGTTTTCAGATTCATTATCTATTGATTCTTGCCATTCATCAAGATAGATTGTTGCCAAAGTTGAAGTTGAGCTTCCTGATGTACATGTGATTTGTACATAAGACTCTTCTCTATCAATGCTTCCATTCCCTTGAATTTGTACATCTGGTTTTACAATTCTTATTTCATTAGGCTTTTCTGTATCAATAATAGGATATTGAGTCTTTGAATATGCATCTTCATCAATTGAAATTGTAATTGCAATATCTCCAACTGTGATTGTTTGAATATCACTAACCAATACAAACTTAGTAACTAAGCTGTCCAAAACAGATGTGTCGCTTAAATCTGTTCCAAGACCATTAAGTTGAGTATTTGCAACAAGTTCATATCCTTCTGCTGTTTCTTCAAAGTAGATGAAATATGATGTTCCATCTGCGCCTTGCTCTGCACCAGCTTCCTTATATTTAAGTTTTCCATCTTTAAGGAAGATACCAGCTTCTTCAGATGTTTCTTCAACAAGTTTTGATTTTTCATATCTCATTAAGAATACATTATATTGTAATTTATAAGTTCCCTTTGAGTTTCCTGTAAACCATGATTGAGTAAGTTCATAGTCATTGTTGCTTGCAGATACCATTGTTGTTGTGTAATAAGTTGCGGTGTTTGAATCATCACTTTCATCAAGTCCAATATATCCATAAGTTGTTGACTCAGATACATTAACTGTTGGAGGATTCAAATATAATGGAGTATCTATTGCAGCTTCAATTGGCTCTGAAGTGATGTTGTCAATTTCAGGGTCTTCAACGATTGCACCACCACCTACATTGTAAGTGAAGTATGTTGACAAGCTGTGATTGCTTGAGTCTGTTATTGTAACAATAAGTTGATATGTCCCTTCTGTAGAAACATTGAATATACCAGCATCAACTGTAAACACTCCTCTATAAGTGTCAGCTTTTGTCTGCATATTTGTTGTTTGCATAAGTTTCTTAGTGCTTTGTCCGTCAGCTTCTGTAATCTTATACATTTCAACTTTAGCGCTTACATACTCTGGGTTTGAGCTTGTATAGTATAATGTTGGAAGTGAAATTGTATCTGGAGCATCATAATCTTGAGCGCCAGTGTCAACTTTAGGAGCATTGATTACTTTGCTTAGAGTAGGCATCTCTGTGTCAACTGCTGTAGCAATTTTAACAATCTTATTAAAGAAACCAACATTGCCATAATCATCAACTGCATATGTGAAGATTTCAACGCTTACAGCATCAGCTGGAGCATCTTTCAAATCAATCTTATAGCTGTTTTCGTTGACATCATAGAACCAACCTGTTGATTCAACAAGACCTGTTGAGCCATCTTTGTTTGAAACATACCATTTATTTTCATCATTCTTATTGTAATTTCTTACAACATAAGACAATGTTTTTGTTGTATCGCTGTTTGTTACAGTTGTGCCTTCAGCATTCAAGAATCTATAAGCTGTAACAGTTTCAATTCTTGAGTCTACAGTGTCACTTGCTGTAGCGACATCAAATTCAATTGTTTCATTTGGAAGATATGTTGTTTGTAAGTCTGTTGGGAATGTAACACTTGGGATTGAGTCTTCACTTTCAGTTGAAGTCAATTTAACAGTGTAATATTTGCTTCTTTCCTTATTATCATTTTTGTTGCCTTCACTATCGTTTGCAAAATAGTAGAAGCTGTAGTTTTGTTCTGTAAAGTTGTATTTACCATTAGTTGTTGTAGGTTTTACAAAAGCAAAGCCTTTTGTAATCATCTCATCAATAGCTGTGCTATCATTTTCAGCAGGATTGCCTTCTGTAATAATTGCATTTCCAGCTGGGTCTTTGTTCCATTCAGTTGTAACAAGCAAATAATTGTTGTCTAAGAGCCATTGTTTGATTTGTCCTGCATCTGTTGGAGATTTTTTATCTTGAACCATTTGCTTGTAAATTTCGAAGTTATCACTAACAATTTGCTTGTAAATTGCATCCATACTAAGTTCGCCATCTGTAGTTCCTGGAGCAAATATTAAGTTATACTTGTTATATTTAGCTTCTGTAATTCTAAATCTAGTTACAGTAGAAGCATCTCTGATTTCTCTTCTTAAAACTAATTGGTCTTCTGCAACCATGTTATCGCTACCACCAATAGCATACATTATGATGTTTCTAGTTACAGTTTGAGTCTTCAATTTGTTTTCAGCACTTGAATAAGAGCCATCTTCTTCGTCTTTTGTATAATCACCAGCATCATACATATAAACTTCAGCAGATTGAGTATCCTTAACATTGTTGATTGTGAATGTTGTGTTTGTTGTATCTGCTTGGTTGCCATAGAAGTCTTTTACTGTATAAATAAATCTGTAAGAGCCTTCTTCTTTTGCTTTGAATGTTTGATCTTCTGTGATAACATCAGCTGTTACATCTATTGTGTATCTGCCATTATCATCCATCTTTAAAACTTGTAATTCATAGTAAACTGATACGCTTTCGCTAGCTGGAGAGTTGTTAGATTTTGTTGTTGCAGAAATTGTAGGAAGTTCCTTCTCAACACCAACAACAGCGCTATCTGGAACAGAAGTTGACCAAGAAGTTACGATATCATAACCCTCTTCACCCTCTTTTTCATCACTAGTCTTATAATAATAGCCATCTCTAACTGTGAACGTTCTGCTTGTTGAAGTGATGAATGACTTATTGTCGTTTTCTCTTATTTGATAGAATGAGTAAGTTATTTTAAACTCTGTACCATCAAGGCTTTCTGCCTTTTCTAAAATTTCATTTCCATCAATATAGAAGTCACCTGTTTCTCCGTCAGTCTTTATTTGGATAGTGTCATCACCGCTTGATAAGCTTACATAAACAAAGCATCCTTTATCTGTTGGAACACCAGCGCCATTTCTGTCAAGAACATAATACTCTTTATCTGCAGAAGTCAAAATAGCTTCGCCTTCTTCATCATTTACTGTTGGAAGAGGAAGAACAATGTTTTTGTTTTCCATTTTAGAAGCAAGCTTTGTATCATAAACTGTAGGGATAATATTCTTATCATTTGCTTTGAATTCAAATGTAGCTTCACTAGCTTGGCTTTCTACTTCGAAGTCATAAGAATATTCAACATCGCTATCAACTACTGTATATCTGATAACATAAGTTCCAAGTCTTGAAGCAGTAAACACATTACCAGCGACAGAACCTTCTTCAACACCTGAAATAGATGTTATTAAATCGCCAGTTGCCTTATATAAAACTTCAACCTTTGAAGTTGTTATATTTCCGCTTACAGTAGAGCCGATTGTGTGCTTAGTAGCTCCTGAATAATATTCCCCTACAGGAATTGTATATGTGTCACCCTTTATCACAGTGGCTGAGTTTTCATTGCTTTCAAGTTTTCCGTCAACTTGAATTCTATGAGTATTTGTGGTTGCTTCACTACCTTTCCAATCATCTGCCAAAGCTTGAATAGCAGTAACAGGGAAAAATGCTCCGCATAAAACAAATGCGAATCCTAATGCAACTCCTTTGAATAATCCTTTAGTTTTTGATTTATTAGATTTAGATTTAATCATAGTATAACCTCTCAAATTACGATATAAATTTAGTAACAACCTATTTTAAACTATTTTTAATTTTAAGTCAACAAAAATAGGCTATATAAACAAAAATATTTTGTGAGAAGAACAAAATTATATGCTGTCAAAAAAGCACTTGTTTTGTCGAAAAAATAAAAACAAAAATAAACCCTATCATTACAGAAAAATACAAGTATTTTTCAATTTTGGGTGCTTTTATTTTTGTTTGTTATTTGTAATTCATTCTTTAAATAAAGATAAATACAAATGTCCTTTTTAAACTCTTTTTAAACCAATAATTTAAAGTATTTTTAAATTTTTATCACATTTTTATTGCAAGATTAGTAATATGATAATGTGAAAGGAAAATCTTTCAAGTACATATGAAAATTTTAGGAGGAACAAATGAATTTCTTTAATAACTCTTGTGGTGGAGGCTTCAATAACGGCTGTGGCTGTGGCTGTGATTGTTGCTCACTCATTATATGGATAATACTTTTACAATGCCTTTGCGGAAATGGTAACAATGGCTGTGGTATGGATTGCTGCACACTTATAATCCTTTTGTTATTGTGTGGTTGCTGCGGCAATAACTCTTGCAAATAATATTAAATTAAAAGGCTAAACAGTTGTCTTATTGGTTAAATTTGGTTTAGATTGCCAAAATAAACAAATCAAATTGATTAAAATTTAATAAACATAACTCTTAATAGAAATGGGGAAATCTCCCCGTTTTTATTTTTTAAGTCGCTTAAAACTTGAAAACCCTTTATATACAAATTTTATACTTTGAATCAACCTTAATCTCAGTTTTTTATTTAAAGTTTTTATAGATTTTCATAATTAAAATAAAAAAACTCTTTACTTTTTGCTAAATATCATTTACAATATATGTAAGTATACTTATTGGAGGAATTATGAAATTTGATAAAGATTGTGAAGTTATTTGGCATGATAGAAAAAGGCACTTTGGCTTGCCTATATCATTCACAAGATACTACATTGTTAAGAAAGAAGGCGAATGGGTTAAAAGCTTTAGACACAAGGGCTTCCTTAGTTCTACAATTGATGAAGTGAATATCTATAGATGCTTTGATGTTACTTTATTTCAATCTTTAAGTGATAAAATATTTAGAACAGGAACTCTTGAGGTGTCTGCAAATGATGAAAGTTCACCTACTTTCCACTTAAGACACATTGCAAACCCTTATAAAGTAAGAGATTTGATTTCAAGTTTAATTGAAATAGAAAGAAAGAAAAGACATGTTGGTATCACAGAATTTCAATAAAATTGAAGTTTTCTTGCCACCTCATGTCCTTAAAAGTTTAATATAAGGAGAGGGATTATGAAATTTGATAAAGACTGTGAAGTAATTTGGCACGATAGAAAAAGACACTTTGGGCTTCCAATATCTTTTTATAGATATTACATTGTTAAAAAGGAAGGCGAATGGGTAAAATTCTTTAGACATAAAGGCTTTTTAAGCGCTATTATAGACGACATCAATGTTTATAGATGCTATGATGTTACCCTTTTTGTATCACTCACTGATAAAATATTTAGAACAGGAACTATAGAAATTGCGAGCAATGATGCCCATGCGCCAATATTTCACATGCGTCATATAAAAAATCCTTATAAAGTAAGAGATGTCATTTCAAACTTGATTGAGCTTGAAAGAAAGAAAAGACATGTTGGTATCACAGAATTTCAAATGCCAGATGCGTAAATATTCACAAGTGCAGATTAAATTTAAAAATAACATATACATAAAAATAGAATTGGAAATCCAATTCTATTTTTTATTTCATCTTTATTTTTATCTCAATTTGATTTTCTACTTAGCTGTTTTGGTTTTAATAGTTTTTTATTTCAGGTATGAAAATTATAATAAAAAACACTTATTTTATGTTTTTTTATTATTTTTCTATAATTTACGCGAGTTTATGTTATCTTATATTGATTTTTCCTTGATAATTTTGTGTAAGTTTAATTTATTTTAATTTTTCTAAATATTTTGAAAAATAATCAGGAAGTCCAATTTCAAAGCTCATTTCTTTATTTGTCCTAGGATGAACGAATTTTATAAAATATGAATGTAAAAGTTGCCCATTCAAACCATCAACAGCTTTTCCATAAACATCATCACCAACTATAGGATGATTTATCATTTTGCAATGAACCCTTATTTGATGAGTTCTCCCCGTTTGCAGTGAAAACTCAACCAAACTTTTATCTCTAAATTCTTTTACAACCCTATAGTTTGTTATGGCAAGCTTTCCTTTATCTGAAACTGTCATCTTTTTTCTGTCTGTTTTACTTCTTTCAATATAAGTTTCAATTCTTCCTTCACTGTCCTTGAAAAGACCTTCACAGAGGGCTAAATATTTCCTTTGACAAGTCTTGTCTTTTATTTGTTTTGCAAGACTCACATGTGCAAAATCATTTTTAGCAACGAGCATAAGCCCAGAAGTATTTTTATCAAGTCTATGCACAATTCCAGGGCGCAAAACACCATTGATTCCACTTAAATCTTTTATTCTGTAAAGAAGCCCATTAACCAATGTCTTATCTTTTGTTGAAGCACAAGGGTGGACAACTAACCCCTGAGGCTTGTTTACAACGAGCAAATCGCTATCTTGATAAACTATATCAAAATCAATATCTTCTGGTTCAACCTCAAGTGGCTTTTCTTCTTCAAAATCAAATGAAACAACATCCCCCGCTCTGACTTTTTCTCCAGCCTTTACACTTTTGTTGTTTAATAATATCTCATCATTATCTATAAGCAATTTTATATGCGATCGCGTCATGTTTTCATAATGTTTATTAAACACAACATCAAGTCTTTGCATTTTTTCATCTTCATTTACAACAAAGCTACCCCTCATTTTTATCTTCTCCATCATCGCTAGAAGTATTATTCAAGTGTGGCTTTTGAATGTCTGTTTTTTTATCTTGCTCTGTAATGTTATCTTTTAAGTCAGTTTTTTCAAAAAAATCATCAGTTTTTTCATCATTTATTTGTAAATTATCTTCATTTGACACATTATTTTCTAATTTTTTGTCAACATTATCATTCTTCTTTTCATCTTCAATTTGAATAGCATTAGTTTTAATTTTATTATCATCTTTATATTTCTCTATATTGACACCAATAGGCTGCAGTCTTTTCTCTTCTTTTGAATAGATGAAAATAAAATATATCACCATTAAAATTATACCAACAGTCAAAGAGATGTCAGCAACATTGAAAACAGGGAAATCCATAAATTCAAAATTTAAAAAATCTCGAACATAACCAAAAGCAATTCTATCTATTAAATTACCCAAACATCCCCCAACTATAAACCCTACGCTTATTGACAGTGTTGTGGATGGTGAGCTTTTTGTTTTTTTCAATCTTACAGCATAAAACCACAAATATAAAGCCAAAATCAACAAACTCATAATTATAAGAAAAACAGGTCTTCCAGCAAGCATTCCCCATGCAGCCCCTGTGTTTTGAATATAAACAAAATTGATAAAACCTGGCAAGAAATCCATGCTATCACCAACATTAGGCAATGCTTTTTCAATAAAATGCTTGCTAAGTAAATCAAATATCAAAATAACTACAAATATTCCCGTTGCAAGACTTAATGAAATAATCAACTTTTTATTATTCTTCAATTTCCATTCCCTCCGGCAAAATCAAATATAACTTGTCGTCGTTTAACACAATAAATCTCGCATTTGCACCATAGCAAAAGCCTTTTAAAAAATCTATTATTCTTACTCCTATTTCTTTTTCACAAGATTCTATGGAAATAATGATAGCTTTTTTTGATTTAACAAAATTAACAAACTCTTTTGTTTGCTCAAATGTTTCTGGATAATAAATAGGCACTCCATCTATGTCCTCAGCTCTACTACTTTTTTTGTTTTTTAAGCTAAATGTAGCCTTTGTTTTTACTTTGTTTTTCTTTGTTTTATTTTCGCTTTCAAAACCCAAAGCTTTGAAAATTCCACCCATTAATCCCATAAATTCTTTCCTTTTATGATATAAAATACTATTTTAAAAACATTGTTATAATAAAAATAAAATCAAAAAATCTTTTAAACAAATTAATTATAACATAAATAATATAAAAAATAAAATTAAATCATTAATTTTAGCTATCTTATAGCACTTGAAAAGTCTAAAAATGTCTTATAAGCCTTATAAATTCAACCTTCAATTCAAATAAAAATACAAGTCGTCAGAGAACACTAAAAAATAAGTCCGAAACGAAACAATATTATTGGCTAAAAAATAAAGTAAAAAACAGCCTTCTCATAACTCAATTAATAAAATAATCATAATTTGATTAAAACACTAGCCAAGTTTACAAAATGGTTTCAATTTTTTAACATTAACATAAATTAAAAAACAACATAAAACAAAAAAACTTCTGTAAATTACAGAAGTTTTTTATATTTCTAAATACCTCAAATAAATTCTTATTTTTCTTAGGCTTTTATTTCAGCCTCACCTTCGTTTGAAGAAGAATCACTTTCACTTAACTCTTTAGTTTCTGTTTCATTATTCTCAGTTAAATTATTCACATTGTTTTCTTCATTATTTACACTTCTTTTTGCAATAACATCTATTTTCTTTGACTTAGCTATAAATGTAACTAAAGCAACATTAAGCAAAATTGATGATAAGAATAATGCAAAGTTACCAAATCCTTCGCTATTCATCATTGAAACTCCAAGTAATAAACCATAACTTAAGAATGAAATTGAGAAGTAAATAGATGCAAATACCGTAGCTAACACTTTAAAAGTTCTTGTCAATTTTTTACTTTTAATCACATTGACATCGCAAAGCAACATTAATATTCCACATACGAGAACAAGAGGTAAGAATACAGTTGCAATAACAACAAGTATTCCAATCACCTTGAAGAAAATTGTGTTAGGGTCTTCAGGGTCAAATGCTATATTAATATATGACATGAAATCATAAGGACTCAAGCCATCTATATAGGCTACTGACATAAATACCAATAATACAACACTTATACCTATTACGAAAGCATCATAAATTATTTTTTTTGTGCCAGCTGAAATGAATTGAGAATCTTTCTTAGAAGCAAGCACTGCAAAAATCAAAAATGCGAGGGAGAACAATAATTGGAATACTAGTACTAAATAATTAATTTCAGCATCTTCCAAAATACCACCTATAATAGCAAATATTAAATGAAGAAAGGTAAAAATGAAGAAAATACTTATAGTAATAATATTGGTTAATTTTATTATCTTGTTCATATTTTTTATCTTTAATACTTCAAGATCGCAAAGTAAAGACAAAACATTTATTACAATTAAAATAGGTAATAAAATGATCATTAACAATCCCATTAAAGTAAGCATAAAATAAATAGCAGTTATTGTATATTGAGGCTCAAATGGTATAACTCCAATGCTTAACAAATCGTATAGAGATAATCCTTCAAAAAATGCAAATGAATACATTACAAATAGAAATACTCCCAAGCCTAAAGCTATCGAAGTAAAAATAATTTTCTTTGTTTTTTCTGACATAACAAATTCTCCTTATAAACTCTATTATACCCCATTCCAAGCATTTGTCAATAGTTATTTTTTATTTGTCGAAAAAATATTGAAAAATGATGTAATTTGTCGTTTTAAATATCAAAGTGATGACAAAAATATATTAAAAATGTAAATCAACATCAAGCTAAAAAATGATTTTTTAATATAGTACATATGACATCAAATCAAATTTAATATTTTTTATTTTATTATATATTAATAATTAAAATATCTAGCAATAAATCAGGAATATAAATTAAGCTAATATAGAGATTTTCAACAAAAAAAGCATATACGATCGTATATGCTTTAATTTGCTTAATATCAATTTATATTTTTGTGAATTATCTTTCAAATTATTCAATAATTGAAGATACAACACCTGAACCAACTGTTCTTCCGCCTTCACGAATAGCGAAACGAAGTCCTTGTTCAACTGCGATTGGGTTAATAAGAGTGATTGTCATATTAACATGGTCGCCAGGCATAACCATTTCAACACCTTTTTCAAGTTCAATTACGCCAGTAACATCAGTTGTTCTGAAGAAGAATTGAGGTCTGTAACCATTGAAGAATGGTGTGTGACGACCACCCTCTTCTTTCTTAAGAACATATACTTGAGCTGTGAACTTAGTATGAGGGTGAATTGAACCTGGTTTGCAAAGAACTTGTCCTCTTTCAATATCACTTCTTGTAACACCACGAAGAAGAAGTCCGGCATTATCACCAGCGATAGCTGCATCAAGGGCTTTGTGGAACATTTCAACACCAGTAACAACTGTTTGTTTAGATGCACCAAGTCCTACGATTTCAACTGTATCACCAATTTTAACAGATCCACGCTCTACTCTACCAGTAGCAACAGTACCACGACCAGTGATTGTGAATACATCTTCTACAGGCATTAAGAATGGCTTATCTGTATCTCTTTCTGGCTCTGGGATATAGCTATCAAGAGCATCCATAAGTTCTCTAATGCAATCACAAGCAGGATTATTAACATCTCCAGCTTGAGCAGCTTCAAGAGCTTTAAGAGCTGAACCTTTGATGATAGGAGTCTTGTCCCCAGGGAATCCATATTCTGTAAGAAGGTCACGGATTTCCATTTCAACAAGTTCAAGAAGTTCAGGATCGTCAACTTGATCAGTTTTGTTCATGAATACAACGATGTATGGAACACCAACTTGTCTTGCAAGAAGGATGTGCTCTCTAGTTTGAGGCATTGGACCATCTGTTGCAGCAACAACAAGAATAGCACCGTCCATTTGAGCAGCACCAGTAATCATGTTTTTAACATAGTCAGCGTGTCCTGGGCAGTCTACGTGTGCGTAGTGTCTTTTTGCTGTTTCGTATTCAACGTGTGCGGTATTAATTGTAATACCTCTAGCTCTTTCTTCTGGAGCTTTATCGATTTCATCATATCTCATTTTTTGAGTACCGTAAATCATAGTGATTGCGGCTGTAAGAGTTGTCTTACCATGGTCTACGTGACCAATAGTACCAACATTTACGTGTGGCTTTGATCTAACATATGCTTCTGCCATATTTATATTCTCCTTTTTTGTCTTTTAATTTTTTTACTTTACTTTAGTATTTTAACATACTTTATTATAAAAACAAAATGTTTTTCAAATATTTTTAATTTTCTTTTCATAGGCCAGCTTATCACTAGCCTATTTACTTAAGAAAATTGTTGATTTATAGTTTGTTTTATTGCTTTGCTCTTTCACCAATGATTTGAGCTGCAACTGATTTTGGAACTTCTTGATAACGGAGTGGCTCCATTACATAATTTCCTCTACCTTGAGTTTGAGAACGAAGGTCTGTTGCATAACCAAACATTTCTGCAAGTGGAACTTCTGCATTTACGATTTGGATTCCTGCAGAAGATTCATTTCCAGTAAGCATACCACGGCGTGATGTCAAGTTGCCCATAACAGTGCCAAGATATTCATCTGGAACTTCCACAGAAACTTTCATGATAGGCTCTAAGATAACAGGGTCAGCTTTCTTTGCACCATCTTGGAAAGCCATAGATCCAGCAATCTTAAATGCCATTTCAGAAGAGTCAACTTCGTGATATGATCCATCAACCAAAGTAACTCTGAAGTCAACTGTTTCATATCCAGCAAGCACACCATTCATGCGGGCTTCTTGGATACCAGCATTAACTGCAGGGATATATTCTTTTGGAACTGATCCACCAACAGTTTTATCAACAAATTCATAGCCTGAGCCAGCTGGTAATGGTTCCATTTCAATGATACAGTGACCGTATTGACCTTTACCACCGCTTTGACGAATGAATTTACCTTCAGCTTTAACAGCTTTCTTAATAGCTTCACGATAAGAAACTTGTGGTTTACCAACAGTAGCTTCAACTTTGAATTCACGAAGAAGTCTGTCTACAATGATTTCAAGGTGAAGTTCGCCCATACCAGCGATAAGAGTTTGTCCAGTTTCTTGGTTTGTTGAAACTCTGAATGAAGGGTCTTCTCTTGAAAGTTTTGCAAGAGCAAGAGCCATTTTTTCTTGCATATCTTTTGTTTTTGGTTCGATAGCAAGTTGAATAACAGGTTCTGGGAATTCCATACTTTCAAGTTGAATTGGGTGTTTTTCATCGCAAAGAGTATGTCCTGTGATTGTATCTTTAAGACCTACGATAGCTGCAATATCACCTGCACTAACTTCTGTTATTTCTTGACGAGTGTTTGCGTGCATACGAATCAAACGACCAACTCTCTCAGTTTTTCCTGTGTTTGAGTTGTAAACATAAGATCCAGCTGTAAGTTTTCCGCTGTATACACGGAAGAATGTAAGACCTCCAACATAAGGGTCAGTCATAATTTTGAATGCAAGACCTGCAAGTGGAGCATTTTCGTCTGGAGCTCTTGTTTCAGTTTCTCCAGTGTCAGGGTTAATCCCTGTGATATGGTCTATGTCAAGAGGGCTTGGCAAATATTCAACCATAGCATCAAGAAGCATTTGAACACCCTTGTTTTTATAAGATGAGCCACAAAGAACAGGAACCAAAGTCTTTGCAATTGTAGCTTTTCTTATAGCCTTTTTAAGTTCGTCAATTGAAATTTCTTCTCCTTCAAAATATCTTTCAAGTAAAGCATCATCAGTTTCAACAACTTTTTCGATTAGTTCGTTGTGAAGAGCTTCTGCTTTTTCTTTATATTCTGCAGGAATTTCTGTGATTTCAATTTCTTTTCCCATGTCGTCTTTATATATTTCTGCTTTCATTGTAAGCAAATCAATAATACCTGAGAATGTTTCAGCCTCACCTATTGGCATTTGAATAGGAAGAGGATTTGTTTTTAATCTGCGTCTGATAGATTCAACACAACCGAAGAAATCAGCAGCATCTCTATCCATCTTGTTTACATATATTATAGTTGGTACTTTATATTTTGTAGCTTGACGCCAAACAGTTTCTGTTTGAGGTTGAACTTTGTCACGAGCAGACAAAACAAGCACAGCACCATCAAGAACTTTGAGTGAACGCTCAACTTCAATAGTAAAGTCAACGTGCCCTGGGGTATCAATAATATTGATTTTGTGTCCTTTCCAACTGCAAGTAGTACAAGCAGAAGTAATTGTTATACCTCTTTCTTGTTCTTGAGCCATCCAGTCCATTGTAGCTTCACCATCATGAACTTCACCAATCTTGTGAGATTTCCCAGTATAGAAAAGGATTCTCTCAGTTGTTGTTGTTTTACCAGCATCAATGTGAGCCATAATACCAACATTTCTTGTTAATTCAAGATTATTAGCCATATTTTTTCTCCTATTTAATTTATAATCTCTTTATAGATTGAAATATTTTAATCATTATTAATAATTTCCCTTGATTTTATTTAAATTTTCAGCAAAATTTTGTGTGTTTTAAATTTCAACAGTGTTTAAGATAAAATCAAAAAAAACCATTTTCTTACCACTTGAAGTGAGCAAATGCTTTATTAGCTTCAGCCATTCTGTGCATTTCATCTCTTCTTTTGATTGATGCACCAGTTGAATTGTAAGCATCTAAAATTTCACCAGCAAGTTTTGCATCCATTCCTCTTTCTCCGCTTCTCTTTCTAGCAAATGCTACCATCCAGCGAATTGCAAGAGTTTGTCTTCTTTCAGGTCTGATTTCCATAGGTACTTGATAAGTAGCTCCACCAACTCTTCTTGATTTTGTTTCAAGAACAGGTTTAACATTTTCAAGTGCTTGAGTGAAAACTTCAATAGGATCTTGACCTGATTTTTCTTTTACAATGTCAAAAGCACTATATACTATTCTTTGTGCGAGTCCTTTTTTACCAGATTCCATAACTTGATTTACAAGCTTAGTAACAACTTTGCTTTTATAAATTGGATCAGGAAGAACTTCTTTTTTGACAGCACTATTTCTTCTTGGCATTTTATTATTCTCCTTTTGTCAATTTAACTATCAACAAAACTTAATCTAAAAATAAAATTTGATAGTCATTCATTTTATTTATAAATTGATTTTATTTGTTAATTTAATTTTAAAAAATTGTTTTGAAAAAGAAATTATTTCTCTTTATTTTATGATTTTTAATGAAATTTTTAAGTTTTTTATTAAAATTTAGCATAAAAACCATATATTATTACAATTTTTTATAAGCAAAGTCTAAATTACTTTGTTTTCTTTGGACGCTTTGCACCATACTTAGAACGGCTTTGTTTTCTGTTTTGAACCCCAGCTGTATCAAGAGTACCACGAATAATATGATATCTTACACCAGGCAAGTCCTTAACTCTTCCGCCTCTAACTAGAACAACGCTGTGCTCTTGAAGGTTGTGTCCAATTCCAGGAATATAGCAAGTTCCTTCAGTCCCGTTTGAAAGTTTAACTCTGGCAATTTTACGAAGAGCTGAGTTAGGCTTCTTAGGTGTAGCTGTTCTTACTGAAAGACATACTCCTCTTTTTTGTGGGCATTCTTCAAGTAAAGGTGCTTTTGATTTTTTATCAAAAGTTTCACGACCTTTTCTAACAAGTTGGTTTATTGTAGGCATAGTTTTCCCCTTTTAACTCAATTTATAAATATTTTAAAGTTCTATAGTTTCAATTATTGACAATTTTTAAGCCAATAATCATCAACCTCTTCGCTTTTTATATTTATATTTGAGAGATTATTTTTTGTCGTAAAAAAAAATGCACGACATCTTGTTGTCGTGCATGAAAAATGCTTTTCTTTGTAAAACATGAACAACACGATTGCATACTATTTATGCAACTTCACTTATCTCAATAAGTGAATCGGTGAAATTCTTAATAAGTATTGAAATGAACCCACCTGCTGTTTGTTTATGCTTTCCGCCAAACTTAAATCTGACGCATGCTGAAAGGATAACCTAACGCACAATCAAAAGCATTGCCTCCGACAACGAAGCATACAAGAGGTATTATACTTATTTTTCTCATGCTTGTCAAGTATTTTAAAACAATAATATTTATAAAATAAAATTCAACACCATCAAATTTAACCAGCTTTTAGCCATGAAATAAAAAAGGCTGTTTAATGTAAGCAATATATTTTAGACAGCCTCTTTTATAATACAATTTTATATATTTTTATTTACACTATATTTTAGCTCCATAAATGTTAATAAACTTTGAAACTAGCAAAATAAATTTAAAAAGGAACTTTACAGAAATAGTTAAGTTCCTTTTTTGTTAGTTTCAAAAATAATAGGATAAGGTGCACGTTTTTTATTCGCAAAATTACACATTAAGCATTTCATTAAAAGTCTTTTCATCTATTATTTTAACTGAAATCTCTTTCGCCTTGTCAAGTTTGCTTCCAGCATTTTCTCCAGCCAAAACATAATCGGTGTTTTTTGATACTGAACTGCTGGTCTTTCCACCATATTTTTCAATAAGCTCCTCAATCTCATGTCTTGGTCTTGATAGCGTTCCCGTCAAAACAAAAGTTTTCCCAGCAATATTTTCATTTTTCTCTTGTTTGTCAATTGTTTTTATTTCAACGCCGCATTTAAAGAGATTTTCAATTTCACTTATATTATCTCCATCTCTAAAGAAATTAAAGATATTTTCGGCAATAACATCTCCTATATCCTCAACCTTTAAAATATCCTCTTTTGTTGCGCTCATGATATTGTCAAGACTCTCAAAGTTCTTAGCTAAATCTTTAGCTGTTTTTACTCCAACCTCTGAGATGCCAAGCGCAAACAAAAACCTATATAAATCAACTTTTTTGCTGTTTTCTATTGAGTTTATAATGTTTTTTGCCTTTTTCTCCTTAAATTTTTCAAGTTTTAACAAATCTTCTTCTTTAAGTTTGAAAATGTCGCTAAGTTTTCTCACTCCCAAATTATCATATAATGCCACCGCTGTTTTTTCTGATAACCCTTCAATATTAAAGGCTTCACGACTGCAAAAATGGCTGAGTCTATCAACAACCTGTTCTTTACATCCAAGATGATTTGGACAATAAAGAAGTGGTCCTTTTTGCAAGAGTGTCGTCCCACAGCTTGGGCAGTTTGAAGGCACTTCAATTTCTTTTGAAGACTCAAGTTTTTCTGCAAGTCCCATAATTTCTGGGATGACTTCATTGCTTCTTCTGACAAAGACCCTTGAATTTTCATAGACATCTTTTCGTTTGATGTCTTCTA
Source organism: uncultured Clostridia bacterium (assembly GCA_930990975.1). Classification (GTDB taxonomy): domain Bacteria; phylum Bacillota; class Clostridia; order Christensenellales; family UBA1242; genus Caccovivens. Next base: position 85,674 of record CAKNRR010000005.1, on the reverse strand, counting down.
TATTGTTTAATGTCGCCCTCTTTATTGTTGCACCAGCAAGCTCAACAGGCTCAAGTTCTGCAATAGGCGTCACCCTTCCACTTCTTCCAACTTGCCATGTGACAGATTTCAATATTGTTGTCGCCTCTTGCGCTTCAAACTTGTAAGCCATTGCCCACTTAGGGAATTTTGCAGTAAAGCCTATCTTCTCACGAGGTTTTACACTATTTATTTTTATAACCATACCATCAATCATCACATCAAGTTTGCTTTTTACAACATCAATTTCATTTATGCAATGAATGATCTCTTGCACATTTTTGCATATTTTGAAATAATCACCTGTTTGAAAGCCGTTTTCTTTTAAAAATTCATGCATTTGCTGTTGAGTAGAGAACTCTTTATCTTCACACAAAAGAATTGAATAGCAGAAAAAATCAAGGTTTCTTTTGGCTGTTTCTCTTATATCAAGATTTCTTATAGCCCCCGCAACACCATTTCTTGGATTTTTCAACTTTTCTGTAGCAGTTTTATTGTACTCGGCGAAACTCTTATTTGTCATCATCCCTTCGCCCTGCACAATCAATCTTTTTTGAAAACCTATACGCAAAGGGACAGATTTTATTGTTTTGACCTGCATAGTAACATCTTCGCCAATGCTTCCATTGCCTCGTGTGGTTGCACGGACGAAAACACCATCATTATATTCCAAAACAAGATTAAGCCCATCAAATTTATATTCAACAGCAAAATCTGTTCCGCCTGTTTCCTTTTCCATATCATTGACCCATTTTTCAAGGTCCTCAAAATCACGAACTTTGTTCAATGAATATAAATTCACCTCATGTCTATGTTTTTCAAAGCCCTCTAAAACAGCATCACCTACTCTTTGTGTTGGTGAATATGGCAAAATAACCCCTGTTTCTTTCTCAAGGTCAACAAGTGCGTAATACAACTTGTCATACTCTACATCAGAAATAGTAGGATTGTCCAAAACATAATAGTTGTAATTATGCTTTTCAATCTCTTTTATAAGTTCTTTCATCTTTTCTATCTTATTCATAATTCACCTTTAAAAATATAATTTAAAATAAATTAATTAAAAAATACAAAAAAATACATATTTTTTGATAAAAAATCATTATTTTTATTTATTTTATTATTTTTATTAATTATTTTTTTATTTTTTGTTTTATTTTTTTATAATATTTATTTTTAATAATTTTTATTAATATTTATTTTTTTTGTTTTCTTGCAATCTTTTTTAACTTTATTCTTCAATTCGTCAGTTATCATTATGCAAGCATACTTCAAATCGAAAGACAACTAATCCAAAATTGTAAGAGGTGCAAGGTCAAGCATCAAGCTTTTCTTTCCAAAATCTTCAAATACAATATCTCCAACAAGCCCATCTGTTGAAATATCGACAATCTGACCTATTCCATATCTTGGATGCTCTACCGATTGGCCAACTTTATATTTTGAAACATCAATCCTTGCTTCGTCCTTCTTGGCTTGTTCTTTTTTCCTCTCTTCTCTAAAGAATTTTGTATGGTCAAAAGTCTTTTCAGTCTTATTGAATTTGTCTACATCATTATAACTTGCACCATAGTCATTATATTTTTCAGTTCCACTCTCACTATAATATGTTTTATATCCACTTTTATAACCATTGCCACCATTATAGCTATAACCGCCACCATAGCTTCTATCCTGTTGCCAAGATTTATTGACAGAAGGTTCTTCAAGTGATAAAAGTCCAAGCTCTCTGCAAAACCTGCTTGGAGTTTGATATTGACTATCTCTATAAAGATAGCGTTTTGACGCATGGGACAAATATAATCTCTCTTCTGCCCTAGTAAGAGCTACATACATAAGCCTTCGTTCTTCTTCAAGCTCGTTTGTGCTGTAAAGAGCTCTTGATATTGGGAATATTCCCTCCTCAAGACCAATGACAAAAACAACTTTAAACTCAAGCCCCTTCACCGCATGGACTGTTGCTATGGTGACAGCTCCACCCTGTCCAATTTCATCAGTATCTGCACTTAATGTGATTGTTTCAAGAAATTCATTTAAGGTCGCCTCTGGATTGAGTGCTTCAAATTCTTTTACAGAAGACACAAATTGTTCTATATTCATAAGTCTATTCAAATCTTCTTCGTCTTTCGGATTATATGCACCTCTTATATTGAAAGCATTTATCACACTTTCAACAAAACCTGACAAAGGCATTCTTGGTTTGTCAACAACTTTGTTGTAGCTCTCAATAAATGTTTGAAATTTTTTATATAAAGATGAATTTTGCAATAGTTCTTTTGATAGAACATTTTCTAAAAGCGATTTTTCAAAATCAATTTCTGCAAGTTTGGCAAGCGTTCCATCGCCAATACCACGCTTTGGAAAATTGATTATCCTTGCAAAAGATATGTCATCTTTTGGGTTTGTGAAAAGTCTTAGATACCCTATCACATTCTTGATTTCAACTCTTTCATAAAACTTGAAACCACCAAAAATCCTATGCGGAATATTGTATGACAGGAAAGCCTCTTCTATGCTTCTGGATAATGCGTTCATCCGCATAAGAACAGCAAAATCTTTATATTCATAGCCTTCATTCGCCAGCTTTTGTATTGTTTTTGCCACATAAAATGCTTCATCTTTTTCGTCATACGCGTTGAATAAGCTAGGCTTCTCTCCACCTTTTTTATCAGTCCACATATTTTTGTTTAAGCGCGCACTATTGTTTTTTATCACATTGTTTGCAACGGAAATGATTTCATTTGTAGAACGATAGTTTCTTTCAAGTTTATAGACCTTGACATCTGGGAAATCTTTTTTCAAGTTGAATATATTTTGAAAGTTTGCCCCTCTCCAAGAATAAATACATTGATCTTCATCCCCAACAACGAACAAATTGCCATGAATGGAGGAAAGCATCTTTACAAGATTGTATTGTATGGTGTTTGTATCTTGAAACTCATCAACCAAAATATATTCAAATCTGTCAGCATAATAATTCAAAATCTGTGGATAGCTCTTAAATAGTTCCACTGTCTTGCACAACAAGTCATCAAAGTCCAAAGCATTGTTCTTTTTAAGCTTGTTTTGATATGCTTTTATAAGTTCCCCTATTTTATCCATTCCAAATTCATCTTCATGTGTAAGCAAATAATCATCCAATGTTTGACTGCCATTCTTACAATTTGAAATGTGTTTCATGACTGACTTCTTGATTTTGTCATCGGCAATACCTCGTTCTGACAACACCTCTTTCACCGCCTTCTCACTGTCGCTTTCGCTGTAAATTGAAAAATCTTTTGTGAATGGATAAAGAGCATCAATATCTCGTCTTAAAATCTTTGCACACATTGAGTGAAAAGTCGAAATCCAAACCTTTTCTGCCCCATCAACCATCTGTCCAATACGCTCCTTCATCTCGCCTGCCGCTTTGTTTGTGAAGGTTATTGCTAAAATATTGTATGGTGAAACATGGCACTCTTTTATAAGATATGCCACTCTATGTGTAAGAAGTCTTGTTTTGCCAGACCCCGCACCTGCCGTAACCAAAACTGCCCCCTCAATCTGTTTAAGGGGTTCAAGTTGTTCTTCATTCAATGATCCTATGTCGTAATTCATGACTATATTATAACAATATTGGGTCGCATTTGTAAATCTTTTAAAATAAATTAATCAATTATTTTTATTTGTTATTTTGTCCGTTAAAAATATTTTTGAATAATAATTAAATAAAAAATATTTTTAATTTTATTTTGTTTTTATTATTTTTTTAATAATTTTATTTTTTAATTTAAAATTGACAATAAAATACAAAAAAAAGAAGCAAAAAAGCCTCTTTTTTTATAATTTTGAATATGTCAGTTTTATAAGAGTATGCAAAGCACTCCGCCCTTGCCTTCATTTACAATTCGTGAAAGTGTCTTTCGCATCTTCTTTTGTGCTTCAACTGGCATTGTAACAATCTTTGAATTGATATTATCTCCAACGAGTGTAAACAAACTCTTTCCTAAAATGTTTGTATCCCAAATTGCTTGAGGGTCATTTTCAAATTGGTCTACTAAATTTTTAGCCAAATCTTGGCTTTGATCCTCTGTGCCAACAAGTGGTGTCACTTCTGTTTCAACATCAACTCTCATTATATGCAAGCTTGGAGCTGATGCTTTAATTTTCACTCCAAAACGGTTGCCTTGCTTTATAATCTCAGGTTCGCCAAGCTCAAGGTCTTCTCGTTTTGGCTCAACAATTCCATACCCTGTTTGTTTCACCTCTTCCAAAGCGTCTTTTATCTTGTCATATTCGACCTTTGCAACGGCAAGTTCTTTTATATAACTTACAAGCTCGAAATCGTCTTTAATTTCAAAGCCACATTCATTTGAAAGAACTTGATAGAAAAGTCCCTCTTTTGGAATAACATTGAATTTGACAACTCCATTGCCTGCATCTATTGTAGAAACTGTAATCGGGTCAAAACAATTGCTTTCCGCAAACGCAACTTGGCTTTTTTCTGCTTCGCTAAGTTTGTTCATCCCCGTGCCAAGTTTTTTCATTTCACTTGCAATTTCTGTGATGATTTCACTGCTAAAATCCAAAGCTCTGAGCCATTGTGGCATTTGCACTTGGATAGATTTTACTGGGAACTCCATCAAAATGTTTTCAAAAACCTTGTCTACATCTTCATCTTTAAGCTCTTGTGCGTTCAGTGCAATGACTGGCACTTCATATTTTGCATTAAGTTGACTTGTAAGTTTTTTCGAATCAGCACTATTTGGTGTTTTGCAGTTTAAAACAATTACAAATGGTTTTTCGCATTCTTTAAGTTCATTTACAACTCTCTCTTCAGCCTCAACATAGTTGCTTCTCGCAATCCCTGTAATCGAGCCATCTGTTGTGACACAAATTCCAATGGTTGAATGCTCTTTTATAACCTTTGTTGTGCCAAGTTCTGCAGCCTCTTCAAATGGCAAATCTTCGCTAGACCATGGCGTTTTCACAAGTCTTGGCTTATCATCTTCAATATGCCCCATAACTCCGCTTACAAGATAGCCAACGCAGTCAATCATGCGCACTTTCATCTCAGTATTTGCAACTTTGATTTTGACTGCTTCATTAGGCACAAAGTGCGGTTGAGTGGTCATGATGGTTTTTCCATCAGCAGATTGCGGCAATTCATCAATAGTGCGTTCTTTTGAATTTTTTTCAGTGATATTAGGAACGACAAGTTTTTGCATAAAACTTGTTATAAATGTTGATTTCCCAACACGGACAGGCCCAACCACCCCAATATAGATGTCGCCATTTGTCCGTGATTTTATATCATCATAAATTTGGAATTTTTCCATAATTTTTGCCTCCTATGCGACAAGATAATGTATGAACAAAAATCATGAAATATTCTAAAATTATAAACATTACATTCTTTTAATTTTTTATGTTTAACCCAAATTTTTAAATTTTTAATTCTTAACCCTTTTATACTTATATTTAACTTAATTCAATTTACAATAAATATTTATAAAAAACACTTTTCTATTATTTTACCTACAAAAAAAAGAGATTATTCATCTCTTTTATTTGTTTTCATCATTGTCTTCAGCATTTTTATTATCATCAGCCGTGTTTTCTTCTGCAACAACATTTTCTTCTTCTGCAGTTTGTTCTTCACCTGGTTCTATGATGATTTCCTGTTCTGGCTTTTGTTCAACATTTTCTTCCTCTATAATTTGTTCTCCCTTCTTATGACAAAAGACCTTTCTTAATTTACCCTTGAAATCAATTTTGTTTTCAGTATGATTGATAAGCCTTTTAATGTTTCCCCTGTGCATGAAAATCATAAGAGCAAATAAGAACCAAATTATAGCCGTGATTATCCACGCATCAGCCACTGGTGCAAGCCAAACATAAATTGTGTAACCAATTGCCAACCCTCCAATGTAGATAAAAGAAATTATACAGCCATAGTCAATAAAGATAAGCAAAATAAAGCATACAACAAACCAAGCTAAAGCCACATACCATAAATTTGAGAATAAGAAAATTCCTCCGAAGCAAGCAACACCTTTGCCGCCCTTAAACTTTGTCCATACTGGGAACATATATCCCATAAGTATAAAGAATCCTGCAAAGAAATAGATGACTTGTCCATACTCTGGGAAAATAAGCTTGCACACCAAACATGTCAAACCAGACTTGACGACTTCTGCAACAAATGTCGCTAAAGCAAGTCCAAAACCAAATGAACGAAGCATATTCATCGTTCCTGGATTTCCACTTCCAACCTTTGTTATATCTTTATGACGGAAGTACCATGCTATTATCTTTGAAAAATTTATAGTTCCAATAAAATAGGAAACAAAAGCCACTAAAATAAAATTAAACGCATCAATCATTCTTGTTCCCCCTTTCCTTTTATAATAAATTTTATCGGTGTTCCTGAAAAGTCAACTCTTTCCCTAAATCTGTTTTCCAAATATCTTCTATAAGAAAAATTGATAAGTTTTGCATCATTCACAAACAAAACAAATGTAGGAGGACAAGTTGATGTTTGAGTTATATATTTTATTTTTGCCCGTCTGCCACTTTGAGCTGGTGGCTCAAAATTAAGAATTGCATCGTGCAATAGGTCATTAAGAAGACCTGTTGTAATTCTCTTGCTGGTATTTTCATAACTTTTTTCAACAAGTTGCATAATCTGCCCAGTGCTTGCGCCTGTTAAAGCAGATACAAATATCACTTGGAAATAACTCATAAAGGACAGGTCTTGATTAAGCATTTTTAAATATTCTTCTTTTGACTTTGTCTTTATATCCCACTTATTTACAACAATTACACTTGCTTTACCTGCCTCATGTACATAGCCAGCAATTCTTACATCTTGTTCTGTAAGTGAAGTTTGAGAACCATCAAAAACAATTATTGAAACATCAGCCTCATCAATTGCATTCATAGTTCGCAAAACAGAATATCCTTCAATGGATACTTTTTCAACTGAGCGCTGACGCCTTAAGCCTGCAGTATCAACAAGCGCATAATCTTTTTTGTTATATTTAAAAGGAACTAAAACTGAATCTCTTGTTGTGCCTTCAACATCACTAACCACAACCCTATCTTTGCCAATCAGTCTGTTTACAAGAGAGCTTTTCCCAACATTTGGTCTTCCAACGATTGCAACTTTCACAACATTGTCATCTTGATTTTCATCCACTCTCTCTTTAAAATTAGAAACAATAGCGTCAAGCACATCGCCCAAACCTTTGCTTTGCATAACTGACATTGGATATGGATGTCCTAGTCCCAAGCTATAAAATTCGTAAGTGCTTTCAACTTCAAAATTGTCAAGTTTGTTTACCACCAAAACAACAGGAGTTTTGCTTTTTTGTAATATGGAAGCCACTTCTTCATCATTTGGTGTAACGCCAACTCTTCCATCCACCAAAAACACAATAACATCAGCTTCATTTATCGCAATTTCTGCCTGTTTTTTTATATCTTTTTGAAAAACATCTTGGCTTTGAGAATCAAGACCACCTGTGTCAACCAATGTAAAAGCATGCCCACTCCATTCAGCATCGGCATAAATTCTATCTCTAGTGACCCCCGGTGTATCATCAACAATACTTATTCTTTTTCCACAAATTTTATTAAAAAATGTGCTTTTCCCGACATTTGGTCTTCCTACAACGGCAACAACAGGCTTGTACATAAATCTCCTTACTATATAAGACTAGCATATTTTAATCAAAAAAACAAATAATTTCAAATTTAAAAATATCCTTTGTATTCTTATAAATGTAAAAAATATAAAAATACTCTCATTTAAACATACAATATTGAAAGGATAAGATAATATAGTGCATTTTCTTGAAGCATCGCACCACTTTTGATATTATAGTCAACCTGCTCAAGCAAGGCGTATATCTTTTTTAATTGCATTTTTGAGAAATTTCTTATTTGGCTTTTTTGTTTTGCAATGGCATATTCTTTCACACCAAGCAAGCCTGCAAGGCTTTTGTCATCTAAAGCTGAAATTGAAATAAAGAAAAGTCTTCTAAAGTGGTTTGTAATAAGTCCCAAAAGCCCCTGTTCTTTTATCATATCATTCAAGATTCTCAAAACTTTATCGCCATTTTTTTGCCCGAGTGCCTCTGTAAGCTCAAAAACCACATATTCATTATCCTTGCTCACCATTTCTTCGACAAGCTTTTTTGTGACCAATGGTTCGTTTAGGTCATAGTAGCTGAGCTTATCCACTTCATTGATAGCTCGTGTCAAATAACCATTGCAAAAATCTAAAAGAGTGTTCAGCGCCTCCCCACTTATTTGTTTGCCACGCTTGGCAAATTCGTTTACAAGCACTATAGAAGCGGTGTTTTTGTCAAATCGTTTGCAATCAACGAATGCGCACTTATTTTTTAAGAAATCAAACTTATTAAAATAGTCAAAAATCACAAAAACAGAGCTTTTCACAGGGCTTTCAAGATATTCAAGCATAGCTTTTTTGTCGCTTTCGCTGAGTTTTGAAATATTTTTTATGACAATCAATTTATATTCGCCACCCATAGGCATAACTTCAGCACTATCAAGGCAAGCTTTCATTGAGAAGTTTTCATCATCATATTTTATAAGGTCAAAATCTTCCAAAGTGATGTTGCAAGCCTTTTTAATCATGGAAAAAGCTTTATCATAAAGATAATAGTCGTCGCCTTCAAGCAAATAGCAATTTTCAAGATTTCCTTTCAATCTGTTTTTTAAAGTTTTCAATCAATCCTCCTAACTTTGAAGCCGTAATCCTTAAAATCAAAAAGCAAATTCCCATCTAATGAATAATTATAATCAGTCATATCATTATTTTTTGAAGAAACGCAAATAAAATCGCCCAGCTCAGCCAGCTGATAATTATCTGAAGCAAAAACAATATCTGGCGAATAAATGCTGAAGAAATATTGATATCCAATGGTTATATTATAATTCAAATCGACATCGTTGGCAACAAAAACATCAACATCATCAAAATTTATATTGACCCCAAGCAGCTTATCTTGATAGACAATATAATTTAACACGAAATCTCCTGCGACTATCGTTTGAGAAGGCGACACAATGGTTATCTCTTCCTTGGCATTATCCCCTTCAATGCAGATGTAATAAGAAAAGCCGTAATCTTCAAGGTCGTGGACATCTTCCGCCGCCAAATCGTCAAGAGCAACAAAATAATCGAGCTTGTCAATGTTGTATTGTTTCATACAGCGCTTAACTATAAAGTTGTCCCCAACAAGCATTGTTTGTCCAGAGGAATTGACCAGCAAGATACTTTCCTGTCCATAGGAATTAAGATAAAAAGTCCCCTTATCGACAGAACTCATGACAGAACTAAACCCAAAAGATAAAGTCATGCAAAGCACAGCAACTGTGCTCAAAAGGAATCTATTGACAGGCTTCACCATCAAAAATTGTCCTAAAATATAGAGAAGGATAAAGAAAAACACAATTACAGCAAGCTTCATTGGTGACAATGTAAACTGCAATACGGTGTTTGCGAATATTGACGACATAAAATTTATCGCCGTAAAACCGTAATCTGCAATTACAAAAAGGAATGACATAAACGGCATTATAAGACAGATAATTGAAACAACAAACAAATATGGATACAAAACAGAAAACAAAGGCACTATCAACAAATTGATTATAAACGACAGGCAATTATAATTTGAGAAGAATGTTGCCAAAAATGGCAAAATTGCAAGTTGCGCTGAAAGTGACACTGCAATATATTGTGCAACAATGTTTGGAGTAAATTTTCTTAAGAAATTATAGAAAAGTGGATAAAGAAGCACAATACCACAAACGCAAGCAAGTGACATCAAAAAGCCAATATCAAAAGCGGTTATAGGGCTGACAATTAGGATGATAAAACCAGAAAGCCCGAGTGCATTGAGTGTGTCATATCTTCGCCCGCAAAGCTTAGCAAGCATAATCACCACTCCCATAACTGCCGCTCGAACAACTGAAGGTGCGAATCCGCACAGATATGCATATATAAATATGATAAATGTTGTCAATGAAAAGTTTAAGTATTTGTTTGCTTTACATAGCTTGAGAAAACCATATATAAGAGAAATCAAAAAGCCAACATGTAAGCCACTTACAGTTAAAATATGAATGATGCCTGAATTTCTGTAAGCCTCATTGACCTCATAAGCAATTCCAGACTTGTCGCCAAATAAAACTGCATAAGCAATACCCGCATTCCCCTCGCTCATCTTTTCATATAAAAGGTCTTTCACTGCAAGCCTTATCGTTTCATCAAACTTCTTGTACCCCTTTGTTATGATAAGCTCGCTTTGCTTGACAGACGCACTGTATCCAATATCTTGACGCGCAATTGATGAATTAAGACTGCTCAGCGAAAAAAGTGGCATAACTTCCACCTCTGATTCAAAAGCGAGAATGTCGCCAACCTCCAAATCCCTTGCATTTGAATCCTTAGATATGTATAACTCAATATTTTTGGCGTTCTCTCCAGCAATTGAAACATCATCAAGAACTATTGTATATGAGTGCTCACCCTCTTCAAACCTGTCACTCACTCTTCCGACAACACTTACAACCCCAAGATAATCTTTGACTTTATACCTATGCTCTCCCAGAAAATAAAACCCATTGCCTAAAAAGAAAAACGCAAATAGAATTGCCAAAATTTTGTACTTCTTTTTGTAAATCAGAATAGAACCCAAACTTATAAGCAAAATAAGAGTTATGACAAGATTTTCAACCACCCCAGCATAAAGCCCTCTTGCCATATAAATTCCAAATAAGAAAATCAAAAAAGGATAAAATATATACCTAAAGTTAATAAATTTTTTAGTGTTCATTTTGCCTAAGTCTATGTTATTTTAGCAAATTCAAAAAAAATTACAAAATATTTTGCAATATTCTTTTTCTTTGTGCTATTCTTTATATAAAGATAAACTTTATAATATAAAAGTCGGTATTATAAAGCTCTCACCCTTCCAAACCAACCTAGACGCAAAGTTGACGCATTTTTGATTTGAAACACCGACCAAAAGGGCTGAAACCATAATATAAAAATATTTTTTTTTGGGAAAAAGTATTGATTTTTATTTTATGTATGCTATAATTAGGTTGAAAGAGAGGGATTTTTTATGAAAAAAATTAAAAGCGAGGGTGCAGTGAAATCAAAAACACCTTATAAAATGAAATTTATAAAGAAAGTCGCAACAATAGCTTCTGCTGTTGTTCTCAGTGCCGCATTATTCCTTGGTGCTGCATTTACATTGACTGGATGTAACAATGAAAAAGATCCAATAGATCCAAACCCACCAATTGTTGACCCAATTCCAGATCCAGAACCTGATCCTGATCCAGATCCAGAACCAGAGCCTGAACCTGAACCTGATCCAGAACCTGATCCAGATCCAGACCCAGACCCTAATCCAGACCCTAATCCAGATCCAGAACCTGAACCTGAACCAGATCCAATGCCTGAGTATGATGAAATTGATACAATTGAAGAACTTTATGGCACAGAAGCCCCTGTTCTTGAAGAATTTACAGAAGAAAAGTATGGCTCAAACTATAAAGAATTCTATAACAATGAAGTAAGAGAATATAACGAAGCTCAAGAAATGCAAGAAGCAATTTATAAAAACCTTGAAGCAAATGTTAAAGAAAAAATGGTAAAAAGAGCTGTAGGAAATGATTATGTTCTTACAAATGCAAATATAATTAAATGGGAACTTGAGTCAAGCCAAAATAATAATATCATTGACACTGTTAGAGCTTTCATTGATTATGATGCAGGTAATAATAATGTAGGTTATTATATTGAATCAGTTGTTCCAAAAACAGAAGTAACAATTCAAAATTTAGCTTCTGAAAATGGAGTTGATTATGATACTGCATTTAGTACTTCTGCTAGAGGTGGTGCTAAATACACAAATGAATGCAATTTCACTTATAATACTGAAAAACAAACAGAACTTAAGGATTTGCTTAATGCAATCAACACAAAAATTGGTAGCCAAATAGAAGGCGATATTCAATCTTTCATTAAAGTAAACGGTGGTTGGACGGATGTTGAATTAGGTGGTACAGCCAACAGATACACAATATTAAATGTATCTGAGAATGGTTATGAAGAATACTCAATAAACATACTAGATTCATCTAATGGTAAATCAGAAATAGAAAACTTAAATAATAATGGTTATCGTACTTACGACGAAAAATCAGCAACTTACGGAAAGCAATTTTTAGACGAAAATTCTGGAAAAGAACACATGGATGAAATTCAAATTGATAACAAACAAACAAAAAAAGCTGTGAAATATGTTGCAAAAGTATCTCTTCCAAAAGAAGACGGAACCGTTGAGGAATATGAAATTGAATTGTAAAAAACAAGCAAAAAACGGACTTTAAGTCCGTTTTTTTTGTTGGTTGAAGCAAATAATATCAAAAATTGTTGATTTTTAATATAAAATAGGTTAAAATAAAGGTATGAAAAAGAAGAGTTTGTGGTTAAAAATATTTAGTTTTGTTATGATTGTATGTTTTGCAATAACTTGCACAGGTTGCATATTTTTGCCAAGCACTGATGACGGCGGTGGTGGCGGCGATGGTGGAACAGACTTCCCAGAAGTTGGAGGTTTCACTGAAGACTTGCTAGGTTCAAAAATATTATACCGCCCTGACAACTATGACTATGACCAAGGCTCAGGTGCTGAAGAAGGCACAACCAATGATTATTATGGTCAATATGCCTATCGTATTATGGAAGCTCTCTATTCTATATATGGTATTACTGCCAATGATAGTAGTGGAATATTAAAATATTTGCCTGATTTTGCTAGCGAATGGATTGACAGCTCAAACCCTATTGATAATTTTATACCTTACCTTTATGATAGCATAAGATATCAAACAGATACTGTCGGACTTGTAACCAAATCTCAAACTGTAACTATGGATAGTTTTGGAAATATTATTGAAGATCCAGACTCCCCTGCTGTTCCAATTGAAGATACAGGGGTTGAACGATACCAAATTGTCGGTGTTGATACTCAAGTTTCTTGGAATTGGTCATTTAACACAAATGCAACATCAGATACAAAACATTATATATATGAAGATAACGCTGACGACCTTATATTCACTACAAAAGTACAAAATCACGAATTTCTAAACTTAATAAGCACGCCTCAAAATACTATTCAATCTTTTTATGACGATAATCTTACAAGAAATTACAAGGGAATATATTTAACAGAAAACACATCAGATAATCCAGATGAAGAAGTGAAAGATTTTGAACACTATTCTGAATATGTAAAAACCCTTGAATATGTGATATATTGCTATGCAATTGACCTTGAACCTGCAGAAGTAAGGGTCACGCAAACAGAAACTTTCCCATATTATGAAGTGCAAATTGGCGACTTCCAATCTGTTGATGACGCATTGAATTCAGCAAAAAACACTTTCAAGATTCTAGGCTCTTATGTAGGTCTTGTTGATAGACAAATCACAAAAATTGAAAACTGGATTATTGACAACATAATTGGAGAAACAGCAATTAATGCTGATGATACATTTACAAATTACACTGATGGTGTAACTGAACTTATCGTAGAAAATGGAAGTTACACAACATCTGATGGAGAGACTGTAGAAGTTGAAAACTTAATTGTTGGATATAAGTTTGAAGGGGCTCTAGCTTCATATAATTCTCTTGGAAGAGATTATGAAAATGCTGTAAGAAACATTGTTGATGGTGTTTGCACATTGGTTACAATTGGAAATGATGACGGCGAAGATGTCACAATTGATGACCGCTTCCTCGCATCTGAAATCATTGAATATGCTGGCGACACTTACGCAGTTTCTGATGACACACAATTCCCTGTTTATGTGGAAGGTGCACAAACAATCAGACCACTTGAATATCAATCAGTCGCAATCATGATGAAGAATGAAGTTTATGTCAGTGGCTTATGGATTGCGCTCAAATATGACGCAGGGCTTGACGGAACAACAGCCGAAGACCTTGCAGCCGCAGCAGAAGACCCTGAGCATGCTGAATATATCGATGTGATTGTTGACCTCAACTACTACAACCATGCAACAAACACGAGGACAGTCATTGATTCAAAACAAGTGCGAGTTTATGACGGTTCTTATGATATGAACTACTTGCGAGGCTTTGAAGGACAAGAAGGCTCACTTGCAGACCCAGACAACGGTTACATTGCACCTGATGACCACAGCAGTGGTGTTGTGTTTGACGGTTTGCCAGACTTGCATGTAAATCCATTCAATCCAAACATTGGAGAAGGCATTCTTATGACTGATGTAGGAAGCGAAGGCAACTATGAAGGCAACCCTATTGTATCGACCGAACCTTTGGTTCTTGTTGGAACAACAGATGTAAGAAAATATTATGAAGTTGTTGAATATGGGACAAATCCAGAGTTTGATAAAGATGAACTGCCAGAAGGTTACACTTACATTTCAGGAAGATTCAATCCAAACATGTTCAGCGGAGATGATGGATGTGACTATCTTGAAGTGACATTCAAAGTTCTTAAAGAAGTTGGAAATATTGACAAAAACTATAAGTTCTACACAGGCATTGCAAACATCATGCTTGATGAAAAGCCTGTTATGAGTTAAAAATTGCCAACATAAAAAGATTTTCAATCAACAAACAAAACTGATTTGCTTCAACAAAAATTTCATAAAAAACAAAAAGCTCACTTTGCTCACGTGAGCTTTTTTTATTATTAAAAACATTTATTCCCCTCTTTTCAAACTGGCACTATCTAAACAAAACTTATTTTGATTATTTTTGGGAAGGAAAGCATAAGTCCTTAAAGTCGGTTTTTGAAAGGCAAGAAAAAAGCAGGTTTGAAACAAACCTGCTTTGAAAAGCAAAAGCTTTTCAGGCTCGGACAGAGCCTTTCTTGCCTCCTTTTGTCGTGTTATTCAGTTTTATTTTCATCATCCTGCCCTTCAGTGTTTTGTTCTTCTTCATCTTCAATCGTATCCTCGGGCTGTGAATCACTTTCTGTTTGATCTCCTTCACTTTTATCCATAGTCACAATACCAAGTACAACAAGGACACCAGCAAAAGCCATAATCACCCCAGATACCAAATCATTGTTGATAGAAAAGCCAAAACATTCACCTAAGGCATTCAAGAAAATAACAACTGCCCCAGAAAGAGCTGTCCAAAAGCTGTATGATTTATATTTCTTCTTCATTTTCCCTCCTTTTGACGATGTCGACAAGTTCTTCAACCTGCAATTTAACATCATTTAAAACTGCCAAACTTTCCGCCAAAGATTCAATAGTTTGTCTATATGATTCCTCGCGTTTTTCGCTGTCTTTGAGTTGATAAAAGAATAGAAAAACAAAAAGCATTGCAAAAACGCCGTAACTTACTATATTTTTTATAAATTCCGCCCAGAAATCCATTTAATATTCATCTCCTTATTTTTAATTTTAAGGGTTTCATTAAAAACCTCTTCTTCTATTTGAAGAATGGCTCTTTTAATCAATCGAATATGATTTCTGTAAAAAATTTTCATTTAACCTCTCTTGCAAACAAAACAAAGCTTGTTATATAATCACTCCCTTGGGAAATTATCTTCACATTAAATTGATTTCCATAGACATTTGTATTTATCTTTTGAAGTTTATCCTTGCCTTTTACTTTATATGTTCTTTGCAGGTTTTCACTTTCAATCACAACATCCACATCTCCGCTTGTCTTGATTGTGAAGGCATAGATTCTTTTTTTCATCCCCGCTTGTCCAAAATCGCAGGCCACACTCTCCCATAAAGTAGGCAAACTCTCTTCAAAGATTTTCCCATCTTCTTTAAGTTCGCCAATCTTCCCCTTATGCTCATTATTGAAACAAGCGACAAGTTTTGATTTATATGGGTTGACAAGTGCCAGCACTTGATTTATATCAACACCTCTGACAATATCTGTATGACCAGATTGAATATCATAAACAATAAGTGTATTGTTTTTGTATCCACCTTCATAGTTTTCGCATCTTATCTTTTTCCCATCGCCATAATCGCAACGACATGCAAGATAATATTTCCCTTCAAAAGCCGTAGCAAAAGCGTATGGCTGTTGGCATGTTTTCAAAAGATTTGCGCAACTTATATCCACATTTTTGACAGACGAGCCGTTAAAACTTTTTAGCCCTGACTTATTCAAAAACAAAACCTCATCTCCGCTTTGAGCAATTGTATTTGGATAAATATAGCTATCCGCCAAATACATATGACTGACTGCAAACTCTTCATCCGAGCTATAAATTGAAAGTTTCGTTATTCCATAATCTCTGAATATGTAAATATAATCATTAAATGATATAATCTTGTTTAGGTCCCCTCGCTCATCACTGAAATCTAAGTCCTTTGTCTTTTCATCTGTCCAATTTAATACATCATTATCTTCATTATATACAAGCGTGCTGCTGGTTGACGCTGTTATCGCAAAAAGTTTTCCATAGTGAGAACAACATGATTTTATTATAGGTGCTGTTTCGCTGGTTTCGATACCATTCCCTGTGACAAGCATTAAGTTTCCACCTTCCCCAGAAAGAAGCAAGGCGTCTTGGTCATCTTGTCTATAATATGCTGCATAAGGTGTCTGCGTGTAATCATTATTTATTATGACGGTGGCAAGTCTTGTCATAAACAAATTATCATAACAAATAAGTCCCTCATCATTGAAATAAAATAAATAATAGTTGTTTCTATCCGCAACGGAATCATACCATTTCAATTTCCAAATGGCCTTGACATCATTTCCTCGAATCTCAACCAAACTTTCATTGTCTAAGTCTGTGGTTGACTGTGGCATCTTAAGTTCGCTGAAACCATAGCCAGATTTTAATGCTCCATTTTCTGTGATATAGTTGTATATTACCTTGGTGCTGCCACAATCTTGCTTGGAATCATCCAAATTTTTGAATTCATCAAATAAATTAAATTTATATTCCTTGGTTTTGGTCTGCTTCGTCTTTAATTCGTTTCGATAAAACATTATAACCACCTCCTCCGAGGCATTATAACTTCACCCTGTTTTCGAGAAAGTAATTGTAGTGTATTTTTAAATCTCTCCTCCCAAACAAGTGCATCGTCAAACAAGGTTTGCATAAAATAATATTCTCTAGCAACTCCATAGGCATATACCCTTTCTGGCAATGTTGAATCAATTTCATCGTCTATTGTCATTTTATTTGGCAAAACAGAATATAAAACATCAACAACATTTGCAAAAGCTATAAGATAGTTTTCAAACACTTTAAACTTTACACTTCGTCCACTCTTTGACTTTACAGAAATTATTTTATGAGGACTTGTTTTAAATTGTGAAAACTCTATTCTAAAATCTTTTGTTTTCAGCTCCTCCATCTTTATCAAAGGCAAATATTCACTTGCAATTTCATTGTTGACCAAATTAAAGCATTTCACAAGATTATCACAAATCTGTGATTGCTCTTCACTTAGCACACCGCTATTTTCTAGCACATTGGCAATCTCTTGGTTTTCAGTGAAATCACAAGCTAATTTTATTATATCTTTTACTAACATAATGCCTCCCTTAACATTTCTACTTGAGTTTTAATCTGTCTATCATATATATCTTGATTGTTCTTCTCAATCTCAGCTATCAGCTTATCTCTGTTTTCACTGCGTGTTTTTAAGGCAAACAACACAGTCCTTTCATCAAGTTGTGAATATGGCACTGTAAAACAGTAGCTAGACTTTGATTGTTCAAAAGAATGGACCTCATAGCATTGTCGTGCAAGATTATATAGCACTCTGTAGCTTTTATCAATTTCCCTCAGTCTTGAACATATAAAATAGACATCTTCCTCTATTTCAAGATAATTTTTCAATTTATCCTCCTAAATTAGATAAAACGGCAAAAATATTTATTTTTGCCGTTTGTTATCAATATTGTTGGGGCAACTTCGCAAATATGTAACTCAATTTAGATTAAACTTTATTGACCTTCACTGCCTTCATCTGTGCCAGAATCACTGCCACCATTGTTAATGATAGGTGCAAATGGATTTGTTACTGTTGATTTTATTTTAGAAATCTTTGCTTGTCCGCATGGTTTATCACAAATAAGTTCTGCATATTTAACAAGTGTTGCGCTGTATGTTGGATAGCCTGGGTTTTGTTTTAAAATTCTTCCATCTTCACCTTCAAGCCACTTCCAATCACATAATTCATGCAATGTAAAGTCGTTTGTATTCAATAAATACATTGTGTCATCGTCAACAAATCTGTCAGCAACAACTGGTATGCCATTATGAGAAATAGTTTTATATCCACCCTCAAGTTCTGTGATATCAATATTTCTTCTGTAAGCACCAAGATATTCTTGATAAGCTCTTCTTACTTGGCTTGAACAAGTGATAAAGTTGATTTTTGAATCAACATTCATATCAAGGAAGTCTATTGCTTCTTGAATCAATATATCTGATATTTCAGTTTCGTTTTCGCTAACATAAGGTTTTAACCATTTGTAATCATTTTTGCTTACGCCATAGATTGAAGTTTCGCTTGCATTGAAAATTTTGCCAAGACCTGAAATTTCAAAATCTTTTGAGCCTTGAACATAAAGTTTTGAATCAGCTGCAATTGTCACTTCACTTGCAGTTTCATAAGTGAATTGTTTGTTTACTCTGTCAACATATGTGATTTTTAAAGGTGCTGTATTCTTTTTTACATCAGTTGTATAAACATCAATAAGCATTCCTTCAATAAGGTTGTTGACCTTATCACAAGTTACAGTAGTGCCAGATTGTGATTTTGCAGTTGCAAGCAAGCCTGTCCCATCACCATACAACATTCTTCCTAAATTGAAAGCACTGGCCTTCACCAAGCCTTCCATTTCATCAGAAAGCAAATTTACAAAAGCTCCAATATTGTTGGCTGAAGCTCTTACTGCCTTATCTGACAATTCAATTTTTCCATATAAGTTTTTAAGCTCTGCAACAAATTGAACATATCCGTTCCCAGAAGATGTAGGAAGAGCTCCTGTTTCATTCCCTGCACCAATTCCCCCATTGATTCCATATGGAGCAAGTTTTCTAATTTCTTTTCCCCAAACATCTTTGCTTGAATGTTTGATTCTTGCAAGAAGTGGATTTGCATTTACATTAAGTTGATTTGCAACCACTCCAAGATATACATTTTTTAAAGCATTTTCTGCTGTTTGTAATGTTACCATTTTTATCTCCTTTTTAAATAAAATTTATTTTTAAATGAGAAAAATGTAGAATTTATTTAATTATTAAAAAATTAATTATTTTTTATTTATTTTATTTTTTTATTAAATATATTTTTGTTTTTATATTTTTTTAATTGTTTTTTATTTTTTAATTTTTTTATTATTTTATTTTTAATAATTTTAATTTTCTTTTTTTGTTTTATTTTAGCTAAACATATTGTTTAATATTTTTTTTGCTTCATCAAGCGTTTGAGGGCGAGGAGGCATAACTCCCGACACCCTTTCTCCGCCTTGTGAAGATATAACCTTTGGTGGTTTATTCTTAGATAGCTCGCTTAGGTAGCTCTCAAGTATTGAATTCTTTACATTTTCATCATTTAATACATATTGATTGATTATTGGGTCACCATTTTTTTGATCGGACTTCAAATGTGATAACACAACTTGAGCCCAAGCATCTTCAAATGGATTTTTATTGTTTGTGTTTTTGCTTTCAAGATAAGTTTTTATCTCATCAGCATATGCTTTTGCCTCTTCATTACTTTCAAGGAACTGATTGAAATCATTTTGGAAATTATCTTCTGCAAATTTCAAAACTTCACTTTTTTGTGATGCTGTGGCATCAAAGTTTGCTTCGCTAGTGGTGACAGCTTCAGTTTTAAAGTTGTTTATTTTCTCGTCTATTACTCCACTCTCATCTCTGTTTTGAACATTTTGCAATGAAGCGATTGCTTCCTCTTTTTCTTCAGTTTTATCTTTTTGTAATTCGCTCAAAAGCTGACATTTTCTTGTAAAAGCAGATTGCAAGTTGTTATAGGCCTCTAACAACGACTGTGCATCTTTAAACTTTCCAAGATTGTTTTGAGAGCCAACATCACTCACAACCCTTTTCTCATCTGCTTCTGCTAAAGCCGTGGTCGGTTCCATTGTTGGTTGTTCTCTGTTTTCTTCCATTTTTTATACCTCCAAATTCTTTTTATGTGCTCTTATATGCTCTAAAAATATCTTCTCGATGGCTGGATTTTTGGTTTTCATCTTCTCGTAATCTTCACCCAACATAAAAGCTGTATGTTCATTTAAGTGTAATTTGTCATCGTCAATTTCGCTGACCTTGCATGCAACACCATCAAACATTTTCAAATTCTCATTTCCTGCTCGTCTTATATGAAGTTCATTTAAGTCTTGAGCATTCTCCCATATGCCAAGCCCAAGCATTTCAAGAACCTTGCTTTTCATTCTGTTGGTAAGCTGGCCATTTTCATCATTCAATATCCCTTTATCAAGCAAGGTCAAAATCATTTCTCTGCGTTGAGAAAGAGATTGCGAGCCATCTGTTTGATTTTCAAGTTCTATATCATCGCTTGAAATGTCAGATGATGAGAAATAGAACATTTCAACTTGTCCATTTTCTCCTATAATTTTTGCTATTCTTGGGAAAAGTGCATATTGTTTGTAAAGTTTCAAAATCTTCTTTGCTATCTCTCTGCATGCACTCTTAATACTTTCAACTGAGGCATTAAGTCTTGTTTCATCTTGCGAAATCAAGAGCTCTAAGGCATTTCCACTTATATTTGATGAAATTGAACTTGTGCTTAAAAGGTCGTTAACTCCACTGATTTTATTGAACTCTTCAAGAAGATTGTTCTCTTCATCACTAAGTCCCACTGGGATGCTTTCGCTTTGAAGATATTTAGGTTCGGTTGCACCTTGTCTATACACCAATACTTTGCCAGGGCACAAACCTTCATCTTCAAGGTTATCCAAATCTACAGAACCATCTTCAACACTCAAAACTCCTAAAGACAATCTGTTTATAAATTCATGTTTTCTATTCTTGACTGCATTGAAAGCTCTCTGAACAGGAATCAATCTTTCTATGACACTTGTCCCCCAAAAACACCCAGGTTCTTCAATGCTGGTTTGTCTGATAAATGGAAAATCTCTTGTTCTGTCTTCTCCTATTTCATAAGGCAATTCTCCGTCAAACACCAATTTATCGCCAGCAACGACTGTCAAGCGACCTTCTGGATATTCTGCGTTTGGTCTAACATATCTTTCAATAACAATCGCACTGTCGTCCTTTGTTGTTTCTATGATTTTTGGAACAGTTCCGTTAAAACCAAGACCTCCAACTCCAACGCTGACATTATCCAATGAAAATGTGTTTATTCTCTCTCCCTTTACATCAACACCGTACATACTTTTTATCTGCGCTGTTGTATATGCTTTGGCATGAATTATGCTTTGGCACTCACTTAAACTTTCGCATACTGATGAATCAGGATAAATTTCAAATGGGCTTACTACACTGAATTCAACTTCACCGCTTTTTATCTTTCCGCCATCCTCATTCATGCCTACAGTCTGTCCAATATCAACATTCCACCCTATTTTATAAAAGACAGTTCCACAAACTTCCGACCACTTTATCCCCTGATTGATTTTGTTTTCAATATCAAGTTTTGCTTTTAATGACTTGTATATCTTTTTTGAAACTTTTGCGGTCTGTTTATCTCTTTCATCATTTGTTGCTGGAATAACATTGATTTCAGGCTTTATCTTAGAAAGTTTTGCAAATCTTATATCGTATATTGGTGCTATGTGATTATAGACTTCTCGCTCTTGCCAAAAGAATTGTCTGTCACTTTCTTCAATTTGACCACCATATCCAATATTGCAATATTGATTTCCCATCAAGAAGTTCATATTGATTTGCCAAATGAGGTCAAAACTCTTTCTTGCCTCAGCTCTTCTTTTGAAATCATCAATCACATCTTTTACAATGTTTTCTTCTCTTAATAAATTTTCTTTTTTCATAATGCTCCTTTTAATTTAATAAATATTTAAAAAATAAATAAAAAGTAAATAAAATAATAAATTGATAAAATAATTAAAATAAATTATTTTTTTAATTTTATTTAATATTTTTGTCGAATTTAATTAATTATTAATTAATTTTTTATTTTTAAATTTATTTTTTATAGTTTTATTTTTTTTGTTTTTTTATTGAGTCTAAATGGACTTTCTATTGCTTTAGGTATCTGTAATTTCGCAATCGCCTCATACATACCCTTTAGACACTCCTCGCAAAAACATAGATCTCGTTTTATAATTCCCTTGGTTGAAAAGCTGTATTTGGCAACATTGTTACAACCAAAGAAATCACATTTCACAAAATGCTTGCACTCTCTAATCTCCATCATCTTCCTCCTTTAGCAGATTTAAAAGTCGCTGTTCTTCCTCTAAAAGTTGTTCGTCACTCATAGCTTGCACCCTCTCTTCATAAGTTTTATAGTATCTTTCAAGAAGAACCTTTACGGCTGATATATCAGGACTATAATGTTTTTTAGTCACTTTCTTTTTTGTCAACCTCATCTCTCCCTCTTGGTCGCAAGCATATTCTTCAACAACTTCATCAGCATCGTAGCCTAATGCTTTTTTAAGGAGAGCATTTTTAATCTTGTCCTCATCTTCCACTCTTAACGCTCCTTTTCGCAACCTTTGTCAAAATTATAGTTACTAAAAAAGACAATAACAATATTTACTGCCATTTTTTTTGAAACTTGTAACAATTTTTGTTTGCTTTGCTAAACTGATATTGTAGAGGTTGAACAAAATGGAAAATTTGCTAGAGTTTAAAAATGTAAAATATTTCTATCAAACGAAAGAGAATGAAATCAATGCTTTGGATGGAATCAACTTCTCTATAAAAGAAAAGGATTTTTCATCTATCGTTGGACCTAGCGGTTGTGGCAAAACCACAATCCTTTCACTAACCGCTGGGCTTCTTTCTCCAAGTGAAGGTGAAATAGTTTTAGACGGCAAACCTATTCAAAAAAACGATGGACGAATTGGATATATGTTCCAACGCGACCACCTATTTGAATGGAGAACCATATGGCAAAATATTATTCTTGGACTTGAAATCCAAAAGAAAAATAAAGACCCTCAAAAACTTGCTTTAGCAGAAGACCTTTTGAAAAAATACGACCTCTACAACTTCAAAAATAAGAAGCCTCGACAGTTAAGCGGAGGAATGCGTCAGCGTGTTGCTCTTATAAGAACCTTGGTTTTGGAGCCTGCACTGCTTCTTTTAGATGAACCTTTTTCAGCTTTAGATTTTCAAACAAGGCTGACAGTGTGCGATGATGTCTATGAGATCATTAAAAGTGAACAAAAGACCGCACTGCTTGTCACCCACGACATTTCCGAAGCTCTAAGTATGTCTGATAAAATTATCATACTATCTAAACGACCTGCAGTTGTGAAAAAATGCGTTGATATTTCTTTCAGTGGCACAATTCCGCTTTCTAAACGAGAGGACAAAGAATTTGGCAAATATTTTGAAATGATTTGGAGAGAACTAATCTAATGAAAAACAAAAAAGGACATCCTAAAATTAACTACTCAAAAGCTCGCAAAGCCTATCTAAGAAAGTTAAAAAAAGATAAGTTGTTAGTTTTGTTTTGTCAAATTGCATTATTCTTGTTGTTTTTAGGATTATGGCAACTGCTTGCAGACTTTGGCGTTATTGATCCATTTTTCTTCTCAAGTCCATCAAGAATTGTCAGCACAATCATTGATCTTGGTAAAGGCGGAAATCTTTGGATTCATATTTGGACTTCACTTTATGAAACCATCATAGGTTTCCTTATTGCCACCATCCTTGGTGTCCTGATTGCAATTCTTCTATGGTGGAGCGAAAAATTAAGACGCATCATGGAACCTTATTTGATAATTTTAAATAGTTTGCCAAAAATTGCCCTTGGCCCAATGATCATATTTTGGGTAGGTTCTGGTACTGGTGCGACAATCGTCATGTGTGTTTTGATTTGTATTGTTATAACCACTATCTCAATGCTTAATGCTTTCATTTCATGTGATAATGATAAAATATTGTTGATGAAATCAATGCATGCATCCAAGCTTCAAATATTATTTAAGCTTATCCTTCCAAATGCCCTTGGCGACTTTGTGTCAGTACTCAAAATTAATGTTGGAATGAGTTGGGTCGGTACGATTATGGGAGAATATCTTTCCAGCAAAGCAGGACTTGGTTATCTTATAAATTATGGTTCTCAAATCCTGAAACTTGATATAGTTATGGCAAGCATCACTCTACTTTGTATCCTTGCTGCTGGAATGTATTTTCTGGTTAGTCCGCTTGAAAAGAGATTTAAAAAATAAATCATATAGCAAAAAAACTCCAAGAATACTTGTTATGGGATAAAAATATGTCACAATAAATCCAAATCCCAACAAACTTAGCATAGCAGGCATTAAAACACTTATAGAAAAAATTATAAATTCATTATTGCACAGCCCTCGCATTGAAGAAGATGAAACGAAAACAAGTGAAAATAATGTCGTTATGCAACCAATAAAGACAACTATATTCATCATTACTTTCTGCCAACCTGAAAATAGAGATATAAGTGGCATATCTTCAACAAAAGAAGAAGAATTTTGAAGTAAAACAATATTGACTAATAGAAGTATTAGCATGAGCACGAGTGCAGAAATAATCGAAACTCGTGCTTTTTGCTTTCTATTCAGATTTTTCCCAATCTCAGCAATGAGAACTGCACTGTTTGCAGTGTTTAAAATGACATATAAGATGCTATACAAAAACGACATTTCGCCAAGAGATGAAACAAATTTTATTGGAGAAAAGTTTAATTTTAAAGCAACAATCATAATCAATATTCCAAGCATTATTGGAATAAGAAAATAATTTAATTTGTTTAAACTTTTAAGTCCCCTTTTAAAGATTATAAAACAAACAAACAAAATCAAGATTAAAACAATAAAATTTATATAAATTTTGTCGAATGTCAATAAGTTATTGACACCTGCAAACATGGCTGAAGTGAAAATCATACAGATAATCAAATTTATTACAAAAGAAAACCTTGAACTCTTAAGTCTTTGGAGAGCTTCTTCCCCTTTATTCAAAATAATATAAAATAAAAAAGCAAAAAAGAAAAAGGTAAGAAAAATTCCAAGAAAAGAATATGCCCCAAATCTTGAAAAGAACACAACAATTTCTTTTCCACTTATAAAACCAGAACCCACAACCGTCCCTATTATTAAAAATATTGCAGATAAACTATTTTTCATCATTTTATTTTATTAAACAAAATCAAAATATAGAATAATTTTGTTGCATTATGCTTTCTTGCACTTAAATAACCAAATTAACACATAATGTTATAGGAGGTCAAAATGATTATTAATACATGCTATAGAATGGGAAGCCACATAGATTTATGCAGGTGCCCTTGCAACAATGGTTGCTGGCAAACAAGCTGTCCATGTAACCAGCCTCCTTGTTGCCCATCCAACGATTTTTGTTGCCAGCCATGCTGTAACTGCCCATCAAACAATTTTAATCAAAACAATAATTCTTGCGATGGAATTTGTATTCCCAAAAATGCCTTGTTTTTTATGGCTGGATATTATTTAAGCAAAAATCTTAACAAAAATTGTTGAAAAACACTATAAAAAAAGACCATGAAGCTCATGGTCTTTTAATGTAAACATTTGACTTAATCTTTTGTTTAAATTTATAAATTTGCAACAATCATGATTCTTTTATAATCTTATATAATTAAAATTTTATTTTACAATTTCTTGCAATTAATATATAATAAGCAAAAGAGGTCAAAATGAAAAGGTTTTTTGGTAGAAAAGAAGGCGACAAAATTGTCATTGAAAACAATGAATTTCATCATCTGAAAAATGTTTTAAGGCTTGGCGAAAATGATAAAGTTATCGCTTCAATAAATGACGAATATGATTATTATTGCACTATAGAAAAAATAAACAAAAAAGATTGCATACTGCAAATAGATAATAAGGAGCTTTGCCCAGCAAATCCTAAAAATAATATTGTTTTGTTTCAAATGATGCCTAAAAAAGATTATTTTGACAATATTATTCCAAAGGCCATTGAACTGGGAGTCCGCGAAATATATTTTTTCACAAGCAGTTTTACAATGCTTAAAACTTTTAAACGAGAGCGTGTTGACACTCAAGTGATGACTGCATGCAAACAATGTGAAAGATCAAAACTTGTCGAAGTGCATGATATGATTTCGTTTAAAGACATGCTTGAAAAAATAAAAAACTTTGATGTTGTACTTTTTGCAAATGAGCATGAGCAAGAAGTCAAATTTGACATTGATTGGATAAAAAACTCAAAAAATATTGCTGTCATAATCGGCAATGAAGCAGGATTTAGCGAAGAAGAAGCTTCAAGCATAATAAAAAACAACGGCAAATCTTTTACACTCGGCAATAGAATATTAAGATGTGACACAGCTGTCACAGCAGTGCTTAGTGTTGTCAACATTTTCTCAAATAACTAAAAAGATTAAAAAATAGGAAGAAATGTAAATTTCTTCCTATTTTTTCTATATTTTCTTTATTTTTTATTAACCTTGACATTCAATATCATAAGCATATTCGGCAGGTTTGCTTTCATAAAGCACTGAATTATTTGCCGATGTCCATATATAATTCTCGCAACAAGATGTTCTAAATGTTACAGATTCACTTTCACTATCTGTCCATGATTCTATTGTATGAAGAACACTTTGTCCGTTTTCCTCTACTACAACATATCTTAATGTATAATTCATGTCCCAAATATTTTTATTCCCACATGCTGTTAATCCGACTGTTGAAGCTAAAACCAATGCACCAGCCAAAGCAACCGTAGCCACCCTTTTTTTATTCATATTTTCACTCCTTTTATAGGAATATATTAACATAAAAACTTAAAATTGTCAATACCACCATCTCTACAAATCAAATATATTTTTCATTATCTTAGTTGAATACTCTTCTGCTTTTGAAAGTACTTCTTCTCCACAGCTACACACGGAAAAGAATACCCTATTTTTAACTTTTGCAAATATAGCTATTGTATAAGAATTATATCCATGATATATTTGTATATCCAAGACTCTTTTATCTTCTGATACAAGGTGGTTTCTGTCATACAATTCAAGATCTGCTTCTTTATTCTTTGTAATCAAGTCTTTAACAAGTTTTTTATAATCATCATCAGTTTCAGTTTCGCCAAGATAATTTACTATAACAAAAGCATTTAGGAATTTATCCCTTACTACCATTATACAGTTTTCCAACTGTTTTTTACTAAAACCAAGCATGTTTAAAACATCATTTTTGTTATAATACAGTGTATTCTCTGGTAAATCAAACTTAATTCCAAATTCTTTAAAAACTGCTTCCATTTTTCTCCTCAACTGTAGTATTATTATTTATTTCATCTTTTTTAAATAGTTGTTATATTTTGTATATGAATTATCCCCTATAAGCTGAGCAATTTCTTGAAGTTTTGCTTTTGTTTGCTTATCAAGATTTTTTGGTGCTTCTGCCTTGATTGTTACAAGCAAATCACCTTTTGTATCTTTATTGAGTTGTTTTACACCCTTTCCTTTAATTCTCATGACTGTGCCACTTGGTGTAAGCTCTGGAATGTTAAGGCTGTAATTACCTTCTGGAGTTGGAACATCAACCTTGCCTCCGAGCACTGTCATTGTGAAAGGTACATAAAGATCCAAATACAAATCATTCCCTTTTCTTACAAGCAATTTATGTGGAGTTACTGAAATTTTTATGTTTAAATCACCGTTTACACCATCTTTTGATGGAGCATTTCCTTCACCTCTCATACGAAGTGTTTGACCATCATCAATACCTGCAGGGAATTTGACTTTTATCGTTTTATTGACTCTTTGAACACCTTTTCCATTGCAATCAGCACATTTCTCTTTTATAATCTTTCCGCTTCCATTACATTTTGGACAAGCAGCCTCTCTTATTGTTGTCCCAAAGAGTGTGTTTTGTTGGTATCTCACCCTTCCAGTGCCATTACATTCGTTGCAAACCGTGAAGTCTTTTCCATTTTTGGCACCTGTTCCATTACAAGAACTACATTTTTCAAGTTTGCCAATTGTGACATTCTTTTCACAACCAAAACAAGCTTCTTCAAATGTCAAATTTATTGCAATATTGATGTCTTGACCTTTAACTGAGCGAGTTTCTCCTCTTCCACCAAATGCAGAGAATATATCAGAAAAAATATCAGAAAAGCCACCGCCACCACCAAAGAAGTCGCCAAAACCACCACCAGCATTTCCGCCGCCAAAAGGATTTCCTTCAGCAGAACCAAACTGGTCATAGTTTGCTCTTTTCTTTGGGTCGCCTAAAACTTCATAAGCTTCATTTATATCTTTAAATTTTTCAGCAGCCTCAGGGGTTTTATTTAAATCTGGATGATATTTTTTTGCAAGTCTTCGATAAGCGGACTTTATCTCATCTTCACTTGCACTTTTATCAACCCCTAAAATAGAATAATAATCTTTATTTGCCATATTTTATCTCTCTTTCCTTTATTCTCTTATAATTTCGCTTTGAAAGTATCTTTCTTGAAATTCTGTAAGCGCTCTTATCTGCTCATCAGAATAATCTTTATCCTTTGGCATGACAACGAGTTTATCATCATTATCATTTGTTCTATGAATTATGGCTTTGACAATGCCTACAAATTTTTCAAGTGGTTTAAATTCTCCAAGTACATACGCATCAAGTTCTTCACCATCTCCCGAAACAGTGTTTGGCAAATAACCATAATTTACGGGATAAATAAACCCATGTTTTGGATGCCTTGAGCCTAATGGCCTATCCATAATCACTTCAACTTCTTTCCCAAGATAATCTATACTATTCATATTATCCCCTTTAATCTACATCATTTATGATACTTTTTTTGCCAAAATTTCGCTCTAATATAGTTTTAAATTCGCAAGAAGAAATTGATCTTTTTGATGATGAGCCAATCGAATCAATAATGAACTTTGGAGCAAAACCATTATCAAAAAGCTGAAATGCCACAGCCAAAACACAAGCATCACTATCTGTCCCAGCCAAACATATTTCATCTTTTGGAGAAAGGGAAAAATCATTGAATTTGATTCTTCCCTTTTCGTCAAGATGCAAAAATTCTGATGGTAAGCCATAAGAAGATTTGTTTATGATAATTGCATTTTTTGGTAAATCTATAACAATATCTGTTTGTGGAGAAGTTTTCATTTCATCCCAGTTTAACAATTTTTTATAGTTTTCGCCATTATTTATAAATTTAGTAGCAATAATCCTGTCGAATTTGTTTGATTTTATTAAATTATTGATATTATCAACCAAAAATTGATTATTTTCATTAATAAAACCCTTTTGCATATCTATTATCATTAAAATTTTCATACTTCTTACTCACAATTCTCTTTCAAAAGCGTTTTAAGTCTGCCTTTGATAAAATTATTTATTGTCGTCGTCAACAACTACTTCTGGGTCAGAGCCATCATTGTTTCCATTGTTATCATTTGTTCCGTTTGCATTTGTGCCGTCAGTTGCACCTGCTGATTGATACATTTTGCTTACAATTCCATTTGAAACATTTGTAAGTTCATCAATAGCTTTCTTTACAACCTCTATATCATCACTTGCAATATCGGTTTTTGCTTTTTCAATAGCTTCTTCAAGTTTTTTCTTATCCTCTTCTTGAAGTTTGTCGCCATTTTCTTTGATCATCTTTTCAAGGCCATAAACTAAGTTGTCAGCTTGGTTCTTTGTTTCAACAAGTTCCTTACGCTTCTTGTCTTCTTCAGCGTGAGCTTCAGCTTCTTTGATTGCCTTTTCAATATCTTCTTCTTTAAGATTTGAAGATGCTGTGATAGTTATATTTTGTTCTTTATTTGTTCCTAAATCTTTTGCAGAAACTTTTACTATACCGTTTGCATCAATATCAAATGTAACTTCGATTTGTGGAACTCCTCTTGGAGCTGGTGGAATATCTGAAAGTTGGAATCTTCCAAGAGTCTTATTTTGATTTGCAAACTCTCTTTCACCTTGAAGTACATGAATATCTACACCTGGTTGGTTATCAACAGCAGTTGAGAAAATTTGAGATTTTCTTGTAGGGATTGTTGTGTTTCTTTCAATAAGTTTTGTAAACACTCCGCCAAGAGTTTCAATACCAAGTGACAATGGTGTAACATCAAGCAAAAGAACATCTTTAACTTCTCCACCAAGAACACCAGCTTGAATTGCAGCACCAACAGCTACACATTCATCAGGGTTGATACCCTTGTATGGTTCTTTTCCTGTGAATTCTTTTACAGCTTCTTGAACAGCTGGGATACGAGTTGATCCACCAACTAAGATAACTTTGTCGATTTGATTTTTATCAAGTTTTGCATCAGCCAAAGCTCTTACTGTGCAATCTATTGTTTCTTTTACAAGATCTTCTGTGATAGAATCAAATTTTGCTCTTGTAAGTTCATATTCCATATGTTTTGGACCAGTTGCATCAGCTGAAATGAATGGCAATGAGATTGTTGTTTTAGGAGTTGCTGAAAGGTCAATCTTAGCTTTTTCTGCAGCTTCCTTAAGTCTTTGCATTGCAAGTTTATCAGTTGAAAGGTCAATGTTGTTTGTTCTCTTAAATTCTTCAACTAAAAGGTCAATAATTCTGTTATCAAAATCATCTCCACCCAAACGAGTGTTTCCGTTTGTTGATAAAACTTCAAATACACCATCACCTATTTCAAGAATAGATACATCAAATGTACCACCACCAAGGTCATAAACTAAAATCTTTTGATTTGAGTTTTCCCCTTTATCAAGTCCATAAGCAAGAGCTGCTGCAGTAGGCTCGTTGATGATTCTCAAAACTTCAAGTCCGGCAATCTTTCCAGCATCTTTTGTTGCTTGTCTTTGAGAGTCGTTGAAGTAAGCAGGAACTGTGATAACAGCTTGAGTAACTGCTCCTCCCAAATAGCTTTCAGCGTCTGCTTTCAATTTTGAAAGAATCATAGCTGAAATTTCTTGTGGAGTATATTCTTTCCCGTTGAGTGTAACCTTGTAGTTTGTACCCATTTCTCGTTTGATTGATTGAACAGTGTTTTCTGCATTTACAATAGCTTGACGCTTTGCAACTTTTCCAACAAGTCTTTCTCCTTCTTTTGTATAAGCGACAACTGATGGAGTTGTTCTATCTCCTTCAGCATTTGCAATAACGGTAGGTTTTCCACCTTCCATAACAGCAACACATGAGTTTGTTGTTCCTAAGTCAATTCCAATAATTTTTCCCATAATATTAACCCTCCTTTTTATTGACTATGACTTTAGCATATCTTATAACTTTATCGTTCAATTTATATCCTGCTTGGTATTCATCCAAGATGATATCATTATCTTTGCTTTCATCACGCATAACTGCAATAACATTGTGCATATGCGGATTATATTTTTCTCCTATTGAATTGATTTTTTCAACTCCAATAGATTTTAAGGCATTGTTAATGTTTTCTTCAATCATTTCAACACCTTTAAGCACATTTTCATCTGTAATAGATTTTTTTGCTTCTTTGAAAGTGTCAAGGCAAGGTAAAAATACTTCTATTACTGATGCTTGACCATTTAGTCTTGCCTGTTTTATATCTTCAATTGCATGACGCCTGAAATTTTCAAAATCGGCTTGAATTTGTCTTGCGAGGTTAAGATATTCAATGCTTTTGTCATACTCCTGTCCATCGCAAGTACATTCTTTTCCTTCCTCTTCACAAGTGCATTCTTCGCAGTTGCATTCTCCATGGCAAGAACATTCTTCGTCACATGGTCTTTCGCCATCGCATTTGCAATCTTCGTTGCCACAGTGGCAGCCTTCTTTTTGACAATTGCACTCATCTTTTTCATTTTCGTCATGCCCTTGACAATTGCAATTTTCACAAGTGCAAGGTTTCCCTTCTTTGCAACCGCAATCACAATCGCCATTTTCGCAATCACATGCGCCTTCTTCATGATTGCAACAACACTTATCTTCCATCTCTTCGCTAAATTGCTTAGACATCTATTCTCCTTTTAAGTTATTTAGGTTGTCAATAACTACCTTTAAAGCTGAGGCTATCCCTGCGTAATCCATTCGCTGAGGTCCAATTACACCAATAGATGCAAGTTGTTTTCCCTTGACACATATTGGAGCCTTCACCACCGAGCAACTGGCATTCTCGTCCGCTACAGTGACTTCTATATTACCGTTTCCTTCAAGTTCCATCATGTTTGACAATTCTTTTTCATCGTCAAGCACATTAAGGATTTTTTTAGCATCTTCAACTTCATTTTTGTTTTCAAGAAGTTTCGCACTCCCCTCTCTTCTTACATTCAGATATCTTTGACTATTAAGTTTTTTCAAACCTTTTATAAGAGAATTTACAACATTTTGAAAAGCTTCAATTTCACTTAGCATGCCTTCTTCAAGCTCTTCAATATTCTCAATCATAAAGCCAATTGTCTCGCCTTTGAAATGCTTTGTAAGATAGATTGACGCATTGTTGCAATCTTCTATGCTTGCACTGACATCTAAGGTTTGATTTATATATCCAGCAATTGTTCCAATAAGCACCATAACCTTATCTTCAAGAAGTGGAATTATTTTAAAATCTGTCAACACCAAATTATCCATTCCATCAACCATGATTACAGTTGGATAATTTGTTGCTTCACTGACAATTTTAGCAATCCCAGAAACAATCTCATTTAAACTACTTGTCTTTGACGAGATAAGTTCTTTGACATTGTCAAGTTCTTTTTCGCTGGCTTCGGCATTTTCAAGAAGGTGCTCAACATAATATCTATAGCCTTGCGCAGTAGGTATACGCCCTCCTGATGTATGAAGTTGCTTTAAAAATCCCATAGCCTCAAGCGCATTAAGCTCACTTCTAAGTGTCGCTGTTGAGCAATTAAGTGAAGTAACATCTTTTATCCCCCCACTTGTAATTGGAGAACAATCTTTGATGTATTCTTCAACAGCCATACATAAAATTTTCTTTTTGCGCTCTGATAGTTCCATAAATAACCTCTAATTTCGACTTTTTGGCACTCTCTTTATTTAAGTGCTAGCAATATTATATGCAGTTTTTATAAAATAGTCAACTAATTTTGCCAAAAAATTTAAAATTTTTAAAATATTTTTTAAGTTTTCCAAAAACTGAGTATTATAAAAATCATGATTACCTTATACCTAAATCAAAGACATTTAAAACTCAATCATTTATTACTACCTAGCAAAAGATAAACATTCTTTAATGATTTTAATTTTTAAGTTTGCAAAATTAAAGATTGAAATTTAAGCTTTAAGTCTTTAAATATATAAGCATACATAAAATAATGCTTAATTTAAAAATATAAAATAAAAAAAATTGTATAGATATATAATATATAAATATATTTTTTATATAAAATATAAAAAAGCCAAAGAAAATAAAAAAGAACAAGTGTAACTTGTCCTTTTTTTGTTTTATTTAACCATTTACCCAGTTTTGTATATCTGCAAGCGATGCTTGGTTTCCTCCTTGAGCAAGCCATGATAAGCCTTTTGGTACTGGATATGGCATTCCACTTACATATACCCAGTTTTCAAACTCTCCACTTGAACAACCTTTCTTTCCATTAAGTACATAAACTGTGTTTGTGATTGTTGCTGAACCTGAGTTAAGCTTGTCTACATTTGCTGAGAAGACTATACAATCTGTTATCTGCACTCCACTTACTGCGCTTCCTATCAATGCTCCGCTGTTTGCTTGGGCTGATATTGTTCCACTGAAACCACAGCTTGTAAGCACTGTTGAACCGCTGGCATAACCTACTATTCCACCTACATTTGTATGACCTTTTATGTCTGCACCTTTAATATAAATGTTATTAAGTTTTGCTCCGTTGGTATTCCCAAATAATCCTACATAGGAGTTAACTGAGGTTGAGTTGGATACTTCTGTTGTTTCTGCTGTGTGTAGTCCCTCTATTGTATATCCTTTCCCATCATAGTATCCTGTAAAGCTATATGTGTTTGTCCCTATTGGTAGCCATATATAATCGTCTAACTCTATGTTCTTTGTTTGTTCATAATATCCACTTAAATGATTTGTTTGAGTTTTCATTGCAAGCCATGCTAACTTCCCTGGCGTGTCGATTATGTATGGATTGCTTGCATTGTTTGGATTGCTTGGTACTCTTAAGCTTGGCGTTTCTGTATGGTTTGCCCATGTGTCTTGCCAGTGGGCATAAAGTGAGTGAGCCTCTGCCGTCTTTACTGTTGTATTTGGCAAAACTAGGCTTCCTGCATTTCGATCTGTATACCAGCCTGTAAATATCCACCCCGCTCTTGTTGGAGTTGGCAAATCTCCATAGGTGCTATCGTATGTCACGCTCTTTGTCGTTGGGTTAACTGCTCCGCCTTGTCCATTTGGATTAAAGGTTACTGTATAACTTGCAGGTGTCCATAATGCGTATAAATTTACTATCCCTCCATTTGCTGTTGTCAAGTTCTTTACACTTGCTTTATCATCATATACTTTATTTCCACTCGCTGATGTTGCCCATCCTACAAAATTATACCCTGTTTTCTTAAACGCATTCGCTGTTAAATTCTGTCCTGTATCATATGTGAATGTCTGATTCGACATATTCCCTTCTGTACTTCCATTGCCATTAAATTTGACATAATATGTATTTGGTTTCCACTTCGCATATACTGTCTGTGATTCGCTTGTCACTTTTGTGCTTGTTGACACTTTTGTTGTACATGCTGATGTTGTATACCAGCCATCTAATGTATACCCTGTTCTTGTCCCTGTTGCTAGTGTCCCATATGTGCTATTAAAGGTCACATTCTTCTGCGTTGGATTTATTGATGCTGTTGCTCCTGATGGCAAATTTGAATTAAAATACAATACACAATTTGTCTTTGGTGTCCATTTAGCATACAATGTATCATTTGCTGAAACATAAGTAAGTTTCCCACTAATTATGCTTCCGCTTGAATTGTCAAATAATATTATGAATTATCAAATGGAATTTAAAATAAAAAACACCTTTTAGCGCTAAGCAAATTTCAATAACATAGCCCCAAAAATTAATATTAAAATATATGAGATATATATGATATATCGTCATATAACTGAGTATTTTAAAACAATAGTATAATTCTCCTCATAAATGAAAAACTTATTTCATTTTTTATGTATGTATTATAAAGTTAAGCCTTATCTGCTTTAAATATTTTTCTTATAATAAAGCTAAGCCACTTTGGCGCTTTTATGCAAATGATTTTATATCTTGCGTTATCTTTCTGTTTTTCCATATTCTAATTTATTCATTTGATTTATAATTTGTTACAATCTACATAAGATTTATATCATTCTTATTTCGTTTTATATAGTCTGCATTTATAACTATCTCCTGTTTATGCGTGCGAGAAAGCACAGAGTGCTTTAGCACTCTGTACAAAACGAATGTTTTGTGATTTTTGCAAGCAAAAATCGCTTTCTCGCACCTGTACAAACCAAAACCAAATCTCGAGTTATTCGAAAACAAAATTTATTTCCTATTCATTTACATCTTCCACACTTATCTTGATATGGGCAAAATTTTTTCTTCTTAAAAATTTTATATATTCTTCTAATCGATAAAATCAAAATTAATATAAGCGATATTACCAACAAAACTTTTATAAATCCAAAGACTTCAAAACATCTTCCTAAAGTATAAATAAAGAAAGCTGTTAAATATGCAATCAAAAATTCAATTAAAATCCCAATAAATGTCCATTTCTTCCCAATTTCTTTTAGCAATACGGAAGTCGTCGCAATGCAAGGAAAATAAAGCAAACAAAAGACTAAAAATGATATGACTGAACTTGGACTTGAAAAATAGACTGCCGATGTCGATAATACAATAGAAGATTGTATTGACTCAATAGATGCCTCTTCAACACCATTAAACATTGCAATTGAAGAAACAATAATCTCTTTTGCAACAAGCCCTGCAATCAAAGCAGAAGCAAGCCCCCAACTGTTGAAACCGAGAGGAATGAACATAGGTGAAAGTATTTTTCCTATTGTTTCAAGAATGCTGACACCTTCGCCAACTCCAACAAACTTCAAAGTAAATGTAAAATTTGACAGAACCCAAACAACAATGTTCATTGCAAGAATCAAAGTGCCAACTCTTGTTATAAAAAGTTTAACATTAAGCCAAAGCATTTCAAAAGTTCTTTTGAAGCTCATCATTCTATAAGGAGGGAATTCTAGGATAAAAGATTGTTCCTTACTTTTTAAAACCGTTTTCTCCAAAACATAAGAAAGCGCAACTGCAATCACAACACCTAATAAATAAAGTCCAATTATAACAAAGATGTTGTTAGCACCAAAAAAAGCACCTCCTAAAACTGCGTATATTGGAAACTTCGCCGAACAACTCATATATGGCGTCAACAGCCCCGTCTTAATTTTGGAATTCTTATCTTCCATGTTTCTTGCAGTCAAAACGGCAGTCGTTGAACAGCCAAAACCCATCAATAAAGTATATACACTTTTCCCAGATAGTCCTACTTTGCCAAGCACATCTTCAAATACAAATGCAACTCTCGACAAATATCCACTATCTTCAAGCAGTGATAAAAAGAAAAATAACAGTGCAACTTGTGGAAGGAAGGTTAAAATTGAACCCACACCACCTATTATCGCTTCTTGGAACAAACTTACAACAAAACTTTCACTCCCAAAATTATGAGAAAGCAGATTTATAAGTGGCGAAGCAATAAATTTTTGCAAAAGATAGTCTAGCCCATCACTTAAATATGACCCAATTGAGAAAAAAGTCAAATAAAAGCATCCTGCAAGAAGAAGCAAAAAAATTGGCAAAGCAAGAAATCTGTTTAAAAAAATACTATCAAGTTTGCTTTGCCCATAAACTTTTCCGCTTGCAGAAACACAACTTTTTATTATCTCTTCTATTTTTGAATATCTGCAAATAGCGACTTCTTCCACACAGTCAAAGTTATTTTTTATATTGAAAAGACTTTTAACATTTTCATCATCTTCTAAAATTTTTATCTTATAAAAAAGCAAATCTTCATTTTTTACTATATTTTTATCAATTATTTTGTCTAATTTATTAAATTTTTCATTATTTTTTTTAATTTTATCAAAATAATTTATATTATATTTCACAATATAATTATTTTTCAATTTGCTATTTAATTCAATTATTGCATCATTTAATTTTCTTACTTCCTTTTTATCTCCCGCATTGAGATAAACAACTTTTATATTAAGAAGCTCCTCAAGCTTCTTAAAATCTATTTTACAATTCTTTCGCTTATCAATTTGATTGACGGCCAAAACTATGGGCACTCCTAGCTCCATAAGCCCTAAGGTCAAATATAAATTTCGTTGAAGATTGCTTGCATCACAAATATTTACAACTATTGTATCTTTATGGGATAAAATATAATCAACAGCAACCTTCTCTTCATAACTGAGTGCTGTCAAAGAATAAATACCAGGCAAGTCCACTATTCTAATTTCTTGCCCATTATATTTGTAAATTCTCGCCTTCTCCTCAACCGTTACTCCATGCCAATTGCCCACATGTTCATGAGCACCAGTCAATGAGTTAAACAGCGTCGTTTTGCCTGTGTTTGGGTTCCCTACCAAGTTTACATTAATCATATTCCCTCTTTTTATGATTTCAAATAGATAAATTCAGCTATAGTGCTTCTAAGCGACAATGTATATCCCCTAATTTCAATTAGAATCGCTTTTTTTAATAAAGATTTTCGAACTACTTTGATTTTTTGACCATTTATAAAACCAAGATCATACATTCGTCTTCTTATTTTTAATGGAAGTTGCTCACCAATTGCGTCAATAGTATATAATTTGCCAATTTTGCATGTGTTTAAATTATTCATACAATAAATTTATTAATATTTTGACTTTATATGACATTTTTGTTAAAATCAAACAAATTATTTAGCAAAATATTTTTATCTTTAAATTTTTTATGCTATCATATATATAAGGAGTTTTATTATGAAATGTATTTATTGTGGATGTGAAGATAGCAAAGTTTTAGACTCAAGAAATAGCGAAAATTCAATTAGGCGTCGACGCGAATGTATTTCTTGCGGAAGGCGTTTTACAACATATGAAACCATTGATGCCGTGCCTTTCTTAATTGTAAAAAAGGATGGTTCTAGACAATCTTATGATTCAAAGATACTTAAAGATGCAATGCTTAAAGTATGCGAAGAAAGGCCAATCAGCGCAGAACAAATAGATGAAATTATAAAAAATATTGAAAAAAATGTTCAAAATAAGATGCTTCAAGAAGTCACATCTTCAGAACTCGTTGATATTGTGGCATATTCACTTAAAAAACTTGACGATGTTTCATTTTTAAGATATATTGCAATGTACAAAAACTTTGACAATATTGATGATTTTAAAAAGATATTAGAAGACATGTGATTTTAAAAAATAAAAATCACTTATTAACAAAACTTTTATTAACAAAAAACCTACTATTCAAGTAGGTTTTTATTGTTTTTGATTGTTGTTTGTAAGCACATAAGGATTTGTTGGAACACCTTGAGAAGGAAGCTCCACCAAAATTGCATCCTCTCCTATTCTGACTACACAACCATATGGAATAAACAGCTGATCTGCAGATTTAAAAAAATTCCAACCTGTTTTTTCGCTAGGCACTATAAACCCTAAGACTCTTGCAGAGCCCAAATCAAAAACAATATCTGTCATATGCCCAAGTCTTCTTCCATCCAAGACATTGACTATTTCTTTGCACCTTAAATCTAAAAATGTACTTTCCACATGATAAATTATGTAGTTTTGCAACAATTTATGACATAATTTTTAATATATTATTTTATTTTTTTGTTATGTCTTTTTCTTTACTTTCTTTATATTATTGTTTTTCCGTCCATCGGTAAATCTAAAACGAGCCACAGACTATCTGGAGGTTTTATTATACAACAATAAAAAAGAGCGAAATTATAAAATTTATTCCACTCTTTTTTCTTTTCATTCTTTATTTCATATTGACTATTTTTGTTAATCAAAATAATTATTAGCTGTTTGCCCAATTTTGAATATCAGATATGTCAGCAGGTTCTCCGCCTTCCGCAAGCCATGATAAGCCTTTTGGTACTGGATATGGCATTCCACTTACATATACCCAGTTTTCAAACTCTCCACTTGAACAACCTTTCTTTCCATTAAGTACATAAACTGTGTTTGTGATTGTTGCTGAACCTGAGTTAAGCTTGTCTACATTCGCTGAGAAGACTATGCAATCTGTTATCTGCACTGTTGTTGAAGCTGAATTGCCTATCAGTGCTCCACTGTTTGCTGTGGCTGATATAGTTCCACTGAAGCCACAACTTGTAAGCACTGTTGAGCCTTTTGCATAACCTACTATTCCTCCTACATTTGTATGCCCTTTTATGTCTGCACCTTTAATATAAATGTTGTTGAGTTTTGCTCCGTCTGTGTTCCCAAACAAGCCTACATATGAGTTAACTGATGATGAGTTGGATACATTGGTTGTTGAAGCGGTTTTTAATTCTGTGATTGAATAGCCTTTGCCATCATAGTAGCCTGTGAAGCTATATGTATTCGTCCCTATTGGTAACCATATATTCCCATTTAGGTCTATATTCGTTGTCTGTTCATAGTAGCCACTTAGGTTCTTTGTTTGGGCTTCCATTGCTAGCCATGCTAGTTTCTTTGGCGTGTCTATTATGTATGGGTTGCTTGCATTGTTTGGATTGCCTGGCACTCTTAATTCTGGTTTTGTTGCCTGTGTTGCCCATGTTGCTTGCCAGTGGGCATAGATTGAGTGATTCTTTACTGTCTTTACTGTTGTATTTGATAACACTTGGCTTCCTGCACTTTTATCTGTATACCAGCCTATGAATATATACCCTGCTCTTGTTGGAATTGGCAAATCTCCATAGGCGCTATCATAGGTCACAGACTTTATTGTTGGACTGACTGTTCCTCCTTGTCCATTTGGATCAAAGGTTAATGTATAACTGTCTGCTTTCCATTGGGCTATCAATGTATGATTGCTTGCTGTCTTTACTTGGGTTGTTGATGTTATTGTTGCTCCATTCAGTGTCCAGCCTGTAAATGTATATCCTGTTCTTGTTGGGGTTGGAAGATCGCCATAAGTACTGTCATATGTCACACTCTTTGTCGTTGGAGATACTGAGCCTCCATTTGCATTAAATGTCACTGTATAACTATTTGCTGAATAATTGGCATTTAATGTTACTGTCACTCCATTGCTTGCCGTCAAATTCTTAAAGTATGTATTCTTTGTCAAACTTCCATTCCAACTTGATGTTGAATTGTTGGCAGTCCCACTTTGTGCTGTTGAGCTATTAAAGTTTGTTCCGCTTGTCCAGCCTGTAAAGGTGTAACCAGTTGGTGGTCGTGGGTTTGGTATATTTAATACCGTATCATACTGGGTATTATTTGTTGGTGATGAACTTGGCCATGTGCCACTACCTAAGCTAAAGTTTATGCTGTAGCTTATTGGTATCCAATATGCGTATAGAGTTGTTTTCCCTGCTATATTATAACTTCTTTCACTTGTGCCATTGGAATTGTAATATTTTGTTCCTCCACCACTTGTACCTGTATAATAGCCTTGGAATGTATATCCTGTCTTTGTTGGCACGGTTATTGATGGCATTGCACTATTATATGTTGCTGTAACGGAAGTTGTCCCATTTGTAGCCCCTTGTCTATCTAAAGTTACTGCATATGTATTGGCTGTCCAATAGGCATATAGGGTTGTATTATTTGTTGTGTATGTTTGACTTCCTACTATTTTACCTGTTGAATCAATTATCTTTGTTCCACTTCCGTTTGTTCCTGTATAATATCCTTGAAATGTATATCCGATCCTTGTTGGTTTGCTTATTGTAGATATTGATGCTGTTGCACCACTATTTGAATACCACCCTGCGTTGTATTTTAAGTATATTGTACTTGACCCGTCACTTCCACTTTGTTTATCTAAATTTATTGTATATATACTGGGTGCAAAATACGCAGTTATATAACTACTATAAATTCTCATACTATATGGAGTACCGTATAATACATCATGCCCGTTAGACCAATAGTTTATATAATAACCAGGAGATGGTTCTACAGCTAATTGTTCTATATAATTACCATAATAATCAGAGAATGTAACTGAATTTGTAAAGCCACTATTTCTAGCAGATATTTTCCCCCATGATGAATTATTTGTTCTGACCGTAACATTCACTGTTTGTGCGACTTTACAATATACAACTGGATAATCTGCCGTTTTAAAATGACCTGTTTCCACTACTCCACCATGATTATGACTAGGAAAACTTGAACAATTAAATGTTTGAGTGCAACTTGAATCAGTATACCAACCGATAAACGAATAACCTGATTCCAATTTATTTAACATAACGCTTGCTTCATCATCTGTACTCCATGCGTGTGCACTCTTTGCTCCTTCGCTACACTCAGCCCATATTCCAAGGAAACCAGAAAACCAATTTGAAATATTACCTCCTCGTGTACTATTCCCTCCATATGGAGTTGTTGAGTCATAGCACATTAAATATGAATTAAATGTT
The DNA here is from genome assembly GCA_930990975.1 of uncultured Clostridia bacterium. Taxonomy (GTDB): domain Bacteria; phylum Bacillota; class Clostridia; order Christensenellales; family UBA1242; genus Caccovivens. The sequence goes on along the minus strand of CAKNRR010000005.1, from coordinate 43,810 downwards.
GTAGCGGCTGTTACATTGGTTTCATCTTGATTATATTTTCTCTCATCTTCAACCAAGAAAATCATACCTATAATCAATAATATAAAACAGATGATAAAACAATTTAAAATGTGTCCTCTTTTGCTCATGTTTTTCTCCTACATCCTCTTATTTATTATATCTTAATTTAAGTATACCATTCTACCCCCTCACCGTCAAGCAAAATGGCGTCATGTTTTGATTATATAAAAAATAGAGAACTATCTCTCTATTTTGCAACCTTTTAATATTGTTTATATAATTTATCACTTTTAGACAAGGAATTCTTTTATAAGCTTCAAAGCATTTTTTTCAAGTCTTGATACTTGTGCTTGACTTATTCCAATCTCTTCACTGACCTCTGTTTGCGTTTTCCCAACATAATATCTCATCAAAAGTATTTCTTTTTCTCTATCGGGCAACACTTTTATTGCATCTTTTATTGAAATGTTTTCATACATATTCTCATCGGTGTTTTTCGTATCAGCTATCTGATCCAAAAGCTGTATTGTGTCGCTACCGTCATTATAAATTGGCTCACTTAAAGACACGGTGTCGCTTATTGCATCCAGTGCAAAGTTTATTGTTTTGACAGGGATGTCAATCATCGTTGAAATCTCTTCAATAGATGGCTCATTGACACTTTTTTTAGATAAAGCCTCTTTGGCTTGAAGTGCCTTATATGCAACATCCCTAAGAGAACGAGAAACACGCACAGAATTGTTATCTCTAAGATACCTTCTGATTTCTCCAACAATCATTGGAACTGCATATGTTGAAAATTTTACATTTAAGTTTTCATCAAAATTGTCGATTGCTTTCATAAGCCCAACACATCCAACTTGAAACATATCATCAGCTTTATCTCCTCTCGCACCAAAACGATGAACAACTGATAAAACCAAACGAAGATTTGCAACTACAAAATAATCTCTTGCCCTTTGATCTCCTCGTTTTATTTTCTTCATAAGCTCTAGCATATCATTATTGTTTAGCTTTGGCAATTTTGCTGTATCAACCCCTGCTATACTCACCTTTGATGACATACCTGCCTCCTTAATAGGTATATCATTCGCAAAACACATTAAAACTATACAAAATCGACAAAAATATATAAAAAATATAATTAAAAAATAAAATAAAAATATAATATAAAATAAAAAAATATAGAAAAAAAATAAAAATAAGTATTTTTAATTTTATTAATAATTAATTTTTATTTATTTTAATTTAAAAATATTTTTTAATTAATAATTTATTTATTTTATTTTTTTATTTTTAATTTTAAATTTCTATATTATTTTTATTCAAAATTTATTCTTGCTACATAGAAAGCTGTCTTTCTATTTCCTCCCTCATATCATTCAATATCCTTTTTTCTAAACGAGAAATATAGCTTTGGCTGATTCCAAGTTTTAATGCGACTTCTCTTTGTGTCAACTCCTCATGTCCCATAAGCCCATAACGCAAAACCATGATTTCCCTTTCTCTTGAATTCAATTTTCCAATAAGTTCATTTATAATCTGTCTATCTGCGGGCTCGTCAACTGCCTGAGAAATAACATCTTCATCACAAGGCAAAATGTCTGAAAGAACAAGTTGATTGCCATCACCGTCTTCACAAAGAGGTTTATCAAGGCTTATATCGTTTTTAATTCTTGATGTCTTTCTTATCTGCATAAGAATTTCATTTTCTATACATCGTGAAGCATAGGTCGCAAGTCGTATATTTTTGTCAAGTTTGAAAGTGCGAACCGCTTTTATAAGTCCTATTGCACCGACAGAAATCAAATCTTCATAATCAATCCCAGTATTCTCAAACTTTTTGGCTATATATGCCACCAAACGCAAATTATGTTCAATCAACTTCTCATTTGCTTTCATATCCCCCTTTTCTTTCAAAAGCAAAAGTCTGTTTTCTTCTTCGCTGTCAAGAGGTGGCAAAAATTCCTCATTGCCACACACATAGCAAACGATGTTTTTCACATCTAATAGCGAATTTCTGTGAAACAAATTGAAGATAAATAGCTTTAATTTGAATAATATTCTTTTCATAACCCCTCCTAAATCATTGCACTATGTAACAATATCTTTTTGCCAAAGCTTTTGTCAAATCCTGAAAAAGATAGCCCAACTGAAACATCCTTAAATGTTTTCCCATTCCCAAGTTGCATTTCATCTATTGTAAAAACTAGAATGCTTGCCCCACTGCCTATACTGTTTATTTTGACAAAATGGCCATCTTTGACTTTTGATTTGTCAAAGTTTTTTGTTACTGCATTTATATAATTAATATTTTGATAAAACTTGTTAAATACATCATATGTTATAAGAATTATAGGTTTTTTTGTAATGGAATCATAAAGCATATTACCACTGTCCAAAAAACCTTCTTCATATATCACATTTTCATTGTCTTTTAAAATCACATTGTATGTGAATTTTTGGACTAAATCTTTTCTTTGAATACTTTTTATCACTACTTTAGAAACAATATAAATCAGTATTCCTATAACACAGACAATAAAAAGAGTATATTGACCAACCAAACTTTCAACAGCATAACAGCCACCACCAAACAAAAATGTTGTAAAGAGAATGACTATAGAATATTTTAGAAATTCTGAAAACTTTTTAAATCTAAACGAGATGCAAGTCAAAATGCTGCACACCAAAATTATAATCAAGCATTTTATATACCAAGAAATTGAAAATAATGGAATAAGCAAAGCAATTATCCCACCTATCAAAGCTGAAAAAAATGCTAAATGGCATTGAGTTTTGACAAGCAATGCAGACAATTTTATAATCATAAAATTCAACGCAACATTGATTAACAATGATAATTCAATTATTATTTCCACTTTTCCCTCGCATAAAAATTTTAACCTTTATTTAAAATTTTGGTATAATAGAAAAATGGCTTATATGGTACAAAAAAAAAGAATTTTGTGTGTTACAAAATTCTTTTATCTGCTTTATGAATTTTTTTATGTATTTAGTTTCTTTTGTTTTTTCTAAGTTTTTCAATCCAAGGTGGAATATTTGAAGATTTTACATCTACTCTTGAAGAGCCCAAATCTTCATCATTTCTTTCAATTGAAACATTTGGCTTTGCAGCCTCTGCTTCTCTTTCCTTTTGAACATAATTTGAGAACATACTTCTTGCATTAAATTGTGGTTTTTCTTGTCCCATATTTCCTATTGAGCGAGCATTTGCCATTTCAGCTTTTTTCTCTTCTTCTTTTTGTCTTGCATCGTTAGGATTTTGGAACCCTGTGGCAATCAAAGTGATCTCAACTTCATCGTGCATATTTTCATCTATGCAAGTTCCCACAATGATATTGCACTTTTCATCAACAATTTCTCTTACTAATGCTGCGGATTCGCTGACATCATCTTGTGTCAAATCACTGCCACCCTTAATGTTTATAAGAATACCTGTAGCCCCTTCAATAGTTGTATCCAAAAGAGGGCTTGCAACGGCTTGCTTAACAGCATCCAAAGCCTTACTATCTCCTGCTCCATAGCCAATTCCCATATGAGCAAGACCTTTATCCTTCATAACTGTTGTAACATCGGCAAAGTCAAGGTTGATAAGTCCAGGATAAACAATCAAATCGCTTATTCCTTGCACGCCTTGTCTTAAAACATCATCGGCAAATCTAAAAGATTCCATGATAGGTGTTTTTTTAGGCACAATTTCTAGAAGTCTTTCATTTGGAATAACAACCAATGCGTCAACATATTTTCTTAATTTTTCAATTCCTTCTTCTGCGTTTTGTTTTCTTACTCTTCCCTCAAATTCAAATGGTTTTGTAACAACAGCAATAGTCAAAATCCCAAGTTCTTTTGCGATTTGAGCAATCACAGGGGCAGCACCTGTTCCAGTTCCGCCACCCATACCAGCAGTAATAAATACAAGATTTGTCCCTTTAAGCATTTCTGTGATAGAAGTTTTGCTTTCTTCAGCAGCCTTTTGCCCTTTTTCTGGTATTGCACCAGCACCAAGTCCGCCAGTTAAGCGTTCTCCTATTTGAAGTCTTGTTTCGGCTTTGCTAATAAGAAGTGCTTGCTGATCAGTGTTGACAGCAACAAACTCAGCAGAGCTTACTCCCGCTTCAATCATTCTATTCACGGCGTTATTTCCACCGCCACCTACTCCAACGACCTTAATTTTAGCAACTGAAGTTCTCAAATTATCCATAATTTTCTCCTTAGATTTTATTTATACATATTGTAATACTTTTTGAATAAATTTGCAATCATTTCTATAAAAATTTTTTAAAAATGCAAAATTATGCAATTTTTCAAAGTCATTATGTATAATTATACATTTTCATTATAGCAAAACGAAAAAGAAAATTCAATAGTTTTTTCGATTTTTGTATTTTTATTGTTTATCTTTTTTCTTCCCTCTATTTTGCCAGCTTGTACTAATATTTATTATATAAAATATATTATATATAACTTATAGGTTTTCTAAAGTAAATTGTATATTATATAGCTTAAAATACAACATTCATCTTAAACTCATTCACTTTTGCTCTCTTGAGAAATAAGTGCGCTGTTTACAAGCGACAATATTGATGAGAGCTCAGGCTTATCTTTCCCTGGAAGCGGAGGCCTCCCGTAACTTATATTTCTTCCAAGGCACTTAGCCAAATAGTCACGCCCTCCTTTGATTTTGCTCAAACCTGCCCCAGTTAAATATATAGGGAGATATAGAAGTCGCTCTCTTGTGTTTAGTTGTACACATTTTGAAATAACTTCAGCCATTTCATCAATGCGATAACTTACCACCTCATTTGCAGCGTTTAGCGGTATCTTTGCAAGTTTCCCGCCTTCTGTTGGAAGTTCATAGAAATCGCTTTGCTTTCCTTTCAACGACAAAACAATTTGTCGTTTTAATAAGTCCGCCTCATCCATAGAGATGTCAAAAGCTTCTGCCAAATCATTTGTAATGAAGCCACCGCCCCTAGAAAAGCTTGTAAGTGCATGAAGTCCCTCTCCTTTAACAAAGGATATGCTTGTTGATAAATCTCCGACATCTAAAAGCAAGGTCAAATCTTCTCTTTTCTCCTTAGGTATCACGAAAAGAGCTTGGCTTAAAGGCTCTGAAATATATTCGACAGAATCGAAATCAAGCCCGCCGACAATTGCGTTGAATAATTCAATAAACTTTCGGTCTACATAAATAATGGATAAATTGGCAGTTATTGAAACGGCGTTCTCTCCCACTGGTTCTAATGTCATCCTTCCGTCATCCAATATATATGAAATAGGATTCACACTGACAACTTCAACATTCAAGTTTTTAGCCTTTTCACTTGCCATATAATATAATGAATCTATGTCAGAAGGTTTAACCTTTCTGCGATTTCCAAAATTTATAGTTACATCAGTACGCTTTACAGAAGAAAATTCCGCTGGAACTCCTATATAAATCTTATCCATTTTGCTTGGCTCTAAATCAAATTCTTTGATTACGCCTTCAAATAATAGGGAAATCTTCTCTTGGCGTATGAATTCCCCTTGATAAAATCCATCATAACTTATTTCTTTATACCCCTTGATATTGAATGTATCATTCAGTCCCCTGCCTGCATACATTGCTCGCAATTTCGATGAACCAATATCAAACACTAATACAAACTTATCTCTCATCTTTCACCTATCAATTACTTATAAAAATTGTACAGCAAAAACACTTTATTGTCAACATAAATAATTGTAAATCTTACAAAATTTGACAAGATATTAAAAAGGTGGTATAATATGCAAGATATAAAAATTTAGGAGGTAAAATGCGCTCGTTACAAATGTGTATAACTGATATAGCAAACAGTAAGAGCATTGCAATTTTTTGCCACACTTCACCTGATGCCGACACTCTTGCGTCAGCTGTGGCACTAAAAAAACTTATCAAACAAAATATGTCTGAAAACTCTGAACCAAAACAGATAGATATATTCGTAGATGCCGACGAAATCAATGAAATCAATAGAGCAATGATTAAAGGTATTGAAATAAATGTCCAAAACTGTGATAAATATGAACTTGGAATAAGCGTAGATTGTGCAAGCAGTAATCGTATGGGAAAATATGAACAACTATATTTTGATTGTGAAAACACTATAAATATCGACCATCATGCGACAAACACATATTTTGCAGAAAATAACTTAGTCTTAAAAACATCTTCCACTTGTGAAGGACTGTATATTCTAGCTAAGTCACGCAATTATAAAATTTCAGATGAGGTTTGCAACTTAATTTATTCTGGGATAATCACCGACACAAACAACTTGACACAAGGCGTAATTACAATCAACACTCATAAGATAATAACCGACCTTGTCGCAAGAAAAATCAACATTGACGCACTCAACGATCATTTCTTTAAAAATAATACAAAATCAAAGGCATATTTACTTCAAAAGGCTTTAAGTTCGCTAAGATTTTTAAGTGGAGATAGAATAGCCTTTATGAAAATCACAAAACAAGATATGAACGATGCAGAAGCAACTTTTGATGATACCATTGGCATTGTCAATCATGGAATAGATTTAAAAGGCGTAGAAATTGCAATTCTTGCCATAAAAAAAGAAGACAATTCTTATTATGTAAGCCTTAGAGGCAAAAATAATGTAAATGTTGGGGTGATTGCTTCAACCTTTGGTGGTGGCGGACATGACCAAGTAGCAGCATTTCAATATAACGGATTGCTTACCGACTTAATGCCTCAATTAACTAAGGTATGCAAAGAAGAACTAAACAAACACCCTGTTGAAGATATAGGCGAAAATTTATTTTTTGGTGATGAAACTGATTCTACAAACAGTTCTTCTGATTCAATGGAAGAAAATGTTGAAGAAAATAAAAAAATTTAAAAAATATGAAAATTAATCAAAAAACACGATTTTAATCGTGTTTTTCTTTTTTACATAAATTTTTATTAATATTTTTTATTATATTTCTTTTTATTTTTTTAACACTCCTTTTTGTATTTTTATTTTTGAAAGACAAAACTCCCCCCCATCATTCTAATTCACAAATTATACAGTTGGGAAAATTTGGAAATAACAATCCTCTTCGCCATACTCTCTATAATCATAATAATTGCGAATTTCGATGATTGCATTTTTTAAGTTTTCTTCACTCAAAACAATATCTTCTCCATTTACATTTATTGTTTGTCCAATATAAGTATAGATTTGCGAGAAGACTTCAAGCATAAGATTTACTTTATATTTCAATCCATAAGAGCTGTTTATTATATTGTATGTTTGTCCATTGAAGAATTTTAAACTTATCACTGGCTGTGTTTGCTTTATATTTTCATCATACAACTCTTTCATTTCAATGCTTTCAATCATAGCTTTTTGTTCACCTAATGGTCTATTGTTTTCATAAAGCGCACTGTATATTGGTTGATAGTTTTGCACATCCATAAAATCACCGACCGCATAATCTTCATCCGCAATATTCAGCCCTTTCAAAAGTATTGAATTTGATTGATCAGATATAAACTCATCCGCTAAACGAAGCACTTTGAAATCATCATCACAAATATAATATTTTTCTTTATGATAAACAGCAAAAATTTCCTGTCTTTCAGCAACATGAATTACAAATTTTGAAGGGAAAACTGTTTCTATATTCAAAACCTTGATGTATGGCTCATATTTTTCAATTTGATTTATATATTTCTTCTTTCCATGGAAAAACACACTGCCCTTTTTGAAATTTGCATTTTCAATTATTTCGTCATCACTTTTTAAAATATATTCTTTGCTTGTTCTCCAATCGATTTCTATATCTTTAAGTGAGAAAACAGTAAAAGATAATAGAACCAAAAGCCCTATTACCGCCACAATTACACTAATTGCAATTATCCATCCTTTTTTCACACTCAATCCTCTTTATATCAGCGCCAAGCCTTGTCAATTTGTCTTCGATTTTATAATAGCCTCGGTCAATAAGTCCGATGTTATTTATAGTTGTATATCCTTCAGCCACAAGTCCCGCAAGAACCAATGCTGCACCTCCGCGCAAATCAGGAGCAACAACCTCTGCCCCATAAATTTTATCCTTTCCTTTGATTATACATACACCATTTTTACATCTTATGTCACAACCCATCTTCATAAGCTCGCCTATATGTTTATATCGAGATTCAAACAAATTCTCTATTATAAGGCTATAGCCTTCGCTTACAGCTGCAAGGGATGACATTGGTGCTTGCAAATCAGTTGGAAAGCCAGGATATACAGCAGTTTCAACCTCTCCAAATGAAACAAGTTTGTCTGCCTTTTCAACTATTATTTTATCATCATAACAAGTCAATTTGCAAGTAGTTTTTAAAAGTTTTGATATAAGCTCTTGATTATGCTGTGCATCTGCGTTTTTGATGACTATTTGTTTTCCACACATGGCTCCAGCTATCATAAAAGTGCCAGCCTCAATTCTGTCAGATATTGTCTTATATTCACAACCATGAAGTTTTTTCACCCCTTTGATTGCGATTATGTTTCCACCAGCACCAGAAATCATCGCCCCGCAACTATTTAGAAAGTTTTGAAGGTCGACTATTTCAGGCTCTTTTGCTGGATTAAAAATTCTTGTTTCCCCTTCTGCAAAAACCGCAAGCATCATGATATTTTCAGTTGCACCAACACTAGGGAAAGACAACATCACATCATTTGCTTTAAGCTTGCTTGCATCTGCATAAATATATCCATTTTTGTCAACCACCTTACAGCCAAGTTGTCTTATTCCAGCTAAATGAATATCTATTGGTCGCAAGCCTATATCGCATCCTCCGGGATATGAAACCTTTGCAAGTTTTTTGCGTCCCAAGATTGAACCAAGCGTAAAAATAGAAGAACGAACACAACAGGCAAGTTCGTTTGGAACATCACTGTAGACAATATTGCGACAATCAAGATATAAATCTTGGTTTATGTAACTTCCATTTATAAACTTCGTCTTGCCACCAAGATGTTCTATAATTTTACACATCGCAAGCACATCGCTATATTTAGGCACATTTTCCAGTTTTATCTCACCATCAACAAGTATGCACCCAGCAATAATGGGAAGAAGAGCATTTTTTGCACTGTCTACCTCAACTTCCCCTTCCAATTCTTTCCCACCAACAATAAAATAACTATCCATATAAGAATATATGAAAAAATAAAAAAGAATGATAAAAATCATTCTTCTCACTTATAAAAAACTATATAATTAAAAATTAAAAATTAAAATAAATAAAATAAAAAAATAAATTAAATTAAATTAATGGTTGATTAATAATTTTAAATAATTTTTACCATTTTTTTTGAAAATTTTGTAGAATTTGTTTAATTATTTAATTTTTACTTTTTTAAATGATTTTAGTTTTATCACTCTGACATCTTCTCCACTGCTTTGTTTTAAAACATTCAAACAAATTCCAATCCCCGCCATAAACACCATAACAGAAGTTCCTCCACTTGATATGAAAGGCAAAGGAAGCCCTGTTGGAGGAATTGAGCCGGTGACAACCGCTATATTCAATAATGTTTGAACCGCGATTATAAAGGCTATCCCACTGACCAACATTGCACCAAATCTATCTTTTGCTCCAAGTGCAATTTTTATCAATCTATAAACCAAAAACAAAAATACCACCATCAATAGTGTTGTTCCAATAAAACCTATTTCTTCGCCAATTATTGACAAAATAAAATCAGATTCAGCAAATGGCAAGAAAAGATATTTTTGTCTTGAATTGAAAAGCCCAACACCAAAAAGACCTCCATCCCCCAAGGAATAAAGTGATTGAATCAGTTGAAAGCCCTCGCCTTGTGGAGATGCCCACGGATCAATAAAAGCCATCAGCCGTTTTAGTCTGTAAGGCTCTAAGATTACAAGAAGTGGGACCATTGCTCCCGCAGGAATTGAAAAAAGCAAAGTGTGTTTTTTGCTCATTCCACCAATTATCAACATAAAAAGAGTAACAAAAGCGATACACATTGTCACACTCATTGAGGGCTCAAGCATAATCAAAATGCACATAAGACCACCAACGATGAGGACAGGAAGCAACCCTTTGAAAGTCTTTATTTTGTCATGATTGTCTGACATGTAACTTGCAGTGAATATTACAAGTGCAAATTTCGCCACTTCTGATGGTTGCAACGAAAATCCTAAGATTGAAACCCATCTCTTTGCGCCATAACTCTCCATTCCAAGTCCAGGCACAAACACCAATGCCAAAAGTATAAATGTTCCGCCAATAATCCACCATCTATATTTTTTCAACAAATGATAATCAAAATATGTGAAAAAAATCATGGCAAAAATCCCCATAACAACACCTAAAAGTTGTTTTATTAGGAAAAAGTATTTGTTGCCATAGTGATAGTTGGCACTATAAAAACTTGCACTATAAACCATAAGGCAACCAAAGCCAACAAGTGCTAAGACAACGCAAACAACAATTATAATATCATTGCGACATTTCGATCTTTTCGTAAATTCCAAACATTATCTCCTTAAATACTTCACCTCGCACCGTATAGGATGTGAATTCATCAAAGCTAGCGCATGCTGGCGCCAACAATATTTTTTGTCCTTCCATCGCATTGTTTTTGGCATAATAGCTTGCCGACTTCATCGTTGGAAAAAGCATTGGACTATAGCCATATTTTTCTGCACAATCAAAAATTTCTTTACCTGCTTCTCCAAAACAATAAACAGCCTCATAATTTATGTTTTTATTGAATAGTTCATCAAAATTGCAACCTTTGTTTTGCCCTCCAAACAACACAACAAGTCCCTTTTCTCCCAGCGAATTTATTGCTGAAAGTGCTGCTGAAATATTTGTGGCCTTTGAATCATCAAAAACATTTGCACCATTTACCTGTCCCAAATATTCAAGACGATGTCTTGGCGCTTTAAAATTGATTATCGCTTCTCTTATGATGTTTGGTTTTATTCTATATCTTACAGCAATTGCTACACTAGCAAGCACATTTTCCAAATTTTTCTCTCCAAAAAGTGTCAAATCATTCAGTGAAATTATTTTTGTTTTATTATGATAGATTGCATTATTTTTTATAAAAACACCTTTATTCAATGTTTTTTTTGAAAAAAATGTCACTTTTTTGTTAATTAATAAATTTTTAACTAATTCATCATCAAAATTCAATACCACCTTTTGATTTCTTTTGCCAGTTAAAATCTTCTTTTTTGTGGCAACATATTCTTCAAAACTTCCATGTCTGTCAATATGGTCTGGTGCTAGATTTAATATTGTCGCCAAATTTGCATTAAAATATCTTGACAGTTCGAGTTGAAAATTGCTCACCTCACATATTGAAAATGAGGCTTTATCAGTCTTCAATGCGGCTGAAGAAATTGGCAACCCAATATTTCCACAAACAAAAGTTTTTTTGCCTGCACGCTTAAAGATTTCGCCAGTAAGTGATGTCACTGTTGTCTTTCCATTTGTTCCAGTAATACCTACAACAACACCTTTTGTAAACATAAATCCCAAATCAAGCTCGCTGATTAACGGCGTGCGATTCATTATAAAATGTGAAATTAATTGATTGCCAATCACTTTTATCCCTGGACTTACGACAATAAGATCATATTCATTCATAAGTGGATTTTTTTGATAACAAAAAACATTTGAAAATCTACCTTCATCATCATATATACTTACACAAGCGCCCTTTTCATGCAAAAGTTTGCTTGCTGATTGTCCACTTATTCCTAAACCATAAACTAAAACTTTTTTACCTTTTAAATTGATCATAAAACCCCTGTGACAAATAAATAGCCAATGAGTGATGCCATACCGCATACCATTGTTATTATTATATATACTGCCACAATTCGATTTTCATGCACACCACTTTTCTCAAAATGATGATGCAGTGGTGCCATCTTAAAAATTCTTTTATGCGTCTTTTTATAATATGCCACTTGAATTATATCTGACAAAGCGGTCAAAACAAAAAGTATTCCAATAATCGGCATAATAAGCTCAAGCTTTGTAAAAACTGCCAAGGATGCAATTGCCCCACCTAAAGCAAGCGAACCAGTATCCCCCATGAATATTTTTGCAGGAAAGCAGTTGAAGAGAATAAAGCCTAGAAGAGCCCCCACCAAAGCAAAAGAAATTATAGCTAAATTTTCTTCGCCAGCACAAATTGCAATAATCAAACCAAAAAACAATAAATATGTTCCACTGACGCCACTTGCCAACCCATCAAGTCCGTCAGTCAAATTTACAGAATTTGTGACCGCAATATAAAAAAATATTATAAAAGGAATAATAAAAAGTCCTAAATCAATATTTAGCCCAAATAAATCTAACTCTCCACCCAACTTAAAATAAACAAAAATTGCAACAATGGTGGCAATTGAAAATTGTCCAATAAGCTTTTGGTATGGTTTCAACCCCTCATTTTTATGGAATTTTATTTTTATAAAATCATCCAAAAAACCAAGCAGACCATATCCAAGCATAATCAAAAGCACAAGAATTGGAATATAAACATCCCCTCTTAAAAAAATTGCACTAGCAATAATGCCAGCCAAAATAAAAATAAAGCCTCCCATGGTTGGTGTGCCACTTTTCCCCGCATGCTTGTCCACATAATGCAGTATCGTTTGAGATAAATGGAATTTTTGGCATAATTTTAAAATCGGAAAGCCCAAAATAACAGCCAAAGCTAGTCCAGTTAAAAACACTAAAAAATATTCAAGCATAACATACTCCTACTTATATTTATTAATTATTTTATACAAGTATGAGTAAATTTATTATATGATGGTAAATTTAAAGTAAGCATGCTCCAATTAAATCTTATACATTGAGAAGTTGGGCGTCTCAAAAAGACATTATTTTCATTTTAATTATTTAAATAATTTTAAATTTAATTATTTTTAAATTTAACTTTTTTAATCCCCCCATAGACAACAAAAACTCATAATTTTATTAAATTATAGAAAAAACACTCAAAAATCAAAAAAAAATTATCAAAATTTGCCGAAATAAAAAAATAAAAGCATATTTTGCTGTTTTCTCCTTCTTTCCATTTCATAAAAATCGTTTCATAATAACACCGCACCATCAGCACAAAAAACAAAAGAAGGCTTAAAAATATCTTAGCCTTCTTTTAACAAACAAAACAATCCTTTTTAATACTTTTCTTCCTCGTCTTCATTTTGATTTTGCCAAGAACTTATCTCTTTTATCCTTTTTCTATAATATTTATAAACCACATCAAAATCATTATATGGATATTTCACGCCTTTTATCTCTTGATATTTTTCTGCGCCTTTCCCTGCAATCACAATCGTTTCGCCGTTTTTATAATTATTTAACGCATATTCAATAGCCTTTTTTCTATTCTCAATCACTTTACAATCTTTTTTGATTCCACTTTTGATTTCGTCAATTATGGCATAAGGTTCTTCAAATCTTGGATTATCACTTGTCAAAATCACATCATCAGCTATTCTTGAGGCAATTTCTCCCATTATTGGTCTTTTCTGTCTATCCCGATTTCCTCCGCATCCAAAGATGACAACAAGTTTGTTCTCTGACAAATCTTTTGCTGTTTCAAGAATCTTCTCTAATCCGTCTGGTGTATGAGCATAATCAATGACTATATTGTTGTCTTTCATATTTATTATGTTAAATCTGCCTTCAACTGGATTTATGCAACTCATTCCAATTCGAACAAGCTCCTTTGGCACACCCAAACTGCGACATATTCCAATGGCTGCCAAAGCATTTAGAATATTATATTCACCTATCAAATTGGTTTTTATCGCCATATATTCATTGAAAAAATCACAGTCAAAGTATGTCCCTGAAAAGGATTTTTTTATGTTTTCTGCTTTTATGTCACTATATTTATTAAAACCATAAGTCAAAAATGGAACTTGTATTTTCAATAGATTTTCTTTGCACAATTCATCTTCAACGCAAATAAGTCCAAGCTTCGTCCTTTCTCTATCAAACAATTTCATTTTTGCTTTTGTATAATTTTCCATATCTTTAAAATAATCTAAATGATCTTCGGTTATATTCGTCAAAACGCCAATTTCAAATTTTATTCCTTCAAGTTTATCAAGTGCCAAAGCATGGGCTGAGGCTTCCATTACAACATATTCACACTTGTCATCCTCCATTTTTTTAAAGAGTTTATGAAGCATATAAGGGTCTGGTGTTGTAAACCCTGTGTCAATAACTTCGTCTTCAATCTTTGCCCCCAAAGTGCCAATCAACCCAACTTTCGCGCCTGCGTATCTAAGCATTTCTGTCGTCGTGTTTGCAACTGTCGTCTTTCCATTTGTCCCTGTAACTGCAATAATTTTCAAATTGTCACAAGCCCTATCAAAAAAGTTTTTACAAGCAAGAGAATAGGCTTTTCTTGCATTTTCAACATAAATTATCCTTTCGTCATCATTCTTTTCATCACTTATCACAACTTGTGCGCCATTATCAAATGCCTGCTTTATAAAGTCATTCCCATTGAAATTTTCACCATGGAGAGCAATGAATAAATCTCCTTTTTTAACATCTTTATGCGAAGTCTTTATATCTCGCAAGTCAATATAATCAAGAGAAGGATTATATTTTTTTATTCTTATATCTTTTATGATTTTAAATAGTTCCATACACCACCCAATTATTTTTATTCTATACTTTAGTGCAACAAAATTGAACCCATCATACAAAAACAGTGAAAAAAATATATAAATATATACTTTTCTCAAAAAAGGATATTTATTAAAGGATTTTTATCAAAAACAAACTTTATTTTTTTATTTATTTAACACATTTTATATTTTAAATGGTCAGTCATATTGATGTAACTTTCTATAGCCTTACTATTGAATGAATAGACAAGCTTAGCCCTCTTTTCGTTTTTGTTTATCCCCTCATTTATTAAACTTTCTATTAAGTCCGCAAAAGGTTCTTTAAACAAATTGAAAGCAAGTGAACCAGGAATACTATTAAGCTCATTGACATATAATTTTTCTTGTTTTTCACTAAATAGAAAATCTACTCGAACAACCCCGTCACACATAAGCGCGCTATATGCCTGAACCGCAAGTTTTTTTATCATCTTATCCAGCTGAGTAGAAATTTCGCCCTTCTCTGCATCTTTTTCAGTTAAATATTTGTCAGAAAATGAATATATTTTACCCTTTTTCACTTCTTGCACTTCGCTCGTAAACAGTTTGTCGCCAATTTTCAACACTGCACAACAAAATTCTCTCGCATTTTTTATATATTCTTCGACAATAATCTTGTTGTCATAAAGCAAAGCTTCATCTATCATTTTTTCTAAAGTTGCCACATCTTCACATATGCTGATGCCTACACTACTTCCCAAATTCGCTGGTTTTATAATGCAAGGAAGCTTTATTTTATCACGAATATTTTTTAGAATTTCAAGTTTTTTTGCCTTGTATTCACATATGTCAAAATGCAAATATGCTGGAGTGCTTATCTTCGCATTTTTTAATATGATTTTTGTCAACACCTTATCCATACACAAAGCACTTGATAAGACATTTGAAGAGGAATAAGGAATATTTGCCATTTCAAGCAAACCTTGAAGGCATCCATCTTCGCCACCATGACCATGATTACATAATAGGGCACAGTCTATTTTTTCTCTTTTTACAATCTTATTTTTCTTGAAAATGACCAAATTTTGTTTGCCAAATTCAAAAGAGATTTCCCTGACATTTTTCGCATATTTTGAAAAATTCAAAAAAGTTTGAGAAGAAGTCAAATTGTCGGCAGTGACAAATTCTCCATTTGGTTTTATATATACAGGCAATACATTAAAATTTTTCAAATTTTTAAAAACTTGCATGGCTGTAATCACTGAAATGTCATGTTCGACACTTGCGCCACCAAAAATAACTGCTATGTTTTTCATAAAAACTCCTTTTATTTATAATTATCAGGCAAATCATTTTCAAACAAAATCACACATCCTTTGATTGAAATAAGTTGCAAAATTTCTTTTTGTTTTTTTCTTGTCGACGCAAAGAAAATTTTATCTCTTGGAAAATTATGCGAAATAGCGCCAGATAATAGATAATTTTTGTTTACATCATTCATTATTATAAAATAGTCAGCAACATCAGCGACAAGTGCACCTAGTTTAAAGTTAAGCTCAGATTGTTTTTCGCCCATTTCTACAAGGCCGGGTGTAACAACAATTTTGACGCCTTTGAATTTTGATAGCACATCCATAGCTTCACTTGCACCAATAAAATTTGAATTGTAAGAATCGTCAATAATTGTTGAATAATTATTTTTTAACACTTCCAAGCGATGAGGTGGTGGTTTTAAAAAATTGATTGCAGATTTGATATCTTCAAGTTTTATTCCAAGAAGAAAAGCCAAAGTGCTTGCCGACACAATGTTGTCTATATTGCATTTGCCAAGAAGTTTGGTTTTAACTCTGGTCTTATTTTCTCCCAAAATCAAATCAAATTCACTTCCGTCGCTTGTTATTTCTATATTGTCTGCATATGAAAAGCCACCTTTATGATTGGCTAGATATTTTTCTCCAGTATAATTTTTATATAGCTTATAAGTTGATGAGCTATCACCATTAAACACCATTATCCCATCTTCTGGAATGTTCTTTGGAAGTTCATTTTTTGTTTCTTCTATATTCTTTAAAGTTTTAAAAGTTTCAATATGTTGTTCGCCAATTGTTGTTATTATTCCATAGCAAGGTTTTACAAGTTTTGCTAAAAACTCAATATCTCCTTTTTGTTTTGCTCCCATTTCGGCAATAAATACATCGTGATCATCCAAATTTTCTAAAATTGTTCTCGTCACGCCCATTTCTGTATTAAAGTTTTTAGGAGTGGTACAAACCTTGTATTCTTTTTCAAGCATCGCAGCTAAAAAATTTTTGGTCGATGTTTTTCCATAGCTTCCTGTAATTCCAATTTTTATAATGTCAAGTTTGGCAAGTTTGCGTTTTGCTTTGCTTATATAATATTTTTTTATCAATATTTCAAAAGGGAGTAGGATATAATGCGTCAATGTAATGAATATAGGTGTAAGCAAAAATGCTATTGCACAATCTAATATAAGAAGATAAATGTTTTCTATAAAATAATTTAAAAGGAAAAATATCCCAATAATAAGAAGCGAATAGATAAACAAAAATCTGATCATCCGCTTTGTAAAAACAAGTTTATTTTTATCTCCATAGGCAAGCCTTAACTCAAAGATATTGTTTATAAAAATCTTTATGTTGTAACCATCAAGTTGATAGGTTTTTATAAATAAGTAGCTCCAAACAAGCATCAATACAACACATACACAAATGTTCACATAAAGCATTAAAGTCCCTCCCAAAAATCATTTACAATTCTATAAAACTGAAGTGGTCTATCTAAAAAACAAAAGTGACCAGCATCAGAAATCGTGACTAACTTCGAGTTTTTTATCTTTTTGTTTAGTCTTTTTGCCATATACAGAGGTGTTTCTTTGTCATTTTCGCCAAAAACTATCAAAGTTTTGACAGCCATTCTTAAGCAATAATCTTCAAGATAGGTGTTTACAATACTTTTAAATGTATATCTCATGTCAGGGGAAAGCTGTAAATAATCTTTTGAGCCCATATTTAATATACTTTTGCCAAACTTTTTGTTGAATTTGTAATGCAAAACTTTTATATGGTATTTAATAGAACGGCGAGGTTTCATACCAGCGCTGTCAACAAGTATGCAAGAATGCACAAGTGACCGTTTGACTGCTGAAAGTATTATGGCAATTCGACCTCCAAAAGAGTGCCCAACAACATCACATGTTTCGATGTTCAAATAATCACATAAACTCATGAGCATTCCAACATATGTATATATGTTCCATTTCTTTATAGTCCTATCACTTTTCCCAAATGGCGGAAAATCAATAACCAAAAAAGATTTATCAGGGAACTTCGCTATGAAGTTTTCAAAAATTCGACCATCACACCCCCACCCATGCAATAATAGAATTGGCTTTTGAGATACATGATGATAAAATTTGTAATATATCTTTTTGCCATTATAAACATACACCATAAAATTATTTATGAAAAAATTAAAAATAAGTTGTAAAATATGCCAAAATTGATAAAAATATATTAAAAATGTTTTGCAATTTAATTAAAACATTGTAAAATATAACTAAGTCGAAAGACTAAAATTAACTAAAAGGAAGGTATACAAACTTGAAAATCACTGATGTTAGAATTAGACTTAAAAACGAAACTAAATTAAAAGGGGTTGCTTCTATTACTATTGATGAATGCTTTGTTGTGCATGACATCAAAGTTATTGAAGGAAAAGATGGACTTTTCATTTCAATGCCAAGCAAAAAAACAGCTGATGGCGAACACAAAGATATTGCACACCCAATCAACACTGAAACTAGAGAATCTATCAAAACAGCAGTTTTAAGTGCTTACGAAAAGGCTCTTGAAGAAAAGAAAAATTCAGAAAGTGCTGAATAATTTGATTTAAATTGAAATAATGAAAAAACACGGGAGTATTTATTCCCCCGTGTTTTTCTTTTATATGTTTTATATTCAAATTTATAAGTTTTTTACTTCCTTATTTCTCACATCAATGTTTTAAAGTAAAAAATTATACTATTCAAAATTGTCAGTTTCTTCAAAATGCGACTTCTTCCAGTATTATCAACTTTCAGTAATGAAAAGCTTTTTAAAAAAAGCTCTTTTACATCAATAAGTTTCCATTGTCGGTTTCAATGACTTTTAAGATATTTTCAAGTTCTCCACTCTGAGCATTATAGTAGAAGTAATATGTATTTCCACCGCTCTTAGCTTCAACTTCAATGCAAACCATCTCCTTATTATAATCAAGAGGTACCAATGCAAACCTTGACCTAACAATTTTATATTTGGTTGGAACTTTTGCCTCTGCTGTTTTAAGACTTATTCCCCCTTTATTTAATGTACGGTCGGTATGATTTGTGAAATATGAAGTTGCATCATAGCCTACAATTGTTCCACTTGCCATATTAACTTTGACTTTAACTAAATCTGGGTAAAGAACAATTCCTTGACTTTTTGGTGCAATATTCAAATAAACATCATTTTCAATAGTGTCATTCCATACGACTTCGCCATCTTCTATTCCATTTTCTGATGCAAATTCCAATGCCAATTTCTTTGCAGCTTCAACATCTATGTTTGAATCGCCTTCAGCCCCTGCACCGCTTATTGTCAAAATATGACCTTCAATTTGCGTTACTTGTGCATAAAGCATTTCATCATTTGAATTTGTAACCCTAAAATTATATGTTTCAAATCGACCTTTTGTTTCCCCTTCATAATCAATTTTCACTGCATTTTTAAAATATTTTTCAAGATTGGTCATTGCTTCTGTCTTTGAAACCTTGCTCCCACTCAGTCCTTTAACCTTTGAGTTTACCACAGAATCGCTAAATGGGCCATCATAAATCATCGTTGGATATTCAATATCATTATCTTTCATTGATGAAAATGATTTTGTAAATTCATTTGTATTTGAATCTATATCCATGCTTGCATCAATTATTGAGTAACCTTTATCAAGTTTTCTTGCAAATTCATTAAGTTGATATTTGAGTTGCAAAACACTTTGTTCAATATCTTCCAGAGTGTTCATCTCTGCCTCCGTCAAGCTCTCCCCTGATGAAAGCTTTTCTGCAAGAGTTGAAGTATACCCTGAAATTTGATTGACCATTTTTATAGTTTCATGAATGTCGCTTTGAGAAAGAGGCAAACTCGCAACTGACATTTCTGCTTCATTTGCATTTTTTGAAGCTTCAAGCAATATCTTTCTTTGGAAAGTTGAAGTTGAAGAATTTAAGGTTTTTGAAATTTTTGTTTCAAGATTGTTGACACTATCAAGCAAACTATAAAAATTGCTTTTATAAACATTTTCAAGTTCTGATTTGTATTCCATCGCCTTGCTGTCTGTGATAGCAAACCCTATACCAAACCCAAGTGTTGACAATGCAAGGACTGAAGTTGCAATTGCAAGACCAGTTATAATTCCCTTCTTTTTTGAAATATTTTTATCTTTTTCTTTTAAATTCTTGTTTTTTTGACTGATTTTTGCATTTTTTTCATTAATTTCTACATTTTGTGCATTTATAATATCTCTATGATATTGCATTTCTCTTTCTATTGCACTTGTCTTGTCTATAGATGTAGATTCAACAAGCTCATCTTTTTTTATCTTTTTATTTATTGTTTTCGCTTCTTTTTTGTTGCTCATTTAAAACCTCCTATAGACAGAATACATGGTTACCAATCGTAACTACTGTTTGTCTTGACCATATCCAAGAACTCGTTGCTGTGGCTGGATTATAATAATACAAACAACCATATGTAGGATCCCAACCATTGAGTGCATCTTGTGCTGCCTTATATGCGGTGCTGTTTGGGGTCAAGTTTATTTGTCCATCACTTACAGCAGTGAAAGCATAAGGTTGATATATAACACCTGAAATAGTATTTGGGAAAGATGGACTTTTCACTCTGTTAAGTATAACAGCAGCCACTGCGACTTGCCCTGTATATGGTTCTCCTCTAGCCTCTGCATATACACATTTGGCAAGAAGATATAAATCACTTGATGATTGTGAAGAACCTGAGCTAGACAAAGTCATCCCAAGTGCAGCAGCAGTGTTTGGTCCAACGATTCCATCAACTGCAAGCCCATTTTTTCTTTGAAAATATTTCACAGCTTCTCTTGTTTGAGAACCATAAATTCCATCTACTGAACCTTTATAATATCCCCATCTTTTTAATTTTGTTTGAATGGTTCTGTTTTCTGCAGTAGTGGTTGCAGCTTCTGCTATCATATTTTTATCATTGCTTTCAATTTTGTTATTTTTATAAGTCAAGCCAAGCCCCGTAAATGCGAAAGCAACAATTAAAAATAAAGACAACATAAATATTACTTTCTTTTTCATTAGTTTCCTCCTATATTACACTATTAATTATTTCCCAAATCTTAGAAATATATACAATATTGTCGATTTTTTCTGTCCTTGTAAAACAAAAAGCTGGAAAAACAATGCACCACCAATTATTGCCTTCTCCTGTGCCAAGATTAATAATCAAGGCATCATAATATCCCTCTTCTAAAGTTATGTCCGCATAACAACGAGTTGGAAAATATTCATTTTTGATTTGTGCTTTTGATTTGTATGTAAATCCATTATTCTCTAAAACATCATTTGCCACACTTTCTATATAATCAAAATTTTGTGCTACAACTTCTTTTGCTTCGTCAAAACTTTCAATTTCACTAACAAGCGGAATAAGAGCTTCAACAACCGCATCCTTGACTTTATATTTTATGTTTTGGTCTTCAGTTGAATTAGAATTTGCTCGGATATGTATTCTCAAATATTCAGTTTCTTGTTTAACACCACCTATTGGGCAAAAGATTAAAATAACAACCAATGCAATAGCTGAAAGTATTCCTATCAAATATTTCATAATCACCTCTTAAAAGAGATAATTGACATAAAAAAATCTTAAAAACAAAAAAATAGGTCTAAATTGACCTATTTTTGTCATTTTTATTAATATATCAAATCATTTTTAAACTTTTTGATAAAAAAGAATAAGTGACGCATCGTTTTCAAGAGGGAATACTACATCGGCATTTTGAGTTATCAACTGTTCTTCTTTTACTCGAGCATTCTTTGCAATTTCCCAAGTATCCTCCCCAGCATGAGCGAAAACAACTTCCATTGCATAATCTTTAGGTTGATAATCTTCCAACACACTTGCTTCTGTTATAATACCAGAAACCCTATCAAAGCAATAGTTCACACACGCTTTGACTTTTGCATCATATAAAAGCTCTCTGCCTTTCTTTACCACAACATCAGCATCATAAACTGCAGCATCCACCATAATCATTCCGCCCTCTTGATGCTCAAACTTATCACTTATTGTGAAAGGCACATCAATTTGCGCGCTATATAATGAATTGCTTTCATCATTCAAATAAACAACAGTTGTCTTGGCAATGCCTTCTATAAAGATTTCTCCATCTTTTAAATAAGAATTTGTAATTGTCACACTATTTCCGCAATTAAACAAGATTTTGTCAACTCTAGGTTGATTTTCATCCAAACTCAAAGAGCCTTCAATCTTTCCGTCTATTGTTTCCATTGGACAAATGCAAGTCATATTGAATGACTCTGTTGTGACTTTTAGCTCACTCTTAATGCTGTACAAATCTTTTACAACAGAAATATTTTCTTCGCCATAAGCAGATATTGATAATGCAAGAGGAACTTTTATAACAATTTTGCATCCTTTTTCATCCTCTACAAGTTCAACAGCAACATTCTCTTGAATAACTTTCGCATTTCCATCAACAAGACTCTCTCTTGTCACTCCTTCAAGCTCAAGCTCTTCTTTAAAACTATCATAAACATAGCCACTTTCAAACTTCTCATTATCTGTTATATAGACAATTTTTGTGGATACTTCGCCACTTATGGTTGCGAAATTCATTCCACTTTCAACACTTTTGACAATAACATTGCTTTCTGTTAAAACAATTTTGCTGACCTTATCACGAACATTAAATTCACTGCTGACTTCCACATTTTCGCTTTTATTGCCAATAAATTTTATAATTGAAATGTCTTCATCTTTACAACACATATCGTCGTCATCATTTTTTATTGAATGAACTTCTTTATTGGCAATAATACAACCAGATTGCTCCAAAATCACAGAGATTTTTATAGCTTCGCCGTTGACACTTTCAATATTATGGTCAATTATTTTTAAATTAATGATTGCAACTTGCCCATTTTCTATATCTTCACTTTCAAACTTGGAAGAAAAAGGACACATTGAACTTATGGTATTTAATTGCCCATCTTCACCAATAAACACCACCTTTGTATCAACAACTCCAGAATAATTAATGATGCCATTCAATACTTCGCTAGCCCCTCTGCTGCATCCCAAAGATACAGAAAGCACCTTTGACACATTCATCCCCGCCATAACATTGCACTCTACAGTGAATTCACTTTTTGCCAACCCATGTTTTCTTGCCACATAAAAATTTTTCGTTTCAAATGCCATTTTACCCTCCAAACATTTTACGAGATATAACTACGCTGGCAAAATAATAAATATTACAAAAAAGTTTAAAAAATTTTAAAATGGCAATAATCAAATAAAATTATTTAAAAAAGGAGTGTTATTATGCGTAAGATTCAATTTAATATAGATGATATCAAGGCAAAGATATTGTCACTAAAAGGCGAAGAAGTTGAAATGAAATATAATAAAGGAAGAAAAAAATTTGATACAATAAGTGGAACCATTCAAGATGTTTATCCAAGTGTTTTTACTGTAAGCATCAAAGACCAAAACGGACAGGTGCAAACTTTCTCTTATTATGATGTCCTTTGCGGAAATGTTGTCATATTATCATAAAGTTTAGTATTGTTTAAGTGACTAAAAATATAATTATTTTTATTTCTAAATTTTATTTTTTATAATTTTATCTTAATTTTATTAAAAAAATAACAATATCTTCAATCAATAATCTTATAAATCGCATATTTATAGCTTAGTCTATTTTATAAAAAAAAGAGATGTGCTCTTTCATCTCTTTTTTTATTTTTAATATATTAATTTATTATTTTGTATAGAAGCTTGAAAAATCAATTGTATAAGAAGTTGCTGTTTCAGCATTTGGAGCTGTTACTTCAATTCTCCATACAGGTGCATCAGCATGAATCATTTCATCCCCATTTGTTAAACCTAAAACATATTCCTTAACACCTTCTACACCTTCATATACAGTGTTTTTGCCTTCACCTTCAGTAAATGCAACATCAGCTGTATCTACACTCTTCCATCCACTTACAATAGTTGAGCCAACTTCCATTTTTACGCTTACAATAACATACCAAGATCCTTCATCATAACCGAAAGCTGCAGCTTGATCTGCATCCATTGTAGCAGCAGAACCATTTGCTTGGTATTTGTTGTCACCAAGATATTTTAATTCAAAATCACTTGAATTGTTGAACATGGCACCACCAAGCTCTGTTTCATGATTTGTTGGAACGATGTCATCATTTGTTTTCTTTTCTCCACATGCAGTAAGGATAAATCCAGCCATCAACACGAGAGCAAGGCAGAGAGCAACTGCCAAAATGCTTTTTAAAGAAATACTTTTTTTCATTTTTCCCTCCTTTTTTTAGTATTCCCAATAATTTCGATATTATGTATTTATCGACATCTTAATTATACCTCCCTCCGACTATTTTTGTCAAACAAATACACAAAATTAAAAAATTTATCTAAAATTAAAATAAAATCAAAACAAAAATTAAAAAATATTATATTTTGATTGCAATATGCTATATTAAACTCAAATAATTCTCGTGTTTAACTTATGAAGATTTGATGAGTAGTTTTTGCTTTTTTCTTTATGTTAAAACTTCATAAAGAATATATTTCAATAGTAAATAAATCACTAATTCATAACAATAAAAAATACCAATTTGCAATAAATTGGTATTTTTTAAAGTCTATCATTAATATTAATCATCATTAAGGACGATTCTATTTCTTCTTTCAATATCATAGAAGATTTTTTGAGAATCAAGTTTCTTTGATAATGCAATAGGTTCTTGAGCAGGATTTTTAACCATACACTTTGTTGCGTAGAATGGTGTCATAACATCCTTCATGATTTCCTTTCTAAATATCTTCGCAACAACAGTCCATTTTGGAAGCTGACGAAGCTCTTGCTTATCAAGAAGTGGTTTTCTTGTTCTTTGAACAGAAGTAGAAATATTTGTCCCAGAATCAGTATCTTTTGTATTGATTGATTTATTTTGTTCTTCATGGAATACGGTGGTTTCTCCGCAGGCTTCTGAGAATGCTTGAATAGTCGATGGATCTTCTGAACCAAGGAACACCTCCATCTGGAAGTTACCACGAATGTTTTGTGCTTCATCTGGTCCATATTTTATATCAAGTTGTTTATAAGACTGCAAAACTATTTCAAAGAACACATTTCTTGAACGAGAAACTGTAACCATCGTGCCAAATTTTGGAACAGGAGGCATATTACCAAACTCATCAAGAATGAAATATACAGGTCTTTTAAGTTTTCCATATTTTTTAGATTTTGGATCGTATGTTTTGTTTGCAACATCGACAAGCACTTTATAAAGTTGACTGATACAAAGCACACCTAATGGGTGTCTTTCTGTTTTGTGATCAGGAATTCTAATAAAGAATGCAGTAGGTCTTTCAGGGATATCTTCAAAATTAATATCAGTACCACTTGTCATATAGAAGATACCTTCATCGCCAAGCATGTTACCAATTGATGAACCTAATGTTGACATAAATGAACGCTGTGTTACAGGGCTGGCAAGACATACACTTGACATAAGGTCGTGAACTGTGCTTGTAATAGGATCTCTGCCCTCGCTATATTTTGTTACTGTCTTAAGAGCATTTTCTCTATCTCCTGCAGGATCTCTCTTCATACAAATCTTATAAAGATTGAAGAAATTAAACTTATCAAGCGTCATTCCAAGTCTTGGATCACGGCTATCTTCAAGCATAGCTTGCATAATACCCAAAATGAAGTCACGGCAACCATCAGGCCAAGTTTTATCTTTGCAGTTTGGATCATCAGGAATCAAAGATAACGCAATGTTTTTTAAATCAGATTTTGCCTCATCTTCAAGTTGTCTTTGTTTCGCTTCAAGTTCTTGTTTTAATATATCATTATTTGGGAAAGCTTTACCTTCAAATCCATACCAAGTATCGCCATACTCAGCACCACCGATTTGCTCTTTTGAAAATTTAGTAAAGCCCATATCTTCAGGTTTGCAGTGGCTGTATTTTTTTACTTTTTTTGCCAAGTTCCCTGCTTCTTCATAGCGTTTATAAGCAATTTCCATTGGGTTCCATAAAGAAGAAGCATAAGGATTTTCAAGATTTAAAATAATAATATTGTAGCCCTCTTCTTTAAGTATGTTTGCATTATCAGCATACAATTCACCTTTAGGGTCTGTCATAACAAGGCTTGGTTTTTGCCCAGAGTGAGCTAAAATTCTTATGGTTGGGTTTGCGAAAATCTGGCTCTTACCAGTACCTGTTGTACCTAAAACAAGAGCGTGTGTTTCAGGTTTCATGTTAATTTCATATCTTCCGCCGACCTCTTTGTTTCTAAATACAAAGCCTGTTTTTTTCACATTTGGCAAATTATTCCAAGTTGTGAAGGTTAATTCAGGGTCATTTCTAAGTCTTTCTTCTGTAATAAATTTGGAATCAAAATTAATTTCAGTTTTTTCGCCTTCAGCATTTGTACCAATATTTTTGTCAGATGTAACTTTCTTTTTCTTCCACATTCCTAAAACAAGACCACAGAATGCGCCTACGCCTAAAAGAATAAATGAAAGGCTATTAGTCAATGCTTCAACAAATTCAAGTTCCTTTGTAAACATACTAATTACTGCACCCAAAATATATCCAAGTGCGGCAAATATAATCATAAATATTAATGATTTTTTTAATCTACTCATATTCATTCCCCCAGATTATACTTTTTAGTCTAAACTTTTTGAGTAAATTTATCCTTAAAAATAGATAAATTCCTTCTCTTAGTTTTAAGATACCACTTTTAATAAGCAATGTCAAATAAAAGTGATTTATTTGAATAAAAAATAGAAAAATCTCGAAATTTCTCTATTTTTACTTCATTTTATTAAAATATGTATTTTAAAAATTCTTATATCAATTTTATCAGCTTCATTCCAAGCCTCCACTCAAAATTGGTATTTAAAATATTGTACGCTTGAACTTCCCCCATACCTCCAAGTTTCACTGATGCAAGTTTGTCATAATCTGTGCTTTCAAATATCCTTAATGCTCCATAACAGGCATCGGAAATTTGCACGCATGATGCAGTTTTACATGCTGGACAAACAAGTTCCCCAATATCCAAATTTAAATATTTGCTGCCAAGTGTAGAATGACATGATGAGCATTTGTTTGATAAAAAATCAAAACCAAGGCTTTTGAATATATCTACAAAAAATTTGTCTATAACATAATATTTCTTTACATCTTCATAACATAATGTTTTGAGAGCCTTGATTGCTTCTATAAAAAGTTGTGGATTTGGTTCAAGTCCAATTTTATCAAGTATGTCAAGAATAACGCATCCTTCATAATACTTATCTATGTTGCTGGACAAAGAATAAAAATTGTCTATTATATCCACAGCTGTCACTATATTGCTGTTCTTCCCTTTTTCAACAACAAACTCCCCAAAGCAAAAAATTTCTTTCCCTGCCTTAAGTTTTGCTTTATCATTTCGTACCCCTCGCATTGAAACAATCATCTTGCCTTCTTCTAAAGTGTAAAGAGTCACCTGCTTATCTCTTTCTTTTATATTGTTGCTTTTTAGTACTATAGCTTTAATCTTGCTTGATGCCATTAATAAATATCTCTCTCCTCTTCTAAATCTTGCGAGGCAATCTCTATTTCATTTTTCTCTTGATTGATTTGCTTGTCATATTCTTTCAATAAGGTCTCATAATTTTCTCTGCAGTCTATGAGAAGTCGCATATCTTGAGGGTCTGCAGTCACTTTTGCAACATTAAGCCAAAAATTCATATAGATTTTTTTCGCATCTTTAACTTTTTCTTCCAATGTTTTTTCCATAACTTCCCCTCCTGTTGACTATAGTATATACCAAAAAATTCAAAAACTACAACAAAAATAAAGCAAATTTTTATTTTTATTGCTATTTATTGTAAAAAGTTTAAAGGCAAAAAACATCAAAATTTTTTAAATTTAATTCAAAAAAATTCTAAAATTCTAGCCTCTTGGCTTTAACAAAATAAATAGATTATTTTAAGATAACTTTATAATAATTTCATAAAAATTCACAAAATAAAAAAGCCTTGCTGATTTGGATGCACCCAAAAGTTAGACAACTTAAGGAGATCACTTCATTTAAACAAGGCTTTCTTATATTAAATATTAAATTTTTTGCAAAACAATGTTTGCATTGTTCACTGTTTGAGTTGCAGAATTTGCATTTCTTATTGTTATTGCTCCAGTTGGATTGGTTATTTGAACAAACACGCTATTTGATAATGTACTTGCACTGCCAGCAGTTCCAGAAACTGTTGTCAATGAAGATGGCAATAAAACATCATCTAGGTATATCCCATAACTTGAAGTTCCATTCAGTGCATTTATATTGTTTATGTTAAAAGATATAATATATCTTCCATTTAACAATGTAAATGTTCCTGCATTGTTATACAAAATCGAACTTCCAGTGTTGAGAGTTTCGACAGGGTTCAAAAGTCCGCCAGACAAAACTGTTTGAGGTGAAGATATTGTCGCTATGGCAGATGATGTCTCAACAATAGGGTTGACAATTTCTGTAGTTGATTGATTTAGCAGTGCTATAAGATTTCTGCAACAAGTAAAAATTGGTCTAGGATATAGACAGCCAGTATTACATTGATTAAAATTAAGATTACAAGGCATTGTACTCTCCTTTTACAGCCCTCCTACCTCATTATATTCAACTTTTTCCTCTTTCGTTATCTAAATTTTCCCTATTTTTACCAATAAATTTAAAAATAGAGTCAACACAAACTTTTATGAGCCCATTTACATGATTTAAACATTTTTCCCCATATTATAAGCTTGTAATAGTTCTTTTCTCCCCTTAATATCTCCTGCTTGATTTACGCCTCCAACAACAATACACCCTTTCTCCTGGCAATCTTCAAAACAATCACGCGTACATCCTCTGATTGCCTCAAGTGTTGATTGAAGATTCTCAACATCAGAATCCCAAGCAGTAATCAATAAATAAATATCTGCATGAATCTTGGTATAATTTTGAACAAGCCTATCAATAAATACCTTAAGTTGCCCAGACATTGAATAAAAATAGACAGGGCTAGCAAGAACAATCACATCTGCTTCTTGCATCTTTAAAGCAAGCTCATTCATGTCATCATTTTGAAAACAATGTCCAAGTTTTGAACAAGCATAGCACCCTATGCAATAATTTATTTTTTTATCAGCCAATCTTACCAATTCAACAGAATGTCCAGCTTCTAAAGCACCTCTCTCAAATTCTTTACACAAAAGATATGAATTGCTGTTGTGTCTTGGACTTGACGAAATTATTAATACTTTTTTCATTTGTAACCACCTTTTTATCCCTAAATTTTTCTATATTTTTTATAAAAACAGAATTTTTACTTATATATTTCTTTTGCTTTGTTAAAAGCAGCCCATGCTTTTGGCCATCCAACATAAAAAGCTATGTGGGTTATTATTTCTGACATCTCTTGCTTGCTAACACCATTATTTTTAGCATTTGTCAAGTGAAAATCTAATGAAGAATCAGTGATTCCACTAGAAATGAGTGCTGTAACTGTTATGATACATCTTTCTTTTGTAGACAACTCTTTTTCTCTTGACCAAACCTCACCAAACAAAACATCGTCATTAATCTCTGCAAACTTAGGCGCAAATTCTCCTAAGCTATCTCTCCCTGCTGTAACCTTTTCCATAAAATCCTCCGTCTCTTTAACAAAAAATTATTTCATATTAAATTATAGTTAATAAATATTTTAAATTAAATAATAAATTAAATAAAATACAAATAAAAATATTAAAAATTAAAAAATAAACATTATTATTTATTCAATTATTAAAATAATATTTAAAATAATTAATTTTTAATTTATTTTTCATTATTTACCAATTATTTGACAATTAAAGGATAATTAAAATAAAATTAAGCTCCAATTTTTTGTTTTAATCCAATAAATCATATTCACTTTTTTCAACAGCTTCACACCAAGTTGTGCCATCTTTACCTGGCACTTCTATCGCAAGATGTGAAAACCACGAATTTTTTGAAGCCCCATGCCAATGTTTAACCCCACCTTTAATATTGACAACATCACCTTTGTGTAACTTTATTGCTGGTTTGCCAAATTCTTGATAGTAACCTTCACCATTTGTCACAATCAAAATCTGTCCTCCACTATGAATATGCCAATTGTTTATACATCCTGGTTCAAAAGTCACAAATCCAACAGGCACGCTACTGTCCGTCACAAGCATATTCAAATAGCTTTTCCCTGTAAAATATTTCTCAAATGGCTTGAGATTACCTATATCAAATGGCAATTGTTTTTGATAATCTTCAAAAATTTCATTTTCTTTAATTGTTTCCATAATTTTTATTTCCTTTTTAAATGTTCCCTATTTAATATTTAATAAAGTTAAAATATCCGCAGTGATTTGTTCTAAAGAAATTCCGTTTTCTCTTAAAAGTTCTTCTGCAACAAATCTATCTGGAAAACTTTTCTTTATACCATAATTTTTAACTAAAATTTTTGATGTTCCATAAAAACTTGCGATTTTTTCGCCAAATCCCCCTTCAAGGATACCATCTTCTATTGTGATAACTAATTCATGATTGGACTTTAACTTCTCAAGTAATTCTTTGTCTATGCCTGTAATAAATTTAGGGTTGATAAGTGTTGCGTTTAATCCATATTTAGATAGTTCATCCAGGATTTGTTCTCCCAAATGATAAAATGTGCCTAAAGCAAGAATTGCAACTTTTTCGCCTTGATGAGTTATTTCAAATTTGTTTATTTTAGAATAATCGCACTCTGCAATTTCCCTTGAAATAACACCTCCTCCTGGAACTTTTATTGCTATAGGATGCTCTTTTTGCGAAATAGCATAGTCTAGCATTGCAAAATATTCTTCTTTGCAAGTTGGTGCTAAATAAACTAAATTTGGTATATTGCTCATCATGGTAATATCATAAAGCCCAAGATGAGTGACATCATTTAATCCATACACAGAACCAGCAAATATAATCAAAACCGCTGGGCTATTATTGATGCAAAGGTCTTGAGATATTTGGTCATAAGTCCTTTGCACAAATGAGCTATAAACAGGATAAATCGCTTTAGCACCATTTTTTGATATACCAGAAGCATACGCAATCGCGTGTTCTTCAGCAATTCCAACATCAACAAATTGTGCACCTGCCGCTTCCCTTCTTTTTTTTGTAAAAGCACTTGCTGATGGTGTGCCTGAAGTTATCACAACTACATTGCTGTCTTGTTTGATCTTCTTTAAAAGATAATTTGCAGTAAGCTCGTTATAATCGACAGGCACTTGAACTTTTGATTCTCCTGTCTTTAAATCAAAAGGCAAACCCCAATGCCATTTTTCTTTATCTTTCTCAGCATAATTATAGCCTTTCCCTTTTAAAGTATGCACATGCAAAACAACTGGCTTCTTGCTATCTTTTATTTCACTTAAAGCAGATATTAATTTTGCCACATCATTACCTTCTTCAATATAATGATATTCAAGACCTAAAGCTTTAAAAAAATTATATTCGCATTTTCCGTTGCTTTCTCTTAAGTCCTGCAAATTTTGATAAAGCCCTCCGTGATTTTCTGCAATAGACATTTCATTGTCGTTGACAATAACAATGGTGTTGGTGTCACTTTGTGCAATGTTATTAAGCCCTTCGTATGCTTCGCCTCCAGACAAAGAACCATCTCCAATAACTGCAATAATGTTGTATTTTTCACCTTTTAAATCTCTTGCTTTTGCAAGTCCACAAGCCAAACTTAAAGATGTTGATGTATGCCCTAAAATAAATAGGTCATGTTCACTTTCGCTTGGAGCTGAATACCCTGATACATCATCATACTTATCTTTTTCTAAAAAAGATTCTTTGCGCCCTGTCAAGATTTTATGAACATAACTTTGATGCGAAACATCAAACACAATTTTATCAATCGGAGAATTGAAAACATAGTGCAAAGCCGCGGTCAATTCAACTATTCCTAAATTTGAAGCTATATGCCCACCATGCTCACTTAATTTTGTCAATAAAACCTCTCTTATTTCATCACAAAGTATTGTCAGTTCTTTTGTAGTTAAGCTTTTTAAATCTTTTGGGGAATTAATTTTTTCAATAATCATAAGCTCTCCTTTTTTGTTATTATTTTTTATCAAAAGTTTCCTTCTCTTTTTGTAAAATAACAGAATAATAAACATCAATTTTATAATTCAATCTTTCATAAGCTTTTTTCATATCTTCTATTTTTAGAGCCAACTTATCCCTCTCTCTGATTAAGATATTCCTCCTTTGTTCTATAGTCTTATCTCCCTCTTTAAATAGTGATAAATATTCAGCAAGCGCTTCTATTGACAGCCCAGCATTACGCATACAAATCACGAATTCAATATTTTTCAATTCCTCTTCGCCATAATTTCTTATGCCACTTTTTCTAGGGACTTTACTAATAAGTCCAATTTTTTCATAATACCTTAATGTGTCTTGTGAAATGTCAAATTTTTCACTAACTTCCTTTATTGTCAAATTTCCCTCCTTTTATAATTATATTCTACAACTTAGAGTTTGCTCCAAGGCAAGCATTTTTCAAAAATAATTAAATTATTTATAACATATATATAGGTCACGCAGCTCTATCAAAACAATCTACTTTCTAAATATGATTAACAGCAATGAATTGATAAAAGTTATAATAAATTGTTACAAAAAACTTTAAAAAATTGTTGACATTTATATTTATTTTTGCTATATTATTAGAGTATCATTTAAGGAAGTTTAGCTCAGCTGGGAGAGCATCTGCCTTACAAGCAGAGGGTCATAGGTTCGAGCCCTATAACTTCCACCAATTGTATAAAATAAGCACTAGGTTTCCTAGTGCTTATTTTTTTTATCGCTTATCAAATTATTATCAATTTGTCGCCAAATCTTACATTAAAAATTATGATATACCCTTTTACAATAAACTACACAGTTCTGAAAAGATTTTGACTTACAAAAAAATAACATCTAAATAAATAGATGTTATTTTTTTATTGCTTATGACGAACTACTTCCGCCTCCACCGCCTTTACCTTTAAGTTGGTCTGCAAGTTCTTTAATTGCATTAGCAGTAGCTTGATTTGATTTTTCTGTTGTTTTAATCAAATCGCGGATAGCAGAAGTTGTTGCTGTTTGAGCTCTGTATTGTTTTGCAGCAGTATTAGCAGCAGCTGTATCCCTATCCAAAGCCTCGGTCTTTGCCTTAGACTTATCTTCAACTTCTTTCTCTTTAGTCTTATCAGGACCTTTCAAAGCAAACTTAGATTCATCTGCCATCTTTTTGCCTTCGGTAATTGCAGAATTTAATCCACCTTGACCACCAAATGTAAGTGACTCATGGAAAATTCCTTTAGCCTCATTTATAGCCTTATCTAATCCAAATCCGCTTGCCGTGCTATTTATGGTTTTCAACATGCTATCAGCAATAGATGCTCCAATTTTTGCTGTATCTTTGAGTAGCCCAAGACCAATTTCTGCAGCAGCTTTCCCTGCATCTTTGAACTTTTGCTGAGTAATTTTTTGAGTTTCAGCTGATTTTTTATATTTACCATCATCTTCAAGAATAAGTTTATATTTTTCTTTAAGTTGACCTTCTTTTGTGCTAGCCTTCTTCCATTTTTTGTCTTGTTTTGTAAGTCCCTTGGTTGCTGCTTTATAGTCAGAATATTGATCCCTTGCTAATTTTTTAAGCATTTTATTATAAGCTTCAATTCCTGCTTTATCAACTTGATCTTTGGATAAGCCTTGTTTAGAAGCTTTTTCCATTGCATCTGCTTTTGCTTTTTCTAATACTTTTTGATTATACGATTTTGCCTTGACATCTTCTTCTCTGCTTATAATTTTTTCTAAGAACTTTTCACCTTCTGTATTAGCCTTTTTGGCTTTATCCGCTTGTTTATTTGCTGCTTTTTGAGGATTTCTATTTTTTATTGCAGAAACCAATGCTTTGCCTGCCTTCGCAGTATTAACTGTTGCTTTACCAACAGCCATACCAGCTCTTCCAACACCTCTAGCAGCTCCACCGACAGCGGCAGCAGCAGGTTTAACACCAGCTTTTAATTTACCACCTATAGAGCCTTTAAAGCCTTCACCGGTGGAGACAGCATCAGCACCACCAACAAAGCCTGCTACCATTGAAATGAAGTCTTTTGCCATCATTAAGCCAACAACCAACATTATTATATTTATTATTGAATCTATTAATGCATTATTAAAGAATGATATATTTTGCACATAAGGCAAAATCAACATTAAAAGATTTATACCTATTATTGACCCAAACGCCATCATAAGTTGTTGCATAAACTGGGTACCCCAGCCTTTGAAAGCTTTAAAGTTATCTAATGGTGCAATACCAAGTAAAGTTGGATAAATTAAGAATAGTGCTGCACCTTTTATCAATCTAGTCATAAGCCCCATTATGATTGAAATCATGATTGAGAATACAACAAATACTCCAACAAAACCGACTATAAAGTTGAATTGCCATAAATTATAGAACACCCATACCAGTGATACATTAAATTTTGTAAAACTCTCTATACTGTTTGATTTAAACCAATCCGTTACTGACCATATTGGTGCACCATCTGCCCCATATGTAGAAACATCTAATTTTAAATCACTATAAGAATAAGAACTACTCAATCTTATATTATTTGCAAATAAATAGTCTACTTGTTGCGCTACATATTCATTTTTCTCAGAATTTGAACCTGAAGTTGGGAAATCTGATCCATCGCCTGCAAATATTGGAGCCCCTCCTCTTTGCAATAAAAAGTCATCAACTTGATCATATGAATAATCACCATTTCTTAATCTATTTGCAGAATATGTAGCAGATTTAAATAACATTCCGCTAAATGTTGTCGTCGTACTTGGATCACCATATCCAAAAAAGTCATAATTCGCATAAATTCTTATTTCAGTAGTAGATGTTGATGAAGCTGCTTTTGTAGATGATTGAAACCTTCCTACTGCTTGAGAACCAAACATTGCGGTAATCTCACCTTCACCTCCTGCGCCAGCAGTAATATTATCTAATGTTTTTAATACAAAAGAAGATAATTGCAATCCTACAATAACTAAAACGGGCATAACTGCAAATGTTAAAATAGATTTTAAAGCTGTATAAAGATATTTCCAAGGGCTTGTTTGTGTTGAGTCTTCATTATAGTGTGATTTAATGATTGCAACCATTGTTGTTACAGCAAGCACAATCAAACCAAATATAGCCAAACTCCAAAAGACTGTATTGAGTGCTTCATACAAATGTGAACTTTCGCCAAAACCTAAAATACCATAAATAAATTCGGTTAAAGGATCTGTTCCGCTTACTGCTTCGCCTGTTTGAGATTGGTAGTAAACATCAAGACCTGCAAGCTTTCTTATTAATGCTTGCATTGCATCAACTGCAGAGACAATGGCAGCATAGAGGAAATAGATAAACTTAGGTATAATATCTACTATTGTGGCAAGACATTGCCAAAAACCTAAATTCATTAAAGAAACAGTTCCCAATCATCCCTCCTAAATCATAATAATCATTATTATCATTTACATTATAACAAATAAAAATACAAATTACAACAAAAAGATTTAATTTCGTTTTAATTTTTTTAAAAAAGTTTTTTAAATATTTTCAATAATTGGTCAATATCAAAATTTTCTGCTCTTTTTTCAAGGATTTCCTTGCCTAATTTTTCTTCTAGTATGTTTGAAGAAAAACCATAACCATGCGACAAATTATTTTTTAAGGTTTTTCTTCTCATTGAAAAACATATTTGAATAAATTTATAGAATTTATCCTTATCAATGTCAGGATATTTATTTCGTTCAATTTGTAAATGGACTATTGCAGAGTCAACATTTGGCTGAGGATAGAACATTTTTCGACTGACAATTCTTGTTATTGATGCTTGTCCGTAAAATTCTATCATTATAGAAAGAACTCCATAATCATCATCCCCGCTTTTAGCTATCATCCTTTGTGCAACTTCTTTTTGCACCATTATTGTAAGAGAATCAAGTTTTTTTGAATTATTTAAAAACTTAAAAATTATAGGTGTTGTTATGTAATAAGGAAGATTCGCCACCATTTTATATTCTCCAACAAAATCTTCCTCAATTTTCTCAAGCGGTTCTTTCATGATGTCTTTAAAAACAAACCTAGTGTTTTGCAAATCTAATGAAAGTAAGGTGTTTTGCAAATCTGAATCTATTTCATAACTTACAACTTTCTTTGCAGTGTTTGATAAAACTTCTGTCAATGTTCCTGCCCCTGCTCCAATTTCAAGAACATCATCATTAGCATTGATTTGTGCATCTTTTACAATTGCATTCAACAAGTTGATGTCTGTTATAAAATTTTGTCCATATTTTTTCTTGAAATTATGATTTATCATATATTAAATAATCTCCTTGCATTTTGAGTGGTTATTTTTTCAACTTCTTCAACTGGAACACTTTTTAAACTCGCCAAATTTTCAGCAATAGTTGGAATATAACTTGGACTATTAAGTTTTCCTCTAAAAGGATGAGGGGCAAGATATGGGCTGTCAGTTTCAAGTAATATATACTCTAGTGGCACATCTTTTATCGCTTCTTTGACATTGACTGCATTTTTAAATGTTGAAACTCCACCAACCGAAACATTTAATCCAAGTTTAATTATTTCTTTTGCAAGTTCTTTACTTCCGCTGAAGCAATGGAAAGTCCCGCCATATGTCAACCAGTGTTTGTTTTGTTTCAACAATGTTATCATATCCCCATAAGCATCACGACAATGTAAAACAACTGGCAATTTAAGATAATGCGCCAATTCTAGCTGTTTTATAAAAATTGATTTTTGTTTATCTCTTGATGGCATACCATCAGTATACTGCAATCCAATTTCCCCGACAGCCACAACTTCTTTATTATGGCTAAGTTCGATGATTTTATCTTCAACTTCATTTGAATATTCTTCAATATTTTCTGGATACACCCCAATTGAGCAATATACAATTTCGCTGTAATTTTGAGATAACTTTAAAGCTTCTTCAGAAGAAGGCAAATTATAACCCGAAGTTATTATCTTTTCAACCATACATTCTTGACTTTTTTTAATCACTTCATCAACCTTTCCAGCAAATGCAATATCTGTTAAATGTGCGTGAGTATCAATATACATAATATTTCTCCATAAGATATATTTTAGTTTTTTATTGCTGTTTTGTCAAATTCCCCAATTAATTATTAATTTATTTTATTTTCATCAAAAGTTACTAAATAGCAACCTCCAAGAATAAAATAAAATATGAATATTATTTGGTTTGTAATGGTTGTGGGGTCAATTTGTTTTCTCATCTGGTCCGATCCTGCAAATATATTAAATGTAATGATTGGTGCTTCTGGCGAAGCTTTCTCTTTATGTATAGAATTATGTGCTGTCTATGCAGTATGGATGGGAATTTTGGAACTTGTTGAAGCAAGTGGACTTGGGCAAAAACTTGCCAAACTTTTGCACCCTGTCATCAAAAAACTTTTTAAAATTAATGATGTTGAAACAGAAAAAATGCTTGCTCTCAACATGTCTGCCAATATGTTGGGACTTGGAAATGCTGCAACGCCTATGGGAATAAACGCAATGAAAAGACTCGATGACGGAAGCGGAGTAGCAACGCCTGCAATAATCATGTTGATTGTATTGAATGCAACTTCAATTCAACTTTTGCCAAGCACAGTTATTGGATTGCGTGCTTCAGCAGGCTCAACTTCTCCGTCAGATATAATACTCCCCACAATAATAGCGACAGCATGCACCTGTGCACTTGGAATATGTCTTGTAAAATTATTCGGCAAAATATGGAAACCAAAATCGAATTCAAATTCAATCTCACAAAATAAAAATATAAAAAGCATCAAGAAGATAGATAAAGCTTGCAAATTTCATTATTCAAACAAAAACTTTAAATTAAAAAAAATATCATTTAAAAATAAAAAGGAGAAGAATAAATGAGCGCATATATTCTCCCCATAATTTTTATTGCATTATTTTGTTATAGTAAATATAAAAAGGTCAACACATACGACACTTTTGTTAAAGGAGCTAAAAAATCAATACCTCTTGTTGTTGATATTTTCCCATATATAGCAACTATTATGATTGCAGTTGCCTTGCTTCGAGCAAGTGGCATAACAGCAATGTTGGCAACAGCCCTTTCGCCAATCTTCAACGCTTTAGGCATCCCAACAGAACTTATTGAGCTTGTTTTATTGCGCCCATTTACAGGCTCAGGGAGCTTTGCCCTTCTCAATGATGTTTTAGTTCAATATGGTCCGGATTCCTACATTTCAAGATGCGCATGCGTTATACTCGGTTGCAGTGAAACAATTTTTTATGTAACAACTGTATATCTTTCTCAAACAAAAGTTAAAAAATTGTTATATGCAATACCAGTTGCTTTAATATGTGCAACTTTTGGAGCGGTGCTGGCTTGTCTTCTATGTAAAATAATGTAAATTAAAAAACAAAAAATTGCGAACAAAAAAATTATTACAGAACTTATTTCTTTGAAAAATCTTTTTTATTTAATCCCTCTATTTCAATTATTGTGATATTTGAAGCTATTGATTGAAAGAATAGACGCAATCGTCTTAAATCTTCGCAATCATACTTTTGAGCAAAACATATGGCAAGACTCCCCGCCAAAGATACAAGCTCTGCACCTGTCATATCTAATTTTCTTTTCCCATTATTCATATCTTTATTTATTCTTTTTATAAACTTTTTGCGACAAATTGCAAGAGCTTATATTGGGTTTTGTTTTTACGATTTTTATATATAAAAATTGAATTTAACAAAAAATTAACGAAAAAATAGACATATTTTCACTTATTTGGTATAATTTTTATATGAAAGACAATTTTTTCAATAGAGTTTACGACGCTGTAAAACTTATACCAGAAGGAAAAGTAACAACATACGGCGAAATAGCAAAATTCTTAAATGCACCTCGTTTGGCAAGGCAAGTTGGCTGGGCACTACATAAAAACCCAACCCCAAAAATTGTGCCTTGTCATAGAGTTGTATTTGCCGATGGTTCTTTATCTCCTGCTTTTGCATTTGGTGGAGCAAACGAACAATTCAAACTTTTATCAGAAGAAGGTGTCACCTTTATAAATCAAAAAGTAGATATGAAAAAACATTTATATAAATTTGTTTAATTAAAGTTTTCTTTTTGGCGATTAATCTAACAAAATTATTTATTACAATCAAGTCATTTCACATTTCCCTTCACTTTTCTCATACATGCTTTAAACCAAAAGAATTTTTAATAATCAAATTTTTCATTTGAATATTTCCGCATAATCAAAAAACATAAACAAAAATTCAAACAAAAAAATAAAAACAGCAGTCGCTGTCTTTATTCGTTTATTAAAGCATTTGCATTTTCACAAATATCTGCAAGCTTGTCAAGTTCGCTTTCCAAAATTGGGTCTACTTTTCCAGCAGTTTTTGCTTTAACCTTTTTTGATACAAAATAAGCAATCGCGCCAATACCTATACCAATAATGCCTAAAGCAATTCCACCAATAAGATATCCGACACTAGAAAGAACCAAAGACATACTCATTCCACCGCCAAAAGTCAAAGCTCCAAGAACTCCAAGAGATATTCCGGCTATTACACCGCCATTTTTCTTCTTGCTTTGCAATGTTTCAATATTGAATAAAACCTCTTCTAGTTTTTTCTCCAAAGTCAAAAGTTTTATTTTGTTGTTAATCTTTCTATCTCTTTTGAATGAAAGATTGACATAGAAAGGTGATCCTTCAGCCATGCTTGTATTGTTAAGCTCCCAACCAAGCGCTGCAAAAGCATCACTCACCATTGTTTCCATTTCTCTTTTAACTTTAATTGTTTTGTAATCAAAACTTACTACATTTTCGTTCATATTTTTCTCCTCTTATTTAAAACAACATTTGTGTTGTTTTTAATATTGTAGTATAATAATTACATGATAAACTCGACAAAAACTTAAAATTTGTTGTATTAAAAGGGATTTTTATGAATATTCAAAATAATATAAGGTTTCAGTTGACAGAAGAAAAAATAGAGAATGCTCTTATTTCTCTATTAAAATATAAAGATTTTCAAAATATATTTGTAAAAGATATATGCTCTTTCGCAAACATTAATAGAAGTTCTTTTTATGCTCACTACACTGACATAAACGAATTAATGATGAAAATTGAGAATAAATATTTCTTAGAAATTGAAAAAATCTTTAAAAACAAGTCAAAAAATAATGATGAAAAATTATATGAAATGTTTGTATTTATAAAAGAACATAAAGAATTTTATATAGCCTATATAAAATCAGAAAAACCAAGCCATTTTGAAAAAAGTTCATTTTCAACATTTATTGATATAAACAAAAGAAGCTCAAAAGACTATGAAGACTTGCAGGGAGAAAATTTGATTTATCATATGGCATTCTTTAGCGGAGGATTAAAAGCCATTTCAAAGGTATGGCTACTATCCAACTGCAAGAAAAGTCCAAGAGAAATGTGCGACCTGATCAAAAATGAATATAAAAAATTTCTATAAAAAAAACATTAGACTATTATCTAATGTTTTTTGTTAATAAATATATTAAATACCATTTTCTTCATTATCATTGCTAGATGATTCAAGCAAATCTAAATGAGCGATTTCTCCAACTTTATCAAGAAGCCTTTTTCTCTTTATACTAATATCTTTTAAATTTTTCTTTAGATCTTCATAATTCTCAAAGTATTTTTCAAATTTTTTCTCAAATGATTTAATGCTGACATCACTTCGTTTTATATCATTAAGCAAAGAAATGGCCTCTTCAATCACTGACAAACCATCATTACAACAATTTACCATAGAAATAGCAGCTCCAGAGCAATCCATCATTATTTGTTTTGTTTCATATAATGACTTTAGACCAATTGCATCATTATTACATTTCTTTAGCATTTCTTTATAATCAAATTTTAAATCATGATATTCGTTTATAAGGTTCTCTGTTTGAAACAACAAGTTATCCTTATCTGTTTGAATATATTTCTTCTTATTAAAAACTTTCATTATAAACTTCTTATCCTTATAATAATTTAATTTACAGAAATAATTAAATTTCTTTTTCATCATTTGCATGAATTTTGCTGATAAGATTTCTTTCTCTGATATTGGCTCTTTTGAAAGAATTAAGCACATATTCATGTAGGTCTTTTAACTCACTTATATGT
Source organism: uncultured Clostridia bacterium (assembly GCA_930990975.1). GTDB lineage: Bacteria > Bacillota > Clostridia > Christensenellales > UBA1242 > Caccovivens. Next base: position 2,485 of record CAKNRR010000005.1, on the reverse strand, counting down.
TTCTTTCCTTGACTTAACATTAATTTTATAGGTTTAACAGCATTTATCTCACCCATTGCGTCTTTATCTAAAGATTTTTCTGCACCTTTTAAAAGTTTAAATCCAGTTTCCAAAGTATTTCTCTCTTGACCACATTTCAGTGAAATATCTTGCAATATAGTCTTTAAAGAATGCATTTGATGTTCACTAAGTGGCAAATATGCAATCTCTAAAATATCTTTTTGACATCCCTCCTGTAAGTGTTCGAACTCATAATCAAGATCTTCGAACCTTTTAATATATTTACTATACTTGTTTTTACTTTGTTTTGAGTTCTCGTTACTCATTTTATCCTCCACACCTTATATTTTACCACAAATGTAAGTTTTTGTCAACAGGTGCATACATCAGAAAATACATTTTGACACTTGCATTTATAAAAAAATATTCGATTTTAAACCCAATTTAATACATAATATATAATTTTTTAACATTGCATCGAAATGGGTTAAAATATTTTAAATCAATAAAATAAAAATTTGCCATATATAAATACGATAATTTTCTATTGAGTATTTATATACGACAAATTATTTTATATCCTAAATCTCTCTATCACTTTCGTTTAATTCTTTATTAGTCTCATCTTTTGCGGCATTTCCAATTTGCTTGCCCTTTTCTTTTGATCTTTTAAAGAACTTAATTTTCTTTAAAATAGCTTCCTTAAATTTTTCTCTCTTTTCTTTTCTCTCAATTTGTTTTTCCCTTTCTAATTCTTGGTCAAGCATAATTGTTTCAACACTATTATCAATTAAAAAGTTGAGCATTTCATAATCATGAGGATAATATTCTTTAATTATTTCTTCAAAGTCAATCTTTTGCCCTTTGCATGCTTTTTGTAAATAAACCCTCATCCTTCTTACATCGTCTTTTAAAGAGTGGTCTATTTTTTCGCTGTTAAGTAATTGGCAATATTCAACAGCACCATACAATATATCATCCAAGTTTATAGCTTTCGTCCCTTCAAAAATAGAAGTACCAAATTCAAAAATATTTTTACCTTTATTTTTTTTACTTTTTGTCTTATACAATGAAACAGTTGAGATATTTTTATTATAAGGTTGTGAATTTAACTTCTTGCTCTGTTCGGCAACCTCTCTCCTTCTTCCCTTTTCTATTGTCGTATCAATTTCTATTCTTAAATCAATCAAAGGAAGAAATAAAATATATTTTTCATTTTGTGCTGAAACTTCATAATGCTTGACACCATTTTCAACATAATTTACTTGAGGTCTTGATTCATATTTAATGTAATCATAAGGTGCTTGTCCATAAATATTTCTTGCGTCTAAAATTTTCATTTGCTAATCTCCTTTTAATATAGATTATCACAAATTTCCGCGGTGGTCAAGATGGTATTTATTTTTTTATCATTTGTTTTTGTATCTACATAATATTCCCTACACCAAAATTCTCTTTTCCTATATTTTAATTTTAAATTAGCATGTTTTTGGTATATTAGTACACTACTTTTCCCTTTTAAATATTCCAAAAATCTACTTACGCTTATTTTTAGCGGTATAGACACTAACATACGCACATGGTATAAATATATTTCGGTATATTCTGACACAAAAAGAGTTAATTCGTTCATCGATAAACCTAAAATGCCCCAGATAGTCTGGGGGTTTTATTTATACAAAAAGTATACTCATAAGTCTACTTTAATAAAAATTAATGAGAGTGCTTATCATACGCATATTTATATCATTATATTAATATCATTTTAAGTAAAAATGTTTTTTGATAAAATTTTACTTCCATATCTATTCAATTATTGCATTATTGCACTTCTTCACTCTTATATCTAATTAATATATTACAAATACAATAAAAATCCACCAGTATACCTGGTGGTTTTTCATATAACGGGTAAAACCCTCCATTACAGGCAGCACGAAATCGTGCTAACTTACCTAGGCATAGGTTATTCACTCCTATTTTTTCATAATCTTTTACATTGTTCTATCTTTCATAATTTGTTGTTCCATTTTATTGATTGTGTTGTATTTTCCCTTCGCTCTCTTTATTCTTTTATTTTTTTCTGTTCATCGGTAAACCTAAAATGAACCCCCAGATAGTCTGGGGGTTTTATTTATACAAAAAACCAACCTCTTGCGGTTGGTCTAATGATAAACCAGCAGTGTTCTATTTTCCCAGACCGTCGCCAGCCAAGTATCTTCGACGATGAAAAGCTTAACTTCTGTGTTCGGTATGTGTACAGGTGGATCCTTTTCTCTATCGCCACTGGTTAATGGTATAATAACAAGTTTTCACTTGGAATTATCTTTGTATATTTTAACATTTAAAATTTGTTTTGTCAACTTATTTTTAAATGTTTCAGATTGTTTATAAAACCCTGACAACTACATAATAGACAGAATGAAACTATTTGCTAAGTTTTCCGTGATTAAGCCCTCGTGCTATTAGTATCGGTCAGCTGAAT
>CAKNRR010000004.1 GCA_930990975.1 uncultured Clostridia bacterium | reverse complement strand
TTATCACTATTTAATGATGCTTGCGAAAATGGCATGTATTTTTCAGGTTTTGAAACCGTTTCAGATTGCATTTCTCTTTTTAATTTAATCATTTGTTTGTTCTTCCTTTTAACGCGTTGATTTGCTGGTCGATAAAATCAATTAAATCTCCACCAATTTTAAAACAACCATCTTCATCAAAAGGCTCGTTTAACCAGTCTTTCACTTTTTCAAGTTCCTGAATTGCGAGTTGTCTTTTTTCAATAATCAGTTTTGCATTTTCTTTAAACATTTCTGTTGCTGTTTCGTGATTGCCAAGATGTTTAAGCAGTTCAATTTCTTTGTCTTTTTCAGCGAGTTCCTTTTGCAAAAATTTTATAGTCTTATCTCTATCTTCAATCAAGCCTTCAACATCTTCTCCCTCCAACTCTTGCATTTTGTCGATGATATCTGTTAACACTCTTGAACCGTGTTCTTGAATATCATAACCTGCATAATATATTCTATTTACAACAAACTCTTCCAGTATCTGCCATTTATCTTTTTTTAGTGTATTATGATAATAATATTTTCTTTCGTTTTTCGGGCACCATTTTAGCCAAGCACCACAGTCTTTACACTTCAATGCAACCATATCTGCAGTCATCACACCTTGACCTTTAATTCGTGGCTCTAAAAATAAGTTTTTACTACCACATTTTTTGCATGTTGTAATCATTTTTCATACTCCTTTTGTATTTGGTCTAATATTTCTGCCAAATCATTACCTGTCAAAATTACATCATTATAAGGTTGCTCTCCACAATTTTCGCAGAGTGATATTTCAAAATAACTTCCTGCCAAATCTCTAATCTTCTCGCACACTTCACGAACTATTTTTAATTTATTTTGTGTAGTTGTTTTTGAATGAAATTTTTTAAGCGGACACTTGCCACCATCAATTTCATCCTTGAAATAATCTTGAGTGCCATCATCGAGTCCGCAGCGCATTTCGTCACTTTGAAAGCAGGGGCATTCAAGGCAGTTCTTAGGAAGTTTGCTGAAATATACTTCTAAATTTCTCATAATTCTTCTCCTTTTAATATACTCGTGCTATTCTTTCTTCACCTAAGAAATCACAAACCAAATCACTAAAATATTTGAGTGCCATTCCAGGGCGATAACAACGAAAATCTTTTATTCTGCCATCGTTACCAAAACCATATATGACTGTTGGAGAATAATGGAAACTATAAAATCCCATATCTTCATATTCCTGGTTTTCGTAAAAATTCACAAATTCATCGCTTACACATTCACCATCATAGCTTTCAATTTCAAAATATTCCGATTCTTCAATGTATGACATTGTATGATATTTATCTTTTTCTTTGTCATAAAGCTCAAACCATAATTTGAATGAACTATAATTAACTCTTTTTAAAGTAACATTAAAGCTTTCTAAATCTTGTATTACTTTTTCATCAACTCCACATTGTTTTAATAAATCGTCATTAAATTCATCGGTATCATAATTATTAAAACCAAAATGAATTGACATATTATGTTCTTCTGCTATTTTTTGTAAATCAGCAATAGTTTTTAAATGATTTTCATAAAATTCAACATTCATATTTTTCTCCTTATTTTAATTGCGCAACGCAAAAACTTTGCAAGCAAAGTTTTTTATTTAATATTTTTCTAATCCGTATTGAATTTTATAAAACTAAATTTTGTTTGATTTTAAACCTTTTTTCATGCGGTTTTTTATTAAAATATTTTTTTCTAAAATCAAACCTTATTTCGTTTTACTTAATTTAATATGTCATAAATTTAAAAGCCAACGCACTCGCAAAATTCGGACAAATACACTCGCACAGCGAGCATATTTGTTTTTAACCGAATTTTGCGAATACATTTACCTTTCATTCTTTTCCTTTTCTTCTTTCTTTATCTTTGGATAACTTGCTCTTAAAAAAGCCTCAGCCTCTTTCTCTGACAAATACATATTGTCAAACACTTGCATTATTAAAGGCAAATTCTTAGCCTTATAAGCATTTCTAAACGCTCTAGTTTCATACTTAAACTCTGCACAACAAGGCAAATAAAGAATCGCTCCACCTTTTTCGTCTGTAAGACATGCAACACCTGCACCTTCATACGAAGTAAAATCCTTATATCTAAGTTTAAAAAATCCGACATTGTCAATAAATTTTTTAAACTTAAGCATAAACTGACCCCAATATTTAGCCTTTTGCATTTTCATACTTTTGATAAAATGCTTTTTCATTTTTTCAAATATCCATTGTAAAAATTTAGGTTTAAATATTGTTTCTATAGACAAATATTCGCGATTTCGAGCAACCACTCGACGAATATTTTTATAAATATTACTTGCTTCTTGTTCTGTTCCAAAGAATGTCCCTAGATACCAATGACGAGGATATCTGGCACTATCTGCAATCTCTAGTGATTTCATCATATCGCCTTTATCGTTTGCAAGGTCTGGATTAAAGACTGTCCCTATTTCATCATACCAACCAACAAGACGATATGGACACCTTCGTTCCTGCTTTAAATATGATGGACCTAACTTATATGAAAATCGTCTATATATTTTTGAATAGTAACCTATGTTAGTTCCTAAACAAGGCACGCCAGGATGAGAAATCATATATCTATAAGTTTCATAAATTTCTTTATCATGTTCATTCATTACATAATCTTTCTTTTGCAATCTTCCCATTAAACAAAAGTATTCAAATTGTAATTCTTTCCATGCACCTTTCTGAACCCATGTAACAGAATGTCCTGCAGACAAAGATTTTCCAGTTCCAGGAGAACCTGAATAAATACTAAAATGGTCTGGAGTATGCATCATTGATTTTCCCCATTTTTTGTATTTTGCATTATCCCTCAAATGTAAAAGCGCTCGAACAATTATGTAAATCATCAAGATTTCAAGCGGAGATAAATACAGAAACCATTGCCAATGAAAAGAATTGACTGCTAGAACTGTAATTAAAGGAATAAAAACGATGACTGCAAGCAATAGGTATTTAAAGGTATTGTAGTGGAGTGCTATTCGGTCAATAAGTGGCAGTTTATATATTTTGATTACTTTTGCTTCTATCTCTGATTTTTCCATAGGCTAAGCCTCCAGCTTGTCCAAATCTATTAATTTCAATCCAGGAGAAATACAAGAAAAAAATCTATAAGCGTGTGCTAGAAATTTTGATTTAAAAGTCATGGCGTATTTTTTGTTCGCTGTCATAAAGATAACTCCAGTTAAATTATCTATCGTTAAAATATCATTCATTTGCAAGCCTTGTTTTCCACAATCTTTTTGAATTTTCGCGATGGATGGATAATAATATATTCTTTGATTTTGTTCATTAAATTTACAAAACGCTAATCTCATGCACATCCTCCTTTTTGGGAGTGATTATTTTTGTAAGCTCATAAACATAAATTGAGTCAAATTCTTCTGGCATGTATTGATTAAGTGTATCTAATGTTTTGTAAATGCGAGGATGTTCTTTTCCATCGGTACAAAATCTTTCTCTTGTTTGTGTAGGTTTTTTGCGTAACCTAATTGTTCTTGCTGGAATAAATAACTTTTCTACTGCTTTCATAAAGCCTCCTTTGTTTTTCGTTTGCATACGATTTCACGATAACTATCGCCATCAAGTTTAATGACTGCATTTGACATCTCTGCAATTCGGTCAACCGTGCGTTCCTCAAATCCTCGTTCATCCAATAAATCCTGGATTGAATAATTACTTGTGAAAAGTGTTGGCATTTGATTTATATATCTTCGATTGACGATGTCATAAATTTTCTCTTGCATGAATGAATCTGTATTATCTTTCTTTTTTAGTTTTTCAGCGCCGACATCATCAAGAATTAATAAGTCAACTTTAGCAAGTCTTTCAATTATGTCGTTCTCCGTCTCAAAATCGTTAGTATATGATGCGCGTAGTTTTTTAGATATTTCTAAAAAGTTGGTTATTATCACAGGCACAAATCTTTCTGTTAAGTAGTTGCAAATGCAAGCCATAAGTTCAGTCTTACCTGTGCCGACATCGCCGTAAAGGTATAACCCATAACCTTTATTTTTTATTTCGTTCCAGGCTTTGCAATATGCCTGGCATCTTTTAAGAGCTTTTAAAAAACTTTCTGGTCTGTTTAAGTCAAGATTTTCAAAGGTTGAATTTTTATATTTTTGACCAAGCAAAGACATTTCTTTTAACTGTTTAACTTTTTCGAGCCTTTGCTTTTGTTTTTCAAGTTCAATTTGCTTTTCGCGTTCTTCACTTTGACACTGACATAAGCAACGAACTACAAACTTTTTATCCTCACTCACAAAGATTCGCTGTGTGTGGCACTTTTTACAGTAAATCATTCCGTCTTTTGCATATTCGTCAGAACGAATCTTAATTCCGTAATCAACTAAATTCATATTTTACCTCTCGTCCGAATAGAAAGATTTTTTTCTTTCTTTTATATTTCTTTCTTGTATATGGGTATTATCTGGGTAATTATTTGTATTAGATATATTTAATATATTAAATTTATCTATACATTCTTTGTTTTCGCAAAAACCATTTTTTGATTTCAAAAAATCCATTTCTTGATTTCGCAAAATGGAAATTGCGAAATCGGATAATGCAAACCATCGTGTTCTATCTGTTTTTTGCTTGTTAAAATTATCTATTAAAATTAAGTTTTCACTCTCTAAATGTTTAAGTGCTTTATTGATTTGATAATCTGTTAAATATGGGAACAAAGTTGACAATGCTTGTCCAGTATTATAGGTCCAATATCTTCCGTTGATAAAGTGGCGTTTGTTTGCTCGATTTTTTGAGGTCCAAAAAACAATATTATCAAAAATGATTGCTTCAGCAAGCCCATATACTTTTGCAAAATTAATATTAAAACTTTGATATACCATTTTCACCACCTTTTAATTGTGTAGGTGTTAGCAAGAGGGAATTAACCCTCTGCTAACTCTAACTCACTCATTGGATGAATTTGGTCGGCATATGGAGAATACAATTCATTTGATTTATATTCTTCCACTAGTTCATCAGGCACATAGATTAAATATCTATCAGATAAAATCAACTCATTTGCTTGTTCGAATTCTAAACTGTCTGCTTTCCCAACAGGAATTAATGTAGGGCTGTCTAATATCAATTTTTCTAAAGAAGGGCAATCGGATAAAGTGTAGTCATACAATACAGCCCCTTCAGGTATTATTATTGTTTTTAAATTCTCTGCATAGTAGAAAAACCCATTAAAGTTTGAATATGTAAATTCCACATAATCAGAGCCTAAATAATCTTCTTCTTCAGTAAAATAATAGTTTCTTGAAAGAAAATCATTGATTTCATCCTCTGTTAAATCTTTTAAATCATAAATTGAAATTTCAATAGAAGAACAAGTTATAGGATAGGTAAATTCATCTAAATATGAATCTAAATCAATAACACCAATATAGTTATAGCCTCCGTCAGGGTTTTTGTGGACAAAATATTTTCCGTCATACAATTCCCTTGCTTGTTCAAGTTCTTCTTTTGAATTATATGTCGCAATATTAGTGTATTTTTGAATTTTATAATATTTAGGAGATAGTGTAAGTGTTTCAATATCATTTCTTATTTCCCCATTTGAATTAAATTCTTCTAGTGGTTTTGGGATATCGTAAAAATGAGCTGTAAAAGTTATTGTTTCAGATAATTTATCATTTTCAATTAAAATATTCTCAATTTGGTAATTTTCATATATTACTCCGTCAATTTCCCATCCACAGAAGAGTTTACCTTCCTGTGTAGGCTCTTCAGGAACTTTTACTGTAGAATTTTTAAAATATGTTTCATTTGAGATTTCATTATCTCCATTTTTAAAAATAACAGTAATAGAACTATTTTCTGGATAAGTTCCATTTTCTGGATATATATTTTCAAGATAATTGCTGAAGTATATTTCATAATTTGCTAAATAATAGTCATCTGGGACATAAATTTTTAATTTTGAAGCAAACGAAGCTAGAGATGTGATTTGTTCTGGATTGATTAAAGTTGATTTAATCTGTAACTCTTCAAGTGCTGACTTGTCTGAAACGAGCATATCAAGATTTGATACATTGGCTGGTATGGTTAATGATTTTATCGCCGTCAAGTCAAATGCACCATGGCCAATTGATGTAAGGCTGTCTGGAAGGGCTATATTTTCAAGATTTTTGCAGCCGTAGAAGGTTTGATATTTAATCTCAGTAATTCCTTCAGGTATATTGATTTCAGTCAAATTTTCGCAATTTTCAAAGGCTTGTTGACCTAGTTCTTGTATATTTCTTGGAATAACAACTTTGGAAAGAATAGTATTGCCAGCGAAAGCGCCATCAGCAATTTTTGTTACTTTAATATCATCACCTGTAAGGTAAGTTACAGAACAGAATTCAAATTTCATAGGGAAGACTTCTTGTTCTGCATTAGGGTAGTGACTTGCCATATATTCATTCCATTCATTAAAGGTAGACGAAAAGAAGCGTTCACCACCATTAGGTGTGCACCAGAAAGAACTGTTCTCTACTTTTTCAGTAAATTCTTTCATTGCATCTTCATCTGATGTATCTTCTACCGTGATTTCAAGAGTTTCTTCAACTTCTCCAACTTTCATTGAGTAAGATGTTGGCAGGTTGTCCAGGACTACTTCAGAACCTATATATCCTGTTATTTGGTTGCTAGAGAAAGTAAAGTCTTTGATTTCTTCGCCCTCTGGCTGTGTAGGTTTGTCAGGCACTGGGTCTTCTTTGTGAAAGATGCCATTAAACCAATCAGTAACCTTATCCCAATGTTTATATAAGTGATAGCCTCCAACGGCTAACACAGCGCATAGTCCTAATGCTACGCATGTTTTTAATATTCCTTTTACACTATTTTTCATTAATCACCTCCGTTAAATTGTTGTTATAAACGCGTATACTTATGTCGTTTAAAATTATATTAATTGTATCTTCAATATCATCTTCGGTAAGTGTTCCATAATTTTTTGAATAAATTGAAAGAACGGCTTTAGATGATGTGGCAAGAAGAGAAGAAATATAAACCTCATTACCGTTAACATTAAAAATATAATCGTCATAGTCTTTAATAAACTCTCCATTGATTGCTAAGTCAAAAACTAACCCGAATAAACCATTATCAAAATCTATGTCATCATAATCACATGTAATTAATATACTACCTCCATTGACAGTGCCACTTGCTTGCTCTGCAGATAATTTTATGTCAAGGAATTCTCTAAATTTAGCTATCAAAGACATATGTTGAGTTATGACAATTTCTTCTTCAACTTTATTTTTGTCTTGATAGAATCCCTCAAAAATGTAATTATCATATTCAGAGATGTCCGGGAGAATAGTGTTTAAAATTGTACCTTTAATCACTGATTTTGTTGTTTTAGTTCCATTTATGTAGAAATTAATATCACACATTAAAACTGCGTAAAAATCTGTATCTTCAGTAATTGTGTAATTTTCCGTGTTTTGTATAACAGTTTGTCCATCTAGGCTCCACCCAGCAAACCTAGTGCCTTCTACAGTAATGTTTGTAGGGAATTCGACAACATCAGTTTCAATATTGATAATGTCGACTGAATAAGGCTTTCCGTCAACATAGAAATTCGCACTGACTGCAACCCCTTCATATTTTGCATAAGCTTCAAGCTTGAGCTCTAATTCTTTAATTTCATTTTGCAATGTTGATATCTGGCTAGTCAAGTCTTCAATTTGTGTAGTTAGGTCTGCGATTGTTTGTTTGTCTTGAGAGTTTTGTTCCAAAGCATTATTTAATTTTGTTATAGTTTCTGTGAGTTCAGTTTTGGCATTTTCTAACTCGCTGCTCATTTTTAAAATATCATTTTTGTATTCTTCAATCATTTGCTCGTAAGCGGTTATATCACCAGTTCCTTCATTGTAGCCTCTGTTATAGGCATCTTTGCTGGTTAAACCAAAATATATTGTTAATCCTGTTGATGCTAATAGTAAAACAATAAAAATAACAAGTGCTTTTTTCATTATTATCCTCCTTTATAAACAGTTTCAATAATTCTCAAATTAAAACCATTGCAGTAAGTGTATTCCCTTAAAAAGCCGATGTTTGAGTCGTTTGCGTCGGTGTCAATTGAAATATTCAACGAGGAAGAATAAAATGTGAGGGTTATATCTAAATTGATATTTGCTTCTTCTGAATTATCAACATCGTAAAAATATAGTGTTGTTTGTCCCATTAATCGACCATAAGATGATGTTGTTTTATTGCAAGGAGAGTTATTTAAAAGCAGTGTGTATTGATTGTTGCCTTCAAATTCTATTGATGTTGAGTATTCTTGCTCAAAATAATAAGTCCCATCTTCTTTTGGATAAAAGTTTATTGTTGTTAAATCGTATTCAAAAAAGTTAAAATCTTCATAAGGGTCATAATCCTGCAGTTCGCCATAAGTTTGATTTCTAACCCTAGAATAATAATCAATCATTGTGTAGGCGCTAAACACACCTCCACCGAACCAAACCAGGCAAAATATTGCAACGACATAAGGTCGAGCATTTTCGTATCTAATCATCGCATAAACAGCTAGTGCAACAGCGGCAATAACTGCAATGATTATCAAGGTATCCCATATTTTATCGCCAACAATCCAATCAAGCATATTGCACCTCCTGTTCTGGATAAGTAATTGAGATTATGCTATCCTTTTCAATTTGAATATCTTTATCTAATATTTCAAATTCTCGTTCTGTAGTTGAGTGCAAGACAATTTTATAAATATCAAGAGAATACAAATCTTGTGTAAATCCTTGAATATCAACTTGTGTAGATGCAACTTTAACTTCATCTAAATTTATTGTGATAATAATGTTTAAATAGTTAAATGGTTTTAAATAATTTAAACATGACTGTTTTATATCCAAATAGAATTTTTGATTTTCAGAAACGACAATAAAATCATTCAAGGTGAGATTATATTCAGTCCTTACTTGCCAATATTCATCAGAATTTGAACCATATAACGACCAATCTGAATCTTCTTCAACAATTCCAAATAATGATTGATTAGCATTAATCATCCCATTTTTATTAATGTTGACTTTTATGTTTGCATATAAGTAATTTTCATCATCTGTTGGCGTTGTTCCAAAAGTTCCATCACTATCTTGAAGTGTAACAAAAAAGTATTCAGACAAGTTTAAAGCAAATATATTTTCACCCTCATCTAAAGATTTAATGGTATTGTATAACGCTAAAATAAAATATGATGTATCAATCTTAATATAATCTTTTACCCATAATGTCTTGCCAGTTTGAACATTTCCTCTTGTCCAAATTTTGCATAATTTACCATTAATATCATATAACCAAGAAGATTGGTCAATGATTGATTGATTTTTTAATGATGAAAAAGAAGTTCCTCCCATTTCAGTATCGTAATAGTAACCATTTTGAAGTGAATAATATTGAGTATAGGTTGTAAATGTTGATTTTGCTTTCTTTTTAGTTTGTATACCACCTAAAAATTGAGCACCTGTTGAATACATATATTTAGAATCAAAGGTTCCGTCTTCATCCTGTTCAGGGATTCTTGTATCTGTATAATAATTGAATTTTATTTCAAATACTTCTTGTCCATTTCCATTTTCGTTTGAATAATAGTTTATTTCCATAAAAAAGACTTCGTCATCAGAATAAGTAGCATCATCTAAATATGCTGTCGTTATTGATATTTTTGAATCTAAAAATAGATAATAATACATAAGCCAGCATAAGAGTAATAAACATATAACGAAAATTGGAGAATAAATTTTTAAAAATTTTTTCATTTCTTCAGACATTTTTATTTCTCCTTTTAAATTTTTAATCCTATAGAGTTTCCAGCTCTTCGTTTTTTTGCTTGAAGATGCTTGATTTTTTCTTGAAGTGCAGCATATTCCATCTCTAAATCTTTAAACAGAGCTGATTGAATTGCTATATAATTCTTCATTAAGCACCTCCATCATCTTTTTAATAACTTTGCTATCATAAAGCAGTAGTCGCTTGCCCTCTGCAGTAATTTTGACAATTGAAATATCAATAGAATCATCTTCAGCTTCGTTGATAATTTCCCAAAAACTCTTTTTTGAAAGAGAGTTGGTTAGATACGATTTTTTAATTCCGTTCTGAAATTTTGCAGTTATTTTAAACATGATGGACCTCCTAGATTTTTAGAGATTCTTCTGTACTCTAAAATACTTTCAATTTTATAAGGTTTAATTTCCATTAATTCACACCAACCGATAAAAGTAATAATTGAAGGGTGTGCTATATCTTTTTGCATGTTTTATTCTCCTTTTAATTGATTTTTGGTTAATTTTGTGATATAATATGTGTAGGTTTAAAAAAGGCTTAGGCTATCTTATCTTAGATAGACTATTGAACTCTTTTCTAAACCTTTCGCGGAAGATAGTGTGGCTGTGGTAGGTTTAACGCTATCTTCTTTTTTCTTACAAAACTCTAAATAATCTTGCCAATCCAATTTATGTATTATTCCACTTATGTGAAGTCTGTCACTCACTGCCCTCGCCTCTCGCATTTTCTTGGCAGCGGTACCGTAACTTACACCTAAAGAAATTTGCAAATCTTTAATTGTTATTACTTCTTTTTCCATTATTCACCCCTACTTCAAATTTAAAAAGATAGTCAATATCCAAACCTGGGAAATATTTCGCTTGAATCATTTGAGCCTCTGGTATTTTGATTTTCCCATTATCATCAAATAATTTTCGTCTAACTGTATTCCGGTGGATACAAAGCAATTTAGATAAATCAACTAATTTGATATTTTGCTTTTTCATTTCTTTAATTAAATTATTATACATTTGTACATCTCCTTTTTATAAAATAGTACATTTGAACTATTTTTTTATTATAATAATACAAACGCACTATTTTGTCAACAAAAATATACATAATTTTAAAAAAAAACTAAAAAAATATTGCATACGCACTATTTTTGTGCTATATTCAATCAAGGAGATAAATATGGACTATTATGATAGAATAGAATTTCTTCTAAAAAAAAATAACGATACCGCAAAAAATATGTGTAGAAAAATAAATTTATCCTACAATACTTTTTCTGGTCAAAAAAAACGGAAATCAAAAAATGTAGACATGCAGACAGTTCAAAGAATCGCAAATTACTTAAAGACTACAGCCGAATATTTAATTAACGGAAACGACAATTTATTATCAAAAACAAACTCACAAGAGCATTTAGTTAATAAAAAAAACACCATTGTAGTATTCGGTCGAGGGGAAGGGAAAAGCGAATATCAAGTAACTGACGAACAGTTAAAAGCAATGAAAACTTTGTTAGAAAACATGAAAAATCTTCCAGATGAAGATAATTTTTAGAATAAAAAGGAGTGATTATGGAGTGGATGATATTATTTATCTTAGGGCTATTTTTAATTATTGCACCAATTAATAATTATCTTTATAGTAGCCTTAATTCTTGGTGCTATTGGCATTGCAATAGTTTTTTTTTAATAAGAAAGCTTTACTTTACACAAATATTAATAATAGAAATGAAAACGACAAATAAAAAAGATAATAATAAATAGTTTAATAATTTTGTCGAAAAATGTCATAATAACATATTATGACAAAAAAAATACCTAAATATGATTTTAATTATTTCAATGTGCGTAATAATGCTTGGGAATTTTTAATTAAAAACGATATTAAAACTTATCCATTAGATTTGCGGTTAATTGCAGCAAATAATGACTGGAATATCTGTTCATATTCTAAATATTGCCAAATCGCTAGAATAAACATGGATACTCTAATTAAACTGCATAATTCAGGATTTACTAAAATTATTGATAATAGTATTTACATTTTTTATAATCAAAACAATCCAAGACAAGTTAATAGATTTACAATTTGTCATGAGATTGGACATATAGTTCTCAAACACTTATATAAAGGAGATAAACTAGAAAAAGAAGCAAACATGTTTGCTTCAAGAATCTTAATGCCTATGATTTTAATTAAAGAGCTTGATATAACTACACCAAAAGAACTGGCAAATTTATGTGATGTATCAATAGAAGCTGCAACATATAGATTGAAGCGATTTAATGAAATTAGCGGAAGAGAACGATTCTATACAAATCCACTTGAAATTAAAGTTTATAATTTATTAAAAGATTATATTAATTTTAAAAGGAGTAAATAAATGGCAAGCTATCAACAAATGTTTTACTGTCGAAACTGTAAAAAAAATGTTTCACTAGATGAAAAAGGTTTGTGTAGGTTTTGCCATTCATCGCAAATTAAAAAGAGCTGGAGCGTTCGCTTTAGAATTATAGATACAAATGGAGAAATACACAAACGCCTAACAGGCTTCAATACTAAAAAAGAAGCTGAAAAAGCATATATTGAATTTCAGTCTAACTATGTGCCTTTCCAACCTCAGAAAACATATTCCTTAAGTTTTAAAGAAATCTTTAACAATTATTTACAAACATATAAATTTGAAAATACCGAAAGCACAATCTATGATAAAAAACATATATTTGATATGTATATAATACCCTACTTTAAAAATAAAGATATAACAGATATTTCAAAAGTTGATTTACAAAATTGGCAAAATTTTATATGGAATATAAAAAGTGAAAGAACAAACAAAAAGTTATCCTGGAAATATTTAACTAAGATAAGAGGACATTTTTATAATTTTCTCGAATATTGCCGAAACTTATACGACATTCCAAACCAGCTTGAAAATATAAAAATTCCTAAAAACATTGACATAAAAAAAGAAATAATCTTTTGGGAATTAAAAGATTTTAATAATTTTATCAACAATTTAGAACCAAATAATATTATATGGAAAACATTATGGTTTACTTTTATGTTTACTGGATGCAGATTTAATGAAATAAGAGCCTTAACTGATGATGATATTTTCAATAACAAAATATCAATCAAGTACTCTTTAAGCAGTAAAAAGACTTCCAACCCAAATTCACGAACAGCAACCAAAAATCATAGGACATTTATAAAACAAATACCAGATAAATTACAACAGCAAATAGAATTATACAAATCATGGAAAAAACAAAACAAAATACCAGGAACCTTTCTATTTGGCGGAGATACCCCATTGCCTGAAAAAACTATACGAAATCATCTTATAAAAGACATCCAATTTGCTAATAAAAATCTATCAAAAGACGACCAATTAAAAACTATTACACCGCACGGATTTAGACATTCTTATGTAAGCTTGTTGATTCACTTAGGAATATCAACAAAAATTATTGCTGAGTTAATTGGCGATAGAGAAGAGCAAGTTATTAAAACTTATGGACATCTTTATTCGGGCGTAAAAGACGCTGCAATAGCGATGCTTAACGATAAAATCAATCAAATTTTATAGCAGTTTTGCCTAAAATGTGCCTAAATAAAAAATAACCACTATATACAGCATTTCATTACACATGAATAACTATATATGGTGGTTATTTTTATATGGCGGAGAGATAGGGATTCGAACCCCAGGATGCTTTCACATCAACGGTTTTCAAGACCGCCGCTTTCGACCGCTCAGCCATCTCTCCATATTAAATTTTTTAACAAGTTTTCTTAACCTTTTAAACTTGCATTATTTATTATACATATTTTTTTGTATTTTGCAAGCATTTTTATTAATTTTTTTGATTTACTTATTTCTTCGACAATACAAAATTAATTTAATATAAAATTCTTTTAAAAATAGATAGAATTTTATCAATCTATTTGTTGTCAAGTTTTTTTCAATTCAATCAACTCCTCAGATAAAGTTTTGATAGATTTGGTTATGTTTATCCAACTATTAAAACAATCCATACTTTTGACTATACAAAAAAGTTTTAAACAATCAGTTTTTGAAATTTCCCTTGTGAAAATTCCATGCATTATACGATTGCGACATATAAATTCTGGTTCAGACTCTTGCTCTATGGATGTCTTATAAACAGTATTAATTAAAAAATCATTCAAATTTTTCTCAAAAGCTTCAAAGTATTTTTTATACCCTTCCATTTGAGGCATTTGCAAATTTTTCAAAGCTGGTTTTATTTTAAAAATCTCGTTTCCATTTTGCCTTGAAATCTTTCTTTCTAAATATTCAATTATTGGGAAAAGACAGCATACACACGCAAAAAGATTTCCATCTTTATAGTTCTTTACAGCTTCTAAATAATATGGAATCGTTGAATTCTGAGTTTCCAAATAAATACTAAAATATTTATCAAACCAGTAGGTATATTTCTCATCGTCATTTTTAAATGGAATACTTGTTGATATATGATAGTTTTGCAACCAAATAAACCAGCCCTCTTTTTGTTCCTTCACACTTTCCTCGCAAACGAGTGAGGTTTGAACTCCTCCCTCAAACAATAGATAATAATAAGTCAATAAATTTGTTTTATATGCTATTTCATTTTCTAAAGTTTTATTTTGTTCCAAAACAATCCTATCTTTTTCTATTTTCTTCTTAAGATCTTCTGCAAATTCAAAATACTGTGATGAAACAAAAATAGATGGATATTGATATATTTCTATTTTTTCCATAATCCCCCTCTTATGTAATTGTTCAATTTCTCATGAGCATTGTTTCAACTATTATATAAAATTTTACACACACAACAAAGCAACTTGCAACAAAAAAGTGGTTTGAGTTTTTATTTCATGTCAATCCACTTTATTTTTACTGCCTTATTGATTCAACAAATCATGTTTTTCATGTTTGTGGTTTTTAGAATCTTTTATTTGTCTTTGTTGCAATAAGCTTCAATTCTTTTCTCAAGGTCGCAAGCCTGTTTGTATGCCTCATTTAAATATTGTTCAGCCGTTAAATCATTTCCTTTTTTATTCAAAAGTTCATAATCAAGCGAAATGTTTGAGTGCACTGCTAATCCTTGTGCAACTCTATCCCAATCAATTGTTTCGCTTATTTTGGAAATTGTATGCAAGTCGCTTTCCCCATCATTGTCATGAAGATGCAATGCAATCAATTTATCTCCAAATTTATTAAGATAGTCAAAATCTTTATCAAAAATATTATTATGCCCACTATCATAGCAAAACTTTAAATAAGGGCTAGAAATATTTTTAAATGTTTCTAAAAACACGCTCTGGCAATTTATATTTTCAATCGCAAGAGGAATTTCTGTTTTCTCACAAACCTTCAACACTTCTTTTAATCTTTTTTCTCCAACATTAGAATATTTTCCAAACAAATGAACCACAACGCAAGAAAATCCATATTTTTTGGCAATTTTCACATCTTTGATTAAATTTTTCTTAAGCTTTTCGCCTTCCTTCCCTTCCTCCCAAAAATATGGCAACTCGTCATTGTTGTATGTCATATGTAAACTTGAAAGTTTCAGATTATATTTTTTAAAAAGTTTAACTTGTTTAGATATTTTCCCGTTTTGTTTATTAAATCTTTTATCAGCACTGGTTATTATACTATCAAAGCCTGCTTCCTTTATCTTTTTAGCTTTTAGTTCAGGTTCTACATTAAAACCAAAATAAAATGATATTCCTTTATTCATATTTCTCCTCTGTATACCTATAATTATATCTATATAAATCCTTTTAGTCAAACTATATTTATTAAACAAAAAATCTTTATCTCTTATCCCGAGGATTTTTCCTTTCTCCTATCAAAAAATTTGAAATAAAAAATTACAAATCAATTTATCATATCTTACATTTTTAGTTTGCAAAAATTGGACAGTATGATAAAATACAAATTATGGAAATATTAGACGGAAGATCATATTCTTCAGAAATCAAACAATCTGTAAAAGAAAAAGTCGAATCATTTTGTCAAACACACAAAAGACCTTTGCTTGCTTGCATTATTGTTGGGGATGACAAAGCAAGTGAAGTTTATGTCAAATCAAAAGAAAAAGCATGTGAAAGTTGCTCTCTTTTATCGCGCGTGATAAAACTTCCAGAAAGCACAACACAAAAAGAATTGGAAGCGCAAATTGAAATATTAAACAAAGATGAGTCTGTGTCCGCAATTCTATTGCAGCTTCCTCTTCCAAAGCATCTTGACAGCTGCACGGCAATCAATAAAATTAATCCTAAAAAAGATGTTGATTGCCTTACAAACTATAATTTAGGGGCTCTTTTTGCTGGCAACTCCTCTTTTGCGCCATGTACAGCAACTGGAATTATCAAGTTGTTGGAAAAATACAACATTGAATTTGCTGGTAAAAATGCTGTTGTCATTGGCAGGAGTCTGCTTGTTGGGAAAAGTGTCGCATCGCTATTAGAACAAAAAAATGCAACCGTGACTCTTTGTCATAGCAAAACTCAAAATATGCAAGAAATCGCTTCAAAAGCAGATATTCTTGTTGTCGCTATTGGAAAGCCTAAATTTATTGATGAAAATTATGTAAAAGAAGGTGCTGTTGTTGTTGATGTTGGAATCAACAGGGTTGAAGGAAAAATTCTAGGCGATGTGGACTATGAAAATGTCAAAGAAAAGTGTTCTTATATTACCCCAGTTCCTGGTGGAGTAGGTCCTCTAACCGTTGCTTGTCTTATGGAGAACACTCTTTATTTAGCATCACATAATTTAGAATCAAAATAACAAAAATATTTTATTATTCCTTATATTGACGCTTATGGAATAAAAGAACAAAAGCAATGTTATATTTTTAAATCACAACAAAAAAACAAAATAAAAATAAAATTTTAATAAGAAAATTTTTAATAAATTTATGGGAGAAAAAATATGAATTTAATTGTTGCAGTTGCAAAAGATTTCGCCATTGGGAAGGATAATAAATTGTTGTTTAATATCCCTAAAGACATGGCTTTTTTTAAAGAAAAAACTATGAACAATGTCATAATTATGGGAGAAAAAACATATCTATCGTTGCCAAAACGCCCTCTTCCAAAGAGGACCAACATTGTCCTAAGTGACAATCCTTTATTTGAAGCAGAAGGTGCTGTTGTTGTCCATAATCTTGATGAATTGTTTTCTCAATTAAAAGCATACAACACAGACAACATTTTTGTTTGTGGAGGTGCAAGCGTATATAATTTGCTTATGCCATATTGCAAATATGCTTTCATCACCGTGGTCAATGAAATTGTGCCAGCAGACACATACATCAAAGATGTTGAAAAAAATGGTTTTAAATTGATTTACTCTAGCGAAACATTTTCTGAAAACAACCATGAATTCAGCTTTAGAACCTACGAAAATCTAAATATTAAGCAGTGTGACTAATCAAACAAACATGCTTAAAACTATAAAAAAGTTTTTGATAATCTAAAAAATAATGTAAAAATTGTTCCATAAAAAAACGAACAACAAATTTAATATTTTTTTAAATGTAAGGAGGGTTAAACAGATTATGAGCAATGCAGATTGGATTTACTTAAAAACAACAAATAGGATATTAAAAGATGGAGCTTGGGACACAAAGGAAACCGTAAGACCTAAATGGGCAGACGGAACTCCAGCACATACAGCCAAAATTTTTGCAGTCAACAATGTGTACGACCTTTCAAAAGAGTTCCCTATTGTAACATTAAGATTCACAAACTGGAAAGCAGCTATTGATGAAATTTTATGGATTTGGCAATTAAAGAGCAACAATGTCAATGACCTCAACAGTCACATTTGGGATCAATGGGCTGATGAGAATGGCAGTATAGGCAAGGCTTATGGATGGCAAGTGAAACAAAAAGCGATCTATAAGGATGGAGAATTTGACCAGATTGACAGAGTCATATGGTATCTCAAAAATCAACCTGCTTTTAGAAGCATGGTAACTGAGCTTTTTGTACATAAAGATTTGCATGAAATGGGACTTTATCCTTGTGTGCATGGTATGCAATTTGATGTGACTGACGGAAAATTAAACCTATTTTTGAATCAAAGATCAAACGACACATTGGCTGCTGGGAGCTGGAATGTTGTGCAATATTCTGCCTTAGTCTATATGCTCGCCCAAGTTTGCAATTTAAAGCCAGGCGTTCTTTCTCACATGATTGTAAACAGTCATATTTATGACAGACACATCCCATTTATTGTTGATATAACAATGTCTAGGGCAAAACTTATTAAAGAAAGGGTTGCAAAAGTATCCGAAAATGACAAGAAAGTTTTATCTGACGAAGAATTAAAAACATTTAATGAATTTGCCTCAATGCTCCAACAAGACAGCAGCAACTTTGATGAAATTATAAATCAAGCACAAACAATGGAAAAACAAATAGCAAAATATGATTTGCCAAGTGATAACCCTGACAAAATTTCATTTAAAGATTGCCCAATTGACTTTGAAAACTACACTAAAAACATTGTTGAAACAAATGAATTCAAGTGTGCAGACAAAATTGTCGAAATTATAGCAAACAACCCTTCTTTTGAAAAAATCTTAAATTTTTCATCTCCAAAGCTTATATTAGACGGCAATGTCAACGATTTCTATCAATTCATTTCCCCTAAAGAAAAAGATTCTTCAGGGAAGATTATCGATAATCCAAAAAGTAGTTTTAAAGTAGAGGATTACAATTATCAACAAGATGGCGTAAAACTTCAAGCTAAAGTTCCTGTCGCTGAATAGATAAAATAATTATTAAAAATAATTATTAAAAAAAATAAAAAATTGAATTAAATAATTAAATAATTAAATAAAATAACAAAAAAAATAAATATAACTTTAAATTATATTTATTTTTTTATTTTATATAAAATGAATTATATTTTTAATATTTTATATTATCAGAAGCCGAACTTGCTCGCAAAAGTGGGACTGATGGACATACACACTATGTGATGAGTATGCAAAAGCATACAAATTCGCTAGAATTTAAAAAATTTTATGTTAATAAAATTTTTCCATCACATAGTTTATTTTAATCTTTTTTACAATATATATCAAGAAATTCATTGAAGGTTACATCAAATATATCCATTTGGTATTTATCTTTAGGCATACAAACAAGGATTTCTCGACTTATACTACCATTATTAACTGGATTAAAAGCATAATATGCACCGCTTTCTTCATCCATGGCGAAATATCTATAATACTTACTTAACTTATGAGCCTCAAGATATTTTTTACTGTTCGCTTCTTTCAAAGAAACATATCCCCTATTTTTAGTTCCAAAGAAAATTGTTGAATTGATTTTTCCTCCATCATATTTACGCAACCATTCTTTTAATTCTTTAGGCACATTATTCCCCAAAATGATTAAAGATTTAATATATGACAACAGATTTCCTTTCTTTAATTTTAAAGAATTTGAATTATTATAATCATCTAAAACTTCACTATTTGTTCTTGTTTTAATAGCAATTCCACATCTTTCCTTCATTATTTTATTATAGAAATGGACAGAACACAAACCATCAATTATATTAACAACTTCTTCCCCATACTTTTCGCTAAATAATTGACTATCTTGAATATTAAGGACAAAATTAATTTTTCTTGATTTAGCAACAGTCATAATTGCCACAAACTTTGATATATCTATATTCAATCTCTCAAGCCCATCAACAATAATGTATAAATTATTCTTAACATTTGAATAATCATTTCTTGATTCCATAATATTACTCAAAATTTCTATTATGTTGTCATTCAAATTGCAAACAAATGGTCTAATGTCATCATTAAACAATTCTTTTTGATCAATGAAGCTAAATTTATCCTTCAGCTCATTAATAAACTCAAAATTGCAATTTATAAACAACATAGAAGATTTGATTTGTATTGCCTTTTCTACTTCACACAAATTTTTTACATATTGACTAAAAGATTGCTCGATCAATTTATCACTTTCTTGTTTTGACTTTGTATCAATAAACAAAAGCGATTCATTTGCTCTTTTGCTAAAACAAAAGAGCTCATTTTCTTTGCATATAAAACAATTCTCTTTTTCGTATAGTGGGAGATTGTTTTCATACACCTTAACTACATCCAATTCCATATATCCTCCTTGCTTTTTTAAAATAAATAAAAAACATTTATATTTTTTACAATTCCATTATAGCATGGAGTATAAAAAAATTTTAAATATATGGGCAACTTTGTATCTCCAATTTGTTCATTCCAAAAGAAAAAACTCTTCAAATCTAAAAAAATAATCACAAAGATTGAAAGTCAAGAGAGTCTTTTAGAAAAATTAAATAATGATATATATGACTTTATATTTGTTTCAAACCCCATTGAAAAAGAAAATTATGTCTGCCAAAAAGCATTCAAAGAAAATTTATATATCACTATACCCAAAAACTCATTTTCTTGCGGGAATGAAAGACGGAGTGCATTTTAGCGAAATTGACGGGCAGTCTTTTCTTGTATCAAACAATCTAGGCATTTGGGATGACATAGTTGCGAAAAATCTTCCAAAGTCAAGGTTTTTCCCTCAAGAAATGGATAATTTGCATGAAATAATAAGCGCTTCATCTATCCCAAGTTTTTCAACAAATGTGTCATTAGAAACAAAAAACGATATTGACAGAATCAGCATCCTCATTTTAGACCAAGACGCATCCGTAACCTTTTATTTGGTTTATAAAAAACAAAACAAGCAAAAAATAAAAAATTTCTTAAAACTTTTATATAACTAAAAAAGCCACAACATAAATTGTGGCTTTTTTGAATATATTTTTAAATATTTTAAATTTTTCTTCCTTTTGCACATTAAATTGTCAACACCCTGTAAAAAACAATAATTTACTCTTCCTTATTAAAAATTTTCAACTTTTTATAATAAAGGCAGTCACCAAAACATCGTAATCTTTTTAATATGGCAATTCTATTTATTTTTATATTTGTCGCTTACAATAGTTTTGCAATTCTCACATTCTCCATAAAAAGTTATATCCTGCATATTGAGTTTAAAGCCTTGCAAGTTTTTATTGACATCATCTATAAAGACTTTATTTTTTGGAATATCTATAATTTTTCCACAATTGTTGCATATAAGATGAATATGATCATTCCTTATATAATCATAATGTGCAACATTATCTTTTGTTATAAGTTTGCAAACCTTTTCGTCTTCTATCAACTGATTTAAAATTCTATATATTGAAGTTACACCTATTTTAATATCCGCTTTTTTGGCGTCATCAAAAATCTGATAAGCAGATGGATGGTCATGCCTATCACTTAAATTATTCAATACAAATTCTTTTTGCAATGTGTTTCTCATTTTAGCCTCTTACTATATTGTAAATAAAAATTATAAAAAATCAATAAACACTAAAAAAGAAATAGGCAATATGCCTATTTTTTCTCTCTTTTAAAACATATAAACCAATCAAGGCAATATTGGTCAGGATCGGTGCTTTCAACTCTTTCCTTTGCCACTCCACATGAACCAGCAGTTGGAATAATCACATCATCACCTGGTCTCCAATCAGCAGGAGTCGCAACAGCATCTTTATCTGCTTTTTGAAGAGCTATGATTATTCTCTTTATTTCATCAAAGTTGCGCCCTGTTGAAAGTGGGTAGTAAAGAATAGTTCTGATTTTTGCTTGTGGGTCTATGATAAACACCGCTCTTACAGCTTGAGTTGTAGATTGTCCTGGTTGTATCATTCCATATTTATTTGCAATTTCCATCTTTATATCTTCAATCAATGGAAACTTAACTTCTATATGCTTTTTTCCATTCCATTCAAGTTCTTGAATTTTTCTAAGCCACGCAATGTGAGAGTATAAAGAATCTACACTCAACCCAATAAGTTCTGTATTAAGAGCTTTAAACTCTTCCATCATTGAACCAAAAGTCATAAATTCTGTTGTGCAAACTGGGGTAAAATCTGCAGGATGAGAAAACAATATAACCCACTTTCCTTTATAATCTTCTGGAAAGTTTATTGTCCCTTGAGTTGTCACTGCAGTAAAACTTGGTGCATCATCGCCAATCAATGGCATTCTTCTATATTCTTCCATAATTATTCTCCTTTTCTTAATGGAAATCATTTCCATTTATGTTTTAAGTATACATAATATTAAACATCCTGTCAAACAAAAATTAACAATTTATATAAACATCTTTTAAATCATGGGGGAAATTATAGGTTTTAGGCAACCGCTTTTAAGCGAAAGATACTAAAGCGGAAAACAAAGATTAAAGACATTTTAAAACTTACATATTTTAAACAAAAAAAACATTATATTTCTATAATGTTTTTTGTTCATTTTTAAGTTTATCATTTTATTACAAATCTATTCCATAAATTGATTTATCTAAGTCTTCTTTTTCTTTCTTTTTAGCAGTTTTTTGAGCAGCTCTTTGTTGTTTTATAGACTCTTTTTGCTTTAAGAGAGCTTCTTTCTTTGCAAGTCTTAAGGTTTTTCTCTCCTCTTTAAGGCGAGCTTTTTCTTCAAGTGCATTTTTATGAGCTTGATATTTTTCCTCTAATTTAGGCAAAGCTTCATAAAATTTCTCAGCATCTCTCGAATATTTTCTAAACTTAGTTTCAGGAGGAATTTTATCTTCCTTAACAAGCTTATATATATCTACTTCAAGTTTAGCTTGTCCATAAATTTCATCACAAATTTTATCTCCTAATTCAGCAAATAAATCAAATTCCAAAGTTTCTGTTTTCCCATTCTTCATTCTTGACAAATTATTTTCAACCTTTTTCTTTAATTCATAAAGACGAGATTTTAATGCCTTGTCTTTAGGAAGCTCATTAATTTTGCTAACAAGATAATCCTCAGCCATAACAAGCATATGTAAATCTTCAAGATTTGGTCCTATTTTAAAGAAATATTCTTTTGCTTTTCCTTTTTTATCATAAAATTTAACTGTTATGCCTGTTTTATCTTCAAAACTCAAGCCATAATAATCTCCCCCATATCTTAAGGACATAGAAGAATTTTTCCCTGTGAAAAATTGAGTTTCAGTATTGCGTGTTGTATCTGGATAATGATCTCCGTCTGATGTTATCCAATTACTTTCTTCCAACACAAATCCATTTAAATAATTGCTTTTATTTGCATTTTTATCCATAAAATCCTCCTTATATTTGGATATATTATAATACAATTTTTGCTGTTTGTCAATATTGGGTTCTTTTAAAAAACATCTACACTTAAATTGTTAGCTGCCTTTATTTAATTTTTATACTAAATTTGATTAAAAGACTTGCGATTTTATCAAAAGATATATTCTGCCACTATATCATGCAAATCAGTAATCCAGCATCATTTACTAAACACCTTTCTTTTGTCGGTTTGCTTTCAATAGACCTCTTCGCTAAAATATTGAAGAAACCCTATCCTCAATAAATATTGGTATTAAATATATTTTGTATAGTCAAAAAGTCTATAATATTAAAATTTTGCTTCGTAAATTGATTCTTCAAGTTCTTTCTTTTCAAGTTTTTTATTAATTTTAGCAAGTGCTTTATTATCTTTTATTTTTTCTTTCAACTTGTTAACAATTTCTCGTTTCGAAAGAATATAAAGTTCGCTACTTTTAACTCTTGCCTCTTTTTCTAATGATTCAATATACTTTTTGTAACTATCTGATATTTTAGGGAGGCGTTTCTCAAAAGTCTTTAAATCTCTTGGATATTTTCTAAATATTGTTTCAGGCGGAATAAGTCCATCTTCAATTGCCCTATATATTTTACCCTCAACGATTCCTCTATCATCAATTTCTTTAATATCTTCTAAGGCTTTTTGTCCTAACTCTTTATTAAGATCAAAATTAAGTCCTTCAGTTTCTCCTTTAGATATATCTTTAAGATTATTCTCTATTTTTTGTTTTAAAACATATAAAGGTGACTTTAGAGCCTCCTCTTTTCCAAGTTTTCTTAATCTTGATATAACGTAATCTTCAGCTCTTGCCAATTCAAATATATCTTTCAAATTACCGCTTTTAATATAGAGAAGTTTCCCATAAATTTCAAGATGTAAAGTTTCATTATTTTCTTCCTCATGTTGATAAACCTCTCTGCGTTTCCAACAGTTCATCGTTGAATGCTTACCAATATAATAAAAGCTTTGGTCATGATATTCATCTGGTCCATAACTACCATCTTCATATTCATCACAATTTTCCCATGATTTATGTTTATATAAATATTTTTCAATCTCTTCTGAGCCTGTTAACATATTGGAACCTCCTTTTGAAAATTATAGTATATATACATCTTAAATGTCAACTTTTGAAAAACAAAAATATTTTATCCTTTATTTTTTAATATTTAAATATTATTGACAAGATTGAAAACCTATGTATAATAAGTAATATGAAATATAATGGTATTGAATTTGAAGCAATTGTTGCAACTCCTACTTGTGGTAAAAGTTATCTATGCGACAAATATCCTGAAAAATTTGTAGATATGGATGAACTAAAATTAAAACTTAAATATGTTATCCCTGAAAACATCTCCAGAGAAGAACTTGAATCTACAAAAGGCGAGAGGACCTTCCCAAGAAGACAAACAAGAGAAGAATATATGAAGGCATTTTATGAAAAGGCTGAAAAGTTTTATAGAGAAGGGAAAATATTGATTGCCGCACCTCACGAAGAATCTATAGAATTTTTTGTCAACAACAATATTAAATATTGTTTTGTATTCCCTAGCAATCACATGAGAGAAGAAATCAAACGAAGAATGATTCTACGCGGAAATCCTCAAAAAACTGTTGATGAAAATTATGATATGTTTTATGAGTTTTATAATCAAAACATAAATGAAAAAAGAGCTGCTGTTCATTATCAATTCAACAAAGACGAGTACTTGGAAGATATACTTAAAAAATTTGGCTGTGATTTTTAATACTTAACATAATATCACCTGTTTTTTAATATAAGTTTCCTTTATATTTCTACATCACCCATCAAAGAAAGTTAAATCAACAATTAAGTGCATGAAATCGCTTATTTTTGTGTCTAACTTTAAATTATTCACGATAGGCAATTTAAACTATAAGTTCCAAACATTAACAAACCTCTGTTTTTTAATAATATATTTTAATCAAATAAAAGGATTGACATGAAAGAAAATAAGAAAAAAATTTTTATTGCTCACTCATCAAAAGATAAAAAAATAGGAGAACTGCTTTGTAATGCTTTTGTAAAAATGGGAATAAAGGAAGAAAACATTTTTTATTCCTCAAAGTTGAGAGATGGTGCAAGACTTGGACAAAATTTTATAACATCGTCGAAAGAAGCAATCACAAAGTGCGACCTAATGATTTTACTTATCTCAAAAAATCTATATTCAAGTCCTTATTGCATGAATGAAATGGGTGCATCTTGGGTGCTTGACAAAATTATATGTCCAATTATAATTGATGATTCTGATGAAATCTTACAGGGATTTTTGCAAGATAATATAGCTATTAAATGGAATGCTAATTTTAACAATAGTAAGCAAATATTGGAGCTTTTACACAACAATATCGGTGTAGAAATTAATGAATACAATTTATATTTGCTTGAAAATGTAAGGAAATTTTTGCAAAACAAATATACTAAACCAACCATTGAAAATATTGCACAATTCACCGACCTTAGTAACCGAGAAAAGAAAAAACTAGACAAAGCATACTCAAAATTTTCCGAAGAGCTTACTCAACACAATTATTCTTTAGAAAAACAACTCAACACAATTTTTAGTTCAAAGATTTTTAAAGATGCACTATTTGATAGTGCGGGAAATGATTTCTCTTATGATATTGTTGTGACTAAAATGGCTGGAGTACTTTTATATTATCTTTACACTCGTGATTCAAGGATTTCTTATAACTTTCTATTAAAAATAATGAATGATGTTGATACGGACAAAAGCTTTCTTTCAAAAGAATTGGTTTTTGACGGATTGAAATATGTTGAAAAAACTGAGGACGAAAAGGTCATCAGCAAAAAACTTCTTGATAATGTTATTAATCATGGTTATGTTACACATTCTTTCAATCCCATTTATCTTAAATCCATAATGGAAAATGGCCTTGGCGAAATATTTGATAGTGAAAGCGAGAAAAATTTGAATGATCTTGAAAAAAGCATTTATAAAAATCCATTTTTGACAAGACAAAAACTTGCAAAATTTTATTATTCTTTGCCAAGCGCAAACTCTCTTCATTATGCTTGTGCAATGAGTCCAGAAAAAGTTTTTGGTGGACCTTTAAAAATTTTAAGTAAAAAGACAAATTTCAATAAAGACATAACCGTAGATGAAATGCTCCCTATAAAAGTTGGAGAAAAATTGAAACACTATTATAAAAGAGTAGGCTATAATAACTTGAAAATTGTAACAAACAATTATAGTTATTTCAATTCTTTCACAATAAGACTTATAAAAAAGAAAATCAAAAAACTTGTAAATGACTTTTGTTACGATTATTCATATATACTTTTAATTCCTATTGAACATCAAGGCGAAATCGTAAATTCATATAACAATTCAGTTGACTCTTTGGAAAATTCTCAAAACTTGCTAAGCTATATCAAAAATAATGCCTATGGAATTGGAATTGATTTTGACAATATTAATAATTTTGATCAGTTATACACACTTATTGGATGTATAACACCAAACAAAATAGGAATACTTGATGAATCTCTTATGTCGAATCTTTGCTCAGCAAAGAATATTCAAGTTACAGATGATTTTTACTTTATAAGAATTCCTGTTTACTACTCCCTCTTGCAAGAATACTGTAAAAGGAGATTTTTGATTGGAACAAAGATTGTGACAGAACTTTCTCCTTATTATCAAGATAAAAAATATAAAATAGTTAAAAAATAATAAATTTTAAAATAAAAAATAAATTAAAATTGAAAAATAAATAATAAAATAAAAAAAATAGGATTTTTCTCCTATTTTTTATAAAAATATATTTAATTATTTAATTTTGAATTTTTAAAATTTATTTAATTAATTTTATTTTTTAAATCAAATTTTTTGAATAAAACAAAACAAGTTCACCGTCAATAATTTCACTGCAAATAAACTTATTGTATCCCCAGTGAAGATATATGCCAAGAGTTCTGGTTTCCTTCGCCTCCACTCCTATTGTCAATTTTGTTATACCTTTTGACTTTGCATAATCTTCGGCAAGTTTTACAAGTTTTGAGATATGTCCTTGTCCTTCATAGAACTTTTCTATTCTAAATGTAGCCATATTTGCAATATCTTTTTTGTTTGCAAGCAATTTATTGTTTACGCTCTTAAGGTTGTTTGGATTAAAAACCAAAGATATTTGCCCAACTGGTTCTTTATCAATAGCAACAAAGGTTGCAATATTGTTTTCAATATTTGCTTTGATAAAATCATTTTTCCATGCAATATATCTCCCATCCCCTTGGTTATCTTGGATATCTTTATCCCAAATTCTGTCTAAATCTTCTATGCTCGCCTTTCTATAAATCATCTCTTTATCCTTCCTGTGTTTTATTTTATCATAAATTTTGAAATTTGACAACCTTATATATTAGACAACAAAAAAGCAAAGATAAAACTATCTTTGCAATTTTTTAAGCAAATTCAACTGCCACTTTGGCTTGAACATTGACATTGCCTATCATTGAATTGTCGCCAAGTCCATCAGCATAACTTTTATATAAGCTTGTGCAAGAATAAACATATTCTTCCTTTATACTTTTGACTTGCAAGTCATCTCTTCCAGAAATCTTTTGAGCCTTTGCTTTTGCATTTTCAAGAGCAGACAAAAGAACATCAGCATAAATGTCATCAATATTAGACACTTTATAAGTCACATTTCTTACACTTGTAACGCCATTTTCAGTTGCACTGTCAATAAATTTTTTGACATCTTCCAATTTTTCAACATCAAAGCTGAATGTTGTGATTGAGTAATACCCTATCAATGTTTTGCCAGCATTGTAGTCATAACTCGGATATGAAGTATAGCTGTCAATGACAACCTTTGATGTGTCAAGTCCTTGA
This sequence comes from uncultured Clostridia bacterium, assembly GCA_930990975.1. Taxonomy (GTDB): domain Bacteria; phylum Bacillota; class Clostridia; order Christensenellales; family UBA1242; genus Caccovivens. The sequence goes on along the minus strand of CAKNRR010000004.1, from coordinate 117,208 downwards.
TCTCCCAAAGCCTTTACAACCTTGTTGAAAGCTTCAAAATTTAGGTCTTTAGATTTTGTAATATTCAAATCCAAAGTTTCAATAACCGCTGTCACAGTTGCCCTATCTGGTGCAACATTTTTTGACGCATTTCCTATCACACATAATTCCATTGAGTCTTCTTCTGTTTTTTCTTCTTCCTTTTCAATATTTGCCACTTCTTTTATGCTGTCGTCTTGATATTCAATAGTTTCTTCAGCACTGGCAACCAAAGAATTTCCATTATTGAAAGTCGCCTCTTTAAGACTTACTCCCCCAACAAGCAATAAAACAAAAGCAAACATAAATAAAACAATTCTTTTCATTTTTGCCTCCTTGTCTTAAGATGGCAAATAAAATTAAAAATATTTATGCTCGACAAATAAAGTCATAATAAAATTATTTTAGTCCCTTTTCATCATTGTCCGCATCTTCAAGCATCAAAAATCATAGCTTTTTAATTTTAAACACTTTCTTTATCGTCGCAAATTTTATTAAGGCTCTATAATTTCAAATCATATCAAATACTTTACCTGACTTCTCCGTTTTTGCAAAGCACATCTTATGGTGACAACAAGAAGGACAATAATCTCTACAAGGTCCAATATCGAGTTTGTGAATGTAAAATTCAAAAAGTTGTAAATCACAATCAGTAGATTAGGAAATATCATCATTATTCTTGTAAGTTCTATATCTCTGATAAACATCGCCATATTAAAAAACTCATAAGCAACAACAGCAAGAATATCCAAATCATTTTGATAAAAACAGTTCCCTGACAGTAGATATAGCATAGAAAAAATCACAAAAAGCCAAATTGGAGGCTCTTTGTCACTTTTTTCAAAGAAATACAGAACAGTCACTCTTGCAATTGATATTATAGTGTTTACGCCGCCAACCATAACATCCAGTGTCAAAAACGAAAGGGCATAAAAAAGATTTGCTATGATTTGAAAGGCCAAAAAGTTTTTCTTGCTTCCCAAAAGATATGATATGCAAACAAGAATTAATGCCACAAGCCCAAAACACTGAGATAAAATAAAATTCATAACCTTCTCTTAATAAAAAATGTTGTATTTCTACATACAACATTATATTAATTCCCTATGAATTTTGTTTGTGTTAAACCAATTATTCAACATATTCATAAAAAGCAAAGCCTAATGCACCTTTATAATAACCAACTTGCAACATTCCGCCAACCTCATTTTCATAATAGACATCAGAAGGCACATCAATATCAACTTCTTTTTCATCAATAATGATTGTAATAATAAATCTCATACTTTGTCCTCTTCCGCCACCAGAAACATCTTTTGCCACTATCTCATAATAATTTTGTGTTGGAGCTGGCGAAAAAGTTGTGTTTATAGTGTCAATTCCGCATACGCTCACTGCATAGCATAAAACAAAGCTCGCCAAAATAAGCAATAAACGAGATCCTACGGTTTTGCTAAGTTTATAAAAAAGCTTTTTAAATACCGTGAACGACAAAATGACTATGACAAGTAAAAGCACGCTTGCAGGTATAAGCGCCCATGCCAAGAATATTTCGCTTAAATAATAGTGATAGAATATTTCCAAAAACTGGAGCAACCAGCTAAAACCAACGACGAATACAACCTTTTTATCCATCACTATCTTTTTATTCAATGACTTTCTTTTATAATGCAAAACTAAAACGCTGATTGTCATTGCAAGAAGCATGATAAAAGAAATAAATCTCCATATTTCATAGTCTATGAAAAATCTTAAAAATATCAGCAATAGTGCCACGGAATATGCTATATATGATTGCCATATCTGTAGTTTATGCTTGTATTTCATAATGTCGTCAACAAGTGCTGTAATTAGAAGCGCAAACATCAAAACATAAGAAATGATTTTATAGACGGTCATATCTTTAATATCATAAGCGAAATATGAATTACTTAAAAACCCAAAGACAACCATAAGCAAAATGCCAACCCAGTAAATAGATTGAAAAGCTATTTTCTTTTTATTCTTCTTTTTCTTTTCTATATGTTTTGGCTTTTGATAACATCGGTGATTTATTTTTGAGCCAAACAAATCAACATCAATCATTTGCCTTTTTAATTTTTTATCCTTTGATTTTAATATCTTCATCATAACTTTTAATTTCTTTATCTTGTTCTTTTTTCATATAATTTTCTTCATATGTCAAGTCTTCATAGACAGACAATGCTTGAAAGGCTTTCTTCAAAGTGGATTTATCAACATCTTTTACAATATCTATTCCCTTCACAAAAGCTTCATCTCCAAACAAATCCTCTTTTTCTCCTGCATATCTCTTTATTTTTAACAAAGCATCTTTATCAAGCACTCCACTTTCACTTGTTCGCAACAGAGCATATGCGGTCGCAAATAATTTCTCTGATAATATTTTTTTTATTAATTCCTCTTTGCCTTCTTTTTTGAAACAATACTTTTCATATCTTTCATCATACTCAATATCCCCTTCATTGACAAAAGCTGGATTCTTCTTTTTGAGTTCAAATAAGATGCCTCCAACTAAATTTGCATTAGGGCTGAGCGTTCTGTTAAGTGACAAAACTTCTCCGTCAGCATGATGTAAAATAAAATGTTTTTTCTTATAAAGGCTTATTGCTGGCGTGTTTTCTTTTTTCACAATTAAGTTAAGCCCATCAAAACCATTTTCTTTTGCAAACCTAGTGACAACACTAAGCATTTTTTCACCATGCCCCTTTCTGCGCGCATATTTTGAAACATACAATATATCCAAATAAAGGTCTTTGTTCTGTTTTTCTAAGCATGCGATTGCCAAAACATCTTGATTTGAATCTATATTTGCAATGATGAAGCGCTCATCTATCTTATCAATATAGCGGTCCAAATCTTTTTGATATGCCAAAGGACATTCATCTATAATATATTGAATGTTATATTTTAGGTCGCTATTAAGTTTTTTTACATCTTTTATTAAAACATTTTTATTCATATTTTATCCATTATAAATTATTTTCCAATCATCTTTCCATTTCGTCGTAATCTTCGACTTCTTTGATTCGTTTATATAGGCATGGTTTTCTGTCAACATAATCAAATTCAATTTCATAGCCATTTCTTTCATAAAACTTTCGTGAGAAACTGGCGAGGTCGCCTAAAGGTTGAAAATGTCCTTCAATTGCAGGAATCTCAATTTCTTTGGCAATATCTTCCATTTTGCTCAATAACAAATATCCAATTCCTTTGCCTTGATATTCTTTGTCTGTCACCCCAATATAGCAAAGATGAATTGTGCAAAGGGAATCATATAACTTATACTTTAATACTCCAATTTCTTTTCCTTCTTTATCTTGAGCTTTGATTTCATAATACATTGCCATGTTTGGCGGAGCTTCTTTTCTTAGACTATAAACAAGCATTACTGAATCATTCAACTTTGGAACATGCACCTCTTCAATTCTATCTGAGATTTTATCCAGCAATTCTCTTCCTTTTTTATCTCCAAATCTTTTCACGATTGAAGCTTCAGCACATTTCAAACCTTTTATTGCCTCTTCAATATACTCTTTGCCAAGCCTTATTGTTTCCATAATCACACCCTCATTGTAATTATATATTATCATAAAATGATGACATTATCAAGTTGAATTCATTTTGACACGCAATGAAAAATATTTTATTATTCTCTCTCATCATTTTCATCACAATTTTTAATAAATTCTTTCAAACTATTAAGAAGCATAATTGCAAGTTCTCTGTCAGAGTTCTTTTCTTTTTCTGTAAGTTCGCTGTAAGGCATGTTCATCTGTCTTGTCCATCTGTCAACTTTCTCTTTTGGAATGGTCAAAGAGCCATCTTTGTTTTCAACGCAAACAGAATGTAAATATCTTTGCCACCTTGCCCATCTTTCGTGTTCGCCATCTGCCAAAAATTCAATTATTTCTTTCTCATTCATGTTTTTCTCTCCTCTTTAAAAATGGTTCTATTAAAATTAAAGCCTTCTCACAAAAAACATCTTTTATCTTTTAATGTGCGTTTAAAAACATTTTGTTATCTGCCATTTTCAATTATTAAATATTGATACAGCTCTCAAATTCACCGTTTACTTTAATAAACAACCATATTTATTGCTTTGTAAAAGTAAACTCATCTAGGGTTTTAATCTTTAAACATAGCTTTATTTTATCTGTTTCTCGCCGCTAAACCTTCTGTGCTTTTATGTATAAAAAATAAGGCCTGTCAATTTGATACTTGTATTTTTCGACCAGTTGCACAGCTTTTTCATCAGCTTGTGACTCTCCCACTTGCAAAACACTCATCCCGCTTTTTATGATAGCATTTATTATTGATGAGAAATTTCTATGATATTTTATAACACCTTCAATATTCCAGTTTAAACTTCTGCATGAATTATTATTGTAATCACTCAAGAGAAAATATCGCTTCCCGTTTATTTCAATATATTTTTTCATATCTTTGTTACTTGGAATTATGGCTGTTGCTATAGGATGCTCTTGTGAAAAAAGCAATATACCATTTGGTTTTAAAAGACCAGAAATATCCGCCATCAGCTTCTCAAAATCTTCAACATAATGGAAGGCAAGCGAACTGAAAACAATATCAAATTTTTCATTAAGCTTTGAAATGTTCTCCATTTCTCCAACGATATACTCAACATTCGCCTGTTGAGTTTTTGACTTCGCCAATTTTATCATGTTGTTTGAAATGTCAAGCCCTAACACTCTTTTAGCTCCATTTTCTGCAAAATACCTGCTCATTCCACCATCGCCACAACCTAAATCTAAAATCATTTTATCTTTAATGTCTGGCATCATCGCTTTTATCTGCGGAATTTCAATAAGCTCATTTGCATTGATTTTGGAATCTCTCATTTTTTGATATTCTTCAAAAAATTGAGAATTGTCATAAACATTTTGAGGCTTTCTCATACAATCTCCTTATATGGCATAAGTTTAACAAAGAAATAAAAATTCAGTATTCAGATTACTCTTTTCTAGTGCACTAAATGCCCCTAAAAATTCTGCAATTTTTAGAAAATTCAACGAGAACCTGTGTGCTTACCTCGATAAGAGTATTGTTGATTTTAATTTATAGTCGCCCAACGCTTAACTCATAGTGCATGAGATAGGAGTCCATACCATAAAAAATCTTATGTTTTTCAAGGGCCCAACAAACCATTGTTTCGGCATTTAATTTTCATTATATTAAGAATTTGCTTTCATGTTTTTCCTTTGGTGCGGGAGATGGGAGTCGAACCCACATGATATTGCTATCACAGATACCTGAAACCTGCGCGTCTGCCATTTCGCCACTCCCGCATAACACATATATAAATTTAACTGACCATTTTTGTCTTAAGAAAGCTTCCTAAAATCTTAGTACCCGCTACCCGCACCAACACCTTTTAATCCAAAAGGCTTAAAAAATCCGATTTTGCCACTTTCGCATATTATTTAATCAGGAAACTGATTCTAGTCAATATATATTATATCTATTTTAATATAATTCGTCAACACAATTTAAAAATGAAAAAAATATTAATTTTTTATATTTTTAATTAAAAAAATATTTAATTTAATAATTAAAATATTTAATTTAATAATATTATTAATAAAACACCATATTTTTCAAAAATGATTTATAATCAAAATATTGTCAAATATTTTTAAGATGACATATTTTATGTTATAATATAGTATGTCGAAGATTAAAAAAGAAACAAAAACGAAACTTATAAAAATAGGAATAATCGTCCTGGCACTTGTATTGATCGTTCTTGCCATATATTTGCCACTTGAGCTTACTGGAACTATTGATAAAATAGATAGTGCTGAAGAACTTGGACAAATAATACGGGACGGCGGTGTTTATAGCTACATTATATTCATTGTGATACAATTTTTGCAAGTAACCTTTTTACCATTGCCTGCAGTGGTTACAACTGTAGCAGGAACTTTGGTCTTTGGTCCTTGGATAACATTAGGCTTGAGTCTTTTTGCCGTGCTAAGTGGAAGCATGTTTGCTTTTTTCCTTGGACGAAAAGTTGGGAGAAAACTGGTTGTTTGGGTAGCTGGCGAAAAAGATGCTTTAAAATGGGAAGAAAAACTGAAACGCGGAAAATTTGTATTTTTCTTGATGATGCTTTTCCCTATATTCCCTGATGATATTTTATGTATTGTGGCTGGCTGTCTTGGAAGTATATCATGGAAATTTTTTATAACCACCAACCTTATAACTCGACCTATAGCCATAGCCATGACATGTTTTTTAGGCAGTGGACAACTCATTCCATTTAGTGGCTGGGGTATCCCTGTATGGATTGTGCTTGTAATTTTGGCAATTATCGTCTTCTATTTAAGCGTCAAATATCAACCACAAATTGAAAATTTCATTGTCAATTTAGCACAAAAGATAACTGGAAAGACAAGCAAAAAAGCTGCGGTTGAAGCTCAAAGTCTTCCTCAAGAAAATCTTGATGCAAACAAAGAGAAAGAAAGTGTATCACAAATTAAAGAAGTTGGAGGAAGCAAAGAAAATAGTGACAACTCTGCCATTGCTTCGGCGGACAAAAATTTCTCAGAGCAAAGCACCCCTTCACAAAAGTCAACAACAGGCAACCACGCTGAAAAAACTACAGAAAAGACAAAAAACAATACTGATAAAAAATAAAACAATTTAAACAATTCAATAATTTAAAATAATTTAAAATAAATCAAACAAAAAAGAGGCATTTCAATTTGCCTCTTTTTTTAAGCATTTGCCAGTTTTTCAGCTCTATCTTTCAATGTTAAAGCATCTATAAATAAATCTAGGTCGCCATTTAATACTGACTCAATATTATAAGAAGTCACATTGACTCTATGATCTGTCACTCTGCCCTGTGGATAATTGTAAGTCCTTACTCTTTCAGAGCGGTCACCTGTCCCAACTTGGCTTTTTCTTTCTTGTTTATATTCGCTTTCTATCTGTCCTTGATAGTAATCGTATAATTTAGAGCGAAGTATTGACATTGCCCTTTCTCTATTCTTGATTTGAGATCGCTCATCTTGGCAGGCAACAACAATGCCTGTTGGCAAGTGGGTTATACGAATTGCAGATTCTGTCTTATTTACATGTTGTCCACCAGCACCACTTGAGCGGTATGTATCTATCTTTAAATCCTTATCTTCTATTTCAAATTCAACCTCTTCAATTTCTGGCAAAACAGCAACTGTTGAAGTAGAAGTATGAATTCGACCTTGACTTTCTGTTTCTGGCACTCTTTGAACGCGGTGCACTCCGCTTTCATATTTGAATCTGCTGTAAGCACCCTTCCCCTTAACCATGAAAGTGATTTCTTTGATTCCGCCGAGTTCGGTTTCATTCAAATCCATTACTTCAACCTTCCAATGTTTTTTGTCAGCATACATTTGATACATTCTAAAAAGAACGCTACAGAAAAGAGCTGATTCTTCGCCACCTGCAGCCTGCCTTATTTCAATGATAACATTGCTGTCATCATTGGCATCTTTAGGAAGCAAAAGGATTTTGATTTCTTCTATTTTTTTCTCAATTTCTTCCTTTAATCTTCCAATCTCTTCATAAAACATTTGTTTGATTTCGTGGTCGCTTTCTTTGTTGTATTCTTGCTGAGCACTTATCAGCTCATTATGAAGTTTTTCAAGTTCATCATGAGCATTTGCAACATCTTCTATAGATGAGCGCTCTTTTACAAGCTTTTTCCATTGACGGTTATCAGCAATAACATCTGGGTCAGCGACCATTTTTGTAAGTTCTTCAAATCTATCTTTAGTCTTTCGTGTTTTCTCTAAAATTTCACTTGCTAATTCTTCCATAAACTATCCTTTCAATCTTATTGTAATCTTTTACTATATTTATCTCCTCAAATCCGTTTTCTTGCATCATATCTTGCACTTTTTCAGCCTGCCCTTGACCCACTTCAAAAAACAGCCAACCTTTTTTGTTTAGATGTTGACGAGCATTCATAGTGATTTGCCTATAAAAATCAAGTCCATCATTGCCTCCATCAAGTGCAAGGCGAGGATCATATTTTTTCACTTCAATATCCAACTTTTCGATGTCGCTTGTTTTAATATAAGGCGGATTTGAGATGATTATATCATATTTTTTACTTTTTTTCAATCCTTTGAATATATCACACTGCAAAAATTCGATTTTTACATCATTTTTTATCGCATTGTTTTCAGCAACTTGTAATGCCGGCTTTGAAATGTCAATGGCAGTAACTTTCGCGTCAGTGTATTTTGCGACAGCTATTGCAATTGCCCCACTTCCAGTGCATAAATCAAGCACTTTTTCAAGTTCAAACTCTCGAATTTTCTTTATTGCCTCTTCAATCAAAATTTCTGTTTCCATGCGAGGGGTCAACACTTTTTTGTTTACATCCATTCTCAACCCATAAAATTCAACAAAACCAAAGATATTTGACAGTGGTTCTCCTTTTGCTCTTCTTTCGCAGGCACGCATAATTTCTCTGTATTCTTTCTGGCTTACCGATCGAACAAGCTTTATTTCCACCCTGTTTTTTCTAAGCACAGTGGCTATAATCCAATCTATATCACTCTTTTCAAGTTTTTCAACTGCACGCAATTTTGTTTGCATTTCAGCATAAAGAGCTGACATTGAAATTCTATCCTTGCCAGTTGTTTCAAAATTTTCATAACTACTAATTTCCATTTGCGCCACAGTCAGCACCTCTTCTTGTGTAATATTGGGCTTCATACATACAAGCCAGTTTGTAACAAGTGCAATATCTTTAAGCCAAACATATTTTGTGTATGTTATATATCTAAGAGTTTCATAACATAATGGAATCACAAACAAAAAAATTGCCAAATTACAAAAAAAGTTGACTATAAAATTGATATTTACCGCAACCAATGATACCACAAACAACGAAAATATAAAAATATTTATTAAGAAATTCAAAAAATTAAGTGGATAAGTTCGGCTTCTTATTGTATCTGCTTTTCCAAACATAAATTGATTGCCCGCACCATTGAATGAATAAATGCCGTTCATAATAGATGAAAAACGCAGCAATACCATAATTATATATACAATTGCAAATCTTATAAGTGCAATCATAAAACTTCTAAAATAATAATTTGTACTATACTCAAATGCTTTGTTGAACAAATATGATGGGAATAGTCCCAAAATCAAAAAGCCAAACAAAAAAGCAATAATGACCGAGGCAATAAGTGCAATATACCCTGAAGCAAAGTCCAACTTCTTTGCCTGTTTGTATGATTTGTTTTTATCCTCTTCTTTTCTTGTATCCAAACTTGATTGCAAAATAAAGACAGAGATATAAAGCAGTATCCCCCTGATAAAAAAGGTGTATCCCCTGATTATAGGAAGAAGCCAAAACTTTTTGATAGGTTTGACCATCTTACCGCCTACTTTTTTATCTCCATTTTGATCAATAATGCTTACACATAATTTGTCATTGTCAAAAAGCCCTATACCATTTCCTAAAGGCAAAAACATCTTATCCATAGATTAATTATGCCCAAGCATGCAAAAAATAATTAATTTTTTATATATTTTTGTTTATAATTCCTCTTTTTGTTTTTCGTTTAAGACTTATCTTTTTATTTTTTTGTAAATACCCACTTGTTTCAAACTCATGTTATTTTATTTTTTTCAAAATCTTGCATTGATAATTCAATAAAAAACAAAAAAGATGAGTTGTCACATATCACACCTCATCTTTTTATATATCAATAACAATGATAATCAACATAAACAAAACAATTTGTTTAATTTATTATTGTAAACCGTATTTTTTATTGAATTTTTCAACATTTCCGCTTGTGTCAACAACTTTCTTCTTCCCTGTGAAAAATGGATGACATTTATTGCAAATATCTATGCTAAGAGTATCTCCCTTGCAGTTTGATTTTGTTTTGAATGTATTTCCACAGGCACAAACTACGGTTACTTCATGATAATCTGGGTGAATGTCTTTTTTCATAATTTGCCTCCTATAAAATTTCTTGTGGAAGAATTTGATTAGAGCAATTTTGCCCATTACTTCCTTTTTGTGCACTTCTTAATTTTTTATTAATTTAAGCTATGCAAAATAAATTAGTCTCCAACATATGGGAGCAATGCAATGTTTCTTGCTCTTTTGATTGCTGTACAAAGTTCTCTTTGATGATATGAGCAAACACCTGTTTGGCGTCTTGGTAAGATTTTGCCTTTTTCAGTGATATATTTTTTGATTTTAGCAACATCTTTATAATCTATTGTTTTTTCTCCAGCAACACAAAAAGCACAAACTTTTTTCTTTGAAGGTTTACGGAATTTCTTTACAACAACCTTCTCTTCAGTTTTAACTGCTTCTGCCATGTTTATAATCTCCTTTTAATTAAAATGGTAAACTATCGTCATCAATAGGTTCAAGTTCTGCAGTGTCAGCCTTTGGCGCACTTGTAGGTTTTGAAGAAGACATATCCACACCATCAGTTGACGATTTTGAATTTAAGAATTCAACATCGTCAGCTACAATATCTGTAGTGTAACGCTTTGTCCCGTCACTAGCTTCGTATGAAGAAATTTGTATTCTTCCAGTTACGCAGCATTTTGAACCTTTCTTTAAAAACTTATGACAATTTTCTGCAAGACCTCTCCAAACAACAATATTCAAAAAGTCTGCTTGAGGGCCATTGTCAGCAGTTGCAAATCTTCTTTGCACTGCGAGCGAAAATCTGCATACTGAAACACCACTATTTGTAGTAGCAAGTTCAGGGTCTTTAACTAAGTTTCCAATTAAAATAACTTTGTTCATAATTTCTCCTTAAGTTTGCTTAGTTTGCAAACACTTATTATTTTCTAACAAAAAGTTGACGAACAATACCTTCTGTTATGTTCATGAGTTTTGCCATTGCATCAACTTCAGCAGGGTTCATTGTAATGTTCATAAGAACATAGAATCCTTCATTTTTGAAATTGATAGGATAAGCAAGTTTTCTCATTCCCCATTTATCAATTCCTTCAACTGAGCCGCCTTTGTTTTCAACATAAGAAGCAAATTTTTTAATAAGCTCTTCGCGTTTTTCTTCGGCAACATCGCTAGAAATGATGTAGAGAAGTTCATACTTATTCATACATATACCTCCTTTTGGACTAAAATGGTCTTTCTTTTGACATGAAAGACAAGGACAGTTTTCTACTGCTAGATTTAGATTATATATTGTTTTGTTAAATTTGTCAAGCATTCTTGCTATAAAAGATATTTAAATCTCTCTTGAAAACAAAATAAAGGAGGATGTCTTTTTTAGACATCCTCGGTTTATAATGATTTTGTTTTATTTTAATTTAAGCCACATAAGAATATTGATAAGCAGAAAAGCCTAAGCTTTCTAGGGCTTCTTTTGTTAAAGGTTCTCCTCCATTAGCAAGCCATGATAATCCTTTTGGAACTGGCATCTTAAGTCCAGAAATATATACCCATTGAGTGAAATCAAAACCATCTCCTGTGTTATCATGATATTTCTTACTCTCTTGGATTGACACCAAACAACTATCTATTGTCGCCTCTCCTGAGTTAAGTTCTCTATGATTATGGCTTGTTGTTGCGCTATATACCACAACATTTTTGATTGTTACATTTGTTGACTCGCTTTTCCCTATTATTGTGCCTATATATGACATCGTTGTGGTTATATTTAAATTATCTACTGCTATATCTTTTACTATTGTTTTACCTGTAGCCTGTCCTATTATTCCGCCAGTGTTATGTGCTCCTTTTATTGTCGCATTCCTTAATACTATCCCTCGTATATTTGCACTACCTGCTGTATATCCAAATAGCCCCACATTCACTTGTAATTCTGGTGTGTCTGGATTTGTTGGGAAATAGGTTTTTAAGTTCTTTATCTCAAAACCCTGTCCATCGTATAGTCCATTAAAGCTATGATTACTATCACTTCCTATTGGTAACCAATAGTGAGCTGATAAATCTATTAATTTGGTCTGTTTGTAGTAATTTGATTTTGTTCCATTATCTGCTATATCCTTTGCTATCCATGCAAAATCTTCTGCACTATCTATTATATATGGACTTATTGATGTTCCATTCCCTGTTGGCTGAGTAGCATAACTATACCATGTGTCTTGCCAATGTGCATAGAGTACATGTTTATCTGCTGTCTTTACTGTTGTATTTGATAATACTTGGCTTCCTCCATTATCACTTGTATACCAGCCAATAAATATATACCCTGTTCTTGTTGGAATTGGCAAATCTCCATAAGCGCTATCATAGGTCACTGTCTTTGTTGTTGGACTGACTGAACCTTCATTTGGGTCAAAAGTCAATGTATAACTGATTGCTTGCCATTGTGCCACCAATGTATGGTTGCTTGCTGTCTTTACTTGCGTTGTTGAGGTTATCTTTGTTCCATTTAATGTCCAACCTGTAAAGCTATATCCTGTTCTTGTTGGAGTTGGAAGATCGCCATAAGTGCTGTCATAGGTTACACTCTTTGTTGTTGGTGATACTGTCCCTCCATTGGCATTGAATGTTACTGTATAACTGTTGGCTGTATAGTTGGCTACTAGAGTTACTGTTACTCCATCGCTCGCTGTCAAATTCTTAAAGTATGTATTCTTTGTCAAACTTCCACTCCAACTTGACATTGAATCACTTTCCGAGCCACTTTGAGCTGTTGAGCTGTTAAAGTTTGTTCCGCTGGTCCAGCCAGCGAAGGTATAGCCTGTCGGTGGCCGTGGTGCTGGTACATTTATTGCTTTATCATACTGAGTATTATTCGTAGGTGATGAACTTGACCATGAGCCATTACCTAGATTAAAGTTTATGCTATAACTTATCGGTGTCCAATAGGCATATAGAGTTGTTCCACCTGCTATATTATAACTTCTTGCACTTGTTCCATTGGAATTGTAATATTTTGTCCCTCCTCCATTTGTACTTGTATAATAGCCTTGGAATATGTATCCTGTCTTTGTTGGGACACTTATTGATGGCATTACACTCCCATATGTTGCTGTAACGGAACTTGCCCCGTTTGTCGCCCCTTGTCTATCTAAAGTTATTTTATATGTATTGGCTGTCCAATAAGCGTAGAGTGTTGTATTATTCGCTATATCATAATTTCTAGCACTTGTTCCGTTGGAGTTATAGTATCTCGTACCACCTCCATTCGGACTTGTATAATATCCTTGAAAAGTATATCCTGTTTTGGTTGGTGGAGTTATTGATGGCATTGCACTATCATATGTTGCAGTTGTTGAGCCTGAACCATTTGTTGCACCTTGTCTATCTAAAGTTACTGTATATCTATTAGCTGTCCACAATGCATAATATTGAGCATCACCATATGAAACATAACTTGATAAAACAGCTGATGTTATATATGATGAAGCTGTTGACGATGTTCCCCATCCCTTAAAACTATATCCTGTTCTTGACGAATCTGACACCCCACCAACAAATCCCCAAGTTTTATTATAATATGAACCACGTGAATAACTGGTACCTCCATTTCCGTTTAATGTAAGAGTTGTTTTTTTAGGCATCACAAAAACACATCTCGTTTGTGCAACATTATCTCCATCAGATGTAAATTGTTGCGTTACACTGACTGAAGTTGAAGTAGTATCAGAATAATCTACAGCATAATATCCCGTCCCATGGGACCAATCTCCTTTTGAAACCACTGGCGCTACTCTATAATTATTATTATCAACAGTAATTCCGATTGTATAAGTTAAATTACTCGTATAAACATTAGTCCACGACCCCATATGTGCCTGTGTTTGTTTGTAATCATTTCCATTATGTAAAGTAGAATAACTTGTAATAGCTCCAATGCCTGGAGGATCTGGAAAAGAGCCAGAAACGCTAATGGAATTTACTGAATAACCATCTCCTGAAATATTATTAACTCTATATTCACTATATGATGATCTAAGTTGATCGTCTGAAAAATTTCTTACATTAACAGTAAATTTAAAATATCCATTTTTCCAATAAGATTCTGAGCTATCAAATGTTGTATGTGTATAAATAGGCAATCCTATTATTAAGCACAAAAATATTATTAGTTCAATAACGAATAAAAAAATATTATTTTTGCTCTTAATTAAGAAATTTTTATTATCTTCCAAATTGCAAACTCCCCTTTTGGTAAGTATACCATTCCACCACCCCTCGGTCAAGCAAAGTGACGGCATTTTTACTAATTAAATATTTTTATTTTTTTATTAATTTGCCTAATTTATTATCTTGTTTGCAAATAAAATCAATACAAATTAAATTATTATATAGATTTCCCAAATGTTTCACAATTTATGATTTTTTGTGATTTTGCATACAAAATATAACATTTCTCTTGACAATATTGTAAAATTTGTTTATAATTCTACAGTAACTTAAAATTTGGCAGCATAGCTCAGCTGGCTAGAGCGCAAGATTCATACTCTTGAGGTCACTGGTTCGATCCCAGTTGCTGCTACCAAATAAAGAGGAGAAATTCTCCTTTTTTTATTTTTGTCTTCAACAAAACTCATAAAAACGCACCTCTTATATGCTGATAAATAGCAAAAATAATTTATAACTCTTGTTTTGATAAACTAAAGAAGTTTGAAAGATATAAAATAAAAAGCATATTGATTTTTAATATGCTTTTTATTATGTCTTTTTACAAAATAATCTTTTATAAAACAATTAAAGCAATTTTATAAAAATTTTTTGTGTTTTTATCTCTAATAATTAAAATCTATTTCTTAATTTTTATATAAAATCTTCAACTTTAAAATTTGTAAGCATGATATTGCTTTTATCAGAGGACAAAAAGTGTCCATAAGATACAGCTGTTATGTTTCCGTTTTCATCGACAAGCCCGCTATAGCCACAATCGCCGCTGGAATCTTCACCGAGCACAAGCAAGCAATCGCCTATTGTTTTCCCTTGGTTGTAACTTAGAAGGTCATCCATGTTTCCTATCCACAAAACCCAGCCATAAGTCATAAATTTTGTCATGGATAAAGCATTTGGCTTATGTGGAATGATTTGTCTGAAAGAAATCAAAACTTTATCGTTTGTTTCGTCATAGATTGCGCTGAATCTATCGCCAGACAAATCATAAGGAAGATAAACAGGTTTGGTCCAACTTTCTCCTTCATCATTTGAATAGCTTATCATTGATGTTTTTCCGCCTCGTGCTTCGTTTCGAGTAAGCATAATCAAAGTATCATTATGGGCTCTTATGATTTCAATTTCGCACAGCTTGTTTTTCTTTTCAATTTCCCTATATTCACTTAAGATAGGCTCAGGTTCTGACCAAACAACATCGTCGTTTTCATCAAATGATAAGATTGTTTTATAATTGACAAATTTGTGTGTATGAAAAGTCCCCATCCACTTATCAACAAACTCTCCGTTTTCTTTTAGTTGGGTAAGACTGCTCATTGCAACTATGCAGTCCATTGGACTGTATACGGTTGTAAATTCACTCCATATTTCACCATCATCTTTTGACAAACTATATTGAAACCCGTCAGCTTTCAAATTATCCGCCACCCAATATGGTTTGCCTGAAATTAAAATAATATACTGCGAGCCGTCAATCCTATCAAGCGTATAAATTGTTGGCACTTCCTGTGAGTTTTTCCAAGATTCTGGGCACTCTTGCTTTGTAAAATTCTTGCCATCCATGCTTGTTTGCATAATTAAACTTCCATGTCCATGTCCTTCAGGATAGACGACAATATACTTCCCAGTCTTCGTTCTGACCATGTCAGGCTGTCCAAGATAATCAGATGAGCTGTCTAAATCAATCTTATTTTCTTGTGGCAGATGCAAAACATCCAAAGATAAATAATTTTTTATGTTGTTTTGCGTGGTATAAAAAAGCGTAATCAAAACTATTGCCAGCGCGAGCAAAACGCAAGAAACACTTATTATAAAAATCTTATACCTTTTTGAAACATTCTTAAACATAATTATAATATAACAAAATCAATAAAATAAGGCAATATATCATCGCCTTTTTGTTTATCTGCCATTGCACGCAGTCTCAATTTTATTTTTATCCTTGCATGCAATCCGCATTTTAATTCTACCCTTGCATGCAATCCTCATATCATTACACATAATCCCCAATAGTTGCATCATCGCAAACATATTTTAAAAGTATGCTAATTATATTTTCATTATTCTCGAATTCTCAAAATCATATCTTTGAGCAAATAAAAACATATTTAGAAAAACTCAAGTTAATTTTGTAGCAAAAGTTTCTCAAGCTCTTTGCATCGCTTCTCGTCCATGTCAGGCACTCCCTCAAGTCGATACTTGATTTTGAGGTTCTCATACTTATGCACACCTATTGTCTTATATGGCAGAAGCTCAACTTTTTCAACATTCTTAATTTTTGAAATAAATTGTTTTAAATCTGCAATATTTGCCTCATTGTCATTGATATTTGGGACAATCACCTGTCTTAACCACAATCTCTTATTCAATCTTTGACAATCAGCAAGAAACTTGTTGAATCTTTCCATAGATTGACCTGTGATTTTTTTGTAATCATCTTCTTTGACAGCCTTCAAATCCAGAATCACAAGGTCGACAAGCTTCAATATTTCATCATATTGTCCAAAGCCAACCCCTGCTGTATCAATTGCGGTGTTTATATTTTTTTCTTTGCACAATTTCAAACATTCAAGCAAAAATTTGGGTTGCAATAGTGGCTCTCCTCCAGAAAAGGTGACACCTCCCTCTTTGCCAAAATAGCTTTTGAATCTTTCAATTTTTTTTATAAGCTCGCTTGCGCTTATCATCGTGCAATTTTTGTTTTTATCCCATGTTTCAGGATTATGACAATATAGACAACGCAGTTCACACCCTTGCAAAAATACGACATATCTTATGCCAGGGCCGTCAACAAGCCCCATACTTTCAACACTGTTTACATTACCTAATATTTCTTCCATATTCACCCTTTTGGATTATTTTCATTTTCTGATATCTTAAATTTTTAAGACTTTGGATTAAAAGAACTTTTTATAAAGCTTCTCTTTGCTCTTCCATCTTTCTTTGTTTGTCAAGAAATCTTTTGCGAACTTTCAATATTATCTTCTCAACAAAACTGCTTGAACAGCCTAGTTCTTTTGCGACTTCTCTTACACTTTTAGGTTTTTCTCCGTTAAGACCGCAATATTTTATCATAATTTCTTTTTGTCGCTCAGTGATGCTGTCAAGATATTCTAAAAAATCTTCCTTCAAATATTTTGCATCAATGCTTTCTTCAATATTCTCGCAACCTTTATCATAAGAATAATAAAGTGCACCTGTGTCAGCTTTTTGTCCGTCATCAAAACTATATTCAATGTCTTTAAGTTGATCCAAACTTACCAATTTCAAACGCTTTGCTGTCCTTTGTCCATTGATATATCTTGCATTTTTCACTGTGTAAAATTTGCCAAGATTAATATAAGTGAAGCTCTTTCTAGGAAACTCACCCTTCCTTACAAACCATTTGATTAAATTCTTTGTATATTTGAAAGCCAAAAAGAGAATCTCTTCTCTCTCCACATTTTTAAGATTTTGCTTTTCATAAGTTTTGTCCAAATATTCAGCAAAAAGAAATGTGCTGTCTGCCAAAAATTTATCATAGGCTATCTTATCGCCAGCAAGCACCCTCTTTGTATACTCATCATATTCATTTCTTACTTTTTCTTCAAGCTCGCTTCTCATACTACCACTCTGTCCCTTTTGATACTCTTATTATAAGAGAATAACCACTTTTGTCAATAGTAAAAGAGAAATTATTTAAAATAAATAATTTTGATAAAATAATTTAAAAATATGTATAAAATATTTAATTAAATAAATAATTTAAAAAAATAAATAAAAAATATAAAAAAATATGAAAATTAATTAAAAAAAATATTTAAAATTGAGAAATTATTATTTTTTATTTTTTTATTTTTTATAAATAAATTTATTTTTTATTTTCCCATTTTTTGTCAATCTCAATATAAAAAATAAAGCCCATTAAAAGGGCTTATATTTTTGTTATGACAAAGGTTTGCTGATGCTTTCATGGAATGTCCTTTTGATGACTTCCTCTTGATGAGCTCTTGACAATTTGTTGAAGTTTACAGCATATCCAGAAACTCTGATTGTAAGAGTTGGATATTTGTCAGGATGATCCATTGCATCTATAAGCTTTTCTCTATCAAGAACATTGACATTGATGTGTTGTGCACCTTGAATAAAGTATCCATCCAAGATATTTACAAGGTTGTCAACTCTTGAATCCATATCATGACCAAGTGCATTTGGTATGATTGAGAATGTGTTTGAAACACCATCTTGACAACAATCGCAATAAGGTATTTTTGCAACAGAATTAAGTGATGCAAGAGCGCCTGAGCAATCACGACCGTGCATTGGGTTTGCACCTGGAGCAAAAGGTTCTCCACCCTTTCTTCCGTCAGGTGTTGTGCCTGTTTTCTTTCCATACATAACATTTGATGTTATTGTCAAAGCTGACAAAGTGTGAATTGCATCTCTATAAAGCTTATGTTTCTTAAGAGTTGAAATGAAATGTTCAACAATTTCAACAGCTATATTATCAACTCTGTCATCATCATTTCCATACTTAGGGAATTCGCCTTCAATCTTGAAGTCAACTGCTATGCCATCTTCGTTTCTTATAGGTGAAACTTTTGCATATTTTATTGATGACAACGAGTCTGTTGCAACAGAAAGTCCTGCAATACCAAAAGCCATCAATCTTTCAACATTGGTGTCATGAAGTGCCATTTGTCCAGCCTCATAAGCATACTTGTCGTGCATAAAGTGAATTATATTCATTGCGTCAACATAAGTTTTTGCCACTTTGTCAAGTGTCTTGAAATATGCCTTTTTAACTTTGTTGTAATCAAGCACTTCATCTTCCATCTTAGCAATGCCATCAACTACAAGCTTGCCTGATTTTTCATCTTTTCCTTCATTTATGCTGTAAAGCAATGATTTTGCAAGGTTGCATCTCGCACCAAAGAATTGCATCTGTTTGCCAATTTTCATTGCAGACACGCAACAAGCAATAGCATAGTCATGTCCATATATAGGGCTCATAACATCATCACTTTCATATTGTATGCTGTCTGTCAAAATTGAAATCTTTGCGCAGTATTTCTTGAAATTCTCTGGAAGTTTGGTTGACCATAAAACAGTCAAATTTGGTTCTGGACTTGGATCAAGATTGATAAGGCTGTGCAAAAATCTAAATGAATTTTTTGTAACCAAACTCTTCTTGTCATTAAGCATACCACCAATGCTTTCAGTAACCCAAGTAGGGTCTCCTCCAAAAATTTCATCGTAGTCAGGAGTCCTCAAATGTCTTACAAGACGCAACTTGATTATAAATTGGTCAACAAGTTCTTGTGCCTCTTCTTCTGTAAGCTTCCCTTCTTCCAAATCTCTTTCAACAAAGATGTCAAGGAATGTAGAAGTTCTGCCCAAGCTCATTGCTGCGCCATTATTTTCTTTTACAGCTGCAAGATATGCAAAATATGTCCATTGGAAAGCTTCTTTTGCGTTTGTTGCAGGATGTGAAATATCATAACCATAAGTTTGAGCCATTTTTTTGATTTTTCCTAAAGCTCTTATCTGTTCATTGACTTCCTCACGCAATCTTATCTTTTCTTCACTGTCAATTGTCAACATTTGAGGTGTCAACAAATCTTTTTGTTTTTCTTCAATAAGTTTGTTTATACCATACAAAGCAACTCTTCTATAATCACCGATGATACGCCCTCTTCCATAGGCATCTGGAAGTCCAGTGATAAGTCCAGCACTTCTTGCTTTTCTTATGTCTGGAGTATAAGCGTCAAACACACCATCATTATGCGTTTTTCTTATCATCAAGTCAAAAATTTCTTCGCTTTTTGCGTCCATCTTTTTGTTATAAGCTGCAAGTGCATTCTTGACCATTCTTATTCCGCCAAATGGATTGATTATTCTTTTCAATGGCTTGTCTGCTTGAAGACCAACAATGACCTCATTGTTTTTATCAATATATCCTGCTGGGAAGCTGTCTATTCCTGAAATGTGCTTCAAATCAACATCCAAAAGATGAACCTTTCTTTCTTTTGCTAAAAGCTTTTCACAAATGTTCCAAACCTTGGCTGTCTTTTGACTTTTTCCCTTAAGGAAGCTGTCATCGCCCTTATATTCTTTATAGTTATTTTCAATGAAATCAGCAACATTGATTTCATTTCTCCACTTTTTGCCTTTAAACTTTTCTAAATATTTTTTGCTGGCTTCTTCTGCCTCTATAGTTGTTTCTTTCAAATGTTCTTTATTCATAAAAATCTCCTATGTTTTTATTATACCACTAAGCATTTCGCAAGCAAAACAAATTGCCTTTTAGTGGATAAATATTCTACAAAATATTCTATATTTTGTCAACAAATTATGATACTATTTTGAACATATTAAATCAAAATTATTATCTTAAGTTTAATAATTAATTATGTAAAAAACATCTGCTAATCTAAAATTTATCTTTTTATGAATTAAGAACAATATACACTACTTTTTTCAATAAAGAATTTATATAATGTTATTTTTGCTTAAATGCGTATTCACATATTATTTGAATAAGGCTTAAAATTTATAAATAATTCATAAATAAATATTGACATAGTATATTTTTTGGAATATAATCTTTGTACAAATGAGAGGACAAACTATGAGAGAAAAAAGCATGAAAGAAATTTTGACAAAGCTATGTCAAACCAAAAATATATCTTTAGCTCAATTATCAAGAGAAACTGGGATAAAAATCAAAAGAATATATAAACTTTGTGAATACAATAAATATCCTTCTCTTGAAAATGCCATAATCTTGTGCAATCATTTCAACTGTTCTATTGATTATTTGCTTGAGCTGACAGATAAACCAACAAAAAGAGGAACATACAGCATAAATGCTCTTTACAAAAATTATGCTAAATTATTGGAAAAGAAGAATACAAACAACAAAAAAGTAAGCCAAGAACTTAGGCTTGGTAAAGATAGAATGAGCGAATGGAAAAGAGGCGCCGTGCCATATGTAAGCACACTTATAAATCTTGCAAAATATTTTAAGGTTTCTGTAGAATATCTTATTCGCGAAAATGATTAATCACACCAATAAATCAATAAAAATTTCGTTAAAAAATGAAATCAATTATTAGTTGAAATCATATGTAAACAGACGCCATAAAATCTAAATAAGCACAAGGCAAGACTCTAGCAAATAGCAAATTCCTTTTTATATGGCAAGAATATAAAAAATCAAATCACAAAAAATCGCATAAAAAACAGTCGTATTTCGAAGTTGAAATGACTTCATTTTGACTGTTTTTTGTTTTCTATTTTTTAAGCCTCAACTTCAGTAACAGTAAGCACTGATGTAGCTTCAGCAATAACTGCGTTATTGTTTTCAACATCTACAAGCCTTGTAACAAATGTGTAAACTCCAGCTTGAGAAGCAGTTACTCTAACCTCAGTTGAAACATTGTATTCTGCAGGCAATGCGAATCCTTCGCCACCCCATGTGCCAAGGTCTGTGATGTCATATTCTTGACCATTGTCACCAACTGCAATAATAGTTAAATTTTCTTTATCATTTACTTCAAAAACGATGAGAACTTTGTTATATCCATTCTTTCCAACTTTGTCTGTTTGTAAAGAATTGTTCAATACAATTTCTTCTCCTACATTTGCAGTCTGATCTCCTTGACCAACAAATTTATAAGTTGATTTGTCTGGAGTTTTACAGCTTGCAAGAAGAACTCCTGTAGCGATGATCATCAAAGCAAATATAACAGCTGTAATAATCGTTTTAAGTGATTTTGTTTTTGAATTCATTTTATTTTCTCCTTTTAAAATTTTGTTTTTTCGACCTAAAACCTCCTCGTTTTTTAGTATAAAAAATTATTTAAAGTTTAATCAAATAAATTAAATAAAAAATTAAAAAATCTAAAAAAATATAAAATTTTCGATTTTTTAGCGTAAAATCATATAAAAAACA
Source organism: uncultured Clostridia bacterium (assembly GCA_930990975.1). Lineage (GTDB taxonomy): Bacteria > Bacillota > Clostridia > Christensenellales > UBA1242 > Caccovivens. The sequence goes on along the minus strand of CAKNRR010000004.1, from coordinate 95,099 downwards.
CAAAAAAATATGATAAATAGAAAAATCTATAAATCATATTTTTTTATCAGCATTATGTTTTATTCAGCTTTTTTAATCTTGTCAGCATTGGCAAGCAATTGAACATTTCCCTCTTTATCAACTCTGTGCATATAATATTTGCTGTCAGTTGTTGTTTCGGTTGAGCCGTCATCGCCTTCGCTAGAATCGCTGTCATTTGTTTCTTGTTCTATTTGAGCATAGAAGTAAATATAATTTCCATCATATCCACATTGCCCAGAAATCAAACTTGTCATAGTTGCCAAAGTTTCTTGTTTTTTGTCACGAACATTGATTCTTGAAATTGTTGTGTCATTTGAGTAGTATAACCAATCTCCATCAACAAACAATATATCACTATAATCTGCGCTTCTTAACAAAGTTTGAGCGTCAACTGTTGTGTCAAGAGTGCTTTTATACATTACAGAACTGCTTACATCAGATATAAACATATAGCCGTCGCCGATTGTTTGTATATCTGAGATTGTTGAATTTGATGTATAGAACTTTGTTGTTCCTGAAAAATGTTTATCCCCAGTTGAAATATCCTTATAGAAAACTCCTTGTGGAACAATTTGAGAAGAATAATTGTAAACAACAACATCTCCAACTCTTCCAAGCATTGTTGTAGTAGAACCTACAACATCATTGTTATCTCCATAATCACTTACTTCGCCTGTTGCAAAGTCTACAGCCTTGACTGCATCTGTTGCATATTCAGTTCTTTCAGAGTCTACTGTATAAACAACATTTTTTACTGTAGAATTTTCATCACAAACTGCAACAGATTTAACTTCTTCTGCAAGCGTCACAGTGTCACCAATCTTATCCCCAATTCTTATTGAATACAAATTGTAAGTTGGATTTTCTTCACTGCTTGTTGGACTATAAATAATATAGTAGTAGTTTCCATCAGAACCTTTTTGAACTGTTATAACTGAATTTTCATCATATCTAAATGTGTCAATTTCTTTAAATTTGTCTCCATTAAATTTCACTCTAAAAAGAGAAACTTGGCTATAATCATTTTCAAGAGAACTTGTTTTGTGAGTGTTTGCTGATGTAAAATAAAGATATTCTCCAAGAGCAAACATATATTGATTTTGATACCCAATCAATTTTTCATCATTGACCTGTTCAATCCCAGCAGGACTTGGATTGTAGTATCCGTCTTCATCTTCTGTATAGTCATATTTTAATTGATTTGATATGTTAAGTCTTGCAAGGTACCCACTTGATGTCGCATCATTATAATTGAAACCCTCATCACTTGAAGAAGTGTATCCGTTTCCATAATATAGATAATCTCCAACCACAGCAATATGCCCTTCAAAATATTCCACATCATCAAAATAAATTTTCTTTCCATTTTTGTCGGTTACATTGCTGACAGTAGCACACCCAGTCAAAAAGAAAGCTATACAAAATATAATAGCAAGCAATTTTATAATATTCTTTTTAGCAAAAACTTTCATAATTTAAAACCTCATATTTTGTTTATTACCTGTAAATTTTACAATACTTTAATCTTTTTGTCAAATAAATGCTAACAAATAAATGCTAAAGTATTTAAAAAAGATAACAAAAAGAATTTCTTTTTCTTTTGTTTACTAAAAAAGTTGAGCGAAAAAATGTTTAAAACTTTAAAACTTAATTATTTTTATTGGTTAATTTAAGATTTTTTTAAATAACTTTGTCTTAAATTTATCTTAATTAAAACAACCTTATCTTAAATTGCAAAATTATCCTTTTCTTATGCTCGTCTTAACATTATTCTCTAAATCTCTATAAAATAAACCTCTCTTAAAGTTTTTAAGCAAATTTTTACGAGATACTTAATATATAAACTTATGTTTCTTCTGTTTGTTATCCTCTTTTTAAAGCTTTATAATAACTTTTCTTATCAACTCTTTTCTTAAAAACAAAATTCTTTTTAAGTTTAAGAAAAACCCTTTTACCTTAAATTCTCGAGCTTCAAAAAATATAAAAATAAAAGTTTCTTTTTGAAAAATTCACCTTATCATTAAGCCTCGCTTTAAACCTCATCAATCAATACAAGTTTATTATCCACCATATCACAAGATGTCAAGAAGTATTTTACATTGTTTTTGGTATAAGTTGGTTCCGCTCTCTTATATCCATGCAAATGTCCAAAGACAACCTCATCAACTTTATTTTTTTCAATCGCTGAGGTGAATTCATTGTCATCTTTTGTAAAGTTTGTTGGAGGATAATGAAGCATACAAATCAGCTTGTCCCCTTCTTCTCTTAATTTTGAAGCTGCTTGTAAAGTCAAATCTAAACGCAAAACTTCCCTATCATATATTTTTTTATTTTCATCACTCAATGAGCCATTTCTCTCTGGAACAATCCAGCCTCTTGTCCCACAAATCACAACATTGCCAAACTTTAAAGCATCGTTTTGAATTGCATAAAAACCATAAGGAAGCACTCCTCTTACTGCAGATATAGATTTCCACCAATAGTCATGATTCCCTCTTATGATAATCTTTTTTCCAGGCAAGTTTTCAAGCAATTTAAAATCAGCAATTGCTTCTTCAAGCTTCATTGCCCACGAAAAATCGCCTGCAAGCAAAACCAAATCTTCCTCTCCTACTTTTTCTTTCCAGTCAGCAAAAATCTTATCAACATAATTATCCCAAACGGGTCCGAAAATATCCATAGGCTTGGGATTGTTGATAGATAAATGCAAGTCACTTATCGCAAAAATCTTCATTATAGGCTTTTTAAAACCTCTTGAACTATTCTCATGTCGCACTTACCATTGTAATTTGCCTTAAAGTGTTTCATGACAGAAGGAATAGATTTGTCTTCCAAAGAATTTATAATGTCTGCAACCTCTTCTTTTGAAAGCATTTTAGGCAAATATTTTTTTGCAAGTTCAATTTGTTTTGAAATATTTTCAACCTCTTCTTGATGTCCAACTTTTTGATAATTTTGTTTTTCTTCTTCAAGTTCTTTTATAGTTTTTTGAAGAATATTGGCAATATCCGCATCAGTTACTTCTTCATTTTTTTCTCTTTTCTTTATATTCTCAAGCATGATCTTATTCAAAAGCACGCTATAAAAACTTCTTGCAACAGCATCTTTATCTTTCATCGCTTGAACATTTGCTTTTTTTATTTCATCATATAACATAGTCTTCTCCTTACCTTTATATTATATTAAATTTTTCAATTTTTTCAAACAATATTAAAGCTCTTGCTATCAAAAAAACATTAAAAATCAAAAAAAATATATTTTAAAATTAAATTTAATATTGAAAATATCAAAAAATAATGCTAAAATAATTAAAAATAATCGAAAATATTATAAAATTTATAAAAAAATTTAAAACCAATTAAATTTGCTTAAATTTTATATATTTTTGTGTTATTATATAAATGTAATAATAAAAGAGGTCTTAGTTTATGGGAAAAATTATATCTTTTGCAAATCAAAAGGGAGGAGTAGGCAAAACTACCACTTGTATCAATTTGGCTGCTTATGTTTCTGCTATGGGGAAAAAAGTTTTGGTCCTTGACCTTGACCCACAAGGAAATGCTACAAGCGGACTTGGAATTGAAAAAGAGAAAGATTTGAAAACAATTTACGACTTAATTTCTGGTGACACAAATATTGAAGATGTTATAAAACCTACCATTGTTGAAAATCTGGATATCATCCCTTCTACAGTCGACTTAGCAGGTGCTGAAATTGAAATGGTCCAAATGCCACAAAGAGAAAAAATTATCAAAGGCATTTTGGAACCTATCAAAAACAATTATGATTTCATCATGATTGACTGTCCACCTTCTCTTGGACTGATTACAGTCAATGCCTTGACTGCAAGTGACAGTGTTGTTATTCCTATTCAATGCGAATTCTTCGCACTTGAAGGTTTGACTCAACTTATGAACACAATAAAACTTATCAAATACCATCTCAATCCTTCTATTGATATTGAAGGTGTTGTTATGACTATGAAAGATAAGCGTTCCAACTTAACAACACAAGTCAGCGATGAAATCTTAAAGTTCTTTGGAAAACGAGTATTCTTTACATACATCCCTCGTAATATAAGATTGGCTGAAGCTCCAAGTCATGGAGAGCCTATCCTTGTTTATGAGCCTTCTTCAAAAGGCGCTGAAGCATATATGAGCTTGGCAGAAGAATTCCTAGATAGAAATAAAGTGAAATATAATACAATAACCAAAGATACAAAAATTAAATTAAGAGAGGTGAGAAACGATGGATAAAAAGAAAAGCTTAGGGCGCGGTCTTGAATCACTTTTTGGGCTTTACGATGAAGAGAATAATGAAAATATGTCAAATAATCAAAAAGAAACCCCTAAAAGTGTAAATAATACTTCGTCTTCTTCTAATAATAGTGGAGTTACAGAACTTGACATTCATAAAATATATCCAAATCCAAATCAGCCAAGAAAACATTTCGATGAAGAGGCTTTGCAAGAACTTGCAAGCTCAGTAAAACTTCATGGTGTCATCCAACCGCTTGTTGTAAATAAGGGCGAAGATGGGAAATATATGATTATTGCCGGTGAAAGAAGATGGCGTGCTTCTAATATGGCTGGTCTTGAAAAAGTCCCTGTTGTTATCAAAAACTACACAGAAAAACAAATCAAAGAAATATCAATTATTGAAAACTTGCAACGCGAAGACCTAAACCCTATTGAAGCTGCAAGAGCAATCAAACAACTTATGGATGAATACAACCTCACTCAAGAAACTGTTTCTGACAGAATCGGAAAAAGCCGTTCATCTGTTGCAAACACATTAAGACTTTTGTCACTTTATCCTGATGTTATAAAAATGATAGAAGACGGAAGATTATCAAGCGGACATGCAAGAAGCCTAGTTGTTATTGATGACACTGCACAACAATTAAAACTTGCAAAACAAGCAGCTGATGGAAAGATGTCAGTAAGAGATCTTGAAAAGGCAGTTAAAAACTATCTATACCCACCCAAAAATGCAAGCACAAAAGTTAAAGAACAATCATTGGAACTTAAAGAACTTATCAATGAAATGCAACGCGTGTTTGCAACCAAGGTTTCAGCAATAGGCAATGATAATAAAGGAAGAATATATATTGATTATTATTCACGCGATGATTTAGATCGCCTTGCTGATATGATTGAACTTCTTAAGAAAAAGGAAATCACATTGGGCGACCTTAGAAATTATAACAAACGCCATCCTAACGGCTAAATATATAAATAAATCAAACAATAATAACCATAAACCAAATAGCAAAAATTTAAATCAATTATATTCGAAAAAAATAAACAAAAATAAAAACAAATAAAAAGTGTACCAAACAATCTAGGCACACTTTTTTATTTTACTTATATTCTTAAAAACATTTTCTCAATTCATAATAATTAAAATAGATTATAAATGCCATATATATTATATATAATTATTAAATCATAACTATTGTATTTTGCATAAAAATGTAACATGATCAAATACAATTATTTTTTTACTACAAGACTTATACCAGACTTTATAAAGTAAATATATAAAAACAATTGAGCAAGCCTTTAAAAACTTTGATATTCTTATACATAATACCAGACTTTTAGACCAAAAGCTTTACAATAAAAAGCCAAAACACTTTTTTATATAAATGAAATTATTCATTTATTCTTATCAAAAAACACCTTTAGGCTTTATAAATACCTGCCTACAAATAACTCAATTATTTATAAAAATCTCCTAGCAATAAATATAATTAATCAAAATACATTATCTTATATTAAGCCTCGTTCAAATAAAAAATAATGCTGATAACGATAACAAACACATAAAAAACAAAATTGATAACCACAAGCAAATAGTTTTTATTTAGCGCTATTAAAAGTAAAATGATATTTATAGATTAATCCTTAGATTTTACTTTTCAAGACCTTTTAATTATCTTTGATACAAACTATTTATACAGTTTTTATCTTCTGTAGCACAGATAGATATATATCAAAAAAGCATGTTGATGCAACATGCTTTTTATCAATACTAAAATTCTTCAACAAAAAGTTCAAAGTATGATTCTGGGTGATCGCAAACAGGGCATTTTGCAGGTGCTTGATCTCCAACATAGATATGTCCGCAGTTTCTGCAAATCCAAACTCTCTTTTCAGTCTTTTTGAATACTTTTCCTTCTCTAACAAGTTCTGCAAGTTTATTGTATCTTTCTTCATGTCTTTTTTCAATTTTACCAACTTCTTCAAACTTGAATGCGATTTCATCAAAACCTTCTTCTCTTGCTTCTTTTGCCATTCTAGCATACATATCAGTCCATTCACCATGTTCTCCAGCAGCAGCATCAATCAAATTTTCTAATGTACCAGGAACAGCTCCATTATGTAAAGCTTTAAACCACATTTTAGCATGTTCTTTTTCATTGTTAGCTGTTTCTTCAAATATACTTGCAATCTGCTCAAATCCATCTTTCTTAGCCTTTGATGCATAATATGTATATTTATTTCTTGCTTGGCTTTCACCAGCAAATGCTTCCATTAAATTCTTTTCTGTTTTTGTACCTTTTAATTCTTTCATTTTAAAACCTCCATGTTTATTATATCATATAAGGAATTCTTTTCCAAACACATTTTGTAAATAAATTTCATGTTTTTAAATCTTTAGGTGCACAATTTACAGCACTATCATTGTTAATAGTGCTATAAAATTAATTTAACAATTGCACTGTAATTTTTAAATGCACTATGCAATAATAAATAAAGTGCAAAACAATATTTATAAAAAATTTTTAGTCTAAATAAATTAAATAACAACTTTTCACACAATTAATTTTATTAATAATAACATCAATCTAAAAAAGTAATTTTATATTCCATTGTCAATATATTTAAAAAGTTATTTGCAATTTCTAATCTAAATTGATCAGTTTAAAATAAATATAACACAATATATCTAGATTTATTATTATATAATCTAAAATATCAATAACAATTTTAATAATTTAATATTTCAACTATATCATACACACATCAAATAAATTTTTACATGACATGAGCTTATTAAACTAAAATATTTAATAATTTAATATTATTGAATCTTTCATTATCAAAAAATAAATTTAATTATAAAAAAATAAAAATATAAAAATATATGCGAACTCAACAAGCAAAAGAAAAATAAGATGAATTATTAATATTTTTTTTAATTTTTAAAGCACTGCATTTATTTTTTACAAGAAAAACAGCTAAAATATTTTATTTTATTATTAAACTTCTTATAAAAACCATTTTCTTGATATTAAAGATTTTTAAATTGTTAAAATTTAATTTGCATTATTGCTATAATTCAGTTATATCAATACAAATTGTTTCACGTGAAACAATTTATATAATTCAGATATTTAAAAAGTATAATATTTAATAAAATACTCGGGAATATAAACAATATAATTATGGTTTTTAAATCAATATTCCGTCAAATAATTTATCTACAAATGTTTCACGTGAAACATTTGTAATTATATAAGCCTAAATATTGTATATTTTGGCGTGTTTTTGTTAAAGCACTATAAAAAGTATATGTAGCAGCTTTAATTAAATTCACTACATGTTTTTATATCTGATTATCTGTTAGTCAGAATTATTAAAAAACAATGTGATATTTAATTATAACAAATATAGTTAATCTTCAGCAACATTGGCTTTGTAATATAAAATAAAGGTTATTGCCCTTATAAAATAGTTTTACATTATTATATCATATGTCATTTTACATTACATATTATTTTATATTATATGTCATTAAAGACTAAGCTTTGATTGGTTTTTATATTATTAACTTAATATAGCTTAAATAGTATAAATTGATTAAAATAATTTTTGCTGATTTGATACAAATATCATAAAAATCGTTGTGCACTAGGATTGTTATCACAAATGATTCAAAACGCATGTAATTATTGTTCTAAACAATATGTATAAAAACTAAATTAATAAACTGCAGTTTTATGTTTGTATCATTAAATTTACCAAAATGTATCCATGCGATTATTCATTTTTAAAATTTAGTTTTTTACTTGAATTAATTAAGCAGCTCTTATAATTAAGAATCTGTTACATAAACTGTATATTACAAATTCTTCTTAAAAGCTTGTAGCTAATATTTATATACTCAATACATAAATGAACAACACAACATCTTTTAAAAATTGATCTTTCATTATATTTAAACTTAACTCTTCAGATATAAGTAAATATCAAATTATTGACAATTAATTAAATAAGGAATTTGTTATCAAAATAGTTTGAATATAATTACATTCATGTGATTATCATGTTATCAAATCACGCTTCTTTTAAACCACAAACTGAATGATTTTTTATTGTATAGAAGATAAAGTTGCGTTATTCTGTATTCGAAAATATTTGTTGCAATTTAGTTTATTATTTTTTATTCAATAATTTTTTAGAAGATTTTTTAAATTATATTAATTAGCTTGATAAATTAAATATTTATATATCACAAAGTTCTTAACATTATAAAAACTTCTCATGCTATCAACAACAAGCTTTTATTATATAAATATCTATAAATATAACCCTTAAACAATTTTAAGACCTTGAACGTTTTAAATATTATTTATATTATATGTTTGATTAAAAAATCACACATCATTCTTAATCTACAATAAAAAATATCGAAATAATTCAATCCAATATACTACTATAACAAATTATGATAACACTCTTGATAGCATTTTGCACAATAAACATATTCTGCTATCTTGTTCTTTATAATTAATTTAAATATTATAATCAAGTTTATTTAAAATGCATAGTTATTTTATTATAACTTTATTATCGTAAAATAAACTTTATTTTATAAATTTATATTATATTTTTAAATTATTTTATTTGTTCTAATAAATACCATAGCCATAAATAATTAATAAAAATGTCGAGCAAAATTATATTTTATAACTATGTGTTTATATAACATTTAAACATAATGTGATGTTTTAATATTAAACAAGTCCTTAAATTTTAAAACAAAAAATTACATTTAATAGCGACACACTAAAATCCAACCAACTATCAACTGATTATCTATAATAATATTTATTAATCACTATTTATATCATATAGAAAATTCTAAAAAACAAAGATCATCATAATGTATTCATAAAAACCATTATAATTTGTGACACGACTTTAGCATCTTTTTATAAAAACAAAACCAGCAAGTATAGTAGTTTTATTAAGAACTTTTGAATCATTTTAATACAAAAAAATGAATTTATAAAAACAAAGTATTATATTAAGTTTAGTTTGCTTTCCTTAAGAAATTCGCAACTAACAATTATAAGCAATAAAAAAAACACCCATATAGGTGTTAAAAATAAGATAAATTAAATATATTTTCTCAATAATTGCCAAATATTAATATCTTTTATAAATAGGTGTATCATTCTTTATACATTCAATAATTTCATAATACACTTGTACTGAACGCTTGATATATTGTTGCTTCGCTTCTTCATTTAAATGTTTTAAAATTTCTATATTTAACAATTTTTTAGGAAATTGCAAATAATTATCTTCGTTAATAGATGAAATAAATTTGTTTTGTTCTTCATAATTCTTAAAGAAATTTATAGTAGAAATATCCTGTTGTTCTGGTCTAAATCGTTCTATTATGCTATTTAAAAAATTCAACATCGCCCCTCCTCCTTTTAATAAAATTTCATATTTATTATATCAAATTTATAAAATATATCATAAAAAATAATTATTAAATATTGTCGAAATTTATTATATTTTAAAATAATTTAGTTATATAAAAATAACTATTTTTGTAATTAAAAATCTTTCTTAAATTTTATTACACATTTCGACATAAAACAACTAAATAACAAATTATTTTACTTTCAAATAATATAAAAACAAAGTATAATTGTAGTGTTTTCTGTGTGAGAAAATAATATAAAATTTTAAGGAGATAGTATAATGAAAAACGATTTATTAAAAGCTTTGGCTTTGAAAGCTAAAAATAGAATGATAAACAAAAACCTTCGAAATACATATTGCGGGGTAGATGTAAAAATAATTAATAACAACGATGAGAATTTTTATAATAAAGTTAAAGAAATAATGAATGAAGATACCTATGTTTGTAATCCTCTTAAGCGCTTAATGGATGATAACAAACTATTAAAGCTAGATGCTAGGGGCAAAGAGAGGTATTTATTGGAAACTATAGAGAAATACCAGGAAGCTCGACGCAGAATAGAACGCGAAAATAATATTGTAGGATAAGGTTACATAATCATATTTTATTCTTTTTTGTCAAACCTTTGGTTTCCCAAAGTATAATTTAATGTTTTATAAAGACGTGATGTTTTTAATAGGGAGAAATGTTCATGAAAAAGATTTAATCTTTATAATATTTTATTAAAAATGCTCAAAATATTTGAAATGAATTATACATGCAATGCAATGAAACTTGTTCATACTTTTAATAATTTTCTTAAGCTTAAATATTGGAAATAAATCTTGTCTTGTGTTTTTTGTAAGTTTGATTTTTATATTGCAAAAATTGTTCTCATATTGGTTTAATAACAATCAATATTTGAAATAAATAACTAACTAGATTAAGCTTGAACATTCGACTCCAGCTTGTTATGTAATCATATTTATATAAACAACTTTAAAACAAATATTGACTTTTTATTGAAAATATCTGACTTTTTCAATATTTTTATTGCATTTTCGTTAAAATAACTAAAATTTTTGCATTTTACGATAAATTTCATGTTCTTTCTTAAAAACATTTAATTTCTTTAAATTTAATGAAACAGTTTCAATTCTTTATATAACATAATGGAACATTTTGGAAACTTTGCTTTAATCTGCCAAACTGTCAAACAAAAAAAAGACTGAATGGAAACAAATTAATCAACACAATTTGCTTATGCAATATTTATAAATTCATATTCTTGATAATTGTTTGTATCTATATATTTGAGATAGTTACAATTTTCTATACTTTTAGTTTTTATGACAATAAAAGTCAAAAAACTATAAAAAATCATTAAAAAATAGTGAATAATAACCTCTTTTATATTCAAACTAGAAAAAAGGAGCTTTTATTATGTATAAATTACTTTATTTTTTAATGATCTTTCCTGTTCTTTTCTGTTTTCATGCGAATGTATTACCAGACCTTTTTGACCAAGTAAAAGCTGTCGAAATCTATAATAATGGAGAGCTTGTAAATTTAAGCAATGATGAATTTGAAAAATTTGAAAACCTGTTTAGTGATGCTCTTGAAAATTCAAGACAAATGCCTGCATACGGAGTAAGTATTCATGATCTTACTATTAAAGAGATGAAATCGGGAATATGGCTTAGATTCAAATTTGAACAAACAATCTATAAATCCCAAATGCCATTTGATGAACTTTTGATGAAAATAGATAAAAACTCTTATGGGGTCAACATTATTCGTGGAAATGATGGAAGATATGAAGGAAGATGTTATTATCTTGAATTGGAAAACAATTTTGACGATCTATATGATTTTATATCCACTATATCTATAGAAAAAGAAGATAATGTTGAGGTCGAACTGGAGTCACAAGAAATTCAAACAATTGAAATAGTAAGTGAAGACAACAATGATTCCAATAAAGACTCCAATAATGAAGAAAATGACTCTGATAACATAAATGGTTTAGGTGAAAAAAATATTGAAGAGAATTCTGAAAATGAAGAGCAAAAGAAAATCAAAAAAGAGCTTCTATCTCATTTGACATAAAAACTTTAGTTTAAATCTTAAAACATATACTATATCCTTGATAAAATATATAACCCGTTTAATGTTAATCTAAATTTAGTTAAAACACAAAATTTAAAAGTAGTCTTTAGAAAATGACTACTTTTTATTATTAAAAAGCTCTGTGTTTCATGAGGTTATAAAAAAATCTTTTTAGTTGAATTAATCTTTCTAAATTTTACAGTCTTTTAATTTTTTAAAGGAATCATCATCTTTTATACTGTCTTTTATTAAAAATCGCAGATTTTTCAAGAATTTTAACAATTTGAAATAATGTGTTCTATAATTTATCATCGTTTAAAAGATGTATTTGTAGGCTTGCATGATATACTTTTCGCGGCTAAAACATATTTAAAAATAGTGAGTTCTCGGACATCATGATAACTATAATGAAATCTATATAATAAATAAAGATTAAGGGGAGTGTAAAAATTGATATTTTTTTTATAGTCGATTATCTTAAGACAATAAGCTTTAATTTATGGCGATTTTGGACTATTAGTTTAAAATAATTAAGATGTTTCAATTATTATATTATACAAAGCCATTGCTGCGAAAATGTGTTTTTTTATAAAATTAAATAAATTTTCGTTGCATAGAACAGAACCTTAAAACATAAATAAAAAACCACAAGTTTTTGCTAGTGGCTTTTTATATTTGTTTTTTTGTTTATTTTGCGTTTATTTTCCTCTTATATTATGTTTTTACTTTATATTTTGTCATTGGGTGTTATTAATTTTATCTATTGTTGCAATAACTGGCAAATGATCACTGTAAACCAAATCTGGCATTTCACATTCTTTAATGTTGTGACCGCTTAAACTGCTAAGCAATATGTAATCTATTCGATATTTCCAAAAGTTACGATTTGGTTTTATGTCTGTAACTTGACGCGACTTATAACTTCTCCATGAATATTCTTCTTTTTGTGGATATAAATATCTAAAACAATCAATAAATCCTGCTTCTATAAATTTATCAAACATAGACCGTTCTATTGGCAAAAACACCGATTTATTTTTGCATTCTTTTGGGTTTGTTAAATCTATTTCATTGTGGGCAATATTAAAATCTCCGACACAAATAACAGTGTGATTTTGTTTTAATTTTTTTAGATAATTGAGTAATGCTTCCAAATACTTCATTTTAAATTCTAACCTTGAGTTTCCATTTGGTATGTAAGCATTGACTATTGCTAAATTATCTATAAATATTGTTGTCGTTCTTCCCTCGTTGTCATGCCAAAACTCATTCATATCATATGAAATCTTACTTGGCTTTATCTTTGTTAAAATCATTGTGCCAGCATAACCAGCAATATCTCCACAATTATAAATTTTATAATATCTATCTAAAGGATTTTTGCTTTTTTCGCTTTCAAATAAACTTATTTGAACATCTTGACCTTCAATAATTTGTTTTGTTATTGTTTCGTTTGCTCTCACTTCTTGGAAACAATATACATCAGCGTCTAGTTGGTCTATAAATTCAAGTAATCCCGCTTTTGTTGCTGACCTGATGCCATTTATGTTATATGAAACTATTTTCATTCATCCCTCTTCTATCGATGTTTCTTATATTGGTTTCAAAAAATTATAATCACAATTTATTTTAGTTTTTATTAAAAATTGCTATTACAATAAATAATGAAATTGCTGCTATATTTTTTTGACTTATCATTTTTTCAAATTTCTTTTTAAAATTTTTGATTTTTTTCGTTTTTTAACTATGTTTTTATAATTTTTTAGCACAAAGGCTTTGTTTTAGGAAGATTTTTGCCTCTTGGATATTTTTTATTTGTTGGTTTAATCTTTTTGATTATCAAAACCTCTCTATTGCTTTCTTCTTCAGCTAAATAATATTTTTCAATCTTTTCAGTTTCGCCACCTAAAATTTTTATAGCATTTTCTCCAGCTTGCAACTCATCTTGCAATTTGTTTCCCTTATACATAATTGCTTTTCCGCCAACTTTCACATAGGGGAGCATATATTCGGACAATGTTGCCAAGTTTGCAACAGCTCTTGACACTGCATAATCATATTTTTCTCTCTTGTTTGCTACAAAATCTTCAGCTCTGCCATGGAAAGCTTTGATATTACTTAAACCTAAAATTTCAATCAGGTTATTTAAAAAATTAATCCTTTTTTGCAAACTATCCAGCAAAGTTACTTTTAAATCATTTCTTAAAATTTTGAGAGGTATCCCTGGAAAACCAGCTCCAGTTCCTATATCAATTACCGTTGCGTTTTTTTCTATACTTTTCTCAGGCAAAACACTATCTATAAAATGTTTAACAATCACATCAAGTGGCTGTGTTATTGCAGTCAAATTGTATTTCTCATTTTCTTGCACTAAATAATTATAATATTTCTCAAACTGTTCTATTTGAGTTTCATTTAGTGAAAAATTATATTTTTCAAATATTTCTTTAATCAATTCTTTCATATTTTATTTACTCGCATTTATTTATTTTCCTAAACAAAATTTAGAGAATATTAAATCAATTATTTGCTCGTTTTCACTTTCTCCAGTGATTTTGCCTAGGCTATTCCAAAGTTGTTTAATTTTCATGGCTATAATATCCATACTCTCTTCTTTTGCTTGATAAATTTCATCTATTATACTTTTACATTCTTTTAAGATGTCAATTTGTCTTTCATTTATAATTATGGTTTTGTTGTAATCTATATCTTCATTAATGACAAGTCCATAAATCTTTTCTTTTACGCTTTCAATGTTGTTTTCTTCCAAGGCAGATATAACAATCTCATTTTCAAAATTTTCAAGCATTCTAGGCTTATCATTTTTGTTTATTATAGTTATAACATTGTTTTGTGTTTCTAAAATTTTTGATATTTCTTTATCATAATCATTCATCTTTCGACTGCCATCAAGCACCCACAAGACCACATCAGCATTTTGTAATGTTTGTTTTGATTTTTCAATGCCAATCTTCTCAACTTTATCTTCTGAGCTTCTTATTCCTGCGGTGTCAATAAAATTAAGTTTAATTCCTTTATATGAAACACTTTCATTAAGTACATCTCTTGTTGTTCCCTCAATGTCTGTAACAATGGCCCTCTCTTCTCCTATAAGGGCATTTAAAAGGCTGGATTTCCCGACATTTGGACTCCCTACGATTGCAATATTGATTCCGCTTCTTATATATCTTGCATTCATAGAATCAATGATAAAGCTCTCTATTTGCTTTTTAACATCCTTTAAATTGTCAAAAATTTCATCTTTAGCTGACTTTTCAAAATCTTCCTCAGGATAATCCAAGGTTGCTTCAATTTGAGCTATGCTTTCTGTAAGAGAGTTCTGTAATGTCTTTATTTTTGATTTAATTTTCCCATCTGCCAAATTTAAAGTTGCCTTAAGTTCTCCTTCGCTATCTGCGTTTATCTCATCTATGATGTTTTCCGCTTCATCCAAACTTATCTTCCCATTTTCAAAAGCTCTTCTTGAGAATTCACCAGGTTGAGCCATTCTTGCACCATTATCAATAAGAGTTCTTAAAACTTTTTGAGTTAAAGCTGTCCCACCATGAACTTGAAACTCAACCAAATCTTCGCCCGTAAAAGAATAAGGTGCTTTAAAATACACCATAAGACACAACTCTTTTGTTTTGTCTTCAAAATGAAAATTTCCTAAATATAAAAAACGGGGAGTTATATTCTCGTATGATAAAGACTTTGAAGAAAAAAGTTTTTCTGCTATCTTTAAACAACCTTCTCCACTCATTCTCACTATTGATATTGCACCTTTTCCAAGAGGTGTTGAAATTGCTACTATAATCTTACTCATATTGTTATTATAGCATATTGCACGCTAAATTAAAACATTAAATCATACATTTGCTATTTGTAAACAAGAATGATTTTTTATTACTATAAAGAAGTCGTTTAATAAAAATTAATGTTTTTGCATATTATGAATGAATTGTGTGAATAAGTTGCAATGTGCTTAACTTCGTCAAATTTTTATCTTATGCTAATATGTTTTAAAACACATAGTTATAAAAAAAGAAGAAATAAATTTTACTTCTTCTTTTTTAATTACTATTCAACTTTATTTTATTCAGCTTCTTTTGGAAAAACTATAACATATCTATGAGGTTCAACACCTTTACTTAAAGTTGTTACGCGATCGTCATCTTGAAGTGCAGTATGAATAATTCTTCTATCACTTGGGTTCATAGGTGAAAGTTTTATATATCTTCCACTTTTAACAACTTTTTCTGCTGTTCTTTTTGCAAGTTGGCGCAAAGACTCTGCTCTTTTCTCTTTAAATTGCCCTATATCAAGCAAAATCTTCTTGTCCTGTCTTCCACTTACGACTGACAATATCTTGCTTATAGCATAGTAACAATCGCCTCTATGACCTATCATATCCCCAAGGTCTTCGCCTGTTACAGAGATATTTATATACTTGTCATCTTCCTCTGTTTTGATTTCAACAGTTTTTCCAGCGACTTCAAAAAGCCCTTTCAAAAAGTCTACAGGAGGAATAAATTTTTCAATTTTTTCCTCTTCTTTTGTAACAACTACAAGTTCTTCTTGTTCTAAAGGTTTTTGATCTTCTTTTATTTCTTTTTTCTCTTCTTTATTTTCCTTTGAAGATTTCTCTTCTTTAGGCATTTCTTCAGCTTCAACCTTTTCTTCTTTTTCTATTTCCCTTCTAATGCTTTCTCTTTTTTCGTATTTACTTTTCGCATCATCTGAAATTGTAACCAATACTTTGGCTTTCTTAAAAAGACCGCCTTCATTTAAAATTTTGATATCAACATCTTCTCTTGATGCTTTAAGTTCTAAAAGTGCATTTTCAATAGCTTTTTCAATAGTTTTTCCAATTCCTTCTGCAGAAAACATATCTCCTCCATTTTATTTTCATTAAAACTTTCTTGAATACTCAACAACAGGTTTCTTATCATCTGTTTTTTTATTCTTTCTATTGTTGATTGCGTCAATAACTAAATATTGAAGTGGTGTTAAGATTGCTGATACAATCTGTCCTGTCAACATATAGATTGAGAACACACTGTTATAGAATAACGCGAATATTCCAAGCAATATTGGAACAATAATTTGCATCCACTTTGCTGATTTTTGTGTTTGAATTTCTTTTCCTTGTTTTTTGTTTCTTCTCTTTGTGAAATAGTTGTTTAACAACATACTTGCAACTGCAACGAGAACACATAGAATTGCCAAAATATAATAACCATTTACACGGCTTCTTTCAATCTTCAAGTCTTTCATGAAAGCATCGTAAACTTGTCTTTCACCTTCTTGAACATTTCCTTCTCCACCAATTTGTGAAACCAATGTGTCATAATCTACAATTGATTTAACAGTAGGGGAATCGGCAATCCAAATATTTTCAATCCATAAGAAACTGTCTTGTGTTTGGTCATAAACATCTATAACATAGCTCATAGCTGTTGATTGAATTGCTGTTGACAAATACAAATCTTCGTAAACAGGTTGTCCATCTTCGCCAATCACTTGTTGTCCGTTTTCATCCAAAACAGGTTTATAATCTTCGATTAAAATAATTTCTTTGCTTCCTTCCACTTCGCCTTCACCATATACAGGGAAAATTCTATTTAAGATTGAAATTATATAATCGTTTGTTGTAACCGCAGTTTTGTCTACAATAATTTTTCCGTCTTCTTCTTTAGTTTCTTCTAAAATATATCCAAAATCAGTTTTATATTCAAGAGAATGAACTTTGCTAAAAGTTTTATTTCCATTTTCATCTAAAATAAACTCACCATCACCATTTGTTTGGTATTTAATCAGCGAAATTATTTGTTTTCCTTCATCATCGCTTTCTATAATAAAAGCTAGATTTTCGTAATTTTTAAATAATTCTTGTTTGCTTTCGTCAGTGTAATCACTATTAAAATAATCGTCCACAACATTTATACAATTGGCATAACTATATTTAAGATTGTTGTAATTTGAATCTATTTTATAAGTAGCCATTGCGTTCAATCCAGAGAACAAGGTGAAGAATATAACAAGGTTTAAAATCATCACCACAAGCATCATAAGACAGCCTGTATAATAGCTCTTCCCATAATACTTTTTATATACTTCATTTTGTTTTTGATTTAGCTGCTGTGGAGAGTTTCCATACTTTGCTTTAATCTTGTCAAGTTCAGGCTGCATCTGCGATTGAATAATTGACATTTTTTGCTGACTATGTTTGCTGAAAGTATCAACAATTGCCCAAATAACTCTAATGACGACAGTCAAAAAGATAATTGCAAGCACATAGTTGTTTGTGACAGCTTCAAATGCTTTGATAATTGTTATCCAGAATCCAGATGGCTCACTGACTGCAAGTAATGCGCTTAAATTAGCCATTTGACTTCTCCTTTAATATTTATAGGAACGGGGTCATAACCACAGTTTTTGTTGAAAGGATTGCATCTTGAAATTCTTTTGATTCCCAGTAGTACACCTTTAAAACCAAATTGATTTATTGCTTCAATCATATAATTTGAACAGCTAGGATAAAACCTACAACTATGAGGAATTAAAGGGGAAATACATCCTTTATAAAAATATACAGGTGCTTTAAGTATAAAAGCAAGTGTCCTATGCAAAACATTTTTCATAGTTTATTCTTTCTCACTAAAAAGTTTTATCAGTTGAGTTTCTATTTGTTTGTAATCAAGGTCACATGCTTTAGCTTTTGCCTGTATAATATAATTATGATTATCTTTAGGAAGATTATTTATTCTTATAATTTCTTTCATTCTTCTTTTTAATAGATTTCTTTGATTTGCTTTTCCTTCCTTTTTAGATATAGAATATCCTATTTTATAGGTTTTGTATTTGCTTTTTACCACATAGAGATTAAAATTCTTTGTATGATATTTTTCTCCCTTTCTAAAAATGTAGTTAAACTGTTTGTTTTTTTTTAATCTATGGTCAGCCCTTTCTTTTGTGTTATGCTGATAATTTTTTTCTTCCACGATTTCTTCTTCTCTTTAATACATTTCTTCCGCCATTAGTTCTCATTCTTTCTCTAAAACCATGAACTTTACTTCTTTGTCTTTTCTTTGGCTGATAAGTTCTTTTCATAATGTGTGCCTCCTTTTTTAATGTAACTACTTTATTATAAAGAAAAAAATAGATTTTGTCAATCGTAATAATTGTTTTTTTATATTTACATTTTTAAAAGAGTGCGTTATTTATACTATAATTAAAATTTTTAATTTTTTTTGATGAATATTTTATTCTGTAAATAAAGGAAACAAAACACATTTTTTATCAAAATCATATATAAAAACAGGGGAATAATTATGCTTCCAATTGAGTTAAAAGAAAAAATTGAAAAAATTTATAAACAAGATAGGGTGGTTTTATCTCTGCTAAAACAAAACTGTATTGATCAGTTATACAGCCATTTATATAATGATTATATGAAAAGTCAATCAATTCCAAATGATATTGTGCTTAAATATCTTTGCAAAAAGGACTTTGCCAGCAATATGGAATTAAAAAATGATATAACAAATCTTTATAATTTGGCAAAACTCAACAAACAAAAATGTCAAATCTTTTTGGAATTTGAAGAATTTTATAAAGAAGAAGAGATAAATCATCTTTAATAAAAAAATAAAAAGATGTTTTTAAATTAACATCTTTTTTTTCTTTGTAATTTTTTTAATAAGTCTAAATTCCCTATTAATTATTTTTTTTCTTATTAAGCTGATTTGTTATGGACTAAATTTTGTTTGTGCTTCCAAACCCCTTATCTTTTCTGTTTGAATCAATTTTTAAAAGTTCATCCAAAGAAATTTCTTTTATATCCATACTTTCTACTCTATGAATGATTCCTTGTGCAATTGCCTTTTTTGTATAATAAACAAGGGCATTTTCTTCAATCTCTTTTCCATATTTTTTGCGTAAATCATCTTCACTAAGATTGCTTATGTATAAATTGTTTTTGTTGGAATTCGTGATTGCGATTTTTATTTCGCCTCTATAACCACTGTCTATAATTCCAGCACTTCTTTTTATTCCCTTTGAGCCAGTGCTTGACCTTTCTTCAATTTGCATATAAAACTTTGGACTGCAAGCCCATGCAATACCTGTTGGAATAAGTTTTGTTGAACAGCTTTCAATCTTTATAAAATCTTCGTCAAATGAAGCATAGATATCATATCCTGCATTTTCTTCTTCCTTATTTGGAATTATTGCATCATCTCTCATCTTTGCAAAATAGACATTGTTTTCTTTTTCAAAATAATTCATAAACCACTCCTTTATTCGTCTTATATATTATAAAATAAATGTCAACTATATCAAAACTCTTTTCCATATTTTATAAAAAAAAGATAAGAATGACCTTATCTTTTTTTTCTTTGAAATTAAATTTTTTCTGCTTCTTCGGTTTCAATACCCCTATCATATAACTTTTTGAAAATTTCAGAATATTTTACTTCATCAATAAACATCTCACTGTCATCTTTTGCTAAAAGTTCGCCATTCTCATCAATGTTTGTGATGCCAATTTTTACTTTTTCGTTTTCTTTTAAATTTTCTAATGAAGTAGATACTAATATAAAACCTTTACCTTTTAGAAGAGGATTTAATGTATCAATGTACCCGTGTTTTCTTATAAAGTTATCGAAAGTTTTTTCATCCAATCCAATTTTTCTTAAATATCCTTTTCCTAAAATAGACTCAACGAGTTTATAAGAATTTTGTTTATGAAATGTAAATTTTTTATATTCTCCATATCTCATGACCAAAAGGTCACTTTCTTTATTTTCCTTAAATTCTCCGAAATCTTTTACTCCATATGATCTTAATCTATAATTTCCTCTAATGTTCATTTTAAACTCCTAACGCATTATATTTTAAATCAACACCCATTTAAAGTCAATAGCAAATTGACAAAATTTTATCTATTTTTTCATATCTTTTTAACTTGAACAATTTAAAGGTTAACATAAATTCTTAATAATGGTAAATATTTATAGAATTAACAAATTTCTAAAACAAATTATTATTTTTTTATCCGTTCACAGAAGAAAATGTTTTGTTACTCAATTTCATGCTCATCAGACATGTTTTGTTCTTTTTTGTTTAACTTTTCATCTTTTGCCTTTTTCATTTTAATACTTTCACTGTCTACATCATTGATATTATTTATCTGTTCATTATATCTTTTTTCGATTTTATTGATCCATTCTAATTTTTCTTTATCAGTTAAGACGAAAACATTATAATTATGTACATCTTCAACTTCTTTTTTTGTTTTATCTCCGACTATTTTTTTCAATGAGTTACAAAATTCATGAGAAAAAATTTTATCTGCCAGTTCTGGATTGCCTACATCAAGTGTTTCACGATAATTTTTTACGGGTACTTCAAATCTTCCAAGAAATTTTTTATAAATATACTCTTTTATGGTTTTTTCTGCTATGTCGGGGTGTAATTCACTAAAATACGCTAAAGCACTTTCTGGTGTTTTTAAACTATTATCATTCTCAAATAAAAATAACTCTAAAAGAAATTCAGGATTTTTTGCTACACTTTCTGGTATAAATTTGTAAAACTTAGGACGATATTCATTTGAAATAGGTTTTATGCGATTCCCATTATTGTCGAATTTACTATAATAAAAAGTTATAAGTCTTTTACAAAATTCTAAGTTTTCATGAAATTGTGGAAATAAATCATAAAGTTTTGGATATTCCAAAACTGCTTCAGCTGCTAAAAATGCTTCTTTGCTTATTTTTGGAAAAAGTTTTATATATTCTTCATTTAATGATAATAATTTGAAACAAATATCATAGTTTTGTTTTTCACTTTTAATAAAAATTTTCTTTTTATTTATCCAATCAATTCCATTCTCTGGATTATTTTTAAACCAATCTTCTTTTTTTTCTAATATTTTTTTAAATTTATCTATATTCATATGTAACTCCTTAAAAATATTATATCACATCAAATCTTATTAATCAAGGATGTTTGTATATATATTTTCTTATTATATTCTATTAAAAAATTTATATCTTTTTATTAGTCGTTTTAAAATATTCAAACTTTCAATCCTTTTTATTAAAATTTAAACAAAAAGCATATTAGCTTTTTTCTAATATGCTTTTGAAATTTTTATAAGTTTGTTTTTCTTAATTAACCACCAATAACTCTAACTGGCAAGATAAGATATAAGAACTCATCTTCTTCAGTTGGAACTATAACACATGGTGTTGATGCTTTGTTAAAGCAAATTTTTACAAATTCATTTGTGTTTACTCTCAAGCTTTCTAAGAAATATCTTGGATTGAATGAAATCACCAAATCTTTTCCAGAAACATTGACAGGAATGTTCTCTTTTATATTTCCAAGTTCGCTATTTGATGTAATGCAAAGATTGTTTTCTTTTATATCAAACTTAACAAAATTGTTGTTGCTTGTTCTTGAAAGCAAGGTTGCTCTTTCCAAAGATTGTTCAAATTGTTCTTTGTTTATAATCACAAATGTTTCATAATTTACAGGAATGATTTGTTTATAGTTGATATAATCTCCTTCAAGAAGTCTTGATGTAACCTTTGTATCTCCTAAATCTACCATGATTGTATATTTATCAATATAAATATTTATTATATCATCGCTGTCATCAATAAGTTTACTAAGTTCGCTTAAACTTCTTGCTGGCACAACAATAGATTTCACAATATTTGAATTGATATGTTTTTTAACTCTTGCAAGTCTATATCCATCAAGAGCAACAACATTAAGCTCATTATTGTTTATATCAAACAAAACACCTTTAAGAATCGGTCTTGAATCATCAAGAGCAACTGAAAAGATTGATTTATTCACACATATCTTAAAATCTTTTTGGCTTATACCAAAATATTCATTGGTTTGTATTCTTTTGAACCCTGGATATTCAACAGGGTTGTAACATTGAATCATACTTTCACTATCTTCATATCTGATAAAAAGTTGATTTTTGTCATTTACTTCAAGTTCAATAATTGAGTTTGTCAATTTCTTTACAAATTCAGTGATAAATCTTCCAGGAACAACTGTTTCTCCTTCTGCTTTAACTTCTGCTTTAATTTTCTTTTCAATAGAAAGTTCTGTATCTGTTGCAGACATAGTAAGAGTTCCATCTTCAGCTATAATCTTGATGCCTTCAAGAATAGGGTTTGTAATTTTGTTTGAAATTGCTTTGCTTACTCTTAGTAAAGCATCTGAAAGTTCTAATCCTTGACAACTAACTAACATAAAAAATTCTCCTTATCTATTCAACTTAAGTTTAGCACCTTTAAGCTATTAAAGCAAGTTTTTAATAAAACTTTTTATTTTTTTATTCTTAAAAAATCAATCAAAAAATATTTCAAAATTTTTCATCTCTTTTTCTTTGCGCGCATATTTAAAAAGAATTTAATTAATATATTTTTAAATAATATTATTAATAATCAGCTCTGTGCAAATGTGTATAACTTTTTTAATAACCTATATATAGTATAATTTTGAAATTTTATTGATAAAATATTACTATATACAGATTTTAATTTTGTGGATATTTTGTGGATGATTTTTTTTATTTATCCACCTTTCAACATTTTTTTAATTTCACTTACAAATGATTTTATTTTATGAGAAGTTTTTAATTCATCAGAAATTTTATCTCTTGAGTGCATAATTGTTGTGTGATCTCTTCCTCCGAAAATCTTGCCTATTGAAACAAGAGGTATTTCAAGGATTTCATTTATAAGATATATGGCGATCATTCGAGGTTCAACAACATCTTTTGATTTTTTCTTTCCCACAATGTCTTGTCTTGTTATGTCAAAATATTTGCAAACCGTGTCTATAATGTCATCAGGGGAAAGTCCTTCATTTTTATCTTCTTCAATTTGACCATTAAATGCTTCAAGTGCTTCTTCCATGGTTGCTGAGTGTTTGTTTGACAGAGTTGCAAGGAAATATACTTTTGAAAGCATACCTTCAAGTTCACGAATATTTGTGTTTATTTTCTCTGCGATAAGATCAATCACATCATCATCAATCACATATTTTTCAAGTTGACATTTTTTTCTTAGAATTGCAATACGAGTTTCAAGGTCTGGAGATTGAATATCTTGAATAAGTCCACAAGTAAAACGAGAGCGAAGTCTGTCAGCAAGTGTTTCAATATCCTTTGGAGGTCTATCTGATGTGATGATAATTTGTTTGTTGTTTTGATATAGTTCATTGAAAGTGTGGAAAAATTCTTCTTGTGTGCTTGTCTTCTTTGAAATAAATTGAATATCATCAACCATCAATACATCAAGATTTCTATATTTTGTTCTAAATTCAAGCACTGCTTTGCTTTTTGTTGTAGACATAGAACCCAAACTTTCAATATAATCGTTTGCAAATTGTTCGCAAGTCACATAAAGAACATTAAGATTTGGATTAAATTCTTTTATATAGTTTCCTATGGCATGAAGAAGGTGAGTTTTTCCAAGTCCAACACCACCATAGATAAACAGAGGGTTAAACTTTTCGCCTGGGTGTTCAGCAACTGCTCTTGCTGCAGCATAGACAAACTGATTGCTTTTTCCAACGACAAAATTATCAAAAGTGTATTTAGGATTGAAAGGATTTTTTGTTACTTCAATTTCTTTTTCTTTTGTTTTTTCACCGTTTACTTTGATATATTCGATTTCTTCATTTTGATCGAGTACTTCTATTTCAACGTTTTCTCCAAATATATCACTTACAGCTTTGGAAAGTTTGTCAAAATAATTTCTTAAAATTTGGTTTTTTGCTGAAATTGAATTTGCAGAGATAACAAGTTTTTTATTATCGACAAAATCAACAACTTTTAAAGGTCTAAACCACATTACAAAAGAAACATTTGAAACAGTCAATTCAAGTTTGTCAAGGACTGCTTGCCAAAGAGAAGATAAATCTTGCATTTTATACCACCTTATAATTTTATTATAATATTGCGACTTAAAAAAGTCAACAAAGCTATGACAAATAATACTTTATAGATTTGTCATCAGCATTTTTTTGCTTAAACATTATATCAAGATTTTATAAATAAAAAAAGTTTTTATTAAGAAATTTTTTAAAAATACGACAAATTACATCAAAAATCTTTAAATTTTGAAGTTTTTTTGAATTTTTTTTAACTTTTCATGTAAAAAAAACTATAAATTGATTGAAAATAAAAAAAACGATCAGTTATAAACCAATCGTTTTTTAGGTCTTGCGTTTTTAAGTCTTGTTTAACCTTATTCTGCAAGGTCAGGATAAATTCTTTCAATCAAGTCGGTAGTTAAAGTAAATCTATAAAGTGTTTCATCAATCTTACATTCTATTGAAATAGGGGATGCGTTGAAGGTTTCTACAGCAATAGGAAGTTCAAATGTATATGAATATTGATAAGCAGTCACATTGCTTCCATCTCCATAATAATCATTGATTTTTGTTTTTTCTAATGTGATTTCTGCATCGTTGTAATATGCTTTAAACTCACTTGAATCTTTTACAAATGTGATTGTAATGCCACTAAGCTCACCTGTTTCTTGGACGGTTGAAGTTCCTACTTTATCAATAATTCCTTCAAGTTTTGTCACATCTGTCACAGCTTTATTTCCACCACAGCTTGCAAGAAGTACACCTGTCATAATTATGATTAAAGAAAAAACAACTCCGACAATTATATTTTTTAATGATTTTGATTTAGTTTTCATTTTCTCTCCTTAAATTTAACTTTATTATACACTTTTTTGATGGTATAAAGTCAAGGGAATTTGCGATGTTTTATTGATTTGCCTTAAAAAAGAGAGTTTAATTCGTCGAAAGTTGTATAGAAAAATATATCATTTTGTTTAATACTGTTTTCATTTGTGTTTAATGAATTGACATTTATTTAAAAGTTATAAAATTTATTCAACATATTTGTATTTTTAATAAAATATGCTAAAATAAAAGCATGATTATAAGAAGTCTTAAATTGATTGACTATCGTTCATACAGCGAAAGGATTTTTGAATTTGATGAAAAACTAAATATTTTGGTTGGAAAAAATGCTCAAGGAAAGACTAATGTTATTGAAGCAATCTTTTATGCTGTCATAGGAAAAAGTTTTAAGACAGCAAAAGAAAAAGAAATCATCAAATGGGGAAAACATAGAGCTTATATATGTGGAGAGTTTTCAAAAAAGTATAGAGATGTCAAAATTGAAATATTTTTTGATGAAAACAAAAAGAAAAGCATCAAGATTGATGATATTGGAATAAAGAAAATAGGAGAGCTTTTGGGGGCTACCAATGCTGTGTTTTTCTCGCCGGATGAGCTGAAACTTGTTAAAGAAAGCCCAGAAGAACGAAGACGATTTATGAATATGGATATTTCTCAGACAAATAAAAGATATTTTTACTTAGTAAATCGTTATGAAAAAGTGCTTGCAAACAGAAATAAACTTCTTAAAAGCACAAAAGATATTGAAGTGGTCAAAGAAACAGTTGAAATTTGGGATAGGGCATTGAGTGATTTGGCTGAAAAGATTGCAGTTGAAAGGAAAAAATTTATTGAAGAATTGTCGCCTTATGCAAAACTTGCACATCAATTTATTTCTGGTGGAAAAGAAGACTTAGAAATAAAATATTGCAGTTCTTTTGAAAATGACTATGCTTGCAATATGTTTAAAACCTTGCAAAAAAATATTGAAAAAGATTTCAAACTTGGGTATACAACGGTTGGTGTCCATAGAGATGATTTGGATATTTATTTAAATGGTGTTGAAGTGAAAAATTATGGCAGTCAAGGACAGCAAAGGACGGTTGCACTTTCTATGAAACTTGCAGAACTTGAGATTATAAAAAACAGGGTGGGAGAATATCCAATATTGCTTCTTGATGATGTGTTCAGCGAGCTTGACAATGAAAGAAGAAAAAAACTATTGAAATTTACATCAAAAACTCAAACTATAATCACTTGCACTGATTTTAATGAAAATATTGACGCAAAAGTCATAGAAATAGTCAAAGAATAGGGAAATATAAAAAAATCTATGGTAAAACTAAAATTCCATAGATTTTGTTTTTTATAATTGATTTTCATACTCTTTATTTGTTTTTTCAGTATTTTTTTATTTATTTGTTTGTTATTATACAATTTGTTATCAAATTCTGCACTTTTTATATTTTCAAAAAATTTGAATTCTGGAACTATAACCATTTCACCATCTTTTTCTGTTATGTGCACAATGAAATTTGCTGCTGATAAAGAAGATTTTGTTGAAGAGTCAAAAACTAAAAATGAATAAGTTTGATTATCTTTTACTGCAATTAATTTTGTTCCTTCGTAATACTGAGAAGGTTCTTCAATTTCTGTTTTTGTGATATAGTCAACGATATTTTTTAAACTTTCATTTTTTGAAGAGAAAGCTTTTGTTGCATAAGAAAATGCAAGTTTTGCTCTTTCCATATCATCAATATCTTTCTTTTTTTGAAGATTGTTGTAACCATTGATGAACTTATAAATATCTATAACAGTTACAGCGTCATGTTTTTTTGAAAATATAGCTATAAATCTATCTAATTTTTTTCTCATAAAAACTCCTTATTTCTTTTATAAGTATAGTCCAATATATTATTATTGTCAATAAAAAGAATTTGAAACAACTCATATATAAAACATATTTTTATAATTTTTATATAGTCTATGTTTTTAAGAAAACTAAATTCTACTATAATTTTTGTTATATTAATAAACAATGTATGAAAAAATCAAAGAAAATTTAAAAAACATCAAACATTTTGAAACATTGATAACGGAAGTGAAGTTACTTAACAAAAAAGCCATGAATTTCATGACTTTTTTATTTAATAAAATGATTGAATGTTTTTTATTGATTTGATTCTTCTTCGGTAACGATTGTGATTTTGCTTGTCTCTGTTTGTTCAGAAATTTTGAATTGTTCACCATTTCCAACAAAAACAAGATTACAGCTATCTAATGTTACTGTGTTATTTGAAGAAAGGACATCTCCGTCTTTTATTTCTACAAGATGAAGAATCGCGTTTTGATATTGCAAATTATTCATATATTCATTTTTTATTTCAGTGCTTTTTATAGAGATATTGTTTTCACTGCTTCCAATAAGATATACAATTCCCATTTCATTTTCTGCAATGTCTTCTTTTTGTTGGATTCCTGATAAATAACAGTTTTCAATGGTTATTTCATTTGCAGAAGAGGAATCCATGTTTATTGCAACATTACCTTTGAAATAACTATTGTTTAACAAGGAAATAGAACTTTCTATCAAGTTTTTTAAATACAAAACTGTGTTTGAGGAACTAATATTTGTTGCATCTATTGAAATATCATAGTTTTGACAATTTTCGATAAATATGGAGTCAGCAATACTTGAAATTTCGCTGTTTTTGATATCTAGTTTTCCATTTGACAAACCTTTCATAACTACAGCATAAGAGTCTTCAGTCTGTACAGCATTTTTATTTCTTATAGTAGAAAGAATAATATTTACATTGATATTATTCAAATATCCTTCTTTCGATGTGATTTCTATTGCAGAAGCTGAATAGTTAAAGTATACATTTTCAATGTTTAAAGTGAAGTTATTGAGTTTGTTTTGGCTGTTGTCATAAGTTATCAAAGATGTGGAATCATTTGAAGGTGCAACAATGTTTAGGTTTGCGAGGGTGAATGAAGTTGGACTATCTGTGTCAATATCGTCATATATGATGAAAGCAGGGTTACCTGAAGATGTGTTTATTGTTGGTTTTACACCATCATTTGATTGTCCGACAATTGTAAGATTTTTTGATTTTGGTATTCTTATAGTCTTTACATTTGAGTGTGTACCTTTAAGCATAATACTTTCATTGTTTCCTGCACTGTCAACAATGGTTTGAAGGTCACTATAATTTGAAACAGTATAGTGTGCTTTAAGGGTTATAGGATAGTCTAAAACAAAATCTTGATATGTTATTTTTATTGAATTTCCATCATACATAAGAGGATTTTTTGTATAAGAATAGTCTTCAATCACTTCAGTCCTTCCACTTGCGTAAACAAGCGAAACTTCCATGCCAGTGTTATCAAACATTTCTCCAATAAAATATTCGGTTTTTACAGGAGGTTTTGTTACTTGAAGACCTATTGCAAAATCTTCTAAAATGTTTAAAGGAATAACTTTTTCATAATTTTTGTATTTAATAATGGCAGAATCACCAATTTTCAAAGGGTCTGGGACAATGATTTCATATTCTCCTTGCGGAATTTCTCGTTCTACTCCACTTTCAAATGAAGCCCAAACATGAAGATCTGTATAGCTAAATGATTGGCCTTCAAAATAGGTTTTAATCATACTCAATTCATCAAAATGTAAAGTTACAATTCCGCCGTCTGACACAGTCACTTCGCATGAAGTAGATTTTCCTTGATTTCTTACAGTACAGGTTATGATTGCTGTCCCATAATTAACAGCTTTAACTTTTCCCTCTTTATTGATTGTAGCAACTTGTGGGTCAGAGCTACTCCAGTCAAGATAAAAGTTTTTTGCATTTGATGGCAATATATTGAGCCTTAAATACATTGAGCCGCTTTTATAGAGATCAATCTCTTCTTGTTCAAAAGAAATGCTTTCAACTGGGATTGTATCTCCTTTGCATGAGAATAAAAGAAAGGATGAAAAAATGCAGGTCAATGATATAAACAAAGAAAACAAAACTTTTTTTGTCATAGGAAACTCCTTTTTAAAGAAATTGTATAGAATCTATGAAAACAAAGAAAACCAAATTCAGATCATTATTGAAAAAATGATAAAAATTTGCTATCTAGTATGTATCATTGTTAATCTTTTATTATATTCTTATATATTTTAAATATATCATAGTAAGAAGAAAAATCAAAATATTTTATCATTTATCAAAATAATTTGTCATTTAATTGAAAAGTTTTGTTATTGCAAGTAGAATAAGCAAAAGTCCACTTAGCCAAGAGAGATTGATTTTTATGCTTTTTGAGAGTTTTTTTCCTACCAGATTGCCTACAAACGAGAAGAGAAGTGTCAAGACAAATGATAATAGCAATATTAAATAGGGTGAAGGGTTGTTTATTCCTACTCCAAGACCAACACCAAAGCTGTCTATTGACAAGATTAAGCCAATAATCAATGATTCTTTTAATGACAGAATTTTGTCTTTGTTTATATCTGCTTTAGTTGGGTCTAAACATATTTCTAAAAAAAGATTGAAGTTGAACAATTTGAAACTTAAAGGTTTTCCGTCTTTTGAATGTTTATTAAGCCATAATTTCAATAAATCACTTATGAGTTTTATAAGGCCAACCAGCAATAAAATTGAAAAAGAGAAATATTTTGTAAAAGAAGGCTTGATGATTTGAGAAAAAAGACCTCCAAGCAATATGCCAAGCGCAAGAACTGCTATATTTAAGAAAACTGTAAGCAAAAGGTATTTGAATTTTATTTTAATTCCTATTGCACCATAGCCAAAGAAAGCGACCAGAGAATCAAAGGATATGGCAAGAGAAAAAAGTAAATATTCTGTGAAAGAGTTAAGCATAGTCCACCTTTAACATTCTATTAAATGGACTAAAAAATTGTTAAGAATGAGAAGTTTACTATTGAAAAATTATTATAAAAATTATTTAAAAAATATTAAAAATTTAAAAAATAATACAAAAAATACATTAAAAACATAAAAAACAGGTTAAATTAATTAAAAAAATGTTTTTTTGAATTTTTTATAGCATTTTTATCAATTAAAAAAATATTTTTGGCTAATCAAAAAAGACAACATATTTTATTGTCTTATATCATAAGGAGAAAAAATGTTTTGATAAATAAAAATAAAATAATAAAAAATCACCATAAAGCTATTTTTATGATGATTTTTCTATTTTTTTAACAATTTTTTAATTAAAAACAGTATTTTTAAGTAATTTTTTAATAATTTTTTATTATTTTAGCAATTTTTTATAGTCAAGGCCCATAGCATCTTTCATTTCTGTGAGCGTTTGATTTGCCACCAACGAAGCTTTTTTGCTGTTTTCAAAAAGCATTTCATAGATGTCGTTTATATGTTTTATGAGATATTCTCGTTTCTCTCTGACTGGAGCTAAAAGTTCTTGGATGATATTATTCAAGAAAAGTTTAACTTTGACATCTCCAAGACCTCCTCTTTGATAATGAGCTTTAAGTTCATCTAAATTCTTGTAATCTGGCAAGAATTTGGCAAAATGTTGGTCTTCACAGAAAGCGTCAAGATAAGAAAACACAATATTTCCTTCAATTTGTCCTGGATCTGAAACTTTTATGTGGTTTGGATCGGTGTAAGCTGACATAATTTTTTGCTTTATTGTTGCTTTATCATCACAAAGGTATATTGCATTTCCTGCGGATTTGGACATTTTTACTTTTCCATCCAGTCCTGGAAGTCTTTTGCAAACAGCACTTTCTGGAAGTATTGCCTTAGGCATTGCAAAAACTGTTTTTTCTGGTTTGTAAGTATAATTGAATGAATTGACAATCTCTCGCGTCTGTTCAATCATTGGCAACTGGTCTTCACCAACAGGGACTATTGTGCTTTTAAAAGCAAGAATGTCGGCAGCTTGGGATACTGGGTATGTTAAAAAGCCGACAGGCATAGATTTAACAAAGCCTCTTTGCTTTATTTCATCCTTGATTGTAGGATTTCTTTGAAGTCTAGAAACAGTTACAAGATTCATAAAATATGAAGTCATTTCAAAAAGCTCAGGCACTAAAGATTGAATAAAAATTGTCACCTTTTCTGGGTCAATTCCCGCAGAAATATAATCTATAGCAACTTGGATTATATTATTTTTTACCTTATCAACTCTATCTGCATTGTCCGTTAAGGCTTGGGTGTCTGCAATCATGATATAAAACTTATCAAAATCCCCCTGATTTTGAAACTTTAGTCTGTTTTTGATTGAGCCGACATAGTGTCCTAAATGCAAATTCCCAGTTGGTCTATCTCCTGTCAAAATTATATCTTTCATAATCAAATTTTCCTTTATTTGTAAAGTATACACATATAAGCTTTTGCTGTCAAATAAATATTTTAAATAAATTTGGAGCTTTGTGATAGAAATACTTTTGTTAAGCAATTTTAGAGGTTATTATGGAGATTATAATTTGTAGATGTGTGGATTGCAACCGGTGCACTTTGTATGTTTTCTATATAAATCCTTTATTTGTCCTATATTTACTAAAAAAAAGAAGATTCTTTGTTTTATTTTTTTGTTTTAAATTGTTGAAATATGA
The DNA here is from genome assembly GCA_930990975.1 of uncultured Clostridia bacterium. Taxonomy (GTDB): domain Bacteria; phylum Bacillota; class Clostridia; order Christensenellales; family UBA1242; genus Caccovivens. Next base: position 62,926 of record CAKNRR010000004.1, on the reverse strand, counting down.
AAGATTTTCCTTAGTTTACGACATGATTTTACAATAAACAAAATGGTATAAAAATTATCTAAAAAATTCACAATAATTCTACGATATTCTAAAGAATTCGGCATAATTTGTCATTTTTTTTTTGACGATAAATTTAAAGAGTTAACATCCTTTTGATTAAGCAAAAATCATTTATTTGAAATGGTGAAAATGACCAAAGTATAAGAAACTATTTTGCGTCATGTATATTTTAGGCTTATATAATAAATATTATTATAAAATAGGCACTAAATTTGTATAAATTTGTTTGCTTTTGTCGCCTTAAATATATTATAATTAATCTAGCAATAATTACGAATCGCAAAATTAAGTTCAAGGAGTAGATTATGTTTAGAAAAGTTCTTAAAAGTTTTTATTGTCTGGCACTCTTGCTTTTTATGGCAGGTATTTTTTGTCTTGTGCCAACAAATTTCAAAAAGGTGGCAAAAGCAGATCAAGCTTCACTTTCAGCAGAAGAAAGTTCTTCTGTTGATTTAAATGCACCAAGTGAAGGGAACAGCTGGATTGCTGACGAAATTGTTTTGAATGCAAATGAAAACGATATAGTTTATAATGGTAATGTTTACGGAAGAGGAATGTATATAATAAAAACAGCAAATGGACTTGCCAATGTTGCCTACAATGTAAACAATGGAAATTCAGCTTATGCTTCTGGGAACTTTATCCTTGCAGCAAATATTGACTTGTCTGGGGCTATTTGGACACCTATTGGAACTGCCGCACATCCATTCGAAGGTGTTTTCCTTGGAGAAGGCTACTCAATTTCAAACATAAACATTGATGACAATATGGTTGACTCAGCAAGTGCAGCCGGTCTTTTTGGAAACACTAAGGGTGCTTCTATTTCTGAACTTATTATTAAAGATTCATGTTATATAAATTCATCTAAAACAAAAGGTGCTCTTGTTGGAAATGCTAAAAATACAGAATTTATTGCATGTTTTGATATGAGAGCAGATAAAAGTACAATAAAAACAATAGGAACTTCATCTGGATGTACTTTCTTCTTTAGCAAATCTCATGCTTCTGGTGGATATACAAGCACAGCAGTTAAAACTGAAAGCACAAGAGGCTCATTCACAGGTGATGGTGTAACAACAAACGGAACTGTTGTTTATTATGTAATTAGTGGCAATGCCATATTTAGAAGGGGGGATAACAATTGGATAGATACAAATGCTAAGAGATTGAGAGTTGTTACAACAGCTGGTTTTGCAGATTATGGAACATCAGTAACAAATCCTTTGTTTGTATCATATAATCCAAGACTTAGAGTAAATGTAGGACAAAATGCAAACATGCCATATTATTATAGGGTTGGATATAAATTTACAGGTTCAAAAACTGTAAATGATGAAGCTGCAATTACAATTACAGATTCTGATTTTACAGCAACAAACATAAAGAATTCATTTAACTATGGGAGCGGATATGATGCTAGAAACAGCACAGTAACTTTCAAGTATGATGAATCTTATAGCGAATTTTTTGCGGCTCATCCTGGTTATAAGGAAAGAGTTGGATATGGTTTGGCTTCCATTTATCAAGAATCGGGGACAACGATTGATAACTCGCCAAAATTCTATTATAACTATCCAAAAGAAAACGGAACGACATACTTCACTTGGAATGTATTAACAGACAGATCATTCAACTTCAAGTTTGTAAGTGCGAATAATGACGATATGACTTTTAATGCATGGACTGGAAACGATTTTAAAGTTTCAGTAAGCCAACAAGGAAACAGCGCTCTTAAAAACACACAAGATGGTACATACTATAGAGTTGAAAAAGTAAACTCTTCTACAAGTGTTGTAATTAAATTTACATTAAAACCTGGCTATGAAGTTTCTCTTGTTAACAAAAATGCTGATGACGGCGAAGATGGGCTAGGTGGTATTGATAAAGTAGAGCAAATGCCAGATTCAAGTCAAACAAGTGGTGTTTATACAAACTTTATTAATTTTACTGGTCAAGACCCAAACTATTCAGCAAGCAACAAAAATAACGATTCATATAAAAGAGTTTCAACAAGCATTGTGCAAGACAATCCAGGGGCAGGATTCAATGCTCCTAGATCTTATACAGTTACAATAAATAACATTGTTGGAACAAATGGGAATATTTTTATTGCAGTACAAAGAGTCACTCAAAAAGTTAATGTTAATTTTAAAATCCCAGTATATGGAAGCGAGGCAATAGGTTTTACTTGCGATGAAGGAGTGTTTAAGATTAATGGAAAGGTTGCGTTTACATTTGGACTACTTGATGCAACTAATAAAATTACTACAAAGATTGATATAACTAAGGTAAGTGGTACAAGTTATAGTGCTTCATTTGAAATTAAAGACGGAGATAATGTAAGATTCGGATTTGTTACTAGCACAGATTGGAGATATTTTGTATTAGACCACAGCTTTGATCGAGAAGGACTTGACTTTAAATATGAAGGATTTAAAACAGTTGATGTACTTGATAAGGCATATGCTAAAGAAGGAGTTTATTCTACACGAACAAATGTTGAATCTGTTATAGAAAGTTCTACAGTAGAATTTGTTATAGGTCAACTTAGAACTTTTGTAAATGTCAAGTATGTTCTTGACGGGGCTGAAGTCGCAAATGATACAAAATTAAAAGGAGTTTTCCTTACTATCAATGGATTAGGAGGCCTTGGCCAAGGAGCTACAGCTTATCCGTCATTATATATGGGTACTGGTGAAAGTGGAAATGAAAGTTATCTAGGTGATACTTTCACTGTTACTCCTAATGGATACTATAGACCAACAGAGATATTAATAACAGGTGGCAACAGCCAATCTCAAAGCATTGATATTGCTGGTAGTAATACTGGAACAGCTTCAGTGTTTACCGTTTTATACACAGGGCAATCAGATCCTATTTATACAATTACAATCACGCTTGAAGCTATTACACATGATATAGGAAACGAAAGTTTTTCTTTAACATTAAAAGATGGATTGGATGGAACTAGCAAGAATTATGATTTTACGAACAATGCTGATTTTATAAATACATTGTTTACAATTGAATTTTCTAAAAATTCTGGGATATTGCCTGAAGAGACATTTACAGTTACAATAAGATTGACAAATTTAGGAAAAGCTCTTTTATATGGTAGTGAAAATGACTTTGTCATGGATAATAACTCTGGAGAAACTGTTGATGGAAAATTGAAAGGAGAAATTGTCTCAAAAACAGCTCCAGCAGTAGATGACAATTCAGGAGTATTCTCTTTTGATTATAAATCTGGAACTAATGATTATAAGTTTAACTTAATATTTACCTTTAAACAAGTTGAAATTAGAGTAAACGGGCTTGTTGATAGCACTACTCATAGTCCAATTGATAATATGTTGGCAAATGAAGTTATCCTTCCAACTACATATAGATATGGAACAGACGAAGGGAATACAACACCAAGATTGTATGGTGCAAATGGTGCTGGTTTTGGTGGAATTTCAATCCATTCTCAATATTTCTTGGTTGGTTGGTATTTAAGCAATGGTAATGTTGTTTCTGCAAATACTTCTGATTATCAAAGCATTTTGTATGACACAAATCTTATGGAAGGCTACAAGGCATTGACCAGCGTCAATAATAGCAGCTTTAGCATTGCAGTTAATGGTATTGTTACTCCAAGAACAGTTCATGTTACTCTCACTCATGGTGAAGTCGGCAAGGGTGAACTTAATGATTTAACAACACACGAGTTGACATTAGAGTATGGGAAATTGCTTTCAATTCCTAGATACTATACAAACTTAGGTTATACTTTCGCTAAATGGCTTGCTTTTGATAGTGCAGACAATTCTATAACTCTTCAAACCGGAGATATTATAGACTCCTTGACTGTTTCTGGCGGAAACTGGGGGAAACTCTTCGGTGCTGATTCAGACGATAATAATACATGGACTTCATTCTACAATAATAATGATCAAGATAATATCACAAACAACTCTCAAGTAGATATAACATTAGTAGCTCAATGGAATGCTATAAACTATAATATTAACATTGATAATGGAACAAGCACTCATGATGCAAGTTTCCAAATTGGTGACAAAATTTACTTTGAAACAACCAATCAGAAAAATGGAACAGGAAGATTTACTGTTTATAGAGCTGATAACAACGGAAGTTTTACAGTAACTTCTGTTCAAAATGTAACTGGTTCAAGCATTGAAGGATACTTATCAACAGGCTTCTCAATTCAAGAAAGTTCAGCTACATTTGAAAAAATCACAAATCTTATTAGTAGTGGTGTTGGAGTTGAGTTTATTCTCACTTTGGACAACTTCAAAGCATTGCTTGGTGTAACAAATACTTCAGCAGAAAGTGAATTTATTGGAAAAACATTCAACTTGACAACAGAAAGAAAACTTGCAACCTATAAGGTTTATATTGAAGGCTCTACTGAAAACTACTACAATATCTTAATCAATGAAGATTCCGCAGATGGACTATGGGGAAAAGATTCTACTGGAGTTTATGTTGTTGTAACTTACTCAGAAATTCCTACTCTTTTAGATAGTACATCTCCTGACTTTATTTTCGCATTCTTTGATGGAACACTTGATCACGACGGAAAAATCTCAATAGAAAGAAATGGATATAAATTTAGCGGAAAATTCGAAGGAAACAGCTTTGACCCTAAAGTTCCATTTAATACAACAAGTGATATAACTGTTAGACCAGTCTTTACAAGAGTTGACACAATGGCTCAAGCAAACATTGCATGGACTGATGATGTAGGGGCTCTTGCAGATAAGATATTCTATCTTTTAAATAGTCACGACATTACAAAAGGTAGCCTTTCAGATAAAGTTACTAGCACAGAACATCAAATTGATGGTTCGGCACTTATTCTTAGCAATGGTGACAGACTTGCAAATTATGGATTCCTTGTAACTTATAAAGATGGAAGCGACAAGGTTGATACAATAAATAGTGAAACTATATATAATATAAACAAACTCTTTACTGCAACAAACTTTGATATTCAATTCTTTGTTACAATGGAAAACTCACTTCTTGATTCTAATGCGAACAAGACTTACACTGTTTCAAGCAATCCATTATCTTTTGAAATGAAGAAAAATGCTTTTGAGTTTGAAGAAAACTTTGTAGGCATTTATAATGGTACAGAGCAATTTGTTCCTGCAACAAGCGAAGCTGGATATCCAAATGCAAACAACTATGGAACAACATATTTGAAATATTCTTGGAGCGGTGAGGCTGACGACGCAAGCAGAACAAGCTTTGACACAAGTCTTATCTTCAATACAGCAAACACAAATTCAATCAAGGTTGTTGATGATTATTCTGTTGGTTCTGACAGAAAGATAAGCTTCAATATTTATAAAGGATATTTTGATTCAAACGGAGATGTAAATGGTGTTTCTGTAAGCTCAAGCACAGTTTGGAGCAATTTGATTGAAGGCGTATCTCGTGATGGTTCAAATTACAGCTACATTTACACAGGGCTCGATATTGTAAAAGCTAGATTTACAATCAGCTTTGGTGAAACTTCTACTTATTATTTTGACAATACAACACTTATTGTTTATACACACTCTCTTGGAAATGTTTCATTCTCAATTGGAAATGTAACATTCACATACAATCTTACAGATATTATTTACATTGGAAGTGCAATAAGCCAAGATACAACATTTACAGGTGCTGACAACAGCAATGTATTTGAAGTGAGAGGACTTAAGGTAAATGGTCAAGATTACGCTAATGTAAGTGGGTCATTTGAATATGTCCTTGATGGAACATTCAATTTGCTTGACTCAGCAAATGCTTTAAAATTGACTTATAGTCCTCGTTACTTGACAGCTGCAAATGGAAAACTTAGCGACACCCTTAATATTGATTATAAGGGTTCAACTGAAACATTATATATTGATATAGATAATGTTGTTGTTGGAAACGCTAATGAAGGTGACATAATCTTCACTTCAAGTTCATCTTCTCAAGGAACATTGCAAGTTGCAAACCAAGTTCTCTTTAGTTTTGTAAACAATTATTCATCAAACTTAAGAATATTTGTTAACAAAGGACTCTTAAACACATATACACTTAACTATGATATTTGTGTTGACATATCAACTGATAGACTTCTTTCACTCACACTTCTTACTTGGAACACATCTTCAAATCCTGCAAGCTATCAAGATATTCTCAATACAGAATTCTCTGACCCTGCTGGAAACAATATTCCAAAACAAAACTTTGAAGTGCTCAGCACATCAACAGATGCTACAACATTTGCAATCCTTACAGATGTTAAACGCGTCAATATAAATTATAATGGCGGAAACAATGCAGGGGCAGTGTCTGAATCTGTTTATGTTTCAGCACAAGCAGCTTATACTCATACAAACCCAACTCATGATTATGCTGGACTTTCATTCGATGGTTATAGCTATAATTCTGCAGACATCACATTGACAGAAGGTGTTGGGAACTGGACATTTGCTGTAAGTGATGGTGGAAGTCCTGTAAATATTACAGCATTATGGAAGCTTAACAGCGTTGTTGCTTCTCAAAAACAAACAACATTTGACTTTAAAGCTTCTTTGACAACTCAAGTATTGGCTATTTCTGATATTGCAGATATAACCACTCTTATTGGTGGAACATTTGAATATACTCTTGCAAAAGAGGGTGGAAGAACATTTACATCAACTTCAAATGAATTTATTCTCGGAGATGCTTCAAACAGACTTCCTGTTTCACTCTCAGGAGAATATACATTTACAATCAAACTTACTTATACAAATGCTGCTCAAGGCAGTCAAACTGCAAGCACACCATTTAAAGTAAAATTAGAAATCACTACAAATGAAATTGGAATTGAAGACGCAACACCTGACACGCTTGTATTCAACAATAAAGATAGAAAAGACAATATCCTTGTCAATGTAAGACAAAATGGTGCAACAAATGAAACTGTTACATTGAACAGTTTAATGAGCATTGGAACAGGTAAATATGGTGTGACAACAACTATTGCTGAAGGCAATTCTGTTATGAATGCTGGGGCATACAACATTTCTATTGCTGTTGCAACTGGATATGAAGAATTCTTCTCAGTTGAAAGTGGAAAGGGACGCATTCAAGTTTCAATTGAAAAATTCAATATTGTACTTTCAAAATATCAATCTCAAATCAGTGTAGGAAAACCATTTGGTACACAAGAACCAAACCCTATCACTTATACAATCAATGTTACAGAAAACAGCGATGATGTAAGATTGAACTTTGAAAGAGAGACAGGCGAAGCAATTGGCAGATATAGATTGACAACTGCAACTATTGCTGACGATGCCGACAAAGTAAACTATACTTTGGACACAACTGGATATGAAGCTTACTTTGAAATCACAGTTCCTACAACAAATCTTAAAATTGAATTAGACGGGTCATTAAACTTTGTTTACAACGGAAATGCTCTTGTAATCAATGATATTGAATATGACAGCGTCCTTAGAAAATATAAGATTGTTGCTTCTGCTGGTGGAGAAGAAGTTACTCAAACATTTAATATGTACTACACAAGCGAAGCTAATGTAATACAAATTCCAGAAGAAGAAAAAGTTAAGTATGCAGAATATATTCAATTTGTTTTGGCTGACAACAATTCTAAGAATGTAGGAGAGTATGGTTTTACTGTTTCTCTTACAGAGGCAGGAAAAGCTCTTGGCTGGAATGGAGTTGAAATCGTAAATACTGCAAATGCTAAAGTTGTGATAAGTGAAAGAACAATCACAGTAAACAGCATAACAAAGATATTTGACCAAACAAATACATTCACTTGGACAAACAATATCCAAAACGAGGGAATTGATCTTGCTGTTTCAAATATAGTTGACGGAGATGTTATTACAATAAGCGGAACAATCTCTGAAAGCTTGGCTGGAGAGCAAAATGTTCTCAACATGAAATTGGATGACATAAGCGAAGCAAATTACATCCTTTCTTATGCTCCAGACATGAAGGCACTTGTAAATCCATCTCAAGAAGAGGTTACTGTTACATCAACAGCAAGCACAAATGGTGTGGTTTATGGTCTTATCAAAGAAAATTCCGACCTTGCAAGTGTTATCTTAAAGAACATTCCTCTTGCATATAATGGCGGAGCAATAAACAATATCTATATTAATGTTGATTCTTATGTTGTGACAAATGGGGACTACTCAAACGGAGATTATCTCAAAGTTGGGGAAAGAACCATTGAATTCACTCTTTCTTCTAAAAACTACACATTCACACAAAGTGTTGGTGCTGTGGGGCAAGTTTATGAAGAAACATTCACAATAACATTCAATGTAAATAAATTACAAATAACAATCACAAATTCAACTCAAACAATCACAAAAGAATATGATGGTAATGCTGATTTGTTGCAAGCATTTGTTAACCAAAATGTAAATGCAAACAATGGATATTACACATCAAATGGTATTTTAAGTGGCGATTATATCAAAGTTGTAAGCGGTACTTATGAAAACGAATTGATTGGAAGCGGAAAGAAGATAAATCTATTGAACTTCGACCCAACCAATGACGACAGTTCAAACTATGATATAGATTACAGCAGTGTTAAAGGTAACATCGGAAATGTTGAACTTAAATTCAACAAGAATCCAGAACCAGACGATTACACATTTGTTGAAGATGGCGAAGGATTTGGAAACACAGGTTCAATCTCTCTTCCTTATACTGGAAATGTTGACAACGACATTATAAACAAACTTCTTGACCAATCAAATTTCCTTACAAGAAAGGGATACAAACAAATTGGTTGGAAGTATGATGGCGTTGAGGTTTCAACCACAATGTCAAACAAAGCTGACTTCCTTCAAGATGCAGTTGATGGAAAGGCTACAGGAATAACAATTGATGCAATATGGCAGATTGACGAATATACAATCACAATCGTACGCAATCAATCATCTTTAAGCCCAGACCTTGCTGATAGTTTGACTGTAACTTATTATTCTTCATTAAATCCAGAAGATATTTCTGTTACAGCAAATGAAGGCTACACTTTTGAAGGTGTTAAGCTTAGCTCTGAAAACGGAGTACTTAATCAAACAGTAAATTCAACAAATGTTGGTTCATTCAATATCTCTAAAATTACAGGGGATATGACAGTTACTATTGTAACCGAAGAAATTTCAATAAAGATTATTATTGATTACAATAACCCAGAACAAGGTTTGACTATTTCTGCTTCAGGCTCAGGTTGGGAAAATACAACTGAAAGAGTGCTCTCTTACTCTCAACTTATTGGTTCAAATCTTCCTACACTTACTATTGACCAAGCAAACACATTTGATTTCACTCACTGGACTTTGAATGATAGTGTAAATGAAGGAGCAAATATTTGGGAAAGACTTGGCACACCTCCAACTCAAGATGACCTCAAGGGTTATACATTTGTTGCAAATTGGTCAGAGGCTGCCCTTACAATAAACATGACTGTTGGAAATGGTGCAATTGTCAATGTTTATAAAGACAGCGTAAGCGAAGGCAACAAATTGACTCCTCAAGGAAACATCTACAACATTCACTACAATGACAATCTTGTATTTGATGTTGTAGGAAATGATTGGTATAAGTGGACAAATCTTACAATAAATGGAAATTATCAAAACTTTGCAGGAAATACTACAGCTACTCAAGCAACTACTGGACAATTCAGCTTGAAAGCTAAAGGAAACTTAGATATCACAGTATTTATTGATGAAATCGTTGTAAGCATTCTTACAAATTATGAAGTTCCATTTGCTTCTCAAGTAAATGAAGCAGTTGGGGCAAATAATACTGAATATAAGATAAGCTTGGGAGATGTTTCAATCGGAGAGGTTGTGACAGTTTACACCGCCACCGCAGGAACATACGAACAAGATTATTGGACTGTTGGTGCAGAAAAAACAAGATATGACTTTATTGATAAGATTCAAGCTATGATCATATCTGTTTTAGGAGATATTCCTACAATGGATAGTTCTCTTACACTTGATGCACACTGGAAAGGTCTTGAATATACAGTAACATTCTATAAGAATAGTGAAAATGCCGAATTCGTCAGCGATGAAACATTTGAAAGCGGTGCTGATGGTGCGATCAGAACATATATCTATGGCGACCGTATGACAACACTTCCAGAACTTGACGAAATTGTCGAAGAAGGTATGGTTTACACCTGGACAAATGACAACGGAGAAACTTATGTTGCAAATCAAGTGTTCTCTACAACAGCTCCAAGCGCAGATCTTACAATGAAGATTACTGCAAACTGGAGAAATGATGTATATGATGTTACATTCATATACGAAGGAATCACAAACCGTGACAAAGTTGAACAAGTTGTTTTTGAAGACCAAGAATATATTTCAGGAACTGTTCTTCAAGCAATCTATGGGCAAAGAAAAGAATTTACTTTGACACTTTCTACTGGATATGAAGTAGATAGAGCAAATGTTGTCATAAATCCTGACACAAATGCTGACTTCGAAGTAAATGGAAATACATTCAGTATTATAAATATCACAGAAGATGTCGTTGTAACTCTTGCTATCAAGGCAAAAGATTACAAGATAACAATTCAAGAAAGCGGTTATGAAAATATCAACACAACAGAACTTGATGTTGCTTTTGATGAAAATATCCTTTCTAAATTTGAGGCTTTGACTTTTGACCGTTCGGGTTATGATATTCAAGCATTGTATTCTGGAAGAACTGTATTCGCAACAAGAAGTGGAAGCAGTTGGACATTTAATGGAAGCTTCGTACAAAACAATATCTATAAACATGATGGAAGCTTGACATTAAAACCTGTATACAAAGCTAATGACAGTTATATTACTGCAGTTGTAACTCCAGTAAGTGATCTTGTATATAACAGTGCAGATCAAACAATTGCAAATGCAGTGATTACAACATTGACATCAAGCGAACAAGTTGTCGTTGGGCAAATACTTGCCAATGGTGACAGAGTTCTTGACATTTACTATATGTTGAATGGCTCAAGAATTGAAGAAAGCGCAGACCTTTCACTTATCTATAGAGATGCTCTTTTAAATCAAACACTTGTTTTAGTGATTGAGGTTCAAGATACTCTTGCTATAGATGAAACAAAAGTGACATATAAATCAGCTGAAGTTCAAGTTAACATTGCAAAGAGTGACATCCTTACAAGTGGTGGAAACCTTGAGTCTTACTATTCAGGAACAAGCACATTCAATGCAACAGAAAGCAACGCTTATGGCACACTTCAATTCACTAAAGGCGAAGCAATAACAGAACTTGCTCTTTCAAGAGTTGAAATCGTAGACGACCTTGGCTTATATGATGCAAGAAGCGAAAAGTATAATGTTAAATATTATCTTTCTGTAATTGGTTCTAACTTTAAGGTTGAAAACTACAACAATCTTACAAAAGATCCAGACAGCAACCTTTACATCTATGAAGTTCAAGATATTCAAGCTACAATCGTGGTTACTCCAATCACATTGACATTCAATGAAAAAGCTTTTGAAAACGGACAAGCTCAACAAGTTACTTCTATTCAAGTAACAAAACCTCAATTTGTTTCTAATTTTGTAGTGACAATCAACTCAATCTTCACAGCAAGTGAAGCCGTTGGAAACTATACAACTGCCGAACAATTTGATATTGACGCAACTATAACAAGAGATGACTTAGACAAGAAGAGCAACTTTGTATTTGTTATAGATGGCGGATTTGAAATTGTTGCAAGTGCAAATGCCTATGTTATTGATACAGGGGCTAAATACTTCGACACTCAAAAGGTTGAAGATTACAATTCAATAAATACAACAGTCGTTTCATTCAGATATTTGTCTACATCACAAAACATCACTGGATCATACTTCAACTATATGGAAGGAGGCGAGCTTATCTTCTCAATTTCTTCAAATGGTTCGTATAAGCCTTTGATTCAAGTGGCAAATGGAAAAGAAATTTCTTTCACATTCAATATTGATGGAACTATGGCTGTTCTTGCATGGACAAATGATACAACTGTTGATACTTTGAAAGGCATGTTGAATGTTCTTGAAACTGAGGGAAGTAGAAGAATTACAAATACATTCACAGGTGCATCAAATTATTATCCTGTTGTGACTGATTATAAAGCTGTTGTGCTCAACTATGGTGATAAGAATGCGGCAGCCGATGTTGCTTATGTTCAACTTGGCTCTTCTGTAGAAGTTCCTCAACCTTCTTGGACAGGATTCCTATTCTCAAATTGGGATACAGCTGGCTCTTCTGTTACAGCAAATGGAAATACTATTTCTGCAAATGCTAATGCAAGAATAACTTATACAACAATTGTTGCTATTTGGGAACTTGACAATCCTGCTGCAAGCGTAGTCAATGACACAGTTACTCGCTCTGCCAAAGTTGACAAGGGTGCGATGACTGACTATATTATGGCAAGTGATGTTATCGGAGTCGATGGAATTTCAAACATCAACACCACAGACATAACTTACACTTACACTTGGGTAAGAGGAGCAGACGCTCTTTATACTGGCGAAACCAACTTTGAAGTGCCTGCAAACACAACTTCAAGTGGCGAATATAATTTGATTATCACAGCAAGCAAGGATAACTATATTTCAAAATCAACAACTCTTACTTTCAATATTGCTATTACAAAACTTGATATTGGCGAATTGACAGTTACAGGAACTCAATTCATCTATACAAATCAAGATTATATTGATAAAATAAGCATCAATATATCTGGAAATGGTATTGGCGATGTAGGTTTAAGAGATGTCCTTGACAAACAAGATGAAAAAACATATTACTTCACTTTAAGTGGAAAGGACAACACAGAGATAAGAAATGCAGGAAGATATACTATCACATTAGGACTTGATGACACTGTATTTAATGCAAAAGAATTCTCTCAAGAAATAATCATTCTCGAATATACTTATATTCTTGATCAAAACGAAATCCCAACAGATAAGACAACAAAACCATTCGGAACTGTTGACCCTGACTTTAGATTTGTTTTAAGTGTTGATTATAGCGAAGGTGGCTATGATTATGGCGCAGGCCCTGCAGAAGACACAACAATCACTCTTACAAGAGAGAGTGGAGAATCTGTTGGTTCATATTCATTCACAGGTGCAACATCTTCAAATGATGACAACATTAATATTCAAATCAATGGTTGCTATTTCTCAATAACACCATCAAATGAAACCTTAAATATAAAGATTGACAGCAAATTGTCTATGACATACAATGGCTCAAACCCAACTTTCGTGACAAATTATGATGCTGAAAGCGGGAAGTGGACTATTGCAATTGGACAAAGCGTTGCAACAATAAGCTTGACAATGACAAGCGCAAGTGGAACTGATCAACAACTTTCTCCAGAGCTTTACATGCTTGCTTTGAAAAACTTGTTATTCACAATGCCAAATGCTTTGGATGTTGGACTTTATCAAGACGGAGAGTTTGTTGTCACTGCTCAAGATGGCGCAAACTTCACAAAATTCTCAGTTGTAGGTCAAGTTGAAATCACTCAATTGGGACTTGTAATCTCTTCTGTAAACAAAGTATTTGATAGAACAACTGATATTACAGCTCAAACAAGTGTAGTATTTGGAAACTTGGTTGGCTCAGATGATGTTAAATTAAGCGGACAATTCAACAGTCCTCTTGTTGGAACAAATATTGGCTTCAATAGTTTGACATTGACTGGAGCAAAAGCTGGAAACTACTATATAGCAAACCCTGACATTACAGGAACAATCACAAAACTTGCTATAACCAATGTAAACTTGGTTGTTGGTATTTCAGATTTTACTTATGGTCAAATTTCTTCAAATACTGCAATTAAAGATTTGCTTACACTTGTTGGAAGTCAAACTCTTACTTTGGATGGGGTGACATCTGACCTTGCAAACAATTTTGTAAGCATTTCAAGCTTTAGTGTATCTCCTGAATACCTTTCAAGTTCAAACAACTTGAGAGCTATGCAAGTGCCTGTTGTATTCACAATTACTTCAGACAACTTCACATTCAACGGAGAAACATTCACAACTTATCAAATAATATTCAATATCACTCGTTTTGACTTAGACTTATCAGCACTTTCAGTTGAAATTTCTAAGAACTATGACGAAACAGACAAGTTGCCTGATACATTATCTCCAAACCTTGACAGATTCATCTTTGAAGGTGATGATGTTTCAATAGATATGGAAAACAGTCACTATGACAATGCAAATATCGGAAAGAACAAGGTTGTGACTATTGTTATCCAAGGTGATGATAGTGCAAACTATAATGTTACTGGCGACATTCGTGGTTCAATCAATGAATATACAATCACATTCAATGTTAATGCGACAACAGAACATGCTGACCTTGTTACAGACGGTGCATTTGTAAAAGATGGATTGACACCAAATGTAAGAAATCCATTGTTTACATTCAGCTATCCTAACACAACTGACCCTAACGAACTTATTGCTCAAATGACATATCCTACAAGGACAGGTTATAAAGCAATCGGTTGGAAGTATATGGGTGAGGATGGAAACTATGCTGACATCACAGCTGACAACATCTTAGAATTGCTAAGAAATATTGCTTTTGATGATACAAATGTTGATGCTTCTATAACAATCTATACGGTATGGCAGATTGAGGATTATAAGATTGATGTTATTGGAAACAATATTTCAAGCTTCGAGATAACAGGAGATTATTACAACCCAGATAATCAAACTGCAAGATACTTCTCAGATGTTCAAATCAGTGTTGTTGCTGATAAAGGTTTCAAGATTGGATTATTCAATGTTAAGACTGGAAATTACAGTGAGGCTACACTTGATGACACTGGAAGAAATGAAGGTGTTGCAACAATCAAAGGAGTAGGCTCTGCAATAACATTTGAAGTGACAATGTATGAAATCCAAATCACAATCAATATTGACAGAAATATTCCACAATACACAAATCAAACTGATAAGAATGATACAGAAATCACATACAATTATTCAGACCTTTCAAATGTAACAATTGACAACTTACCAAAACTCACTGTTACAGACGGAACTTATACTCATAGTGGTTATAGCTACGGCGATGACGACACTATGATAACTGACCAAACACTTCAAGAAATAGTAGATTTCTTACTTCCAAATCTTGAAGAAGATGGTTCAATAACAATCAAAGCTCAATGGCAAGGTGTTGAATATGAAATTTCATTCACAGTTGACCAAGGTTCAATAAGTGGAACAAATCCTATCCATGCTATTTATGGAAGCCCAATCAGCGAAACTCTTCCAACAGCAGTATTGCCAGGAAGAACTGGAATATGGACTGACGACAATGGCGTTGAATATAGAGATGGAGATGTATTCCACACAATCGGACAAAATGAAGGTGGAGTATGGAAGACAACACTTCATGCTACATGGCAAAACAATACCTATGCTCTTACAGTTGAATTTGATGAGAAACAAACAGTTTATGTAGATGGAAGACCTATTTCAACAGGTTCTACATTCGATGTAACTTATAGTGAAACTGATATTACATTCACAATCAATTCAAGTGAAGGTTATAGTTACTCATTTAATACTTCTGCACTCAATGGTGATTATGAAGAAGACAGTGCAAGCAAGTCTGTTACAATAAGAAATCTTGTTAATGACGGAACTCTTACAATTGTTACAGAACGCGCACAAAACAGACTTCAACTTATCAATACAAAAGTTGCAGACCTTACAGTACTTATTGACGACCAAGAACAAGCAAAAGATATTACAGAATTCTTGGTTTACACTGAAAGCACAGTAAAAATTGTCTATAATGCGGTTAAAGGTTATGAATTCCTTGTAAATCAAGCAAATCCTAATGACAATTCTGCAAGTTTGTCAGGAAGCGGTATAATAACCACAGAATTAAGCAATGACGGCAAGACTTTGACATTGACTTGGACAGGATTCACAAATCAAGGTACAATCATTGTTGCTGCAAAAGCAGGACTCAACGATGTTGTTATCCCTGATATTAGCCAGTATTATTCTTCACTTTCAATGAATGGTGCAAGTGTTGATGTTACAGGATATGTATATCAAGCAAGAACAGATGAGACATTGACAATTGAAGCAGTTCTTAAATATGGATATAAAGACGGAATTTTAACTTCTTCAATTGAAGAACTTATTGAATCTCAAGAATGCACATACACAAGAACTGACGGAAATTATCGTTTGAGAGCAACTCTCAACGGAATCAATGAAGGTTTCTCTCTTGACTTCACAGCAAGTCCTCGTACTTACAATTTTGCAATTTCTGTAAAAGAAGGACAAGAGGAATTTGGTGAAATCACTTCTCAAGCCACTCAAACAGTGGCATTTGGAAGCGACCTTGCTTTAGGTTCAAACACTTTGAGAGATGACTACATATTTGCTGGTTGGGAATTCAATGGAACAATCCTTGATTACAACGAGAATACAAGCATCACATTGACTGAAGGTCTTAAATCTATGCTTGAAAGTGTTCAACTTGATGGCACAATAAACATCTTTGCAACTTATAAAGAGAAGAAGGGTATTATCACATTTAAGGCTGGAAACAGAGGTGAATTTGCATTCTATCAAGATGGTACGGAAAGTATAACTATAAATGGTGGACAAAGCTTAGATTATGAAGTTAAACTTGAAACTAACATAATGTTAAAACTTACACCAGATGAGGGATATGAATTTGATGTTCTAAATATAGACGGAGCTTTGGCTCAAGAGGATAGTGACTATACATATGATCGTGAAACAAACACAATCACAATTTTCTTAAAAGCTATTGATCCAATCCAATCTATAGAAGTTCTATTTAAAGCAAGTGATGCTTATGTTCATGTACAAGCAGCTGTACAGATTAACTATCAACTTACTTACGGAACTGATGTTGGTGGAAAGGTTTACATAGCAAACGAAGAAGGTGAAAAACTTGATGATAGTTATTATCTCGATGCTGACGGAACAATGTACTTCGACTATAGGCTTCTTTCACATACAGATGACACAATCTACTTCGTAGCAGAACCAGTAAGCGGATTTAATGTTGTTTTAAGCACTACTACTTCTGGTGTTGTTATAAGCGAATTTGATTTCAACGGTGTTCATATCTTCAGCTTCAGCGGAATCAAAGATGGAACAGAAATTTTGGCTATCTTTACTGCTGTTGAAAACACAATCAATGTTCAATTTGCTTTGGACGGAATGACTGATGTTGTATATGCAGGAAGAATTATGGTTGACACAGCTTCACTCCTTGTACGCGCAAGCGGAAACAATAGCAGTGTTGTTACAGTAAACGCGATTACAGGTGCAACTGTTGACATGACAATAAACTCTCAATTCTCTTACAACTTGATGAGAGATGAAAACGGAAGACTTAAATACAAGATAGTCTACGGAGATGAAGAGTTTGATGAGGGAAGCATAGATGTTGGCTTTGTTAGCGAAAGCGATCCTTATCAAAATGGTTTCACAAATACATCAACATTTGTGATAAGCAATGTAAATGCAGATGCAACAATCTACATTTATGTAGAACCTAAGGTATATGACCTTGTATTCTATGTTAATGAATCTACTCAAGTGCGAATGACTGATGCTTTAGTATATGGCGAAAGCTTCTCACTTGACAGCTTGACAGAAGAAGAAAGAGCAACAGTATTCTCAACAAGAGCTGGATTTACTCTTGGAGGATATTACACATTGCAAGCAGGACAAGGTGTTCAATATGTTGACGGAAAAGGAAATGTCCTTAAAGAATGGAGAGAAACAGGTTATTCTTACAATGGTTTAGGATATGTTACAAATTCTAACTTTGACCCTGATACTCAAACATTCACAATTTACGCTGCATGGCTTTATGACAAGTCAACAATCACAATTGACTTTAATCCAGAAGGATTTGATGATAATCTTGGTGGAGCAAATATCAAAGATATAGTTGTCAATATTGACCAAACTGCTCACTGGATAAGCCAAGACAACAAGTGGTATGCAGAAATCACTGCAGGTGCTACTTTAAAAATTCAAGCTTATGAATATGAAGGCTATGAATTTAAGTACTGGCTTGTGTCAGTTGATGGCGGCGAACCTGTAGAAAAAGGCGCATCATTTGAAATGTCATTTACTCAAGGAAATTACATAATTCAAGCTGTATATTATCCTAAGTTCACTTTAACAGTTTCAGGTTCTGGAACTTCAAGCTTATTGCAAGATGGTGTTGCACTCACTGGCTCATCATTTGACACTTCAAAATATGTTACACTTGAAGCATTACCAGCAGAAGGATACAACTTCTTATACTGGGAAAACACTGCAACAGGCGAGCAAATCACAGGAGAATACAACCCAACAACTGGAAGATATACTTATACATTTGACACCTTCATAACATCACCACTTAATCTTGTGGCTGTATTCGAAGGAAAACCTGTCAATGTAAATATAGATACTTCAAATGCTGGACAAGTACACAATATTTTGGGAGTTTATATTGATAACGAACAAGTTGACAATGGAAATATTATACAAGCAAAAGTTGGACAAGAAATAAAGATTGAAGCTATCAAGCGTTGGGGTTATGATTTTGAATTCATCGGTGCTCAATTTAATAGAGTATTCAATTCAAACACTTCAACTTACACATTCACCTATATTATCAACTCTACAGATTTAATCTTTAATGGAACTGGATATGATTTGAATATCCTTGTCAATGCCACTAGAGAGGATATAAATATAACATTCAATTATAAAGTTGAAAATGCGGTTGATGATAACGAAGTTGTAAGAGCTGGAAGCCTTTACTTTGAAGATTCAACTGGAGCACAAAGCATCGTAAATGTTGGAAGCAACTTCAATGTTCAATTTGGAAGTCCTTCTATACTTAAAGTGTATGCTTCAACAAATTATGTTGTAAGTGGAATTATAGTAAATGATGGAATCCTTGAACATGACATCACAGGACTGTTTACAAACGGTCAACTTGCGATTAATGATAGCTTTATCTTAAACTATCCTTCTTATGAATTGACTATTGAAATAACATTCTCAAGACTTGTTTGGACAAGTGAAGAGTATAGAGCAAAAGAACTTATGGGTTCTGGTTCTGAAAGCGACCCTTATATTATTAGAGATGCGTCAGAAATGGCATTTGTTGCTTATGCTGTAAACAACGGATTAAGCCACAATGGGCTTAGATATTCAGATGCTGTATATCAAGTTGTTGCTGATATTGATTTCTATGGAAAATATTGGGAACCTATCGGAACGGAAGAAAATCCATTCAATGGTACAATGTTTATTGATTCTTATGAGATGTCAAATATAACATTATATAGGACATATACAAACCCAGAATTATCATTTGGTGGATTGTTCTGGCATGTGACAGAGAATGCAAACATTACTCAAGATACAATGACACTTGTAATTGTTCTTTCAGTTGTAGGTGGACTTATCTTGCTTCTACTTCTCATCCTATTGATTGTTCTTTTGGTAAGACGCAACCGTAAGAAGAAAATGGAAGATATAGCAAATGCTTAAAAAAAAGACTCTATGAAAGAGAAATCTTTACATAGAGTTTTTTTATTGTCATAAAAGGTTTGAGTGTATTTTATGATTAATGTGTTTTTTCAATTAATATATATTTTATTATTAATGTCTATTTTACGATTAGTGTATTTTTTATAATCATGTGTGTTTTGCGGTTTTTATATTTTTTGTGATTGATATATATGTTTTTCCACTTTGTATTGCAGTTAGGGATTTATGGTCGTATTCATTTTTTCATGCAAGTTTTAATATTTATATTTTTTGTAAGTTTAATTTTGTAACTTTATTACGCAATAGAGTGAGAAAATCGAAAAATACCATGATTATAAGCAGAAGAATTCTTTTGGACAATTGAGCTTTTTGATAGATTGTTTTGTTAATTGAAAATAATGAAGCTTTATAAAAGGTTTTTCTTTGTTTTTTTAAATCATATTTTGATAGGGGTTAATCAAATTTGGATAGAAATAAAACAAACATTATCGACAAATTTACTGGAATTTTATATGATTTTTAATTGAGAAAAAAGAAAATAAATATTATTTTTATATAAGAAACAATCAAAATCGCCAAATTTATTTGTCAGTTTTTTATTGATTTTGTTATATAAATTGTCAACCTTTCTCTATTTTACATTTTCTTACAAATTACGACAAAAGTCAACACAAGTCGCCATTTCTTATCACTTAGATTGTTTTAAAATCAGATAAAAAAGTGTTATCTTTAGAGTGTCTTAAATTAAAGAAAATTAAGAGAAGTTGAAGGAGTGTAACTATGGAAAATGGAAAAAAGAAAGTAAAAATTTATTTCGCTGATACTCAAGATGACAATTCACTTTTAAGCTATTTTCAAAATAATGAAAATTATCAAGTTGTAGGGTTCAACAGCGATGGGCAACAGGTTGTACAAGATGTTGAGAACACAAAACCAGATTTTTTGATTTTGGAGGTTTTGTTGTCTGGAATGGATGGATTTATGGTGTTTGACAAAATCAAACAATCATTGAAAGAAGAAGCCCCAAAAGTCATATTTATATCAAATCTTTCACATAGTGGGTTTGTGTCTAAGGCAATAAAGGAGGGGGCAAGCTATTTTATGGTTAAGCCTGTTATGCCAGAAAATCTTGAAGAGAGAATTGTTGATTTGTTAAGTCCGAAGGAAAAGCTTGAAGAGGATAAAAGCGAAAAACAACTTGATGAAAAGATTTCAAACATATTTATAAGTATTGGAATCCCTGCTCACATTAAAGGATATCAATTCTTAAGAGAGGCAGTAAAGCTTGCTGTTGAAGAACCAGAAATCATTGGGTCGATTACAAAAAGACTTTATCCAACAATAGCAGAGAAATTTGAAACAAGTTCTTCTAAAGTCGAAAGAGGCATGAGACATGCGATTGAAGTTGCTTGGAATAGAGGGAAAATTGAAAACATCAACTCTCTTTTCGGGCTTAAAATTTATAGCAGCAATGAAAAGCCAACAAATGGCGAGCTTATTGCCTTGATTGCTGACAAAATGATTATGGAAGGTTGATAAGATTGAAAACGGATTTGGTCGAGTTTGTTTATGTCATTGATTTTGCAGTCTTAAGGGTGAAATCAAAAGACGGTCTTGATAGCGATTAAAAGAAAAATATTATACAAACAATATTAAAAAATCATGTTAAAGTTTGTTGATTATAAGTTTTTTAGAGGCGAGCAAAAAATATAACAAAAGGATGTGCGTGTTTGATGGTTAACAAAACATTATGTATAATTTTTTATTTTAAGACTTAAATATGATTGTATAGAATAATTGATTAATATGTTTTTGTATATAACTATGGGAAAAAACAGATAAAAACCTATCATTTTTTTAACAATTTTAAGCAATTACTTTTATTTTAATTTCAAAAGTGTTAAACTCTTACTTGGAGGATTAATGCTTAAACTAATTGATTTGAAAAAAGAAAATTGTTCTGTCGATTATGCTTTGGCGGTTGTTGAGATTGAAATTGAATGCGCACTAAGAGAGGGTACAACAGCTATTAAAGTTTTGCATGGATACGGCTCTCACGGAAGAGGTGGGGCTATACTCGTAGAACTCCGCAGGCAACTTCTTATTTGGAAAAAATCAAAATTTATAAAAGATTATTTTGGCGGAGACAAATGGGACATGTTTGATAAAACAACAATGGAGATTCTTCAAAAAGATAAGACTATTTTTGGAGATGAAGATTTGAATAAAGCAAATCCTGGTATAACAATCATATATGTCAAATGAGATTGATTTTTATAGATGTAGCAAAAATGCTACATTTTTATATTTTTAGAAGCTTGAAAGAGAAGATAAAAAGTTTATAAAGAAGGTTTGATAAGAAGGTTTGCAAAAAAATTGACAAGAGAATTCGGCGCTTCTTTGCGATGGGGTTAGGGAATTTTTATTTTTTGTTTTTGAAATCGCTTCCTTGCTTCAAAAGAGTTGATGGGGGAAAAAAGATAGCTTTGTTCAAAATTATTTTCATCATAATTGCGAAAAAAAGTTTTTAATTAATATAAAATTTTATTATAATAACTATATGAAATGTTATGATTGCCCTAGAAATTGTGGTGTTGACAGAGAAAAACAAAAAGGATTTTGTCAAGAAGGGGAAAAGATAAAGATTGCCAAAATTATAGAGAATTTCATGTGGGAAGAGCCTTGCATAAGCGGAGAAAAAGGGGCTTTGGCTATATTTTTTTCTGGATGTAATTTGCGCTGTGAGTTTTGTCAAAATTATGATATATCACATCAAAGCAAAGGGAAAGAGTATTCAAAAGAAGAATTTTTAGAGCTTATAAAAGGTTATGATTTACCAAAATACACATGTATTGAATTTATTACGCCGACACATTTTTCTTCACAAATCTTGGCAGCTCTTCAAGGGCAAAAGTTTTCAATACCTATTGTTTGGAACAGTGGGGGCTATGAAAAACTAGAAATGATTGAAAAATTGGCAAGTGTTGTTGATGTTTTTATGCCAGACTTTAAATATTGCTCATCTCAGCTTTCTGAAAAGTATTCTCTTGCAAAAGACTATTTTGATTATGCAAGCAAAGCTATCATGAAGATGAGGGAAATGAAGAAAACCAATATTTTCAAGAATGGAATTATGCAATCTGGGGTTTTGATAAGACATTTGGTGCTTCCAAATTGTGCAAAAGACAGCATTGAAATATTGAATTTTATCAAAGAAAACATTGCCAATCCTTTTATAAGTTTGATGAGTCAATTTATTCCTTGCAATAATTGTTCTATACAGAGAAAACTTTATCCGCTAGAATACAAATTAGTGCTTTCGCATGCTGAAAAAATTGGACTAAGCGAAGGTTATTTGCAAGATTATGCTTCGGCCAGTGAAAACTTTATCCCACAGTTCTAAAATGTTTGACATTGCCGTCAAATTAAATTAAAATATATTTAAGAAGGTTGATATGGAAAGAAATAATATAATGAACGATTACACAAAACATCTTAAAAATAAAATGATGCTTGCACGAATCTTTGGCATCTTGGCGTGTTTAGTTGCCATTGCTGGCATTGTGTTAAAATACCTTGAAATAATCAATGCGTGGCTTTGTATAATAAGTATTGCTTATGCTTTAGGAACTATTTTTGGCTTTAACAGCAATTTGCAAGATATAAAAGTTGGAAACCCATGGCAAAGAATCAATGGGATATGTTCTCTTTTGATGTATGCTTTCGTTATATTCTTGATTATCTATGGGTTCGCAACAGGGATAATGCAAACACAATTCTAAATAAATGCTTAGTTTAAACATAAATTATGAGGTTGAAGGTTTATTTGCGTAAAAATTAAATAAATCTTGGGGGAAAAGTGCAACGCATTTTATTGCGTGTATAACCAACAGAGTCGCAAAATAAAGATTCAATTGGCTAGGGCTTATGTAAAAATAAAAATGAAGGTAATAGAACACGGCAAACAAAAAAGCCAAAGATAAAATCCTTGGCTTTGAATGGCTGTGTTTTTTATTTAAAAATATAATTATTAATAAAACAAATCAAAAATTATTAATAAAAACAATTTTTAATTAAAAAAATAAATAAAATAAATTTAAAATTAAAAAAAATAATTATTTTTTATTTATTTTAATTATGTTTTAATTATATTTTTATTTATAATAATATATTTTATTTATTATTTTTTTTATTTTTTTTAATCAATAACTTCCTTCTATTCTCATAATTTTGAAGTTTGTATAGTTCATTGCTCTTGTAAAAGTTCCCGTTGTTGCATTGAATGAAAAGATTGCACCAAAAGTTACAAGCAGTTTATCAAGTGTTTGTGGTATGTTGAACTTAAAGAAATAAAGTTTGCTTAAGGTTGGATCAGCATTCACAATGCAAAAGTCATCAGCTGACCTGTTTGTAAGTTTTACATAAATTTGTCTTTCATAAGATTCTGTTTTTACAAAGAATCGTAAATATGTATATTTTGAAAAATCTTTGCTGACAGATTTTCCAGGAGTGATTCCTCCTGCAAAGCCCCAATTTAAAGTTTCATCTGTGCTGTTTGAGTCATAAAATACTTCAGTCGTCAGCCCGCCACTGACATT
Source organism: uncultured Clostridia bacterium (assembly GCA_930990975.1). Lineage (GTDB taxonomy): Bacteria > Bacillota > Clostridia > Christensenellales > UBA1242 > Caccovivens. Next base: position 38,625 of record CAKNRR010000004.1, on the reverse strand, counting down.
TGAAAGTTCTTCTTCCAAAGTGTTTACTTTGCTAGTTAGTGTGGACAGATTTTGATTTGTGGTTAAAATAGAGCTTTCGAGAGTATTTGTATCACTTTCAAGAGAGTCAACTTGCTGATTCAAAGAATTTATCTCAGTTCCATGAGAAGAACATTGTTCACTCAAACCATTAACCGTGTTGTTAAGTGAGTAATAGTTTGAAAGCAGAGTCCCAATGCTGTTTGTTACAGTCGTCATTGAACTTGTCAAACCGCTTATGTCGCTTTGTGCATCAGTTATATCGCTGTTTAATTCTTCCACTGAACTATTAAGAGTTGAAATAGATTGTGTGTTTGTTGAAACAGATGTACTTAATGAAGAAATTTGAGTTTCTGCAGATGATGCGCGACCTTGCAAAGAGGTTACACTCCCTTCAATTTCACTTACGGATGTTTCTAATGTTGAAACAGAACTGTCAAGCTCTTCAACATTGCTAGTGAGGGTGTTATAGTTTTTAATCAAAAGTCCAATATTGTTTGTTATGGTTGTTATAGATGAAGATATTCCGCTTATTTGGCTTTGATGCTGTGAAAGCTCGTAATTTATTTCAGTTATGCTTGAAGATAAAGATGATGAAACATTTGATATGCTGTCTTCTAAAGAATCTATGTTTTGATTGATTCCTGAAAGAGAACTATTGATTGACGATATATCCGTGCTGTTTTGGCTTATGTTAGACTGCATCGTTTGAATATTGCTATTGATTGTTGTAATATTTTCATCAATTTCAGAAATGTTTGATGTGTTTGTATTAATTAAGCCGCTTAAATTTGTTATATCTTGTTCGCATTTAGAAACCGTACTTTCAATTTCGTCTAAATTGATACTTCCAAGGTTTTCTATCTCTTTGCGAAGTTTTGGAATTGTTATCTTGTTTAGATACCAAAGTTCTTTTTTAAGTTTTTCAATGTCGTCGTGTATATTGTTCATAAAAAATCTCCTTAGCTAAATTTTACTAAAGAGATATATCAAATACAATGTTTAGTGCCATTTATTTTTCTTTTTTGGTTTGTTTATTCTTCTTTATAAATAATATTGTCAATATTATTGTCACGCATGCTGCAATGATTGTTATTCCAACTATGAGAAGTGAGCTTACGCCTCTTGGCTCAAGGTCTGCGGTTAAGACATAACCATTATACAGGCTTCCATCTTCTAAGACAAGTTGAACTGCTGTATAGTCTTCATCATCATCAAAACCTCCATATATATAGACTTCTTGTCCACTTTTTGCACGATATTCAGTAGGGACTTTGTCAATATCATATATGACAGCATTGTTTGTTCTGATTTTTCCATTAAAGATGGGGTATACAACTTGGGAAGAGTTTGATGATAGATAATATTTGTATACATATCCTTTAATTTGTGGTTCATTTTGTTTGTAGACAAGCACAAAATCACCATTTTCTTGCTCTACAATCAGTTTGTCGCCATGATATAAAATGATTGGCTGTTCATCTTCGCCTAAAAGCACTTTATCTTCGTCAAAAGATGCCTCCGTATATATATAAGAATATGACGAAATCAATGTTACTGTTTGACTTGGGGTGAATGATGAAGTTAATAAAATAAATGACATAAGTGTTAATAAAGTTTTCATAGATAAATTATTAATCAAAATAAAAAAATTGTCAAGTTAAAGAAATGATGTTCTTACAATATAAAAAAGAAAAAGCATATCAATTTGATATGCTTTAATTTTTTATTTATAAATAACAAGGATTTTCAACTTTATCCCAAATATCTCGTACATATTCATTGTCTATCTTTGCGTTTTTAATAAAATCTTCTTTATCTTTGAAATATATTGTGCCATATGGCTCAGGACCCCGACTAAATTCAATGCCATTTTCGCCATTTCTAAATAGTGAAAAACCTACATTTTGATAATCAAACCCTGTTTCACCATAATGTTCAAATGCTTCAAGGAAATCATTTAAATCGGGTTTCAAAGGTTTGTTCTCTTCATATAATGTTTTTGCCTTATTTAGAGAAATTAAGTTTGAAAATATAACATTGTCAGGAAATTCACTATATATTTTGCCATTATACCATCCACAATACGAGCATTCGCCTTGGTCATAGACGTCAGCCATATATTTATTTCCACAAACATCGCATTTTTTTAAATATTTTATCATATATATTTTTATTTGTCATTTTTACTCCTTTTAACAATATGAATTGTTTGTATCTTCGCCATTTGGACCTTTATATTGAGGTCTTTGCTATTCCAATCCCAACAGTGGTTATGAGGATACAGATAAGGATTTTTCAAATTTTTGTATTTATGGTATCAATTTCTTGTCCGCAAGGCTTTTTATGTATGGTATTTTAGTTTTGAAAAAAAACAATTCAACATATCAATTTAATATACTTATTTTATAATTTTTAAGTCATCGATATCTATTGAAAATGTATCACCATAAAATTCACTATTTTCGTTTAAATTAGGAAAGTCTATTTCAATACTGTTATTTATTACTATTTCATCTACAATACAACCAATTTCTCCTTTATGTAGCCCCAATTTTGAATATTTTTCTTTTTCAACAACTAATTCAACTTTATCAAATAACTTGAATTTAGGCAATGTAAAAACAAAATTTTCTTTTGACTTTATTTTTTCTATATTTTTTTCTATCTCAGTTTTTAAATTTTCTGGAAGTGTTTCTTTATCTATATCTATATCAGCTTTATTTACATATAGTAAAGTAGCTTCTCCAAGATTATGTGGATTAAAAAATAAAACTTGGCAATGGTTTTGAAAAATGTCAATAATTATACCATGAGTATTTTTTTTCTATTCCATATTTTCTATATGGTGAATTATTTTCTAAATATACTAAATCATATTTCTTCATTTAAGCCAACCTCCAAATGGTGTAGTATTTTTTATTAAACCTTCTGGATACATCATCCAGCCACTATAAAAAGACCGTGAATTTAATGTTATTGGGATTGCCAACCTTTGTCCTCTTATATCCAATGTTTTAAGTTTATAGTTACCAGATAAGTAATTATTTAAAGCCTGTTTGCAGAATTCTTGTTGTAAAAAATAGGAATCATTTATATCATATCCTAGAATTAAAAATATTTGATTTTTCATTTTATTCTTTTATTGCAGCCAATCTCTTTCAGTTGTATCATTCCATATATCTTTTAAAAGTTTTCCTTCAACTTTTGCATTATTTTTAAAATCTTCATCATCGATAAAAATGGTGATTGCTTTTGTTTGTGAATTATAAAGACTGATTTTTGGTTCGCTTTTATCATAAAAAACAAGTTCTACAGCATAATAAACACCATTATACTTAAATTGCATTTCGCTATAACCATGTAATGCTTCCATAAATTCGTTTAAATCAGGTTCAAAAGGCTTTCCTTCACTATAAAGCTTTTTCGCTTTATTTAGTGAAATTAGGTTAGGTGTTGCGATAATGTCAGGGTTTTCTTCATTCAAAAAACAATTCCACCAACCGCAGTAAGAACATTTACCTTGTTTATAAATGTCAACATCTATTGTTTTTTGGCATACTTCACACTTTTTACTATATTTTTTTTCATTATTCATATATTCTCTCCTTTTAACAGTAGTTTGAATTAGTTTTTTCGCCATTAGGTCCAATATAAGGCGGTCTTGGATTCTTGTTATTTCCCCAATTAACATAATGGTCATGGGGCCATTCATGTTCACCACCGCCATGTGACCAGTCGCGATACCAAATTATTCTACCATCTGGTCCATACCAACCCTGTTGCAGAAGCCTCCCATTTTCATCATATAAATCTATTCTTGTATTTGGCAACCATATTCTTGGCAAAGATCCGACTCTTCCAGTTTGAGGATATATCCCGCCACTTGGTTTACACATTCCCATTATAGCACCTCCTGTGGCAATAATTCAAAGCTTTTTGAGATTGTTTCTCCGCATGGCTTACACAAAATGAAAAAGCATATCAAATTGACATGCTTAAATTTTTTATACATAACTCGGATCTTCTACTTTGTCCCAGATTTCTCTTACATACTCGTTTCCAATTTTTGCATTTTTAATAAAATCTTCCTTATCTTTGAAATATTGAATATTATTAGGGTTCCAACCAAATTCAATTCCATTTTCTTTACTTCTATCTAGTTGACATAAAAACCCTTTGTATTTAAACTCTACCTCACCATAAAATTCAAATGCTTCAAGAAAGTCATGAATAGTTGGCGTTAGTTTTTTGCCTTGTTTATATAAAATTTTTGCTTTATTAAATGAAACTAGATTACGATAAATTACTTTATCTGGATTTTCTTCGCACATAATATCATTATACCATCCACAATAAGGACATGGCAACAAATCTAATTCGTTTGTTTTATAAGTCTTGCCACACAATGCGCATAATTTATTTATTTTTTCTATCTTCTTTTCCATAATAACTCCTTTAACAATAACTATTATTTATATCATTCATAAAATCTTGTCTTGGGGGATTTTTTGACCAATCCCATGGATGGTCGTGAGGGAATTTATGATTTCCTTTTGGATTGCTATGATCCCAATCTCTATCCCAAATAGCCAAACCATCAGGACCATACCATCGTTGTTGAAGTAATTTTTTTGTATTTTCGTCATAATAATCTAATCTTGAGTTTGGAGTTCCATCTTTTTTCAAAGAGTGTTTATAAGGCCCGTATGCTTGCTTAATTCCGCCACTAGGTTTACACATTCCCATTATAGCACCTCCTGTGGCAATAATTCAAAGCTTTTTGAGATTGTTTCTCCACCTATGCCAATAAGTTTGAATTTTAAGTATTTGCCGATTAAATTTTTTACTTTCAGTTCGGTTGTGAATAGTCCAGCGGTGTTATACTTCGTTTTTATCTTTTTCTCATCTAAATACCATTCAATCCTGTCAGCAAATAATGTTTTTATTTGAATGATTCCTTGATAATTATCTTCATTAATAGATACAATTTTTGGAGAGCCTATCAAGTTTTCATTTCTTTTAATTTGAAACAAATTTTTCATATCATTAAAAGAAAGTTTGTCCCATTCTACATTCTTATACGGATTTTTTATTAGGGGAATATTGTTTTGTTTTATTTCAATTCTGCTTCCGCCAAATTTTTCCAAATCCGCAACTATCTTCCAGCGATATACTGAATTTCTTTCATTGTATTCAAGCAAAGACTTATTGAGATGATTTGCAAATTCCATTTCTGAAGCATCATTAACTTTCATAAAATGCTCTTGAGCTGCTTCGCCAAAGCCAAGTCTAACCGAGTTTTTGAAATGTTTAACTCCATGACACTTTGAACAAATTGCAATAATTTGTTTTAAAGTTTGCGTTTTCTTTTCAATATTAAAATCCCACTCTTCGTGAACATCAAGGTCAGCGGTTTCATGATCACATATCTCACATTTACCTTTTGCTCTTTTAAGTGCAAATTCGCGTAGTTTATCCCAATCTTTTTTAGACAGTGTCTTACTAAAATCATTATTCCAAGCACCTTTTGGGAGCATATTTATAGTTAGTTTTAAATCTTCCATAATTCGCTCCTATATTTCTGGATAAAGTTCGCCAGTTAAATATTTTCTAGTGAACTCAGTTAGTCCAATTTTTTTGATAAGTTCTTCGCGGTTGTATGGATCAATTGCTTTTATATTTCCTGTCATTTCTTTAAATGGTGTGCCATAGCAGAGAACTGCACTTGGTTTGATTTTGTTCATCATAATTTCATAGCCTTCCATAAAACCTTTTTTGTTGTCTTCTCTTGTGTATGTTGATACTGCCACTACCGAGCCCTCTTCAACTCCATCACAAAAGAAATCAAAGCAATCATATGAGCCCCACGAAATTGTTGGAATTACAAGCATACCTTGTTTTTGCCAAAAAGCACCACACCAACGATTTTTGAAAACACTATCAATTTGTCTGGCAAGCGGCATATCTTTGTATGTGCTAAATTCAGGAGTAAGCAAAGCATAATATTGGTCTAATTTTTCAAGTGATTGCTCGGGTTTTTCATAGACTGTTTCAAAATTCCAATCATAAGTGAAGAAATGAATTGTTTTATTTTTATTTTCTTCATCATTATTTTTTGTTTTTAGATAATTTAATAATTCTATTTTATCTAAGTCTATATTTTGTTTTTTGATCAGTGGCATCCCATACTTGCCACTTTTTTCAAACTCGTTTCTCACAAGTTTTTGTTTCTTTTTTCGCTTTTCTTCTTCATAATCTTTTTCATTTTCTGTAATAGAGAAAAGCGAATTTAATTGTTCATTATTTATCATTTTAATCTCCCTTTATTTTAATACAAAAAGAGAATAACATTGAAATTTTGTATTTTTCAATATTTAGTGCCATGTTTTTGTTATATAAAACAATTTCATATAATAAAATACTTTATGAGATTTTTGACGATTAAAAAGAAAACTATTGTGATTATATTAAGTGTTTTAATAACTCTTGCAAGTGTAATTTCGGTGGCGGCAATAACAACTTCATCTATGCCTAAGCCAGAATATACCATTGTGATTGATGCAGGGCATGGCGGGCGTGATGGTGGAGCGATAGGAAAAAACACAGGGGTCACTGAAAGCGAGCTTAATTTGATGTATGCCAAGGAGCTTCAAAGTCTTTGTGAAGATTATGGCATAGGTGTTGTCATGACAAGAAGTGACATGAATGGGCTTTATGATGAGAGTGCCACCAACAAAAAGAAAAGCGAAATGGAAAGAAGAAAGAGTATAATAAATGGCAGTGGGGCTGACATTATGATAAGTTTGCACATGAATGCTTTTCCTCTTCCTTCAAGTAATGGTGCTTATGTTTTCTATGCTAAGGGCAGTGAGCAGGGGCTTAATCTGGCAAAAAGTGTGCAAACTTCACTTTGCCAAAGTTTTGACAATGCAAGACAGTATGTTTCAGTGGGAGATTATTTTGTTTTAAACTATTCAACAATGCCGTCAGTTTTGGTTGAATGTGGTTTTCTCTCTAATCCACAAGAAGAGAAGAACTTGCAATCAAAGGAATATTGTGAGAAGTTTTGCTATTCTTTGCTTGCTGGAATTTTAGCGTATTTTGAAATGTGATTTTTTTATTTAATAAAAGATTATAATAATTAAAATTGAGAATTAATTGTTTTGGAAATTGTCTTTTAGCGTAATGTTAAAAGACATTTTTAAATAAGCACTTCATTTTTGTATTTACAAATTTAGTCTGGTGTGTTATAATAAATTTATGGAATTGAAAGCTATATTAAAAAATGAATTAAAAGCATTAAAGCATTGTCAAAAGGTTTTGGAAGGAACTAAGTTTTTGTTTTGGAAACAAGAGTTTAAGCAAGAGGTTGTTGATCTTACAGACCCAGCTAATGCCGATTTGATTGGGCGTATTGAATTACGAAAAAAGATAAGCGAACTTAACAAATCCATAAACAGCAACTTGGTTGAAAGGCTCAAAAGAACTGAAAATGATATTGAACCCTACATGAGAAAATATTGGGATGATATAAATTCAGGATTTGGAAACACTAAAAATCAATACACTAATAAAAATTCTTTTAATAATACATTTTTGTATAATAAGCAATCTCCGCTTTATCGAAAATTTCCTGATTGTTTGACTTACTCTTCTATGGTCAATTATATTATTTATTTAAAACATTATTTGGCTGAGCTTAAGCAATTTGGACATAATCAAGCAATTAAGAACACTCTAGAGTATTTCAAGGACAATCACAGCATGAAAGCCTATTATCAAGAGCCAGCTTTACCAGACAATTGGAAAGAGCTTTACAAACAAATCAAGTTTTTGAAAGATAGAGATAATTATGACGATGAAAAGGGATTATAATGTTTTTTAATATTGTTTATAATTTTAAAATTGATGAGGATGAAAATGGGAAACATAACAGATCCAGTAAAAATATATAAATTCCCAAACGGGGAAACTTTAATATATAACAAACATAATTTGGATAATTCTACGCAAATAGCGGTAGGTTTTTTGGGCGGAGCGAGTTTAGATGGGAATATTGCTGGGACGGCTCATTTTTTGGAGCATATGCTGGTAAAGGAAACTCAAAAAATATTAGAAAATGAGTTGAATAAATTTTTTAAGAGTAATGATGTTAATTCAAATGCTTTTACTACAAAAGATTATATAATGCTTTGTGCAGACACGCCTAGTGACAACTTATACAAAGTTTGCAAGTTGTATTCACATTTGCTTAAAAATAATAATTTTAATGAAAAATCGATAAATACAGAAAGAAAAGCCATCGAACAGGAAATGTTGATTACTTCAGAAGAAAATGAAGAAGACAATTTTTTATCAAAACATATTCTAAAAGGATATAATAAAATAAATCTTATAGGAACTAAAAAGTCGCTTTCTAAAATTGATGCAAATGTCCTTAAGAATTTTCATGATGAAAATTTTGTTTCTAATAATATGGTTATAGCGGTTGTGAGTAATTTGGAATTTGAAAAAGTTAAAGAAATTGTAGAAAAAAGTTTTATAGGGGTTTTTAAGGCTGATTCCTCTAAAGAATATCATTCAAAGCAAATTGAGTTCTTACCTAAAAATAATTTAATGATCCTTAGAGCTTTTACCGATGTTAAAACAATAAAATTGGGTGTTTCTTATAGAGTAGAACAATCTTATCCTGATATTAAATTGTATGGACAAATTGAAGAGTTTATTTTTAATGATTTAGCTGGGCGTTTGTTAAGAAAATTGCGTATAGAAAATGGGCTTGTCTATGATGCTCATTTTGACCAACTTTATTTAGGGGCGGGTTTAGTTTTAAAAAATATTTATGCAACAACAAGTAAAAAACATTTAAATAAATTAATTGATGTTTTGGGTGAAGTAATAAATGATGTTGTAGTCAATGGTATGTCTGAACAAGAATATAAAGACTTCCAAAAAATGCTGATTAAAAGAGAAAATAGAAATACTAAAATAATGCCAGATGAACCCTTAGATTTGGTTGATGGATACCTTGATAATGAAGATTTTGTTTATGACAATCAGATTGATAAACTCAGGTCTTTATCAATAGAAGACATTAATAAATATTTAAAAGAAACTTATGAAAATTCAAATATTATTTTTGAAATAAATGGAGATGTTGATTGTGATAAATTTTATGATTTAAATACAATTGAAAGCAAACTATGTGCAAAGCAATCAATGATATATTATGATGAAAACACTGGCATGAATGTTATACCTTCAAGTTGTGAATATGTTGAAACAAAACGATTCCCTTCAAATTTTAAAAATTTGTTTATAAACAATGGGGAATATGGATGTGTTGTAGGAAATGTCATATTTATTAAAAATATCGACAAATCAAATAAATTAGCAAAAGAAGAAAATAAAGAAAATGCAAAAAATAAAAGGAAGAGAACTCCTAAGAGAAGAAGAATTGATAAAGAAGATGAAGAAAGAGAGGTTTCATAAAAAAGGATGTGGGAAATTTCACATCCTTTTATTTTTTATAATATTGTCATCGGAAGGGCAAGGTTGCATTTTAAGCTAAGCTTATGTTTTTTAATTTGTGATAAAAGTGTATAGCACTTAAATGCGTAAGTTCTTCTAAATTTATGTTTATCAAATTTAAACACTGCAAATATGTTTTATATATCTTATATCTTAATTTTAAAAAGAATATTAAAATATATATCAATTTAATGTTGGCACTTCAAAATCATATCTGATAATTTTTACTACATCATCAAAGTCTTCATAAATTTGTTTGTCATCTGGGAAAAATGGAAAGGTTTGGTTATTTTGTATTCTTTTTAAAACCTCTTCTTTTATTTTTAAATACAACATTTTTTCGCAGTCTTCTATAGTTTTGGAAATAACATCTCTCATATGAAAGCCCGGCACAAACCCATGTATTTCATTATTTTCGTTTGAGAATACAAATGGGATGTTGACTTTACCATCTTTGACAGAAGTTGCGCGTTCAATAAAATCATTATTTAAATTTTTATTTTGCATATATTGCCTCTTTTTTATAGAATAGCATTATTTAGTTTAAAAGTCAAAAATAATTGAAAAAGATTGAAATTTAGGTCAAATTATTTGTGCTTATTCTAAGTTTCATGATATAGCCATAAATTCTTGCCAGCTCTTCTGGGCTTTCTTTCATTCCATTTTTAAGCCAACACATTTCAAGATTGAAAAGTTCTCCAATAAACATCTCATTTGAATATTGATGAATCCGATTGTTTTTCTTTATGTTATAAAGAGAATAATATGCGTTGTGATAGCATTTGTATAGAAGAGCATCTAAATTTTTGTCTAAAAATAATTTGATATAGTTTGAAAATTTTTGAAAATTTTTAAGAGTTGTAATCATGATATTATTTATGTGGAAATTTAGTTGTCGCTTTGCTTTTATTTCATTTATTGTTTCAATAAATTTTTCAAGAATAAACTTTTCGATGACATCTTCTTTGCTTGAATAATTTCGATAAAAACCCATTCTGCTGACGCCTGCCTTTTTTATTATGTCTGTTATGCTGATATCTTCAAAATCATGTTTTTCAAGAAGTGAAAACAAAGCTTCTGTTATACATTTTCTGACAAATATATTTGTTTTATTTTTGCGAATCTCTTTTTCTTCAAACTGATACATTTTTACACCTTTTATCACACTTATAATATTTTTTTGAAATTTAACTTGTACATATATAATGTGCATGCTATAATTTTTGCTGTTACAAATGTAACACTTTGTTAAACAAAAGTAAAGCAAAAATTTAGATTTTAAAAAAGAGGAAATAAAATGATTAAATTAGTTGTAGACAGCACTTGTGAACTCAGTATTGAAGAAGTAGAAAAACTTGGTATTGTTTTGATACCTATGAAAGTTACAATAGATGATGATGAATATTTGGTTGGAGTTAATTTGACATCTGAAGCTTTTTATGAAAAACTTTCAACCTGCAAAAATTTACCAAAAACAACACAAATAAATTATGTTGAATATATGGACGCAATAAAGCCAATAATTGATGGTGGGGATGAAGTGCTTGCAATGTGTTTGTCAAGCGGAATATCTGGCACATTCAACAGCTTGAGAATGGCCTGTGAAGATATAAACAGCCCTCATGTCAGATGTTTGGATTCGCAGACAGCTTCATTTGCATTCAAGGCACTTGTTTATGAAGCTTTGAAACTTATTGAGAGAGGGTTGACATTGGATGAACTTGAAAAAGAAGTTGAGCGTCTTAGAGATAAGCTTAAAATTTTTGCCGTTATTGATAATGTCAAATATTTGATTAAGGGCGGAAGGTTATCTTTGGCTAAAGGGATGGTGGCAACTGCACTTAACATTAAGCCAATTGTCACAGTAAAAAATAAAGTTGTTGAAATGATTGGCAAGGCAGTAGGTTTCAGTCTTGCAATGAAAAACATCTTTAAATTGATAACAAATGTTGACACGACAAAAGAGATGTATTACGCGCACTCAAACGATGAGGAAAAGGCTGAAAAATTCCATGATATGATTTTGCAAACTTTGGGTTTGGATTTTAAACCATCAGGGAGCATCGGACCTATTATTGGCACTCATGTAGGACCTGGCTGTGTCGGTGTCGCATATTTTGAAAAATAATTTATGGAGTTGATATGAATATTTTTAAAAGAATATATTGTAGAACTTTTCAGCATGTCCTTAAGTTTGCAATTCCTTTTTTGCCTTATCGTCAACCTGAGCTTTTAAAGGACTATGATGGTCTTATAGAAGTTTTACGGGGAAACAGCTTTAAGAATGTTTTGCTGGTCACAGACAAAAGTATAAAAGAAATTGGGCTGACAGGGGAACTAGAAAGCAAATTAAAGGGTGCAGGGTTCAAGCTTTTTATTTATGATAAAACGGTGGCAAATCCAACCTCACAAAATGTTGAAGAGGGGTTGAAAATCTTTAAAGATAATGGTTGTCAAGTATTGATAGCTTTTGGTGGCGGTTCTTCAATGGACTGTGCAAAAGCCATTGGTGCAAGAGTGGCAAGACCAAATAAGACACTTTCGCAGATGAAAGGAATTTTGAAAGTTAGAAAGAGCCTTCCTTTATTGATTGCAGTCCCAACAACTGCAGGGACAGGAAGTGAAACAACGATTGCCAGTGTTATAACCGACAGCGAAACAAGGCATAAATACGCAATTAATGATTTTCCATTGATTCCAAAGTATGCACTTCTTGAAGCGAAGTTGACAACAGGACTACCTCCAAAACTGACAGCCACCACAGGAATGGATGCTTTGACTCATGCTGTTGAGGCTTATATTGGCAAAAGCACAACAAAAGAAACTCGCAAAAATTCAATAGATGCAATAAAACTTATTTTCGACAATCTTTTGGTTGCTTATCACAATGGCAATGATTTAACTGCAAGAGCAAACATGCTTAAGGCTTCTTATTTGGCAGGTCTTGCATTCACAAAGTCTTATGTTGGATATGTGCATGCTGTTGCGCATTCATTGGGAGGGAAATATAACATACCTCACGGAGAAGCAAATGCTATTTTATTGCCAATTGTTTTGAAGAAATATGGAAAGAAAATTTATAAAAAACTTTTAAAGCTGTGCAAGGCTGTAGGACTTTGCGATAAAGGTTGTTCTAAAGAAGTGGCAAGCAAGATTTTTATTGAAAAAATTGAAGCAATGAATAAAGAAATGGGAATTGATAAGAGAATTCCAGCTATAGATGAGGGCGACATAAAAGAGCTTGCAAGGACAGCTGAGAAAGAAGCAAACCCACTTTATCCAGTGCCTGTTTTATGGACAGCAAAGCAGCTTGAAAAAATTTACGAAGAGGCGAAAAATGGATGAGAAATTAATACTTGAAAAGATAGGCTTGATGAAAAAATTTCAGAAAGAAAAAAGAATGCTTAGAGTTAAAGACAGAAAACAAAGTCTTAAAAAATTGTATCAAAATATAAAACTCAACATAGGAAAGATAACAGAAGCTTTGCATAAAGATTTGAATAAAAGTGAAGTGGAAAGCTATATGACAGAAATTGGCCTTGTTCTCAACGAAATTTCTTATATGATAAAACATTGCCGAAAGTTTTCAAAGATAAAAAAGGTTGTCACTCCTTTGTCGCAATTCCACGCAAAAAGTTTTCAAATGCCATGTCCTTATGGATGTGTGCTTGTCATAAGCCCTTGGAATTATCCTTTTATGTTGGCTATTGAGCCTATCATTGATGCTGTCGCTGCAGGAAACAGCGTTTTGTTGAAACCTAGCGAAATTTCTCCTTACACAAGCAAAGTTGTGGCAGAGATAATCAACGAAACTTTTGAAAGAGGGCATGTTGAAGTTGTCGAGGGTGGAAAAGAAGAGTGCAGTTTCCTCTTAGAGCAAGATTTTGATTACATTTTTTATACAGGAAGCACAAGAGTTGGGAAGATTGTTATGCAAAAGGCTGCAGAGAACTTCACTCCTGTGACATTGGAACTGGGCGGCAAGTGTCCGTGCATTGTTGATGAAACAGCTAATATGAGTTTGGCTGCACGCCGAATTGTTTTTGGAAAATTTCTAAATTGCGGACAAACTTGCGTAGCGCCAGATTATGTATATTGTCACAGCAAAATCAAGGACAAATTGATAAAAGAAATTGAAAAAGAAATAGTAAGGCAATATGGAATTTCGTCAATCGAAAATAAGGACTATCCACGCCTTATAAACTTGAAGCAGTTTAACACAATGAAAAGCTTTATTAAGGAAGACAATTTGATATTTGGCGGGAAGTTTGACGAAGAGAGATTAAAAATAGAGCCTACTCTTATAAGTTCAACATTTGACGATGAGTCAATGCAAGATGAAATCTTTGGACCTATCTTGCCTATAGTCACATTTGATTCTTTGGATGAAGCCGTTGAAAATATTAACAACTATCCAAAACCTCTTGCACTCTATATTTTTTCAACTTCAAAATCAAATCAGGATAAAGTTTTGAACTATTGTGATTTTGGTGGCGGCTGCATAAATGACACAATCATTCACATCGCTGGCTCAAGACTTGGATTTGGCGGACTTAAGCAAAGCGGGATGGGTTCGTATCATGGCAAAGCAGGGTTTGACACATTCACTCACTATAAAAGCATGGTTGACAAGAAAAATTGGCTAGACCTTCCTATGAGATATCAACCTTACAGCAAACTCAAATACAAGATTATAAAATTGTTTTTAAAATAAAAAAGCAAAAGAATTCAACTTTTGCATAAAAATAATGAAATAATTTATTAAATAAATAAATTAAATAAAAAAATAAAATAAATTATTTAAAATACAAAAAAAATAATTTAAAATTAAAATTAATTAAAAAATAAATATTTAAAAAATAAAATTAATTTAATTAAATTTAAAACAATTTTTGGGGAATAATATAATAATTAAATTGTTTTCGCTCGCCATTGGAAGACGCCAAAAAGAGGAGGGAATCACATATAAGTGAAACTGATGTTTGTGCGCTATTCTATATGACGAAGTGAATAGTACTTAAAGTTGATAAGAACTTTTGAAATCTTTGCCAATAAAGGTTTGACATCATATTGTTTATGTTTTTTGAAGTTGAATCAAGCGAAGCAAAACCATAGTAGCGAAACTTGTTTATAATATTTTTAATATTCTTTGCATTCTTTTTGCAGGGATAGGGAAGTTTTGCTCAGACACATTTTTATCAACTTTCAAGACCTTTGCCTTTTCGCCATTGATTGAAAATCTGCTTGAAACTAAAACGACATCATCAACCTTTAATTCAGGGAATGGTGAAATAAACCAAAGAATGCTGTCCGCTTTTTCTCCTTCAAGCATAACAACTTTGGCATAGTCATAATAATTATAGTCTTTAAGTTTCCCTCCAGCAGTTGAATGAATCATATTTGCACCTCGAAATTATTATAGGCAAGAAGAAAAATATTGTCAATTATAAAAAGAAAAGTTTAACAGATTTTGCAAAAAAGCTAGTTATGGAAGTTTAGCCACTTTTGCTTAATCTAAAGTTTAGGAGAAATTATGAAAAAAGTTATTGGAATTTCAAACTTAATACTGATGCTGGCATTGTTTGCCATGGATGTGGTTTATATTGTCATTGGTGGGATAACCATCAAAAGTATAACAAGCACAATTTTTGTCTTGATTGGATTTATTAACCTTGTTTATGCGATAAAACAAAAAGTAAATTTAAAATATCCAATCATGCAGTTTGTGGGGCTTGTTTTTGCTATGCTTGGTGATGTTATACTTGAAGTGCATTTCATCACTGGAGCTGTTATCTTTGCAATAGGGCATGTTATGTTTTTTATTTCTTATGGTATGCTTGAAAAATTTAGTTATAAAGACTTGATTTATGGGGGAGTTATATTTGTTCCATCACTTCTATTTATGGTCTTAGCGCCTTTCTTTGAATATGGCGGAGTGGGAATGGAAATCGTATGCGTGATTTATGCGCTTATTATATCCCTTATGGTTGGAAAGGCAATAGCAAATGTTGCAAAGAATAGAAGCTTGTTAAATATAATTATAATGATTGGAAGCATAATGTTTTTCCTAAGTGACTTAATGCTTCTTCTCAATGTCTTTGGAGGTTTGCCAGTTGTAGGGATAATTTGTCTTGCACTTTATTATCCAGCAGAGTTCTTGCTTGCCTTTGCTATTTTTATCTATGCAGAAAAAATGCTGATGAAAGAAAACAAACAAAAAATTTAGAGAACGAGAGCGAAATTAAATAATTTTGCTCTTTTTATTTACTTTTAATCAAGATTTTGTTATCCTTTTATAGAAGAGAAAAATACAAAATTTATGGAATTTTTAAAACCATGTAATTTTGCTGTTCAATCATTTTTTTTAATTTAATAGAAGGCAGGGGCGTTTATGTTTATTATCATTTCAGGCATTTCAGCCAGTGGGAAAAATACTGTTATTCAGCAGTTGATAAAAAGAAGAAACAATTTAAAAGTTTTATTGAAATCATCTTGTACAACAAGAGCTCCAAGAGAAAGCGATTCTGAATTTCAGACTTATAACTATTTGACTGTGGCAGAATTTGAAAATTATATCAAAGAAGGGCAATTTATTGAGCACGAAAAGGTGCATGGCGAATATTATGGAACATTAAAGAAGGCGTTTGATATAGTTATAGAGGATAAAGAAAACGACTATATTCGAGATATAGATGTAAAAGGAAGTTTAAATATAAAAAAATATCTAAATGGAAAGGTTAAAGTTTTGTCTATCTTCCTCGATGCGCCAGATGAAGAACTAAGAAGACGCTTAAAGGAACGCGGTGAAAGTGATGAAAGAATTGAAGTGCGTCTTTCACGAGGGGAGCTTGAGCGAGAATACAAAAAATATTATGATTTAGTGATAGATAATATAGACCTTAACAAAACATTAGAAATTATAGAAAATTTTATAGATAAAGCGAAGGAAGAAAAATGAGGAATGTTCATGTTGTAAACAATCAAAGTAAAAAAGGGCTAAAATACGCAGGGGTATTGATGTTGGTTGTATTTATCCTTATGTTGATGGTTGTGATTGTTGCTGGTGTAGATCGAAGCCAAACAAAGATAGAAAACATTGAAGCTGTCCAAGGTCAGGTTGAAGAGGTTGCAAAAGACGAAAGCAATAGTTATAAAATAAAGCTTGACGGAAAATATTATTATATACAAAGTGTGGTGGGAAAACATATAGAAGATGAAGAAATTGCTTTATTGCAAGGACAACAGGCCACATTATATGTTTTAAGCACAAGTGTGTCAGGGGAGTCTTTGGTTGGTATTGAAAGTGCGGTATATAACCTTGACCAAAAAGAAAGTATAGATTTGATTTTGCAAGATAGTCTTGCAAACTTAATTGCAACAAGTGTTCTTGCTGGGTTATTTTTGGTTTGCGCAGTAGCATTCTTTGCAATGATTCCTAGAGCTAGGGAATATATAAGAGGGGATGTATTTAAACTTATCAATCAGCTTCCAAGGAATCCTTCTAAAATATATGCACCTTATTTGAAAGGTTTTGGTTGGGCTGGACTTACTGAAAGTATTTTGTCGATAGTCTTGCTTGTATATTTGGTTGGAGATATTTATAACACCGCGTTCTATGTTATACTTGGAATCTTTTTAGCAGTTATGCTTGCTATGATAATTAGTTACTTGTTGATTATGCCAAAACTGAAAGCAAAAGAGAGCAAGGAGTTTGTAAAATATTTTTCATACGACTTTTCTCAAAAGAACGAGGAAGAGCGTTCAAGTCTTGTTATGGACTATGGAAACATGTTGTGTTTCAACATGGAAGAAGAAGGGTTGCACTATAAACAAGAATATGGTGTTGAAGTTATATATGAAAGCGTGAAAAGCATGGGCAAACTCAATGATTTGCAGCTTCAAGAATTTAAAGAAAATTTAAGAAATGCCATGCGAAAAACAGATGAAGAAGAGGAGCAGACTACTAAAAAGAAGAAAAATAAGAAAGATTATTTTGAATATGCCAAAGGAAGCTCTCTTTTAGAGGATACTGTTATAAAATATAATGAAGTCAGATTTACAACTCAAGTTTGCTACAGACCAACAACAAATTTAATGAGCATATTTATTGTTTCACACTTCCTTGAGTTGGAATATCCAACCTTGAAAAATGACCTTTTCTTAGAAGTGACTGATGATGTGCTGTACTTTATAAAAAAATATAATGTAAGGGTTGAAGGACTTGACTATTGCATTGAAAATTGCGAGAAGCTAATAAAAGAACATTGCAAGGGAAGAGTCAAGTATTTCGAATATAGCGATAGTGGAGAAAAGGAATTGTTTACAGAAAGAGTAAAGCTTTTCAAAAGCAAAGAAGAATTAAGACAAGAAAAAGAGGGCTAACCCTCTTTTTTTTGTAATTTATAATGTATTTTAAAATATTAATAAAAATTTATTTGGTCAAAAATTTTTGTGCAGTTTATTTTAATAATTATTGAAATTTAAGCTATTTTTTTATTCAAAATTTAGCAATTCAATTGCTTTATCTACTATTTTTTTATTTCCCATAATTATGGTATTATTTTGTTTGTTTGCTTTTGCGACTCCGCCAGCCTGCTCAATCAAGTACTTCCCTGGGAGGAGATCCCAAGGGTTTTTAGTGTAAATTATATATAAATCGACGCTGCCTCTTGCAAGCAGGCAACTATCTACGCAAGAGCTTCCATTTATACGAACTCTTTTAAAATTTTTTGACAAAATATTCATGTATTGTTGTTGTGTTTTGATAAAGTTAGGATTGAAGTCTCCAAGTTCTACGACTGAAGAATTTATATCATTGCAATTTGATACAAATATTCTTTTACCATTTTCAAAAGCTCCGAATTTATTTGCATAATAAACTTTGTTTTCGTTTGGAAGATAAAGTACTGAAATTATAGGTGAATTTTTTTCAAGTACACAAACCTGTGTTCCAAAATTTTTTATATTATGTTTAAAATTGAAAGTCCCATCTATTGGGTCCACAATTATACTGATAGAACTGTTGCTTTTTTGCTGTTCTTCTTCTCCAATAAAATTACAGTCATGAAAGATTTGAAAAACTTTTTCTTTTATAAAAGCTTGGGTTTCAATATCAAGATTTGTTACATCATCATTGTCAAATTTGTGTTTATCATATTGCTCTTGGAAATTTTTGCCCATATAAATTTTGCTTGATGCTTTTACGATTTTAACAAGTTTTTTTGTTAAACGTATAATTTGTTTATCATCCATAGTTTTCTCCTTAATAAATTATATCATAAATATATTTTTTTTATAAAGAAGTTTGTAACAAAATATATCAAAGATTGACAAGATAAGACAAGTTAAATTTAGCATATTTAAAATATGTATTTTATAATAAAAAGAGTGGAGATGTTATGAAAAATAAGTTAAATGCAATCATTTTGTTTCTTTCATTTACTTTGCTTTTTTTTGTTTTATCAAGGGCAAGTTTGCTTACAGAAATTATGCCTTTTGCTTTTCCAATGCTGTTTGCTCTTGCTTGGGCAAATCAAAAGGTGTGGATTATATCTCCAGCTTATTTTGTAGGTTTTGTAATCAATAATCACAGCTTTGAAGATATTATAATATGTATTGTCACAATTCTTGCTTTGGTTATCCCTTATTATATACATGTTGTCATCAAGAAACCATTGAAAAAATATGAACTTTTTATTTATACATTTTTATCTCAAATCGCTTACATAATCTTTGCGGTGCTTGGTGATGTCAATATAATTTATATCATAAGCAATTTGATTTTTGGACTTATGTTTTTATTTGTTTGCGTCACTATTTTTGAGCCAATCATCATTCGCGGATTTGCATACAAATTGACTGTGAGTGAAATAGTTTGCGGAAGCATCGTTTTGATGGCTATAAGTTCGGGGCTTGTGAGCTGTGATATTTATGGCTTTTCTATTTTAAAACTTTTTGTTTCATTTTTAATTTTGACAATTTCTTTCACATCAAATGTTTCTTATACTCTTGTTTTTGCTTCGGTTATGGGAATAGGAAGCATGCTTCCATCAAACAATCCTATATACATAGCACCTTTTGTAATCTATGCTTTGGCTGTTTCTATTTTTAGAATGCAAAACAAAATCTTTCCTGCGCTGGCTTTGGTTGCAAGTGAGTTTTTGATTGGATATTATTTCAATTTGTACTACACATTTGGAGTGATAGATTTTATACCTATAATTTTGAGCGCCCTCATCTTTATATGTATCCCTAAAAAAATGTTTAAAAACATCTCTATCTTGCTTTCAACAAACAATGAAAGGTTGGCAATCAAAAATGTTGTAAATCGAAATCGAGAAGTTTTGCAAAGAAGGCTAGGGAATTTGGCAGAGGTCTTTTGTGATATGGATGAGGTCTTTCGAAAGCTTATAAAAAAAGAGATGAGCGAAGAAGAAGCCAAAGATATGCTCTATGAAGAGATAAAGGATACAATTTGCAAAGGTTGCAGTGAAAATAAACATTGCCACAGGACTTTTGGGGAAGACACAAAAAAGATTTTCAAAGAACTTATTACAATAGCATATGAACGAGGGAAGATAACATTGCTTGACCTTCCAAGCTATCTTTCTTCAAGATGCGGAAAGGCCAATTATTTGATAAATGAAATCAACACTTTGACAAATCAATATAAATCATATTCAAGGTTAGTGGGCAATGTGGATACAAGCAAGCTTTTGATTGCGGACCAACTCAGCGGTATGGCAGGACTTATGAAAACACTTGCAAGCGAAGTGGACACAATGGTTTCTTTTGACAGCACAAGAGAAAGCAAACTTATAGATGAACTTGCTGTCAACAATATAATCTGCACGGATGCTGTGGTTTATGAAAAGGGGAATAGAACGACTTTGGCTTCGGTTATAGTCAGAGAAGAGGATGTAAACAAACTCAAGCTTCAGCAAGTCGTGACAAAAATTTGCGGTGGGAAGATGGTGATAAACGATGTTTATCCAACAGAAAAAGCTGGACTTGTCAATGTGAATTTAAAAAGTGCACCTATGTTTGACTGCGTGTTTGGACTTTCTTGCAAACCAAGAAGCAATGGCACAATTTCAGGTGATAGTCACAGTATTGAAAGGCTGGATGGAGATAAATTTATGTTTGCAATTTGTGATGGAATGGGCAGCGGGGAAAAGGCTGGAGAAAAATCGCAAACGGCAGTTGGCTTGGTGGAAAACTTTTATAAGGCTGGTTTTGACAATGATATTATCCTGTCTTCTGTCAACAAACTGTTAAATCTCGAAAAAGATGATATGTTTTCAACAATAGATGTTTGCGTGATAGATTTGAAAAATGGAATAGCTGATTTTGTCAAGATGGGAAGCGCGTCTTCGTATATAAGAGGAATAGATGAATGCAAGATTGTCGAAAGTGGGGCTCTGCCAATAGGTGTTTTGCAAGATGCCAAAGCTTTGACAAAGAAAATTGTTTTAAACGAAAAAGATATGGTTGTCATCTGCTCAGATGGCATCAATGACACCTTTGGGAGTGACAGCGAAATGAAAGACTTTTTGCTTACAATAAAAACAGCAAACCCTCAAGAATTTGCGGATGCGGTTTTAGAAAAGGCATTCGCAAACAACAATGGATATGCTGTCGATGACATGACTTGTATTGTCGTAAAAATATTTTAACATCACAAAAAAAGAGATTGAAAAATTCAACCTCTTTTTTATTTAAGATAAAAAATGATAATTAATAAAAAAATGACAAAAAATGCAAAAAAATATTAAAAAACAAATATTTTTTTATAATTATTTCAAAATATTTAATTAAGATATTGCACTTGATATAGATTTAATGTATAATATTAAAAAATAAATAAATAAAATTTTAAGGGGTTTTTATGTTGGATTGTGAAGAATTTATTGAAAAAAACAAATTATTCAAAAGCGGTGAAATCATAGGTGTCGGATGCAGTGGTGGAAGTGACAGCATGGCACTGCTTCATTATCTTGCGAAGAATCAAGAAAAATTTGATATTGAAGTTGTGGCTATTCATGTTGATCACCAAATAAGAGAAAACAGCTATATTGATGCTGATTTTGTGAAAGAAAAAGCAAAGGAACTTGGAATAAGATTTTATAAATTCAGAGTTGACGCTCCAAAAATTGCACGCGAGAAAAAAATCAGTTTAGAAACCGCAGCAAGAGATGCAAGATATGGAGTGTTTAAGTCTTTGATTAAAAAAGGATTGATAGATAAAATAGCACTTGCTCATCACATGCTTGACCAGGCAGAAACAATATTAATGCACATTTTCAGAGGCTCTGGAGTGGCAGGAGCAAAAGGGATGAGCGCGATAAGTGATAAAATTTATGTTCGTCCATTCTTAAACACTACAAAAGAGGATATTTATCAATATCTTGATGAAAATCACTTGGATTATTGCGAAGATGAAACCAATGAAGATACCTCGTACAGCAGAAATTATGTGCGTAATGTGATTATGAAAGACATTTTGGCGCGTTGGCCTAATGCAGTGCAAGCGATAGCAAATTTAGGCGAAGCAATCAAAGATGATGATGAATTTATCAACAAACAAATCTATGCAGAGGCAATCATCACAGAGGATAAAGTGGCACGCATTCCAACATCTTATTTCTTGTATGATAATGCACTTGTTTCAAGAATTATATTCAAAGCAGTCAAATCTATAGGTATCAATCAAGATATTGAAAAAAGACATATTGATGCTATCAAGAAATTGGCTCTTTCTGTTGACAATGGCAAGAGAATGTATTTGCCTTTTGAAGCCATCGCTGTGAAAGAATATGATTATTTGACAATCTACAATCGCCATGAAGATAAAGTGGAATTTGAAGCACCTTTCAAATGTGGCGAATTTGACCTTCCAAATGGAAGCAAACTTGTTGTAAAAAGGGTAAAAGATTTCAATATAGAAGAAGGACAAATTCTTCTTGATTACAGAAAGGTTCCAAAGGATGCTGTTTGGAGATTTAGACAAGACGGAGATATGTTTACAAAGTTTGGAGGAGGGACAAAAAAACTTAAATCTTTTCTCATTGATAAAAAAATACCTTTGAGATTGCGTGACAGCTTGCCTGTGCTTGCAAGCGAAAATGAAGTTTTTGCAATCGCTGGTGTTGAAATTTCTGATAAAGTGAAAGTTGAAGATGTGCCAACAGCATATTTGATTGAAATTAAAAAATAACTTAATTTATAAAAGATTGCTTACTTGCCATAATAGGAGTTAAGCAATCTTTTTTTGTTGGCTTTTCGTCGAAATGGTGAGCTAAAAAACAAGTGGAAGGCGAAAGAATAATCAAAAGTCAAAATAAAAATAAGCAACGCTCAAAAGAGAAACAATCAACAACCTAAATAAAAATATTTGATAATTAAAATAAAAAACGCCAACATTAAATTTTATAACAAATAAAAAAGGATGCTTTTATGGCATCCTTTTTTACAGTGTTAAGCGTGGCAACATTTCTTCATTGAAGGTGGTTGCAAATCTTTTGCACTTATTGTAACCAATCTCTCTTTGACATCATTATTGAAAGACTTTATATTACTCAAGATTCTTTGTTTTAATTTTTTGCCATTAAAATGAGAAAAACCTTTTTGTAATTTTATATGTGTTGCATTTTTAATAGGATTTGTTTTAAGCTTCTTAATTCTAGTTCTCCATTCAAACACGATGATAGCGATTGAATAGATGGCCTCAAATCCGTCTTGGAAAGCACTGGCATATGCCATAATAATAATGTCATAAATTGTGAGCAATATGTTTGGAAAGATATACATTATTTTTATTGATTTTACATTATCCATGCGAAGCACCATTGTAAACCAAATGTAAGTCAGTATTGGAATGATATCCCAATAACTTGACATGGTGTAGATGCCTTCAAAAATGAAAACTATGATGAATGCAAAAGCAATATAAATAGGAGTCTTTTTTTGCTTTTTTCGTAATACAAAGTAAAAAGCGTTTGAATACATGAGGTTAATGTGATAAGTCCCGCACTTAGCGACCCAACAAAAATGAATCCTAAGCCATAGACTACATCTCCAAGCAAACTTATTAAAAGGAATGCCTTTTTGCTCTTTACATTGTAAGAGATACACAGTATTAATGTCGCCACTATGCCCAACACTTGTGCAATTATAAAGTTGACATTAATCATGATAAATAAAAAAATAAACCCCTCATCGCCATATGTTTTTGGACCTTATTATCATAGACTAATCGTTGTTTTTTCAGTTTGCCATGACTTTATAAACAATGATTCCACATAGTAAATAAGAGCATATGACTTAGATTTCTTACAAAAGTAAGATGGTCAAGACTTTGTGACACTTTGCCAACCAAATATGATATAAAATAAACTAGAATTTTAAATGCAACACCTATCAAATTTGGCTAAATTATTCATTCTAAGCAAAGCGTATTCTACGCCCGACTATTATAGTATAGCATATTTTGCGTAAAAAAGCAAGAGGGGGAGAGAGGAAAACAAGCAGAAAAAAAATAAAAATGAAAAATAATATTGAAAAAGGATTTGCTTTGTTGTATAATAAAAATAAGTTGAGGAGATGTTTATGAGTTTATTAGAAAAATATAAAATTAAAAACAAAGAAAAAGCAGCTAAGAATACTATAAAATTTATTGAGGAAGGCTTCAAAATCGTTCCACCAAATCGATATTTAGAGTGGGCTAGTTTTGTAACCAAAAACAGTGAATCATTTGATTTGGTTGAATGTGTGTTTGAAACAATAAAAGCACTTGACAAAGGTGCTTCGTTTGAAGAAGCTAATAAAATTTTAGATAATCCAAATCAATCTGGAGCATCCTATGGCTTTTGCTTGTGGCAAGTGGCTGGATTTGCAAAAAATGGAGCGGATTTTGTTCGAGAAGTTGGAGGTTTCTATCTTAGAGATGAGGAGAACAAAGAAACCTTAAAAGAAATTGAAAAAGAAAATGCTGAGCAAATAAAACCTTCTGAGAAACAAAAAAGAATTTCAGACTATGTATTAAATGGGTTAAAAATGGTGTATCCAGAGAGATATAGAGATTGGGTAAGTTTTGTGGACAGCAATAAAGAAGGGATTGGAGAAAGTATAATCAAATATGTTGTCGAAACAATGCAATCACTTGACAAAGGAGATTCGTTTGAAAAAGCAGATAACATTCTATCAAATCCAGATCAATCAGGTTCTTCATACAGTTTTTGTTTATGGAAAGTAGCAAAGTTTGCTAAGCGTGGAGTTGGTTTTGCAAGAACAAGACATCCTCTATACACAAGGTCGGAAGAAATACAAAAATATCTTGATAATATTGAAAAGGAAAATGAAGTTTTAAAAGAACTTGAGAGACTTAGAAAGCTTGAAGAAAAAGAAGCAAACAATAAACAAGAGAGTGAAAGTGAAAACGAATAAGGCTTATAAAAATAGAAGAAAAGCGAGCAGGAGTGCTCGTTTTTTTCATTGAATTAGTTTGTCGTACTGAGAGTAAGAAAAAATAGTTGATATAAAATATTTTTTAGTGTATAATATTTATGTTATAAGGATGTTTTATTAATGGTTATTATCGAAAGCAAAGAGGCTATAAAAAAGAAGAGAACGGAAGCAAGCATGCTTCTTATTCCACAATTTGTTAAAGATGGATTTGAAATGGCATATCCTGGAAGATTTAAAGAATGGCTGGATATGATTGTTGAAAATATCCAATATTATGACCTTTTAAAATGTATAGCTGAAACCATGAAAGCTTTGTCTGACGGAGATTCTTTTGTTTTGGCAGAAAAGATTTTGAAGCAAGCACCCCTATCAGAGTCTTCTTATGGTTATTGTTTGTGGCAAATCGCCAAGTTTTCAAAAAAGGGGACGCGTTTTCTTAAGCAAGTTTGGATAAATATGTCATTTGAACAAATGAGAGAGCTGGAGCGCATAGAGCAAGAGAATAAAGAAAAAGCAGAAGAAGATCCAGACCGAGAATTACTTGATTATTATATTGAAGAGGGGTTGAAATATGTTTACCCAGAGAGATATATAAAGTGGATTGATTTTGTCAAGAATAATTATAAAAACTTTACCGTGGTGCAAGATGTTTTAAATACTATGAAATCTTTAGCGAGGGGAGTGTCTTTTGAAAGAGTTGAAGATTTACTTGACCATCCAAGGCAAAACAGTGAATCTTATGAGCTATGTTTAAAAAGTATTGCAAAATTTTCAAAATATGGAGTGGAGTTTGTAAAAAGTGTAGATCTTAACGGAGTGGATGCTGATGAAATCTATAAGCTTCTTAATAGACTTGATGGAGAAAATGATATTTATAAAGAATTGGCTGAATTACGGGCGCTTGAGCAAAAACTTGAAGAAGAAAGAGATAACAATGCGGAAGCAGAAGAACTGAACTGGGATGACGATTCAGACACAGATGCAGATACAGGCTCAGATGACGATGGTGATTTTGATGGTGGTTCTGACTCAGATTCTGATATTGATGATCCTTATTTGGAATAAAAATTAGTATCAATTTAATGGATAAATGATTAATTATGATATTATAATTGATAGAGTATAAAATTATAAAAGCAAATTAATAAAAAATTAAAAAGTAGGATAATATGGAAAGAAAAGAAAGCTAGATAAGAGCAAGGGAACGAGCATTTCGTTTAATACCTAAATATATAGAAGAGGGGTTTAAGATTGTTCCACCCAATAGATATGCCGAGTGGGCTGAATTTGTGGTAAGAAATATAAAATCATTTAGTTTGGTTGAATATGTGCTTGATACAATGAAAGCTTTACAGCGAGGTGTTTCATTTGAAGAAGCAGAAAAATTATTCAAAGGAATATCATTAGTGATATATGATAGTTGTTGCCTTAATATTGCTAAATTCGCAAAGCGAGGGGTTGATTTCGTGAAGAATATTAAAGGGTTAAATTATTATAATATGAAAGATATCCTTTTTAGTGTATGGGTTGATAAATTAGAGATTGAAAATGATATATATGAAGAACTTGATGAACTAAGAAAAATGGAACAAAATGCAAAATTCATGTATCAAGACATTGAAAATGAAAGAGAGTAAAAAAATACAGACTAAAAAGTCTGTATTTTTTTGTTATTTCATCAAAAAATTAAAATTCAATAAAAATATTAAAATATTAATTAATAATTATAAACTTAATTTTTATTTTATTTTTTAATATTTTTATTTTAAAAATATATAATTTGATTATTATTTACAATTATTTTTAATTATTTCAATAATTCTCTTATATATTCTTCAGCTTTTGCTGCGTTGGCTTTTCCTCTTGTTTCTTTCATAACTTGTCCAGTAAACCATCTAAACACCTTTTCTGGAGTGTCGCTTGTCTTATAATCTTCAACAGCTTTAGGGTTGTTTTTGATTATATTCTCAACAAGGGTCTTAAGTGCTTCTTCATCTACATTCCCGCCAAATTCTTTCACCAAAGCTTCAACTTTTTCTCCGTTTTCCCAAACTCTTGTAAGCATTTCTTTTGCATTTGTTCTTGTTACGGTTTTGTCTTCAACAAGTTTTAAAATCTTTGCAAGGTCACATGGAGAAATCTTGATTTCTTCGCTTTCTTCATCTTTAACCTTATTTAAAATTTCAGTTAAAATCCAATTTGAAACAATCTTTGGTTGGTTGTAGTGAGAGAGAACATCGTTGTAATAGTCTGCAAGGTCTTTTTCTTTAGTCAAGATGTCGCTTTCATATTCACTTAAGCCATATTCATTTATAAACTTAGCTTTTAATTGGTCAGGCATGAGAGGCAAAGATTTTCTTATTCTCTCAACATCTTCTCTTGGGATTTCGACTGCAAGCATATCAGGGTCAGGGAAGTAGCGATAGTCTGAAGATGTTTCTTTCTTTCTCATAGAGATGCTTTTTTCATGATTATCATCCCATTTTCTTGTTTCTTGAACAATTTGTCCGCCATTTTTTATAATTTCAATTTGTCTGTTTGCTTCATAATTGATTGCTCTATAGACACTCTTGAATGAATTGAGGTTTTTCATTTCTGTTCTTTGTCCAAGTTTGTCACTGCCTTTTGGTTTTACAGAAATGTTTACATCGCATCTCATTCCGCCTTGTTCCATCTTACATTCTGCAACGCCGGCATATATCAATTTTTGACGAAGTTTTGTTAAAAATTCAACAGCTTCATCAGCACTTGTTATGTCTGGTTCGGTTACAAGTTCCATAAGAGGAACACCGCCACGGTTATAATCAATAAGAGTTCCAATTGCTTGAGTTCCATGTACAAGTTTTCCAGCATCTTCTTCAAGATGGATTCTGTTTAATCTTACATCTTTGTCTTTAAGTTCAATGTGTCCACCAAGACAAATAGGGCGTACGAGTTGGCTTATTTGATATGCTTTTGCAAGGTCTGGATAGAAATAATTTTTTCTTTCAAAGATTGCAAGTTCATTTATTTCACATCCCATAGTAAGACCGGCTTTTATTACAAGTTCTATTGCTTTTTTATTGATGACAGGGAGTGCCCCAGGAAGTCCTACGCATACAGGACAGCAGTTTGTGTTTGGTGCTTGCCCAAATTGATTTTTGCAAGAACAGAAAACTTTGCTGTTTGTTTTAAGTTCTGCATGGACTTCAAGTCCGATTACAATATCAAAATCTTGCATAATTTCACCCCCTATATCCTTTTTCAATAAAATCTGCAACATTATAAACTAAGCCTTCATTCAAGCAATCTGCAACGATTTGAATTCCAAGAGGGAGTCCATTTTTGCCTTTTCCGTAAGGTATTGAAATTGCAGGCGCTCCGAGAATGTTTGCCATGATTGTGAATAGGTCTTCTTTGTACATTGATACAGGGTCATTTGCTTTTTCTCCAATTTTGAAAGCTTCGCCTGTTGTTGTAGGAAGCAAAAGAACATCACATTTTGCAAAAGCTTCTTTAGCTTCATTTTTAAGTTTTTGTTGCAATTTTTTTGCTTTGTTGTAGTATGCGTCAAAGTAACCAGAGCTTAGAACAAAGTTTCCAAGCATAATTCTTCGTTTAACTTCCTTACCGAATCCTTCGCTTCTGCTTATTACATATATTTCATCAATGTCTTTTGCTTCAGCGCTTCTGCGAGAATATTTCACTCCGTCAAATCTGCCAAGGTTGCTTGTTGCTTCTGCTGGTGCAATAATATAGTAGCAAGGCAATGTCAAAGAGAAACTTGGAATTGACACATCAACAATTTCAGCGCCATTGTCTTTAAGATATTGCAGTGCTTGTCTATATGCGTTTTCAACTTCAAGTCCGCCAATCATGCTTTCAATTTCTTTAAGCACGCCAATTTTCATACCTTTTACAGAACCTTTGATTTGTGATAAGAAATCAGGCACATCAATTTTAAGAGAAGTTTCATCATGCTCGCTTCCTCCAGACAAAACTTCAAGCATATACGCATTGTCTTTTACAGTTTTTGTGAGAGGACCAACTTGCTCAATAGAACTTGCAAATGCTACAATGCCATAACGCGAAACACGGCCATAAGTTGGCTTTATTCCGACAACGCCATTATAAGAAGCTGGTTGTCTTATTGAACCACCAGTGTCTGTTCCAAGTGCAACAGGGGCAAGACCTGCAGCGACAGCACATGCAGAGCCACCGCTTGAACCACCAGGCACACGGGTAGGGTCAAGTGCATTTTTTGTCACTCCGAATGCTGAATTTTCTGTAGAAGAACCCATGGCAAATTCGTCCATGTTGGCTCTTGCTATGATGACAGCACCTTCATTTAACATTTTTTCAACAACTGTTGAATTGTATTGTGCCACATATTTCTCAAGAAATTTTGAACTGCAACTTGCAATCTTGTCTTTATAAAGAATGTTATCTTTGATTATAACAGGCACTCCAGCAAGTTTTCCTTTAAAACCAGCCTTGATTTTCTCATCCATCTCTTTAGCCTTGTCCAAAGCATCATCAAAGACTTCAAGCACTGCATTCAAAGAAGCTTTTTCTTTGCATTTGTCAACATAATATTTTGTTGCTTCATAAGAGCTTACCTTTCCTGCTTTGATGTTGTCAGCAAGCTCTATAAGAGTCATTTCTCCAATATTCATAATTTTCTCCTTTAGTCAAGCATTTTAGGAACGCAGAAAGAGCCTTTTTTAGTTTTAGGGCTGTTCAAGAGGATTTCTTCTTGTGGCAAACTTTCTTTTGGTTCATCTTCACGACATTCAGCTAGAGAATGTCTTGCGTAGTCGACTTCTACTTCACCAATATCACAATTTTTAACTTCGTCAACAAGTTCTAGCATAGATTCAAATTCAGGGATAAAAGCTTCAAGCTCTTCTTCGCTAAACTCAAGAGCTGAAAGTCCTGCAAGTCTTTTAACCTCTTCAATAGTTATTTTGTTGCTCATTTTTATCTCCTTTTTAAAAATGGTTAATATAATAAAATGTTTTATTATTAATATAATTTAATTAAAATAATAAAAAATTACGGAAATAATTAAAATTAATTAAAAAAATATATTAATTTAAATAAATTATTAATTAAAAAATATTTTATTTAATTTTTTAATTTTAATTATTAATTTTTATTTTTTATTATTTTTTTATTTAATTTGAAATTAATCAAATCCTTTATGCTGTCATGCTTACAAAACAGAGCAGACAGCGACGGATTGGATTTTTTAAGTGTAGCAATTTTATCAATGCAATCATAAACATTCGCTTGATTTTCTTCATGGTCGCTTGCAACCTTTTTGTTTTTTGGCTATGCACTCCTTTTTTTATCATTCAATACAAGCTTTTTAAAGCATTTTTATCATTCTGCTTTGAAATATAGCTTGCAAAGATGTTAAAGATATATTAAGGAGTAAGTCTATCAGGACCACGGAAGATAAACATAGCTTCTTTGATTGTAGGAATATCAAGCATAATCATTGTAAGTCTGTCAAGACCTATACCAAATCCGCCATGAGGAGGGCATCCATATTTGAAGAAGTTGATATAGTTTTCTTCCATTGTCTTAGGGTCAATACCTTTTTCAGCAATTTGTTTTGCAAGCACATCTGCTCTATGCTCTCTCATTGCACCTGATGTGATTTCAACATCTTTGTAATAAAGGTCATATGTTTCACTATAGCCAGGTTCGTCAGCTTTGTGCATAGAATAGAAAGGTCTTACATCATTTGGATAATCTTTTACAAAGAAGAATTGATGATTATATTTCTTTACCATATAAGCTGAAAGCAAGTTTTCTGCTTCAGTGTCAAGGTCAGAGCCTTCGTCAAGAGGGTAGTCGCATTCTTCTTCAAGAATTTTGTAAACTTCTTTCATTGTTACTCTTGGGAAAGGCAAGCTAGGAACGACTACATCGACTCCAAGCATTTCTTTAATCTTTTCGCCGTATTTTTCGCTAACTTGTTTAAGGCCTGCATGTATAAGCTCTTCTTCAACTTTCATAACATCTTCAACAGATGAAACATTTGCAAATTCGAGGTCAAAGCCAGAGAATTCAGTTGCATGTTTTCTTGTGAAAGATTTTTCAGCTCTATAAATAGGTGTAGCAATAAACACTTTTTCAAAACCTGCAGCTATCGCCATTTGTTTATAGAATTGAGGGCTTTGAATAAGGTAGGCTTTTTTATCAAAATATTTAACTTCAAAAACACCAGAACCCGATTCACTTTCGTTTTTGATTGTTGTAGGGCAATGCACTTCAATAAAGCCATTGTCTATACAATAATTTCTCATTCCTTGTGTTAAGGCTGTTTGAGCTTCAAATATAAGACGCTTTTTTGGATCTCTTAAATCAATCCAACGATAGTCAAGTCTTTGATCAATAGAGCTTTCTCCGTCAATAGGAGAGATGTCAGCCTTTGAAAGAACTTCAAGTTCTTCTGGAATCAACTCTTTTTTGCCGAGTTTAACATACTCATTTGCGACAATTTCTCCCTTAACTTTGACATAATAATCTTGTGTGAAGTGAGAAACAACTTCTGCCATTTCTGGCTTGCTTGCTTTTTCAATTGTCATTTGAAGCATTCCGCTTCTGTCTTTAAGTATGACAAATTGCATACTTTTTTGGTCTCTTACCTTTTCAATCCAGGCATAGACTGTCACTTTTCCTTGCGCAGATGCAAGGTCGCTTTTTGGATAATCCATAATTTTACCTCCTAAAAATTTCACTTATAAACAAAAAAGTCATTCGCCATAAGCACTAGACTTTGTTGTCTTAGTGTTAGGACGAATGACTCGCGGTGCCACCTAACTTGCGATTTTTGATCGCCTCTTAATAAACTGCTATGACGGGCATACCCGATTTTCCCTACTAGGTCAAACAAGTTGTTTTCAACTATATATAAAATTAAAGAGTTGATTTATTAAATTGTTTGCTTTTCGAAAAAACAGCTCCAGAGTGTTCTTTCACATAATATTGATGATAAAATTTCAGCCTAGTTTTATCTCTCTGTAAACAAGGGATTATGTTACTTTTCTCCATCATTGCTTTTCTAAGATTATAAACCTTTTCCATAAAGTTGTCAATAAAAACTTAAAGATTGCAAAAACAAAAGCAGAGAAAGATAGAAAATTGTGAAAAGGGAGGATAATGAAAAAACGAGTATAATTGACATTTTGCCTTAAGTGTGGTATAGTATTATCATAAGGAGATATAGAAAATGCCAAGATTAAAAAGAGATAAAAACGGAAAATTGATTCTTGAAGGACCAGTGCTTAGCGAAGAAGAGGAGCGTGAGCTTGAAAAAATTTATCGCGAAGAGATGGAAGAATTTGAAAAAGAAAAGGAATTGAAAAGACGCCAAGTAGGGAATTTAGTTGGTGACGAAGAAGAGTATGAGGATGAAGATTTGCCTTTTATAAAAAACGATGCAGGTGAATATATTTGTATGGAAAATGGTTATTCATCTGAAGATGAAGAATTTTCTCATCAGGAGCACTTAAAACGAAAAGGGAAACTTAATGAAGAGGATGAAAGAGAGCTTTAATTAAAAAAGTTAGCAAGTTAACTTATGAGTTAGTTTTATGCTAACTTTTTTTATAGAAATCAGGATATTTAACAAATGATTGTCCATTTAAGTAGGTAAGCGAGCCAGCAAGGTTTCTAAATTTTATATAATAACAATGAAGCATTTGATATTTTTGTTTATATTTTTTATTGTCAATATTTTTGCCATACTTTCCATCTCCAATAATAGGGTGTCCAAGATAGGCAAGATGAGCTCTTATTTGATGAGTTTTGCCTGTTATCAATTCGCATTCCACAATACTTGATGCGCTGGTTGATTTTAATGTTTTGAATTTGTTTATGATAAGCACTGCCCCTTTGACTTTTTTGTCATATATTTTGACTTGGCTTTGTGAAGAGTCTTTGACAAGATATGCAGAAAGCTCTTTCCCGTCAAAATGTGTTGAGCCTATAACTTCCGCGAGGTATCTTTTTTCAACGACTCTGTCTTTAAATGCTTGCAACAAAATTTCTTTTGCCTCTTGTGTTTTGGCAAGTATTAAAAGTCCTTGCGTGTTTCTATCCAGTCTATGAACAGCATAGGCATTCAATCTTTCTGCGACACCATCATGTCCTTCTACTTCAATACTTGCAGGCTTATTAACGATGATAATGTTGTCATCTTGATAAACAATTTCCATTGTCTTTTGCAATTCTACCGCTGAATAAAAGACGGTTATTTTACAGCCTTGTTCAACTTCAATATTGTCTTTTATTTTCATGTCGTCAATTCTTATGTCTTTGTTTCTCAAAAGTTTGCATACATAATTGTATGAAAAGCCTTTTTGACAAAGTATGTTTGCAATTTTATCCTTTTTTTCACAGTTTATTATCAATTTTTCCATACATCTAGTTTACATCATTTTGACTATAAAATCTATCATTTTTGCCAAAGTTTTAGAATATATATATTTTGAATAATTATTGGAGGGCAAATGAATATACTGCATTTAGAAGGCGACTTACTTCTTATCAAGGGAGCGACAAAAATCATATCTTCCACGCAGACGCAAGCTGTTGTGGAAACTGGAGAAAATGCAATAGTTTTGACAGGGACAAATATTGAAGTCAAGAAGCTTAATCTGGAAGAAGGTGAGGTATGTTTTAATGGCAAATTTTCGCTTATAAAGCTCAATGAAGCAATAGGACAGAAAACACCTCTCTTAAAAAGGATATTTAAGTAATTGCTATATCCAACCTTATCTCAACCTATGGTGTTTGTTATTATTTTTTCTTGTGGACTTATTGGCGGGGTGTGTTTCAATATTTTTCATATATTGACCTTTTTAAGCGGAAATGATAAATATTCAAAAATCTTCTTTGATTTCTTAGCCACAATTTTTGTCTTCGTAATATTGTTTGTCACAAATTTAAAAATAAATTATGGGCAATTTAGGATATATATTGTTTTGACTTTTTTGGCTGCTCTTTTTATAGAACAATTTATTTCTAAATTTTTATGGACAAAATATATAAAAAAATGGTATAATCACATTAAAGAGAAAGTGCCATGCAAGAAAAAGAAGACAAAAAGAAAAAGATTATAAAATGGAGCGTAATAGCAGGATTGATTCTGCTTATTGTTTTTGTTATCGTGACAACAATAGTAATAAACTATCAAAAACAAAAGATAGATGAAGTCAATGATAAAAATGACCAAATTGAGCAGGAATTAGGGGAAGAGAGTGAAACCCAAAGCGAAAACCTTAATTTAATGCTTGATTTAAATGGAGATGAATAAAAAAAAGACAAAGTAATTAAATTTTTATAAAAAATAAAGCCCTCAAATTTGAGAGCTTTTTTGTTGAATAAATAATTTAACAGTTAAATTTAGCAATAAGATCCATGTATTCTTTGTAAATATTGTCTTCAACGAGTTCATCACATATTTCTTGAAGTTGTGAATAGGTTAAACTACATACATGTTTTCTTGGACGATCGTATTTCGAACATTCTGCTTTTACTGCATAAATTTCTTCAATAGGTTTTTTTTGCTTTTTTAATTTAGTTATAGTTTTTCTTAATTGTTTTAATTTTGCATAATCACTATCAGTATAATCATTGAATGTTATAACATTGTCATTATAATTATTTGAAGCAGGTTCAACATGATAAAAACCATGAATAAGTGAATTTCTAAGTCCATCTAAAATTTTATCTGCATTATCACCTAGAATACTTATAAGTTTGTCATTATTGGAATAGTCAATATCTTTATCAAATATTTGGGAAAAAATAAGTTGTGCTCTATTTATTAAATCTTGAGCTATAAATTTTTTGTCGCTGATATAAGAATGAAAAGTGTAAGGGTTGACTAATTTTCCTTTTTCTTTTTTTGCTACCATAGAAAACAACTCTGAACCTCGAAGTGTAGGGTTGAGAAGCATGAAATCATTAATATCATTGTTTATTCTGAGATAATCTAGATTGTAGATACTTTTATTGTGAACTAATAGTGCCTGTGAAATATTTTCAGATTCTGTCTGATATCTTTGGGCACCTAATGTAGCGCGTAGATTAGAAATTCTACCTTTCTTATATTTTTGCTGTTCTTTTATAAATGTTCTAATGAGTCTATCGCTTATATTATCACTTAAATAATCAATATATTGTTTTAGAGAAGAAAGTGGCACACTAAAATGATTTATTTGATCTTTTGAAGTTTGATTTTCAAAAACGATTTCAATTTGTTCATTATTCATTGAAAGAGTGTATTTGTTGTGACCAATTAAGTTTCTTAACTTTGAACAAATTTCCTCATCACTCAACTTTTGTAAACTTGGGTCAGAAAAAACAGCAGCTTTCAAAATTTGATAATCTCGATCTTTATTTAATTTTTCCCAGTCAATAAAATCAAGATAATTTTCTTTTATAAACAAAAGTTTCATAAGTTGAGTTGTGATCAAGAGATAACCAACATTATTTAAATATTTTCTGCTCAAACCGTACTTTTCTGCATTTTCATAAACTTCTTTATAAGATTTATCTTCAAAAAATACAATACTTTTTGCCTTTATGAAATTATCATAAATTCTTGAAAGATATTTTACAGGGTCATCTTTATATTCTTTTTGTGAGTCATTTATTAAAAGACTAAAGAGCAAATTGCTATTACAATCTTCAATGATTTCTTGTTTTGTTTGAGGTGAACATTGGATAAGCCCATTGACCACACTAAAACGCATATAAAGAAAATCTCGAGGCGTAGTGTCTCCCAAAGCTTTTGTTGGGATAGACAAAGAAAAAATATTAAAAGGAGTTAACCTACTATGAAGATTTTTAAGAAAAGCTTTACGCTTTTTTATCTCCTCAATGCTTATTTTATTTTTAAATTTATTTTTTTGTGTGAATTTGTTTTCCATATATTTATTTTACCATTTTTCGATATAATGTCAATAGTTTACTTTTAATTAACTAAGTTTTTGTCAAAGAAATCTTTTCCAAAAAACATAATATCCGACTTAGAATCTTTCCAACAAAATTTTAAGTTATGCAATATCTTCCAGTGCATCCTTTTGATTTATTTTAGGGGAATAGCTTATTGTATCTTTAAGATTTTCAGCCTCAATTGGCTGATAGTTGAATTGAGCAAAAATATCTTCATTCTAATTATCTGTGAATAAATATTTTTGTTTGTTATATCTATCTTTGAAATTCTGTTGTTTGTCTATTTTTATCATTAATCCACTCCTTTTCAGAAATATTTAATTGTTTTTTGCTTATAACATCCAAAATATCCAAATTAAATGGATGCTCGCCTGTGCCTGTAACTTTGAAATTAAGTGTAGATTTTATTTTAAATGGATTAAATTCTCCTAAATAGTTTTCTATATTTATAGAGCCATAGACTTTTTCTATACTGCAGTTTTTATGTAAATATTTTGAAATAACATCGCCTACCACATATTTTACACCTTCGCCATTGCCTGTATACTTTCCAACTGCAAGTTCAAAAGTTTTGCATCCAAGGTGCTTTGCAATCAATGGCTTAAGCATTGGCTGAAGCAATAATTTTCTTTTTACAACAGGGTAGTAAATGCGTTTGTTATCTGGCTTTGTGCTCCCAGGGAAGTGTAGTGAATATCCATTATATCCTAAATCATTTATAAGGCTTGAAATTTCTATTTTGTCGTATTGCTTGTCGGCAAATGCTTGTTGATATTTTCGTAATCTTTCCATCCAATTTATTTGATATAGCCAACTTTTCTTGCCAATTAAAGAAGTGCTGCTCAATAATTCATTTGCGACATCGACATATTCGCTGTTTATATTTTGCTCAACTCCGTCAGTTACACCACGAATATTGTTTATTTTATAGCTAAAATCTCCAATGATTTGCAATTTGTCATTATTATCTATAAATATAAAAAAGGAAGACTCTTTCAAAGCCTCTTTTACTTTTTTCATATCGCTAAGGCATAAAGGGGTGTTCAAGCAATAACGATTTAATAGTGCACAATTTTCTTCAAAAACTTGTTTTGAAGAGTCGCTTGGCAAAACTATCCATTTTCCTTTGCCAAAAGTTTTAATATCCTTAAAATCCATAAAAGAAGTATATCATAAGCTGTTTTGTATTGCAATAATTATTTTTTTAAATTCTTAACAAAAAATATATTTATGATTTTTATGTGATTATTTAATTAGTTGCTTTTTTAATAAATTGCTATACTATAAAAAATAAATTTTATTGTCGTAAATGAGGGAAAATGTTGGATTTTATTTCATCTCAAGTTGAGAATCAACCTGAAATTTTTGGACCTTTACACTTTATAGTGTTAGGTGTTTTTGTAGTATTGTTAATTTTAACATGCGTATTTTTGAGAAAGACTAATGAAAAGCAAAATAAGATAATTCTTCTATTTTTGGGCTTTTGGCTGCTATTGTTTGAGGGATTGAAACAAACTGTTTTGATTCATGAAAGTTCTGTCAATGGTTATCAATGGCAACATCTTGTCAACAATAAGTGCAAGTAGAATTAAACAAGATTTAATTAATAAAATACAAAATTTAGATGATGCAACAATAGATGTGGCAATAAAACTCTATGTAAAAGGAATTAGGGTAAATAAAAATCATAGTATGGATGTTTTGATAGGCTTTCGCAAGGATAGTTCTTCAACTCCATTATCTAATGAAGAAAAAGAACAAATTTCTAAACATCTCGATACTATGAGTAACTCTGGCTCCCCAGGTGCATGCAGAACGCCACTCATAGTAAAAAATGTTGTCGTGCTCCAAGTAATTAACATAAGTTATTTAAATATCTTAAATAAAAAGCATATTTAAGGTTATTATATATTTTTAACTCATCACTCATTAAGAATGTTGTTTAATTTTAAATATACAGTTTTACTTAACAAATCTTGCATGATTATTCTTATCCCAGCAAAAGTGGCAGTTATATTTTTTAGAGGATTAGGATATTCATTTTTATTTGAAGCTTCATAAGAAGGTTTTAAAATTATATTATAAATATTGCTTGTTACTTTTTTAAATAAATATATTAATTTATCTAATTTAAAATATTCTTTTGAAGGCTTTTCAAAAAATAAAACTCCTGCATCATGAGATATACGATCTCTTATACCAGTTAAATTTTTTAGCAATACCAAATCTGAATCAGATAAAATGTTGAGATCTTTTAGCACCATTAATTGATTATCTTTTTTCATGTTTCCAAATTTAGATTTTAAATAATTATGCACAAGTATTTCTTCAAAAGATTTGTTGGTTAAATTATTATCAGTGTATATATTATTAACTAATGAACAGCCTATATCATACAAATAATCATCCATTTTTTCATATATAGCTAAAAAACAAAAAGAATATTTAGCTAATGTAGTAGTATTCATTTTAACTCCTTTTTTATCCAAATTATATCACATTAATAAAAAACAGCCAAATTTATGGCTGTTTTAAATTACATTTTATCAATAAAACCATTTATGCAAAAATCTTTGATTGTTTGACCATTATGTAGTTTATATTCTTCAAGCATTTCTTTTACGGTCCTAAAGTATACTCTTGGATACTCTT
>CAKNRR010000003.1 GCA_930990975.1 uncultured Clostridia bacterium | reverse complement strand
AGCTTGGAAGGCTAGTGTTCTACCACTGAACTACACCTGCACATGTTGACTATAAGAGAATACCACAATAAACACAAAAAGTCAACAATTTTGTTGAAAAATCAAAAAAAATTTAGTTATAATTATATTTAAACAAAAATATTTTATTCTTGTATTTTTAGCTTGCAATATTAAAGATATTTTTATAAACTCGAAGATTGGCGTATTTGTCATAATTTATAGTTTTTTAATGAAAATTTTGAGATTTTTCTTAATTTTATTTAT
Source organism: uncultured Clostridia bacterium (assembly GCA_930990975.1). Taxonomy (GTDB): domain Bacteria; phylum Bacillota; class Clostridia; order Christensenellales; family UBA1242; genus Caccovivens. Next base: position 178,458 of record CAKNRR010000003.1, on the reverse strand, counting down.
TATTTTTGTTAAAAATGTTAAAATAAAACTATGAAGATGTATTTAAAGGCAATATTAATAAATTTAGCATTGATTATTGTAGGCAATTTGATTTACATCTATTTTGACAAGTCAAGCGTAGGGAGCATGTTTTTATGGCTTTTTGTTTCAATAGCTTATTGTGGTATTTCGTCTGTAATAATAACAATAATTGCTTTTCTTTTACCTGACAAGTTTTTTAGCCCATATAGAACCAGGTTTAAAGTATTTAGTTTTGAAAACTCGCTGTATAAGAAAATGAAAGTTAAAAGCTGGAAGGATAAAGTCCCAGAGCTTGGCTCTTTAAGCGGGTTTTCAAAAGGTAACCTTTCACAACCTAATAATTCTGAATATATATATAAATTTCTGACGGAAACCTGCAAAGCCGAATTTTTACATTTCTATTCTGCGCTGGCAGGCATAATAAATTTCTTTATTATTCCAAGTCAATATGTTTTATCAATAGCCCTGCCAATTTTTTTATTGAATTTTATGCTTCATATGATGCCAGTCTTAATACAAAGATTTCTAAGGCCAAAGTTTTTGAGGATGTATGAACGATTGCAGAATAATAAAACATTTGAAACATTAAATATTTCACAAATGAATTAAAAGGAGTTTAAAATGATTAAAAATAAAGCAAAAGTATTATATCATAGTTCAATTTCGATAGACGACAAAATATTTATTGACCCATATAAAATTCAAGGGGAATACAGCGCTCAAATTATTTTGATCACACACAGCCATTATGACCATTACTCACTTGAAGATATAAAAAAGATTTTAAATAAAGATACAATTATTGTAGGGCCAGAGGATGTGATAGCGGATGTTAAAAAATCTTTGGATAATCAAACCTTCATAATTCGCCCAAATGAAATGCTTAAGATTTTTGACTATAGCATTTCAGCATTCCCAGCCTATAATGTCAATAAGCCTTTTCATAAAAAATCTTATAATTGGGTAGGATACTTAGTGGAGTATGAGGGGGTTCGTTATGCAATTTTAGGTGATTGTGACGAGAATGAAGATAATAGAAAAATAAAATGCGATGTTTTGTTGTTGCCAATAGGAGGGACTTATACAATGGATGGCAAGGAGGCTGCGTCGCTTGCAAACATTATTAATCCTCAAATTGTTATACCGACACATTACAATGCGATTGTTGGAGATAAGAGCAACGAGAGAGAATTTGTAGAAAACTTGAACCCAAAATTAAAATTTGAAATACATATTAATTAACAAAAAAAACATGAAATTTTTTAATAATTTCATGTTTTTTACTTTAATTTCATGTTTTTTCTTGAATTTTTGCTTAAAAATGCAAAATTTCAAAAGTTTTTATCTTATTCTAAATTAAAATTTTATTGATAAACCATGTGCTTTTGTGGAATAAAAACTTTGAATTTGATGTGTGGTTATTGTTTTATCAATTATATTTTCGTAATTTTTAAAAGCTATTATGATTTACACATTCAGCTGTCAGCTATTTAGATATCTCTAAACTTTGCTATCAATTTGCCAACAATCAGACATTGTCAATTTTTTAATATCAGTTTATCAATATTGTTTTTAATTAAACAATGGCTCTTCCATAGAATCTGGTATGTCTAACCCCAAAAGTTTTAAAACTGTTGGTGCAATATTTGCAATAGATTTGTTTTTCTTAAGGTGTTTCTTTTTGTATCTTTCACTTGCAAGAATAACAGGAACAGGGTTGCATGTATGAGATGTGACTTTGTTTCCTTTTTCGTCAATCATATATTCAGCATTCCCGTGGTCTGCAGTGATAATACAATCTCCTCCAACCATAAGTGTTGCAAGGGCCAAAGCATAGGCTTGTTTTTCAACGCACTTTATTGCTTGTTTTGTTGCTTCAAAATTCCCAGTATGACCAATCATATCAGGATTTGAATAGTTTACTAAGATAAAATCATATTTGTTAGAAGCAATGGCATCAAGTGTCGCCTCAGTTATTTCAATAGCTTTCATTTTAGGATAATATGAAAAATCTTGAGTATCAATGCTTTCTATAAGTTTTCGGTCTTCTCCTGCGTAAGGCTTTTCTATTCCTCCATTAAAGAAAAAGGTGACATGAGCATATTTTGTAGTTTCTGCGATATGAAATTGTTTCATGCCGTGTGAGTCAATGATTGCTGATAAGTTGTCTTCGACTTTTTCAGGAGGGTAGATGACATTGAGAGAAGAAAATTCTGATGAGTATTCCTCCATTGGAGAGAATAGCATGTTGTTAAACTTTTTTGTTTTAAATTCTTTAAAATTGTTGTCAGTCAATGCAAAAGTCATTTCTCTTGCTCTGTCGCTTCGATAATTGAAGAAAATGACGCTGTCATTATCTTTGATTGTGCCTTCTTTATTTAATAAAACAGGCTCTACAAATTCATCATAAACACCATGGGCATAGCTGTCGCTTAAAACTTCTTCAGCACTTTTTGACTTATAATTCTCGCCAAATACTAAAACATTGTATGCCTTTTCAAGGCGTTCATATCTTTTTTCTCTATCCATTGCGTAAATTCTTCCAGAAAGAGAAGCTAAAGAAAAACTTGTTCCTTTGATATGCTCTTTAAGCATTTGAATATATTTTGGAGCGCTATTATATAATGTATCTCTTCCATCTAAGAATGCGTGAATATATACTTTTCCCAAACCTTGTGCTTTTGCCAAATCTAAAATTGCAAAAAGGTGATTTATATGAGAATGTACTCCACCATCTGAAAGTAGTCCCATAATATGCAATGCAGATGAGTTGTTTTTTGCGTGTTCTATAGCTTTCAACAACTGTTTGTTTTCAAAAAACTTTTTATTTTCGATTTCTTTATCAATTTTCAACAAATCTTGATAAATAACTCTTCCTGCGCCTAAAGTTAAATGTCCAACTTCGCTGTTACCCATTTGTCCTTCAGGAAGTCCCACGGCATTTCCGCTCGCCTTTAATGATGTGTTTGGATACATCTTGATAAGCTTGTCAAGTGATGGTGTCCCAGCTGAGGCGATAGCATTGCCAAATTTCTCTTTTCTTAAACCAAATCCGTCTAAAATAATCAAAGTTACCATATATTTTTCTCCTGTTTATTATTCTAAGAGTTTGCCTATCTTTTGTCAAATGTTTACACTTGATTTTAATAAAAAGAAAAATTTTAAAAATGAAAAAATAAATAAAATATATAAAAAATTTAATAAAAAACATGAAAAAATACATAAAAAATGCAAAAAAAATGATATTTTTTAATAATTTACATTTTTTTGCGATTTATTTTGAATTATTTTTTAATTTTTTTATATTTCTTTTTATTAAGGTTTTTATTGATTTTTTATGTCAAACATTTATTGTTTAACACTTCATTTATCAAATTTTATCAAACAAGTTATAGCGCTCAGGATGGATGATTGAACTGAATATCTTCTCCTTGCAATCAGGGTAAATTTTCTCTAAGTCTTTAAGCAAGGTCTTGGCTTGTTCGCGCTGAGTATGTTTATCAGCAGGGCATGTGTTGAAAAGGACAGGAAAGTCTTTGCTGACTCTCATAATTTCTTGCTCATCGCAATAAATCAAAGGTCTGATTACATCAAGTTCAATTCGTGAAAGATATGACTTTGGTTTGAATGTTGAAAGTCTACCTTCAAAAAACAACGAAAGCAAAAAGGTTTCAATGAGGTCATCTTTATGGTGTCCCAAAGCCACTTTATTGCATCCAAGTTCCTTAGCAGTGCTGTTTAAAAGCCCTCTTCTAAGGTTTGCGCAAAGAGAACATGGATTTTTTTCCTTTCTTATATCAAAAACAATTTCAAAAACATTTGATGGGACAACCACAAATTCAACACCTATATCCTCACAGAACTTCTTTATGTCGTTATAATCATTTTTCCCACCACTTAAATCAACTGCTATTGCAATCAAATCAAATTTTTTGTCACAAAACCCTTGGTATCTTTTTAGAGCATAAAGAAGAGTTAGGCTATCTTTCCCTCCAGATATTCCAACGCCTATTTTATCTCCGTCTTCAATCAAGCCATATTGTTCGCATGCCTTTCTTAGCATTCCTAATATCTTTTGCATAAAATTCCTCTTTTTAATGTAAAGATTATATCAAAAGCTTGTCAAAAAGGCAAATATTTCAAAAAATACGCAAAAAAAATAATTAAAAATAATAAATGCAATAAAATTAAAGAATAGTTTTTTATTTGTTAATTTAAATGAGAAATTGAAAACAAAATAATTTTCTAAAAATATATTTAATTAATATTATTAATTACTTCTATTTTATTTGACAAAAAACGAGATAAAAATGTATAATCTTTGTATAAAAGAATGTCGACTAAATTTAGCTATTTATGTTTAAATATCTTCAAATTACAGATATTAAACAAGGAGGTTGTATGAAAAAGTTTTTTGTCGGACTTGTAAGCGTGTTGATTTTATTTGGAGCGACCATCTTGACGGCTTGCGGAAGCAATAAAGTAAGCCTATCTTTATCTACTGATACAGTGGCAATTCAAATAAAAGATGATACAGTATCAAACGAGCAGGTAGTCACTGCTACTGTTTCTGGCACTAAGGACACTGAGATAACTGCCAGTCCTTTTGGCTACGAAAATATAATCGATGTACGAACTGAGAAATCAACTAATGGCAGGACATTGATTTATATCACAGGCAAAGATACTGAAGGACATGCAGAAGTTGTTGTAAGAACTCATGAAGGCAACACCTCAAAAGTTATCAGTGTTGATGTCTATAGTGAAGTCAGTGCAATGACACAAAAGGTTGAGGAAACGACAAAGAAGTCAAATTTTGCAATCAGAGGGGGAGAAATCGAACTTGTTGACAGCAAGCTTTTGACATTTGAACCTTCAGAAAACAGCAGGCGTACAATAACTTGGACATTATACAACCCAAATGATTCAGCAACAATCGAAGGAAACACACTTACAATCGACGAAAGCTTTGAAGCTGATACAATCAGACTTGTTGCAACTACAGAAAAGGGGATAACTTGTGAATTAGAACTTCCTGTAGTTGACAAACTTGAAGAAAACTTAGTTATGGGCTGGTCATACAGTCAAGACAATCAAGTTTATGATACAATCACTGAAGATAACAACACATTCAACATTGTGCCAAATGTTGCAGATGACGAATGGTATACAGGTTACATAAAACTCAATGCAACTCAAGGATTAGATGTGTCTTACTATGTGCTTTCAAGCGATGGGAAGACAAGTGATGACCTTATAATCAATGCAAGAAGACAAGATGAACAAGGCATAATCTTTGAAATCTATGCAAACAAAAACAAAACAAATATAAACGGGGATTATGTTGTTTATTTTGAAGTTGGATATAGCGACTATAATTACAGCGTTTCAACTCTTGGAACTATGCCAATTAATATCAAGGTTAGAGAAAAAGTAAATGGCATCATTGTTTCAAGCGATACAAGCGAAAATATTGAAGGGACAACTCAAGTTCTTTATTCAGAGTATAGCAACGCTCATGGAGAAGAATATAATGTACAAATCATCCCAACAACAGTGCTTGATGCAACAAGACAATATTCAATAAGTGTAAGATTTACATCTATACCTCCAGAAGGTGGCTTATCAAATGGTTGTCCTGTTGAATTTTGGTATCAAGATGCGAACAATAACTATGTTTGGACACAAATTCTGCTTGAGTATGATGACGAACAAGGCATCTATACAACAAGAGAAAACAACCTTGTTTCAACATCACAAATCTATATGAAAGCAGCTTCTGACTTGAAAGTTCAAGCTTTTGAGGGAATAGAGGTTACTTTCACAAGTGCAGATAATCCAAATATTACAAATATATTTGATGTTAGAGTGGTTAAATCTGTTTCACTAGAAGATTTCGTATTTGAAGACGCTGATTTCAAAGTAGATTCAAGTTATTCTGTTGAAGATGTCAACATAACAAAGACATTTACATTGAAAGGACAAACCACAACAGACGGATTGTTTATAAAAAATTATAGTGAAAATGTTATTATTTCAGACCCAGTTAAAATAGACAATTTAAGCACAAATGATTCTGTCACATTCAGCATAACACTGACACTTAAGAGAAGCAGCTTTGGTATAACTTCTTTGGATTCATATCAAATTTGCCATGAAAATGGACTTGAAAGTGAAGAATTTGATATTGATATATTCTTGCCATTAAAAGAAGCTGTAGTTATGTATGATTCAGGTAATGCAACAAACTCAGTGACCGATTTTAAGACAAACAAATTGTCTTATGACGCAGCAGGAAATCAAATCACAACTCAAACAAGCAGTTTGTCAAGAATTATGGTAAAAAATGGAACAACAACTCCACTTCTTTATTCATACAATTCATCAGGCTCACACTTCGCAGTAGCTGACTTATCAATTTCATTCTATGACTTTGTTGAAAGTGAAACTATGAACTTGGATACATTCAAAGGATTGATTAATTCTCAAGCGGGTATAGCAGAAATTATCAACAAGGCTTATGCAAATGAAAATAAAACAAGTGATATAGTTTACTTCTCAGCTGACAATAAGAACATCATTTCTAAGAGCGTTGGCTATACTTATGCAGTATTTACATTCACTGGAAAAGGTACTGAAGACACAGCAGATGAAAACGGAAATGTTACAATCATAAGAATTGTTATGATTGAAAGTTATATCTCTCCAGATGGTATGAATTTCTATCCACTAAGCGACAGACAAGTCAACCTCTATGCTTCAGATACAGTTTCAACTAGAGATGCAAGCTTAACAAGAAAGAAAATTACAATCAACTTTAACAACAGCGATATAACATACAAATCTATTGAAAACTTCAAGTTTGTTTCAACAGCAAAAGATGCCTATGGAAACAATAAGATGACTGACCAAGTAGTCATTGGAAACGCAATAAGATGGGGAAATGGCGGACGATATACAATAGAAAATATTTCTATTACAGACTATTCTTTATCATTCGATATTGTGACAAACACCAACTTTGGTGAATACAGTTTCTATGACCAACTTGACATTCACTATCAACTTATTATAGAAGATGGCGATCAAGAAAAAGTTATTGATGTAATGTGGACTACTCTTGACATTACAATAAGAAATGCTCAAAGACTTACAAGTGTAGAGTGGGAAAACTATGATGAAGATGGAATATATTTTGAAGTAGGTGATCAAGAACCTTACTATTTGCTTTTGACAACTGCTCCATCAAATGCTCGTAACAACAATATTTCATATTTAATTACAGATGAAAATGGAACTGTTCTTGAAAATAATTCATTTATCGGGGTTGATGACCAAGTTTCAGAAAATATGCTTGGACTTCAATTAAGCGACAAGATTGAAAAAGGAACAAGCGGTTACATCTATCTATTGCCAGAAGATGCTGTTTATAATGGCAACATTATATATAGTTATGCAGACTCATCAACAGGCGAAGAGATAGTTCATCAAAGTCAAATAAGTGTAAATTCTTTAGGCTCACTAAAAGATGGCACAAGCATGACTTGGTATGACTATTTGACAAGCGAAGCTTTCTTCATTTCAAACGCATCATTAAGTGATGGCGATGGTGTAAGAGTTAATTTCTCTGACATCTTGCTTAAGATTAAAATTACGGTGGCTGACGGAAGCAGCTTTGACTATGCTTACAGAATTTATGATGAAAACGGCTTTAATAATATAAACCCAACACTTTACTATACAGTTATGAACAGCCTTGAAATCAGCTCTACAAGAACTGCTATAGATGTGTTCAGCGGTGGATTGCAAGGATACAATGATTCAATAACTATAAAATTAAACGGAGCAAACTTTGCAAACGAGCTTGCAAGTAGCGGTGAAATCAGAAATATTATATTCTCAGGTGAAGTTACTGCTCAAGGCTTCGTTGTTAATACAAACAATGGTATATTAAACAATGTTTCAGTTGATGTTTATGGAACATACTCAAGCAAACTTACACATGTTGGTGCAGGTTATGTCGGAGGTCTTGCTGGTGTAAACAACAATATTATAAAAGACTCTAGCGTTTTAGGTTTGACAATTAATGCAACTGAAGCAGTTGTCGGTGGTATAACAGGACAAAATATAGGGACAATCAACAATTCTAAAGTTGAGTTCTACAATCTTTCAACATCAGATGGCGCATCTGCAATAAATAAATTCTCTGGTGCTACTGTCGGTGGTTTGGTAGGGCAAGCAGAGGATGGGTCTATTATTGACCATGCTTACGCTTACAACTATAATATAGACGCTTATATGACTGATTATAGCGGAAATGCAAAACCAATCAATGTTTTGGATTCTGCAAAATATGGATTATTCATTGGGCAGCGTAATGGACAAGTAAAACTTTACTATTCATTTGCTGTTCTCGGCAACCAATCAATCATCCTTGGCGGTCAAGACGGAGAATTTACAAGTGATTCAGATTATTACTATTCATATATAAATAGTGGTTCTTATACAACAACATTCTCAAATGAATCAAGCGGAAATTTAATTAATTCAGGCGAAGGCTTCTATGAATATGTAAACGGTGGGAAAGCTCACTTTAGAGATTTCTATCAAGAAGAAAAAGTGACAAATGTAAACAACCTTTACATAACAAAATTTGTAGAAAATGGATACTATAAATCACTCAATGTAGGTACAGACCAAAATTATGGAATACTCTTCAACTATCAAATAGAAGAAAGCCCAAATGATTTATCAGATTCAGCAATCAATGACTTGAACGAGCTTAACACAATAAGCATTGCTGAGCTTCTTGGAATTGATGTAACAAACAACTTGATTGCAACATCATCAAATAACAGCATTTTGAAAGTGATTGGAAGCTCAATCAGCATACAAAATACAGGGGATGTTGAAATCAAATTGTCATCAAAACATGATGTAACCAACAATAAGACATTTACAATCAAAGTCATTTATGCAATGTCACAAATGATTATCTCATGGCAAGATAATTCTGGTTCTTCAAACATCGTAAACAGTGGTTCAACAACATATCTTCAAAAAACAAAATCACGCTTGTATGCGTTCAGTTATGAAAAACCTACCGTAGTTCTCGGTAATGACGCAACTATATATAATTTAATTCAAAATGATATAGATTTGCAAGGTACAGCAACTCCTGTAGATGGACAGGGAAATACTGTTTATCTTGAAAAAACAAATGCAAATAGTTATAGAGTGACAGCAAACAAAGATTCTGTAGAATCTGAGTTAAATTTCACTCCAGTTGTTTTGGAAGGTGAATATCAAGATGCAATAAATACTGAATTTTCTAAGCATTTCACAGTTATTCCATCTGATGGTGTAATTTCATTCTCTTACACAGGCGAGAGCTTGCCATTGACACCTTCAACAAATGCTGCACTTAAAGTTGAAGTTAATACAACAGCAAAAGATGACAACAAGAATCTCATTCCTAGAATTGAATTCAATGGAGAAGAGCTTGAAGTTGTTAAAGATGCAGAAAATGACGAATTTACAACAACTTACAACTACCTTTTACCACAAGATCGTGGAACAACAAATTATATATTAACATCAATAGTTACAATAACAAATCCTAATGTAGTTGCAGACAGCACTACAGGCATTTATAATTACATTTTTGAAGTAACTTTTGCAGTTTACTCAAATTATAAAACACAAGTTGATGAAGATATGGACTTTATAGTATCTTTCATCAGCAACAGTGGAAACGATAGCAAAGTTACATCAAGCGGAAATTCTGGAACAGTGCTCATGCAACTCACAAAACAGAAGTTCAATAATGTTGATGTAAACAACTATAAAATTACAAGATCCGTTTGGGGAATTGATGACAATAATAAATATGTGACAGTTCATACAAAGGGTGATCAGACTGGAGTTCTTGCTCCTGGTGCAAGCTCAATTATGCAAATCACTGTAAACCCTGCCTATGCTCATTATGACTATATGACAGTGACATACAGTGGCGCGACAGTTTCAAATGCTGTTAATTTTGAGCTTCTTGAAATGAAAGGTGACAATGCAAAAGAATTTATACCAAATACTGATGCTGATTATACTATTTCATCAGACAATATAAGATATGTTCCAACAGCAGAAGAAAAATTAAGCGGTTCAATTTATTTGAGAGTTGCAATAAGCAGTGCAGTCAACTCAGACAGTACGATCAAATTCACTGCAGCTTTCTATGAAAGTGAAGGGCAACTTATCACAAGCGTAAATTACTTCTTATCTATAAATTACTTGAATGAGCCAATTGTTACAATAGATGGTTCAGATACAGCTTATGTAGCTTTGGGTTCAACAACTGAAATCAAGATTCAAGTTCTTGAAGATCAAACAGTTGATAATGTAATTCTTGATGGTGAGAATTTAGAAGGAATTTATATTTCATCTTTGAGCGAACCAGTTGTAGATACGGCAACAGGAATTAAGACTTATACAGCAACATTAAATACATCTGTTAAAGCATCAGTAGGTGCTGAAAATAACGCATTCTATATTCAAGCAAGAGTTTCAAGAGTGCTTAATGGCGTTGAAGAAATAAAGACAACATCAGCTACAGCAATCTTAGTTGACTTCAAACTTGATAATAGCAATATAAACATCAAAAATTCAGAAAACGGAAATCTTAATGTATGGCTTGGCGTTGAAAAACCATTTGATGTTGAATATAATGTTTTGCCAGAAACATATAATTATGACCAAAATGATCAGACAAGCGTCGAAAAAGTTCAAGAATTGACTGAAAAGCGTAATAACTTCTTGACCGATCAACTATATTTGTCAAAGAAAGAGGGCTCTGATATTGTTCAATATGCAATCAATTATAGATACGATGAAATCAATGGATTGCAAGCATGCTCTCTTGAAGAAAGATTGTTCTATGTCGTAGGCAATGAATCAATCCCAGTTACTGATAATTATGCAGATACAGCAGCAGTTAAATTCTCGTTCTCAGATGATGGAAAAGATGCTGTAATTGTGGGGACTAGAATGGGCAGTCCTGTTCAATTCAAACTTGAAACTTATGTAACAGCTGGAAATATAACTTCAACATATTCAACATACTTTACAGTTAATGTTGAAGCTTATTCTGATCCAGATCTTCCTCTTACAATTTCAAATGCAACAGACTTTAAGAATCTTGATCCATCTCTTTACGAAAGTACTGAAACATTATCAGCAAATGACTATATTCTTACAAATGATATTGTTCTTGAAAACTATAAACCATTCAACACTTCATTAATAAGAAGCTTGGATGGAAATGGTTATACAATTTACTTAAAGAGTTTTGATATGTCATCATCTAGTGGTGCATTGAACTTATCATTGTTCAATGAAGTTTTGGAAAGCACAACACTTAAGAATGTGAGAGTCAATGTTTATAATGGTGGTCAACTTACAATAGATTTGGCTTCGCTTTCAAACAGCGTTGAAATAAATATTGCAGGTCTTGCAATAACAAACGAAGGTATTATTACAAATAGTGAAGTTGTGGCATTCTATTCTTCTGAAAGTGCGGTTGGTGACACCGTCGGCGGTGTTGATATGTATGTTAAAGCATGCACAGAACATAGCCAACCTTTAGGATTTAATGTAAGCTTTATAAGAGGTGCAAACACCGAAGATAAGGTGTTTATCACTGAAGGTTCTACATGGGTTCCATCTATTGCAGGTTTTGTATTAAATAACAATGGAAGCATCACAAATTCAAGAGTAGGTGGCACATCAATTGTTGTTCTTGGTGATGAAAAAGAGATAACAGAAGATGGCAGGCAAGTACCATCAGGTTATACTTATGCTTCAACATTAGAGCTTGAAGTATTCAATATCATAGGGCAAGGTGATATGGCAGGATTTGTATTGTCAAATACAGGTTCTATATCAGCATCATTTGTAAAACAACTTGATATGACAAACCAATCAAATACAACCTCATTTGATACATCTGGTTTTGCTGGTCTTAATAGCGGAAGCATTATTACAAGCTATGTTGAAGGAAAAGAAACATCAAGCGAGCTTATTGATGAAATGAACTATACTGTTTACGCATTTGAAGGTTCATCATTAAAATCTAATCTTGGCTGTATTGCAGGTTTCATAAATACAAATACTGGAATAATCCAAGACTCATATTCAAATATCTTAATTGCAAACTCAACAGACTCTTCAAGAGTTTTCCTTGCATCTGGATTTGTTTATGAAAATTCTGGAACAATTGAAACAAGTTATTCAGCATCACAAATTCAAAATTCAAGATTTACTCAAATGAACTTCTCAGGTGTAAATGAAAATGGAGAGTTGCTTGCAAATGGAACATATAAAAATTGTTACTTCTTCAATAAGGCGTATTTGACAAGTGATGAAACTGATGATTCGACAACAGAAACTCAATATGATACAGGAGCGGTTTTGATTCCAAATCCAGGCGAATATATCAATGACTTCTATGGTTTTGCTATAGCAAACGGAGAAAATGACGGTGTTTGGAGAATAACAAAAGAAGACAAGACAATTGAAGGTGTTGAAGGAGTAGTAACTCTTATTGAACCTAATACACAATCATATTCTCATAGATATACATTAAGAATTACAGATGATTCAAATTATGAAGGCATAACAGGGGAAGATGATGAAGGAAAGTATATTCTTCCTTATGCAACATTGCAATTTACAGATTCTACAAGAGAAATTGATACATCTCTTGGTGGGGAATTCAATCCAATCTTGATTGCTGATGCACAAGATTTTGTAGAAGTCTTTGGAACATCAACATCAACTTATATAAGTGATTATTTCAATGATAGTGCTATTTGGGGCACTTATAGAATGGTAAATGATATAAACTTGGAAGAACTCATAAATGAGGACAACAAGATTATTTTACCATCAGCTTCAAAAGCCTTTGCTGGAAGATTCTATGCAAATGGGTTTGAAATTTCAAGCATTTCAATTGCAAGTGAAAACACAGAGAACACTGATGACAACCTTATTTCTGGTGTTGCTTATGGTTTATTTAAGTCATTGGAAACAAGAGGAAGTTCTACTCCAATAATTACAAATTTGACATTGAATATAAACCAAGTTGTAGCGGGTGATGTTTCAATGGTTGGTGGTCTTGCAGGTTATATGAAAGACGCCACCGTTATAAATATTACAATCAACTTTAGCGAGGATGCGTCAGTAACAGGCTTGAACTTTGTTGGAGGACTTACAGGTTTGGCATTTGGCAATATGACGATTAAGAATATTGTTGTATCGTCACCAAATGTAGTAGCTGAAAGATTTAATGTTGCAAGAGATGACGCATACTTTACAACTGAATCTTTAAACAACATAAGAAATGAAATAAAGAATAACCTTAACTATAATACAACTACAAATTCTTCATTAATTACAGGCAATAATGGTTTAAGTGCATATTCATATGCAGGGTCTGTAATAGGATTTATTGATGCTTTCTCAGTAGAATACAAAGATTTCAATATTAATCAAGCTGAAAACTATTCTGTGGACAATGTTAGAGTTTCAGGCGAAGTTTATGTTCAAGGACAAGTTGCTGGTGGAATCTTTGGTTTGACAAGCTTCCAAACTCATGTAAAAGATGCTGGTATAACAATAGATGGCACAACTGCAAAAAATGAATCTCATATTATTGCAACAAAATACTTTGCTGGTGGTGTTGTTGGTCAATCATTTGGTGCATTAAGCAGAATTTTTGCAACTCACAACGAATCAACTCAACTTGTTATTGAAAATGGAATGGGTAACTATTATAAGAGTGAATCTGTTTCAGAAAGAGGAGCTCTTGATATATTCTACTTAGCTGGAAGTGAATATACTCAAAAATATGTTGGTGGTTTAATAGGATATGCTGGAAGTGGAAAACTTGAAATATCATATTCTAAACTTAATGTGACAAGCCCAACAGCAGATTTTGCCGGCGGTATTGTTGGTGGAATGGACTTGACAAATACATCAAGTTATCTTGCAAAAGTTACAGATATATTCAATACAGGAACCTATACAAAATATTTGATGAATGAAGTTTATGCAACTGGAGATGTAAGAGCAAGAGTTACTCTTAACAGCCAAGAAGCTAATGCTGGTGGAATCATCGGCAAATTGGTTGGTGAAGGAAGTCGTGTTGCACTTTTGAGCGTCAATGCACTCAACTATTTCACAACATATGATTACGCGACTGGGACTTATGCTACAGTAGATAATAACTATAATGGTTCATATGAATACAAGTTTAATTTGCTTTTAGGTTCAGCTTATAGAATCAATAAAGACGGCGCTGAAGAAATGCAAGCTTTAGACGAAAATAACTATGGAAGCTATTTGAACATCGTTCAACTCATCACAAGTAGTGAAACTGGAGAAACACAAACAACTATTCCTACTGTCGCATATTATCAAAAATATGAATTTAAATCATACAGTTTGAATTTCAACTTGTTTGGTCCTACAGGGGCAAAAAATTGGGATTCTTTCTACGAAGATGATTTAGTTTATTGGGTAATGCCTCCAAAAGCATTTGAATCTTCTTCAATTGGTCATTCATATACTCAACAAGCATTCTTAAGCTCCGGGGCTTGGAAGAGCGTAAACTGGAATCATCCTACAGATGATTTGTTCCCATCTATAAGGTATCAAAGAACAAACTCAAAGATTTACCTTGATTGCTTTAATATAGAACAAGTTTTTGGCATGATGAGTTCAAATAGTAATATTGAAGTTGTTGTTCGTGGACAAGCATATCAAGATGATGCAGAAACCTTTGATGTAATTGATTTGACAGGCATAAATTTCGGCACAGGTGACGGAGCTGTTCAAAAAATAACTAATTTTGCGGGAGCATTGACTGGAAGTCCTAAATATGTTGTTAATCGTGATGGTAGCAGGTATGCAGGACAAAGGGTAAGGATTATTACTGATGAACCATTCATTGCTTCACTTGCCGCTGGTTTCTATTTAGATAATGTTATAATAGAATATGTAGGAAGTGATGATACCGCTTCAATAGCAATAGATGGTTCTAATGCTGGTGGTTTATTCTCAGAAAGTGGTATAAGAGAAGCTACAATATCAAATTTAACTATTATAGCTAATTCAGGCGTAACAATAGCCCCAAGTTCTAATTCAGAATTTGGTTTGATTGCTCCAAGCATTACAAGTTCTTCTATAGTTAATTTAAAAATTTCATCAAATCTAGCAGGAAGCTCTTTATTAACTATCGATGGAACAAACAATAATGTTCCAAGTTCTGAGTTATCTGTTGGACTCGTTGCAGGAAGACTTGAACAAGATAGCATTGTTTCAGTTCTTCAAGTAAATGGTATAGAACTTGACTTGCAAAAGGGTGCAGATTTAATTTCTGTAGCAAATACAAAATATACTACTTATAATATAGGTGGATATTTTGGTAAAGTTACGCGTGGAAGTTCAAGTCTTGAAGCTAGAATGAATATAGACAATATTTACTACTTGCCATCAGATAATTCTTCAGTAAAACAAAAAATTACATTGGCGGGCAGTACTGGGGATGAAGTCAATGTCGGAAGTTTTGTTGGGAAAAATGAAGGATTGAACTACTTAGGCGTTTATGAAGAAGAAGCCATAAATGTTAATACAGAAATTATTGTTTCAAATAGCAGTAAAATTACAACATTAAATGCTGGTGGCATTATTGGAAATTCAAGTTCTGCATTGAATAGGGTTAATTTAATCAGTAATTCTGTTTACGACTCTGGACTCTATGTTGAAAGTGGCGAAAGAGGCTGTTCAATCGAAAACTTAAATGCTGGTGGTTTCGCTGGCAAATCATCTGGCATGTTGGAAATTTCAAATCTTGACACTATGAATTTTGAAGTTGCTGAATATACCACTGGTGGAGATACTGGAAATGGAAACGATAGTGGAAATAAAATTGATACATTAAGTTCTAATGAATTTAGAAAATATTCAAATACTGATGATAAGCTTCAATATGCTGAGAATATGGTTGTAATTTCAGGTAATGCAAATGTAGGCGTTGTGGTTGGCTTGTCAGAAGCAAGGTTCTCATTTGTAGGAGGTTCGTCAAAGAAAACAGAACTTAACAAGAATGGAGAATCTATAAGAATTTCAACAACTTCAACAAAAGTTGAAAATGGCATTAATATAGGCTCTGTTGTGGGTAAGACTATAGCAACAGTTACATCTACTACAAACAATCAAACTTCTTTATCTATAACAGGAGATATAACTTCCAAAATGCAAGTTGTTGTAGTAGCTTCTAATGATAATGCAGTTAATGTTGGTGGAATGGTCGGCTGGATTGTTGGAAATTCTAGCGGTGATACTAATAATTTATCACGCAACACAATAGGTGTTCAAAATAATGGAGCTTTTAATTATAACGGAACAGTTTATTCAAATGTTGCAAACTTATCATTTGGTGGCATGGTTGGTACAGTTGAATTTGGAAATGACCAAGAACAGTTGAGTGTATACAATTCTGCTTTTGGCGGAGCACTTAAGATATTTGGTTCACATAGTGATGAAGCAACAGTTTATGTTGGTGGAACAATAGGAAATCTTAAGGGGTCATTAAAATCAAATAGTGCAGAAAATACAGAATCAGATATTGTTTTGATGAATAACTATAACTATGGTGATGTATTTGTAGAATATGATAACGACTCTGCATCTGAAAATAGAAAATTAAATAAACTTGATAGTGGCTATGTATTTGGTGGATTGATTGGCGGTATATCTGCAGGAGAAAATGGCAAAAACAATGGTTATAATAGAATAACTGCAAATAATAATTATTCATTAATGACTTCACACAATTCAAGATATGATGCCTCTCATGGCAACAGAAAAGTTAATGCTTTATTTGGAGATATGCCTTCAACTGTATCATTTAATAATTTATCAAACAATTATTATTCAAGCAGTGTAACCCTTTGCAACGATGATTTTGGTACAGATATTGGTTATACAAGGGGATATGGAAAAGATTTAGCTTTGGGTTACAATGGTTCTTATACTAATGGTTCAAGCCAAATTATATACAATACTAGCGGGAATGATAATGCTGAAAGTATGCTTTCAATTTTTAAAAACAGTACAAAAATTGATATGACAGGAAACAATGAACAAGGTCAAAAACTAAATCCTATTCCTGGTGTTAACACCAATAATAATCCATCGTTCTTAACCGCAGATAATGCTACGAAATTCCATGGTATGGTATATTATGTTACCCCTGACAGCTCAGCTGACATTACTGAACAAGTAAATGTTGCAAGCAAAGAAGAATCAAAGGCAAATATCCTAGAAAATATAGCAATAATTGGAGATAGTAGAGAAATTACCTATAAAGTAAATGTTGGTGATAATGAAATTGCAAAATCGTTTATTCAAGAATTAAAAGGATTCTCTTATGTTTCTGGAATAGTAATAAATGTTGATATTGAGTCAGAGATGACTGCCACAACAGACAGCTATTTTGCGGGTGTTGCTAATATAATGAATGAAAATTCAACAATTTTTGCTGTTCAAACAAAGGGTACCATTGAAATAGGTGGAGAAAATCCAGCCCATATAGGTGGACTTGTGGCTTGCATGAATTCTGGTATGATTCAAGATTCCTCAACTGCTTTAGATATTATATATAGAGCAGGCAAAGGAACTGGAACAGACCCTCAAGGTGGAGTTTATGGCATAGCACATATGGTAAAGGGTGAAGAAATTACAAATAAACCAAATAAACTTATAATCAATACTTATGCAACAGGAAGCATAACAACATATATTGATACAAATCTTTATGCATTTGCTGATGTGGCATCATACTCTATCATAAGAGATTGCTATACTATTACAAAACTTGATTGGAATGAATATACAGCCTCTTATTCAGTACCAAAAGGAAATATAAGTGCATTTGGTACACAAACTTTTCAAGTTAATTTATATGATTCATTCTACGATAAAAATGCTTTAAATATAGAATTAGAAGCTGACGAGATTGGTGGCGAAAATACTACACAAAATTTCTTTGATAATAGTTTTGGAGATGTAGATAAATCGGCTAAATTAAACGAACTTGATTATGATAATAGCAATTTTGATTATAACTTTGGTTATCCAACTCATAAATATGGATTCATGAAACTTTCATCTTATGCTTTAGCAGGAGAAGAAAAGGCTGATGGTGATGGATATGATAGTTATGTTAAATCAAGAGAATATACAAGACTTCCAAACAATACAACACCTGAAAAGTATTTATTTGAAAGTGAAAATAAGGAATATTACTACATAGTTCCTAATGCAGGGATACTTTCTAGATTGGATGATATAACCACTAAGGAATATCAAGATTTAGATGACGAAACACAAAATGCTACACTTGCAGACATAAAAGTAACTCGTTTTGCATTATGGTATGATATGGATTTATCTCAAACAGAATATTCTAATGAAGAGGATGATCCTAATAGTAAGTCATGGGCAAGTTTGGGCATTCAAACTATAATTGGAGCAGGAGAAGAGGCTGAAGAAGTCAATGTTCAATTTATCTTCGATGGAAGAGAAAAAACAATATCAAACTTGAATGCGCCATTATTTACTGATATTGGTGAAGATAAGGCTTCTGTTTCAGCAAAATCTGTAATTAAAAATTTGAGATTGACTGACGGTTCTATGAAAACTGGCATTGGTATTTTAGCAAGAACTATCTATAATACTGAAATTTCCAACATGACGATTTCTGGTAATATAACTGGAACAAGTGACGGCGTAATTGATAAAAAGCCAGAAGAAGACAAAGCAACTTATAAAGTTGTTGGTGGACTTGTCAATGAAGCAAAAAATTCAACTATTTCAACAGTTACAAGTATGATGAAGATTGATTATTCACTTTTAGAAAAACATGAAATCACAATTGGTGGTATTGCTGGAAGAATTACTTCTTCAACAATAAATTATAGTTCAAATTATGGACCAATAAATTATTCAAGAGCAATTTATGATGAAGAAGCAGGAATAGATAAAATCTATGTTGGTGGAATTGTCGGATCTATTACTGGAGGACAGAGCAATATTAATAATAGCTACAATGCAACTTCAGTAATGGCAGGGTATGCAAGTTCAAGTGCATTATGCAGCTCTCCAGGTATGTATTATGTTGGCGGAATTGTTGGTAATAGCTCAGCAAGCGGATTGAATATTACTGGCAGCTATAACTCAGGTGCTATAAAATCTGGTAATAAACAAAACGGAAAGACAACTTCTGATGGAAATGGAACAAACGGGTTATCATATGCAGCTGGAATAATTGCGTATGGAACAAATGTTAATATCACTTCTTGTTATAATGAAGGACAAATCGAAGCTCTCGGCTCAAGCCCAGAAACTGAATTTAGATGGGAAAATTTTATATACACAGACAAAGAAACATCAATAGGAAAGATTAAATATAAAGAAGCAACAGCTGGCAATTTGGTTATGTATCAAACAAATCATAAGAATGTTTATGCTTATGCTATAGGTGAGTTGGCTTCTGGTTCAATAACATCTAGTTATGGTAAGGATTTATCTGATGACACGATTTTTATGAATGGGACTATGCAAGAACTTGATGATAATAAAAGGTATGAAATTAAAAGTTGGAATTATCTTTCAGAAATAAAGTCACAAATAAATATAGAAGGGGCACAATTTGGAGAGCAAACGGGTAAAGCAAGAGCTTTGGAATTCTTTTTATGGCTTATTGTCCGAGAATATCACAGAACATTTAGAATTGAATCAACAATGATAGAACCAGAAAATAATACATTAGCTGATGTAAATGTTAATTCTTATGATAGCTATGGACTTCCTTCAAGTTTTTCCATAAAATTGCAATTTAAATCTTCATACAATTTAGATTACTGGCAATGGATTCAGGTTCAAATTATTCCTGTTCCTTCATGGGGAAATGTTGGTAGTGGTGATATAACAAATAACGATCATGCAGTTCTTAATGATTATAATATTTATCAAACATATGAAGAGGGATATAGCAATTATGATGCTTATGTCGAAGGAGGAAATAAATCTGTTATTGCGAGCTGGAACGGAAATGATAAAATTAGTGAAATTAAGAGTAATACAAGAAGCCAAAAAGTTGGTGGAGAAGATGATTTAACTATAAAAGTTGCCAACAAAGAATTTTATATAGCAAATAGTAATAATTTGGAGAGTTTGTTTAATGCTGGTGTATGGAACTATCAAATTGTTGCTGATTTGGATAACTTGCCATATATAAATGGACTTGATTATTATAATATAACTGCAAGCGGAACTAACAAGAGTGGACAAAAAGTTGATTTAGTGGTTAATAAAAATTCTATCTCATATGATGAGAAAACCAATAAAGGTAATATTACTTTTACTTGTTATAGTTTTGAACAATTACAAGGAGATATTGTATATAATATAGATTTTAATTATGAAGATGTATTATCTTTTGACACTTCTAAATTAAAATACTATTATTATGATGAGTATTCAATTGGTATAGAAGCAGATAATATTTCATTATTGAGTGCAATAGGTGGGTATTATTTAAAAACACCTGAAGGGAATCTTCTTACAACTGGAGTTATAAAGGCAATGATTATGGATGGAAATAATTCAAATGTGCCTGTTGTTGGAGATGAAGGTGATAAATTTGTATATTTTGCTATAGATGGCAATTTGCTTGTTTATATACCAAATGCAACTTTAGTAACACCTGATGAAGAAATATTGGTTAATAAAGGTGATATTGATGAAGGTAAAAAGTTAACCGATGGAGACTTTTCTACAAATGTAAAAAATATTATTGATAAGAGATTTAATAATAAAAGTTATTATGTATCAATTGAAGTCGGAGGAGAGCCTAGACAAAAATCTATTAGTTTCTCGAATGTAAGTGGAAGTGCTACATCTAGTTCGACAACATCAAATGAATCAACAACTAATATTAATGCCGGAAATATTACATATGGTGTAATAAATAAAGACTGGTACAACACAAACAATATTTCAAATCTTGTTTATAATAATAGTATTGAAATTGTTTTAAGCAATAAGTACAGTTTTGCTGAAAATGAACAAAGTTATAAAATAATGCAAAATTCAAAAGAAATTGCAGAATATTTAAGCTCTGGTTCATGGAATATTTTAAGTGTAAATAATACGATCGTTTATAATGGTGAAACTTTCAATTATACATTGACAACCGATACTTCAGGCAATTTGGTATTTACTATAACTGGCATTAACATGAATAGTGTTAATACAGAAGCTTTCATGAATCAACTTGTAAGTTCAACTTTGCCTAGTTATACTGTTACTTGTGGAAGCAATAGCGGAACATTGTCAAACTATGTTTCTATGAGTTCTTCAAACATGATCAATATTGTTAGTGGCATAAACAAATTTGAAGTTTCATTGACAACTGGAGGAAATGGAGAAACAATAATCTTTAATGGAAATACTCCATTGTTAAGTTATAATGGTAATGTATGGCAAACAAATTCTACTCAGACTACTGTTGTAATAAATGGACATACATTTACTTTGAGTATTGAAAACAACAAATTGATATTGACAAATACTGAGCTTATAGAGATAGACATAAGTGATATAAATAATTTCTTGAGTGGACTTACTTCAATTTCTAATGATTTTAGCAATACACTTACATTACCTGATAAATACAGCAATCTTCAAAATCAGACCAAAACATTGACAGTCAAAGATAAAAATAATAGAAATATAGGAACATTAAGCTATAATTTAGTTTATAATAAAGCTTATTCGTTGTATGGTAATAATAGAAACTTAATGCTTAATGGAAGAACTGTAAGTTTTGGAAGCTCGAGGACTGGTTTAATCAGCAAAGGCACTTTGAATGGAGTTACAATATATCAAGGTTCTTTGAAAGTTTCTTATAATGAGTCTTATACTATTTCTTATACTAATATAGGAATTGTAATACCTAAGAGTATACATAATGGAGAAGATGTTTTGACAGAATTGTCTGTAAAAGTTAATGGTTCTACTTTTGGTACTTCAAACATGCAGATAATGCGTTCAGAAAATTCAGATATTAATGGAACATTATCATCTATAATGAATGTTACCGGAGGAAATAGTGTATTAGAATTCAACATTTATTCTTATTATAAATTGGAAGTGGATGATAAAGAAACTATTCAAATAGGTTTACAACAAGAAGATAGTAATATGCCTCAGTTTGTATTTAAAGGAATAATTGACAAAGATAATGGGGACACTCCAGTTAAAATGGATACTATAAGCTATTTGTATGATGACTTATGGATAGATTATTCTTACTTCGATTCTAAAAATGATTATGCTGGTGACGAAACTTCTCAAGGTTATTCGTTTGGTTATAGTTTTGAATATAATGACGAAACTTTTGCCGAAATAAAATTTGAATATGATGGAGAGAATAAGAATAATATTACTAATGTATATTACTTCGCTTACTTTGACAGTAAAGGGAATAGATATGATGAAGAAAATGGTGATGGTGAAAAAGCGATAATAGAAAACCCTACTGATAATACTGTAATTTACATACCTGTAAGAACTTCTACTGGCAGTATAAAAGGGCAAGCAGTATCTTTGAAAACACTTGCACATAAAGTAGGTAATTATTATGTTCCTTACATAACTTTTGAAAAAGCAAATACTATTGTTCATTTGTATAAAACGGGTAGTGGTTCTAATATTGAAAACTATTTATACTTGAATGATAATTATGAGTTTATACAAAGTTTGAGGGAAGATGATAATGAAAAGACTTCATACATAGAAGGTATAAATTATACTTGGGGAACAAGATTTATGCCTAGTTATGAAACTTATAGTCAGACTATTGATGTTAACATAGACCAATTAAATAAATTTGATATTCAAATTGCTACTGATTCAGGTAATCCAATAAAGAATAAACATTATCTTGTAGATGGTAATCAATATACTATTATATTGAATAATAAAGATGCAAAATTCTCTAATTTTAACATTAATATTAAAGTTAAAGAGGCGAATAGCTTTAAAGAAGATAAAGATACTGAAGTTACTGGAAATACTCAAAGTGCTAAAGAAGCTTTACCTATAATATTGACTACAGATATATCATTTGTAAATAAAACAGAATTTTTGAAAAATGAAAATGTTAATATAATAGGGAATGGTTATTATCTTTCATATTTTGATAGTACATTATATAATAGTATTGCTGGAAAAGGTTCATTTATAAAAGATATAATTTTCCTTGGCGAAAACTATAATAAGTCATTGTTATTTTCAGGCACGAAAAATTCGGAGAATTCAGCATATAGGTTTGAAAGTGAGCTAATAAATTGTTCAATATATGGTACTATATCTTACTTTAATTCTATAAGTGGTGCTATAATCGATTATGGTACTTATAATGGATCAAAGACAGAACAAACTATTGAATTAGATGTTTATACAGCAATTACGGCCCCAATAAGCAATATAAAAAATTCAAATAAAGATAAAGACAAAAAGAATTTTGAAGATATAACAATATTTAGTGATTCTATTAATTTATCAACTTTAAATTATTATGGTTTCATTTCGTCAGCTAATGGTAAAGATGGAAGACCTGGAAATAATGGAACAAGCGAAAATAATACTACTACGAATGTAACGGTTGGTGGTGATGGAACTTCTGGTAAAGACATAATTATAACCCGCAATAATGTTGGTACAATAAATATTGCCAAAGGCATTATTAAACCTGGAAATGGAGGAAATGGTGGTGCAGGGGGGTCAAGTTATAGAGCAAAAGAAGATATGGATTCACTTACTTATAATGCCAAGCCTATCTCAGCAAAAGAAGGAGGAAAGGCTGGTGGTAAAGGTGTTATTATTATAGGATCTAATAATGACAATCAACATCAATCTAATTTAGCAAAGAAAGGTATTTCTGGAGGATATGGAACTAGGGGACGATATGCTCTATCATCATTTAATTTATATGATGGTGGTTCTACTTGGGGGCTTTTGGATGCTTCAGGTATAAAAATGATAACAATAAGGAATATCGGTATGACTGAAGAGTCTTATGGATATGGAGATTTAGAGAAGATTGTAAAAGATGAGGATGGAAGAAGCATGGCAACCTACTTGCAATTGTCTGGCTATTATGCTACTCAATATAAATATATTTCTTACGGGGAATATTCAACTTATCAAACATCCTCGGGAACAAAACTTCCAAATTATGAAGAATTATTAAATGCAGCACAACAATAGAAAAGGGGAATTAAATTTATGGACAAAAACAAAGGTGAAAGGAAGAAATGTATCCATGATGGACATAGAAAAAGGCTGATTGAAACTGTGTCTAAAGTTGGACTCGATGGACTTAGCAAAGTTCAAGCCCTTGAATATATCCTTTTCATGATCTTTCCTAGAGGGGATGTAAATCCCCTCGCACATCGCCTTTTGGACCGCTTTAATGATGTTGCAACCGTACTTGAAGCCTCAGTTGAAGACCTTATGGCAGTTGAAGGCATGGGAGAAACTTCTGCCCAAAAACTTCATTCCCTTCTTGAAATTTATTACTACTACACAAATGAAAAATTCAATTCAGAACCTTTAAAAACTATAGGAGATTTCTACGACTATATAGAACAACTTTTGCGTTACAAATCTGAAGAAGAATTATATATTTTTGGAATTAATCATGCGGGAGAGATAATAAATGGAAGAAGAATGGCAAAAGGCAATATAAATATGGTTGCAATTGAAATGCGCGAAATTGCTTTATATGTTTCGACAACAAAAGTTCCTGCTGTGTTTTTAGTTCATAATCATTCAAACGGATCATGCTCACCATCTGCACAGGACAATATATCATTTGAAAAATTAAAAGGAGTCTTCAACTTTGCAGGTTGTCAACTCCTAGATTCAATAATTATTGGGAAAGATGGTATATATAGCATGGCTAGAAATTCAGTGCAGCGTGTCTTCAATGAAGGTTTAGAATACTTGCAATCATTGCTCCAAGAAGACCAGCTAAAAATGTTACAAGAAAATTAATGGTTATAAATAGCCAAAAAGGAGGAGGTTTTTTGCCTTCTCTTTTTTTATATTCGTTTTCAAGCACTTCATTGCCGAATGGGAGCACACAAAGACAATAAACACCTTCGTCGTCATATTTAATAGAGATAAACTCTTGTCTTTCCAGATAAATCAAAATGTTATCAAGACCATTTTGGTCGATTCTATATTTATTAGGCAATGCAGAAATAATGTCCTTAGACTCAACTATTCTGTATGCACCATCAGGACATTCTTTCAACAAAATTTTTAAAACAAGTTTTGACTTTATGTCAAGCATATAGATATTTTTTGCTTAAATTATGCTTTTATGCAAACATCAAAAACAAGAAAGGTTTTGCATGGCGTAAGAATACTTGCATTTGTAATATTTTTAATCAAAGTGCAAAAAATATTATATAATGGAAATGCCAGAAAGAAAAGAAAGACTTGTATTAAAATATTTATGTAAGGTATGTGCGGGCAAGAAGACATATCTTATTTCTCCACACGATATTGCAAAAGAAATATGCAACAAAATGGTATTATCAATTAATGAAATTGATGAAATAATGGCAAGTTTATCTTTGCAAAATTACATTGATTTTGTAGTTTCTGATAGCAAAAATGGTTATTATTATTGTGTAAAATTAAAAAAGAAGGGGCAAACATATTTAGCAGATTCTAAAAAACAAAAGAAAGCCATGCTTATGCTTATATTGAGAAGCATGTTTTTGGCAACGGTAAGTTTTGTTTTTGGTCTTATATTAAAAGCCATATTTAAAAGCTAAAATATTTTTTACTTTGCCTATAAATATGTTATAATAAACTTATGACAAAAGATAATATAAAAGATTTAGAACAATGGTCTTTTTGTGATAACCAAAAAGATTGTGATGAACTTTTTGATTTGGCAACAAAAGGGATAAAAACGGCGACAAGTTATCTTTATGAAGGTCAAAGTGAACCAAGCAATCTATCTATCTTGACAAATTGGGATAAAAGCAAGAAGGTTTTGCTGAAAACTTTAAGTGTGAAAATTCTAAAATTTAAAGATGTGAATGAAGAGATGGCATATAAGGAAGGAGAGGGAGATAGAAGTTTGAAATATTGGCAAAAAGTACATAAAGATTTTTTTAGTAAATATTGTTCAAGTTTTAACGACGAAACTTTGATTTGCTATGAAGAATTTGAAATAATACAAAACATTGAGGATTAAATGGAAGAAGATTATAAATTTGATTTAGTTTCAAAATATAAGCCATCAGGCGATCAACCACAAGCAATAGATAAGCTTGTGGAAGGTTTTAATGATGGGTTAAAGGAACAGGTGCTACTTGGAGTGACAGGAAGTGGCAAAACTTTTACTATGGCAAATTTAATACAGAAAATGGGGAAGCCAACATTGGTTATTGCGCACAATAAAACCCTTGCGGCACAATTATGTAATGAATTTCGAGAATTTTTTCCACACAATAGGGTAGAATATTTTGTTTCTTATTATGACTATTATCAGCCAGAAGCTTATATTGTTTCATCAGATACATATATTGAAAAGGATATGTCTATAAATGATGAAATAGATAAATTGCGTTCATCTGCAACTTCATCAATTCTTGAGCGTAATGATGTCATAATCGTGGCATCGGTGTCATGTATTTATGGGTTAGGCAATCCTGACGAGTATTATAATTTGCACATGTCGCTTCGTGAAGGGGATTTAATTGATAGAGATGAAGTAATCTCAAGATTAATCGACATACAGTATACAAGAAATGATATTGACTTCAAAAGATCTACTTTTAGGGTGAAGGGTGATACTTTGGATATTTTTCCAGCGAACCAGTCCGAACTTGCAATAAAAATTAGATTTTTTGGGGATGAGATAGAAAAAATCTATAATTTTGAACCAGTATCAGGGAATCTTATAAACGAACTGAAATATGTTGCAATATATCCAGCTACCCATTATGCTGTTGGAAGAAACAGGATGGAAACCGCACTTGAGCAGATTGAGAAAGATAGAGAAATTGCAATAGAAGATTTTACAAGGCAAGGAAAGTTGATTGAAGCTGAAAGAATAGGGCAGAGAGTTGCTTATGATATTGAGATGATGCGAGAAGTTGGATATTGTAGCGGTATAGAAAATTATTCGCGATATTTTGATGGAAGAGTGCCAGGCGAAGCGCCTTATACACTTATTGATTATTTTCCAAAAGGGTTTTTGACTATAATTGATGAAAGCCACATGACATTGCCACAAATAAGAGCTATGTATAATGGAGATAAAGCAAGGAAACAGTCTTTAGTTGAATATGGTTTTCGATTGCCAGCTGCAAGAGATAATAGACCACTTACATTTGATGAATTTGAAAGTAAGATAGGGCAAGTTATGTATGTTTCAGCGACTCCTGCACAATATGAGCTTTCAAGAGCAGGTCAAGTTGTGGAACAGGTGATAAGACCAACAGGGCTTCTTGACCCTATCATAGAAGTGAAACCTATTAAGAATCAGATTGAAGATTTGATGCTTGAGATTAAGAAAGTCATATCTCACAATGCAAGGGTTTTAGTGACGACTTTGACAAAGAAGATGGCTGAAAGTTTGACGACATATTTGCAAGAGCATAATTTTAAGACAAAGTATATGCACAGCGAAATTGATACAATGGAAAGAGTGGAAATTGTCAACGGACTTCGAGCGGGAGAGTTTGATGTGCTGGTCGGAATAAATCTTTTGAGAGAGGGACTTGATATGCCAGAAGTTGAACTTGTTTGCATATTGGATGCTGACAAAGAAGGCTTCCTTCGAAGTGAGGGTGCTTTAATTCAAACCATAGGAAGAGCGGCACGAAATGCAAATGGAAGGGTTGTCATGTATGCAGATGTCATCACTGATTCAATGTCACGCGCAATTGAAACGACGAAAAAGCGTAGAGCATTGCAAGAAGAATATAATAAAAAACATGGAATAACTCCAAAGACAATTATAAAGGAAATAAAAAATACTTTGGAGATGACAAAGAAGATAAGCGACAAAGGACTAAAGAAAGAAGAAATTCCAGCAGAGATAGAAAAATTGACAGCAATGATGAAGGTCGCTTCTGGCGCTCTTGATTTCGAAAGAGCAATAGAATTACGAAATCAAATACAAGAACTAAGGAAGAAATTAAACAAAATGAAATAGATTTTCTCTATTTCATTTTTTATTGAAAATAATTAAAAATTAAATAATGATAAAAATAAAATAAAAAATATTTTTAAAAAAATAAATAATTAAACAATTAAATAATTAAAAAATTAAATAAATAATTAATTTAAATTAATATTTTATTATTATTAAATTATTATATTATTAATTAATTAATTTTTATTTTTTTTCTTTTTATTTAATTTTTTAAATTAAAAAATTAAAATTGGTTAAGATTGACTCTTGACACTGATGTTTGGTTGTGTTATTCTAAGCACGGAGGGTATTATGACAAAAAAGGTAATGTATTCTATCATATCTTTTATTGCCATGTTGTTATTAATCGCAGGTTTAGCAATTATAATAATAAATACTTCAGACAAGAAAGAAGAGAAGATTGAAGTAAATACAAATGTTGTACAAAAGTATTATTCAGTAGGTGAACCTTTTAATGAGAATAGTGTAGAGTTGTACTATACAAATAAAGATGGACAAATGTCAAAAGTCCATGATTTTGTTGTAGATTTCAATGAATACAATATGCAAGAAATAGGGGAATATACAATAAATGTCAACTATAAAGATTTGACAACACAGTTTAATGTTAGTGTTGTTGATAATGCGTCTATAGAAGAGCTTGTTTATAATGGAATGATTGAAGGGACAGAAAATATTTTGTTTAAGAGCAATGGCAAAATCCTTTATTTTAGCGCTGATGAAATGTATATGTATTTTAAAGTGAATGGAGAAGAAGTGCAAGGGCATTTCAAAAACAATAATTTTAAATTATATGATGTTGTTTCACAAACATACAGAGCAAATGTAGAAATTTCTGTTGATGAAATGCTTAAGTATATTGCTGATGGAGCTGTTTATGATGCAAACTTAAACCTTGCTCAAAACTATATGAAATTGAACTATCAAACAATAGTTGAAAATCTTTCAACATTAAGTTTTGCCAATGGGCAGTATACAATAGAGGATGCAAGCAGAAAAGCTGATTATACATTTGATAATGACTATGCTTTGAAATACATGTCAACTGACAATGTGAATTTAAATTATCAAAAAAATACAGCTTTTGAAGTTCCTAAGTTGCCTGCAGAAGATAACCCTGAGGGACAAGAAGAAAATTTGTTGTTGAATACATCTAATGTTCAAAAATATTTTCTTGTAGGGAATGATTTTAACAGCGAAGGGCTTGTAGTTGAATATCAAGTTGGAAACCAAAAGGCTATTGTTTTGGCAGATGGCGATTATGAAGTTGACTATAGTGCCTACAAATCATCAGAGGTGGGATTGTATCCAATAATAGTAAAGTATAAAGATTTGCAAGCTATTTATTCTGTGAATGTGATATCTTTAGACCAACTGCAAGAGTTGATGTTGCAAGATTTGGCTTTTATAAATAATTTTAAACAACAATCATCCATGACGCTTTCATATTTTTCAAACGAGGCATTATACTATAATTATCCAGACACAGAATTTTGGTATGTAGATGGTTATGCTTATACATTACCAAAAGGAAGTCAAGATGGACAGAAAGAAGAGCTGAGTATTGAAGAAGTTTTTGAGAAACTTTCGTCAGCTCCATTTGATTCAAACTTGACACTAGCTCAAGCTTTTTATAAATCGAACATAATTGCTATAATAAATGAAATAAAAACAGTGGAAAATCCTCTAACTTTAACAATGGAAGATGGAAATTATAAATTAAAATTTAGATTGGATAGCCAAGAAGTAGATATTGAATATGTTTTTGCAAGAAATTTCATTGTTGAAAGTGAAAATGTCACAATGGAAGGAGAAAAACATGAAAGTAAAATAGAATATAACATAGATTTCAATATCCCAAGTTTGCCAGATATTGTTTGGCAAGAAGTTGCTTAAGCTTTCCAAATAGAATAATTTGAAAAGAAAAATTTATGAAATATTCAATCAAAAGTTTTTAATATTAAAAACAAAAAGAGTCAAACAAATATGTTTGGCTTTTTTGCTATAAAATCTTTTTTGCTATTTTTTAATCTAATTTTTTATTGTTACTTTGGCATAAAAGTGGTATAATAAGGCTATGAAAGATAAGATTATAATTCACGGAGCGAAAGAAAATAATTTAAAAAATATAGATTTGGAAATTCCAAAAAACAAATTGATTGTATTTACAGGGGTTAGCGGTTCAGGAAAGTCTAGCCTTGCATTTGGCACAATTTTTGCAGAGGGACAAAGACGCTATATTGAAAGTTTGTCTTCATACGCAAGACAATTTTTGGGACAAGCACAAAAACCAGATGTTGAGTCTATAGATGGCTTAAGCCCAGCAATTTCTATTGATCAAAAGACCACAAACCACAACCCTCGTTCAACTGTTGGAACTGTTACTGAGATTTATGATTATCTCAGACTTCTTTTTGCACGCGTTGGAACGCCATATTGTCCTCACTGCAAAAAGCCAATATCACAACAAACGGTTGACCAGATAGTTGATGCTGTTATGACTTATAATATGGGAAGCAAATTGACTATATTAGCTCCTATAATAAGAGGTCAAAAAGGTGCTTTTGCAAAGCAATTTGAAAGCTTAAAAAAATCAGGATTTACAAGAGTTCAAGTGGATGGAAGCATATATTTGCTTGAAGAGGAAATCAATTTAGATAAAAATATCAAACATAATATAAGGGTAGTTGTTGATAGATTGGTTCTAAAGGACGGGATAACCTCGCGTCTTACTGATAGCATTGAAACTGCAGTAAAACTTGCGGAAGGACTTGTCATTGTTGATACTGATGGGAAAGAACAACTATTTAGTACAAATTATTCATGCCCATACTGTGGTTGGACATTGGAAGAAATAACTCCGCGTTTATTCTCATTCAATGCACCATATGGCGCATGTCCTACATGTTTGGGGCTTGGCGTATATTCAGATGTGTCAGAGGATTTGATTTTAAAGGATGGCGACTTGTCAATAAACCAAGGAGCTTTCAATTCAACTGGCTGGCGTATTGATGGCGGAGGGATTGCTGAAAGGTATTTCAAGGCATTGTCAAAAAAATATGATATAGACTTAGATTGCCCAGTAAACAAACTCCCTAAGAAACAAATAGACATCTTATTATATGGAAATGATGGCGAACGATTAGATTTGTATGAGAATGAGGCTAGAAACAAGACTTTTGAGCATTTCAATGGCAAAAAAGCATTGGCATTTGAAGGCATAATCAACAATTTAAAAAGACGATTGGCTGAAACCAAAAGTGATTTTATAAGATTTGAAATAGGAAAATTTGTAAAAGAAATCACTTGTCCTACATGCCGTGGCAGAAGATTAAATGAAAGTGCATTGTCAGTCAAAATTAAAGGTAAAAACATCGCAGAAATATGCGATATGTCAGTTGGCGAGCTTTTGACATATTTTGATGACCTTGAGCTATCAAAAGAAAAGGCAGAGATTGCAAAAAGTATTTTAAAAGAGATTAACGCAAGAATTAAGTTCTTGGCTGATGTAGGACTTGATTATTTGACACTTTCTCGTTCGGCTGAAACATTATCAGGCGGAGAATCACAAAGAATCAGACTTGCCACACAAATCGGAAGTGGTTTGTCTGGAGTTTTGTATATCTTAGACGAACCATCAATAGGCCTTCACCAAAGGGATAATGACAGACTTATTTCAACTTTACAGCACCTGAGAGATTTGGGTAATTCATTGATTGTTGTTGAACATGATGAAGACACAATCAGAGCTGCAGATTGGATTGTTGATGTTGGTCCTTTTGCAGGTGTTCATGGCGGTGAGATAGTTGCAAATGGTGTATACGAAGATGTGATAAAAGCTCCAAATTCTGTAACAGCAAAATTTTTGACAGGTGAGGAAAAAATTGAAGTTCCAAAAGAACGCAGAAAACCTACTAAATACTTAAAAGTCATTGGAGCAAGAGAAAACAACTTAAAAAATATTGATGTTGACTTGCCATTAGGCGTATTCACTTGCATTACGGGTGTTTCTGGAAGTGGAAAATCATCATTATTGAATGAAATTGTATTTCCATATCTTTCCAACACTTTGAACAACAGCCGTTTAGAACTTGGACATTTTGATAAAATAGAAAATGTCAATGAGCTTGACAAAGTCATAAATATTGACCAATCTCCTATAGGAAGAACTCCTAGATCAAATCCTGCAACTTATGTTGGTATGTTTTCATATATAAGAGAATTGTTCGCAAGCACACCAGACGCCAAAGCTAAAGGTTATACAGCGGGGCGATTCAGTTTTAATGTAAAAGGTGGGCGATGCGATGCTTGTGAAGGCGCTGGTGTAAAAGAAATAGAGATGTATTTCTTACCTGACATCGTTGTGCCATGTGAGGCGTGCAAAGGAAAGAGATATAATCGTGAAACTCTTGAAGTGAGATATAAGGGAAAGACTATTTCTGATGTTTTGGATATGACCGTCGAAGAAGCTTTGAAATTCTTTGAAAATATTCCATCTATAAAAAATAAGGTTCAAGCTTTGCATGATGTTGGACTTGATTATATAAAACTTGGACAACCTGCAACAACATTGTCAGGTGGAGAAGCTCAAAGAGTAAAACTTGCAACTGAGCTTTCGAAGAAATCTACAGGAAAAACTATATATCTTCTTGACGAACCAACTACAGGTCTTCATATGTATGATGTAAAGAAATTGATTGCGATATTAAATAGATTGGTTGAAAATGGCAATACAGTTATTGTCATTGAACATAATTTGGATGTAATCAAATCAGCTGATTATATTATAGATTTAGGCCCAGAAGGTGGAAATGGTGGTGGTAAAGTGATAGCCAAAGGGACACCTGAAGAAGTGACTCAAATTGAAAAATCATACACAGGGAAATATTTGAAAAAAATGCTATAAAATAAGCATTTTTTCAAAAATAATTAAAATAATTTAAATAATATTCTATGCTTGATAATTTAAAGTTTATTTTTTTTCTTCATATATATGCCGTCATTTTTATTTGACTGGGGGGGTATAATTAAATTAAGGTAAAGTATTTTAACTAATATAAAAGGGGGATTTATGTATTATCGTAAAAATTTTGTTAATAAAAATATATTTTCCTTTTTTGCAGTTATCTTATTAATTTTAATAGCTATATTCTTTATTTTACCAACAGATGATAATTTAAAAAAAGAACAATCCCCCATAGTTTCAACTGCCGCTTCAGGGAACTGGGATAGTTATCGTGCAAGCAGTTTTGCTGGAGGTAGTGGTACAAGTTCAAGCCCTTGGCAAATAAAAACAGCACAGCACAGAAACGCCAAGCTTAAAAGTGCCAAGTAATCCAAACAATGCAAGCAATCCATACATAATCGACACGCCAGGGAAGTTAGCATGGCTCGCAATGCAAGCACAAACAAAGAATTTAAGTGGCTACTATGAACAAACAAAGAACATAGAGTTAGACGATTATATATGGCTACCAATAGGGACAAACACATATAGCTTTACAGGATACTATGATGGGAAAGGATATACAATAGAGGGACTACACACAGCAGAAACAACAGAAGTATCCAACTCAACCTCAGTCAACTCCTATGTAGGTTTATTTGGGAATACCAATGGAGCAAAATTAAACAATATTTATGTAAAAGGAGCTGACATAAAAGGTCATACAAATGTAGGTGGAATAGTAGGGTATGCAAAAGGTTCAACAGTGCTTACAAGCTGTGGTTTCATTGGAACAATATCAGCCAAGGCAAACAGTGGAGCATTGATAGGAAATTCAGCAAGTGGAGTGCAGATAACAGATTGTATAGTCTTCTCAGCGAATGTAGACAAGCTTAACTCAGGTTCAGCAAACACAACAAGTACAATCTATGTACTTAATGGGAAGAAAGGTTGTTCAAGTGGAGAGTTTGAAAACTGGGTATATGTAAGCGGAATGCCATATCCAGTGCCAAAAGGCTTATCATGGCTTGCTCAAGGTGGGGAACAGGCAACCATTGACGACATTAAGAATTGGGTGAATAGTTAATAAACAACCAACAACAAATGAATAGTCATACATATAAAAAGAAGGCTTTTATGCCTTCTTTTTTATAGATTAATAAAAAAATAAAAGAACATGTTAATTAAATAAAAATAAATTTTAATTAATTAATAAAATATTAAATTAATAATATTTTATTAAAATAATATTTTAAATTTAAAATAATTAATTTAATAAAATAAATAAAGATTTTAATTAAAAATTTATTAATTATTTATTTGAAATAAAAAAGAGCAGTTTTTGTCTGCTCTTTTGTTTTTTTACTTACATACTTTCAGATTCATGATGATTTTCTTCATGTTCTGGTGAAACTTCTTCTGGTTTCTCTGGTTCGGTTTGTTCAGCAGCTTTTTCCTTTGCAGGTCCGAAATATTTCAAGGTCTTATTTAATGGGTTAGTTGGCTGAGTTTTTCTAATTGCAAGAATATCTTCCAAACTTACCTTTCTGCAATTATCAAATGTTTTTACAAATTGATAGAAAGCTTCATATTGTTCAAATCTTTCAACATTTTTTTCATATTGTTCTTCACTCAAATATAGAGCGGCTTTTTCTTTATCTCCCATAGAGAAGTCTTCGCCTTTCTTTATTGAAGCAGCCATCTTAGTTGCCATAGTTTCCATATCTGCATGCATAGCTTTCAAATCGTCTACGATAACAGAGATATTGGCAAGGGATGAATAAAGTTTTGTATAGAAATCATAAGTTTCTCTTTGCTTTGGAGTAAGAGGGTCTTTTTTAGACTTTTTGCCATTTGCTTTTGCTTCTTCGTTGAGTCTTATTTTTTCATCAAGGTCAGCAAATTTTATTTGAACTTTTCCTAAAACATCAATCAATTTTTTTGTCATGATTTTATAGAAACTCTTTATATTTGTTCCAGTAAAATCGCTTGCTTTGTTAGGATCTGGCTTAGGGATAATTCTTACTTTATTAGGGTCAATTACAACTTCTGTTTCATCAGTTTTTTTCTTTGTTTTCTTAGCAGGTTTCTTTTCTCCATCTTCATTTTCTGTTTCATTAGGTTTTTTAGTCTTTTTTGTTTTCTTTTTTGTTTTTTTGAGAAGATCTTCTGAAAGTCCGTTCCCACCATTTTCTTTAACTATTTCATTTGCAATATTGAATGCATTTTCTTTAAGTTTGCTTATTTCATTTTCATTTTCTTTCATTGAATAGATAATATCACTGATTGTGTTTCCAAGGCCAATACCAATAAGGTCAGAATAATCTTCAACTTTTTCATTGTCTAAAAGCAAAAGGAAAACGAGAGCAGATTGCAAGAAGTTTTTCTTGTCTGTAATAGGCTTTTTAATATAAGTTTCATCAGTTAAAGCATTATAAGCATTCACTTTATCATTGATAAGCAATAAAGCTTTTTGTAAGTTTTTAGCATTTTTACCTACAGGAACATCAGGAGCTGTTAAATCACTATTTTTAACAAGTTCCATAATAGAATTTGTGTCAATAGCCTTTTCATTTGTTTTCCAAATTAAAGCTCTTTGGAATCCATCAGGGTATATAGTAACTAATGTGTTATCTTCATTTGTTTGTTCAATGTTTGTGTTAAGATAGTTATCACCAGGTAGTCTTGATTTTACAACATATTCAATATTGACCATTCTAAAGTAGTCTTTTGCTCTTTGATTTTGTAATGCATCTTCTTCAAAACACTCAGTAACAGCATTTTGAACATCTTTAATATGAGCGAAAGTGTTTTTCTTTTTTAAAGAGAAGTAAACAAGTGGTTTGCAAGCTTCCTCAATCTTTACTATTTCTTCAATATCTTTATCAGTTTTTGCATTTATTTTTGCTTCTGTGATTGCAGCAAGAAGTTGTACAACAAAATGTTCGTTGCCATGATTGCTGTTGATTTTATTTAAAGATTCCAAGAATAAATCATTATTGAATGTTTGTTGGAAACCGCCATAGTTGTTGTTGATGGCATAGATAAATTTATCCATATCTGAAGCTTTTTTAGTGGCTTTTTCAAAAGATTTATCTTTAAAACCTTCTTTCAAATCTCTCACTGTTTTAAATCTGTCACCATTAAGTTTTGCGTTATAGTTTTCTTGAGATTCGCAAATACTTAAAAACCCATCTTCAATGCTGTTATTAACATCAGTCAAGAAGTTTGAAGTTAAACAACCAGGAATAATCAATCTGTGATCAAATTTTTCTCCTTCAACATTACCAATAATAACGCTATCAAGATTTCTCCCATTCTCAAGCATGATGTCAGTAATCATTTTTTCAATCAACTTAGACATAATCATCCCTCCAATTTATTAACTATATTTTATCACATATTTGAAACAATTTCAATACTTATTTTAAAAAAAACGCCTTTTTGACATAGAAATTTAAAAAAAGGTCGTTTTTGTTTGCTTATTTTTGTAATATATGCTTAAATATATAATTTATTCAAGGGCAAAACATCAAAATTTTGATGTAAAATATACTTAAAATTCTTATTTTAACCTAAAGAATGAGCCAATTGAAGTTGTTGCAACATCAATTCGCACATCCACACCTTCAATAATGCCGTTTTCTTTGATTTTGTTGCTAATAAAGTTATATGCGAGGTCAGGAGTATTGTTTTCTTTGCTAAGGTGAGAAAGAATGATTTGACGACTTCCACTTGAAACAAGTTTTTCAATCGCCTCTGCGCTGACATTGTTTGACAAATGCCCATTTGGTCCATCAATGCGCCTTTTAAGAGATAGGGGATATTTATCTCCTTTATACAACATATCTCTGTCATAATTTGCTTCAAGATAGACAATTTGACTTTGAGATATTGAATCTATTATTTTATCTGTTATATGACCCAAATCAGTCACAATGCTGATTTTTTTGTCATCTTGATTGAAACTAAAGCCAAAGCACTTTACATCGTGTGGCACTTCGACAGGGGTTATCATTAAATCTTTAAATTCAAATTTTTCATCAATTATTTTTCTCTCATTTATAGAAACTTTTTTCAATTTGTCATCAAGTCCAAGCCAAACTTTTTCGTGTGCATAAACAGGAATCCCATATTTGCTTGAAAAGACATCAATACCTTTGATATGGTCGCTATGCTCATGTGTTACAATAATTGCATCTAAATCACGAGGGGAAACACCAAGCCTTTCAAGACGCTTGACAGATTCTTGACATGATAAACCCATATCTAAAACCAATTTAGATTTATCAGATTCAATATATGTCATGTTTCCATCACTGCCTGAAGATAGATTTATTACTCGTAACATAGTGATGATATTATAGCAAAATTTGTCTAAAATTGCAAGTTTAATGTTTTATTATTGATAAAATAATTTAATTGTAAAAAATGAAATAAACAAAAGGATTTAATCGGAACAATTTAGTGAAAAAGACTATGATTATAGTAATCATATATAATACAATTTTGATATATGCCGCTTGCTTTATAACTATAGTTGATGCTGATTGATGTCACAAACCATATAAAAGCAATAAAGAACAAAAGTCCAGCAATAAAAATAAAATTATTTTTCACAAGCAAAGTCTATCACAGATGCTTTGTAAGCTGGGAAGAGATAAATATTGAAAAATGACGAAATTAAACATATTAATTTGTTTATTGTTGAAAATAAAAAACATGCAAAAGGTTAATTTTGATTTTATTTATTTTTTCATGATTATTTATTTAATTGACTTTAAAAAGCTTTTGTGATATTATTTTGACATAATAATTTTGATGGCAACGGAGGCTATGATGAAGGAAAAATTTTATATTACAACACCTATTTATTATCCAAGCAACAAACTTACATTAGGAAATGCTTACACCAATGTCATTTGTGATGCTATTGCAAGATTTAATAGAAAACAAGGAAAAGATGTTTTTTATTTGACAGGGACTGATGAACATGGACAAAAGATAAGTCAGTCAGCAGAAGCTGCAGGGAAAGAAGAAAAAGAATATCTTGACGAGATTGTTGAAGACACAAAAGAATTGTGGAAAATATTAAATATAAGTTATGACAAATTTATAAGAACGACAGACTCATATCACGAAAAAGCAGTGCAGAAAATTTTTACAGATTTATATAACAAGGGTTATATTTATAAAGGTTCTTACAAAGGTTTATATTGCACACCATGTGAATCTTTTTGGACTGAAAGTCAACTTGTTGATGGAAAATGCCCTGACTGCGGAAGAGAAGTTAAATTTCAAGAAGAAGAGGCTTATTTCTTCAAATTGTCAAGCTTTGGCGATAAAATATTGAAATTATACGAAGAAAATCCTGATTTCTTATTGCCAAAATCAAGAGTCAATGAAATGGTCAACAACTTTATTAAACCAGGACTTAGTGATTTGTGTGTTTCAAGAACCTCTGTAAAATGGGGAGTGCCTGTTGAGTTTGACCCAAAACATACAATCTATGTATGGATTGATGCTCTGCCAAATTATATTACAGCACTTGGCTATAATGGCGAAGATGACAGCATGTTCAAAAAATATTGGCCAGCAGATGTCCATGTAATTGGAAAAGAAATTGTAAGATTCCATGCAATCATTTGGCCTGCAATTCTAATGGCACTTGATTTGCCGCTTCCAAAGCAGGTGTTTGGACATGGATGGTTGCTGTTTGGTGGCGATAAATTGTCAAAGAGCAAAAGTACAGATAAAGGCGAATGCACTGATCCAAGAATACTTAGCAAATTATATTCAGCAGATGCAGTAAGATATATACTTTATAGAGAAATTCCATTTGGCTCTGATGGCAACTATTCAACTGAGGCATTTTTGACAAGATTCAACGCAGACCTTTCAAACAATTATGGAAACTTGGTATCAAGAACTTTCAGTATGGTTAAAAAATATTTTGATGGCGTTATCTTTGAAGGGGAAGAACTTGTTGACGAAGATGACAAGGCATTAAAAGAATTTGTTGATAAAGAAGTGAAGAATGTGTTTGAT
This sequence comes from uncultured Clostridia bacterium, assembly GCA_930990975.1. GTDB lineage: Bacteria > Bacillota > Clostridia > Christensenellales > UBA1242 > Caccovivens. Next base: position 139,072 of record CAKNRR010000003.1, on the reverse strand, counting down.
TATATGAAAGTATATGATGTGACAAGAGCGACAACTTCTATATTCAATATATTTACAGAAGCAAACACATATATTCAAAAAGTTCAACCTTGGGCAGTTGCTAAAGATGAAACAAAGACAAACAGACTTAAGACAATTCTTAAAAACTTGCTTGAAGTGATAAGAATCGGAAGTGAATTATTCTATCCATTTGCTCCAGAAAGCACAGGAAAGGTTTTGACAGCTTTAAATCTCGATAAAGATGCGGTTTATTCAAACCTAGACAGCTTTAATGGATTAAAGGCTGGAGAAAAACTTGGAGAACTTGGAATATTGTTCCCAAGACTTGACATAAAAGCAGAGATTGAAAAATTAAGCGAACTTGCAAATAGTTAAACTAAAAGACCTTATTTAAAAATATTTTATCTTGATATTTTTTAAAAATATTCAAGATGGATGTTCTTTTATAAGGTCATTATTTTTAATAAGCAATAAAAATATAAAAAAATACAAAATTTTTATTATTTTTATGAAAAGTATTGAGAAAAATAATAAAGAAATGTTATTATATAATTGAGAGGTAAAAATTATGAGTTCAAGTGCAATTGCATGGATAGTATCAATATTTTTTATATTAATACTTGTTGCGGGATTCTTTATTGGCTTTTGGCGAGGACTTAAAAGGTCTACAGCCAATTTAATTATAGCGGTTGTGGGCGCTATAGTTGCTTTTTTCATAACTCCACCAATTACAAATGCGATAATGGGAATTACCGTTCAGGTGGATGGTTCTTCTGTGACATTAGGACAAGCAATTGTGGAATCTATTAAAAACAATCAAGAGATTGCAGTCATAATAGATAGAAACCCTAGTTTAGAATTATTTTTTGAGAGATTGCCTTCAGCACTTGCAAATGTTTTGGTGTTTATTGTTGTCACAGCTTTGGTTGAACTTGTTTTATATATTATATACAAAATCATAGCAATGACAGCTTTGAAATACAAAGAAGATGAAAAGAAACATAGAGTTTTGGGAGGGACTGTTGGTCTTGTTAAAACTTTCTTGTTGACAATCTTTGCATTCATGCCACTTGCAGGACTTATTGGACTTTATGATAGTTTGCAAAGCAGTAATGAAGTTTTTTTTGCAACAGAAGGACAAGAACAGGTTTTGTCAGAAGATGATCAAAAGAAATATATTTCTTTGATAGAAGATAATGTTCCTTCACAAGTCAATGACATAATGAAGGGGCTTGAAGATAATGCACTCATCAAAATTTGCGGTGTCTTTGGGCTTGATAATGCAACATTTGACTATATGACAAAGATAAAAGTTAATGATGGAAGCATCAATACCAGGAAGGAATTGCTTAATTATTATCCAGTTGCAAACTTTGTTTATCAAATTTATTCAAGAAGTGAAAGTGGACTGGTTTTTGCAGACATAAACTTTACAGCACTTGACAAATATGTAAACAATGTAATTGAAGGTGGATTATTTAATAACATTGCAGTAGATTTTATTGCAGATTTTATCTTAAATTATCAAGAATATAATTTTATGGAAATTCCAGAAAATGTACAAGAAGTGTTAGATTCGCTTCAAGCAAACATAACTGAAATTTCAAGCAACAAGAAAGTTCTCCAATTATATTTCCAAAATGACTTGAAAAATGCGTATAACATTATAAAGGAAGCTGGAACAAGTGGAATGATTGATGAAATAAACAATTTGCCAGAGCAAGGAAATGTTATTGATGTCCTTGTTTCTGAAAAAAATATAACCACATTTAAAAATGCTGTTAATAGTGCTTTTGATATAAATATGGTTCAAGACGCAATTATTCCAATAACCCAAAATATTTTAAAAGAGGTTTCTGCAGATTTTGATAATATTGGCACTGATATAAGCGATTGGACAGATGAAGATTGGGATAATTTGTCAACATCTATTGTCAATGTGATGGAAGATTATAATAATTTATCTAAAAAGATTGATGTTTTCGAGTTGATAGAAAATCCAACTATCTTGGTTGATAATCAAAAAGATTATGATATTGAAAATATTACAAACAATGCAGGAAGTCTTATTGATGAAGTAAGAAGTATAGAATTGTTAAAGACATCAGATGGGAAATCAATTATGGATAAAATGCTTGCTTCAAGCAACCTAACTCTTCCAACTGAGGCTGTAAAAGATAGCAAAGGTCAAGAGGTTCAAATTAACAATTATAAAGACTTGTTTGGATATCTTGCTCCAGCATTAGTTGACATCAAAACAACTGATTTATACAATTTGTTGTCAAACGAACAAGATGCAGGAAAACTTATGAGTACTCTTGCTTCTATAATAGCTCAAGAGGGCAATCAAGACATTCTTAAAGACATTATCTTGCCTATTTCTCAAGTAGAGCCTACAAAAACTTTGGTGTTTGATGAAATGATAAAGACAATCAAAAATAATATTGTAGACTTCACAGTTTTGAACACTTTTGAAGATTGGGATAATGACTTGACATATATTTCAAAGCTTTTGATAGATTTAAATACAATGAAAGTTGGTGATGCGACATATTTGACACTTGCAATGAATGGACAAATTGACACAATCCTTGAAAACATCTCACAAGAAAATCTTGCTGATTTGTTAAATCCAATCTTCTATGCAAAATCTACAGCATCGCTACGAGATGACTTATCAGAAAATGTTGAAAATGCTATAAACAAATTGACTGATCCTTCAGTAAACCACATTGATTTGTCTTCAATAACATTAGAAGAAAATAATCCAGAAGATCAAGCAAACGAGATTGTAACAATATTTGGCGATTTCATTTCACTCAACAAAGTTATAACAGATGATGCAACAATAAAGACTATTGATAAAGATTTACTTGCTAAATTCTTGACAGACTTGCAAGCAAATGCTTATAGAACCATATTAAGCGACAAAAAAGAAACTGGAGTATTCAATAATATGTTTAAGAATTTGGTTGAGGCTTTAAAGATTGAATATAAGCCAGAAATAGACAAATCTGCTGAATTGCAAGAAGCTTTATCTGAAGAAAATTATCCTAATATAGACTTTACGATGATATTTGATTTGCTTGAACAAATTGAAGGTATTGTTTAAGGAACAATCTAAATACTAAAGGGCAACTTATGAAGAAAAATGAATTTAAACATATTCCTGTAATGCTAAACGAAGTTTTAGATGGCTTAAATATAAAGAAAGATGGAATTTATGTTGATTGTACCATAGGTGGCGGGGGACATTCAGAGCAAATTTTAAAAAGACTGTCACCTAATGGTCATTTATATGGATTTGATCGAGATTTAGATGCAATAGAAACTTGCAAAGAAAGATTGAAAGATTATAAAAATTTGACACTTTTGCATGCAAACTATAAAGATGCTAAAGAATTATTAAATAATTTAGGCGTAACTCAGGTTGATGGAATTTTAATAGACTTAGGTGTAAGCTCATATCAAATTGATACGGGAGAGCGAGGATTTAGTTTTTTGCATGATGGTGAGCTTGATATGCGAATGGATAGGTCACAAGAAAAAAGTGCTTATCAAGTGGTAAATACATATTCAAAGGAAAGATTGATTGACATTTTGTATAGATATGGTGAAGAGTCAAATGCAAAAAGAATTGTTGAAAACATAATAAAGCATAGACAAGAAAAACCTATTGAAACAACTTTTGAACTAAAAGAGATAATAGAACAAAGTTTTCCTAAAAAAATATTATACGGAAAAGGTGGGGTTTCTAAGCAGACTTTTCAAGCAATAAGAATAGAGGTTAATGGAGAGCTTGAAGGCTTAGACAAAACTCTTGAAGGGTTTATAGATTTATTATCATCTAATGGAAGAATGGCGGTTATAACTTTCCATAGTTTGGAAGATCGGATAGTGAAAAATGTTTTCAAATTAGAATCTACAGATTGTATTTGTCCACCAAAAATCCCAGTTTGCATCTGTGGGCATAAAGCAGAAATCAAACTTGTAAATAAAAAACCTATTACAGCATCGCCAAAAGAACTTGAAATGAACAATCGTAGCAGGTCGGCGAAATTGAGAATTGTTGAAAAAATTTAGCCAGCAAAAGACAAAATTTGTTTATTTTGTTTATGTTATGGAAACAAAGTAATATAACAAAAGGGAGGAGAGTATAATATGGATGAGAAGAATATATTGCTTGCTGAAATAAAGAGAGAACAAAAAGAGCAAATAGAAAAAAAGTTTCTTGAGCAAAAAGGACAAGTCAAAGAGGAAAAAACCTACAAAGTTGAAAAAGAAACTAAAAAAGCAGAAAAACAATCTTATCCAGAAAGACCTGCAACAAGACAAAAAACAATAAATCCATTTTCCTCAAAAACATTTGCTGACTTAAGAGTGGAAGAGCCTGTTATTAAGCAAGAAGAAAACTTGCAAGAAAAACAACAAGAAACAATAAATGCTTCAAGTAATTATTCTTCAATAATAGAGAAGCCAAACTATGATTTTATAGAAACACTCACTCCAGAGCAGAGAGAAAAGATTTTTAAGGAAGACGCAGAAGAGGTGGAGGCAGAGCCAAAACCAAAAGCAAAAAGATTTAAATTGATATTGGTTTCAATCTTATTTGCAATTTTTGGTGTATGGGGAATCACCAATATCGCCACACTTGATTCTCTTTCAAGCGAACTTGCTGGAATAACAACAGAATATAATATGAATCTAATCTCATATTTAAACAATCTGCACAATCTTGATGCGACAAACTCGCAAAATATGGAAAATCTTTTTGAAACAATACCACACGACCAGTTGCCACCAAATCTTATAATTGAAAAGACAAACTGGTTTGATCGTTTTTGTAATTTCATAGCAGGTCTATTTGGAGGGTAGTCTTGCAAAAATATTTTACTTTATATTCATTAAAGAAAAGGATATTAGCAGTTTTATTGGTAATATCCTTTATTTTTTGTTCATTAATTGTGAGGTTGTTTGTCATTCAAATTGTGAATGGCTCTTCACTTCAACTGAAAGCAACAGACCAGTGGACAAGGGATCTTGCAATTGTTGCACCAAGAGGAAGCATATATGATAGGACTGGCTCAACACTTGCTGTAAGCTATACGACCTATAATGTTTATGTAAGGGCAAGAGAAGTGACTTCTCCTACGACTGTGGCGACGGTTTTGTCACAGGAGCTTGACCTTCCTTTTGCATCAGTCTATGAAAAGGTGTCAAACAGGAAAGTCAGCGAAGTGTTGATTAAAATGCAAATAGATGGAGAAGAGGCAGAAAGAATTTATAATAAAAAATTGGACGGAGTGTATTTGGCAGAAAATAGTGACAGATATTATCCTTATGGCAATTTGCTTACACAAGTTTTGGGCTTCATCAGTGTTGATAATGTTGGGCAGACAGGAATAGAGGCTTATTATAACGACTATTTAAAGGGGACTGATGGATACAGCTATGTTCAAAGTGATTTGCAGGGCAAAGAGATAGGAGGAAGCTTAAGATATTATTATCCTGCGACTGCTGGCAACGACTTGGTGCTTACAATTGACAGTAAAATACAGACAATAATAGAAAATGCTTTGCAACAAATCATGGAAGAGCAAAAGGCAAAATCTGTTGCAGGGATGATAATGAATGCAAAAACAGGAGAAATATTGGCAATGTCATCCAAACCAAGCTTTGACCTAAATGATGTGCCAAGAGATGACCTTGAAGCTTTGTTTGAACAAAGTAAAGTCAAGCCAGTGACTGATATATATGAGCCAGGGTCCACATTCAAAATATTGACGGTTGCCGCTGCACTGGAGGAAGGAGTTTGTGACCTTGATGACACATTCTATTGTCCTGGGTATAGGATAATTGATGGCATAAGAATCAAATGTTGGAAAACGATAGGACACGGACAACAAACATTGACAGAGGCGTTTGCAAATTCATGCAACTGTTGCTTTATGGATTTGGCTTTAAGACTTGGCGTTGATAAATTTTATGAATATATGACAAAGTTTGGACTTGGAAGCAAAACAGGCATTGATGTTTCTGGGGAAGGAAGCGGAATGCTTATGCCAAAGTCTGCAGTGAAGACAGTTGACCTTGCAAGAATGGGCTTTGGTCATGCTGTTGCACTGACACCTTTGCAACTTATAACCGCAACTGCAAGTATAGTCAATGGTGGAACTTATATTCAACCTAAAGTATTATCTCAAGTAAAATCTGGAGAGAATGTTGTGAAAGAGAATGAATCAGTTGTGAGAGGACAAAATTTAATAAGCAAAGAAACCTCACAAAAAGTCAATTCGCTGTTAGAATTTGCTGAAAATAAAACAGGAAAATATACTTTTGTCGAAGGATACAATGTTGGAGGAAAGACAGGAACGGCGCAAAAGTATAAAGAAACAGGTGGAATAGATCAAGGCAAGTATATTTCAAGTTTTATTGGAACTTATCCAGCAGACAATCCAGAATATATAGTTTTCGTCATGGTTGACGAGCCAAGTGCTGGGGCATATTATGGAAGCATTGTTGCTGCACCATATGGTAAAATAATTTTTACAAACCTCTTTGATTATTTAGGGGAGAAAAAACAAGACGAAAGCGTGCAAATAAATTATGTAGAGATGCCTTCTTTGGTTGGGCTTCCTTTGGCTGAAGCTGCTGCACAATTGAAAGCTTTAAACCTTGAGTATGAACTGGATGGAGAAGGTGAATATGTGACAGCTCAGCTACCACCAGTTGGAACAAGCCTGCCAGAAGGCACGACAGTTGTTTTGATAACTAAAGATGAATGAAAAGCAAATTTATATAGAACATTGAAAAATAAGATATTTATTTGCAATTTATTGTTAAAATAGTTAAAATAAGAATATGGATACAACATGGATTATAATTATTGCAGTTATAGCGTTTGTTATATTGCTATGCTTTTTATTGGCGATAGCAAACTATTCCTACGACAAATTCATGCAAACATACAATGATTTAAACACCAAACCTATAAACAGCAAAATATCAACATTGGATTTTATAAACTATGTAAATCAAGAAAAGTTTTCAGACAGCTTAGAAATTGTACAAATTTCTCAACTTGCAGGAGATGCCTACAGCAATAAAAAATTGTTTTTATCAACAAGTTCAATAAGAAACAGTTCACTTGCTTCGTTTACCGTTATAGCCCATGAATTAGGGCACGCTTTGCAAGATAAGGAAGGGAAAACATTAAAAAGACTGCTTTTTATGCGTAGATTAGGCAGAATATTAGGCTTTTTGCTTGCACCTTCTTTCATAATTGGAATTGTATTGTTGGTTTTGGGGCTTTTCTTAGAAGAGATGCTTCTTACAATAGGGTTGATTTTGATAGGCGTTGGTGTTGGGATTTTTATACTTGCCCTTGTCTTGAAATTATTGACCATATCTATAGAAAAGGATGCTTCTAGGCGGGCAATAGTTTTACTTGAAGAGTTTTTTACGGATAATGAATTGCGACAAGCAAAAAAACTTTTAAAAGATGCACGAATGACTTATTGGGCGGATTTCTTAAAAATAATACTTGGTTGGACCGCAATGTCAAAGAAAGGACAACTTTTTAATTAAAATATAAGAATATTAAAAAATAGACAAAAAATAAAAAAATAATTATAAAAAATAAAATAAATAAAAAAAATAATTATAAAAAATAAAATAAATAAAAAAATAATTATAAAAAATAAAATAAATAAAAAAAATAATAAAATACGCAAATAAATAATAAAAATATAAATTTAAAATAAAATAAATTAGAAAATAAATTAAAAAATAGTTTATAATTAATATTTTTGTAATTTATTAAGAGAATTATAGGAGAAAAAATGGATGCTTATGTTATTGGATATATAATTTCTGGTATTGTGATTATATTGGCGATTATTATAGCATTGGTTGCACAAGTAAGAGTTAACAGTGCTTTTAATGAATATAATGATAAACTTTCTTCACTTGATATGACAGGAGCGGAACTTGCTCAAAAACTATCAAATGACAACAACATGAATTTGACAGTAAGGATGTGTGGTGGGCATTTGTCTGACCATTATGATCCAAGGGATAATAGTATAAATATTTCACAAAGCAATTATTCAAGCAAGTCAATTGCATCACAAGCTATTGTTGCGCATGAGTTTGGTCATGCTCTTCAACATGCAGAAGGGTATGCACCTTTTAAAATAAGACAAGCGGTTGTAAAGATAAGCAATATAGTTTCAAGCATGTTGATGCCACTATTGATACTTGGAATACTTTTGCAAATATTTTTGCTTGGTATTGCGGGCATGGTCATCATCTATGTTTCAGTTGCAATTTATGGCGTTGCGGTTATAGCAAATTTAGCGACCTTGCCTGTTGAAATAAATGCCTCCTCAAGGGCAAAAAAACTTATGCTTGACTTGGGCTGTAATAGTGATGAAGAAATACATGCCACAGATAAAGTTTTGAATGCCGCAGCATTAACTTATGTTGCTTCACTTCTTGTGTCACTTGCATATTTTGCAAGATTCTTGTTTATGATGCTTATGGTTACAAAACGAGATTGATTTGAAATAGAAGAACTATAAAGTGGGAATTTAATAAAATAGAAAATTGATAAAATAAAAAACATCACTTTTTCATTAAGTGGTGTTTTTTATTACGCGATTGGCTTAGATAATTTAGTTAAATTTGATTCTATTTGCAATGTATGCGACAAGTTCATTTACATTAAGCCTTATTTGCTCCATGCTATCTCTGTCGCGAATAGTAACAGTATCATTTTCAAGAGTGTCAAAGTCAATTGTAACACAGAAAGGTGTTCCGATTTCATCTTGTCTGCGGTAGCGTTTGCCAATAGAGCCTGCTTCGTCATAGTCGCACATAAACTCTTTAGAAAGAAGTGAATAAACCTCTTTTGCCTTGTCATTCAAATTCTTTTGCAATGGAAGCACTGCTACTTTATAAGGTGCTATTGCTGGATGAAGATGCATAACAACTCTTGTTTCGCCATTTTCAAGTTGTTCTTCATCATAAGCTTGACAAAGAAGGGCAAGGGTGAGTCTATCAGCACCGATAGAATATTCAATAACATTTGGCAAGAATTTTTCGTTTGTGAATGGATCAACATAAGTCATGTTTTTGCCAGAATATTCTTGATGTCTTGAAAGATCCCAAGTGCCTCTGTGATGGATTCCGTTAAGTTCTTGCCAGCCGATAGGGAAGTTGTATTGAATATCACAAGCAGCTTTAGCATAGTGAGCAAGCTTGTCGTGGTCATGGAAGCGCAAATTCTCTGATTTCAATCCCAAATCTTCAACAAATTTAAGAGCTTTTGATTTATAATCTTCATAGATATTCATTGAATCGCTTTCTTTGCAAAACATTTGAAGCTCCATTTGCTCAAATTCAATGGTTCTAAACAAGAAATTGCCTGGTGTAATCTCGTTACGGAAAGATTTTCCGATTTGTGCAATTGCAAAAGGCACCTTGGCTCTTGCTGTTCTTTGAACATTCAAAAAGTTGACATATTCTCCTTGGCAAGTTTCAGGACGAAGATAAACTTTGTCAGCATCTTCCTCTAAAGTTCCTCTTGAAGTGATAAACATAGGATTGAATTTACGAATTGGTGTCCAATCAAAACCGCCACAATGAGGGCAGGTCAAATGATGTTCATTTATATAAGCTTCAAGTTGTTCATTTGTCATTGCTTCTGCAGAAACTGAACCTTTGCTGTGGCTCTCTATTAATGTGTCAGCACGAAATCTTTGTTTGCATTTTTTGCAATCCATTTTTGGATCTCCAAAGCTTGCAACATGTCCACTTGCTTCCCAAACTCTTGGATTCATAAGAATTGATGCGTCCACACCATAAGTATTTGGTGATTCTTGAACAAATCTTTTCCACCATGCTCTTTTCACATTGTTTTTAAGTTCAACGCCAACAGGTCCAAAATCCCAAGTGTTTGCGAAACCACCATAGATTTCACTTCCAGGGAATACAAAACCTCTATTTTTACATAAATTTACAATTTTATCCATAGTTAATTTTGTTGTCATAATTTTGCTCCTTTAAAAAATTTAAATTAATATAATAGAAATTTTTGGATGAAGTTTTGAGTAAGTTTGTTAAGCTTGTTTCCTTTATAAAGTTTTTTAAGCCTTATTATTGTCAGTTACTCAAAAAAATCAAGCTTGGCATTTTAATAAAAAAAGCCTCTATGCCTTAAGCATAGGGGCGACCTTTATCATTCGCTGTTCCACCCTAATTTATATTTAACAAGTGTTAAATACCTTTATTATATCTTTACGCCGACAAGCGTTTGCTCAGGAGTTGCCAATTCCGTCTACGCAAAAGGTTGTTTGGAAGCTGAAGTTTGCTTTTGTCTGTTATCAGTTTTTTATATCAAACAAATGCTTCCTTTGGTTTAATCAGAGTTATGCTCTATGTAAAAAAATATTGCATTTAAGAAACTTCTGATGGTATAAGTATAGTTATAATAAATTCAAAAGTCAATAAAAAATAAAGGAATGTTAATATTATTTTATGGATATTAAGCTTATTTCACTTAAAATTGATGATTTTGTTTTTGTTTGTATATTGACTATTGTTCATAAATAATATATAATTGAATACTGTTAAAGGGGATAGTATGAAAAATTATTTATTGGAAAATGTCGCTTTTCAAGAATATGAAGACTGGAAACAAGGTTTGAGAGAGATTTTAGACAATGAACCTATTTGGGAGTCAATACAGGATAAAAAGTTGATTAAAGAACTTGATAATATGCTTGAAAGTGAGTTGCAATTCATTCCATTGATATACAGATTCAATGAGGGACAATGGGAAGTAGATGTAAAACACGCATTTTTTAACCAACTTCCAAGCGAAGCCAAAAAGACAAGTTTAGAAATTGCAGAAAAGGCAATATATCATATGTTTAATTTTGGGCAAGGGTTAAGCCGAGATAATAGAGTAAATCGCTGTTATAAGAATGCTTTGACTATGCTCAATGCTCATATTAAAGAATTTGAAGGCACATTTAAACAATTTTTAAAAGAGTTTAATGATGAACAACAAAAAGAAAATAATATAGCTTTTAAAATAAAGGATAGAATATTTTTCACAAGAATTGATAATTTAGACACTATTTACGCAAAATATTATGGCATGTCAAAGCAAGACAAAAAAGAGTTGGAAGAGTGTTATGTTTATAATAACTTAAGAGAAATGAGAAATTGCGAAAAAGAAATTGATAAAACAAAACTTATTAGCATGGGAAAAGAAATTCTTAATAAAGATCAACAAGAAAGATGGGGAAGAGATGTAGAAACTTATGTCCATGATGAAGATTCAAAGAAGATGATGTTGCGAGTTTTGCATGCTGTAAAAAATTTACAAATAGGTGTAGATGCGAAAAAGATAAGATGTAACAGTTATAATGAAGGACAATTGATTTTTCAATATAGTCATGATAAGGAATTTTTGAAACAGATACTGAATCTTAATGAAAAATTTAGGGAATTATAGAATTTTAACTTGAAATTTTAAAAATAGTATGATATAATAAAACATAAGGAGGATATAGTATATTATGGAAATGGATTTAGGGACAAGAATAGCAGCTAGACTTCATGAAGAATGGAGAGAAACAAGAAAAAAAGCAGATGGAACTTATGAACCAAGATGGAAAAAGGTAACAGATAAGAAATTTGTTGCAGGATTAGATGTAAGAAATCTTCCACCATATCTCAGATTGGATGATCATCACTTTGTTGAAATTGATATTGCAAACACACCTTATGAAAAATTAAGCCCAGATTGGCAAGCTGAAAACAAGGCTGCAGGTAAAGTTGTTGCAGAGATAATTGAATCTAAAAAACTTTATTCAAGAGATGAAATTGGAACAATTATTCACGATGAATGGCTTAAAAGAAATTCATGGGCAAAAAGCGATCCAATACTTGGAAAAGATTTTATTGATTTGCCAGAAGATGAACAGGATAAAGACCTTGTTCAATATGACATAGGGATTGAAGCATACCAAGAGATGTTGAAGGAAATAGAAGAAGATCGCGAAAATTCTTAAATAAGAACCTAAAAAATAAAAAAGGCGAGGAGATTGTTTTCTCGCTTTTTTTGTTTGTGTTATACTCTCTTTTTTATCATAATGCAAACTTTGTGATGTTGAAGTTTATGTGTGATGTTGAAATTTACTTATGAGTTCAAATTTATTTGTTATAGAATAAAAAAATTCAAACGGATTTAAGCACTGTGCAGTTCATAATATTGCTAACAAAAAAATGTTACGATTTAATGTGACTTTGTTTTTTATGATATAGATGGCAGGGAAGGAAAGTTGACTTATGACGATATAAAAAATACAGGATATTTACATTATTTTTAATAGTTTTTACTCTTAAAACGCATTAAATCCTGTATTTTTTTAATTTTTGATTTATTTTGAATATTTTTCAATATATTCTTCATAGGTCCCAGTAAAGTCAATATAGTGGTCTTCGTTTATTATATCAATAATTCTATTTGCAACAGTTTCAATAATTTCTTGGTCGTGAGTTGCAAACAAGATGTTGCCTTTGAAGTTTTGCATGCCTTTATTTAATGCAGTGATGCTTTCAAGGTCAAGATGGTTTGTTGGTTCATCTAAGATAAGCAGGTTGCCTTGTTCGAGCATCATTTTAGCCAGCATGCAACGCACTCTTTCTCCACCAGACAAGACATTTGCAGGTTTCAAGTTTTCTTCACCAGTAAACAGCATCCTGCCAAGCCAACTTCTGATATATGTTTCATTTTGGTCTTTAGAAAATTGTCTTAACCAATCTACAATAGAACTTGTATTATTTTCAAAATATTCGTTGTTGTTTTGTGGCAAAAGTGTAGCTTTTATTGTTTTTCCAATAAATACATTTCCACTATCTGGTTGTTCTTTTCCTAAGATAATATTGAATAAAGTGGTTAAAATTTGACTATTTTTTGCAAAAAATGCGACTTTTTGACCTTTTTCAATGTTGAAATTCAATTTTTTAAACATTCCAGCCTTGCTTAAGCCTTCAACTTTCAAAATTTCTTTACCTATTTCTTGAGTGTATTCAAAGTTGATATAAGGATATTTTCTTGAAGAAGGCTTGATGTCTTCAATAGTCAATCTTTCAAGCTCTTTTTTTCTGCTTGTTGCTTGTTTTGATTTTGAAGCATTTGCAGAGAAACGGGCAATAAATTCTTTGAGTTCTTTTGCTCTTTGTTCAGCTTTCTTGTTTTGGTCTTTCATTTGTCTTAAAATAAGTTGACTTGATTCATACCAGAAATCATAGTTTCCAATGTACATATTGATTTTTCCATAGTCAACATCGCAAATATGAGTGCAAACTTTGTTTAAAAAGTGTCTATTGTGAGAAACGATAATGACGCAGTTTTCAAAATTTAGCAAAAATTCTTCAAGCCATCTTACAGTTTTGAAGTCAAGGTTGTTTGTTGGTTCATCGAGGACAAGAATGTCAGGATTGCCAAAAAGTGCTTGAGCTAAAAGGACTTTGACTTTTTCTTTTGGGTCAACATCTTTCATAAGATTATAAAAGAGAGATTCACTTATTCCGAGGTTTTGAAGAAGGGTTTTTGCTTCGCTTTCAGCTTCCCATCCGCCAAGTTCAGCAAACTCAGTTTCAAGCTCTCCAGCTCTTATTCCGTCTTCTTCGCTAAAATCTGGTTTTGCATATAGAGCATCTTTTTCTTTTTGAATTTCCATCAATTTTTTATGCCCAAGAAGCACTGTGTCAAGGACAGTCTCTTCATCATAAGCATTTTGATTTTGAGCAAGGACAGACATTCTTTCGCCAGGGGTGATAGATATTTCTCCTGTGTTAGGTTCAATTTCTCCTGTCAATATTTTAAGGAATGTTGATTTTCCAGCACCATTCGCGCCAATAATGCCATAGCAGTTTCCTTTTGTGAATTTTAAGTTTACATCTCTATAAAGCACTCTGCCACCAAAAGCAAGAGAGATGTTTGTTGCTTGTATCATATTATAATTGCTCCTTTTGTTTTACATATTGAATATTATAAAATATAAGTATTGAATTGTCAAACAAAAGATTGATAAAGACAGTCTTCAAATTTTATAAAAAGGTTAAAATTAAAAAATATATATAAAAATTAAAAAAATAATAAAAAATGAATGAATTTTAATAAAAAATAATAAATTTAATAAAAAAATTAATTTTTTAACAAATTTTTAAATAATAAAAAGAAAATTATTTAATGTTTTAATATGATAATTTATTTTTTAATTTAATCAAATTTATTTGTTTCAAATTAAATATTTTCGCGCTTTATATTTATAATATATATAAGTTTATAAATAATTGACAAAATACGATTATTTGTTTGCTTTTTTTCTATCAAAAATTTATAATATAAATGAGAATATATTTAAGAAAATGAGGTGTCTTAAATGAAGAAAGTAAAGAAAGAAAAAGTAGACAAGGGTGAGAGAAGAAAAAAGTGGCCGGTGTGGCTTACTGTACTCATCGCAGTTGCATCTGTTGGCTTTATTACAGGTGTAACTATTTTGGGTGTTTTTCTGTCAGGAGGTTTTGAGGAAAAAATAATATATCCGCAAACAATAACCTTTACATATGACGATGAATTATTAAATGAGGCAAATGGTCAACTTGAAGTGGTTGATGATTTTATGCTTACAGTAAATTCAGAAACTGAGAACATAACAAGAAAAGAAGTCACACTTTCTTTTGAAAATAATGATGTTACTCATAGAATTGTAAAAGATGACGGAATTACATATATTGACAATGGTATTATCCAAGTTCCTGAAATTGTCACTATTGGACAAGAGTTCCAAGTTCTTCTTATAAAAGACAATTATTTGGTAGACGACCAAGGTCAAGAAATTTTAGATGAATTTAACAATCGTATTGATTGGATTGTTGGTGGTATCTCAACATTGGTTGCAACCTCACAACTAACTGTTACAGAAGACAATCAATCAAATAGAACCTCATTAAATATTGCAGTAGATGTCCCTGTTTATAAGACAAAAGTTGTTGCAGTGAACTCAAATGATAAAGAAACAAATCAAATTGTAACAGGGGAAGGATTTACTTTAAAAACAAAATTCTATCCTGCAAACAGTGAATACATTTACAGCGATGATAAAAATGATGCAATAGCAGCAGAAAGCAAGAGAATGAAACACTCATTCTATCAAGCATTGAATGTAGATACAAACATTCTTTCTACAATCTATGTTGATAAATACAACATTCGTTTCCTTGCTGGCGACCAAGCTGTAGATAATATACAATTATATGGATATACATTTAGAAGCGCAAAAACTCAAATAGAAACTGAAAATCAATTTACAGATTTAACTGATGAACTTTTCTATTCACAAATTTTGAATTATCTTGCTTCTACCAGTGATGAAACACCATCATCAACACTTAATAGAGATGTTTTATCAAAACTTTCTATTAAAATAGGATCAGCGAGCGTTAAAAACTTCACTGTAAACAAAGCAAGTCAAACAATAAATGCAAACACAAATCAAGCTTTGAGAGTATATATTAATCAATATGATTATGACAAAACAGCACAATTCTTGGGTGTTAACATTTATTCAACATCAGATACAATTATTGAAGGGCTTTTGCCAAACATTGCGTTAAGTTTTAGCTATGAAGGTGTTGATCCAACAGTAGGCGTTGATGCTTTCTTAAAAATATCTGGTGGCGACTATGAAGAAATTAACGGAGTAAGATATTATAAACCATACTCGCAAGTTACAAACAAAAACTATTGTTATTGGGATATAACATCAACAAGAGATGTTGATATTGAAGTTTCAGTTGTTCTTTTAATCGAAGGGGAAAACGATGAAATATCACTATTTGGTGAAGGTGAACCCCTTGTATACAACTTTACATTATCAGTAGATGAACACATTGAAGAAGACATCACTTGGGCAGATTCAAGTGATATAGATATAATGCTTGACTATGATTCAAATGGAATAATCAAACCACAAAACATTGATTTGCAATCACTTATAGAAATTCCTGAGGGAAACATGTATAAAGATGTTGTTTTCTTTGCATGGTTTGGCGATGGCAATAAAGAAGATTATATTGATACAATAAATAAAGTACTAGGAAGCACAAGCTATGACAGCAATCTTTCAGGGACTTATGCAACAAATGCTGGAAATACATTATTGTTTGCTTTGAGAGGCAATACAATCACATTGCAAAATACTGGTTCATTTAGATTGTATTATGCAACTATTGTTACTGAAAATGGAAGCCCAGTCTATGAAGAAGGTCAAGGTGGGCTCACTTATAAAATAGCCAAGATGAGTTTGGATTATATAGAAGTAAATTGCGAAAAGGTGCTTTATGAAAATTCTGTAACACCTGGTGAAATCAATACTGAAGCATTCCAAGAATTAGATGGCGAAATTTTAATTGATCAAGGCACATCAAATACATTCTCGGTTTCATTTAATGTTGCTCCAGAATCAGTTTCTGTATTCCAAGAAGAATATGACAATGGGTATATGAGCCTTGTATTTAGAGATCGTCAAAACAATGATGTTTCAAACTATTTCTCAGTTGGCACAGCTCAATTTTCTATAGATGATGAAACCTCTTACGGAGTTATAACTTATCAGATAGGAATAAATACTGGTATGAATATCTCTGATTTGGAGGGAATATATATTTCACAAATCTCACTTAAATATGACAATCTTGATGATAAGAATATTGAATGGCATTTAAACATAACTGACATTGTTTTGTGCGTATATAGCCCAGTTTCAACGGATATTTCAATTACTGCTGATGAGATATATAAAGATTATGTGGCTGGTGGACAAATTACTGTAAATCAAACACTTGAATCATCAGGGAGTTTCAACACAAAAATTATTTGTACAGGATTGCCTACATCAGAAGCAAATCCATTCACATCAACAGATCAATTGTTGTTAAGCCTTTTGGGTCAAGATAACAGTTATGTAATCATAACAGACCAAAAAGAACGCACAGACACATTGTCAGGAAGCTGGAAATTTGTTGTTTGGACAGGTGATTCAAATGCGGTAAACTTAAATGGTCAAACATTCACATTCAGACAATCAACAAATGCAAATGTATCTTTGGCACTTGAAACTTTGGATGGAAACAGCTCTACAATTAAGGCTGAAGGAGATCCAAATAATCAATATCTCAATATGAACATTTCTTCAGTTGGTATAACAGAAGTAAGAAAGTCAACTTCAACAGACCCATTTGCGGCTGGAGATTATGAAGTTACAGATGTTTCAAATATTGACATTTCAAAATATGGTGCTAAATCTGCAGGGGAACAATATATAGATCTTGATACTTTAGTTCAATTTTATGTAGGAGAAGATGGAGCTAAACAACCATATACCAATATTAAGTTCCAATTAAGTCAACAATATTTAAACGATACAACAATGAATGATGACAATCAGTTGTTGGTTAACTTGTTCGGAAAAGATGCAATGCTCAGTTTGTATGATGAAAACGATAGTTTAATAACAGGGCTTGATGGTGAAAATGTAGATGCAGATCAAATAATAAGAACATTAAGTGGAAAGAGCATTTCTAAGATAAGAATTAATAAAGACTTTGCTAGAGAACATACTTTGAGATTCACTATAAGTGACCAAGGTTCAAATGGGGCAATAGAGTCAACACTTAATTTGAAATTAATGTCAAACATATCAATTGCAGCAAAAAACTATCCAGACTCTTCAACATCAGAACCTTTGTATGCTGCGACAGATGTCGTGATTGATAATAAAGTAACAAACAACTATAAAGACCCAACTGGTGAGGGAACAATAACATTTGGTTCATTATTCTCAGCAAATACTTATTATATAGTAAGAAGCGAAGGAGATTATATTGCACAAACAGACAACCCAGGAGCAGGAAATTATGTCGCAATCTTTACTCCAAATTCAGATGGACAAGCAAAAATTAATTTTGTTGATTTCTGGGATAAAGAGGATGGCACATTTACTATTATATTTAGACCAGACGGCGACAATTATTTTGCTGTAAGTAGGTCGATTTCTTTTGAAATTACAAGAAATCTTAAAATTGAAGGACTTGATTACATTTATTATGCTTTAAATAATTCTGTTGGAGGAATCAATATTGAAGATTTTGTAAAAATCACGAGAGCTTCTAGTGAAGATGTCGTAGATATTGGAGAATTTACAGCATTCTATTCATTTGAAGAATATTTTGAATATAATGGTTCTGTTCTCTTAAAAAATGATACAAGATTCTTGTTTGATTACAATACATCAGAGCTTAAAACTAATTTATATGTTAAACTTAATGAAGAAGATGCTGATGAAAAGGCATTGGCTACTATTGAAGTTAAAATAAGATTATTTGATTTTCCTGGAAGTCAGGAAGAAGAGTTGACAGAAGAAGAATATAGACTTGAAATGTATCAATATCTTGCAAATATGATAGCATCATATAAGTTGGCAGAAGGTGAAGGCCAATCAGCTCAACAATTACAAGAACAATCACAGGTTCAATTTGTAAACGGAAAAGGCTATGTAATGATTGAAGAAGGAAGCTGGTTTATGAATAAGAGCTTCTCTGACAACTATAGTGCTTATTTGATACTTCAAGATCTTGATGGCAACAGCTTGTCAAATTATTATGGTGTAACAAATAGTGCAGAAAAAACTATTATAGATGAAGAAGGCGGCACAACAACAATTTCTGGTACAAATATAACTGCCAAAAATACTGCAAATAAGTTAATAAACGGATTAAATGAAAAAATTTATTTAGTAATGTATTTTGGTGCTAGAGATGAAAGCGCAAGCATAACAAGCAGTCCAGCTGTTGTGTATGTTCCAATTTTGATTTCTTCTATAGGGTTTGATTATGTAAATTATTCAGCAAATGTTGAAGATTATAGAAAGCTTGAAATAGCTATGACAACACCAGAACAACTTTTAAAAACTGGCACAGATAACGACGAAAATAAGGATGCAAAAGTTGTTTATAATGAAATTAGAGCGGGGCAAATCTCTCAAATTTTGACTGAATATAGCTTTGGTGAAACAGTAGGCGATGAAGGGCTCTTTATCATTAATGATACTGAAATAACTCCAGCCATCGAATATTATGCAATTGACACAACTGGAAATTATAAGACAAGTGAAGAATTAATCAAAAACATTTTGATGGGGACAGAAGATGTTGGGGGTTCTGCAGAGAGATACGGAAGATTATCACTTAATCACTTGCCAACAACTCAAACAAATTTCTATCTTGCTCTTAGTTACACATTGTCAAACACAAGCGACAAATTGACTTTCTATTACTTAATGAAAGTTGTACCGGATGTCGTAGTGAGCGATGCAGTTTATGCATATAATGGTACAGCAGAATATATAGATTCAACCGTGAATGAACAAGGAATGATTGATCTTGAAAGCATATTCAGTTCAACAACATTGCATGAAAATTATAAGCGTTTCAATATTTCAAAACAATTTGATATAGCTGACAGCACAGAACTTGAAGTTCAAGTTGAAAAGGATATGAAAGTATGGCTTACTTTAAAGCGCCATAATCCTGATAATAATGCTTTAGAAACTGTAGATGGAGTAGCTCCTGTATTTAAGACAATAGCTAAAGCTGACGAAAATGTTATAATTGATCTTAACGAACTATTCGTAAACGAAGAAGGATTAGATGGACTTGTTCAAAAAGATGATGTAGTTGAGATAAACATTGTCAGCGGTAATGGTTCATTCTACTATGACGGATTAAAAATTTATGAAAGTTTAAAATCTATCAATGAGGTTGTAAGTGTAAGAATAGGTGAAGATACATACTATAATGAAAGCGAATGGAAAAACAAGATTGATATTCAATTCTCTGAAGATTATTCACAAATGTACTATACACCAATCGCTGATCAAGAAATAACCGTAAGCATTAAGCATAGTTATACTGGCGGACTTGAAAATGATCAATTAGCAATCATTGGTGGAGAACAATATTATCAATTTATATTTAATTCAACAACTCACAAATATTCTGTAAAATTTGAAGCTACAAATATTAAGGAAGGTGAAGAGGTCGATGAAACTTTCATCACTGATGACCTCCATAGAGAATATGTATTGTATTTAAATAATGGGTTTAGTGGAACAGAAGCAAAAGACGAGACCACTCAAGAGAATTATAGAGAAGTTGAACTCAATATTCAATTGTTAGAGAATTATGTTGCAGGTTCTTCAGAAGGCTATACAATTGAATGGGATACACTTCAAATTGAACTAACTGACGGAAGTGTTGCTTATTTGCCAGACGGAACTAAAACAGAAGAAACAAATCCAAGCATATATTCATATGTAGAATACGATGCAAGACAAGAAAATGAAGGTAAGTTTATAATAAGACTTAATGAATATATTTCATCTGATAGAGAAGTAGAATTTACCCTTTATACTTCTCAAGGATACCTTGCGACATTGAGAATAGTTCTTGATGCCAATGTAAGTGTAACACTTAAAAATGATGGTATCATTCAAGGAGGGACTACAACTCCATTTGAATATAGCGAAAGTGCAACAAATGGACTTTTCGAAATTAATGGAAAGCCAGCAAATGAATATACAGTTGAGGCAACATTAAATGAAAATAATACAGGGGATGGACATAATTATGTTTATTTCTCTAAAAACGCAGGCTTTGTTGCAGCAAATCTTTTAAATGATTATAAAGTAGTTTATGATTTTGTTATTACTTTTGAAGGGGATAAAACCTTTGAATTTACTCAAGAATTCACTTTGAAGCACAATATAACACCAAAAACAAGTGTAGATGCAGAGAATATTATTGCATTTAATACGATTGATGTTGAAGCATACAGAAAAGCTGGGAAGGAATTGTTTGACGATATAAATACTGGAAATGAATATAATTTGACTTATTCAGGTTCATCAGCCAGCGCAGCATACAACCAAAGCGAGAGCTTTAGCAAAGGTAAAGAGAATATAATTGTTACAAATTATGTGGCTGGATATACATCTGTTGAATTGAACTTGACAGTTAATATTAATTTTGACGATTATCAAGATAATGTAGTTGATGTAACAGGTTTAGAGGGAATACCTCAATCTCAATCATTTGTGACAACTTATGTGTTTAGAGTTTATCCAAGCGTTCAAATGACACCAAACTATCCAGTTCCAGATAAAGAACAATTGACTCAAGAATATATTGATGATAAAACAACATTTGCAAAAGTTTTGGATAATTTCTTATTCCAAAATGCAATTTTCAGTAGTGAAGCTAGAATTATATTCAATAAAGCTGAATTAGGAAATGCTGGGCAACCAACAAATGAAGTTCCTACATATAATACTAAAATAACATTAGATGGAAGTGGCTCAAGTCCTAAAATTGACCCAAGCCTTCTTAGAATTGCAATACTTGAAAAACAAAATGCAAGTATATATACGATAAACTCAGAGAATATTACCGATGCACCAACTTCTAGTGATAAAAATTACAATACAAGTGAGGAAATTCCATTCGATGCTAATATAACATTTAAACGAGGAACTTGGGTTTCAGGGGCAGGTGGCATAACATTTAATGATAATGGTTCAGAGTCATTTATCAAATTTAGAATCACATATCAAAATGTCTCATGCGACTATACTGTTTATATAATGAGTAACGCTCTTTCTGTTCAAATAAATAATGCAAGCAAATATTCAACTGTTAGTGGAAGCGGAAACAATGTGGAAACTATATATGTTGATAAAACTTCAGTAAACAATTTGTTTGCACATCACAGAATGGCTGAAGTAGAAATGAATTCATCATTACAAGCAGAAGGCTCTTATTATATGATCTTTACAGACAATGCAAAATATAGAGAAGAAGGACAGACAGCACACTTCTTTGCTTCTTATGCTCAATATATAAGCAAGTCTGATGCAGGTAAAAAATTGTATCTCGACCTTGGCTACCCAATGCCAAACTTTACTTATGTTGGCGCTTATCTTGTAAGCAACTTTGATAAACAGCTTTTGACAACAACTATATTGAACGATACGAACACAGCGGCTGGAGGGGCTTATGAAGATCTTAAAGGCTATATAAATTGCAACTTAATTGAACAAGTTACACAAACTAGTGACTCTTCAACAAAAGTTCCAGCAACTTGGAAAGACTTGAACAAAGTTACAAATTCAGACAATGCTGGACAAATATTTACAAGCGTTAAACTTGCAAACAGAGTGCAATTAATGTATGGACAAGCTGCAAGTGCCCAAACATCTGGAATACCTGTTGCTTATGAAAAATATGGTACATCACTTAATAATCTTTCACTAGATTCTAAGAGTATTACAATAGATACTCCAATAGAAACTTATGCTTTTGCAAATGAAAATGGTGAAAATATACCATTTAATAAAAATGATGGAAGTGCAAATGCACAAGAACCATTGACAGCAAAATATTATTATCAAGCAAGCATTGATATAGATGTTGAGAATAAGATTTCTAGTTCATTAAATCATATCAATCTTTCAGTGAACTATGAATATGAGAGCATGGTCCAAGAATTTGGAGTTAAACACCCAACAAGCAACACTTATATAAGTTCAGCCGACTTCGGAGAAGGCAAAGCAACACTCACAATGAGAACTTTAAACTATGATGGGAAAGATGGAAGAAATAATGATGACGTTATTGTTGAAGGACAAAAAGAACTTATAGAGAAATACAGAACAAAATATGTTGCCCAAGAAGGCTTTAAAGTGACTGTTCAAGGTGGAGCTGCTGATGAAGGGGATGTATATTTGCAAATGTCTGCAGTTTTAAATGCTGGTGGTGCAGCTTATGATTATACACTCTTGCCATTAGGTGCTGACAACTTAGGTGACTATGTGTTGACAGAGGTTGTATATAATAGTTTAGGATTTACAAAAACATTCTATGTAGTGATCAAGATTGAACCAGACTATGTAGTGTCTTATGGTGGTAATGAAATAGAAACAGACCCTGAAACAGGAATTGTATCAAATGTTGGCGACCAAATTTACAACATTGCTTCAATTGCCGGTGGTGAATATAATGAATTTACATTGACAAGCACATCAAGTCAAAGTGGTTATGTGTCTGTAAAACATAAAAATGGTGACAATGCAAACATAGAACTTGCGACATCAAGATTTGACATAACATTTATGATTGGTGGCAAGATTGTCGAAGGGGTTGAATACAACAACACAGACAATACAGCTCAAAAATTAGAAGCAGATCTTAGATCTGGCAGATGGATAGGTTATGACGCTAACGGGTATCAATTGTCTGATTTACAAAAAACTGAAATTAAAGACGGCGAGAATATTATAGGATTCGAGTTGCAAGGTAACAATTCAGAAAATAAATTAGTCCCTGTAGCTTATTTAAAACTTGCAAATGGGAAGACAACATTATTTGAAAATGCTAAAGAAGTAATATTTGGTTCCCAATACTTCTATGTTACAGCTGAAGATCCATATGGCTTTAAGTATGAAGTTTATTTCAGCCTAGAATCTTCATATACTGAACCTTATATTGAAAGTGATAGCATAGCTATTACAGAAGGCGAATATTTTGATATAAGTGCTAAGTATGAAAGTTTGACAATTCAAACAGAGGATGCGGATCCTATAGATAAACATTATATAAGTGCGACACCACAAAGTGCACAATCAACGGATGCTTATACTTCTATCATTGAGATAAGCGGTATAGAAGCATACTTATTTGCTGAAAATCCAAGCAAACCAGATCCAGACAACAAAAATCTTCCAGAGTATTTAGAAGAAAATACAAACACAAAAGAAGGTTATACTACTACTACTTCAACAGATGGAAGTAAAGTTTCAAATCCAGGCGAATGGACAGATGAGGATAAAGAAAATTATCTAACGCACGCTCCTATGATTAAATATTTGGATATAGTTTCAGTTTCGTTCTATGATATGAATGATGAAGAACTTGATGTAGTTGAACCTACAGTAAGTGCTGAACCTGGTGCAATAAAAGCCGATAGATACACAATGGCAACTGCCAGTGAATTATATGGCTCATATTATGGTTATAGCAATAGAGCAGTATATAAATCTCCATTGGCATATGATAACGATGAAACGACAACAACAGGAGTTGTTCTTGCAAATGAATCTGATGGTGAGGAAACGGAGCAGAAAGATCCATTCTATCCTTTCCAAGTTCCAAGACTTCAAAAGACAGATATTTACAAGGATAGCAACTCAGCTGACATTCAAATGGTTATTAGAATAAGATACGATAAAGATGGTGTAATAGAGTTCTATGATTTGAAGACAAATGCAAACATTACTCGCGAAGTAGAGATTAAAGAGCAAGATAAAGCTCCAGTTCGTGATGGTGATCAATTTATTGTTAATGATCAGTTTAGTGTAACAACTGGAATTAATGAAACAATAGACAATCCTATTTATATAAATGATACATTGGAAGTTCTTGTCAATGAGCAATCTTCAACATCATTTGAAATCACATTGCAAAGACCAGTAGATGTAAATGCAAATCCTTTGCAATATGAAAATGTAAACCAAACTCCTGCAGTTGTTTCAATTTCAAATTCAGGAAGATCTTATAAACGAACAGAATATATTTCAATCTCTCAATATGTTGGCGTTAATGTCAATGAGAAAGATAGGATTGTAATTACTCCAAGAGATAGCAACGCAGAGTTCTATTATGTAACAAATAATGATAGTGGAAATGTAGTAAATAATAGAAGAATTGTTGAGTACAATGGAAATAACTATTATTTGATAGATCCAAATGATAACAAAGAAGAAAATAACACATTCACTATTGAAAGCATAACAAAAGATGTTCTTTATGTAGAAGACAGCTCATTATTGCAAGCTAGAAACTATCATACTGCAAGAAAATATTATGTTGTAAAAGTAGAATTTAAAAATGAAGACGGCACCTCAACAACGAATACAAACTTCACATACAGAGTTTCTAAAGCTTATAATGTGACAGGTTATTACTATAAGCTTGAAAGAGCAAATACTGATACTATAATGAAATTGTTGTCAGTAAATTATGATGGAGATAAAGGTAAATGGTACACTCCTTTTGCAGATTCTGGGAATGTTCAAGGGTGGACAGATTCATTTACAATGAATTATGCAACAAATAAAGATTTTTCTAAATTAACCCCAGATACCGTAAAGAATAACTATAAAAATTATTTAAGCTTTACATTAGATGATACAGATGGTGGTTCTGGTAATGCAAGTATAGATAGTAGCGATTATAAGATTGTTTACAACTCACTATTTGTTTATGATGAATATATAAAGATTGTTATAAAGATGAGAGTATCTGGTGCTGACAGAGATTTTAACACAGACGATGATACATTCATTTATATGGATACACTTAGATTGAGTTGGGATAAAGATTATGATGAATTGAAAGGGCAGGCGACTAATTAATTTTATAATTGCAAAGCAAAATGTGAGGAAAGTTGGGGAAATAGCTGTATGCTAAAAACAACTTTTCTCACTATTTTGTTAAATATAAAAAATATCAATAAAAAGGAGGAATTGTGAACTGGTTTTCAATTGCATTTATTGTCGTTGTATGCTTTAATTTTCTCCTTCTCATTGGTATGGTTTTCCTTGAAAAAAGAAAACCAGAAAATATAATTGCATGGATAACAGTTTTGACATTTTTGCCAGTAATAGGTTTTGTGTTTTATGTTGTTTTTGGAAGTGGACTT
Organism: uncultured Clostridia bacterium; assembly: GCA_930990975.1. Classification (GTDB taxonomy): domain Bacteria; phylum Bacillota; class Clostridia; order Christensenellales; family UBA1242; genus Caccovivens. Next base: position 113,178 of record CAKNRR010000003.1, on the reverse strand, counting down.
AGTGTAAGAACTAGGCGCATGATAAAGAAAAAAACTATATCTGAAAGAGATATTCTCGTCAACATAAAGGGTATACAAACATTGGCAGAAGCGAAACTTGATGGAAATATTAAAGAAGATCAAGAACTTGTGACATTATGTTATTCATATGGGGCTTATCCTTTGCCAGGCAATGATATAAAGATATTTAATAGTGGTAAAGAGAAAATCGAAGCATTGAAAAGAGATATTTTAAATGCTAAAAAGTCTATCAATATGGAGTATTATATTTTTGCCAATGATAAAACTGGTGCAGAAATCATGCAACTGTTATGTAAAAAGGCAAGTGAAGGGGTGGATGTAAAACTTATATATGACTCTATTGGCTCAAGAAAAGCTCCAAGACGATTTTTTAAAAAGCTTGAAAAAGCTGGAGGGCAGGTAGGAGAATTCTTTCCACCATTCATGCATATCAGACTTTTAAATTTAAAACTTAACTATAGAAATCATAGAAAGATAGTTGTTATAGATGGCAGTATAGGTTATACAGGTGGGATAAATATTCGCAATGACCATATGGGATTGGATAAAAAGTTGAGCCCTTGGCGTGATACTCACTTAAGAATTGAGGGGGCTGGAGTTTATGCTCTTCAAAACATCTTTTTAGATGATTGGAGATATTGCAAAAATGACAATACTCCACCAAGACTATATTTAGAAAATGGATATTTTCCAAGTCCTAAAATCTGTGGAAATGCACTTGTTCAACTTGTGACTTCTGGACCTGATAGTCAGGTACAACGCATAAAAGAAACCTTTGTAAAAATGATTACTAATGCAAAGAATAGAGTGTATTTGCAGACACCTTACTTCATTCCTGACGATGTGTTTTTCTCAGCACTTAGAATAGCTAAAAAAAGTGGAATTGATATACGCATAATGGTTCCCAAAAAGCCAGATAAAAAAACGGTATATTTGGCGACATTGTCTTATTTGAAAGAGATGTCAGAGCTTGGAATTAAAATTTATTTATATAATGGCTTTTTGCATAGCAAGACAATTGTTGTGGATGATAATAAGTTGTCTATAGGGACTTGCAATACCGATAACCGCTCTTTTGGTTTGAATTTTGAAGATACAATGATAATTTATTCTTCAGACCTCAACAAAGAATATGCAGAGCAATTCGAAATAGATATAAAAAATTCACAAGAAGTCAATATAAATTATTTCCAAAAGAAAATATGGATTACAAAAATGTTTCAAGCAATTATGCGCTTGCTTTCTTCATTATTTTAAAAAAATACAAGAAAAATTTCTTGTATTTTTTATTTAACAAAAAACCTAAATATTGATATATTTAGGTTATTTTTTAACTCTCCCAAGTGTTATGTTATCATTTTTTCTATCAACTAATTCTTTGACTGGCGGTTCTTCATCTTGAAGTCGATAGTCGCTTTTAAATTGTTTGATATGGTTTTCAATTGCGATATGCGAAGGCATTGTGGCAGCATCTTTGACTGTTCTTTTTTGATAGTCAAAGAAGAAAGCGTCATCAGGAAGTTTGTTGATATTGATATATCCTTCTAAATTTGATGTGTTTTTGACTGTTTCAGCCAATACTTTTCTTATATATTCTTTTTGACTTGAAAAAGAAATAAGTTCAGGGAACTCTCCTTCAGGGATAATATCAAACCAATCTTTATTTTCATACTTTCTAGTAAGAGACAATGTATGGTGCAGGTGAGATACTTCTTGTTCAAACAGCATTTCCCATATTTGTTTTATGTGGGCATCTATTTCGTCAGTATACATTGAATAATAGAGATAGCATTCGATATACTCATGCATAAGCAGGTCATCAATAATGGTCATTGAAGGATCTATAAGAGAACCATAATGAGAAACATGTTCTTCTTCAACCATTGCTATTTCAGTATAAACTTCTCTTCCTTTTTGATGTTTATAAAAAGCTCCTAAATTCATGTAGTAGTTCATAGTTTGCTGTTCAGCTGCTGTAATTATTGATACATCACATTGCGTGATAGGGTCAGCAGAAATGTTGCTGATAGGTTTTTTAATATTGTCATATGGATGTCTATGATGAGCAACAGTTGGTCGGCCAGGCATGATTTCTGTATATGAGCCAATATATTTTTCAGCATGCTCTCCAAGATCACTTTCTAAAAGGTTTGCATAACGATACAGATGGTCAAAATCTTCAAGTAAAGCAAAATCAAACGCATCTTTGACCCATTGTTTTGTTTGGCGTTGAGCAAGAAAAGCGGTTAAGTCGACAGCAAGCTGTTCATAACCAAGAGTTGTTTGCAACAAATTTTCATCAGCTGGCTTTAGGTTTGCAATCAATTTTTGCTGCTGTTGCTCACATTGTCTTATCAGACCAACAGCACGCCTAATGTCGTTATTTGCGCAATGCCTGTTAAAGTGATGTTTGGACCAAACGGCTTCATATTCTGTTCCGTTCATTAGAATACAGCGTACTCTAGTGTATGGGTCAACTTCATCTTTGTTATAAGGTTTTGGCGAAAGCATTTTAAAACTCATAATTGTGCTTTCAATTTTTTTAGGTTTAAGTAAAAAAGGGTTTACACTCATAATTCCTCCTAAAGTTTATTTTTGACAAATGCCACTGAAATATACATGGGAAGAGTTATTGAAAAAAAACTTTTTATTGGTAATAAACAAGAAATTCAAAATTCTTGTGAAAAAGGATATAATTTGTTATACTATAAAAACTAAAGGATAAAAAATGAATAAATTAGAGCTTTTATGCCCAGCAGGGAATTTTGATAGTTTGAAAATGGCGGTTTATAATGGAGCAGATGCTGTATATTTTGGGTTAGATGATTTTAATGCAAGGGGTAATATAGAAAATTTCACAAAAGAAAATCTTGAACAGGCAGTGCATTTTTGTCATTTATTTAATGTTAAAGTTTGCTTAACATTGAACATACTTTTAAAAGATGAAGAATTTGCCAATATGGAAGACTATGTACGATTTGCTTTAAAGTGCGGGGTTGATGCCTTTATAGTGCAAGATATAGGAGTTGCATATTATTTAAGAAATAAGTTTCCTAATATAGAACTGCATGCAAGCACACAAATGGGAATTCAAAACTTGGAAGCTGTCAAATTCTTAGAAAAATTGGGCTTTAAAAGAGTTGTTTTAGCGAGAGAAACGCCTTTGAGCGAAATTAAAAGAATAAAAGACAACTGTGATATAGAGATAGAATATTTTGTTCAAGGGGCTTTATGTGTTGCATTTTCGGGAAACTGTTATTTGTGTTCACATTTGGCTGATAGCAGTGGAAATCGTGGTAAGTGTAAACAATTTTGCCGCTTGCCATATAGCATGAAAAAAGAAGATGTTGAGGCTCAAGGTTATTTATTGAGCACAAAAGATTTTTGCATGCTTCCAAAGCTAAAAGAACTTGTTGATTGCGGTGTGACAAGTTTTAAAATTGAGGGTAGAGCAAGAAGACCATATTATGTGGGGCAAACAACAAGAGTTTATAGAAAGGTGCTTGATAATAATTATAATTTTTCAAATTCTGACATAGACGATTTAAAACAAGCTTTCAATCGCGGCAATTTTATAAAAGGTTATTTTGAAAATGAAAAAATAATTTATAGTTATGCTCAAAATCATATAGGATTGCCTATAGGTGAAGTGCTAAGCGTAAAAGTGGGTAAAAAATTTAATGAAGTTCTTTTAAAATCAAATCACCAACTAAAAAGAGGAGATGTTATCAAGTTTTTTGTTGATAAAAAAGAAGCGGGGACATTATCTATTTTTGATGTAAAAGTTTTACAAGATGATAGGTATTTAGTTACAACGACAAACAGTGTGCCACCAAAAGCTAAGGTTCATTTGATTGTGGATGAAGAAAAAGAAGAGGCAATATTAAACACAAAGAAAAAACTTGAGGTGGACATAAAATTGCAGGCAATGATAGGTGAGCATGTCCATGTTACAGCCAAACATCAAGAAATCGAAGTAAGTTATGATAGTGATTTTATTGTTGAGAAAGCAAAAACATCTCCGATAAGCACTGAAGATTGCGCAAAACAATTTGCGAAAATGGGGGATTTCTTTCAGCTGAATGAATTTGATGCAAAACTAGAGGATGTGTTTATAACAAAGGGCCAACTAAACGAACTTAGAAGAAGAATACTTGATTTGTTAGATGCAGCCATTATAGAAAAATATAACAAAGATAATAAAATTATAGAAAAATCACTTTACAACGAGAAGCAAGTTCTTCTTACAAGCAAGCCTTTAAATGATCAGTCACAAAAATTGATTATGTTTGATGATTTTGACAAGATTGAAAATATATATAACTCTGAAGATATATTTGTTTATTCATGCTATGATTTTTCAATAGAAAACTTTGAGCGATTATATGAGAAACATAAAAAGAAGAGAATATATATTTCATTCCCAATATTAACAAACAAAAATGAAATAGAGATTTATAAGCAAATTCTTGCAAAATGTGCAAATTGGGGAGTTTATGCAAACAATTATTACGCATTTAGTTTGACTGATAAAGAAAAAACGATTGTTGGGGCAAATATGAATATTTGCAACTCTTATTCAATAAAATTTTATAGCGAAATTGGATATAAAAATGTTGTAATAAGCAATGAGGATTTTGCTGCAACAAATTTGCAAAATAATGGGATAAATTTATATTGCTTTGAAAACTTTTATCCGGAATATATGTATTTCAGACATTGCCCATTGAAAGAACATTTTAGTAGCAGTTGTCAAAGATGTAATTATAAGAATGATATAAAAGTCAAACTAAACAATAATGAATTTATATTAAAAAGAATGAAAACACAATTATGCCAATTTGTTTTAAAATCGGTGAAAGAAAAAAGAAGATATGTTGCTAATGACATTAAAAAAGCAATTGAAATTTAAAACAAAGAATGTTGTTTTCTAAGACAACTTTTGAAAAATATATTTTTTTATAGTAAATTGAAAATTTTAGGCAAGGATTTCATCCTATGTAATAAAAGAATTTAAATATCAATAAAAAACACTAGGTGATGTTCCTAGTGTTTTTTATTTTATTATGTATTTATTGTTGTTTTCCACAGTACGGACAAAATATGCTATCTGAATCTATTGCTTCACCACAATATTTACAATATTTTTTATCTTCCAAGCCTTCTTTTACAGCGGTCGCAATTTTCTTTGTGCTCTGGCTTGCAATATCTCCGGCATCAGATGCAATATCTTTTAAGTCTGATTTGTTGGTTTCTATAATATGTTTTTGGGTCTTTATCATGTTTTTTTGTATAAGTGGCAAAAATCCAGCATAGAGAAGAAACCCTCCAAATATTATTCCACAAATTCCACCAAAGCGATATCCCATTCGAGTTGCCTCAATGCCTTCACCTTTGATGGCTAAAGAAACGATAATTAAAGCTATACCAGCAAGAATTAATATTGTTCCTATGATTTTTAATATTAAATACAATTTAGGTGGTTTGCTTTTTTTATCATTCATATTGTTTTGATTGTCTACTTCAACCATATCTTCCTCCTTAATATATTATATAAAATATTTGTTTGCAAGTCAATTTATTGCATAAGATTGAAAATTTGATTTTATATGTGCTATAATATTGGAAGTGAACAATCAGGGATAAGCTATATTTGAGCGAAACTGATTTTTTGCATACTATGCGATGAAGTGCGAAGCACTTAAAACCGGCAGAATTTATAAAATTTTATGACAATAAAATTTCAACATCACATAGAGTTTAAAATAAATATGAAGGGGAAATTTATGGAAAACAACTTAAAAACAACAAAAAAGGAAGAAAAAACAAAAACACAATCGAAAAACACAAAAGCTATGGATAAAAACAGAATAAAAGAAACAGAAAAATTTAAACAAAAATATTTTGATTTTTATGATGATATAAAATCATCTACTCATAAAATTGTCGATTGGTAAAAAAGTTATTTAAAGATTATTGGCTCAAGAATAATAAAAAAAGTTTATCAATTAAGATAAACTTTTTTATTTATTACCTCTAAAATGGAATCGTCCTTTAATAATAATTAACACAAATCTTTGTTCTATTTAATGTAAAAAGGTTTAATTTACTTGATGTTTTAATCAATATTATAATTTTTCAGCAATCTCCCAAGCTTTCCATACAACAGTTCTAAGATTTCCCACTTTTAAAGCATCTCCAATAATATGGACATGTTTTTTCTCTTTTGAGATTGGTGCAGGATTATAACCAACAGCAGTTATAACACTGTCAGCTTCAACAACAAATTCTTTTCCTTCCTTATCTTTAATTATAATGCTATCATCGTTTATTTGAACTGTTTTGCTCTCTAAATAAACAGGAGTATTTTTATATTTAAAATAATCTCTTAGATATGAAGAATTTGCAAGACACAATCCTTTGACAGCCATTAAATCGTTTTTAGCTTCAATGATGATTGGATGTTTGCCTTTTAAGATAAGGTCATAAGCGATTTCACAACCACTAAGTCCACCACCAATTATTGCAACTTTATCGCCGACTTCTTTTCCATTGAGATAATCAATTGCTTCAATACTTTTTTCAATGCCAGGAATATTTAATTTTTTAGCCACAGCTCCTGTAGCAATGACAATTTCATCTGCTTTAATTTCACTTAAATCTTTGATTTCGGTGTTATATTTGACTTCAATATTCAGTTTTTCAATCTGGCGTCTGTACCAATCAATCAACATACGATCTTTTTCTTTAAAAGATGGGGCAGATGCAGGAATAAACACTCCACCAAGCACAGAAGATTTTTCATAAATGGTGACCTTATGCCCTCTCATTGTGGCAATTCTTGCACATTCCATTCCACCAACACCACCACCTATGACAGCAACAACTTTTTTCTTTTTGGCTGGGATAATATCAAATTTATTGCCTTGCATTGTCATAGGGTTTAAAGCACATCTTGACATATGGACAACATCATTGAAATCTTCATCATTTGCAACACCTTTATAGTGTGCCATTGGGAAACATGCGTTGTGGCAAAGAATGCAAGGTTGGATATCTTCAGTTCGTCCTTCCATAAGTTTTGTAACCCATTGTCCATCAACCAAAAATTGTCTAGCAAAACCTACAGCGTCTATTTTGTTTTCTTTCACGGCTTCCGCACCTGTAATAGGCTCCATACGGCCAGCACAAACGACAGGAATATCAACAAATTTTTTAATATGAGCAACATCTTCCAAGTTACAGTTTTTAGGCATATAAGCAGGTGGGTGAGCCCAATACCAAGCGTCATAAGTTCCATTATCAGCATTGAGCATGTCGTAGCCAGCATCTTGGAGATATTTTGCAGCCTTTTCACTTTCTTCCATATCTCTTCCTATTTCGGTGTATTCTTCACCAGGGATAGCGCCACTGCAGAAATCTTTTGTTTTGCTTACAACTGAATATCTCAAAGAAACAGGGTAGTCTTGCCCACAAGCACTTTTGATTGCTTTGACGACTTGAACAGGAAAGCGATATCTATTTTCAAAACTTCCACCATATTCATCAGTTCTTTGGTTTGTATATTTGGTTGTAAATTGGTCTAGCAAATAGCCTTCATGTACAGCATGGACTTCAACGCCATCAACACCAGCTTCTTTACATAGCTTAGCAGTTTTTGCAAAAGCATCAATCATATCTTGAATTTCTTTTTGTTTAAGAGGACGACATTGAATTCCTTCAGCCCAACGAGAAGGAAGCTTGCTTGGCGAAGCACAAAGATAAGAAGCATTTATAATTGGCTTGCATAAAAACCCTAAAAATTTATTTTTCAAAAGGAGTGCAAGACTGTTTGTTATTGCAAAAGATCTTCCAAAACCGGCTGTCAATTGAACAAACAATTTTGCACCGGTTCTATGTATTTCATTCATATATGATTTAAGCTGTTTAAACATTTTTTTGTTTTGATACAGCCATCTTCCTCCTATGGTGTCTTTAAGAGGTGCAATGCCAGGGATTATAAGACCGACATTATTTCTAGCTCTCTCTAAAAAGAATTCAGCAGAAACCTCATCAAAGTGGTTTGGTTTCATCCAACCAAAAAGCGATGTTCCACCCATAGGACAAAGGACAATTCTATTTTTGATTTCGACATTTCCAATTTTCCAAGGGGTAAAAAGTGGTTCAATATTTTTATCCATATTTCATATCTCCTTATTTAATTTTGATAGCAAAATTCTATCTTATAAATTTATTATAGCATTTTTAATTAGTTAATAAAAATTAAATTAAAAAATAAATTAAAAAACAAATTAAATTTTAAAGTAAAAATCAAAAAATCATATATAAATTATATAATTAAATATTTGATAATTAAATCTTAAAAAATTATTAAAAAAATATTTTTATTTTAATTTAAAATATGATAAATTATAAAAGTAGAGGTGAAATTATGAAAGGCATTATTTTAACTGCAGGAAATGCAACAAGATTAAGACCAATCACAGATTGTTTTGGGAAGGTGCTCGTTCCTGTTTACAACAAACCAATGATTTTTTATGGAGTTTCATTGATGTTTGGTTGTGGAATAGATGAAATAGCAATAGTTTGCAATCAAAGAGATTATAACACTTTTCAAAATTTATTTGGCTGCGATATTTATAAAAATCGTATTCATTTGTTTGTACAAAAAGAGGCTCTTGGCACAGCTCATGCAATAAAGTACGCAAAAGATTTTGTTCAAGGTGATGATTTTGTTTTATTGTTTGGAGATAATCTTTTTATTATGAAGGATATGCCAAATTTGGTTAGCTCAGCAATTAAAGATAATGAAGGGATGACTTTATTTGCGAAGGAAGTCAAAGATCCACAAAGATTTGGTGTTGTAGAATTTGATAAAGACAACAATATTTTAAGTATAGAAGAAAAACCAAAAAATCCTAAGACGAACTATGCTGCAGCTGGGTTGTATATATGCAATAAAGATGCTATCGATAAAATTGATAATTTAGCCATATCTCCAAGAGGGGAATACGAGTTTACAGATGTTATTGAAGATTATGTAAATCAACATCTTGCAAAAGTATGTGTTCTACCAGAAGATTGTAAATATTTGGATACAGGCACATTTGATTCGCTTCTTGAATGTTCGATAGATGTTCAAAAATTTGAAAAAGAAAATGGACTTTTGGGATGTGTTGAACTGGAACTTTATAAGCAAAATAAAATAAGCAAGCAAGAATTTGATAGTAGCATAGCACATTATGCAAAAGATTATAAAGAGAGAATAGAACATAGCTTAGATTGATATATTAGTTAATAACCTATATAATATAATGTTATTATAAAGCATTAATTTATCAATCAAATATATTTGTTGTAGTAAGATACTTAGATTACTTTTGAAAGGAGAAAAGGAAAAAATAAGTGGAAGATCTTATAAAAAGAAGTCGCGATTTGCTCGCAACTTCTTTTTAATTTTTAAATCATAAAATTTTCCGAGAGTAAAATTTGAAATTCTTTACAATATCCTGTTTGTCAATTTTTTTTAAAAAAACTGGTTAAACCTATATTAAAACAAACCCAAGAAGCACAAATTTTTTATAAGCGTAGATTTTTTATTTTTGAATGTTTTTATTTGCTTTTTTACTTAAAGATTTGTTTAAGGGTTCTTTGCTGTTTTTTATTTTATAACAAATAAAAGTAAACAATTTCATGAAATTTATTGCAAAAAATGATTGTATATGATATAATTAAGCCGTTCAATAATTTATGCGCCGCTAGCTCAGCTGGATAGAGCGTTCGTCTACGGAACGAAAGGTCAGGGGTTCGAATCCCTTGCGGCGCACCAAATGGCTGTGATAATTTCACAGTTTTTTTGTTATATAAAAATAAAACAGGGTTATATTTAACCTTATTTATATGAAAGAACTAATGTGTAATCTTATACCTTTATAATTGACCACATTTCTGCGTCATACAGGCTATCATCTCGGCGGACATCATATTTTCGCAATGTGCCTTCATATTGCATTCCAACTTTTTCCATAACTTTGGTGCTTGCTTTGTTTTCTACATCTGCAAAAGCTTCAATTCTTTCAAAACCGATTGCGAAGAGGTGATTGATGACTGCTTTCACTGCTTCGGTTATATATCCTTTGTTGCGATAGTCTGCGTTCAAATACCACACAAGGCAGCCATACGGCGATCGTCAAATTGTTTATATACACTGATTCTGCCAATCATCTTGTTTTCGCTTTTTAAAACAACAGCCCAATCATAAAAATCTTTGCTACGATATTTCTTTTCAAGTTTACCAGAAATATAATCCACCGCCATTTCAACACCTGTATATTTTGGTATCCCTGCAAGACATTTCAAAACTTTTTTGTCTGTAACAAGTTCATAAAGGCTCTGTGCGTCAGTAAGCAAGATAGGCCTAAGTTGTAATCTATCCGTTTCAATCTCAACCGTTCCTGTATGTTTGATTTCGTAGTTCATAATTTTCTCCTTAAATTAAGGATAGCAAATTTATTTTGTTTTTTCCAACAAAATTTTATTTTAATAGCATAAAACACAAGTTTTTTGCGATTATAGCTTATATTCTTGCTTTTTTATTTTATCTTTTTGACTTTTAATCTCGTTTTGTACAAGTTAAATTCTTTGTTTAGTAGCGTTTTATATATAAATTAAAAATAATTTTAAATCAAACCAATGCAAAAAAATAGCATACTCAAAGGCTAATCATCTTCCAATCAAATAAAGGTTGAATTATTTAATCAATAATTCAATCAACCTTGACAAAAGGGCTTTTATAGTGATAAAATACTTTAAAGATTATAGTCTTTTGGGGAGGGGAAAATGAATAATAGATGTTTAGAATTACATAAACTTTTTAATTCAATGAAAAGGTATACTTTTGATACAATAGACCAAATACCATTTAATAATGGTATTTACATATTTTTCGAAAAGGGAGAAACCTACAACGATTATGATAGAATAGTTCGCGTAGGAACGGATACTGGCGAAAACAATTTAAAGAGCAGAATGAAACAACATTTTGAAAATCCAAATAAAGATAGGTCAATATTTAGGAAAAATATAGGCAGAGCAGTTTTGAATAAAGATAACAATCCTTTGTTAAAATATTGGAACTTGGATTTGACAAACAGAGCAAACAAAGATAAATATTTTGATGCTGATTTAGAAAAAGAAAGACAACAACTTGAATCATGGATAACAAATTATCTTCATGACAACATGTCGTTTGTTGTGTTTCCTGTAAATACGAAAGAAGAAAGATTAAGATTGGAAGAAGCTATAATTTCAACCTTATATCAAAGCGAAGACTTTCAAGCTTCAAAAGATTGGCTTGGAAATTATGTTTTGCCAACAAAAGCAAACCATGTAAAAGATGCTCGTATGTGGCTATCGCAGGGAATTAAAGCAAAAGCATTGACAGATGAAGAAATGGATAAATTATATAAGATTTGTGGGGTTGAAGATGAAAGTAGCATTGATAGCTTGCACTAAGAAAAAGAAGAATTATAAATGCCAAGCAAAGGAATTGTATAGTGAGAGTGTATTGTTTAGCTATGCTTACAATTATGCTAAAAAACATGCTGATAAAGTTTTTATTCTTTCAGCAAAACATGGACTTGTAGACGAGAATGAAGTGCTGGAGCCATATAATCAAACATTAAATGGTGCAAAAAATACTGTAAAGAAAAGTTGGGCAGAGAAAGTATTTAAACAAATGGAAGAAAAAATTGATTTGAATGATGCAGAACTTATTTTTCTTGCCGGTCAAAATTATAGAAAATTTTTGATTCCGATGATAAAAACAAAATACGATACAAAAATTTCAGTGCCATTAGAAGATGTTGGTGGAATAGGAAATCAACTTCACTATTTGAAAGAAGAACAAGAGGAAGACAGAACATTATAAGAAAATAAAAAAAATACAAATTAAAATAATTATCAAGCAATGGAGAATAGCAATGGCAAAAGAAAATACAAACGAGGAATATGTTTTAAATTATTTGTCAGACTTAGTTGATAAAAATAAGACATTGCCACCAAAACAAAGATTAGAAAACTATATTAAACATTTTGTTGATATTGGAAGATATGACAAGCAAAGACGAGATGCTATAGTTGGAGGCTCGGTTGAAGAATCATTGGATTTAAGCGAAAAAGAGCTTCGCGAGTTTTTGCAAACAGGGGATGGAGTTTGTCAACAATTTGCTCAAGCACTTTCTCTTATTGGTGTCATTGATGGCGATATGAATATTTTTTATAGTGCTTGCAATCTTAATAAAGAGGGGAAAAAGATTGGACATGCTTTAAATGTTGTGATAATGGATGGTAATGCTTTTGTTGTTGATTTAAGTTCGCTTATACATTGCAAAGAAAAAGATTATAAATCTTCACCACAAAATTTTTATAATGTAAAGTTAGAAGAATACATTGGAAATTTAAAGAAAGAAGGTGTTGAACTTATATCTTTTAATAAAGACGAGAAAGGTGAATATGACCACTATTTAGCAACCTTAAAACTGCTTGGAAAAGAAAACTTGGACGCATATTATTTGTTGATTAATTTACCTGCAAGCGAGATAAATGAAAAATATAGTAATTTTGTATATGATATTTGGCCAATAGAAAGAGAAAAACAAGTAGAAACTAATGAAGAGAGAAATGTTTAAAGTTATACAAAATAAAAAAAATAAAAACAAAACTAAATAAAATTAAGTGAAATTAATGTAATAAAATATAAAAAATATAATAAAAAAGAAAAATCTAAGCCCAAATGATCTGCACCCCAGATTAAGGTTAAATCAAGAAGAAACAATTGCAGGTTGCTCTATAAATATGCATAATGATTTTTTTACTAAACAATGGGGCATTAAAAATGGCGAAAAATATTACGAGTCGTTGTGTCTGGGCTTTGGAATTGAAAGATGGTGTTATTCTATATTGTGTCAGTTTGGATATGATAAAGACAAATTTCCCACAGAAATAAAAAAATTGATAGAGGAAAATTATGGATGATATATTAATTAAGATAATAGATGTTGTTTCAAAATGTCTAAAAGTAAACAAAAACACTTTAAATCTAGATTCAGATATTAAAAATACAGATAATTGGGATTCATTGGCACATGTTTTAATAGTAATTAATATTTGCGATGCTTTTTCATTGAAGTTTAATGAGGATATAATTCCTGAACTTACTTCAATTAGAAAAATATATAATTTTATAAAGGAGAATAAAAAATGATAGAAAAAATTTCAAGTATGGCAATTGTAATTACAAAAAAAGAAAAAAAATTAAAGGTATTGTTGTTAAATAGTGAAGGAGAATGGGTATTCCCTAAGGGGCATGTAGAGTCTAATGAGACAGAACTTGATGCAGCTATTAGAGAATTGTATGAAGAAAGCAATGTTAAAGTTAACGCACAAGAATCTATTGGTCAAGTAGATGAATACAAATTCTATTTTAGTGGAGAAAATGCAGTTAAAGTCATAAAGGTTTTTGCTTTCATAATTAATGATGAAAGAGAAATTACTTACAATAAAAATGAAGGTTTTATTGATGGAAAATGGGTTGAAGTAGATTACGCATTAAAAATGTTAAAACATAACGATGCAAAAAATGCTCTTGAAAAAACAATAAAAAAGATAAAATAAGAGAGAATCATGGAAAAAATAGAAAAATTAGATTGGGTTAAAGTTCAACTTACAAGATGTTGCAATTTAAAATGCTCGTTTTGTAGTCAAGCAGATTTTAGAGATGCAAGTACGATAGATGCAGACCTTTTTATAAAAAATGTTTTAGAAGTCGCAAAACCTAGATTGCTCATTTTTACCGGTGGAGAACCATTGGCTAAATATGATACATTAAAAAAATTGTTAGAATAATTTATGGAGAAAAATTTGAAAGTGTTAACACTTTCATTGACAAATTGAAAGAATATATATATATTACAATAACGAGAGAATAAATTTAAGATTAAAAATGAGTCCGGTAAAATACCGAACTCAAAATCAATTTATTTAATTTAATTTTGTCCAACTTTTTGGGTGCACCCCAAAAAAGCCTAGATTTTTTAATATTATGAAATTTTTTTTAGTATGTGATAAGGTCATTGAATGTTTTAACTGCATAGCGGTCAGTCATCCCAGCAATATAGTCAATGATAGCTTGGATATACAATTCTTTTGTCTGCAGTTTTTCATATATTTTTTTATTTTTAAATCGCTGTGCCTTTTCTTGATATTGTTTTGGCAAAACGCATGTTTCGCAATATTTAATTAAATAATCTCTAAATTCTCCAATCAAATACTTGCAAAATTTTTCTTTCTTTTCAAGTCCGCCAAAGATATCGCCGTTATCATAACAGTCAAGGAGGGTGTTGAAAATTTCATTAATAATCAGTTCGGCATATTTCTTAAAAGGTTCAAATCTTTTATTTCCATAAATATGAATATAGTTGAATTGTTTGATTTTGTTTAAGATGTCTGACATTTCTTCAGACAAACAAATTCCTTTTTCCACGCTGCTGTTTTTGCAAATATCTCTTATCATATTGCCCATAATGGTGCTGGTATTGATAACCGAACTATTATCATCAAGCTTGACAATTTTTGAAAGTTCTTTCAAACTGTTTTCACTTAGAAAACCAAGACTGATTGCATCTTCAATATCTCTGCCGATATAAGCAATCTTGTCGGCTATTTTTACGACGCAACCTTCATAAGTGACGGGGTTATATTGTCCAGGAGTTGTAAAATCTTGCAAATCAATAAATTCGTTTCGAGGTCGCAATGAGTTTATATCTCGTTCGCCACAGTGGGAGATAATTCCGTCACGGACTGCGTATGTCAAATTAAGGTTTTGGAAGTTGTCACTATGGTCTGGCAAAAGCTCAATATTGTCGACAAAATAAAGTCCGTTTCTTTCATGCCAAAAGTTTTTTCCAAGATACTGCTTGCTAAGTTTGTTGATGACACTTTCTCCATAATGTCCAAAAGGTGCATGTCCTAAATCATGTCCCATAGCAATGGCATGAGTCAGCTCATCATTGAGCTCAAGTGTTTTTGCAATGGTATAACTGACTGATTCAACATGAAGCACATGTTCCATTCTTGTGCAAATATGGTCGCTTTCAATATTATAAAAAACTTGTGTTTTATGTTTAAGTCTTCGATATGCGGTAGAATGTAAAATACGCGTATAATCTCTTGCGAAAGGCTGGCGTATTTCATTTGGAGATTGAAAAAGTTCCTTTTCGCGTTTTATCAGTTTCTCATAGTTTTTGTTTAAGCTTGTAGCAGCGACTTCTTTAAAACTATTGTTCATAAATCTTCCCTCTTTTAAATTTATCTTATTTATTAAAAAATATTTTAGCATATAAAATTAAATTTTTCAATAAATAATAAGAATTATTTTGACAACGCAAATTTCTTAGAATTGCCGCCTTAATCAGTTTGAAATATTTAAAATAGGTGTTAAAATATTATAAGAAAAGAGAAAATAATGTTAGATTATGAAAAGAAATATGACATGAAGTTGATTGCGGGAATTGACGAGGCGGGAAGAGGTCCACTGGCTGGACCTGTTGTTTGTGCGTGCGTAATAATGCCACTTGATGAGGATAAACTGATTGATGGAATCAATGACAGCAAAAAACTTACAGAGAAGAAAAGGGAAGAGCTATTTGATAAAATCATTTCTACAGCGATAGACTTTTCAATAGTTGAAATAGATGAAAGGACGATTGACGAAATCAATATTCTGAATGCTACAAAACTTGGAATGAAAAAAGCACTTGAAAATCTTAAGATAAAGCCAGATATTGTTTTAATTGATGCTGTACATATTGACACGCAAATTCCGCAAGAAAATATAATCAAGGGCGACAGTTTAAGCTACAATATAGCCTCTGCGTCAATACTGGCAAAGGTTTATAGAGATAGATTGATGAAAAAGTTGTCACTTGACTATCCGCAGTATAACTTTGCAAAACATAAAGGATATGGCACAAAAGAACATATAGCCTTGTTAAGACAATATGGGAAGAGCAAAATTCACAGAGAAAGTTTTATAAAAAAGTTTATAAATTAATTTTTTTTATGAAGCAAATAATTCAATAATAATGCGATTTTTTTATTGAAATCTTAAGCATTATTTGTTACAATATAATGTATCACAAATTTAATAAAAAAGTGGCATAAAGATAAGAAGTTGAGGAAATTATGAGAGCAGTTTATAAGTATTATAAAGAAAGATTAATAGAGATAAGTGGTAAAAATAGAAGCCTTTATTCTAAAAATTTAAGCAAAAAATATGCTTATGATATTGGGGCAGTTATAGGTGATGACGGAAAAGAATTTGAAGAGTTTTTCAATTTTTTATGGAAGGGAAAGCGTACAAGCTATGTTCTTATAAAGAAAGAGGCGAAAGAAAGATTGAGCAAAAACTTTAATCTTGAAAACAAGATTAAGGCTTCTTTTATTGATACAAAAAACATGAGCACTGAGGAAAAACGCAATGAAAATTTGAGAAGAGAAAGAGTTAAAAAAGAAGAAACAAAGAAACTTCTTCTTTCACAAGTTTCTCAACTTAAGTCTTTGAAAAGAGAGATAGAGGAGTTTGCGAAAGAAACGGGGCGTTACGAGATGTTTATAGGCTATCCTTTTGTCACAGGCTATATCAATAAAGATATGCAAATAAAAGCTCCTTTGATTTTATTCCCAGTTGTTGTCAATATTGAAGATGATTCAACTGTTTCAATTGAGGCGAAGCATGATGAGTTTATTCAATTCAACAAGGTTTTGATGCTTGCATACGCAAAAGAACACCGACTAAATAATGAAGGGCTTATAATGGAATTTGATAATTTGATAGACTATAAGCTCAAAAGTGTGAAAGATGTAGTTGACTATTTGTCAGCTTACGGCTTCAAATTCGATTATGATGCAAATAATAAAGAATTGGTAAGGTTTGAACAAATTGCTGAACCATCTTACAAAGATGATGGGCTAAAGATTATAAATGCCTGCGTTATAGGAAGGTTTCCTCTTGCTAATGCGATATACAATGATTATTCATTGCTTGAGAAGAAGCATCTTACAAGCGACGCTATTGACCAATTGTTGGCAGGGAAACAGGCAAAAAAAATAAAGAAAGTAGATGACAAAGTCTATACAATAAATGACCTTGACTATGCACAAGAAAATGCGATTGAAAAACTTAATCAGTCAGGCAACTTAGTAATTTATGGACCTCCAGGAACAGGTAAATCACAGACCATTGTCAATATAATTTCTGACGCATTATGCAAGAATAAAAAGGTTCTTGTTGTATCGCAAAAAAAAGCTGCTCTTGATGTTGTATTCAACAGACTTAAAAACCTCAATTCAAAATGTATGTTTATAACCGATGCAGAAAAAAATAAAGTTGAATTTTATGAAAGATGCAACAAAATGCACCAAGCTGTTATGGAGAGTTATAAACCAAGAGAGGATAAACAAGAAGAATTTGAAAGAGTTGAGAAAGAAATTGATAATGAAGTTGAAGAGCTTAAAACTATTTCTGATGTACTTTTTACAAAGACGCCTTTTGGCTTGACTTTGCAAGAGATGTATGCAAACTCGGCAAGAATTGGAAAGACAAGCAACGACTATGTGCTTTATAAGTTGATGCTTAAAAATCATGAAATCATGAAGATGGATTACAACAGAATCTATCAAACACTTAGAGTAATAAGAGAAAAGAATAAAAGCACTCTTTATTACAGATATATAGAGCTCAAGAAAACCAATCCACTTATTGACCATATCAAACCTGATGTTGAAATTCATGTCATAAATCAAATGAAAACTTATTTGAATGGACTTATTCAAAAGACAATAATTCCTTTTGACACAGCAAAACATGCTCATGCAAGACAACTTATGGTTTATATGCTTGAAAACGACATAGAAGATAATGAAAAACTTAAACCTCTTGTTAAGATGATATCAAAGATAGATTATCCAAAACTCCATACAGCATTAAATTGGTCAAAAGTCATCTTCCCAGCATATCCTTTTGTAAAGCATAAACTTAACAAGAAAGAACAAGCAATCAAAGAACAATTTGAAGGGACTTTAAATGATATTCAATCATATATAAGCAACTATTCATTGCTTGAAAAAGTACTTGACAGAAAAGGATATTTGATGACTGTAGATAATATAGTCAATGGAAACACAATATTTTTGAAACTTTTACTAAATGCACTTGAAGATTATGTAGAAATTCGTGATGTAAATGTGTCTTTAAAAGGTCTTACAGATGACGAAAAAACCATTTTGAATTTTGCTTACAGCAACTCTAAGAATTTAAAACAATTCAAAGAAGTTATAGACAAACTGCTTGAAATAAGGGTATATCATGAAACAATCACTTATGAGGAGATGTATAAAGACAAGCTTTCAAAGATAATAGATTTTGAAAACACAAGAAACAGAATTTTGTCATTGAAAGAGGATGAAAAGAAAATTTCAAATGAAATATGTTTGGATAAATTCAAAGATGAATATATAGAACATTTCAATAATGATGAAGATAACAAAAATTATCTATATCAAATCACAAAACAACAGGGACTTATGCCAATAAGAAAGATGATGGATTTGTATGGAAGCTATCTTTTAAAACTTTTCCCATGTTGGCTTTTATCTCCAGAAAGTGTATCCACAATATTCCCACTTGAAAAGAATATGTTTGATATAATCTTGTTTGACGAAGCCAGCCAAGTGTTTATAGAAAACACTCTTCCAACAATCTATAGAGGAAAATATATTGTTGTAGCAGGTGACTCAAAACAATTAAGACCTACTGCGACATTTATGAAGAGATATCTCGGAAATGACAGTGAGGATGAACTTGACCTTGCAACACAGGCTGCACTTGAGGTGGAAAGTTTGCTTGACCTTGCAACTTCAAGATATACAAGCACAAATTTGACTTATCACTATAGAAGTAAAAATGAAGAGCTCATAAACTTTTCAAACCATGCTTTCTATGATGGGAAATTGCAAATTGCACCAAATATATCAAAAAATGTTGGCAATAAACCAATAGAACGCATAAAAGTCAATGGTAAATGGGTTGGAAGACGCAATCAAGAAGAAGCAAATGCTATTGTGGCATTATTGAAGAAACTTATAAAAAATAAGAGAAATAAAAGTTCAATTGGTATTATAACTTTCAATACCGAACAAGAGTACGCAATTGAAGATGCGATTGATAAAGAATGTCAAAAGGATAGCGCATTTAGAGATGCTTATATAAGAGAGCAGAACAGAAAAGAAAATGGCGAAGATATTTCAATTTTCATAAAAAATCTTGAAAATGTACAAGGTGATGAGCGAGATATAATCATCTTTAGTATTGGCTATGCAAGAAATGAATATGGAAAAGTTGTTGCTCACTTTGGTCCACTATCTGCAGAAGGTGGCGAAAATAGATTGAATGTTGCAATAACTCGTGCAAAAGAAAAGATTTATGTTGTCACAAGTATTGAGCCTGAGGAGCTTGCTGTTGAAGGCACAAAAAATGCAGGACCTAAGATATTTAAAAGCTATCTTAAATATGTAAGGGCTGTTTCAAGCAAAAAGAAAAAAGAAGCAGAATTTATACTTGATAGCTTTAAGCCTACATTGCCTGAATCACAAGAGGTTGTGGTTGAAAACAATCTCGAAAAATACATAAAAGATGATTTGATAAAACTTGGTTATGATGTTGAAACAAATCTTGGCAACACGAATTATAAACTTTCTCTTGCTGTTTATGACGCTAAATTGGATAGGTATCTTTTAGGAATAGAGTGCGATTATTCAGCGTTTAAAAGCAGCGATTCAATACTTGAAAGAGATGTTTATAGAAACAAGTTCCTTGAATCTCGTGGTTGGAAGATTATGAGAGTTTGGTCAAGAGATTGGTGGCTAAACAAAAATAAAGTCATCTCAAACATCGTCAAAGCAATCAATGCTTCAAAGAAGGAACTTGAAGCTAATGCTCAGATAAAAAAATAATAATAAAAAATTTAAAAAATAATAAATATTTAAAATAAAATTAAATAATAAATATTTATTAAAAAAATAAATTAAATAATTAAATAAATATAAAAAATAATTAATTTAATAAAAATTAATTGAAATTTTAATAAATTTATTATAAAAACGCATTTTTTAATGCGTTTTTTATTTTATTGTCACATTTTAATAAAATTATTTTATATTGATAATAGGGGAAGTGCGTTTAATGAATAATAGGGGGAGATTGTGAGTGAAATAGCTATAACCGCTATTGGTATTACATTCATTTTTTTAATGACAACGCTTGGTTCTTCAGTGGTATTTCTCTTTAAGAAAAACATAAGCGAAAAAGTAAATAGTCTGTTTTTAGGGTTTGCATCAGGTTTGATGATTGCGGCTTCTGTATGGTCATTGATTTTGCCAGCAATTGAGCAATCAAGCGAGCTTGGTTCTTTGAGCTTTTTGCCTGCTTCTTGTGGTATTGTGCTTGGCTGTTTGTTTTTAATATTAATGGATAAGATTATACCTTATTATTTGTCAAAGAAAGATAAAAAATATTCAAAAGATGACAAACCAAAGAAATGTCAACTTAATAGGTCTATAAAATTGTTTATTGCAGTCACTTTGCATAATATTCCTGAAGGACTTGCAGTGGGGCTAGCATTTGGGAATGCTTTTATGGCTGGAGAAATTTCGGAGTTTTATTCTGCGTTGTGGCTTGCAATAGGCATTGGAATTCAAAATTTGCCAGAAGGGACGGCTGTAAGCTTGCCGATGAAGGAACAACTTGGCTCGAAGAAAAAAGCATTTTTATTTGGCACGCTTAGCGGAATAGTTGAACCAATAATGGCTCTTATTGGGATATGGCTTTCGACAAGTTTGTCGCATTTGATGCCATGGTTCTTGGCATTTTCTGCTGGAGCAATGCTTTTTGTAGTTGCAGAAGAATTGTTGCCAGATGCAAAAAATGGTCATCCAAGCAGTCATATAGGCCCTTGCGGCTTTATAATAGGATTTGTTTTGATGATGATTTTGGATGTAGCTTTAGGGTGATGTAAATTGACTAGCTTTAAACCTAGTCATTTTTATTAAATGGCTTTTTGTGTTAAATTAATGCTTTTTGCGTTGGATAATGACTTTCTAAATAAGAAGTAGAGAATTTTTATAAAATAAGTGCAAATACTATAAACAAATGCTACAACTTTCTACATAAAATTAAAATGGGGAAACTATGAGATATTACAACTATCATGCACAAATAAAGAAATTGATATTGTCAGGCAAATTGATAGGTTATAAGTTTGTTGATGATTATAATGGAATCAAGCCTGCCTTAGTTTTATATTTTAAAGACCATAGACCAATGCCCCTTCGAAGTTATCGCTGGGAAGAATATTTGCCGTTTTTAATGAATTTGAATGATAAAATAGAGGCCGATGAGGATAATTGCTGTGAATTTAAAAATTATAAAAATAACAAATAATCAATGTTTTTTCCGTTGACATAATAAAAATTTAAGAGTATAATTATAAAGTAGGAGGATAGATAAAATGGCAACTAAAAAAACAACAACAAAAAGTTCTAGTTCATCATCTTCTTCAAGTTCTTCAAAGAAGAAAACTGTATGGGGATTGAATAAAATTTCATTTTGGACAATAGTTGCAGTTACAATTTTGTATGCTGTATCACTTATTTTATCTGCTTGTGGTATTAATTTCAAAGTTGTAAGCGCACTTCAAGGCGTTGCTACTGCAATCATGATCATTATTGTTGCTATTCTTGCATGGAGATATGTAAGACCTAAACAAATGGTTTGGAAAGTTCTTTACATTATCTGCTTGTTGATAGTAATTGCTGGTATCATTGTTCCATTGGTTATGTGATTAAAGTAATGACATAAAAAGAGAGCTTAAGGCTCTTTTTTTATTGTTCGTATAGAAGTTATAAAGAAATAAATTATATATATACTATAATAAAAATGAGGCTTAAAGTGCCAAAAAGTATGTAAAAAGCAGTATTTTTTAAAATAATACTTGCAATTTAAACTTATTAATACTATAATAAAAATATATTATAATTTATTGATATGATATATAATATTTAGGGGAAGGTGAAAGTATGGTTAAAGTAAAACAAAAAGAAATTTCAACAAACAGATTTTATCTGCCATTATTGTTTATTGGTTTTGCAATAATTTTTGAAATGGCGAATTTTATGTATATGGGATTTACAAATGCGTCTGGCGACTTGATGGTTTTGCCTTCATATTTTTTATTTGATTTAGGCATCATTTTGATGATGGCGGGGGTAATCTATGTTGTTCAAAATCAAAAGGTTATGCTTGCTTTATTTTACATATTTTTACTTCTTGCATGCTTAATAAATATAACAAACACAACAATGTATAACATTTTTGGAGATATACTTTCATTTGACCTTCTTGTTTTGGGAACTGAAGCTACAACAGCTTTGACTCCAGATATTATTGATTGGTGGGGCGGTGTGCTTAATATTGTAATTTTTGGTTTGGCAATCGCTTCTTCAATAGTTTTAGTGAAATACAATAAGAAAACTGTGATAATCAAAAATTTTTCTATGCCAATATTTGTATTAGCTGTCTTTATAGTAATACAATCATTAGGTTTTGGATTGTTTGAGGCGCAAAAGATGAGTTTATCTATGGCGATAGACCAAGGTAGTGAGATAGAGACAAGTGACAAATATTTATGGGATAATTTTCAATTTAAACTTGATTCATACAAAAAATTTGGTTCGTATGGATTTTATACAAAAAGTGTGCTTGATTTAATTTTTAAGGATGAAATTGATGAAGAAGATGTAGAGTTTTTGCAAAATTATATTGATGAGGGATACAAATCAGGAAACCCAAATGCACCACTTTATGGCGATAATTTGATTGTGATTTTGTGCGAGAGCACTGATTGGTATGCAATAGACCCTTTCAATACACCAACCCTTTGGAGATTGGCAAATGGCGACAATACAATATCTTTTACTGAATTTTATGCAAGAAACAGAACAAACAACAGTGAAGGAATTGTCTTAAATGGTGGAACGCCAAGAAATATTGCATTAAAAGATGCTTTAAAGAATGGATACAATTTTGATTATGCTTTGCCAAAATTGTTTGAAACTACAACAGATGAAGAAACAGTGACAACTTATGTACATTGTAATACAAGAGATTACTATAGCAGAGATATAACACATATTGATGGCTTAGGATTTGACTATATGTATACACTCGAAGACTACACTGGCGAACAAGTACGCGGTGGATGGGGAGAGTGGATAACTGATGTAGATTTTACTGCAAATTTAATGGATAAAATTATTCCAGACACTGAAAGATTTATGACATTCATTGCTACAATGGCAACTCATGGACCATACACCTATACAAACCCATACTATCAAGAATATTATGAAATATTTGAAAGTAACTATGAACAATATTCTGCATGGGCAGAAGAGAACACACCATTTATAATTCCAACAGATGAAGGCGATTTTGATCTTTTCTATCACTATAAGTCAGCAGCCATTGACCTTGATAGAACAATTGCAAATTTGATTGAAGAACTTGAAAAAAGAGGCAGGGCTGAAGATACATCAATAGTTATGTTTGCTGATCATAATGTTTATTACAATGACTTAAGCTTAAAATTGAAAGGGATTGAAAAGGTTGATTATTCAAACACATTTGCCTATAATATTCCATTTATGATTTACAGTCCTAAGCTCACAAATGGAGAGGGTTATATCAATGACACCTTCTGCAATACTTATGATATTTTGCCTACAATTTGTGATATTTATGGCTTGCCTTCAAACAGCAATTTATTCTATGGATATTCTGTATTTTCAGAAGATATTGAGAATTCTTTTTTTGCTTCTCATTTAAACGGAATGTTTACGAATGATATTTATAGTTTGAATATTTCAGATGTTGTTGTTATGAATGATAATGTGACTGAGGAAGATATTGCAAAATTTAAAGATAATGCAACAAAATTCTTCAAGAAACAAGAATATTTAGAAAAAATATATGAAAATGGAATAAATGGAACTATTGATTTGACTGCTAATTATGTTTAATAAAAAGTATGAAAAGTTTGTATTAAAAAATCAATTTTATAAACAATTTAAAGTTTTTGAGAATATAAATTATTATGTTCTCAAAAATTTTTTTATATAAAGATAATTTAATAAATAATATAGACCAACTTGAAAAGGTGTCAAAAAAGAAAACATGCGTGATGATAAAAGCAAATGCTTATGGTCATGGATATAGTCAAATCATCTCTATTCTGAATGACAGAATAGATTATTTTGGGGTTTCAAATCAGGATGAGGCATTGCAAGCGCGAGCTTGCACAAACAAAGATGTCATCGTTTTTGGCGCCTGCGAAGATTATAAAACTTGCATGGAAAATGATATTTCTTTTGCATTATTTTCTATTTATGATGCAAAAAATATAGTAAAAACTGCAAGGAAATATGATTTGAATCCAAAAATGCACCTATGTATTAATTCAGGGATGAATAGATATGGAGTCAAAACTGAAAAGGAGTTTGACAAAATTATATCTTATTTACAAAAAAACAAGATTGAATTGGTTGGAATTTATACTCATTTTTCTTCATTGACCACTGATAGAGATTACACCAAAAGACAAAAAGAAATTTTTAAAAATTATTTATCAAAACTTCCAAATTCTTGGGGAACAGTAACTCATGTAGGCGGAGGTCGCAGTATATTTGAAGATGTTGATGTGGACATGATTAGAATAGGCTTGGAAGTGTATGGCTATGGAAATGACTTCGTAAAACCAGTGCTGAGTATACATAGCCAAATAGTTGATATTCAAAATGTAGAAAAAGGCGAACATATTGGCTACCTTTGTGGATATACTGCAAAAGAAAATATGACTATTGCGACAATACCTTTGGGGTATGGTGATGGACTTCCAAGGAAGCTTTCAAACAAATTGGTTGTCAAAATAAATGGTAGAGAAGCAAAAAATGTTGGCAATATTTGTATGGATGCCTTTATGGTTGATGTGACGAGTATAAATTGTAAGGTTGGGGATGATGTTGAGATAATGGATGATGCAAGCGTTTTAGCTCCACTTATTGAAAGCACTGAATATGAGGTGTTGACAAATCTATCAAAATTTAGAGGGGAGAGAATAATAAAATAACAAGAAATATTCCAACAAATTTGTGAAGACAAAATGTAGAAAAAATATATAAGTCTTTACAAATTTTATAAAATGTGCTATAATATAAAGCATGGAAGAAGAAAAGGAAAAATTCACAGACGAACTTAAGGATGAACTTAGAGATGCAAGTGTTTCTTCAGTTAATCCATTAGATTATGAAATTGATGAACACATTGATGATAAGTATACAAGTTCTGTCTTTGAAAAGTATAAGAGCGGAAAAACTAAAAACAGTTGGTTTGTATGGTCAGGGTATCTGTCCGTTGCTTTTGGTGTGCTTTGTATAGTTGCAATGGCAGTCATAGGCATAATTTTTGCTGCTTCAAGCGAATCCTTGAAACAAATGCAAATGAATGAAGGATTTGATTATGATGGCATGCGCAACAAAGTTATAGTTTGTTGTATTATATTTCCTATTATGGGCATTATAAGCATCATTGTTGGTTTAAAAATAAAATCTTATGGATATTACACCAAAGAAGAACTTATTGACCATGTGGCTTCTATTGTGGGAATGTCAATATTACAATTTTTCTTTGGGGGACTTATATTTGTTGTTCTCACATTGGTGGGATATTTCCTAGGCATTGGTGTTGATTATGGTGCAATTTATTATAATAGAATTGACAGCTCATCAGTCCAATTTAAGCGATTGGCAGACGCAAAACGCATGTATGAAAACGGAATGATAAGTTATAATGAATATCAAAATTTAAGACAATATATTTTAAGAGATACTGACTTTGAATAAAAATAATATTTATAAAAATAGCAGGTGACATCTACAAAAGATTGACACCTGCTATTTTATTTTTTCAAAAATTGTTTTAATTTCAAATTTTGCTATTTTAAATAATCTTTGTTGATTGCTTTATAGACAAATTCTTTTCCATAAAGCGTGACATTTTCTATATCCTTTAAGTCAAGAAAGGTTGGTTTATAAAAGTTGGCATCACTCAAACGCTCAAGCTCTTCTCCACTTAAAACTGGAGTTCCAGAAACAATTTTGCAATGGAAATAATTGGCTTCGCCTTTGGCATCAACAGCACTTCCAAGATACCCAATGATAGAAATATCAACATTCATTTCTTCTTTAAGTTCTCGCTTTACAGTTTCTTCCAAACTTTCGCCATCATTTTGTCCTCCACCAGGGATGGTGAAATACTCAACATATTTGTCATCAATTTTACGACGCCTAAACATTGTCAACAGTTTGTTGTTTTCAATGATGACAGCTCTTGAACTAATTCTCATAAATACCTTCTTTTAGCTTTGATTTATTGTATATTTTATTAACCTATATTGAATGTTTGTTTATTATTAATTTGCTGTTTTTATGTTTATTTTAGTATTATTCGTCTGCGTAATTGTTGAAATAGCCTGTAATAAGCACTATAGGAGTGCCTTTATCGCCACTTCCACTTGTAAGGTCAGCAAGTGAGCCTAAGAGGTCTGTAATGCGTCTTGGAGTTGTTCCTAAAGAAACATTTTGGTTCTTGAGATCTTTTGATTTGTTGCTTATGATTTCTTTTATTGCTTTTTCAGCTTCTTTACCAGTAAGTTGACCAATTTGGTTGTCGGCTACATATTTAAGTTTGATTTCGTTCGGTGTGCCTACAAGCCCATTTGTAAAGGCAGGGGAAACCACAGGGTCAGCAAGTTCCCAGATTCCGCCTACTGGGTCTTTGAAAGCGCCGTCGCCATAAACCATACATTCCATTTTGACGCCACTGACTTCATTAAGTTTCTTTTGCAATTTTTCTATAAAACTTTCAGTATCTCTAGGGAATAATTTTAGTTTTTCATCTGTAGATAAATTTGAGCCAAGCACTCCATATTTTTCATTATATCCACTTCCATCAACAGGTTGATTTAAGATTTCATCAAGCCCAATGACTTTTTTAGCTCCTCGCTTTAAAAGAAGGCTTTTATTTCTAAAACGAGAGTGAATATCAGCTGTTATAACTTTTTTTGTGTATTTAAGAATGGTTGTAGGATCATTAGAAAGAATGATTTTGCATTTATCTCCACAAATTTTCTTGTAGAAATCAATATAATCGAGCCCTGTGAAAGGATGCTCAATTTTACCTACAATTTTATAGAATTGTTTATCAGTATAAGTCTTGTTGAAGTTTGTGATTCCAAGTTCATAAAGCCTGTCAATACTTACCAAAGGATTTCCCACTTCATCAAAAGGGTAAGATAATTGGATGACAATGTTGTCGCAACCTCTAGCAATACCTTTTAAAATATTTGAAAATCTGTTTCTTGAAAGAATTGGGTTAATAACACCAATGGTGCCTTCTCCCATTTTTGCTCTGACATCTTTTGCAATATCGTCAACAGTGGCAAAATTGCCTTGACTTTTTGCAACAATCGCTTCAGTTACAGCGACAATATCCCTATCTTTTAATTTGATTTTAGCTTCTTTTACAGCCTTCATAACACTGTCTGCTGTAATTTCTACGAGGTCATCCCCAGGACGGATAATTGGAGCTTTGACGCCCCATGAAATAGTACCAATATTTTTCATAAAAACTCCTTACAATGTATAATATAACATAAATTAAATAAAATAAAAAATAAAAAGTTAAATTTAATCAATATATTAAAAACAAATGAAAAAAATATCACAAAACTTTAAAAAATTGTATTTTAAAAATAAATCTTTTTATTTGATTTGTATATATTTGGCTTTTGTAATGAATGGACTATTTGATTTATTTTATTAATTTTTTAACGAAAACTATTAAAAATAAACTTAAATTTGTTCAACAAAACTGTATGGCAAACAAGATTTTTTAGAGCTAAAATAAAACTTTTTTAATTAAAAATAATATTAAAAATATGTTGAAATTAATAGAAAAAAATGGTATAATAAATTTATAAGGAGAATGATTATGTGGTTTTTTGGAAAAAAGAAAAAAGAGAAGAAAAATAAAGAGGAAGAAACAGTTAAACAAGAGAAGACTGTAAAACAAGAAAAAGAAACAAAACAGGTTAAAGAAGAAAAACAACCTGAAAAACAAGAAAAACAAGTTAAGCAAGAAGTGAAAGAAGAAAAGGTTGAACAACCTGAAAAAACAGCTAAAGAAGAAAAAGAAAACGAAGAAACTGAAACTGTTGAAAAGAAAGAAAAGAAATCTGTCTATAGAGTTGTGTTTGACAAAGAAGACAAAATGTGGAAGATTAAAAAGGATGGCGCTAAAAGAGTTATAGACAGCAAAAAAACAAAAGAAGAAGCATTGGCTCGTGTTCAAGAATTAAGTAAAAGTCAAGACACAAAATTTGTTGTATATAAAAAAGATGGCAAATTCCAAAAGAAAGCAAACTTGAATTTAAAAGATAATTCAAATAAACAAAATTAAACAATACTTTTATAGTTTTTTATAAATTTCGTTTAAAAGAAAATAATATTTTAAATTAAACCAGAGTGCATCTCTGGTTTTAATATAAGGAGGGATATGAACGCTTGTATTTACAAAACTGAAGGCATAACTGTTTTATATGAATATATTGAAAATATAAAAGGCGTAGAATTTGATATACATTTTAATGCTGGTGCAGCAAATGATCCAATAGGGAAAGCTGGTGTTGCGCATTTTTGTGAACATGCTTTGATGGGCTGGTCAACTAAAAGATATGGAAGAAAAGAAAGACACGATAAAAGAGTAGAATATCAGTATACAAATGCTTATACATCAACAAGAGATATGTGTTTAAAATTAATGGCAACCAAAGATGAGATTGCTGGGCTTGTAGATCTTATGTGTGAAGGCCTTAATGATTTAAAATACACTCAAAAGGAATTTGATGAAGAATATAAAATTGTAAAAGATGAGATTCTTACAAGAAGAAAGACAAATGCAGGGCTTCTTGGATTAATTTATAATAAGAAACATTCTAAAGATAGACATATAACTAATATGGAATATTCTTTAGCAGGAAGTGTTGAAACATTAGATAAAATCACATTAAAAGATATTAAAAAGTTTATAAAAGAGTATATTCATAAAGAAAATGCTACAATAAGTGTCGCTGGAAATATTACTAAAGAAGAAGTGAATGAAATTGTTTCAAAATATGTTTCTCCAAGACTTCGAGAAAATGGAAAAATTGGTTTTGGAAGAATGGATGACAAAGGGGATAAGGGGCCTATGTTCTTCTATTCAAAGCCATATGAAGAAGGAAAGGCTCAAATATATTTGGAATATGAAATAGAAACAAAAGAAAGATTGCCTTATTATTACAGGGAAAACTCAGAAATAAACAATCTTACAGGCAAAGTTTTTGATGAGCTTTTGTTCCAACACTTTAGGGTTAAGAAACAATTATGCTACAGTTGTGCAGCGTCAATATTCCAAAGTATTGATAAGACAATTGCAGGAATTAATATAGTTTGCCAAGAAGACAATATAAATGAAGTAATAAAAGAAATCCCTGAATTTTTGAAAGAGCTTTTGAATGGTTATACTCAAGAGTTGTATGAGAAATGTAAGAAAAAACTTGTAAACTCATTGAATTTTAATGTAAAATCAATTCAAGACTGCGTTTATGGAAATTTCTACAGCTTCGATAGATTTGGAGATATTCTTGGAGATGATGAAATTGAGTATTATAACAAACTTGACAACTCAATAACTTTTGATGATATAAAAAGTAAAATAGAAAATATCAAAAACAAGAAACCTACAATAGTTATCATTTCAAAAGATGATAAAGAAAACTTTGATTATAAAGGTTATTGCAAAAAAATATTAATAAAATAAAAAATGAAAATTTCAAAACTAAATGAAAGAATAAGGGTAAAAAGAAAAAATCACGACATAAATTGTCGTGATTTTTATTGACTTTTTAATCGATTTATATTTATTTTATATTAAAAGTTATATTAAAAGATTTGCGGTAATTTTTCTTTTAAAACTCTTAAAATTTCTTCAAAGATTTCGTCAATTGATTTGCTGGCATCAATGCAATAAAACCTGTCTTTTTCTAGACTTGCGATATAGTCATAACCTTTTGCAATTTTTCTATGAAATTCAAGCCCTTCTTTTTCAATTCTATCAAGTTCGCCAAGTCCAGTTTTTCTTTTGAAAGCTTCTTCTGGCTCAAGTTTGAAATAAAATGTTAGGTCAGGTTTAACATCTCCAATAATTTTTTTTGTCAAATCTAAAATATCTTCCATGCTCATGATATTTCGAGCAGCGCCTTGGTATGCGATAGTTGAATCATAAAATCTGTCAGCAACAACAATTTTCCATTCATTTAGTGCAGGGAGTATGTTTTTATAAACATTTTCGTGCCTGCAAGCGCAAAATAGCAAAAGTTCAGTCATTGGCAATGGCTTATCAATTTCATAATTTAAAATATATTTTCGCAGTTCTTCAGTTAAAGGAGTGCCGCCAGGTTCTCTTACAAAAACAAACTTATCATTTTTTGCTACTGCGGAAATATAATCTTTTAACTTCTTTATTTGGGTGGATTTCCCACAAGCTTCTCCACCTTCAAATGTAATAAAAAATCCTTTGTTCATAAAACTCCTAATTAATCTTTGGTCAAATTTTGAATTTTATAGTCAAAATATTGAAAATTAACAATAAAACAATATGATTTTATATATTTTTCTAAAATCTTTTTTTTGTTTTCTATATTTTTTCTAAAATCATGATTTCAAAATTTATGCTTTATCAAACAAAATTCATGTTTAATAAAGCAAGTTTTGAAATTTATTTTTTATCTATTAATCGTGACAATGACATTCGCCATCACAATCAGGGCAGTCGACAATTTCGATATATTTGTCCAAATTGTGTGCTTTGTAAATGTTTTCTGGCATTTGGTCAGTTGTTGTATATCCAGGCTCTGCACAAAGAACTTCTACTATTCTGTTTATGACTGATGCGCAAGTAAGCTCTGCAGTTGAAGGTCTTTCAATGACCACTCTAGTGCTAGGCTCGCCTTCAATAGTCCAGTCGTTGCAATCAAAATCGTTTGGTCCATAAACTTTTCCAATACATTCACTGACAATTGTTGTTCCTTCTTTTGTTTCAGTTGTAACAACAGCACTTAAACCTGTGCAATATCCTTTTGGAATTGTCATGTTTAAAGTAGTGCTGTGGATTTCTTCTTCTGCAATTTGAGGAACCGAATTTTGAGTTTGTTTTGTGATGTGTAAGCCCAGTTTAGAGCAAAGCCATCCATTTACATTCCACATAAAACTAGGGGCAAATTTGCCAGAATTAATGAGTTTTTTAAGCTCTTCTTCAGACATTTTTTCAGGTTCAATGATTCCCTTTTCAAATTGTTCTTTTGTAAGTCCTGCACCATGAACTTTAGCAAGAGAAATACCGTAATCTTCTACATTATAGCTTGATTTTCCCTTGATTTTTACAATTTTATGAGTTGCGCCTCCAATAACACTTATAAGATTTCCCCAGAAAACATCTTGGTATCCGCTTCCGCAAATAGTGCATCCATTTTCTTTTGCAATTTTATCAAGCTTTTTTGCAAGTTTTGGACTTGAGTTTTGTGCGTAGAAAGCCTCTTCGCAAGTTGATATGGCATTAACGCCATTTCTTGCACATATTTCATAAATAGGGTAGTTTTCTGCAAAAATGCTTGTTGTAGTGATGATAGCGACATCCACATCATGTGTTTTTAAAAAGTCTTCAAACTCTTTTGCATCTTGAATTTTTACATTCAATTTTTCGTCGCAACCGATAATGCTTGAAATATCTAAGCCAATCTTGCTTTCATCAATATCAAATGCTCCGACAATTTTAACACCTTTTTCAAGGGCGTAACGCATTGTGTACTTGCTCATCTTTCCACAACCATATTGTACCATTGTTATTTTTCTCATAATAACCTCCTAAATCCAAGTATAACAGCAATAAAAATTATTTACAAATAAATTAAAAAAATTCTTATAAAGATTTTTTTGTTAAAAAATCACACAATCTCACTTGCATTAATAAAACTCTAGCCTATTGTGTGAACTAGAGTTTTGCAAAATGGATGAATTAATAAAAGGTAATGAGGTATAAAATTCACTTGTTGTAATTGAATAAAAAACTTTTAAAAGTTATTTTTTTAAGTAAAAATTCTGTTTTTTTAATAAAAAAATCGTATAAATAGCTTAAAAAACTTAAATTTTTGCTCAAATTTACAAAATTATTCTTCTGGCGAGTAATCTATTGGATGAGCTTTAAAAAAGTTATATATGGCAGATGCTAGGGTAGGAGATATTTCAGGGACTGTCTGTAGTAAGTCTATGTCAGCCTTTGCAACCTCTTCGCTTGTGCCAAATGCTTTCAATAGAGCATCCCTCTTTTTAGGACCAACGCCAGGGATTTGAGTTAAAATAGATTCAGTTTGCTTTTTTGTTCTCAAATTTCTGTGGTAAGTTATAGCAAATCTATGAGCTTCATCCCTTATTCTTTGAATAAGCTTAAGCTCGGCACTGCCAGGTTTTAGAAGGGTAGGGAGCGAACGATTTGGGAAGAAGACTTCCTCTTGTTTTTTGGCTAGACCAATCATATCAATTTTGTCTTCAAGTCCAAAACTTTTCAAAATATCATAAGAAGACGAGATTTGCCCTTTGCCACCATCAATAATGATGAGGTTAGGCTTTTCTTTAAAGCTTTCTCCATTTTGCTCAACCAATCTTTTCAATCTTCGCGTCAAAGCTTCTGCAAGTGAAGCAAAATCATTTGAGCCTTTGACTGTTTTGATTTTAAATTTACGATAGTCCTTCTTGCTTGCTTCTCCATTTTTAAATACAACCATCGAACAAACTTTGTTTGTTCCACTGATGTTTGAAATGTCATAGCATTCCATACGCAAAGGCAATTCTCTCAATCCAAGTTTTTCTTTTAAGCTATTGACGGCGCCCAAGGTGTTGTTGTACTTAAGCTTTTCTTTTTCAATATATTTATTGAGATATTCTTTGGCATTCTCAAGTGCCATATTTAAAAGATTTTTGTTTATACCATGTGGGTTAGTGATAATATTGACTTTTTTATTAAAAAATTCATACAAAAGTTCTTTATCTTCAATATCATGCGACAAAATGATTTCATTAGGCACCAAAAGATTTTGATAATATTGTACAATAAAGTTGAAAAGAGTTTGTCCTTCTTCAAGCTCTGCATCAAGACAAGGATATGAAATAATCCCCAGAATTTTGCCTCCACGAATGACCATGTTTGTGATGACGCCACTCAGCCCGTCAGTGTAATAAGCGAAAACATCTTTGCTGACATCTTTTGGCAGATTGGCAACAACGCGTTGTTTAAGCTTTGAAACCATTTTAAGACGATCACGCATAAGTATTGCATTTTCAAAATTTTCATTTTGAGCGGCTAAATTCATTTTTTCAGTTAAAATTTTTTCAATTTCATCATCATTTCCATTCAAAAAGTTTATAACTTTGTCAATTTCTTTTTTATATTCATTGGCATTTATCCTTTTTGTGCATGGGGCAGAACATAATCCTAAAGAGTAGTTCAAACATTCTCTTTTTGCCCTTGATTTTTCTGTGATTTTTAGATTGCATGTTCGGATTTTAAAAGCAGAATTGATTGTCTTTACGATTTCTCGAACATCTATGCCGGCAAAATATGGTCCAAAATACTTTGCTCCATCTTTTTTGACTTTTCTCACGATTTCAAGTTTAGGGAAGGGCTCCTTCATGTCAATTTTGATATATGGAAATTGTTTTCCATCTTTCAATAAAATGTTATAAAAAGGCTGATATTTTTTGATAAGGTTGCTTTCAAGTGCAAGAGCATCCATTTCGCTCATTGTGATAAAATAATCAAATATATCAACATTATCCACCATTGCTTGAACTTTTGCTGGCTTTGGAGAATTTCTAAAATATTGACTTACTCTGTTTTTTAGATTTTTAGCTTTGCCGACATAAATAACATTGCCGTCTTTATCTCTCATTATATAAACGCCAGGTTCAGTGGTCAAAAGTTTTAGCTTTTCTCTAATACGATTATTCATATAAATATTATATACAAACCTTTCTTAATTTACAAGTAAATAAAAGTTTTAAGCTCTATTCAGTTTCAATAAATTTTGATATAAATGAAAATAATATCATTACAAAACCTAGCCAAAAGACAATTTTTGCTATAAAGAAGGTTGCCAGTCTTGTTTTCTTTAATTAATCGTTGTCAAAAATAATATTTTTGTTTTTTTATAAAGTTCAAATAAAAATATGTAAAAAAAGATGTTTTCAATTGATTTTTGTGAAAATTTGTTGCGTAAACTTAAATAATTATGTTATTATAAAATTGAGGAGGGAGTATGAAAATTAAAAAGAAAGGATTTTTTACATTAGCACTTGCTCTTATTGTTGGTTCGGCGACAATGTTAGGGTTAAGCGCATGTGGGAAAAAGACAGAAAGTAATACACAATATGCACAAGATTTTTATGCAATGTCGGCTATTTCTAGTTTTAACTATTTGCAGAGCATAGATACCGCACAAGCTTCAACTATGCAGACTCAAAGACCAGTTGAAGTTCAAGAAGAAGATGTGCAAAGTATTGCAGGATATATGGGGATGTTCAAAGATATGCTTGCAAGTGATACAAGTGATTATTATACCAACGGAGTAGTTGCGCCTGATGATCAATATGCTGGACAATATCATTTTAAAATGAGTTTGACCGTTCCGTCTTTAGATGGAAATCAGAAATCTTTTAGCATGTATTACAATGAGGTTTATACAAATACAGATGAGGAAATAGATGACAATGTTCTTGAAACTGAAACAAATACAACATTGAGCGGTATAATTATTAGTGGAGATGATATCTATAATGTTGAAGGTATGCGAGAATATGAACAAGAGGGGAAAGAAATAGAAATCGCTATTGAATTTAGAGCGTTTATAAATGACACAGATTATATTTTAATAGAACATGAAATGGAAGATAGTGAGGTTGAATATCAATATACCATTTCACAAAATGGACAAAGAGAAGTGACAGAAGTAGAATTTGAGAATTCTCGTAAGGAAAAGAAACTTGAGCTTGAATTTGTAAATAGTTCTCAAGCAGGCAAAAATAAAGTCAAATATGAAATCACTCAATCAGCAAATAATGAAAATGTTTTCAATGTAAGAGTAAAGAATGCAACAAACGGAGTTGCAACGGGAGAAGCTTTTACAATAACTGTTACAGAAAAAGGGTATGTGTTTAACTATTCAAATGGCTTCTCTGAAACAATTTTGGCTTAGAGGACTAGAAAGTCCTTTATTTATCAAAAATTTAAAAATTTTTAAATTATATTAAAATAAAAAAAGATAGTGAAGTTGGCTTACCCAAGAAGTGGACAATATGCAAAAAGTCACTGTCTGTGGTAATTGTTAGTGTTGATTAACCAACACTAACAATTTTTTTGCTGAAATTCTCTGTTTTATTGTTTTTTTGAGTAGGATAAAGTACTTTATATCTTTTTATCATTCATATATTTAGTAATATAAAAAACTTCTGTGAACATTTCATTATATCACAGAAGTTTTTTTGCTTGCTACTTTATTTTTTTTGAAGGGGAATTATTTACTGTGTAGTCAATCTTTTTTATTGCCATTTATCAGCTTATTTTTCCTCATAAATCTTTTTGATACATTCTTCTTTAGAAAGATTCCATTGTTCGCCAGTATTCATATTTTTAAGGGCATATATCTTAGATTTAACTTCGTTTTCCCCAACGACAATAATGTAAGGAATTTTCTTTCTGTTTGCCTCTTTCATTTTAGATTTGAAAGAACGATTTTCATAATTCACATCGCAAACGCATTTTTCAGAGAAAAATTTTTGAAGAGTCAAGCATTCGCATAGGGTATCACCCATAGGAATAAGTTGCAAATCAATATTTGTGACTTTAAATTCTGGTAACATATTGTTTTGGTCCAAAAGGTCAAACAATCTTGTAAGACCAATACTTAGTCCAACACCAGGCATTTTTTTATCAGTGTAATATCCTGCCAAATTGTCATATCTTCCACCACCGCAAACTGTCATAAATTCAGGATGTTGTGGAATCATTGCTTCAAACACTGTTCCAGTATAATAGTTTTGTCCTCTAATTATTCCTATATCAAGAATATAGTTGTCTTCATTTACGCCCATAGCAGTCAAATAAGAGTAGACTTCTTTCAATTCACTGACACCTTTTTGGTAGGTGGCATTATCAGTCAAATTCTCAATTTCCTTTAAAATTTGTCCAAAAGAGCCGGCTTTGAGTGTTAAATTAATCAAATTATCACAATCCTCATTTTTTACATCAAGTTTTATAAGTTCTTCTATGGCATTATCTTTGCCAATTTTGTTTATTTTGTCAAGAATAGTAAGAATATCTTGGACTTTGTCGCTATATCCTAAAGCCTCGCAATAGCCAAACAAAATATTTCTGTTGGAGATATGGTTGAGTATTTTGAGATTAAGTGCAGCAAAGACTTTGTCTACAAGGGCGAGGCATTCTGCATCGGCAACAATAGGAAGTTCATCAAGTCCAACTATATCTGCATCACATTGTATAAATTCTCTAAAACGACCTTTTTGTGCTTTTTCTCCACGATATACTTTTCCGATTTGATATCTTTTGAATGGGAATGAGATTTCATTTGCATTCATTGCCACATATCTTGCTAAAGGTACAGTAAGGTCATATCTCATGCATATGTCAGTGTCGCCTTTTTTAAAGTTGTATACTTCTTTATCAATTGCTCCGCCAGACTTAGCCATGAGAATCTCACTATATTCAAGAACAGGGGTGTCAAGAGGCATAAATGCGTGCTTTTCATATACATTTTTGATTTTTGATATCATTTCGTCAAGTATAAGTTGTTTATATGGAGGCAATTCCATAAAACCTGACAATTTTCGTGGTGTTATAAGTTTGTTGTTAGACATAATAGCTCCTTATAAATAATAGATTAAAGTATAAAGAAAATAGCTGAATTTTGTTAAATTGATGATACAAGCTTTATGTGCATGATGGATCTATAAAAAAATCAAAAAAGCTTGCAAATTCATATAAAATTTAGAAAATAAGCATTTTCTTTGCTTAAAACATGTTTTCTTTATAATTTTTTAAATGTTTTTATTACAATAATATGATAAATAAAAATCGTATAAAAACAAAATGATTACAGCATAATTATAAAATTACAACATAAATATTTTGAATGAATAGGGGAGTCTTAATTAATTCAAGACAAAAGTGAAAAGTGGCAAAAATCGTAAGTTAGTTATTAAAAAATTATCAACCAATTATTAATAAAAGAGAAGATTGAAATTTACCATTTTTTACAAAATTTAGACAAAATTTTGCAAAAGACAATAAAAGTTGCCCACAGTGAGTTATCCACATTTCCACATATAAATAATTATACAGAACTACTTATTTTTATGCAAAATGCTGAATATTGGCAGTTCAGACCACTTTTCCGCATAAGTTATCCACATTTCCACATTAAAATTTTGTGGAAAGAGGTTTTTGCGGTTCAATTTCAAGGAAAAATCTTGAAATTGATATAAAAAACTTTTTCAAAAACTTGACAAACGAAAATCGAAGTTTTTACATAATCAAATTTATGCAAATTTATAGACTAAATTATTCATTTTTGACTATGATTTTGTATAAATATTCTTTAGCAAATGTGTTGGTTCATCACTCGTTGTGAAAAATAGTTTGTGAAGCGCTCTAGTCGATGAAACATATAAAATATTCTTATCAATGGTGTTTTTATAGTTTTCTCGGCTTGCATTTGGTATGATAACTGCGTCAAATTCAATTCCTTTAGCAGTAGCGCAAGTTGTTATTAAAATTCTGTTGTTATAATCTTCAGGCTCTTCTATCATTGTGCAATCTAAAATAGGTGATAGTTTTTTATACAATTCTTTTGCTTCGCTGTTGCATTTGCAAATGATTGCTATGTGGTCATAATCCTGACATTGGCTGTTGATTATATCTTTGATGGTTTCTTCTTGATTTTGTGTTTTATATAATATAGGTTCTTGCCCACTTCTATTTACAAATTCAACACCTTTAAGACCAATAATATTATTTGCAAATTCTGCAATTTCTTTTGTTGAACGATAAGTTTTGTTGAGTTCGACAAGTTTACAGCCCAAAAAGTCAGCAGTCAATTGCAAGTATTCATCTGATACATTCTTTTCAATACATTGATTGACATCTCCAAGAACAATGCAAGGACAGTTCCATAATTTTCTGAAAAGGTAGATATCAACAGGAGTAAAATCTTGCATTTCATCAATAATCAGATATTTTGCAGAAAAATCATGATCAAAGCCATACAAGAAATACTTAATTGCAAGATAAGTTCCTTTATCCATATAATTTATGGTGGATTTTTTGCTTATTTTCAAGTTTTCTCTTGCCATAAAAATTTGATGTATTTTTTCAACATCTCTTATAGGAAGGAAACGGTATAAGATTTTTTTAAATCTATCTCTTAAGCCTTTGTTTTGTTCTTTTGTATAATGGCGCTTTTCTGTAAATACCATAGCATATTGCCATGCGATTTTATTTATTCTTTCATACAAATCAAGACCTTTGAAGGTTTTGAAGAATAAATTTTTTGTTTGCTCTGCAGGAAAATCAATGGTTTCTTTATTTCCGTCAATATCTTCATAAACAACATAAGAAAGATTTTGAGGGGAAAATGTTTCCAAAAACGAACCTTTCAAAAATCTTAATAAACTATCAAGATATTCATACGATGACTTATAAGAAATCTCATTAAGCATTTCTTGATTAGGATTTGAAGCTATTTCATCAAGCAT
This sequence comes from uncultured Clostridia bacterium, assembly GCA_930990975.1. Lineage (GTDB taxonomy): Bacteria > Bacillota > Clostridia > Christensenellales > UBA1242 > Caccovivens. The sequence continues at coordinate 74,010 of CAKNRR010000003.1, read as the reverse complement.
ATTTTCACGAGATTGAATAGGGCGTTTTAATTCTGCTCTTGCAATTTGCTCAAAAGTTGTTTCAACCAGATTATCTTCGCCAAGCTGTGGCAAAACTTCACTTATATAGCTTGAGAAAATGTTGTTAGGGGAAATAATTAAGATATCATTGCTTTTTATTTGACCTCTATGTTTATAAAGCAAATAAGCAGCTCTATGCAGGGCTATTGAAGTTTTGCCAGAGCCTGCAACACCTTGAACAAGCATATTTTCAGCTTTGTCTTTGCGGACAATAATATTTTGTTCTCTTTGAATAGTTGAAACAATTTGTTTCATTTTTACAGAAACATTGTGTGACAAAATTTCTTGCAAGATTTCATCATTGATGGTCATATCAGTGTCAAAATATGATATAAGTTGCCCATCTTCAATTTTATATTGTCTTTTGAGTTGAAGTTCTCCACTATATTCTGTTGTTCCAATTTTGAAGCTGGCAGGGCCTAGATTAAAGTCGTAATACATAGAAGAAATAGGTGCACGCCAGTCGGCAACATATAATTTGTTATCTTCTATAAGATTTCCAATACCGATATAAACCTTTTGTGCTGTTTTTTTATTTTTAGGTAAAAAATCAATACGGGCAAAATAAGGGTGATCTTTTTGTAAGTTAAGACGCTTAGATTCTTTTGCGATATCTCTCTCAAGTGATTCGATAACTGCCAAGTTGCTATAAATGGAAGAAAGGTCAGATCGTTTGTCATGAAAGTTTTCAGCAAGGTCGCTGACTTCGTGTTTTAACTTATCTCCTATATTTTTAAGTTTTTCTTGGCTTTCTATTATCTTTTTATCAATGACTTTTAATGTTTTTTCAAGATGTTCTTTTTCTTTTATATCCAATTTTTCCTCCCTATTCACGATAATTTAAGTAGTGTAGTGACATACGCAACAAAAAGGGCTGTGAAGTTGGAGCGCCTCGCTCCAAATCAAAACAACATGTTGTTTTGATAATTTTTAACATGGTTAAAAATTCCTTCACAGCCCAAGCTGGTATAAATAAACTAAAATCATAAAGTTGTTAAGAGCATTTTAATAAAAATCCAAAATAAATTTACAAGCACACTCTTTTTTTAATTAGGTTAGTCATCAGTTTCATTATCACTATCATCAGCTTGATAATTGTCGTTTTGATTGTCAAGCATATCACTTTTTTCAACATTTGTCAAGTTATTTTCACTTTCGCTAGCTTCAGTAGCCAAAGTCTGTTCATTTTCATTAATATTTCCAGCATTTTCACTTAAAACATTTTCTTCGTTGTTCTCTTCTTCCTTTTTGACTAAAGCGACACCGACAATCTTGTTTTCGTCTTTCAAACGCATAACTTTGACACCTTGACTTACTCTTGAGATAGAGCTTATTTGTTCAATTGGTGTTCGAATCACAATACCATTGTCAGCAATCAATAGGATGTCATCTTCAAGGACTGATTGTTTTAAGGCAACAAGGTTTCCTGTCTTTTTGTTAAACACGCCAGCTTTTACACCTTTTCCGCCACGAGTTTGAAGTCTGTATTCGTCGACATCAGAGCGTTTGCCATAGCCATTTTCAGAAATGGTGATTATTTGAGTATTTGGTTTAACAATAGCCATATCAACGATATAGTCATCATCGCTTAATTTCATACTACGCACACCTTGGCTATCTCTTCCCATATTACGGACATCTTTTTCGTTGAATCTTATGCATTTTCCACTATGAGAAGCAACCAAAATATCATCTTCGCCACTTGAAACCTCAACACCAATAAGTTCATCGTTTTCAAGCAATTTAATTGCAATTTTACCAACTTTTCTTATTGATTCAAACTCTTCAAGACGAGTTTTCTTAATAAGTCCATTTTTTGTAGCCATGATGAGATTTCCTGAAGCGTTTTCTTTGCGAGGAATCATAGTTGTGACTTTTTCGCCTTCGCTAAGCATAAGCAAGTTTATGATAGCTCTTCCTTTAGCAGCTTTTTGAGCTTCAGGCACTTCATAAGCTTTTATGCAATAAACTCTTCCTTTATTGGTGAAGAAGAGCAGGTCGTCATGCGTAGATGTTACAAACATGTTTTCAATGAAGTCTTCTTCTTTAGTTTTGTGGGCAGAAACACCAACGCCTCCACGGTTTTGAGATTTATATTCACTTGTAGACATACGCTTGATATATCCCTGGTGAGTCATTGAGATTACAACATCTTCTTTTTCGATAAGGTCTGCAATATCAATTCCGCCAGCATCAAGACTGATTTCGGTTTTTCTTGCATCACCAAATTTATATTTGATTTCTTCAAAGTTGTCTCTTAAGATTTTAAGAACGCGTGCAGGTGTTGCAAGTATATCTTCAAGGTCAATTATAAGTGCGTTAAGTTGACGGAGTTCTTCATTAAGTTTTTCAACTTCAAGAGAAGTCAATCTTGACAATTTCATTTCAAGTATTGCATTAGCTTGAATTTCGTCAAGTTCAAAGTTTTGTGTAAGTTTTATAGAAGCCTCTTGTTTATCTTCAGAAGATTTGATTATTTGGATAACTTCATCAATATTTGCAAGGGCAATGACCAAACCTCTTACAATATGTTCTCTCTCTTTTGCTTTTTCAAGTTCATATTGAGTTTTTCTTGTCAATACCTCTTTTTGATGTTCAAGGTAATAATAAAGCATTTCCTTAAGGTTTAAAATTCGTGGAGTTCCATTTACAAGAGCAAGGAATATTATACCACTGCTTTTTTGAAGTTGAGTTTGCTTATAAAGAGAGTTAAGCACAACTTGAGCATTGAAATCTTTTTTGATATCAATAACAATTCTCATACCTTTGCGGTCAGATTCTTCTTTTATGTCACTTATTCCGTCTAGTCTTTTATTTTTTACAAGGTCAGCCATTTGTACGATAAGCTGAGCTTTATTTACTTGATAAGGAAGCTCTGTAATAATGATTCTGCTTCGTCCACTTGCAGTTTCTTCAATTTCAGCCTTTCCACGAACAACAATTCCGCCACGACCTGTTTTGTATGCGTGTTTAACAGCAGTTCGTCCCATGATGATACCACCAGTAGGGAAATCAGGGGCAGGTATGATTTTAATAAGCTCATCAATATCAATATCAGGGTTGTCAATAAGAGCTTGCAGGCCATTTAAAACTTCAGTAAGATTGTGTGGTGGGATATTTGTTGCCATACCAACGGCAATACCATCAGAACCATTTATAAGCAGATTTGGTATTTTTGCTGGAAGGACAGCTGGTTGCATAAGAGTGTTATCAAAGTTAGGGTAGAAGTCAACTGTATTTTTGTCTATGTCTTCTAGCATAAGTCCAGCAATTTTTGAAAGTCTTGCTTCTGTATAACGCATAGCAGCAGGAGGGTCACCGTCAACTGAACCAAAGTTACCTTGCCCGTCAACAAGAGGGTATCTTATTGAGAAGTCTTGTGCAAGACGAACCATAGCGTCATAAACTGAACTGTCACCATGTGGGTGATATTTACCCATAACATCGCCGACAATTCTTGCACACTTTTTGGTAGGCTTGTCATAAAAGTTGTTCATTTCACCCATAGCATAAAGTATGCGTCTATGCACAGGCTTAAGTCCGTCACGCACATCGGGAATAGCACGCGACACATTGACTGCCATTGCATAAGAAATAAACGACCTTTTAAGGTTGTCTACTGTATCAACTTTTTCAACTTTAGTGTCTTGGAAAATTTCTTCCAAAGACTTTTTGCTTTCATGCTCCATTTTTCGCTCCTATTTATGTTTTAAAGGTGTAATTTTTAAAAAACATTTGATTTTTATTTTCATAATTCTTAAAACAATTTTTGCAGTTTGTTTTGCATCACGCTTAAACTATCCATCATTTCATCAACTTGCAGACAAAAGTTTATTTTGCTCAGCAGTTATTAATAGTGGCAGTTTTTTCAATGATGTTTGCTTTAACTATTTCAAGTTTATCTTGGTTGTTTTCATTGCTTTTGACATTATAATATTTAAAAAACTCTTTAATAAGTTCAAGCATTTTTCACTACATAGTATTTGAGATTGTTTGTCAAAAGTGTCAATAAGTTTTTTAGCAATTTTTTTATGGGGATTTCTCTTCCATAATCTTATATTTTTATTTTAACTTTGAATTATTTAAATTAATTGCATTGTAAAATAAGAATATTGCTAAATTTAATTTATTAAATATCAAGGTCATCGACAAGTGTAGCATTTTCTTCAATGAATTTACGACGCAGTTCGCTATCTTCTCCCATAAGGTCATTGAAGTATTTTTCAGCTTCAATAGCATCTTCCATAGTCAGCTGAATAAGAATACGATGTTCTGGGTCCATTGTGGTTTCCCAAAGCTGATCGGCACTCATTTCACCAAGACCTTTGTAGCGTTGTTGTGGATATCCACGATCATTTCCGTTTGCTTTCCATGCGTTAAGTTCTTCATCGGAATAGAAGTAATATTCTTCTTTGCCTTTTGTAACCTTATAAAGAGGTGGTTTTGCGGCATATACATGGCCATGTTCAATCAAAGGACGCATATATCTGAAGAAGAATGTTAAAAGCAATATTCTAATATGTGCACCATCGACATCGGCATCGGTCATACAAATAATCTTGTCATATCTAAGTTTATCTTCATTAAATTCACTTCCGATTCCACATCCAAAAGCGGTGATCATAGATTTGATTTCGTTGTTTTCAAGAATCTTATTGAGTCTTGCTTTTTCAACATTCAAAATCTTACCTCTCAAAGGCAAAATGGCTTGAAATCTTCGATCTCTTCCTGTTTTTGCAGTACCACCCGCAGAATCTCCCTCGACGATATAGATTTCACAATATTTCCTATTTTTTTCACTACAGTCAGCAAGTTTTCCTGGAAGGGTAGTATTTTCAAGGACACTCTTTCGTCTTGTCAACTCTCTTGCGTTTCTTGCAGCATCTCTCGCTCTTTGAGCGGTTATGCTTTTCATAATAAGGTTTTTGCTCTCAACAGGGTGTTGTTCGAGATAATCTCCAAACTCATCAACCATAGCTTTATAAACAATGTTTCTCATTTCGCTATTGCCGAGTTTAGTTTTTGTTTGTCCTTCAAATTGAGGATTTCGAAGTTTAACACTTATGACAGCTGTAATACCTTCACGGCAGTCTTCGCCAGACAACTTTTCATTGTCTTTTATGATTTTATTTTTGATAGCATAATCATTTATGACTTTTGTAAGCCCAGCTTTAAAACCGTCAAGATGTGTTCCGCCTTCCTCTGTGTTGATGTTGTTTGCATAGGCATTTATAACTTCACTGTATCCCTCATTGAATTGGAAGCAAACTTCAATTTCGTTTTCAAGTTCGCCTTTTTCATTTCTGTTGAATTTATTAAAATAAACAGGCGCAGCAAGCAAAGTGTCACGATTCTTATTCAAATAGTCAACAAATTCAACAATACCACCTTTAAATTCAAACACCTCTTTGCGTTCTTGTCCTTCTCTCTTGTCTTCGAGTGAGATGACAAGACCTTTATTTAGAAATGCGATTTCTCTAAAGCGGTTTTTCATTGTGTCGAAGTTGAATTCAGTGGTTTCAAAAATTTCTTCATCAGGCAGGAATGTGATGGTTGTACCTCTTCTGTTTGTAGAGCCAACAATCTCAAGGGGAGTGATGGCTTTTCCACGAGAAAATTCGATTTTATAGTGTTGATTGTTTTGATAAACATCAGCTCTCATATATTTTGACAGAGCATTGACGCAAGAAACACCAACCCCGTGCAAACCACCAGAAATTTTGTATCCTTCTCCACCAAACTTCCCGCCGGCATGCAGTTTTGTTAAAACGACTTCAACAGCGCTTTTCCCTTCTTTAGGTATAATTCCAGTTGGAATACCTCTTCCATTATCTGCGACAGAACAAGAGCCATCAAAATTGATTGTGACTTCAATGTTTGTACAATATCCAGCCAAAGCTTCATCAATTGAGTTGTCGACAACTTCGGTTACAAGGTGGTGAAGACCATGTTCATCAGTTGAGCCGATATACATTCCTGGTCTTTTTCTTACAGGCTCAAGCCCTTCAAGAACTTGAATATCACCAGCATCATATTTTATTGATTTTCCAATTTCTTCTTCATTTTTTTTGATTTCTTCTTGAGCTTGGACATCATTTTCAGGGCTTTCAGCTTCTTTAGGATTAGTTTTATTTTCTATAGAAGGTTCTGAATTCTCAACTTTTTGTTCATCGATGTTTTTTTCGTTTAAGCTATCATTTTCAAGTTCAATATTTTGGGTATCTTTTTCCATACAATTCTCCTTGATGAATAATTTTCAAATTGATTTTTTTGCGATAAAAATATTACACAAAAATAAAAAACATATATATATTATATATATAATATATTATATATAATAATAAGGGAAAAAGCAAGTGATTTTTAAAATTAGCCCATATTCAAGGCGACAAAAATGTGAATATTTTGTCAATTTTAAGATTAAATATGTTTGAATTTTTTCAACATCTATGATATAATCAAACAATCTTGATTGATAGGAGAAGATAAATGAAAAAGGAAAACAAACTTGCAGAAAAAGAAAAAGAAGTTGTAGCGGGCAGTGAAATGTCACCAACTCAAAATGAGAATAAAGAGAAAAGCGACGCCTCTTCCATAGATAGCGTTGCTGCGGCAGAAGAAGATGGTCAAAATAATCATGATGCAAAGCAAGAAAACCCTTTGACAAAGAAACAACAATTTATGCAATTTTTAAAATTTTTGGTTTTTTCATTGTCTGCAGGTTTTATACAACTTGTATCATTTGAACTTTTATATACTTGGACAAAATGTTTACCTTGGTGGCCAGCCTATCTTATAAGCGTATTATTGTCCGTTATTTGGAATTTTACATTCAACCGCAAATTTACATTCAAGTCTGCAAACAATGTGCCTTTAGCAATGATATTTGTGCTTATATTCTATGCGATGTTTATTCCAGCTTCAGTATTTGGTGGCGACGCATTGGAAGCAATAGGGTGGAATGGAACATTGGTTACAATGCTTATGATGGTAATAAATTTCATTTCAGAATTTTTCTGGGATAAATATATTGTCTTTAATGAGAAACTGATGAATAAGATTTTGAAAAACAAAAATAAAGATAAGGCTGAATAATGATTTTTATTTAAAGACTAAAAAGCATCTAAATCAAAATATCAAAATTAAAATAAAAAACCTTCAATGAAAGAAACTTTTGTAAGTTACTTTATGTTGAAGGCTTTTTTATTTGTTTTAAAGTTGTTTTAATTTTTTCATAAACTTATTGATTAAGTTGAGTATCATGCTATATATTTGGGAAGCCGATGCCCATTAAATTACATTCGCCAATTTGTTTGCGTAAAAATATGACTCTATTTCTTATAGCTTTTTTACTACAATAAATGGTTGCGTTCTATATTCTTTTGAAAGACAGTGATCGTCAAACCACATAAAATAAAATCTATCAGCAGGGAAGTAGCTATATCCATCTTTCAATCCGTCATTCAAGTCGGAAGGGTCGGCAAAAATAAGCATGTCTTCTTCATAGTTGTCATTGACTTCATCATATCCAATTAAGACTTTATAATGTCCGCCATAATCAACATTTTCAAGAATGATTGGATAGCCTTGCTTTAAGTTTTCAAGTAAAAAGGCTTTAAAGTCATCAAATGTTGAAAAATATTTTCCATTGTCATTTGTTTTTAAATCTAAATTTGAAAAGCATTGATATTTGTGCTTTTCATCGCAAGCATTTGAGAAGAAATTTATTATATCAATAAAGTCAGTCCCAATAGGGCATGGCTTTGTTTTCATGATGACGGCTATTTCTTCTTCATTATACCTAAAATCGTTATAATAATTCAAAATCATGAGCGCACAGCAAGGTGCACAAGTGTTGTCCTTCTCTTGAAGATATGCCTTAAAGTTTTTAAGGTATGTAAAACCACTTGTATCAAAATTGGGATCTTTTTCAATATCCTCAAATTTATAATGATTATAATATTTGTTATTCATAAAAAACCTATGAATAAATCTTAACATAAAAGAAAGAAAAAATCAATAAATATCAATCATTGTCGTAATTTTTATCAATAAATGCAAAATTCTCATTTTTGATTTTTACCCAATAAATTTTGTTCTCAACAAGCTCTCCTTTATAGAAAATTTTAGCTCGCAGTTTATCCTCTTTCCCTTCTTCTGTATAGACGATGTCATAAAAACTATATCCTAATATGTTTAAGAGGGGATTTATGTAATAAAGCGAGTTTCTTATATATACAATTCCAATCAAGATTAAAATGAGGATGTATAAAATATAATCACTTACTAAACTTAGCTCTAGTTGCAGTGCAAATAAAACCAGCAATGAAAAGTATCCTAAGAAGTGCCTGTCTGTTATATTCTCTTTACTTAGAATGATGATTTTTTTTGAAGATTGCTTGCTGTGCTTTATATTTATCAATAAGCCAATAATACCCAAAGAAATTAAAATAATTAGAGTTATTATGTTGAGAATGTTTAGGACATTAAAAGAAAGATTGTCATTTATAATGTCAATGACAATTCTAATCAAAAGCAGCATATACATTGGGACAAAAACACTTATGTATAAAAGAAGGTCTTTTGCTTTGTTCATATAAGTTATTTTGGTTATTTTTTTAAAATTTATTTAAAATGTTTTGTTTTATTTGAATTTTAGGTTAAAATAAAACTATGATAATAGTTTCAATGGCACTATTGGGTGTTGTGTGCTTAATTTTGGGCGTATTTGACGCCATTTTTAGAGATAAGGATAATTGGGTGGGATTTGTCGTAAGGTCGCTCACATCGCTTTTTTTGGCGATTTATGCGCTTATAACAATCAATTTGTTGTCGACATTCAATGCTTTCTCACTTTTTATAGCAATAGCTATGATGATAAACTTATTTTATACCAGTGCAACAAAAAGCAAAATAGAAAACGACCAAGCAAAAAAATTGGTATGTGGAATAAGTGAAAGTTTGGTATATTTTGCAATAGGACTTGGCATAATTTCACTTGCGCCATTCAACATATTTGCTCTCGTCGGTGGCTTGTTGCTTGGTGGGGCAATAGCATTGCTAATATTGGCTATTCAAGTGAAAAAGAAAAATAATGTAGCAGATGTTATTACGACAATTTTAATATTTGTGAGCTTAGGTTTTGTTTTAGGATTTGGAATCAATGCAATAGTGAATACAAAACATTTGATAAGCGCAATAATTTCAATCATAGCTGGAGTTCTGTTGCTTACAAGCAATTTGTTGAATGAATTTTTAAAGGAAGGTAAACTAAAACAAATACTTTGCACAATTTTACAGAATTTAGTTTTCATCGCTCTTGTAGTTTCAATATATTTGTATTAAAAGTTGACTTTATAAATTAAGCAAAAATATAAACTTGCAAAAATAAAAGACTGGAGTTTAATCTTTAGTCTTTTTTTGTTTCAAATAAATAAAAATATAATAAACCAATAATTAATTTAATGACAAATAACAATTAAGTCTAAATTAAATTTAAGGTCAAGTTAATTCTCAATTAAAATCATGGGGTAACTAAATTTTGAATAAAAACCTTAAACGCAATATAGAGATTAAATAGAAAACTTTAAATAAAGTCTAAAACAAAATTAAATAAAAAGTTAAAAAAAATAAAACAAAACCAAATAAAATTTTAAATAAACTATATTCAAAATAAAAAAATAGGCTTTTGTTTCAAAGCCTATCAAATATGGTTGCGGGAGTTGGATTTGAACCAACGACCTTCGGGTTATGAGCCCGACGAGCTTCCGAGCTGCTCTATCCCGCGATGACATATATAGTATATGCTCTTGCGCTCAATTTGTCAATACTTTTTTAAAATTTTTTTAGTATAAATTGTTGCAAATTGTCAAAATATTGTGATATGCAATAGAAACAAACACCTATTTGTTGTCTTTCAAACATTTTAAGATTGACGGATGCACATTTTTATCTTGCGTAAGCATCATGTATTGCATAGTATAAACCAGCTTAAGTTCTATCCAAGAAAATGCTTTTTTGTGGAGGTTCAATATATACTGAAGTTGTATAACTGTATCATAGCGAACATCCAATCAGTGTTTCATTATTATGGTTAAAAAAGATGAATTCACAGTTAAATTTAAAAACAAAAAATAAAATTGAAAATTGTCATTTTATTTGATATACTTAACATAAGAATATAGAATTAAGGAGGAGGGGGATGTTTGAAATATCAAAAATAATATCCACTTTTGAAATATTGACAAACAGCGAGGCAGACAAGTATTTGCAAGAAGGTCTAGGGCACAAGGGCGAAACAGGAGAGTTGTTTGTTGTTGCTGGACCTAATGGTAGCGGAAAGTCAACATTGATAGCCAACATGTTTAAAAACAATCAACTTTCTTCGCATAAGTATGTCAATGCAGACATCTTTGCCAAGACAATGTTCAAAGATGTGCTTTCAGATAAAGAGCGAAATATGCAGGCCATGTATTACACAATGGGACTGTTTAAAGAATTGGCGAAGACAAATCAAGCGGTGATTTATGAAACGGTTTTGTCACATCCAAGCAAGCTTGAATTGATTGAGCTCTATAAAAAACAAGGGTATAAAGTTGTTTCTGTTTTTATTTCTCCAAAAGATTTTAAAGTAAATATTCAGCGCGTGGCTAAAAGGGTGCAAGAGGGTGGACATGATGTCCCTGAAGATAAGATAGAGAAAAGGTTTAAAAGAAGCCATAGCCTTAAAGAAGCCTTAGAGAAGCTCAGTGATGAATATTACGAGATAGACAATACAATCTTGCCTAAAATAGTTTATCAGAAAAATAACGGCATTGAGAAAATGTAAGAGGTTGAAAAAATTAATAAAAAAGACTACCTAAGTGTACTTCCTAAGCCAGACAAACTTTAGGAGGCTCACTGTAAGGTAGCCTTTTTTAGATATCCACTTTTTAAGACAACAATGTTTTAAGGATGGAAATTGATTAAAAATATTATTGTATATTTTCTGCAAAGAACATGTTTTTAAATTTGACATTGTTTTCAAAAAGTTCATCAAATGTTCCAATATCAACAATTTTGCCTTCATCAAGGAAGAAAATTTTGTCGACATTTTTTATTGTTGATAATCTGTGAGCAACAATAATTATTGTGCTTTGTCCTTTTAGATTATCAATGCTTCTTTTGATTTCTCCTTGAGCAAAGTTGTCAAGAGAGCTTGTGCTTTCGTCGAATATGATTATAGGAGAACTTCTAAGCAAAGCTCTTGCAATTGCCAATCTTTGCTTTTGACCGCCAGACAATTTAATGCCACTTTCTCCAACTTTAGAATCAAGCCCATTCGGAAGAGAATCAATAAATTCTCTTAAAGAAGCTTTGTTTATTGCATCGTTTATTTCTTCGTCTGTTGCGTCTTCTTTGGCAAGAAGTAAATTTTCTTTTATTGTCATGTCAAAGATGTAAGGGAATTGATTTACAAGAGAAATTGATTTTCTCAAAGTTTCTTTATCTAAAGAATTTATATTTACATTGTCGATTAAAACTTCACCACTGTCTACTTCATACATTTTAGACATCAAATTTAAGATTGTCGATTTTCCACTACCAGATTTTCCAACAAAAGCAACTGTTGTGTTTGGATTGATTTTGAAAGATAGGTTATCAAATATTTTATTGACAGAAGCAACTTTTCGTTCTTTTTTAGCATTTTTATCTTTTTTCTTTTGTTTTAAAGACATTTCAAATTCTTTTTCCTTGTCCATTTGTTCATATTCGATATAAGAATAGGAAACATTTTTGAAAGTTATTTCGCCTTTGACATCGTCTAAATGTATATTCCCAAATTTTTCGCAAACGAATTCATCATTATTGAAAAGCGCAAACATTCTCTCAGAACAAACTTTAACTTCGGCATATATGTTAGATATATTTCCAAGTCCCCAAATAAAGTTGTAAAGGTTGCCATTGTTTGAGTATATGATCATAAATGATGCAAGTGTAAGCACGCTTATATCAATGAGATAAACACCAAGAATAAGCATCAAAACACCACAAAATTCAATTATGAAGTTACGACTTGACCAATAATTAAAATCGGTCACTTCCAAAGTGTAAGCTGATTTTTTGTATTCTTCATAGTAATGTTTTGAAACTTCACTTAATTTCTTTTCAAGTCCCAATGCCTTTATATCTTTTTCACTTCTTACAATTTCAGTGGTTAAAGAATTGATTTTGTCGTTTTTAAAACGACTAATTCTCCTGTTCCTTCTTTTAACTTTTACTCTGAAGTATTCAATAGCCAAGCAAACAGCAATAATAGCTACAAGAATAAGTCCAATATAGATATTTAAAGTTGCAATATAGATAACAATGACAAAGGATGTGATTATGTCTGTAATAATATCAACAAGATCAGAGAGATTTGATACTACAACTTCAGGATCGTAGACAATTCTTTGTACAAAAGTGCCAGTGTCATGGTCAGAATAGGTTTTTGAGTTAAGCTTAAATGCTTGTTTAGCGAGGTCAAGATTCATCTCTGCCATAATTTTGTTGGAATATTTGTAATAAATAAGTCCAGAGAAATACCAGCAAAGCCTTTTAATCAAAATAAGTCCTGCAATAAAACACATAACATAGATTGCACTCATGAAATTTGAAAGGGTGATTTTTTCTATGGCATTTGCAAAGGCTATGGTTTGCAAGATAGTGCAAGTGCCAGCAATCAAATATACAAGGATGTATAAAGAAATGCCAAATTTATATTTTGATAAATATTTTGTTATACTAACTTTGTTTTTATCTTTTCTTTTTTTCATAATAAAACCTCCGTAATAAATTTTGTTTACGAAGGCTTAGTATATTGTTTTAAAACCTTATGAAAGCAGGAGCTTTCGCTTAGCTTAAGCTTGTTAAGGGAAAAATTAAATAAAACCTTCGCAAAATTTGGCATGCGAAGGCTTAATTAAATTATACAAGTTGTTTAAAAATCTATAAATTAATCAGCAGAACCATTCGCATGGCCGTTATTAAGTTTTTTTGTAATAGTTCTTACTATCATTTGAATGATTCTCCTTTTGTTAAAATATTTTATTTCAATCGACATCTTTATTAAATCACACATTATTTTATTTGTCAATATCTTTTTTTTAAATTTTTTCATTTTTTTTTTAATTTTGACATAAAAATAAAAACGTAATTATATTTGACTTAAAAAGAATTTGATTGATTAAATAAAAAATTGTGAAATAAAAAAGAGTTCTTTTGCTCACGAACTCTTTTTTATTCTTAGTTTTCTTCGTTTTTCTTAGCAAGTTCATCAAGTTGACTTTGATGTCTTTTGAAAAAGTCTTCCTTGGCATTAAGTTTTTTCAGCTTTCTTTTCTTGTTCTTGTCAAGTACTGACTCAAATTTGCCCAAAATATTGTTCCAATCAAAGCATTTGTCTTTGTCAAAACCAATATAGTCTGCCACATTCTCTGTTCCGCTTGGAGCAACAGGATGAAGAAGGGTATTTGCGACAAAAATCATTTGAAGGGTGTTGACAATAAGATGAGCAAGCTTTTCTTCAGTAACTGCGTTGTTAATTTCTTTAACCCAATATTTGTTAATATTTCTTATAAACACATCAAGAGCATTGAAAACTTGATGGAATTTTTTGTCGTACATAAATCTTTCTACATCAAGAATTGTTTTTTCGCAGATTTTTAAAATTTCAGGTTCAATTGCAGATTGAGGGATGATTCCGTCAAAATGATTTTGAGTTGAATAGAACACTGTTCTTAAAATTCTGTTATAAACATTTGTAAGAAGATTTCCTTCTTTAACCATAGGGTCAATTTCATCAGCATTTGCGTCAGGGTCAAAAGCCTTGGGAGAAAGACTTACATTGTTGTTTCCAAGGTTCATTGCAAGGAAGTGCATTCTAAATTGTTCAGCGGTGTAGTGATCTAAGAATTCTTCAGCCATAGGTGGTTTCAAACTTCCAGAAGAACTTGCTTTTTTGTTCATATAAAGAATTGACTTTATAGGACAAATTTTAGTAAGTCGAAGATTTCCATTCTCAGGATTTAAAACAGGTGTACCTTCTTGTGTATAAAGCCACATTGCTTGTTGAGCAGGACCATAGAAGTATAGGTTATCTTCGCCTAAGAATTGATATACAGTTGCATCTCGGTCGCACCAAAACTTTTTCCATTCATTTTCATCTTTGCCAATGCTTTCAAGATAAGTTTTTGTGAAAGTAATAGGCGCCCAAAGACTTTCAGGCCAAACATAGAAAGTTTGGTTTTTAAGCCCATCAATTTCAGGACAAGGCATACCCCAAGAAATATCTCCAGTCAAGCGGAAAGGTGTGAGAGTTTTTCCTGTTCTATAGCGAATATTGTTCTTTGCAAGAATTTCACAGGCTTTTTCTCGGTCTTCCAATTTGTCAAAAACAATAGTTATGCTTGGAGATTTTTCATTGCGCACACTTTCTTCAAAATGCGGCAAAAGATTTTTGATGTCGTCGAATTGTCCAAAGAACTCTCTTTTAATATATATTTCTGGGTTTTTAAAGAATTCGCGTATTTCTTTAACCATAAATTGAGGGGTGTCACTTTTTCTGTCAATAGAATTTATCCATTCGTTTAATATATCAGTGCACTTTTCAAGGTTAAAGTATAGATTTTCAACTTTGACAAGCTCAGGTTTTTCGCCACTCAATGTGCTGATAGGGTCGATTAAATCTTGAGGAAGATATTGATGCCCAAGGTCACATTCGTCAGCGTAGCCTTTTTCGCTTTGACATCCTTCAATAGGGCATTTGCCAATGACTTGTCTGCCGTTCAACAAACACTTATTTTTTGCATCATAAAATTGAAGTGATGAGTGCTTTGAAACCATGTTGTTTTTATACAATGTTTCAATAAACCATTTGCTTGTTTCATTGTGGATTTCTCCAGCTCTACCTAGTGCTGAAGCCCCATAAAAATTGAAACCTATTTCAAATTTATCAAATATTTCTTTTTGTTTCAAATGGTTGGCTGTTATGTATTCAACCAATGAATTATATTTATTTTGCCCACTTTCTTCAAGCTTTCTATAAGCTTCTATAGCAGGGGAACCATAACAATCAGTTCCAGAAACAAAGATGACATTGTCTTTGCCGATTCGATCTCTCATAAATCGAGCAAAAACATCTGCACGCAAAGTCATGCCAACATGTCCATAATGTAAAAGCTTGTTTCCGTAAGGCATCCCTGATGTTATGACAACTCTTTTAGGGAATTGTGGTCTAGGTTTAACAAATTCGTTCATTTTCATATACTCCTAATTGATATTTAAATTCAATAATTTATTTAGTAAAATTATTATTAAATTAAAAATTAATTTAATTTTTTATTTATTTTTGTATTTTATTAAATTAAAATTAATTTCTTGAATATTTATTTAATTGAATTAATTAAAAAATTTAATTATTTTATTTTTTATTTAATTAATTTATTTTTTAGTTATTTAATTTATTTTTTATTTATTTAATTTGATTATTTTATTTATTTGATTATTTATTTTTTATTTTTAGAAATCATTTTTAAGAAAAGACAGTTTGTTCTTGATTCGAGAAAGGGCATTGTCTATACTCTTTTTTGAAATGTTTCCAATTGAAGATATTTCATTATAGCTATATCCCTTTAGATAAAGACTTAAAACCTTAAGTTCCAAAGTTGACAAAGATTTTTTAATCTTATCCTTGATTTCTTGCATTCTTTCTTGTTCCAGCAACTTGTCGTCAGGGGAAGGAAGGTCGGAAGGAAATATTATTTCAATTTTCTCGTCGTCTTCTTCGTTGTTGATTTTGTCTACAATTGGCACTGCGGTAGATAAAACTTGATTTTTAGCAGAGCTAGCAATTCTTACAGCACTTTGAATTTGGTGTTTTATACATGTGCTAGCAAATGTTTTAAACGAAGCTGTTTTACTGTTATTAAAGTGTTTTATCGCCTTATAAAGCCCAATCATGCCTTCTTGAACAATATCTTCCATATCTCCGCCAGTAAGGAAATAGCTTCTCGCAATTTGATTTACAAGTGATTTATATTTTGAAAGAAGGGTATTTACAGCATTTTCATCGCCAGATTGAGCTTTGATTGAAAGTTCTTCATCTGTCATATTTTCTCCTAATGTTGATTTTAAATTTAGAAATTATTTTGCCAGTCAATTTTGCTGGCGTTGTCGCAATATTTCAAAGATGGTGACTCCGCAGGCGACAGAAGCATTCAATGAGTTGACTTTTCCCATCAAAGGCAAGGAAATCACTCCATCACAATAATCAATCAAAGTTTTTTTAATTCCAAAA
The DNA here is from genome assembly GCA_930990975.1 of uncultured Clostridia bacterium. Taxonomy (GTDB): domain Bacteria; phylum Bacillota; class Clostridia; order Christensenellales; family UBA1242; genus Caccovivens. The sequence continues at coordinate 57,632 of CAKNRR010000003.1, read as the reverse complement.
CCTTCCGCGCCAATAATGACAGCTATGTTTTGTGGAAGTTTTTTATTATAGATATTCTCTCCATTCGCCTCACAAGCAAAGACCCAAATGTCATTTTGTTTAAGATAGTTGACGGCGTCCTTAAGGTTTGTAACTTTTGCTATAAGCATATTTGAAATAGCTCCTGTGCTTGTCCTTATCACCGTTTCGTTGACTTGTACAGCTCTATTTTTAGGAATAATTATTCCGTGGACACCAGCACATTCACAAGAACGAATAATGGCACCAAAATTGTGAGGGTCTTCAATCCCATCAAGAAGGACGATAAAAGGATGTTGATTTTGTTCTCTTGCTTTATTCAATATGTCGTCAATTTCGCAGTATTTGAAATCCACACTGTCAGCGATATAGCCTTGATGATGTCCTGTTTTTGATTTTTTGTCTAAAAAAACTCTAGGCACAAATTCAAACTTTATTTTATGTTGCACTGCCATTTCAATGATGTCATCCTTGCGACCTTGATAATTTTTGTCAACAAAGATTTTGTTTATCGTGATGTTTTCATCAATGGCTTGCTTAATGGCATTTTTTCCTTCAATAAACATAGTATTACCTCATGGCTTAAATTTTAGCACAATCTGTAAAAAAAAACAAGCAAAATAAGGGGAGCTCAAATTGGCAATCAATAAAAGAATTACGATTGTTTCAAATGATTAATGGATTTAATGAAAACTAAGCAGAAGTTTGAACAATTTTTTTTGCTATAGTCTTTCTGTGAATAATTGGTAATCGCATAAGTGATGATTGTTTAAAAAACATGAGAAAGACAAAGATGAAAAAAAGCTAAACTATATTACAAGTTTAGCTTTTTCATTAAATTTTGCTTAAAGTTTGTTTCCAGCTTTTTAAACTTAAACATTCAATCGAATATCTCAATATTTCATCAAGCCTGTTGCCGTCGCCTTTAAGATAAAGATATCCGATCAAGACTTCAAAAGCGGTTGCATAAGAATAGTCGCTGGAACTTGCATTTTTGGCTGTATGTTTTGGTTTTGCATTGCGACCACGCCTAACAATTTCTTTTTCTTCATCACTTAATATATTGGCATTTGCCAGTTCTTTTATGACATTTGCTTGAGCCGATGCTTTGCAATAAAAACTGCTTTCCTTGTGATAGTTCTCCATTTTGGCAAGAGATGTTTTAAGACAATGCTCTCTTATATAAAGAGTGTGCACACTGTCGCCAATAAAAGCAAGTGGGAGCAAATTGGTTTTCAAAATCTGATTAAGCAATTCTTTATTCTCTTTTATTTCAAACATCTAAATCTCCTTATAAAAATAGTATATACTATAAATGATTTTAAACAAAATAAAAAGAAGATATGTAAAATTGTAATGATTGATATTTTTTACATGTTTAAATTGTGATTCATTATGAATTGCATGGGTATGGGGGAATAGATAGAATAATAAAAACCTCTTATATTTGCTCAGCTTTAACTTATTGCTCAGCTTTTTAATATAAGAGGTTTTATATTTAATCTTAAATTTCTCGATTTTGCTTGTTCAGGTCAAAGTTTATTGTTTGTCAGAATGTTTAAAAATGGTTAATCATTTATTAAACATTGAATCTAAACAGCATGACATCTCCGTCTTGTACGACATACTCTTTGCCTTCCATTCGAACTTTTCCTTTTTCTTTTGCTTTAAGGAAAGAGCCAGCTTCGACTAAATCACTATATGAAACTACTTCAGCTTTAATAAATCCTTTTTCAAAGTCTGTGTGGATTTTGCCCGCTGCTTGAGGTGCCTTAGTTCCTTTCTTGATTGTCCAAGCTCTTACTTCTTTTTCGCCAGCTGTTAAGAAAGACATAAGCCCTAATAAATCATAACTTGTTGCAACCAATTTTTCAAGACCACTTTCTTTAATTCCAAGTTCTTCTTTAAACATTTCCTTTTCGTCAGGGGATAAGCCAGCAAGTTCTTCTTCAATCTTGGCAGAAAGTGAAATAACTTTTGAGCCTTCTTTTTCGGCAAATGCTCTTACAGCTTTGACAAAATTGTTTTCTGGCTTTGAAATATCATTTTCACTTATATTTGCAACATAAATCACAGGCTTTGCAGTTAAAAGTTGAAGATTTTTCATAATCTTGATTTCTTCATCATCTTCAATTGCAACACTTCTTGCAGGCAAATTATTTTCAAGTGCGTTTTTAATTCTTTCAAGAAGATTAACAGTCAAGATAAGACTTTTATCCCCAGTTTTAACAAGTTTTGCGTTTTTTTCATAAAGTTTATTGACTTGTTCAAGGTCAGCAAGAGCCAATTCCAAATTAATGATTTCAATATCTCTTAAAGGATCAATGCTGCCGTTTACATGTATAATTTTTTCATTTTCAAAACATCTTACAACATGGACAATGGCATCAACTTCGCGGATATGGCTCAAAAACTTGTTTCCAAGTCCTTCACCTTTGCTTGCTCCTGCAACCAGTCCCGCAATATCAACAAATTCTATTGAAGCAGGAGTGATTTTTTGAGTATTATAAAGTTTGCCCAAAACTTGCAAACGCTCATCAGGCACATCGACGATGCCGACATTTGGCTCAATTGTGCAGAAAGGGTAGTTTGCACTTTCTGCACCAGCATTAGTTATTGCATTGAATAATGTGCTTTTCCCAACATTAGGAAGGCCAACAACACCAATTTTCATAAGTTTTATCCTTTTATTTATATGAGTTAAAAATATGTTTAAAATTAAAATAATAATTAAAAAATATCAAAAAATAATATAAAAATGTTAAAAATACATTTTTTATTAATTTTAATTTTTATTAAATCTAAAATCAAAATGTTTTCTAATTTTAAATAAAATTAAATAATAATTTTTTATTTAATTTTTCATTTTTTAAAAACAATTTAAAAGTTTAACACAAGATGTGTTAAACTTTTTTGTTTTATTTGAATTTGCTTAAATATCTCGTCCTTCGTTAGAATGTTCGTTCTCTTGAGTTGTCGCTTCAGCTTCAGTTTCTGCAGTAGCCTCAGTTGCAGCTTCAGCTTGGCGAGCTCTTTCAGCTTCAGCCGCAGCACGTGCAGCTTCTGGAGCATCAATTTCTTGTTCTTTTCTGCGTTTAAGCATATTTCCGATTGATTTGAAGGCTGTAAGTATAGCAGGTGGTTTAATTTCTTCAAGACCTTTCTTGTTCTTTTCTTTAGCCTCAAGAACTTCTTTTTCTTTCTTGTCAGCTATTTCTTCTCTTTTCTTTGTCTCTTTTTCAAGTTTAGGAGCTATAGCTTTAGCTTTTTTCTCCAACTTTTCAAGAAGTTTTTGATTTTTATCTCTGATTTTTTTCTTTAATTTTTCTTTCTTTCTTGGAGAAAGCCCTTCAAGATCAGGATAAACATCAGCTTGAGCTACAAGAGAGTCTAAATCAATGCCAAGTTCATCATACATAACTGTGTCTAGATGGCTAAATTCATATTCATCAAGAGAAATACCTTGTCTTTTTAAGAAATCAGCATCACCTTTGACAAAGGCATTGATAATTTCTTGAGTGTATGTGCATTCAGGATTGTTTTTAATAAATTCTTGCAATGTCTTAATTTTAACATTAAATTCTCTAGCCGATTTTTGGTAAGATATATATTTGTCTTTAGCATCCAAATTGTTTCTATCAAGTTCGGTATTTCCCACTCTAACATTGTCGAGGTGGTTTACTTCTAATGCGAGTTTGTAGAAGTTTCTATCCAAAGCTATAGTATTTTTATCAATAAGTTCTTTAAGTTTTGTTGATTTTTCTTCTGCTGTTGGTAATGTTTGCAAAGATTGAAGAACCTTTTCACTTAATCCTAATTCTTTCAAAAGTTTTATATTAGTTTCATTTAGCTCAGGGCTAGGATTATTCAAAAGATTTCTCATTGCTTTGAGCTTGCTATTTTTAGCGTAATATTCTCTATCAACTTCATTTGTTTTTCCGCTGCGAGCCATATGTTTTTTAATTTTCTTCAGTTCTTCTTTATCAATTCCAATTCTTGACATATACTTATCTATAACAGCATTGAATTCTTTTTTACTCTTTGCGTTTCCAAAAGCGGTTTCAAGTTCTTCTCTTGCAACACCTCTGCTAGCGAATAAATCAATATAATCATCATATTCCTTTTCGCCGTTTCTTGCTAATTTCTTCTTACGAGCTAATTCCTTATCTGTAAAAGCTTCACCAAGTTCAAAACTTGTGGCTCCAAGATTACGCTTAGTTCTCTTATCAAATGTTGCTTGAAGGTCTTTAACGAACGCGTCAAAATCTTTGCTTTTTTGAGGAACAATATAATCTCTATTTTTAGGGGATGAGAGTTCTTCAACAGCTTTTTTAATAATGTCAGCTTGAGATGCAAGTTCTTTTGGTGTTTTACCTTCAGCTTTAAGTCCCTCAATAGCATCTTCAAGAAGAAGATTCAACTGCTCTTTGACAGAAATTTTAGGGTTGGCTTGCATTGCTCTCATTATGTTTTCTTTTAAATCTTTTGCTGCAATTCCATAAGTAGAGCATAGACTATCAATGTTTGAAGAATTAATAAGTTCATAATCAAAATGTTTAAACATAATTTCATCAATTGTTTTTCCGTCAACTTTCTTATCAGCAAATTGCTCTTGTAAAACTCGAGAGAAGAGTTTGTTGAAGTTAACTTCGCCAGTTTCTTTAGCTCTGCGAGAAACTTCGGCTTTTATGTTTGTTTTTTGTTCTTCGCTTAATTCCATTGAGTCAAATACTTTATCAAGAGTTCTATAACCTTGTAATGTGTGGATTAATGTTCTTGCTGCCGCTTTAGATTGTTCGTCATAGTTTGTGTTAACATTTTCTGCACCAACCATGGCAGTTCTGATGGCAAGTTCGTCATAAGCAGAATTTAACTTTCCTGTCAAGATTTTGTCAAGCAAACTTTCCATCTTATTATAGTTGTCAATGTGGATTTGATAATCTTCCTCACTAATTACTTTTCTTGTAGGATCTTTGAAGTATTCGGCTTTTTCTTTAAGAACAGACAATCCCAAACTCATCATTACAACTTTTTGTTTGTCTTTATCAGACATTTTTCTGAAAGCAGGATATTTGTTGAACTTCTTATATTCCTCAGCTTCATCAATTGCATTTGTTGCTTTTTTATCAGACTTATAATCATGAACAATAAATTGTTTCTTTGCTGCGTCGTATTTAACATCACTGCCAGTAATAGCTTTGTATAAATCATCAGATATATCAAGACTATTTTTTAAAGTTTCATATTTATTATGTGCTTTAATAAGGTCAATTGATGATTGAACAGATTTGTTTTTCGAAGCATCAGAATATTTTGCCACTTCTTCTAAAAGTTTTTCTGTAGTGTATTCAGCCAAAGTTGTTTCGTTAGCTGTGTTATCTTTTTCTTTAATGAAGCCGATGATTCTATTCTTTGCAATGCCCAAAGCTTGAGCTTGCAAAGTAAATTCTTTTTTTCTAGTTCCTTTCTTAGGATCTGCAACAAGGCTTCCAGTAGCAGGTGTGTTGCCATCATTCAAGCCTTGATAAGATACATAGGTGTCGCCGATTTCTTCGACAAATTTGCCGTCTTCGATAATCTTTTGGATGGCTTTTTGTTGTTCTGCCAATTTTTGAGTTTTTTCAGAAGGTTTGTCTCCTGAAATACCTTCAACAAAGCCATTAATTTGTTGAGCTATTGTTTTTACACTATCATTTTCTTTGACATTTGAAAGTCCATTAGTACTTGCAACCAATCCTTGCTTAAATCTGTCAGAATAACCTTGATAATAGCTAAGGGTATAGTTGTTAATGAAATCCTTGCTAGCATCTAAGCATTGTTCTCTTGTTGAAATTTCTTTATCAGCAAGCGCGCTTAAGGCTTGTTTGTATTGAACAAGAGGGGTTATGCTCTTTTGTTTTTCAACATTTTCATTTGCTTGTGCTTCAATATTTGCAACCTGAGTTTGCATTTTTTGACTTGCATTATTAAGTTCAATAATTGCATTATTTCTCGTTGCTTCAGGCACGCTATTTATAATTTCATTCAATTTTTCTGTAGAACCATTTTGACGGGTAGTGATATTTTGAATAATTGCAGGAGAATATCTTTCAAAATAAGTAACTCTTTGTTGTTCGCTAAATTTATCTGTACGAGCCAAATATAGAAGCCTATTTTGTTCAGCAGTTAAAATTGCATCTCTTTGAGTTGTAAATAAAGCTCTTTCATTTGATTGGGCAAGGTTTGCTTGATTTAAGGCTGTTACAAATTGATTTAGGTTTTCAGCATTTTCAGCCCTGAAAAGATTGTCAACTCTTTCTTGTCCTGCTGTATCTAAATCTTGGAAAAAGTTGGTTTTAAATTGTTCAATAAGTTGTTGTTTTTGAGTTTCATCTTTTGCTTTAGAAATTTGGTCAAGCATTTTGGTCATATCGATTCTATTGTCAAGATTTCCAATATCTTGAAGTTGTTTTGCGCCATCAACTTGACCGCGTATAAATCCAACGCCATTTGTATTGAATATTTCAGCGAATTCTTTGGCAAATTTATTTCCACCATTTTCAGCTGATTCATACATCATTTTATCAAGAACAGCAGTTTTTTCTTTAGAAAGTGCAACAAGTTTGTCGAGTTCTCTTTCATTTTCAATGAATTGATCTCTGGCTTCAAATTCAATATCTTGCAATTTTTCAGCTTCTTTTACTTTTTGCTTAATCTTTCTATAAGGATTAAATACCAATTTGTCAGCAAAAGTTGATTGAAATAAGCCAATGCCAGCCATAATGGCTGCAGGAATACATATAAAATTCACTCCAGGAATCATTGAGCAAATCATAAGGAAAACTCCAATAGTAGAAAGGGAATTTCCCATAACCGTATTTACCAAAGTCATTCCAGATTTAAATGCTTCACCCTTAGCTTTTTGCTGTTCTTCGAATTTCTTTTGTTCAGCTTCTTCAGCTTCTTTTTCTCGGGCCTTATTGAGTTCATCCAATTTCTTTTGAGCTTCATCTACTTCAGGCTCTTCTGGCTCTGGATTTTCAGGTTGAGGGTTCTCAGGCTGAGGATTTTCAGGTTGTGTTGGGTCTGTTGGAGGATTTCCGCCACCATCGCCAGGAACATTTGTTCCGCCAGAACTTCCAGAATCACCAGGATCTCCTGAACCTCCGCCATTTTCACCAGAGTCATCTCCGTCATCATCTGGACCTGGATCAACAAGTGGACGCTCACTAGTGATACCAAATTGATCGTAAACATCAAACTTTTTGCTTTTAACTTGGAATTGATAATCTGAATATTCTCTTGTATCTTTTATTTCAAAAGAGTGCAAATGTTCAATAGTAATGCCTTCATCTTTAATATCAAGTTTTTTGCTTTTCCCAGCTCTTTCTTTACCACGGACTTCAAGGATAGGGGTTTGATCATCTCTAGCTGTTCCATCCATTAAAGTTTTAAATCCCTCAGCAAATTCTGGACTAGGCTTGCCATCAACCATAGGTATTTTAATAGGTATATATGGTTTAGTTCCTGATCTTATACCGACAGCCAAATAGTATTCATTATTGTTTTTATCTTTTATATATTGTCCTTTAATTTCGCCGGTACACTTATGATATCCGCCGTTCGCAAATAAGATAACTTCATCTTTTCCACTAGCATTTTTTTGCTTAATGAAACAATAAGGGGAAGAGTTTTCTCCACCAAAGTTGCAACGAGTGATTGTAAAATCGCCAAATTGTTTAACTGTATTGTCTTCTACATCTTGCAAATACATACCAACAAGGAATTGAGGTACATCTCTTACACGTTTTGGAGGATTAAAAAGGTTGTGGTTTGGATTGTTTTTGTCAAGCATACTTTCAATAATACTGCGTTTCATAGACAAGTCAATCGCTGTTTCTGGATTTTTAGGGTGGTATTCATATTGAGTGACATTATCTCCATTTCCATATTCAAGGGAGATGTTTGTAGGTCCAGCTGTTATTCTATAGTTTTCTCCTTCATTTTTCCCTTTAATGTCAATGATGATTTCGTCGCCAACACTATTTATACTTATACCTTGGCTGTTTTTATCAATCAAAAGACCATCGCCATTAAAAACCTTGTTTAATGTTTCATTATCAAAAAGAGGAACTCCATTAGGTCCTTTAAATTCCTTCAACATTTCAGGCGAAATTTTCACATAGGTTTTTTTGTCCTTTTGTGAAACAGTCATGACAGATGTTTTTTTAGTGCTAGAGCCATCGGTTGTTGGCTCTGTAACTGTAAAGTCAAAAAGCTTAGAAGTCCTTTTGCTTGTCATTTCGACATGTTGATGCAAAGTATTGATTCTTTCTTTTCCATTTCTTCTATAGACTGTGTTATCTACAGATCTTGTGTTAGGTTTTTTTGTTTCAACCATAAAATTACCTCACTATTATTTTACTTATAATATATAATATCATTATAAAAGTGTATTGTCAAGTAAAGGGGAATTTAAACATTAAAATTTTCCTTTAAATAAGGGGGGGATTCAATTCAAGAAGTAAATTTTGAAGCGTTTATAAAAGCTAGCTAAATATTTATTTAAATTTTACCTAAATGAATGTTATTAATACATATAAAGATATAAAAATAAATGATGTAAGTTAAACCAAAGGTAAATAATTATAATATAAAACACATTGAGCTTAAACATATAAAAAACATGACCTTGTTATCGGTCATGTTTAAATTATTCTCTTTCAGTTTCATCATTTGCTAATGCAGAACCATCAATTTCCTTAATGTCTTCAACAACTTTATTCATGAATTTTTTCAAATTTTTTTGATCTTCAGCAGAAAGATAGTCTTTATAAATTCTAGTTCTTGCCTCAGCTCTTTCTTTTCTGTCTTGAGATGTCAATTTTGCAAGGTCATCAAGCACTTGAGTGTTGTAAGAATTTATTTCTTCAACCAATTTTTCTAGTTTATCAGTGTAGGTAGTCTCGCCTTGTTCAATTTCTTTAGTGTCAGCAACAATTTCTTCAGCTGATTTTGGCATAATTTTTTCTATATCAGAGAGAATTGCTTTTATTAAAGAAGTGAGTTCTTTCTTGCTCTTTGAATTTTGATTTTTAACACCTTTTACTTTTGCAGGAACTTTTATAGCTTCAACTTTTGGCAACATTTCTTCAAGAGCTTTTTTAACTTCTGTTAATCCAGCATAAGTTTGCTCTCTTTCAGTAGTTTTTTCAGTTTGTTCAGCATTGAGTTCTTCAGCGAGTTGATTGTTTTCATCTTGTCTATTTCTGATTCTGTTGTTATTTGCATTAACAGCCGCATCTTTCATGTAGTCAACAATGCTGTTTAATTTATTGTTTTTCTTTTGAATTGTAAATGATTCTATCAATTCGTTATCAATTGCCCAATCTTGCAATTCTTTTCTTGCGTTGATTCCAACAGATTGATTTTCATTTATAAAATCATATAAATCTTTCATTTCAGCGGTAGAGAGGTTGCTAAATGTAAAGTTTTTAAGATCTTTGGCATGAGCTTCAAAAATTGCTTTGTATATATTAGTTGTTTGTTTGGTTTTTAAAGAACGGATTACAGTTTTAAATGAGAAATCATCAAGAGGGGATACGCAATCTGCATCATCCAAATGTTCAATTGCATAGTCTCTCATTTTTAAGAATACAGATTCCATAATTCTTTCTTGGCGACCAGTATAAATAAGTCCATCTTCGCCTTTGCCAGCATCTCTTTTAACTTTCAAAGTGCCAGGGCGATTTTGGATTTCAGGGTTAGAGTTGTAGCTTTGTATTGCATCCATCAATTTTTCAAGGTTGCTTCTTGTGTCAGGAGTTTTTCCATTAGAGAACATGTCAAGTTCAAAATTGCCAACGCTTGCCTTTCCATTTTCATCAAGGGTTACAGGAATTTCATTTCCATTAATATCTCTAACAACTAAATTGTCATCAACGGTGAAAAGCTTGGTATTTTTTGCAATTTCATAGAATTGGGCAAGAAAATCGCCTTGTCTTTCACGAATTTTCTTGTTTAAACCAAAGTGTTTAGCCCAAGTTTGGCTTCTTAAAGTATCTTCTTTTGAATAAGGATCTATCTCCTCTTGAGCATCTAAGAAAGCTTGTCCAGCTGCATAAAGATTATTTTCTTGAGCAAGGTGTTTTTTACCTTCTTCAAGGTCGTTAATATTTTTAGTTAATTCTTTACCAGCTTGGATTTTTTCATCATATTCTTTCACATAGTCAATAACACCTTTTGTGTCGCTTGTTTTATCTCCATTAGCGAAAATGGCGATGCTAAAAGCTGTATCACTTTCTTTTTGAATTCTATCAATGACAATTTCGTCAGTCTTTGTTTGTGCAAGTTTTGAAGCATTTTTAAGGTTGCTAGAATCTTTAGCTACAAGTGATGGATTAATTTGAGCTGCACTAAATTCTGCAACAGAGAAGTTGTTTGCAACTTTGCAGTAGTCTTTAACAACTTCCATAAGTCTATCAAAGCTCTTTCTGTCTTCTTCTTTAGTGAAGTCAACTTTGTTTACAATAGCAGCAAAATTTGCCTTAACAAAAGATAAGGCTCTTGATCTTGCTTGGCAATTTTCAGCGATTCTTGAATAAGTAGCTACTTCATCTTCAGTAAAAGCTTCTCCATTAGGTTTTTGTCCACCAGCCATAAAACCATATAAGTTGTCAAGAGTTCTTTCATTTAAAGAATCGTCATGACTTATTTCTCTGTTTGCATCAGCGATGTCGCGTTTCATCCTTTTGATTTCAGAAGAGTTGCTGAAGTTTTTGATTAAGTTTTCTCCGCTGATATAAGCAATAATATCATCAATTGATTTGTTTTTGAAACTTAATTCAAAGTGTTCTCTTGATTCTCTTGCAATTTGGCTCTTTTTCTCCTTAACACTTTGGTCAACAGACATAATATTGCCGCCTTTGTTGATCATGGTTTTTGAAGTATCGACTTTTTTGTAAACGACAGTATTTTTAATAGCGCCTACAACATTTTTAAGTTTTTCTCCTATTTTAGAAAAAATTCCCATAACGAACTCCTTTTTTGCCATCAAACTGGCTGAATTTTTACTTAGTATATTTTATAATATTTTGCACAATTAGTCAATAGTTAATCTAAAAAAATCAACAATTTTTTACAAAATAAAATAATTTTTCAGGCAATTTTAAATCAAATATTAATAAAAAAAGGACTTGTCAATCTAAATTGTTTGACATTTATTTAAAAATAGTTAAAATTATATAAGTATTGAAATTAATTTGAGGAGAAAAAATGGGACTTTTTGGCAATGAGAATAAATCACAAATCAAAAAACTTCGTAAGATAGCAGACAAAGTCATAGCTTTAGAAGATAAATATAAGGAATATACAAACGAGCAATTGAGAGCTTGTACAGATGAGTTTAAAAATAGATATAATGTTGGCGAATCATTGAATGATTTGTTGCCAGACGCATTTGCGGTTGTAAGAGAGGCCGCTTCAAGAGTATTGAATATGCGTCATTTTTATGTGCAAATTCTTGGTGGGATCGCACTTCATCAAGGAAGAATTGCTGAAATGGCAACAGGTGAAGGAAAAACTTTGGTGGCGACACTTCCTGCATACTTGAATGCAATTTCTGGGAAAGGTGTCCATGTGGTCACTGTCAATGAATATTTGGCAAAGCGTGACGCTGAATGGATGGGTAAGGTATATAAATTCCTTGGTCTTACTGTTGGTGTTTCTTTAAATGGACAAAGTGATGAAGATAAGAAAAAAGCTTATAGGGCAGATATAACATATACAACAAACAACGAACTTGGCTTTGATTATCTTCGTGATAATATGGCAAACAATAAAAATGCACGAGTTCAAAGAGGACTTAACTTTGCGATAGTCGATGAGGTCGACAGTATTTTGATTGATGAAGCAAGAACACCTCTTATCATAAGTGGTCGTGGTGGAAAATCTACAGATGGCTACGCTATTGCACAAAAGTTTGCAAAAAGTTTGAAAAAAGATGTGGATGTTGAGATTGATATAAAAACAAAACAAATCAATCTTACAGAAAAAGGTATAAGCAAGGCAGAGGCTTTCTATCATATTGATAATTTGTCAGATATAAACAATATTGAAATAAACCATTATATAAATAATGCTTTGCGTGCCAATTTCATCATGCACATAGATGAAAACTATATTGTAAAAGATGGGGAAGTTATTATTGTCGATGAGTTTACTGGTCGTTTATCTCCAGGGCGAAGATTTAGTTCTGGTCTTCACCAAGCAATAGAAGCAAAAGAGGGTGTGGACATCAAAGATGAAAACACAACTTATGCAACAATAACATTCCAAAACTTCTTCAGACTTTACAAAAAGCTTTCTGGTATGACTGGTACAGCAAAGACAGAAGAAGGCGAATTTAGAACTATTTATAATTTGGATGTAGTTATCATACCTTCAAACCTTCCAAAACAAAGAATTGACTATCCTGACATAATGTACATCACTGAGAAAGGAAAAATTCAAGCGATAATAGAAGAAATAAAAGAATGTCAAGAAAAAGGGCAACCAGTTCTTGTTGGTACAATAAACATTGATAAATCAGAACTTATTTCAAGAGCTTTAAAGCATGCAGGAATAAAACATCAGGTTTTAAATGCTAAGAATAATGAAAGAGAAAGCGAAATCGTTGCTCAAGCTGGTCGAAAAGGCACAGTTACAATAGCAACCAACATGGCGGGTAGAGGTACTGATATTTTGCTTGGTGGAAACCCTGAATTCATCGCAAAAAAAGAAATGAAAGATAAGGGATACACCGATGAGGAAATTTCTTACGCAACAGCTTTTAACTATGTTGACGATGAAAAATTGAACATAGCAAGAGAGGAATACAACAAGCTTTATACAAAGCATAAGGAAATCACAGATAAGGAAAAAGAAGAGGTTAAGGCTTTAGGCGGACTTCATATTGTCGGAACTGAAAGACATGAATCACGCCGTATAGACAATCAGCTTCGTGGTCGTTCTGGTCGTCAAGGAGATCCAGGTTCAAGTGTGTTCTTCTTGTCTTTGGATGATGATTTATTCAAAAGATTTGCTACTGAAAAATTGAAAAAGATTTTGGCATTCTTTAAAATAGATGATACAACACCAATACAAATGAAAACTGTTGCAAAACAAGTTGAGGCATCACAACGAAAGATTGAATTGCAAAACTTCAGCATAAGAAAGACAGTTCTTCAATTTGACGATGTTATGAACAAACAAAGAGAAATCATTTACTCTGAAAGAAATAAGGTTTTGGATGGCGAACCTGTCCACGACCAAATTCTTAAAATGTTCCCAGATATTGTTGCAAAAAGTGTATATAAGATTATAAGTGATGAAAAGCCATATTATGAATGGGATTTGGCAGCACTTAATAAGGAACTTGAGAATGGACTTTTGGATAAGGACAGCAACACAATCACAGAAGATTTTGTTGAAGGGTGTGATACAAAAGATGTGATAGAAAAAGTGCTTGATATAGTTCTCAAAAAATTTGAAGAACGCCATAAAGAAGTGGAAGAAATCGGCATAAACTTTGAGGATATTGAAAGGAATGTTCTTCTTAGAATGGTTGACATAAACTGGATGAGCCAAATTGAAGATATGCAAATCATGAAAGATGAAATTCTTGCTCGTCAATTTGGTCAACAAGACCCAGTTCTTGCATATAAGAAGGAAGGATTTGACATGTTTGATGCAATGATTGAGAAAATTAGAGAAAGCACATGTAAAATTCTATTGAATGCTAGAATAAGACAAGAGCCTCAAGCTCCAGCACCAGAGCCTGCTAAAATAATCTTCACAGGGAAGGAACTCACACCAGAAGAAAGAGCAGCTCAAAAGCAAAAACAAAAATTGCAAGTTCAAAAAACTGTATATAATGACAAACCAAAAGCTGGAAGAAATGATCCATGTCCTTGCGGTAGTGGCAAAAAGTATAAAAATTGTTGTTGGGATAAGGATAATCGTTGATTTGTGAAAGCTTAAAACGATATGTCAATGAAAATCATATAAAAAGAAAGTGTTTATTTTAAATAAAAATTGTGTTTTTTGTTTTGAAAAACACTTTTTTTATGATAAGATAATCTAGGGAGCAATTATTGTATATTTTATCAAATCACCCAAAAAACGATTAGAAAAAATAATAATACATATAATAATGTTTGTTAGTGTTTGATAAAAACATAAAGGTAAAAGAATTTTACTTCCATAAGTCTAGGGTTAAGGAGTAAGCATTAAATGAAAAATTACATTTATCCTGCAGTATTTATAAAAGATGACAAAGAAGGTGTATATCGTGTTTTTTTCCCAGATTTGGAATTGACAACAGATGGCACTATAGTAGAAGAGGCTTATTTGTATGCGAAAGAGTGTTTGAAAGCCTATTTTGTTTATGTAGAAAAATATGATTTTGATTTTAATTTGCCTACAGATTTTGAAACAGTGAAAAAATCTTCAAAAAATGAAGATTATGTTTTGTTAGTAGATGCTACTGTAACCTCAAAAGATTTGGAAAAGACAGCAAAATAATAGAAAAATTAAGGGCTTTATAAATTGTTTTTAAAAATTAAATTGAACAAAAAATTCTGTAAAGCACAGCAAACAAAAATCAACAATCTTTTTAAAATAAATTGAAAATATATTATAAAATTGTTGACAATAAAAACAAATTATGATAATATAATGCTAGCACTTCTGCAAAGGGGTGTTAGTTTTTTGTTAGGAGAAAGAAAATGGCTGCACCAAAACGTAAAAATATAATATTAGCTTGCACAGAATGTCAAGAAAGAAACTATGCGTCAAGCAAAAACACTTCTGCAAATCCTGAAAGAATGGAAATAAAGAAGTTCTGTCCTCGTTGTGGAAAGAGAACCGTTCATAAAGAAACCAAATAAACCGATTGTATAGGGGGTTTTATGTCAAAAAAGAAAAAGTCGCAAAAAAATAATAAAAAAATTGCTGAAGTTGAAACTTTGGCTTCTTCTGCAACCACAAATTCAGAAACTGAAGCATTGAATGATGAAAATGTTGTTGAAGAAAAAGATGTTTCTGTTGCAAATGATGAAGCTGAAAATGCTGAACAAAATTTAGAAGCAAAAACAGAAGAAACTGCAGAAACAGAAAGCGAAAATAAATCTAAGAAGACAAAAGGCGACAAAAAATCAGACAAGAATGACAAAAACAATAAAAAATCAAAGAAGGAAGTAAAAGAAAAGGGCAAGTTTAAAAGAAAGGCAAAGGAAACTTTGTCAGAACTTAAAAAGGTTACTTGGCCTACTTTTGGCGATGTCTGCAAAAAGACAGGCGTTGTTTTGACTGTTGTTCTAGTGTTCGCAGTTGTTATTTTTGGTATTGACTATTGCTTAGGTTTACTTATGAATTTATTAAAAGGATAATAAGGGCTTATGATGGAAGAAAAAGATATCACTTTAAATCAAAATCAAGAGAATGTTGAAGAAAAAGTTGAAGAAAACACACAGAAAGCAAATGATGATGCGACAAATCAAGATTCATTGGCTCAAATAAATGAAGAGTATGATGATGAAAAAGGATACAAAGAGTTTGTTGACAGTTTGCCAACAAAGTGGTATGCTTTGCACACTTTTGCAGGATATGAAAATGTTGCAAAAGAAAATTTGGAAACTGTTATAGAGAAATTTAATCTTCAAGATAGAATTTTTGATATAGTAATCCCTATGGAAGATGTTGTTGAAGAAAAACGAGGGAAAAAAGTCTTAGTTCAACGCAAATCTATGCCTTGTTATATACTTGTAAAAATGAAATATGCAGATGACCTCTGGCATAATGTTACAAGAACAAGAGGAATCACAGGTTTCTGTGGGCCAAACGGTCGTCCTCTTGCGTTAACAGATAAGGACATCATGAGAATGAGACTTGAAAAGATAAAAGTTGATGTAGACCTTAAAGAAGGCGATAAAGTTGAAATTGTTGATGGTCCATTAAATGGAATGGTTGGAACAGTTACGGCTTTGAATACTGAAACAAATGTTGTATCTGTTGTTGTTGAAATGTTCGGCAGAGAAACAACAGTTGAAGTTGAAATGTCTCAAATAAGAAGAATAAATGACTAATTGTCAAATTAAACAGCTTTTAAAATTATTTTAAATAAAAGAAGCTTAAAAAATTTAAATGATTGATATATAAACATGAAAATGTTTAATATATTGTCCTGCATGACATAAAACTGCGATAAGTTGTGGGAGGGCGGAACTGCAACCGCCCAATAAAAACCACTTATAAGGAGGACAAAATGGCAGAAAAGAAAATTGCTGCAGTTGTTAAATTACAACTCGATGCAGGTAAAGCCACTCCAGGACCTCCAGTAGGTTCATCTTTAGGACCTCATGGAATCAACCTTGGTGCCTTTACAAAAGAATTTAATGAGAAGACAGCTTCTCAAGCAGGACTTAAGATTCCTGTAGTAGTTACTATCTATGCAGATAGAAGCTTTTCATTCGTACTCAAGACTCCTCCAGCAGCTATTCTAATTATGAAGGCTATTGGACTTGAAAAAGGGTCAGCAGTACCAAACAAAACAAAAGTCGGAAGTATTACAAAAGCACAAATCAAACAAATTGCTGAAACAAAGATGCCAGACCTTAACTGTACATCAATCGAATCAGCTATGTCTATGATTGAAGGTGCTGCACGCTCAATGGGCGTTACAGTAGTAGACTAAGGGAGGAAAATATGAAAGCAAGTAAGAGATATACACAAGCTTCCCAAGCTGTTACACAAAAATCATATGATATAGCAAGTGGACTTGATACATTGTTGTCACTTCCAAAAGCAAAATTTGATGAAACTGTAGAACTCCATGTAAAACTCGGTGTTGATGGAAAGAATGCAGACCAACAAGTTAGAGGTGTATGTATATTACCTCACGGAACAGGAAAAGAATTAAAGGTTTTAGTTATTGCTAAAGGCGATAAAGCTGATGATGCAACAAAGGCAGGAGCTGATTATGTTGGCGGAGAAGAAATCGTAAGCAAAATTCAAGGCGGATGGCTTGATTTTGATGTATGTATCACAACTCCAGACATGATGGGTGTTGTAGGTCGTGTTGCTAGAATTCTTGGACCTAAAGGCTTAATGCCAAACCCTAAGAGTGGAACTGTTACAATGGATGTTACAAAGGCTATCAACGATGCTAAAGCTGGTAAAGTTGAATATAGACTTGATAAAACAAACAATGTACATGTAATCATTGGAAAGGTTAGCTTTGGAAAAGAAAAATTGATTGACAACTTCAATACAGTTATTGAAGCCTTGATTAAGGCTAAACCAGCTGCAGCAAAAGGACAATATTTTAGAAATATTACTATTGCTTCAACAATGGGACCTGGAATTAAAATCAATGTTGTTATGTAATAAACATATGTAAAGAGAGCTATGGATTTTGTCCATAGCTTTTTTATTTGTATTATTTATATAAGGGAAAAAAAATTAAATTTTATTGATTAAGACAATATTTGTATGTTATAATATTTATCATAGATACTATTTTTACAGGAGATAAGATGAATATTGGAGTTGATATTGACGGTGTATTAACAAATGATGATGATTTTATTTTGGCTTATGCTACAAAATATTGCATTGAAAATAATGCTGGCAGACTTAAATATCCGAATGCTTTTGATACAAGAAAGTATGATTGGTCAAATATAATATTCAATGATTATATAAACAAATATTTTTGGACTTATTGCAAAAAAGAAAGACCAAGACATCATTGTAGTGAAGTCTTAAACAAATTGAAAGAAGAAGGACATAAAATTTATATAATAACATCAAGATATACCTCATATTACCAGTCTGAAGAGGGCGAAAAAATGAGGCGGACAGTAAAGAAATGGCTTAAAAAATTCAAAATACCTTATGATGGACTTTATTTTTCCCAAAATAAAGTTGTTCAAATTCAAGAACTCAAGCTTGATATAATGATTGAAGATAGCCCCCAAACAATACCGGTTTTTAAAGATTATGTTGATGTATTTTGTTTTGATTGCAGATATAATCAAGATATAAATTATCCTAATGTAACACGAGTTTACAGTTGGTATGATATTTATGATAAAATTCTTCAAATAGAAAAATCTAAACAAGATTAACTTAATATTGATGAATATTTTACAACTGTTGAAAAACTTACTAAAAAATATAGAGGAACAAATGAAAGTATTTTATTATGAAAATAAGGAATATATAAAGACTGATAAGGCAATTTTTTTAGCTTGACCATTAGAGATAATGAACCCAAAATTTGACGAAATGAGACTTTGAATATTTAAATATTTTTACATTTGAGGTTATTTAACAATGTAATTAATTTAATTTCAAATATGACAATAGAAGCCATCTTTAATTGCTTGTTTAAAGTTGTAAAATTATTTAAGGTTGAAATAAAGAAACATAATTTTTTGTTTATATTTATACTTCAACAGGTGATTTACTAAGAAAAAAATAAAAAACAGAAAAACGAAAAATAAAATATTTTAGTTTAAATTTCGTTCTTCTGTTTTATTTATAAAGTAAATTAACTGACAGCCTGCAACCTTTAGTATTTTGTTTATTTAATTTATTGTGAGCAGTATTTGTTTATTTTTTAAAGACGAAGAAATATACTTTTAATTTATTAAGACAAATTTTCAGTCAAATCTTAATTAAATTATATTATTCTTTTTGTCATGGTCATTCAAATATAAATTTTTGTTATTCCATAAAGTTATTGGTTTGGTTGATAAACTTTTTGAAAAGATTAAAGTTTTACCTATTTCATAATGTACATCTTTTGGATTGTCATATATTTCACAAGTCATGCCAAATTTTTTGTAAAGTTTTACAGCATTGGCATTGTCTATTTCGTCTGTGTATAATCTTAAAGTTTCAAAGCCAAGTTTTTTTGCTAACTGCATTGAAAAATTTAAAATTTCAGTTGCATAACCTTTTCTTCTTTCGTTTTCTAAGACACCAAACCAACCAAGCCATGCGTCTTTTGGAGCAAATTTATAAGCATACAAGCCACAAATACCAACATATTTGTTATCAACCTTTGCAAGCCAATATTTTAGCAAAAATCGATGGCAAGATAACTCTCCACTAATCGATTCTTTATAGTCTTCGCTACCATTCTCTAGCGGGAATATTTCATTTTGAATTTTAATAGCAATATCTAAATTTTCTTTACTTATTAATTCAAATTCCATGTTTTTTCCCTTTTATATCTTTGAAATTTTAAATTTTGTGAGCAGAAAACAAAAACTTATAAATTTTGTTTATTAGATTACTTTATGTGCTTCTTAACAACACAAACATTAAATTTTTTCTTATATGTTTATTATAGCATATATTAACCATAATTGTATTTGTATTTTTGAAATAAATTAAAAAAGATGCTTATCTATTTAGATGAGCATCTTTTTTTTCTACAGCCAGTTCAAAATTTTAGAACTTTAGAAGAAATGTTTTTGATGATTACTTAACTTTTTGACGCTTTCTTAAAGCAATAGTTATACCAATAATAGCACCTACAGCAATAACACCAAGAACAATTGCTATAATTGCAAATGTATTTAAAGGCTCAGTCTTTATTACCTTATAAGAATAGAGCAAGTTATTACTCATAGTATAAACTTGAATAAAGAATGTTCCTGTTTCTTCAATTGTTATAGTATAATTTGTCCCTAAGTTTTCAAGTTCGTCAGCAGTAAAGTAGAAATATGTAGAACCAATTTTAATATAACAATCTCCCATTGCATTATAGAAGTTTTCAACATTGAATGTTATTGTGATAGTCTTAGTGGTTTTGTCGCCCTCTGCCAAAGATATTGATAGAGGAGGGGTTTGCATATTGAGCCAGAATTCAAATGTAAATGAGTTTACACCATTTTCTGTATAAGTGCTGTCATAAGTATTTATTGTGATTTGATATTTGCCTCTTCCAGTTTTTTCATCAAGATAGTTAATTAAAAGCTCAGAGAGGTATGTTGTGCCATTAATTCTTATAGTAGAGAAGTTACCAATTTCAATCAAGTCTTGTGTTATGTCAATTCCATCCTTTATTACGCTTTCAATATAATAATTCTTATATTGTACAAACTCGTATGCGTATCTTGATTCATTTTCATTTACAATAGTGAAATTGAATTCTTCTTCTCTGATAGGAATACCAGTTGAACTTGTAGCGCTGAATATTACTGAGTAGTATCCAGGTTGAGAGAATGTGTATTGATAATTTCTGCCTGTGAAGCCTGTGTAATTTCTGCCATTTAATTTTACTGAAATAGTAGGGTAGCCAGAAGCTTGATAATATGATGACAAGTTGTAAAGAGATAGGATAACATCGCCATTATAAACAGCGTTATTAATTTTCTCTGATTTTACTTCTTCACCAGTTATTGTGTCAATATAAGTGATTTCAAAAGGAACTGAATTTAAGAATACAATATCAATATAGTCGTTGTTTCTAAATGATTGAACATTGGCAGGGGTACAAGAGTCATATAACTTAACTCTGTATGAGCCAGATCTTTCAAGATAGATATAAGACATATTTCCATTTTTATATACAGTTGGATTTATCTTGCTATATTGCCCATTGAATAGTTTAAGCACTTCAATATTAATCTTATTTTGTTCAATTCCATAATAAGATGTAAAGTTAAGTTTAAGCTTGTCAAAAGAGCTTTCAGTTTCTTTATTTGCAACAATAACAACAGAGGATTGAGCTTTTATAGAATTTGTTGTACCAGAAGTTGTTTCATAAGTGAATTCTGAAACTATGTTGTCAGTTTCTGCAATATAGATAATTGTGAAATCTCCCCTTGATTCAGAGCATTCATAGTGATAAATTTCAACAAATACATTTGTTCCTGTTTGTTCAACAGTTGGTCCAGTTATTATAACTCCGAGGTCTTCGTTTGAAACGATATTTATTCTGTTACTTCTATCTTCATAATCAACACTTACAATATAGTTGACTTCATACTCTGTTCCATTTCTATCAGAATATTTCATATCACTGCGTTCAACAGGTTGTCCGTCAACTGTGATATAGTAATAAGATGTAGAAGAATCAAGAATATTTACTTTGAAGATTTTGCATAGATTTGTGAAAATGTCAGTTGAGTCATATTTAATCAATATGATGTATTCACCCGTACCAGAGATAGTGTATCCGCTTGTTGAAGAATCATCACTATTGATATTTTGCCAAGTTGTTCCATTATCAGAGGATAGGTAAACGCTGTAAGAGTAGCCATCTTGATGAGCAAAAGCACCTTGATAATCAAGAGTTTGACCATCTCTAAAACGGATTCTTATTGTTTGAGAGTAGGTTGTTGCAACTTGAGCAGTGGCTGTGTAAGGTGTTCCGTTAAAGTTTACTGTAGTGTTTGGAACTTCAGCAAAATCAAGTCTTTCAAGAGGTTGCAAGTTCTTATCAACAAAAACTATTCCTCCATTATTTACTTCGCTTGTGTTGTATGCAAGATATGGTAATTGATAATAGATTCTTATATGCAAGGTCTTGATTTCTTCACCATTTTCGGCGTCATATACGATAATTTTATAATAATCATCATAGATGTTTTCATTGGTAGGTGAGAATGAGTAAACATTGATATTGTTTGGTTGTTGATTAGGAATATAATAATCAGTTACATTTTGACTATCCCTGTCATAAATTTCAATACTATATAATAATGTGTTGTAAGAGAATCTTATTGTATCATCAGATAAGTAAGTTGTGCTTCCATCACCTTCGGACAATTGATAAACATTTGAATTACCGCTGATTTCTTGGTATGACACTTCGTTTGCAAGTTGTATAACAGTTGTCATATTTCCAAAGTTATCTTCAATCTCATACTTTACTTTTTGTGCAGAAGTAGCCCCAAGATTGATTACAATTTGAAGAGTTGTTCCGCCATTAATGATATTGAAAGATATAAATGACCATGCTGATTCAGGAGAGCCGACCCAAGTTCCATAAACTTCTTGAGCTGCAACCATTTGAAGCACCCAAGGTTCATCAATGTTATTTGGGTCAAACTGATAGATAGAAACTTTAGTAGGGAAGATGTATGTTGTTGTAGTGCTATCGTGTTGAGCTTGAGTAGGTATTGAAATGTTTAAGATAGCAGAAGTTTTGTTAGGGTCTTCAACTTTTTGAGTGGTTATAGATGCATCCATGATTGAAAGGTATGTGTTATAAGAAAGTCCGTTGATTCTATCAGTGAATGTCAATGTATGTTTATTTGCTGAAGACTCAACATTTTCAAACAATGATAATAAAGTTACTTGTTCAAAGTTTACGCTTGTTGAGCTTATAGTTATTTTATAAATGTAACCATCTTCAAGCCAAGGTGAAGTCATATATCTAATTGAAGATTGTCCTGCAAGTTTAATATAAATTAAGCTCCAAGGGTCAGAAAGATAGCTTAATGACTTAAGTTCAAATCCGCTATTAGAATAGATGTTAAATCCTTCTTTAATATCACTTGATTTTACAAAGTTTTCTTCAGGATGAAGTGTATTTGTATAAGAAAGAGCATTATCATTTAAGTTTTGGTCATCTTCAATCATAGAATCTATGATATAAATGACATAAACTGTCATGTTTCCTGCATAATCCATTTCAATAATTTCATAATATCCACATTGTAAATCATCAGTGCCTGATGGTTCAAGAGGAGTGTGACTTCCAGAAAGTGAATTCTTGTCTGTTTGAGTGTAAGAATCAATTGCAGGAATATAGTTATAATAAATATATTGAGTATCATAAACAAAGTTTGAAGCATTATTCAATGTTTCAACCAAGGTTTTATTGACAAAATCGGTTGTTACATTATAACTATAATATTTGTAGTATCCAGAATTTACTGAGTAAGAATAGCTCATGTTTGGAATATCATCTATAGATACACTTTCTTGAGCTTCGTTTTTATAGTTGTAATAGCTGCGCATGTTAAGTTCTTGATAATTCTTAGTAAATATATTTGTAGCTTGCTCTGTGCTTGTCATAAGTTTTTGTAAGTTACCAAGCGGAGCAGACCTGTCAAAGTAAATTCGTTTAGTAACTGGAGCACCGTAGTAAGCACTATTATAACCTTCATATTGCATTGTAATTTCAACATAACCACCATCGGCAATAATGATGTTTGAGCAGTCAAGAGTAAATTGCATTGTGTTATCATCATTTACGATTATATTATCAGGTGTAATTTCAGAAGGTATAGTAGGTTGTGGATAAGAGTTTATTACTATTTTAGAAGTGTCAATTTTAGCTTGATATTCGCTTGTAGGCACTTCCCATTGAATAGTAAGGGTGTCAGAATTTGTGTAATAAGTATATGGATCGTTAGGGTTGTTACCTATTTGAATTCCAGAGTTAACATCTGTGCCTCCAAGTTGATACCCATTGGCATCAATGATTGTAAATTCAGGTTTTGATGAGGTTATTTTAAAACCAAATTTATAAACACTATAGAAACTTCCTTGACTTCCACCAGCATAGGCTTGATATAGAGTTACAACATAATTACCAGTCAAGTAGAATGGTTCAGCAGGTGTAGCACCTGGGGCAGGAACACCATGCAAACTTGATACTTCATAAAGATTCAAATATCCGTTTGTTGTGCTTCCATTGGTTACATAGTGTTTTGTCACATTTCTTCCGTTTTCAGTGACATCTGCTTGAACTTCTGCATAAATTTCATAGTCAGCTATAGATGTTTCACTTAAGATTTCAAGAGCTTCAGCCATTGTAGCAACAGGCTCAGAGATTTCAATGCCTTCGCTATAGATGTGCCAGAAACCGTCACTTTCTTCTTGCTTTATTGTTGTGTTACCATAATAAGAAAGATTGTTATTTGATACGACACTATAACTATTTGTAGCTTCATCATAAACGGTGTTGATAGTATATTTATATTGAGGAATATATAAACTTATAGGGAGTTTATTGCTTTCTACTGAGTAAACACTTAAAATTTCATTTTCATCAGTGAAACTATCCTTTGTATAGAATGAGCCTGAGTTCAATCCAGAATCGTTGTATTTAGGGAATGAAACTTGAATACTTGAATTGCCTTCGCCACTATACATACTAAGAAGAATATCGCCACCAACAATACTTTCAAGAGAAGAGCTGCCATTTTCGTCATCTTTGTTGTTTACTGATTCAAGTCCGCTAATTAAACCAAAATCGTCAACATCAAATGTTATATATCGTTTGAAATAATCGTATTGATCAACTTTTGTGTCTTCTGAATCAAGATACTGTCTTTCAATAACATATCTTCCAGCACTAGGATATTGACTTGAACCCAAAACAATATCAAAAGTCAAAGTTTCCCCAGCTTCATAGTTATTGTCAGCAGAATAAGAATAAACTTCAATTTCTTGATATTCATCAGAAATATCATAGAAGTAATAATAATTTCCGTCATCAAGTTTTATATAATCTTTGATATAAGGGTAGTATTTTAAAATTACCAAGCCAAGAACAGAACCATTTTCTGTTAATGGAATAAATGAGAGTGTCAATTTTTCATCTGCATTAACAGGGGTGTAGTAAGCAAATTTATAAGTCATAGTGCTTTCTGTTAATTCTATATCACTATCTTCTAAAGAAGGTTTATGAGTGTAAATTCTTTCGCCATCTTCTGTGTAATAATATAGGTTTCCTGTAATGCTGTGGCTTGCCCATTCAAGTGAAGGAGGCATACCTTCGCCTTCTGCTTCGCCTCTATAGACAGTAAGCTTAGAGTCATCGCTCGTTACATTAAATGTGAGATAAGCACTAGGATGATTTTTAAAGTTGAATTCTTCATTGTCATAAGAGATTGTATTTGCATTGTCTCTTAATAAGAATTTGTAAGTACCTTCAATAGCCTCATTATCTTCATTTATAAATTGAAGTTGATAACTGTTGATGTCTTGGTATCTAGTAAATTGAGATGAAAGTGCATCTTTGATATATGTTACATTGTTAATTCCAACAGAGAGGTAATAACCATTGTAACTTGAAATACCTGTTGAGATTTCGCCTTCATTTTGTCCTTTTGTTGCAATTGTGATGTCTGAAACATATTTAATATTGCCAGTTCCGATGTTAAAGAAGTTATTTAAAGTTTCTGATAATTTTTCTTGTGCATTTTCTACATCAATTCCGTATTCATAAGGAGTGAGGTTTGAATACGAATCATACTTGTCGAGATAGATTGCTTTGTTGTTTGCCCATTCAATCCACATTTGAGTGTTGTTTTCAGGGACAGAGATGCTTTCGCTATTATTTATAAGTTTTCTTGTTTCTTCGCTAGAAATTGTATGTAACACGAATACAGGGCTGCTGCTATCAATCATATATAAAGCAAAACTTGAGTTTCCTGCTTGGTCATAAATTTCAAGAATGTAGAAGCCATCGCTTGATTTAACATAAGTTGCATCAACAGTGGATGTAAAATTCAAAGAGTTTTTATATTCAGTCCATGGATTATTGACTGATAAGTCAACTTTGTAAGAAACAGGCAAGGTTGAATAATTTTCAATCCAATGCCCTAAAAGGGAAGAGAGTGTAGCAGAATTTGTTTGAGATGAATAATAGTTAATGCCTGTCATAGGAATGAATTTAACATATCCATAAGTTGTTGCTCCGCTAGCTTTTTCATTCCAAGAGAAGATTAAAGGTTGATTTGAATTATAAGAAGGGATATTTTCTAGAATTCTGTAAGTTGTATTAGAAGAGAAACTAACATTTCTAGCATTAATTCCGCTAATTTCATTTGTGTCTATTGTAAATGTTCTAGTACTTGGTTTGTCAGAATTTGCTGAAGTAATTTTGATTGTAAAGAATGCGTTTGCGATGCTGTTTGTATTTTCAATTAAAATACCATATTTGCCAGCAACTTTTTCGTTGTATAATTTATTTTCTTCAGTATCTTCAGCTTCTTCAAATCTTCTATATGTGATGCCATATTCTTCAAGTCCGCCCATGATATCTCTATCTTGGAAGAAATATTGACCAGTCGCATAATTTCTTGCAGTTAAAGTAATTTTAACATCAGCATCAAATTCATTGCTTTGTGAGTCATTTATGATATAGACATTTTTGTTTGTAAAGCCAGATGTATAAACTTCATTGAAGTTTTCATCAAGTACAGTTACTGAAGGTGTTGAATTTGTAATATTAAAGAAGAACACTTGATAGTGATAGTAAGAACTTTGCAAAGTTCCTGTTTCAGATAAATAGTTATCATATGTGTATTGTACTATATAAAGATAAGTTCCTGGCTCATTTTGGTTGAAACCATCAAAAATTGTTCCGTTATCAAGAACATAACCATGGTCAGTTTTTGAAACTTTGTATACTTTGCTAAATCCAGTGGGATTGCTTTCTGATTGTCCAGTTTGTAATGTTGCATTTGTTAAGAATTTTATAGGAGTTTGGTTTGTTGAAACTGGTTCAACAAGAGTTCCATTAATCTCAGTTCCATCTTCTAATTTTACACCATTGATATAGTCAACTGCCCAGTTTTTAAGTGAATCTAAGTTGTAGTTTACGCTATAAGAGGGGCTCTTCATGTCTATTGTAATTGCAGGGTTTCCGTCAGAACTTCCCGCAGGAGCATTTTTACCACCTATATCATTATCTTTGTTATCTTTGATATATTTATTAAACGCGCTTGTGATATCTGCAGATTTTACATAAATAGAGTTTTCTAAATCAAAAGTTTTAAGTTCAACAGATTCTGGTTGGTTTGTGATTTCATTTATTTTTGAATAGTCGCTATAAACTGCTTGGTATCCATATACGAAAATTCTTTGATCTTTATTTTGAAGGGTAGTATTTCCTTGAAGACTGCTTTCAAAAGGTAATTCATAGATAGTTTCTACTCCATCTAAAGTAGATTTGTAAAGATATTGGAAAGACATGTCATAATAGCCTAAATCAAGTAAAGTTATGCGAGCATTTTCTCCGTCTAAAGTAGTGTATAAGAAGAAATCTTCTTCAGAGATAGCAGCGCCAGTCTCATCAAGCTGAGAGAAAGTTCCATCTCTATAAACAATTGTGCTTTCATGAGTTGTTTGATTGAGGTCGGTGAAAGTAACAGTGATTTGATATAGATTTGGGTTGTATGTGAAATAAGGTAAAGAATTTATTGGGGAAACATTATCTCCAGCATAAGAGTAGTTATAGAAATAATATCTTGAGAATGTATCTGATGAGGTGAGTGAAGTGTCTTGAATATTTGATGAAGGAGAAATGTTTGGAAGTCCTGTAGAATTATTGAAATATGTATTTGAATTAAACACCATGAAAGTGTAGTTGAAGGTTTCTGAGCCAGGAGTGTATGTAACTCCGCCATTGTTTGTGTAGTAATAGTTTACTGTAACAGTAAGAGTGTAGCAACCTTCTTTGTTGAGGTATACAATATTGTTTTCAAACATATCTTCATCTGATTTTAAAGTGTCAAGTTTGAAGACGATGTCAAGTTTTTGAGGTGTAATATTAAGAGAATCAGGAACGAAGGCATAATCGCCGTTGCTTGAGGCATAGTTTGAAATACCTTGACCTTGCATTAAGTTTTCTCCAACTTGTCCTGAAGCAATTTGTTCGTTTGTTAAGTTATAGTATAATGAGAGGTTGTTTTGGAAGTTAAAATAATAGTATTCATCTTTGTTGTTTACATTTGGCATATAAGCATAGTTCTTTTGATTTTCTGGATCTTCTGGCTTAGGGTTGTTGTTTGAAACAAAGTGTTCTGGATTTGCTGCAATTGTGGCATTGATTTGACTGGCTGATTCTGCTGAGCCTCCTTGCATTAAGAATATTTCCTTGCCGACATACCCAGAAACTTTTTCATTTGGAAGCGAAGAAAAATACTCAGGCAAATCATTTGCAATTTGTCCGTATGTAGGTCCAGCCGCAAAGGTTTCCAATTGTGATTTTATCGAGCCGTTTTTAGGCAAGAAAAAACCAGCACAAAGCATGCCTACCAAAATAAAAGATAAAACAAGTGAATTAAACAATTTTTTAGCTTTTGACATATTCCACCTCGAAATAAATTTCATATATAATGATTTTAACATAGCAGAGAAAAAAAACAAAATATTTTGACGAAATATATATAAGAATATATATAAATATTTATATTTAATATATACATAAGTATAAAAAATAAACATTAAAAATATTTTAAAAAATAAAATAAAAAGAATAAAAAATAAAAAAATATTATTTTTTAATTAAAATAATATTAAAAAAATGAATTATTTAATTATTTTGTCATTTTTTCATAATATTTCATATAAAATTAAGAGGTTATTATGAAAAAAATATCTTTATGTATGATAGTTAAAAATGAAGAGAAAAATTTGGATAAGTGTTTGACCAGCATAAAAGACGCTGTCGATGAAATTATAATAGTGGATACAGGCTCAACTGACAAAACAAAAGAGGTTGCCAGCAATTATACTGACAAAATTTATGATTTTGAGTGGTGCAACGATTTTTCTAAGGCAAGGAATTATTCATTTGATAAAGCGTCTTGCCCTTACATAATGTGGATGGATGCAGATGATGTGGCAAGCAAAGAAACTGTGAAAGAAATCAAAAAATGGAAAAAGAGTGAAGAAGGTTGCGACACTTTGATGTGCAGTT
Organism: uncultured Clostridia bacterium; assembly: GCA_930990975.1. Lineage (GTDB taxonomy): Bacteria > Bacillota > Clostridia > Christensenellales > UBA1242 > Caccovivens. The sequence goes on along the minus strand of CAKNRR010000003.1, from coordinate 28,915 downwards.
ATGCAACATCTTTTGATGAAAATCATAAGCCGATATTTGAATATTATAGAGAAAGAATAATGAAAAATATTCCTGTCCTAAGATGGAAAGACCCTGTACATGAGGTCATAATACCATGGGGAAAGGTTGTTTATAACAACAAAATTGTGATTTATCATGATAAGAAACCAAAACCTTACACAACAAGGAATCTTGATATTTACAAAAAGATGTTGAATGATAAAGTTGATTTTTCTCCTCGCCAACAATTTTATTATGCAAGAGAATTGTATTTCAATAATCTTTATGATGAGGCTATACATGAATTTTCAAAATTTCTTTCAAGCAGAAAAGGGTGGAACGAAAATAATATTGAAGCTTGTTTAAACCTGTCAAAATGCTATCAATATAAGAAAGAATATGAAAACGCATTGACTGCATTGTTTGGCTCTTTTATGTATGGCGTACCGAAGGGGGAGATTTTGTTTGAAATAGGAAATGTGTTTGAAACAATCAAAGATTATCCCAAAGCGATATATTGGTATAAACAGGCACTTGCCTCATCGCCAAATTTAGAAAGTGGGGCGTTTGTGAATTTGAATTGTTATCAATTGTTGCCAGCCATTCAACTATGTGTGTGCTACTATCAGATTGGAGATTTGATTCAATCAAGGCATTATCATGAGGTTGCCAAATCTTTTAATCCAAATGATGAAAATGTTTTGTATAACGAGAAATTTTTTAATAATTTAGATAAAAAAGACAAAAATAAATAAAAAAGCACAATTTTTTGTGCTTTTTTTGTGTTTTTTGATGTTTTTTAATCAAATTTGATATAATCAAGTTCTTTTAATTTTTTCATATAAAGATTTAAAAATTGTTTGCGCTTTACAGCTACTGTCAATAAGATATGACCTTTTTTGTCATAATTCACAATTGTTTTTCCAGGTGTTTCATCAAGGTCAACAGTCATGCTTATTCGCTTGCAAGTAAATAGGTCAGGGCGAATTAAATAGAAATATGCGCAAGTGTCATTTGTTGCAATACGCTTGTCAGGGAAGAATCTTTCCCAGTATTTGTCATACATAGTAAACATGAATTTCCCAACATCATTTGTATCTCTGATTTGATATACCATCTCTTCTGTTAAATAGGCTTTTCTTCGTCCCATGTCACTAGGAATCATGACAAGAGGTATTTTAGAATCAAGCACAATTTTGAATGCTTCAGGGTCAGAACGAATATTGAAAGAAATGTGATCAGGGAAGCCAGGCAAACCATAAGGCGAACCACCCATAAAAATTATACGAGGGATTTTGCTTACAACATCAGGGTGTTTGACAATGAGAGTTGCAATATTGGTGTGAGGTCCTAAAATAATAGGAATGATGTCCCCATCTCCTTCACTGATAATTCTATACATTGCTTCAACTGCGTCTTCTTCAAGAATTTTATGCTTGGTTGTTTTTGGGGGGATATATCCTCCCATGCCTTCTTTTTGGTGTACATTTTCTGCGGTAGGGGTTGTGCGCTCCATGGCTTTTGCACATCCTTTAGCAACTGGGAAATCTACATTAAACTTATCAAGAAGATGGAGCATATTTCTAGTGCCCGTTTCAACACGGACATTCCCAGAAACCGTAGAAAAAAGTTTTATATCCAGTTTTTTGTCAAAAAATGTAAATAGAAGACAAGCAGAGTCATCGACACCTGGGTCTGTATCAATAATAACTTTATATTTTTTCATAGTAAATTCCTTTTAAGTGAGTACAAAGATATTATATGCTAAATTGTTTAATTTACAAAACGATTTGATATTTTAGTTGTAATAAAAAATAAAATATGATATTATTTTATTGATTTAAAAGATAAAAATGCAAAGATGTAATTGTGTATAATGCAAAAAGGCAATAAAATTTTACTGTAAATCTTATAAATCATTATAATCGAAACAAGTAAAAAATGTCAAAACGCGAATCTGGAGATGTACCGAAGCGGTCGTACCGGGACGCACTCGAAATGCGTTTATCAGGAAACTGATACATGGGTTCGAATCCCATCGTCTCCGCCAATACTATATGCAGTATTTAATATTAAAAAATAAACACAATATAATGTGTTTATTTTTTATTTAGGCACACTTTATTATTTTTATGCAATTTTATTTAATACTTTATTAAAGATTGGCAGTGATGTTAAGTAGACAATTATTAAAGTAAAAGTTAGGAATATGACTAGAAGAAGACCTGTATCAGGTGTTATTAATGAAATAATTTTTTTGATTAAAGATATAAAGACAACATGCAAAAGATAGATAGATAGAGTTCTTGAACCTATTTGAGAAAAAGAAAAACTTTTTAATTTGGAGTTTGTTCTATGTCTATCAGGGATGATAAGCAGGACTGCAAAACCACAGGCTATACCCAAAAAATAGGCGATAAATCTCCCAAAGAAATCAGACAGTGAGCTGTAGTGTGATTTGCCATAGAAGAAGCTTATGTTTATATTGGGAGCAAAATATCTAAAAACAAACATTAAAATAACAAGAAAACAAATAGAAATAAAGATAAGAATTGGTTTTTTAAATGATTTTATACAATTCATAAATTTTTCTTTATCTTTTCCGCAAAGATTTCCAAGTAAAAAGAAAGGGTAAAAATATATAAGTCTATTTATTGATAGAATGCCATTTATAGGAATAAATCCAAACAGAAATGATAACATAAAGAAGAAAACAATTAACTTGATGTTGACATTTTTTATAAATTTCAGCGAAAAAGTCCATATAGCCATACATAATAGATACCAAAGAATCCAGTAGGGAGTAAAAATAAAACTTAAAATTTCAGTGGTTGTTTCTGGAGGTGTATTAGTTAAGAGTTTAATCGTTGTATGGATACTATGGAAAATTAAAAATAATATTAAATATTTTTTTATGGTTTTTCTATTATACTTAGCGAACATTCCAGAAATAAAAACAAAAAGAGGCATATGGAAGGAATAAATAAGCATATAGATTGATTTAAAAAATGGATTATTGATAAATGGTTCAATAACATGTCCTAAAACCACGAAAAAAATGAGTGTGAATTTAATAATATCAAAATAAGCATATCTTTTGTTCATGTTATTATAATATCTAATTTAAATGGTGTTGTCAAGAATGATGTTTAAAGATTTTTTTAATCTCAGGTTTAGGTTTACGACACAGAAATAATTGTTTAATTTTTCAAATACAAAAAGTTGTTTTGAAATTTGTGTTAATTGTAATATAATATAACTATGAATGCTGAATGGTTTAAAAACGCAAAAAAAGGAATTATGATACATTGGGGATTATATTCATATTTTGGAGGCGAATATAGTGGACAATATAGTAGTAATTATGCTGAATGGATACAGTCTTTTTTTAGAATATCGAATGCAGAAATGGAGAAAGTTGCTTTAAAATTTAATCCAGTAAATTTTAATGCAGAAAATTTAGTTAAGTTTGCAAAAGAAAATGAGTTTAAGTATATAGTTTTTACGGCAAAGCATCATGAGGGGTTTGCCATGTATGAATCTAAAGTTGATGATTTCAATATAGTTTATAAGAGTCCATATAAGAAAGACATTTTGAAAGAATTTGAGGACGCTTGCAGGAAATATGGGATAAAATTGGGGATATATTATTCACAAGATTTAGATTGGCACGAAAAAAATGGAGGTGGATTTAATACGAAGCCATTAGATTGTGCGGGAACAGCATGGAATAATAATTGGGATTTTAAAAATGATGGAAGAAATTTTGATGAGTACTTTTATAGAAAATCACTGCCGCAAATAAAGGAACTTATGACAAATTATGGTGAAATTGCAATAGCTTGGTTTGATATTCCATTTACACTAACAGAAAAACAAAGTAAAGAAATATATGATGTAGTCAAAAAATATCAACCAAATTGCTTGATTAATTCAAGACTTGGTAACTCATACTATGATTATGTTTCATTTGGCGATAATGAAATACCAAACTCCATTGAAGAATTACAGACCAAAATTACCGGTTATAATGACATAAATGGTTCAAAGCCAAGTCCCAATAAGTTGTATGAATGTTGTTGTACATTAAATCAGTCATGGGGATATACAAAGCATCCAATATGGAAGAATATTGGAGAATTGAGAACATATATGAAAAAGGCAAATAATGTTGGTGCAAATTTTTTAATAAACATAGGTATAGATTTTAATGGAGATATACCAAAAGAAGCAACTGAATTATTGAAGAAATTATAGAACAAAAAGGAGAGTATAGAAATGAATATTTGGAAAGATATTAATTCTGATAGGATAAAGCCCAATGATTTTATAGCTTGCATAGAGATACAACAAGGGGATAAAACAAAATATGAGCTTGACAAAGAAACAGGCATGCTTATTATGGACAGGGTGCTATATACAAGCACAAACTATCCAATGAATTATGGATTTGTACCTTTAACATATTGCGAAGATAATGACCCATTGGATGTTTTTGTGCTTTGCAGTCAACCTCTTGCAAGATTGTCATTGGTTAGATGTTATCCTATTGGTGTTGTTACCATGACTGATAGAAATGAGCATGATGAGAAAATTATTGCAATACCATTTGCAGATCCTCAGTATAATAGTTATAAAGACATATCCCAGCTTCCTGCACATATATTTGATGAATTACAACATTTTTTAAAAGTGTATAAACAACTTGAAAATAAGGTTGTTCATGTTGAAGCATTGGCAGGGCATGAGGAAGCGGAGAAAGTAATAAAAGAAAGCATAGAAAGATATAAACAAAAATTAAAATAAAAAAATAAAAAAAGACTATCAATTTAGTCATGATAGTCTTTTATTTTTGAGTTGATAGGTTATCGTCTAATATTTCTTTTTTTAATTCATCCTTTTTCTTTTTATAATTTTTTGCTCCTTGAACAAAAGCATAGTCACAATTACAATCTGCAAAATTATTTATATATGCAGAGAAAATGGAAGATTCCAATTTTGATTTTGCTTTCAATTTTGCTTTATTTTCATTTGTTTCTTTGCTTTTTTCAATAGCAATTAATGCTTTATGAATAGTATCAATATCAATATATGAAGAATTTTTTGCTAATCTATAGGCTTTTGATTTTATATAGGACTTAAGTTTATTTTTTTCTGTAAGTTCTTTTCTGTTTTTAAGTTTAGTATAGTATGAATATAAATCTAATACTTGTTCTTCAATAAGTTCTTTATTAAAAAATTGATTAGCTAGATTGTTAATTTTATCTTTGCCTAAGCCTTGGCTTAAAAGAGACGAGATGGAGTAATTTAGAGATGAAATGGTTTTTTCTAAATAAATTTTATCTGGTATAACTTTACTTTTATTATTTTTATTTGCATCTTTTGCGAAAAAATCTTCAAAATTTGCTGAAATGAGCATCATAATTGCAGTTTTAAGGGAATTTGTGTCAATATCATTATTTGGTTTACTTGTCAAAACTTCTTTTTTATCTTCTAAGCATTCTATGATGATTGAATCTATAGTTTCTTTAACATATTTATAAGCAGGGGTTTGTTTATAAGTGTTATTATCTAATTGATCAATAAAATCCTTAAGGAATTCACTTATTTTCTCATAGCCTCTTAGGTTGTTATAATATTCAAGCACTTTTTTATAGATTGCTTCTTCTTCTTTTTTGCAAGTTACTTTAGTTAAGCAATTAGTTTTGTTTAGTATTTTTATGTCATGATGAATTTTATCTACATCATCATAAGGTATTAAGGAATTTTTTAAAGTAGGGGGTGAGTATTTACCTATACAGTCCCAACAAGGATCACTATAGTAAATACCATGAATATTATATTTTTCATCATCAATAGAAACACAGCAGTTTAAATGATACCCTGAATTATTTATTTTAACTTGTTGTCTGACACAGGGAATATCTAGCCTATTACACAATTCTGTTAAAAGTCCAGCATATCCAACGCAAACAATGTTATCTGAATTAAGAACACCAAATAAAAAACGAGATTTACCTAGTTTTTCATTTGATTCATTATAATAAAAATCTGTACAAATTTGATAAGCATATAAATATTTTTCTAATGGAGAAAGCTTTTCATTGTTAATCTTAGCATTATTGATTTCATCAACCCAATCATTAACTTTTTTGCTGGCAATAATGGCTTCTTGAATAGAAAAACCTTCTTTAAAAACAAATTGATTATTATATTTTTTTTGCATATATTCAACATTTTCTAGTACAATTTTGAGATTTTTTTTATCAAAAAGTTCACTATTCTCAAGGTCATCAACTAGGTGATTCGGTGTAGTTATTATTTTGATAAGTTTATTTGGGCAACATTGACATAATTTTTCAAGTAGATTTTTATTGAGTAAAAATTCAACAGAAACATTAACATTATTTTGGTCTAAAATATTTTTATTTGATTGTAAAAGGTTAAGGGTATTATTTATATTTGAGGTTATATCAAAAAACATTTATGCTCCTTTTAGTTATGATATAAAAGTGTATTGATAATTGATAAAAAACATCGTAATTTATCTTGATTTACAAAAATATTTTAGCATTAATTTTAATAAAAGTCAATAAATAAAAGACAGCCTTTTTAAAGCTGTCTTCTATAAATTTTAGTCATTAATCTTTTTAGCTGTAAGAATGCAACTACCATTGGCTTGAACAGTTGTTGTTCCAGAAGGAGCCCCAGTTGTTGTCAAAGCAAGATCCAAAACATCACTAGCAGAAAGAGTTGCTAAAGCTGTTGTTGAAAGTGTGGTATTGAATGTACCACCTCCGGTTGTTGTTACAGTAGCAGTGTTTGTAGTGACAGTTTGAGGAATTGCTGCACTGTTTTGTCTAACTTCTGCTGAATAAGTCAATTCTGCGGTCCCTGTCAAATCTATATTGTAGTAGATTTCATAAGTGCCTGCTTCAGTGACGGTGAGTGTGTTTGCAGAATTTGTTGTGTTTAGTTCAGGCAGAGCAGTATTTAATTCAAGTTGAACAAAAGTATTAGCAGTAGTTAGAGTAGGTGTTTGTGTTGCATTATTGTATAGACCACCATAGGCGGCGAGTCCAGCACCTGTTACACCAGTTGCTCCTGTTGCGCCTGTTGCACCAGTAGGTCCAGTTGCACCAGTAGGACCTGTTACGCTAGCCCCAGTTGCTCCGGTAGGGCCGGTAGGACCAGTGACGCTTGCACCCGTTGCACCTGTTGGTCCAGTAGGACCGGTTGCACCAGTAGGTCCCGTAACAGAAGCGCCTGTCGCACCAGTAGGACCAGTAGCACCTGTTGCACCAGTAGCACCAGCTGTACCTTGAATACCAGTGGCACCTGTTATACCTCTTGGAATACCAAAGGTCAGCTCCACAGTAGAGCCAGTTTGACTTCCAGTGACGGTTGCGTTATTGCCTGGGTCAAGAGTGTTTGTAGCGGCAACAGTAAATGTTGTGGTTGCGCCAGTAGGCCCAGTTGGACCAGTAGGACCGGTTGGCCCAGTTGCACCAGTAGGACCAGTCGCACCAGTAGGACCTGTTACACTTGTTCCCGTTGCACCAGTAGGTCCGGTAACTCCTGTAGGTCCAGTTGGGCCGGTTGCCCCGGTTGCACCACTTCCAGTAGGGCCAGTAGGCCCGGTTGGTCCAGTTACGCCCGTTGCACCTGTTGACCCGGTAGGACCAGTTGCACCGGTAGGGCCGGTGATGCTAAAACCAATAGGCCCTGTTGGCCCGGTAGGACCAGTAGGACCAATTGGTCCAGTAGGTCCAGTTGCTCCAGTAATGCTTGGTCCGGTTGCACCCGTAGGGCCAACAGGACCAGCAGGTCCAGTAGGTCCAGTAATTCCAGAAGAACCATTTATAATTATGCTACGACAAGGACAAGGTCTATTACAGCAATTTCTATTAAAAAAGTTAGCCATTTATACCTCTCTTAGAGCATTTGCTCCACTACATAATATGAAAAAGGTTGCTCTTTTGCTAATAATTTTATATAATAAAAATATGAGCAATGAAAAAGAAGAAATGGCAAAAATAGAAAAAGTGGATGATATAAGAGAAAGCTTGCTTCAAAAATTGCAGAAAGCACAAAATCTTTTAAATAAATGTTTTATGGTTATGCAACAATATACTGACTTTTGTTTACTAAATGGACAAGAACCATCGCTCTCAGTAGATTTTGCACAGTCTATTTATCATTCTAGGAAAGAGGAACTTGAAAAAAACAAACAATTCAAAAAGTCACTTCTTGAGCAGTTGAAGGGTAATGAGTCAATAGAAAAACTAAAGGATGTTGTGCGACAAATTGAAGAAAGTAATTTAACAAATAATGAAACCTTTGTAAATGATGCTTTGAATTTACTTGAAAATTCTTATACACAAAGTTCAATGAATAAATTTGCAAGCAAAATAGTTATAGATTATTTTGTTAACTATGTAAATGATCAAAAGAAATTATCTACTTTTGATGTTAGTTTTTATCAAGAGCTATTATTAATAGAACAAAATTTATTGAAAAAAGAAGAAGTGGAAAAAGAATAGAAAAAATAGACCTTGCGTCTATTTTTTTGTTTTACAGCTGATTTAACAAATTTTGATAGTTGTTTTTCAATTGGACACAAATTCTGTTATATTCTGGGATGTTTACAATGCTTTCTATCTTGCTTGCAAACTCAACACATTTGACAACATAATCCTTAATTGTTAATTGTGCTTGATTGTTGTTTTCTGTAAGATTGAGCGGTGAAGCAAAAAGGGAATAAAAGAGATTTGAAGTGAGAAGCTCGCAATTGTCTAAAATTTTCAATTGCTCTTCATTGGTTATTTTATCTTTAAGCAAAGTTGTGAGGTCATATATGTTTTGTAAGCATTGCTTTATTTCAGGAAGCAGGGTGTTTTCCGCCAAAACATTTACATGAGGATTAAATAACATATTCTTTGATAAACTAAGTTCATATTTTTCACTTAAGCTATTATAATTACAAAAAAACTTGCGCATAGGTTTTGCCCTCCTTACACAAGTTTTATGAAAATTGTTTAAAAATGTTTACAAAAATTTATGATTTTAATTTAACAATAGAAAACTAAACAACGAGGTCTGGATAAACAGCTCTTAAAATTTCTGGAATCGCGAGATTGACAAATAATATTAAAACCAAAAGTACTGCAACACCAATAAGTGTATTTTTCATTCTTGCCGCAGCCTGTTTGCGCTTATCCTCAGTTTCGCTTTTTGCAAGATTTATTCCAAGCATGATGGCATAAACACCACCAGCACCGCCAACGATTGCAAGAATGGTGTAAAGGATTGGTGGCAACACATTATAAACTTCTTGAAGCCAAGATAGCTGTCCTAAATAAGTATAATTTAAAAGTGACATCCAAATTTGCATTTGTTACTCCTTTATCTTAGGTATATTCTAACACATTTTTACTGTATTTGCAAGAAAATGATAATCAAATTATTAATTTTTGTAAAATTAATTTGATAGTAAAAAAAAATAAATAATAAGAGGGGGATATAAAATGAATTTTTTATTTAATTAAAGAGAATTTTAAAAATATATAAAAAGATTAAAATTAAAATAAAACACATCATGATTTATGATGTGTTTTAAAATTCATTCAAATAGGCAGGGGTTATATTCTGCATTTAATCATGCTGAAAAATGGCTTTATAAGGCCTTCTCCGTCGCCACCTTGAATATCTCCGCCTTGTGTTGTAGAGTCACCAACATTGAATGCATCAAGAAGCATTGGTAAGAAGATGTTGAACACAAGAATTAATGCAAGTGTAACGCCGATAGCAATTACAACAGTGATTAAGTGCTTTTTTGCGTCATCTCTTTTACCTTGTTCGTCAGCTTTAGAAAGTTGAACACCAAGATAAATAGCATAGATACCACCGATAGCTCCAACGAGAGCCAAAGCAACCCAAAGTACAATAGAAATGATGTTGAAAACAGATCCTAAAAGTTCTCTTTGTGAATCATCAAGTCCTGTCATACCATTTATAAATGCTGGCCAACTTGCAGCAACTGCATTAAGTAAAGAATACATTTTTCCCCTCCTTTTTTAAAAGCTTTGCTTTTTATTTACAAGTCTATAATAGCATAAATAAAAATTAATGCAAAATGTTTTTTATGTTTTTTTATATTTTTTTTATATTTTTTTTATTTATCCCAAAATCTTAGAATATTGTGAAGAAAAAAACAAAAAATTCGATAAAAATTATAGAGAAAAACAAATATGGTCGTAAAATAATTACAAATTATATATTAATGAATTGAAGGAAAGCATATTTTAAGATTAAATAGCTAATTCGATAATATGTCTAAATTTATAAAATGGTTTTAATAAAGTTTATTTATAAGAAGTTCGCTATAGTCAAGTATTTTTCAAATTAATACAAATAATAGTGATGAATTAAATTCCTGCTATCTTTTTTTTGCTAATTTTAAAGGCTATGAGTCTTTCCACAATTTTTTTTAAACAATACTTTTTAATTTATTGACTTAATTAAAAGCAAATGTTAAAATTTTTATAATAGGGAGGGGATATGACAAAGACTAAAAAGATTTCTTTAACATTGATAGTGATTACAATGATGTTGATGCTTGGCTTTCTGTTGATTGGTTGTGGTGACAAAAAGCAAGCCTCGCCAGTACAGTATAACATCAATTTGCCTACATCTGACTTGTATGAAATTTCTTCAAGTCATACCATGGCACAAGTAGGGGAAACAGTAACACTTACAATAACACTTGAAAACAAAGTCTATGCAATTACAGAAGTTTTGGTAAATGATATTGTTTGTGAAAAAACAGATGGGGTTTACACATTTTCTATGCCAGAAGAAGATGTGACAATTATTGTTAATACTCAAATACAAGAAATAAATTCTGATGATGGTGTCTTATGGACAACAAGTGCACCAAATCAAATTGCAAAAGCACAAGAAGGCGATACATGGGCTAATGATTATATTTATTTCGATTTTGTTGAAAATGTAAATTCACCTCAATATGAACTTGTGTCTACCGATGAAAATGTTATTCCAAACGATGCTATGAGCGTATATTTTAAAGATGCAAATATGGGGTCTATGAAATCTGGAGGTTCTATTACAATAGAACTAGATAAAGTCAATTTAGGCATGACATACTTAATATTCCATGTGCATACATCAAGCGGTGGTTATACTGATGCTACAATCACTAAAAAAATAGAAGTTGTTGAATATGGGCAAATAGAAGTCACCACATGGACAAATACAATCAATTTTGATTTGTCATCTATTTATGATAGATATGAGAATATAAATATTTCTATAAGTGATCGAAATTCACAATATGGCACAGAGAGCAACAGTGTGTCATTAAAACCAGATAAGGAAGAGGTGACGGTAGATATTCAATATGTTCCAGGTCACGCGTACTATGTGAATGTTTACTCAGGGAAGATTGGTGATGATGGTTATTGGGATTATGATGCAGTATTTGTAATAAATGACACAATAGCAGGCTCTGGAGTAGGTGATGATGAAGAAGATTTTACTCGTTATATAGATGGAAATTTGTATTTCATACATGAAGGAGCAAGTATTGATTTAAAGGTTCTTCCACCTGAATCTAATTAATAAAAAGCATGGAAAGGCTTAAATAGTAATTTTAACAAACGAAATCTTTATAAAATATATTTTAATAAGATTTAATTAATTTGTTCAACTTTAAAATAAACAGAAATAGTATTAAAATAGATTATGAAAAAAGGCATTTATTTTTATTTAATGCCTTTTTTGATTTCTTAATTTGACTATTTAAGTTGATATTAGATTTGCACTATTTTAGAAAAATGTATTAAAGCTTTGCCCTGGACAAGTGTTTTGACTACAGCAACCACCATTAAAATTATTTTGTCCGCTTAATGCAAGAAGCAAAAGAAGCAAGAAATTGGTGTTTGTGTTTAAATTAGTATCTGTTGCATTTGCAATTACAGACAGCAGAAGAACAAATAAGATACTTTGCGATGAAATCATAAAAACCTCCTTATAACAAATTTCATGTAAATCTGACAAAATAAATAAAATTTTTATTTTGATTTTTCTTCTGTGTTTGCAACAATTGATAATGTAACAAATTACATAAATATTTATGTTAAAGTTAAAAAAAATGTTAATTAAAGGGGAAAGTATGCAAAATAAATTTTTATTATTGACGGAAAGAAATAAGCAAGAGATACTATCGCTTTTGCCACAAGAGAGAGAAATATCAAAACTTGCTGATTATTTTCAAAATTTTTCTGATTCAACAAGAATAAAGATATTGACCTGTTTATCAATGATGAATATGTGTGTCAATGATTTGTCCACTATATTAGGAATAAATCAAACGACAATTTCTCATCAGCTTAAGCAATTAAAAGACCAAAACCTTGTTTCATATAAAAGAGATGGAAAGATTCTTGTTTATTATTTGACCAACAACAATGTCAATGATATGATGATGTATGCAATCAATGCTGTTTGATGCGAGATTTTTGTTTGTTTATTATTGCCAAAATAAATATAAAGAATTTTTTTTAATTGTTAACATTCAACTTTCTTGACTTTTTATAGCACAAGTGGCATACTAAGGAAGGAGAAAGTCTATGAGAAGAGTGATAGATACATTAAATGAAATGTCTTTTGAATTGCCAGAGGGATGGCAAGTTACAAAAGATAGATACGAATTGGCAAATGGCCAAGGTTTTATAAACAAAGAAAACTATCTTTCAACTGATGGAAAAGTTATATCATTGTTTGAAGTTCACAGAGACCCTGATGAATTTTTGGAAAATTATCAGTCTTTGGCTGAAAGTTACAAACAAGTTACTGATAAGTTTGAACTTGAAGAACAATTCAACTTAAAACTTAATGATTTTGTATTTCCTGTGTTTGTAATTAAGGGCTATAGAGATAAACTTATATACATAGTTCAAGCTTTCATCAATTGTGGGGACTGCTTAGGTTGCTTGATGATTTATATAAACAAGTTTGTTGATTCTCCAAAAGAATTAATGAAAAGAGAGCCATTGTTCAATACATTAGTAAAAATATTAAGGACGGTGGAATAATGAAAAAACTTTTATTGCACAGTTGTTGTGGCCCATGTAGCACACAGGTCATTGACTTTTTAAAAAATGATTATGACATAACAATATATTATTATAATCCCAACATAGACACAGAAGGGGAATATTTGCACAGATTAAGCGAGCAAAAAAGGTATTGTAAGATTGTTGGCATTCCAATTGTTGAAGATGGGTATAATCCAGAAGAATTCTATTGCAAAGTGAAAGGCTTAGAAGAAGAAAAAGAGGGCGGAGCAAGATGCCCAGTATGCTTCAAGTTAAGACTTTTAAAAACAGCTCAAAAAGCGAAAGAACTTGGCTTTGATTTGTTTGGAACAACATTGACAGTAAGCCCACACAAAAATTCAACAATAATAAATCAAGTGGGAAAAGCAGTAGAGCAAGAAGAAGGTATTGAGTTTTTGGAAGGGAACTATAAAAAACAAGATGGATATAAGAAAAGCATAGAGTTTTCAAAAAAGTATAATTTATATCGCCAAAATTATTGCGGTTGCAAATTTTCAAAAAACTTTTTTATAGATAATAGATAACAAAAGAGGTAATGAAGGTGGAAGATAGACCATATTATCAATATTATAAAGATATAAAGCCAGAGAAAGTCGCAACAAGGCTGTTCTTTATTTTTACATATATTCTTCTTATCTTTTATGCAATATTATTCGCAACAAACATTTGGTTTAGGACCGAGTATAGATATGTAACTATCAAGGGAAGCTCAATGCAACCAACATTAAACCCAAATCCAATTTATGTGGATGGAAGCAGCTATCAAGATGGAGTATACATAAAACTCACACAAGACATTGATTATGATGATATAATAATAATTGATGTAACAAGAGGCACAGATGAAGAAGAACAAACCATTATAAAAAGAACACTTGGCTTAGAAGGTGACAAAATCAGTATTGCAAAGCTTCCTGTCGGGAAAGATGGCAAATATGAATATAGGTTTATAAGGATAAAAGAGGGCGACAGTATTGACACAATTTACTATCAAGGAGAAAATGACACTTATGTAATCTATGAAGACTATATTTTGAGCTATGATTATTGGAGCAATGATGATTATTTGCCAGATAATGTACATACGATTAATGGCGTAAAATATGAGTATAATTTTTATCAAAGATTTTTAAGATATTATGAAACAGAAACTCGCAATGTTGTGATTGATGGTGAAGTTTTCCCAATAGAGTTTTATACAGTTGGACAAGATGAAGAAAGTGATGCCGATCAAGTTTTCTTCATGGGTGATAATAGAACAGGAAGCACAGATGCTCGAGAAATAGGAACAGTCGACCAAGATGATGTTGTTGGAAAAGTGGTTTCTATTGTAAGAAATGGATATAGCATAAAAAATAGTGCTTTTGGTTGGGTTTCAAAAGTAATCGAATATTTGAAAATAATTTGGGATGAAATTTTGAGATATTTTGGAGCTAATATAACTTATTAAATAATTTAATTTTCTGATATAAAATTTAAAGAAATGACAAATTTAGGAGCAAAGCATTACAACTCATAATATATCAAAACATAAGTTTTGCGTAAATTTGACCTCACCATGCTCGGTGGCGACTTTTGATTTTATAAACTATGTGATGTTAAAATTTTATTAGCATAAAATTTTAATAAATTCTATCGAATTTGTGTGCTAACGCACACTCATCACTTAGTATGTATAAACATCAGCCTCACCCTTGCAAGCAAGTTCGGCTTCCGATAATATAAACTATGTGATGTAAAAATTTTATTACATAAAATTCTTAAAATTCTAGTGAATTTGTATGCTTTTGCATGCCTATCATAGAGTATGTATGACCATAAGCCTCATCCTTGCGAGCAAATTCGGCTTCCGATAATATAAATTTATAAAATCGCTTGGAAAATAAAGGGAAATATGGTATTATATAAATAAGGTGAAAGCCAAATTTTAAAAAGGAGATGTGATTAATGAATAAACAACAATTTATCAAAGCATTTGCTGAAAAAGCAAATTTTACTCAAAAAGATGCAGGAATTGCTTTCGATGCAATGGTGGCAACTATTGCTGAAACATTAAAAACAGGAGAAAAAATTCAAATTGCTGGATTTGGCTCTTTTGAAATGAAAAAGAGAGCAGCTAGAGATGGAATAAACCCTATGACAAAAGAAAAGGTTTCAATCCCAGAATGCTCAGTCCCAGTATTCAAATTTGGGTCAAGTTTCAAAAATTCAGTTGATGAACAATAGATAAATTTATTTATCATAATAAAAAAGCCTTTATCAAAAGGCTTTTTTATTTTAAATTCATATCATCGTTTTGACAAATAATAAACAGTTTTACAGTTATTTTCATAGGAAACAATTATAAAAACTAATTTTTAAAGGTGATTTTTGCATATCCTTGAGGATATTCACATAAAGGGCATGTTTTCCATGCTTCTTTTGTCTGCATTGTAAAACCACAGTTAGAACAAATCCATTTTTCTTTTACATCACTTTTATACAACTTCTTCTTTTCAAATTTTTCAGCCAGTTTAAGCAACTTATTGGCATTTTCAAGATTAACAGATGCCACTTTATCAAAAACCTCGGCAATCTTCGCAAAGCCCTCATCTTTAGCTATTTTAGAAAAATGAGGATAAACATTTTTGGCTTGATATTGTTCAATTTCGGCTGAGTCTTTAAGACTTGTCTTTAATGTATATTTTTCAAAAGGGTATCCAGCTTCAATATTAATGTTTTCTTTATTTGTGCCAATGTTTGTTAGCATAATTTGATAGAAAATTGAAGCATGAGCCATCTTATTTTTTGCAAAACCTTTCATTAAATCGGAAATATAAGCAAATCCTTCTGACATTGCACTTTTTGAAATAAATTGAAATCTTGCACCATCTTGACTTGCACCAGCGAAACTTTTTGCTAAGTTTTCCTTTGTTTTGCTTTCGTTAAATTCCATAAATAAACCTCCTTTTATATTATTCCTTTTTAAAAAGAGGTTAAACATTTGATTTTTAATTTAAAAAAATGTAATATAATACTATAAGAAAAAGTTTTACCCACAAAAGGAGGGAACTGTGAAGACAAAAATAGAGTTAGAGAATAATGTAAAATACCATTATGAAATATTAGGGTTTGCTACTTTTAAAGATATAATGAAAAAATTTGAAGAAAATTTCAAGTTTTACCGAATTGCAAATGAGGGGAAGGTCAATGCAAAAGAAATTGTCTATGATGTTCCTAATAATATGTTGTCAAATTTTGGTATTGTCATTTCAAAACAATATGAAGATGGCAAAATTATGCTTAAAGTGAGAAAGCTAAGCAGTCTTAAAGGTGCAATGAAAAGACCAAGCAAAAAATTCGCTTTAGGCGAACTTGGCAAAGATGAAGAGCCAAAAGATTTTTCATTGCAAATCACACAAGCCATCGAAAACTCATTTAATACAAAATTTACAGTTGACCTTGATGCTTTTGTAAAAGAAACAATTCCAAAGATTCAAATAGATATTGAAGCGACAAAATATCAACTTATTTGTGGCACTGGATATCGTGCGTATATGTTGTTTGAAAATATAACTTATAGGGATTTAAAAACAAATAATAAAGTAATGCGCCCAAGCGTAACCCTTCAACTCCCAAATGGAAATGATATTCCTGAAAATAAAGAGATATTAGACACCATTGATAAAAAGATAAGCGAACTTGCATTATATAATTATTCTAGGTTTGAAATAGCAAAACAACTTTTATATCCAGATGTAAAACCTCAAGAAGAAACACAAACTGTTGAAGAAGAGGAGTAAAAATAATAAAAAGACTATAATTTAGTAGTCTTTTTTATTTGAATATAACTTTAAATTTGAGTTTTATTTATAAGTTTCATGAATAAACATAAAAAACAAAACAAAACAATTTAAAGAATACAAACCTGCAAATCTTTTGACTAAGCTTTTCAATATAAATAAGTTTGTAATTGGTAATATGAAAAAATTATTAAGATAATATTTGTCCATTTTTTTATTTAAAATCGTGCTAAAAGATTTTGATTTGACATATTGATATCTTAGTGAAATCGAATTTAAAGTTTAGTACAAAATTTTGTTATGGTATAGGTGGTCTTGGCTATAGTTCAATGTCGCAAACATTGAATAATTTTATAATGTTTTTTGCGACTGCTGTGATGGAAATTTCTGGCTCGCTTGTCGGGATAGCCATTGCTTTATCATCACTTTGGGATGGCGTGAGCGACCCTTTAGTGGGGTATTTGTCGGATAACACGAAAAACAAGTTTTTTGGCAAACGACTGGGCTTTATGTTTTTTGGAATTTTCGTAATAGCATTTTTAAATATATGTATTTGGTCAATGCCAGCATCTCTTCCAGAGATAGGTAAATTTTTGTGGCTGTTGATAGGGATGCTTGCCATAGAAACAGCAAACACATGTTTTGGGACTCCTTTTGCAGCCCTTGCGATTGATATTGCACCTGATTATAATGAGCAGTCAAAAGTTCAGGGTTTTAAAACAGTTTTTAATATAATTGGAATGATTTTGCCAAGCATATTGATGTATTTCTTTATGTCATCCATATCAATAGGCATTCAACAACAATACACACAACAAGGTTATATAAAGATTGCATGTATAAATTCAAGCTTATTGATATTCTTTGGCTTGATAGCAATTTTTTCAACATTAAGGTATGTTCATAAAAATAAGATATACAGCATGAATGCACCAAAAGAAAAATTCAATTTTGGGAAATTGATGTCAGGATATTTTAGTGTGCTTAAGAAAAAAGATTTCAGGGCAGTGATTTTAGGCTATTCATTTGCTACAATAGCTTCTGCATTTTTAACATCTGTTGGGATGCACCTCTTTACTTATTGCTATCATTTTTCAAGCAGTCAAATTTCAATGGTTTTAATAGCATTGTTTGGCGGTGCGATAGTTTCTCAACCTATATGGGTTTATCTATCAAAGAGAATGGATAAAAAGAGGGCGTTAATAATTTCACTGTCAACAATTGTGTTTGGTATTTTCCTTATTGTTATCACTTTTTTGTTTAGAGATTTTATAAGCACTCAATCAATGTTTTTTATAGCCATCCCTTGTTTGATGCTTTGTGGGATAGGTGCAGGAGCGATGTATTCTCTTCCATTTTCGATGTATGCGGATTGTGTGACCTTGGAGATATTCAAGACAGGGCAAAACAATGCAGGGGCTTATACAGGTTATTTTACTTTTACTTATAATTTGGCAAACTCTGTAGCTCTTTTGATAATAGGTTTTTTGCTTGATATAATCAAGTTTGACTCAAGCATGCCAGTTCAAGCAATGTCGGTGCAAAATGGGTTGGGGCTTATAGTATTTTTCGGATGTAGCATATTTTTGTCATTGGCAATAATGATTTTTTCAAAATTCTCAATCAGAAGAGCAGATGTTTTGAAAGTGCAAATGATTTTAGATAGAGATAAGAAGGATGCTCTTGATTCAGGACAAGAAACTTTTGAAGAAAAAGATAATTATAAAAGCACACAAAAACAAATTATAGAAAATTCATAAATTTTTATAGTTTTAAATAAAAATTAAATAAAATTTCAGATAAAATTAAATGAAATATATCAAATTGTGCAAAATATAACAAGGAGAAATTTATGAAAAAATTAAAAGTCTTTGTTATATTTTTTGTTTTAGTTGTTTCCTTGTTTATGCCAGCTTGTGGAAAACAAACATTGAATCAACCCGCCTTGCAACGCGACAACCAACACATTGGTGGAAACCTATCTTTTGAATATGACAATCAAACGCATACAGCTTATTTTGGAGGAGAAGGTCAATATATTGAGTTTTATGATATAGACATCGCACGAGATTTTCAAAAAAAAGGAAATAGAATAGGCATAAAAGTCACAGCACCTTTGGAAGTTGATGATTTTGATACGGGGATAGCCACAGCAGGCGACGAAAAAATTGAAGGTGGAGAATTTTATTCTCAAGTCGACGGTAAGAAAACAAGAGAAGCAGTTTTTTATCCAATCATAAAAAAAGATCAAAGGGTGGTGAATTTGAATATAGTTTGGCAAGATGGAATAAAGGAGCAATGCTACAAAATTGTGATTAAAGATGGCACAAAATTTGTTGATGAAAAATCTAAATCAAAGTTGACTTAATGAAGATTGAGTGCTAAAATGAACATATGAAAACATTAGATATTTTAATTGGAAATATTGGCTCAGGAAAGAGCACTTTTGCAAAAGAATATGCAGAAAAAGCAAATGCAATAATTTTCTCTAGCGATAAGATTAGAAAAAATTTATTTGAAGAAAATGTAATACAAAATGATCATTCTTTCAAAGAAAATCAAATTGTATTTGAAACCCTTTATCAAAAAATTGCTGAAAGCATGCAAGAAGGTTGCAACATAATTTTTGATGCAACCAATTTGACTTGCAAAGATAGAAAAACCATTTTGGATTTGGGAAAAGAATATAAGTATAAAATAATAGGAAGATTATTTTTGCTTAGCGATGAGGAATGCGAAAGACGAGTTATAAACAGACAAAACACTGATAAGGAAAGCCACTATATTGAAGACCCTATGAGTGTTATAAAACGCTACTCAGAAAAGCTGAAAAACAATATGCCAAAATTTGAGGAGGGCTTTACTCAAATAGTTACATATCAAAATAATGAAGAAGTTTCAAATCAAAACAGAATTTTGATTGCAACAGGAAATATAGGAAAGATTGCAATATATTCATGCGTTTTTGATAAGCTTGGCTTGCCTTATTGCTCTTTAAAGGATATTCAAGTTGATGTTGATATTGCTGAAACAGGCGAAACTGAACTTGAAAATGCTTATTTAAAAGCAAAAGGATATCATGAGACGACAGGTTTACCTGTTATTGCAAATGATAGTGGATTAATAATTGAAAAGTTTTCTAAAGAGGACCAGCCAGGAGTTTTTGTAAGAAGATATGGCGGAAAAGAATTGAGCGATGAAGAAACAATTGAAATTTTCTCAAAGAAACTTGAAGCGGTTGGTGGCTCAAGTGATTCTTATTTCAATGTAGCATTGGTGCTTTGCGATTATGAGGGACAATATCATCAAAAGACATTCAAAAGTTATAGATATATGGTGGCAAAACCAAGCAAAGTTGTGCAAAAAGGTTTGCCATTGAGATCGCTTGATTATAATAAAGAGTACGGAAAATACATGAGCGAGATGACGATTGAAGAGGCAAACGCAAGCGAAGGAAAATGTATTGAAGAGCAACAACAATTTATTGAAGAAGTTTTTATGAAAAAGACCAAAAACTAAAATAAATAAAGAAATATGTTTGACGAAAAAGGCAATGATAGATTTCATTGCCTTTTTTATTAAAAACAACACCCAATATTAACCAACTACAAATACATTCGTTTTCTTAAACTTAGTCGACTTGCCCAAAAAAGAAGCTGAAAAAATCCTAGATACTGGACTTAAATCCAACAATCTAGGATGTTTTTTGCGGAAACTTCAATGAAAACTCGTGCAATAAATTAAACAATTTTCTGATCCCCCAAAAGAACCCAGATGTTCAACTCTTAGCTATTTTATTAAATAAAAAAAGATTGTAAATTTATACAATCTTTCATTTCTTATTTTGGTAGCCTCAAGGGGAATCGAACCCCTGATTCCGCCGTGAAAGGGCGATGTCTTAACCGCTTGACCATGAGGCCATATATCAAAAATAGGGAGATATTTTTTGATACTTTCCTATTTTAAAATATAATAGTGATATTGTCAAGCATTTTTTTAAAAAATATTTGTTATTTTATATTTTTTGTTAAAAAATGTAGGTTTTTGCTTTGTTAATTGCTATGATTTTTGCTCGCCGTCATCATTCTGTTCTAAGTTTTCTTGTGTGGTTGGAATGGTGTTTTCTTGAGTAATAAGAGCGACTTTTGCCTTTCTTTCGGGGAAATATATGTAAAAGTCATAATAAGTTTTAAACTATCGGTTTTCTTTTTTCCTTGTAAAATATTCCCAAAGCGATGTAAAAACGAAAATAATAAATAACATACCCAAAGCAAACATCCACCATTGAAATGCTGGGCATTCAGCAGATCCGTAAATTAAATATATTACATTAGAGCAGGGAAGACTGGTAATATTCAAATGCTATACATAAAAATCGCCGATGAAAATAATGTTATCACAATAGAATAATAAATCAATTAAATCATTAAATTATTTTAATCCCTTAGTTGGTTTCTTGCGACAGCACAAGCATAGACTTCTTTTGCACTGTTGAGAAGACTTGCACATATATTGATAGTTGCACATGTAGTTATTACATCATCGACAAGCAGGACTTTCTTGTTTTTTATAATGGATTTGTCGACAGCCAAAGTTATGCTGTCCTTTAAATTTTCTTGTCGATGTTTATAATCTAAATTTTTTTGATTTTCAGTTAAGACAGTCTTTGTCAAAACCTCAATGCAAGGTTTGTGAGTTAAAACTGCAAGTTCATCAGCAAGTAGCTTTGCAGGGTTGTAACCTCGTTTTTTGATAGTTTTGGCATGGGAAGGTACTGGAACAATCAAATCAAAATCTATTTTTTCTTCGTTTAATCGTTGATAGATAAGTTTAGCAAAAGGTTTGGTCAAGTATTTTGCATTGTCGCTTTTAAATTTAAGCACAGCTTTCCTTACCAATTTTTCATAATTTAGAGGGCATACACATTTTTTAAAATATCTTTTTTCTTTTTTACAGTGGTCACAAACAATATTGCCTTCTTTTATCTGAGTGTCGCAAGTAAAGCATCTGTTTCCATCATTAAATATGTTTTCTTTCATACATTCTTCACAAAAAATCATATCGTCTTGTGGCAAGTCCCTGTTGCATAGAATACATTTGAAGTTGCTAGGGAAGACGATATCTAAGACTTTATCTAAAAATGTTTTAATCTTTTGTGAAAATCCCATCTTTTTCCTTTGTGAATAAAAATTGTTTGAAATGTGAAAATAGTTTGCTTGCAAAAGCAATGCAAAGTGTAAAAACAAATTAGTAAAAATAATTGTTTAATCTAAAAATGGTTTATTAAGAGGAATAATTAATTTTTGAGCATTTAATCATACAAATCTTTAATTTTTTTATCTGCAGCGACTAAAAGTTCCTTTAATAGTGTGAATCTTTGGACAGTATAGTTGTTTGAAACCATGCGTTTTAAGTTTTTTTGCTCTCCGACAATGACAACCATTTTCTTAGCTCTTGTCACAGCAGTGTAAATCAAATTACGAGTCAAAATCATGCTTGGGCCAGCAATGGCTGGAATGATTACAATATCAAACTCAGAACCTTGACTTTTATGAATGGTTATGGCGTAGGCAAGTGAAAGTTGGTTGATTTCAGTTCTTGGATAAATACATTGTCTTCCATCTTCAAACATGACAACCATTTCATTGGTTTGAAAGTCAATAAGTTCGATATATCCAATATCTCCATTGAACACACCTTCGCCTTCTTCTTCAATAAAACCATTCATTTTTTTCCAAACAAGATTATAGTTGTTGGTTGTTTGCATGACCTTATCTCCAACTCTAAAAATAGTTTCGCCAACAGGAATTTCCATTTTTTTTATGGAAGGGGGATTCAGACTTTCTTGTAAACATCTGTTAAGGTTATCAATACCGCAAACACCAGCTTTAAGGGGTGCTAAAACTTGAATTTGTCCGCTTTCAAGTCCTGTGAAATTAGGCAGTCTTTTTACCACCATGTCGACGATAGAATTTTTTATGCTGTTTAAATCTTGTTTTTCTTCAAAGAAAAAGTCCTTGGAAGAATTGTTGATAAAAGGCATCTTGCCAGAGTTTATCAAGTGAGCATTGGTGATAATCAAACTATCATCGCTTTGCCTGTAAATTTTTGTTAACATTGAAACTTTGATAATGTCACTTTTTAAAATGTCATCCAAAACATTTCCAGGTCCTACACTTGGAAGCTGGTCTTTGTCGCCGACTAATATCAGCTTACAATCTCTTGGCAAAGCTTTGCACAAATGGTTCATAAGTGCAACATCAACCATAGAAACCTCATCGACAATCACTGCATCTGTTTTGAAAGGGTTGTTTTCGTTGTAAACAAATCTTGAAATGTTTGCTAAATTCCCAGAAGCCACTTCAAGAGCTCTGTGGATGGTTTTTGCTTCTTCGCCAGTGCTATCAGACATTCGTTTTGATGCTCTTCCAGTAGGGGCCAAAAGCATAAATCTTTGTTTGTTTTGCTTTAGAATTTCAATGATACATTTAATTATTGTTGTTTTCCCTGTACCAGGGCCACCAGTGATGACTGACACACCATAATTTATTGCATTGATAATTGCGTTTTTCTGTTCTTCGTGAAATTCAATCTTGTTTCTTTCTTCAAAGAATTTTATTTCATCATCTACATTTTGTTTCTTTTGAATGGTCGAGGAGTTGAGTAATGCCAATTTTTGAGCAACCGCACTTTCATAAAAATAATATTTTGAAGGTACAACAATTTCATAACCATCGTGCCACATAAGAATGACAGTTTTGTCGAGAGTTAATCCTTGTAATGCGTCATCATAAAGGTCTTTGTTGGCATCAAGGTCAAGCTCTAGAATTGCGGCGGCTTGATTTAAAAGCATATTTTTAGGCAAATATGTATTGCCTGTTTTTTCAACAGAATTGTTTAATGAATGAAGCAGACCAGCACGAACCCTATATTCGCTATTTTGTGGGATGCCAATACTTTTTGCTATGCGGTCAGCTGTTAAAAATCCAATGCCATCGACATCCTCAACAAGACGATATGGATTGTTTTTTACAATTTCAATAGTGTTAGCACCATAAACATCATATATTTTAAGTGCCATATTGGTTGTTATGTTGTATTTTTGCAAAAACATAACAGTGTTTTGCAGTTTTTTTAGTTCTTTGAATTTTTCACCTATGTCAAGAGCTTTTTTCATGCTGATATTTTTGACTTCAGCCAAAGAGGATGGGCTCATTTCAATAATGTCAAAGGTTTGTTCTTTAAAATGTTGAACAATGTTTCTGGCGGTGGCAGGACCAACACCTTTTATAAGACCAGAGGATAGATACCTCTCAATTCCAGCAAGTGTTGTTGGAAGTATGACTTCATAGGATGAAAAGGCAAACTGATAACCGTATTTGCTATTATTAACAAACTCTCCCTCAAGAGAGAGATTTTCGCCAACATTTGCATTTATAAGCTTTCCAACACATACAACTGGTGTGGTTTTAAAATCAATTAAGAAGACGGTATAACCATTTTGTTCGTTTCTAAATATGATTTCTTCAATAGGTCCTTCAATTTGCATAATTATATTTTAATTATAAACGAGTTGAAAATCAACTAAAAAATGCTTGCATTTGGCAATTTTTTTATATATACTAGATGTATTAATATGAGTAATGAGATGAAACGAGTAGAAAAATTAATAGAGATTGAAGCGCTTTTAGAAAATTTTATGAAAAGTCATAGAGAGGGCGGAATGCTACGCACTAAAATTTTATTTTTCTGCTCAATTTATCAAAATTTGTCAGTCAGCATGATTATAGAAAAATTGGGGATTAAAAAGACTAATTTTGCTTTGATGACTGCTGAGTTAGAAAAAGACGGCTGTATAGTGATAAAGAAATCAAACTTTGATAGACGATGTCGTATGGTCGAACTTACAGATAAGGGAAGAGAGGAACTGAATTTGTATTTAAAAGAACTTGATAAGAGTTTAGGGAATACTTCAGTTGAAGTTGATAATGCCATTGATGTGTTAAATATGTTTTTAAATAAATTGATTTAAAAGTTTTAAATGTGCTTTATTAAAATTGCTTTAAATAGACATCAAACATGTCATTTTTGAATTTGATTATTACATTTTCAATAACCCTTGTCTTTGCATTAGGTGGCGGTCAGATGTCGCAATCAATTCAAAATGTTTGCAATTCAAAAAGAAAAAACATATAAATATAGAAGAAAGAAAAGGTAAAGAGTTCATCTTTACTTTTTAAAAAAGAGGGTTAATATGCTTAAATTTTATAATTCACTTACAAAGAAAAAAGAAGAATTCAAGCCACATGCTGATATAGTGAAGATGTATTCATGTGGGCCTACAGTCTATTCATATCCACACATAGGGAATATGAGAGCCTATCTTTTTATGGATAATATAAGAAGAACATTGAAATATAACGGCTATAAAATAGATGGAGTGATGAATATAACTGATGTTGGACATCTTACAAGTGATGCAGATGAAGGCGAAGATAAAATGCTTGTTGCCAGCCAAAAAGAGAACAAAACTCCATGGGAAATTGCAAAATTTTATACTGATATATTCATGAAAGATGTCGAGTCATTAAATGTTGATTTGCCTGAACATATTTGTCCAGCAACTACTGTAATTCCAGAGATTATAGATTTTGTTCAAGGGCTTCTTGACAAAGGATATGCTTATTTGACAAGCAAAGGTGTATATTTTGACATCTCTAAATTTGGTGGATATGGTCAACTTGGAATGGATGTAAACAGCAAAAAAGCAGGGGCAAGAATTGAGGTCGACAGCGAAAAACGCCATCCAGCTGATTTTGCATTGTGGATTAAAGCACCAAAAGAACATATTATGCAATGGGAAAGTCCTTGGGGTATGGGCTATCCAGGTTGGCATATTGAATGCTCTGCAATAGGGAAAAAATATCTTGGAGATTATATTGACATTCATACAGGTGGTGTTGACCATAAAACAATACATCATGAAAATGAGATAGCACAAAGCGATTGCCTTGAAGGACATAAGGTTGTGCATTTTTGGATGCATCTTGAGTTTTTGCAAATAGATGGCGGAAAGATGAGCAAAAGTTTGCATAATGTATTTACATTAGAAGACCTTAAAAACAATGGCTTTAGCCCAGAAGATTTTAGGTATTTCTATTTTATGGCACATTATTCAAAACAGCAAAATTTCACTTATGATTCACTTTTGTCAGCTAAAAATTCGCTTAAGAATTTCAAGGCTGCTGTCAACGAACATAAAAACGGGACATATAAGCTAAATGAACAAACAATAAAACAATACGAAGAAGACTTTTTAAATGCAATCAATGATGACCTTAATATGCCAGTAGCTTTGGCGGTTTGTCAAAAGCTTTTGAAAGAAGCAAAGAGCAAAGATGTTTATGATTTAATCATGAAATTCAACAGCGTGCTTGGCTTAAATTTTAATGTTGAAAAGGAAGAAGTGCCACAAGAAATAAAGGATATGGCAGAAAAGAGATGGCAAGCAAAACTTAACAAAGATTTTAAGACAGCTGACAATTTAAGAAATGAAATTTCAAAACTTGGTTTTACAATTAATGATAAAAAAGATGGCTATGATATAGTTAAAAATTAGACTATGATTTTATAGTATTAAATTAAAATAGGGAAGTTAAAGCCCTATTTTTTTGTAATGTCTGTTATGCTTTGTATATTTGTAAAAAAGTCTTGACAAAACGCTATATTTGGGGTAAAATTATAATAACAAACATTTTGAATAATATTAAGTTTCATTATTAATTTAGATACAAATTTTTGAACAAAAAAGTCGTTTTTAATAGTGTTATTTTGGAGGCAAAAGAATGCATAAATTAAAAATAACAAAAAGATATTTGTTGATTATTTTAATATCATGTCTATTGCTTTTAATAAGCGGATCAATAATGTTATCTTATTCAACTTATGATTCTTCTGCTGGAGCGCTTGAAATTTATGGAGAGGTAAAATCAGGCAAAGGCTCATTAACTTTGACAGTTAAAGGTGGGGATGTCAATTGGAATTCTACAGCAACAAATGGAAATCCGATAGAAGCAAAAGATTTGGATCCTTATAGTGGCATTTTACCTGGAAGCGATACATTAACAGTTTCTATTTCCACATCTCCTGCGACTGGGTATCATCGAGATCGAGTTGAAATTCCTGAAGACAATTATAGTGTGGATGGATTGGTTAGTCGACCATCATGGAAAATTACTATAGGTCGTTGGGATAATTTTAACACTGTAAAGCATGTCAATGCTTATTTTTCTCCCAATACATATTCAGTAAGTTATAATTTAAATGGAGGGAGTAAAAGTTCAACATATAACTATTATCCAACCAGTGCGACCTATGATTCAGCATTTAATGTAGGAAATCCAACAAAAACAGGATATTCATTCAAAGGGTGGACAGGAAGCGGAATAAATACATCTACGGCAAAATATGGTAGTACAAAAAATGTCGCAACAAATTCATGGACAAATTCTAACACTGTAGTATATTATGGCTCTTATATGGGGTTTAACAACCTAACTTCTTCAAATGGAGGGTATGTAACATTAATTGCCAATTGGACAGCAAATACATATACAATAAATTTAGATAAGCAAAGCGGAAGTGGAGGAACAAGTACAATCTACTTAAAATATAACACAGGCTGGTATTCAAATAGTGGGGCAACATCATCAATATCTACAATAAGCAAACCAACAATGACGGGCTATACTTTTCAAGGATATTACACAGAAAAAAGTGGCAATGGAACAAAGATAATTGATTCAACAGGGAAAATAGTGGGTAGTAATACATATATTGCAGAAAGTGATACTCTCTACGCCTATTGGACACCTAAAATATATACAATAAATTTAAATAAGCAAAGTGGTTCAAATGGAACAATCACAATATATTTAAAATACAATACAGGATGGTATTCAAATAGTGCAGGGACAACTTCGATTTCTGCAATAACAAAGCCAACAAGAACTGGATATATATTCCAAGGATACTATACAGATACTGAAGGTAAAGGCACTCAAATAATAAATTCAAACGGGAATTTTGTAAGCGGAAAATTGACATATACAACAGCCAACGACACTCTATACGCATATTGGATACCAATAAGCTACAGTATAAACTTTAATTTAGGCAATGGTTCATGGTCAGGTTCTTCACCAACGAACAATACTCAGTATGACACAGCATTAAATGTGCCAAACCCTAAACCGCCGACAGGCTATACCTTCTCAGGTTGGACAGCAAGCGGTAGCAATTTTAATTCAACAACAGCAAGAATAGGGACAAGCACAAACAACTGTAATACTACATGGAATGGGACAACAAAGACAAAGAATACATATTTTAAAAATCTATCATCAACCAATAGTGGGAAAGTAACAATGACAGCCGACTATACAGCCAACAGTTATACAGTAAGATTCAATGCCAATGGAGGTTCAGTATCACCAACGACAAAGAGTGTGAAATATGATAGCGCTTACGGAGATCTTCCAACTCCAATAAGGACAGGATATAACTTTACAGGCTGGACATTAAATGGAACAAAGATAACCTCAACCACGACAGTAAAGACAGCAAGCAACCATACATTGGTGGCACAATGGACACCAGCAAGTTATATAGTAACATTTTATCCAAATGGACAAGGAGGGACAGTCAACCCAACAACAAAGACTGTAACCTATGATAGCACTTATGGAGATTTGCCAATTCCAACAAGAGCAGGATATATATTCATAGGTTGGTATACAGATAAAAGTGCAGGAACTCAAGTATTACCAACAACTCAAGTAAAGACAGCAGATAATCATTTCCTTTATGCACACTGGCAAGACACATGGGCAAACCATACAGAGTCGCCAAGTTTAAGAGTGCCAAGCAATCCAAACAACGCAAGCAATCCATACATAATCGACACGCCAGGGAAGTTAGCATGGCTTGCAATGA
>CAKNRR010000002.1 GCA_930990975.1 uncultured Clostridia bacterium | reverse complement strand
TTTTTTTATGCCATACAACTAAAATCCTTAATATATTTATTTCCAGTCCAGTATACATGCTGTGCTGGAAAAGTTTTGTAATCTGTCCTTTATTTCTTTTACCCTTTATTTCTGTAGATATTTGTATTATGCAACTCTCTCGAAAAATTTATTTGTTTAAATTTATACTTTAAGTTTTTGTTACCTATATTATTTGATATTTTTTATTAAACAATAGTATAATTTGTAAATTGTATTTTCAGCCTTCTTTTTTTCTTTTATATTGACTTTTAAAGCAATTTGCAGTATGATATTCCTATAGGTTGAGGGGAATATGAAAATACATAATAAAGAAAAATTGATAAATCTTATTAAAAGTGATTCTTCTTTGGAGGGCGTTGCACTTTCACAGGCTTCAAAAAGTCTTGCAAAAGATAAAGAGGTTGTTAAGATTGCAGTATTAAATCAGCCTGCATCTTTAAAATATGCTGATCAATCATTAAAAGCGGACAAACAATTCATTTTGGAATTGATAAGAGATTTTGATGGTGCAAGTTTTACTAAAAATGTATGTAGTATACTTGAATTTTCAGATCCAATTCTGCAAAACGACAAGGAAGTAGTTGAAGAGGCTGTGAAAAAAGATAACTACTCAATCAACTACGCTTCATCTGAAGTGTTGAATGATGACAAGTTTATGCATAGACTTGTGATAGAAAATAAAGGGTTATTGAATTACGATGCGTGCAAAAAACTTGCTAGAGATCAGGAATTTATGTTGAAAGTTTTAGAAGAAGATCCATTTTTAATTCAAAATGCAAGTGAATCTATTAAAAGCAATAAATTTATAATGGATAATGTCGTTTCTAAAAATGGCAACCTGTTATTTTATGCTTCTTCCCAATTAAAGAATGATAAAGATTTAGCTTTACGAGCAATAAAAGAAGATGAAAAAGCTTTTGCCTTTGTAGGAATAAATTTAAAGAGTGATGAGAATTTTTTAATTGACGCAATTGTCGCAAATCCTAATGTATTTGACAATATGAAGAAAGATAAATTAACAAATAAGTTTATAAAAGACTCAAATTTTATAAATAATGTAAAAGAGGCGTTAGGAAGAAAATTTAATGAAGACGGCAAAGAAGAAACATTCAATGACGAAAAAGACAATGAAAATGAATAAGACACCTTAACCTTAATTAAGGTGTTTTTTATTATAAAAAGGTTGTCTTATTTGAATAAAATTGATAAAATAAAGATATGAATTTTATACTTGCTCAAATCTTTGGAGGAATAGCATTAATTCTTGTGGTTATTTCTTATTTTTTAATGAATAAGGAACATTTTTTATTTATACAAATTATTGCAAATGTGTTTTATGGACTTTCGTTTATTGTAAACGGAGCTTTAGTAGCTGGATTGAACACATTTATTTCAATTTTAAGAGTATTGGTATTGTATTTATATGAAAGAAAAGATAAAACGCCACCTATTTATTTAATCTTAATTTTTTCAGCATGCTATATAACAATAGGTGTGATATTCTTTAAAAGTTATTATGATATCATCGTAATAATAACACCGA
Organism: uncultured Clostridia bacterium; assembly: GCA_930990975.1. GTDB lineage: Bacteria > Bacillota > Clostridia > Christensenellales > UBA1242 > Caccovivens. The sequence goes on along the minus strand of CAKNRR010000002.1, from coordinate 194,246 downwards.
TTTTGTTTACAATAGCCATGTGGGTAAAAAATATGCAACTTGTTCGCTATTTAATGCTTTTGCCAAATGCAATTTTAGTATTCTATGCAATCTTAAATCAAGTGTATACAACTGCACTTTTAGATTTGATTGAGGTTATTGCAATAATAGTTGCACTTATAACATATTATATACACAAGAAAAAAGAAAGAGAATATCTGTTGTAATGACTCTCTTTCTTTTATAATTTTTATAATTTTAATTTATTACATTTCAACTTCTTCGTCAGCTAAAACGAAATAATCATTATTGTTTAATTCAACAGAGCTTTTATCTATAGTTGATACTTTACAATCTTCTTTACCCGCAAGAAAAGCTGCAGTAGGGTGCTTTTCTAAATCTTTGGTTAAAGGCATACTTACTTTTTTCGTCGTAAAGTTTATTGTATTTTTGTACTTATCTTGAAGGTTAAGTTGCATAAGTTCTACTGTATATTCTACAGTGCTATTTTTTCTATTAATAACTGGTTTTGTAATACTTCTTATAGCGGTAATATCTCCGCTTTCTTGATTGTATACAGCGGCAGGCAAGGCTTCAGCTTTACTACAATCAACTAATTCACTTTCCAAAACGATTTCTAAAAGTTTTGAGTATAAATCTTTATGATTTTTTCCTTCAACAGTGTTTAAATATTCAACCATACTGTTATAGTTTTCTTGTGAAATTTTATATTTAGACGAAATGAATTCTATAGGTTGATTATCTTTTTTCAATGCGTCGCCAGTAAAAACAAAGAAATAATCGCTATTTTCATTTAACCAATCAAAGTTTGAAAGGTTAAATTTTTCTACATTTGCATCCATGGCAAGCAGTTCTTCAAATTGAGCTTTTTCAGAAGCGATAGCTTTATCATTTTGACTATTATTTACAATCATACATATACCAGCAGTCGCACCAATCAAAAGTATTGTTCCACCCAAAACTACGCTCGCAAAGTTCACCTTGCTTTCTGTATCTCTTGAAGACATAAAAACCTCCTTAAAATGTTTTGAAAACAATTTTTCTTTAATGATTTTATTATATCATAATGTCTAATAGAAATCAAGGTTAATAAGTAAAAAGTTTGTTAGTAAAAGCTTAGCCAAGTGTGCTAAAGTAACTTCGTTTAAGCGAAAATGATGTATATGTGCATTTATGCAATGACGCAATGGAAGTGCATTGCTTAAATTCACTTAGAATGTTAAAAATGATTATCAAATTTGGATATATCATAGTCTATATCAATGTTTAAATAAATGATTGATTTATGTGTATATTTTTCATGAAATATATTTTAATTTATGTCATAAATTTTTGTTTTCAAGAATATAGTGAAGTATGAAAAAGATACATTTTGCAGTTTTTAAGGTTAGACGCTGGGCAAGCAATCTTGCCATTGCAATCATAGTTGGAGTTATTGGTGCATTTGCTATCTACGCAGGAGTGAATGCAATGCCTACAAGTGCAGTGAGTGGGGTGTATTATAATGGAGATACATCATCCAATAAGGTAAGTTTGATGATAAATGTTTATTGGGGGACAGAATATCTTGATGATATGATTGAGATTTTGGAAGAGAAGAATGTAAAGACTACATTTTTTATTGGCGGGACATGGGCGGTTTTGAATGAAGATTACTTAACTAAAATTTATGAAGCTGGACATGAACTTGCAAATCATGGATATCATCATAAAGACCACAATAAGCTGGATGAAGCAGGCAATTTAAATGAAATAAGCACTACTCATAAAATTGTGAAAGAACTACTTGGTGTTGAAATGAATTTGTTTGCACCTCCAAGTGGCGCGTACGACAAACTTACAGTTTCTTGTGCTTCGTCCTTAGGATATCATACAATAATGTGGACTCGCGATACGATAGATTGGCGCGACCATGATACAAATTTAATTTATTCAAGGGCTATTAAAAATGCAAAAGGTGGAGATTTGATTTTGATGCATCCAACAAAAAATACTGTTGAAGCATTGCCTAAGATTATTGATTATTTCCAAACTAACAACTTCTCTTTAACCACTGTAAGCGATACAATAGGTATAAATATATAACAAAAAAATAAATACAAAATTAAAATTAAAACATGTATAAAATTGAATAAATAAAAAAATCGGTTTTTATTTGTCATTTTTATATGTGTTTTTTTATATTTAAAAAATCAAAAACTTTAAAATTCACTTTTTTCTTTTAACAAAATAAACAATAAATTTACAAAAATATTATATAAAAATTTGAGTTCATACTTGTGAATATTTTTGTTTTGTGCTATAGTATATTAGACGCGAAAAATAGAAATAAGATTATCGGTTTTTATTAAATTAATATTTTTATATATTGAAAAGGGAAAAAATGGCTACATTTCAAGTAAATAAGAGTGGGAAAAATAAGAATAGTAATTTAAAACAAGTTGCAGGGTGGATAATACTTGCTTTGTCTACCTTTGTATTTTTATTTTCAGTTACAAAGATAGTTCCAGATTTGCAATATTTCTTTTTAGGGATTCTTGGAATATTTGTTTATCCGCTTTCTGTTTTAGGCTTTATTATAGCGCTTGCACTTCTTAATAACAAAAAGTATGTTATGCCAAAAAAATATGCAATTTTTCTAAGTTTAAGCTTGGTGTTATTTTTGTCTATAATTCAACTTATTATAATCGGTTCTCCAAGCAACCTTAGCTATGGAAGTTATATAGCCTTAAACTACACAAAACAAATCACTGCAGGTGGAATGATTATTGGATTTATTCCAGCTTCTCTTGCATATTTGATGGGCTTGCCAGCAACATATGTTGTTTTGGCAGTTGCATTCATAACTTGTGTTGCATTCTTTGTTGAAGCGGTTATTTCATTAAGAAAAACAGCAAACGAACAAAAGCCAATAAAGCTTCAAATAAAAGAGAAAAAAGAAAGTGTAATAAACAACCCTAGACAACCTCAACGAAATCTTGAAAATGATTATAGAAAGGAAATGCCAAGAGTCAATGTAATGCTTGCAGGCAATAGGGAAGAGGAAGAAAAGAAGGAGTTATCAGCAAGGGAAAAACTTGGTCTTGTTGGCGGGTATCAATCAAACCAATATGCAAAAAATGAGTTGAAATTGCCAGAAGAAAAGGAAGCAAAAGGTAAAGTTCCAGAAGGGATGTCAATTAGAGAGTACCTACTGTCGCCACCAAAGGTTGATATAGAAAAATTTATGGACCATAAACCAAAGCCAAGACAAACTCAGCCAATGCAACCAAATATGCAAAGCTCATATTCACAAATGAATATGAACAGCAGTTTTTCAAATGCACCACAAAAACCAATTACAAACAGCATTCCAAACAATAATGTGACAATAAATGAAATCAATAGAAACATTGAAGCAATGAAGAATAATGAGGAGATAAAACCTTCTTCTTTTGTCCATGAAGAAAGCTATGATTTGTCACAGTCGCAAGCTTTACGCAGGGGGAATCTTCCAGATGTGAAACCTGAAGAGATAACAAGTGAGGCAGAAGATATTATTAGACAGGTTGTAGAACAAGAGAAAATCGAACGCGAAGATGATATTGAAAAACAAGCAGAATCAAATTATAGCGATTATATTGACTATAATTCAATAAGTAGTGGCACTTCAAGTAGTGGTGCTTCGTCAAACGAAAAAGACAGCTCATCAATTAATAGAGATTTAAATAGAGCATCATTTGATAGAGATAATTTGAATTTAAGAAATAATGTTGATGACGATGATGATAATGATGAAAATAATGATATAAATCTTATTAGAGAGCGTGAAAGAATCAATGCTATTGAAGAAAGCAAAAAAGAACAAGAAAACAGTTTAAATAGAAACAATAATTTGGTTGATAGAAATGATAGAAACAATCTTGCTAGACAAACAAACAGCTTTGATAGAAACCAAATGCGACAAGAGGGACAAGGACTTGATAGGTCAGCTATGCGACAAGAGGGCTTAGAAAGACCAACTCGCCCTATGGATGAAATGGAAAAGAGAAAGAAGTTTGTTCAACTTGATGAAGAAAAACCACCAGAAAAAATTAAACCTTACAAATATACACGCCCACCTTTGGATTTAATTACAACCAAATCAGATGATTTGTCAATGTTTAATGAAGAGATACCAATGAAGAGGGTGGCGCTAGAAAATGCTCTTGAAAATTTCGGAGTACCAGCGAAAGTACAAAATGTTGTCATTGGTCCAACAGTCACAAGATATGAAATTGAAATGCCAGAAGGAATTTCAGTAAAGCGTATTTTATCTCTTGATGCGGATATTGCATATGCTCTTTCTGCAAATGGACAAATAAGAGTTGAAGCACCAATTCCAGGAAGAAGTATTGTCGGTATAGAAGTGCCAAACAATAAGGTTGCAAAAGTATCAATAAAAGATGTATTGCAATCTAAAGAGTTCACTTTGAGCCCATCACCATTGACTTTTGCTCTTGGAAAAGATATTACAGGAAATGTTAGAATTTGCAACCTACAAAAGATGCCACATCTTCTTGTTGCAGGTACAACTGGTTCTGGTAAGAGTGTGTGCTTAAACACAATCATAACATCAATTCTTTACAAAGCTTCTCCTGATGAAGTCAAGTTTATTATGATTGACCCTAAACAAGTTGAGCTTTCAATGTATGAAGGATTGCCTCATATGGTTGTTCCAAGAGTCATAACTGACCCAACAAAAGCTGTCAACGCATTGCAGTGGGCAGTAGATGAGATGGAAAGAAGATTTAAACTTATCTCTGAAGAGAGGGTTCGTAATATAGGTGAATACAACAAGATTGACAAAGTTCTTCAAAACAAAGTAAGAAAAATGCCTTATATCGTGATAATCTTTGATGAGTTTGCCGACTTTATGGCTGTTGCAAAAAATGAAATTGAAGATAAGATTAGAAGACTTGCAGGGAAAGCGAGAGCTGCAGGAATTCACTTGATTTTGGCGACCCAAAGACCTTCAACAGATGTAGTTACAGGAACACTTAAGGCAAACTTGCCAGCAAGAATAGCGTTTAAGGTTGCAGGCAGAGTCGATAGCGAAGTTATCTTAGGTATGACAGGTGCTGAAAAATTGCTTGGTTATGGTGATATGCTTTATAAACCAGCAGATGCAGAGCCAGCAAGATTGCAAGGATGCTTTATAGATACTCCAGAAACAAAAGATATTGTCAACTTTATAACAGCAAACAATGAAGAGATATTTGATGAGGAAGCAAACAATGCAATAAACAATCCTAATAAAGCATCAAATAATGGTGGCGGAGAAAATAATGGAGTTGATCCATTGTTGCCACAAGCTTTGAAGATATGTATTGATAATGGCGTAGCATCTACAACCATGGTTCAAAGAAAATTGTCAATAGGCTATCCAAGAGCAGCTCGTATAGTTGATCAGATGGAAGAGAGGGGTTATATATCAAGTGCGGAAGGATCAAAACAGCGTTCTGTTTATATAACGATAGATGAATTCTATTCAATATTTGGAGATATTTATGACTAAAGAAGAGTTAAAAAATAAGATAGTTTCTGCAATAAGCTTAGGTTGTGATAAAAATAAAGTAGACCTAGAGAAGATGCTGGGACGAATTAAGGAATATGGTTTTCATATCACTGATGATGTCAAAGGGGCAGATATAGTAATCGTAAACACATGTGCATTTATTCAGCCAGCTCAAGAAGAAGCGATAATGAATATTCTTGAAATGGAAAAACTGAAAGAAAACGGTGTAATTGAAAAGGTTATAGTAAGCGGATGTTTTCCTGAAAGAAATTATAATTCAATGAAGGAAAACTTCCCAACCATTGACTATTTCATGAAGTTAAGAGAAAATGATAATGTTTGCCAAATAATCGAAAAACTGTATGATGTTGAGCTAACAAAGCCAGCGAAAAAATTTGAAAGAGTTTTGACAAACAGTCCAAGTTTTGCATATTTAAAAATAGCAGATGGATGTAATAATGTTTGTGCTTACTGTACTATCCCAAGAATTAGGGGAAGATATGTAAGCTACGACATGGATGACCTTGTTGATGAAGCCAAAAACCTTGTATCCCGTGGTGTTCAAGAGATAATTTTGGTTGCTCAAGATACAACAAGATATGGTGAAGATTTATACGGAGAAAATGCTTTAATAAATCTTTGTGAAAAATTATCAAAGATAAAAGATTTAAAATGGATAAGATTTCATTATGCTTACCCAGAAAAAGTCAGTGACGAATTGCTTGAATATATTTCAAAAAATGAAAAGATGTGTAAATACATAGATATACCATTGCAACACATTGATGATGAAATATTGACAAGCATGAGAAGAAGATTGAATGAAGAGGACACACGAAAACTTATTGCAAAAATAAAAACAAATTATCCAGAAATAGCATTGCGTTCAACATTTATAATTGGTTATCCTGGAGAAACACGGAAACAATTTAAAAAACTTTGCAAGTTTATTGAAGAAGCGGAATTTGATTATGCAGGATTTTTCCCATATTCAAGAGAACAAAACACTGCAAGCTTCTATATGAAAAAACAGATAAATAAATACATAAAGAGTTATAGAACAAAAAAGATAACAAACTTGCAAAAGACGATAGTTGAGAAAAAAGCAGCACAGTTGATTGGTCAAGAAATTGAGGTGCTTGTCGATTCATTCGATGAAAATACAGGAGAATTTACAGGACATAGCAAAAAAATGTCACCTTTAGTTGACTTTAATGTATGTTTTGTGGATAATGGTAATATAAGTTGTCAAAGCTTTGTAAAGGTGAGAATAACAGACTTTGATGGCAGCGATTTTAAGGGGGAAATTATATGAATACACCAAATAAAATAACATTGGTAAGATTGCTACTTATACCTGTAATAGTATTTTTCTATTTAGCAGATTTTATTCCATACGGAAGACTTGTAGCAACAATAATTTTTATAATAGCATGTTTGACAGATTTTGTTGACGGCTATTTGGCACGAAAGAACAATCAAGTTACAGACTTAGGAAAGTTCTTTGATTCGATAGCTGATAAAGTCTTAATTATGACAGGAATAATTTTGATTGTAGCAGCTCCAGTTGTAGGTGCAGAACCAATTATATATCCATCATGGCTTGGAATAGTATGTGGAATAATAATGCTTGCGCGTGAATTTATTATCAGCGCTTTAAGACAAATTGCAGCAGCAAAAGGCGTAGTTCTTGCTGCAGATAAGGGTGGAAAGATAAAAGCCACTATTCAATATGTTTCAGTAACTTTGTATATGGCATTTGCTTTTGTCATGACAGATATTGTGACACCAGCACAAATTGAAAATAAAGCTATTGCAATTGTAAGATTCATATTAATGATAATCTTTGTAATTGCAACATTTATGACAATTTATTCAGGAGTAAGCTACCTCGTTAGAAATAGGAAGTTATTTGTAACAGAGAAAAATGACAATTTTGTCAATAATGATGAATCATCTCAAGAGGCAGTTGCTAGTGAAGAAAGTTTGAATGATGAAGTAAAAGAAAACAATGAAGATAATCAAAGCAATCAAGAAGTTCAAACTGAAAAAACTTCAAACAAAACTTCAAAAAAGTCAAAAGAAAATTTAAAAGAGTGACAACAGAAAAAACAAATGTTTGCTTGGATTAAATAGTGCAAAAATTTGTTTTGAAATTCTTAAGAGGGAAAAATGGAATATAAGGTTTTTATTTTTTCAAAAGATGTTTTAGATGGACAATTTAAATTTGATTTCAACAAATTTTACAAAGTTTGTGCCTATAATATGATAGACATACAGAGCTTTGATATAAAAGATTTTGTCCTAGATAGACCATTTATTGAAAAAGATAAAAACCTTATTGTTTTTTGTAACAATGATAATCTGGACAATCTTATCATAAGAAATATAGAGCATCTTGGCAATAAAAAAACGATTGTAGAGGAGCAAATTGCTGTTTTTAATCAGAATGGCTATAATATAATTTTTATGCCATTAGAGTCTGATTTGGAGCTTTTAAATAAAGTCTTTACAAAAAGCCAAGATAAAAAATATTGCGAGTTTCACTTGTTTGGCTTGCCTCAACAACAAGTGATAAACAAACTTGAGCAGCTTCGCCAAGAGATACCTGGCTTTAAATATAAAATAATTTATGATAATTTGCTATGTGACTTAATTATATGTTACAATGGACAATCTACACTTATAGATGACAATCAAGTGAAAATTGCTACAGCATTTAAGCAATATGTTTACAGCGAAAATTATATGTATTTGCCTGAAATAATCCGCAAAATGCTTGCATTAAGAGGCAAGAGCTTGGCAATTTGTGAGAATATCACAAAAGGGGAACTTGTCAACAGCTTGCTTGAAAGTGATGAAGAATTTGAAACAAACTTAAAGAAAGTGGTATTTGAAAAAGTTGATTACATAGATAATGAAACATTGTATAATAAAACCATGGAATTTTTAAAAGATGCAAAATCTGATATTGCATTGGTTATGAGCGGAAGATATAAGGATGGTGCGCTTGAATTTGTTTTTGCAATAGCTGACACTTTTGAAGTGCATATATTTAAAAATTCATTCAAGGCTGACAAGTGCGCTTGCATAGAAATGGCAAAAAATGCGGTGTTATTTCATTTAGCAAAAAAATTAAGACAAAATGATTTATCTTTTTAATTATGTTTTACAAATCTGGCGAAATTTGCTAAAATTGAATATGGATATGGGCAAAATGATTTAATAAAGATTGCCTTTAATTATAAATTTATAAAGGGGAAAATATGGAAAAGAAAGACTTGAAAAAAGATAGCAAAAAAGAAGCATTAGATCAAGCTTTGCTTCAAATAGAAAAGCAATATGGGAAAGGTGCTATTATGAAGCTAGGCGACAGAGTTAATGAACCAATTGATGTTATACCAACAGGATGCTTGACTTTGGATATAGCTTTAGGAATAGGTGGAATACCAAGAGGAAGGGTTATTGAAATTTATGGACCAGAATCTTCAGGTAAAACAACAGTGTCATTGCATATTATCGCTGAAGCACAAAAGAAAGGTGGCACAGCAGCTTTTATAGACGCAGAACATGCTCTTGACCCTATTTACGCAGAAAAGCTCGGTGTTGTTTTGAGTGACCTTCTTGTATCACAACCAGACAATGGAGAGCAAGCCTTGAATATTTGTGAAAGCCTTGTAAAATCAGGTGCCGTTGATATTGTCGTTGTTGACTCAGTTGCAGCATTGACGCCTAAGGCTGAAATTGATGGCGAAATGGGTGACAATCATGTAGGATTGCAGGCAAGAATGATGAGCCAAGCTCTAAGAAAATTGACAGGGATCATCAATAAGAGCAACACTACAGTTATCTTTATCAACCAACTTCGTGAAAAGGTTGGGGTAATGTTTGGCTCACCAGAAACAACAACAGGCGGAAAAGCTTTAAAATTCTATTCCAGCATAAGATTGGATGTAAGAAAGAAAGATACAATAAAAGATGGAACCAACATAATAGGAAATAGAACTGTTGTAAAAGTTGTTAAAAACAAACTTGCACCTCCATTCAAAACAGCAGAGTTTGATATTGTTTATGGACAAGGTGTAAGCCAAGTAGGTTGTGTTATTGACCTTGCACTTGAAAAAGATATTATAAAGAAATCAGGTTCATGGTTCTCTTATAATGATGAAAAGATTGGGCAAGGTAAGGAAAATGTAAAAGTTTATCTTGATCAAAATAAAGAAATTTACAATGAGATTTTTGACAAGGTTAAAGCAGCTTATGGAATAGGTGTTGCAAACCTAAACAGTGAACAAACAGAAGATGAAGAATAGGATATAAAAAGTTTTTAAAAACTTATAGCCTTAGAAACTATATAAAATAAAAAAGATAATGTTGATAATACATTATCTTTTTTGTTTGTAAAATTATTAATTAAAGTTCGTTTCTGAGCTTGTATGTAATGCACAATATACATTATTAAGTAGTATGTATTTTATAATACATACAATATATAGATTAAGCGACTATTTTAAATAAACCACTTATCTTTACTAATGTTTGTTTTATTTGTTTTTATAAAGTTTATTTTGTCAGTGTTGTTGATTTCTGGAGAAAGAGTATAGAAGTAATCAATAGTTATTGTCTGTTTTGGAGTCAACAAGTCTATAGTCACAATTTGCTCTCCATTTTTATTTGATATAGATTTTAAAACCTTATCATTTGCCTTAAAATTATAGGTTACATAATCTTTCGCATTAAATGAAATAATTGCCTTATTGTTTTCTACTTTGCTATTAAAGTCAGTTTTTGGCATACTTGTAAATTTATTTGAAACATCACTAGGCAAATTGAAAATAGAAAAGATTTCTTTTTGTGTATATCGTTCTGGAATGTAATTATTTGCTAGAACAATTCTGTGATTTTCGCTAAGTTCTGTTCCATCAATATTCTTTTCAACTATGCTTTCTGGAGTGGTAAAAGTTGAATTGTCTTTCACAGATGCAAAGTATTGTTTGACTATTTCTGTTGGCTGATTGCCTCCTGCATAATTTATTGGGGTGTTGTCTAAGTTCCCAATCCAAATTCCGCAAGTTTGTTCTTTTGTGTAAGAAATGTTCCACGCGTCTAAGTTTTCTTTGGAGTTCGATTTCCCAACAGTTCCTGTTTTAGAAGCAATGTCCATGTTTAGAGAGGCTAGTTTTTTTGCAGTTCCACTTGTTGCACATGTTCTCAACATGTCAGTAATAAGATATGCACAATCTTCTCTTAAAACTTGTTGAGCTTTTGGCTTGTTTATATAAACCAAGCGGTTATTCTTGTCTGTTATAAATGAAACAAATTTAGGTGCTGCATAATACCCATTATTTGCAAAGGTTGAATAAGCTCCAGCAAGTTGTTGCAAATTCACACCATAAGTCATGCCACCAAGTGCAAGAGTGTAGCTGTCATCTTTTTCATCAAAAGTAATTCCCATGTTTTCGGCATAAGCTTTTCCTTTATCTATCCCAAGATAAGAAAGCACTTTTACTGCGGGGATGTTGATAGATTTTGACAATGCCTCTCTTGCGCTTACATATCCTCTATAGACATTTCCAACATTTTTAGGTGTATAGTTTGATATTGATGTTTTTTCATCTAAGATTTGACTGCAAGGATAAATTATATCTTCATTCAAAGCAGGGGCATAAACGAGGATAGGTTTAATGCAAGAGCCAGGCTGTCTTTTTGCATCTAAAATTTTGAAAATGCTGTCACCAATATAAGCTTCAATTGAATGATTTGAATTATTGATTACAATACCAGCAGAATCGGTTTCTAAATTTTGTGAATTAATAGCATTTTCTAAAGCTTCTTGCTTGTCGTGATTTTGATATGTATAAATTTTATAACCTTTTAAAGCGATTTGCCTTGCTGGCAAGCCTAAAATCATTTCAGCCTCATCAATAGAAGCTTGGCTATATGAATTAAGCTTGTTTTTTCGTTCATTATTTATAGATAGATTAAGCGGTGAGTTTTTAGCTTTGTTGTAATCTTCAGTCGAAATGACTTCATCTTTATACATTTCGCTCAAAACAAGATTTCTTCTGTTTATGCAGTTTTCTTTATTTCTGATAGGCGAGTATTTTGCAGGCGATTTAATAAGCCCAGCAAGCATCGCCGATTCTTCTAAATTTAGCTCTTTCGCATGCTTTGAGAAATAATAATTGGCAGCATTTTCAATGCCATAACAATTATTGCCAAAGTAAATGATGTTTAAGTAATTTTGCAAGATTTCGTCTTTGCTGTATTTTGCTTCAATTTTTTGAGCCAGCGCAACTTCTTTTATTTTTCTTTCAAATGTTTTTTCGCTTGTGAGCTGTGTATTCTTCACAAGTTGTTGTGTGATTGTTGAAGCACCTTCCTTAAGACTTCTTGACTTGATGTTGTTGAGCATTGCTTTTGCAATTCTTTTGTAATTCACACCATGATGACTATAGAAAGATTTATCTTCAATTGAAATAAAGGCATTCTTGGTATCAGCTGAAAGCTCATCAATTTTTGCAAAATTCCTGTTGATTTCATTATCTTCTTTTAAAGGTTTATTTTCCTTGTCATAAACCTGAACGGATATGTAAGGAGAACTTAGGATGTCTTCATTTAACTTCATAGCTCTTGCGTTGATATAAATTGATGAAATATAAAAGCCAAGACCAACAAGCGTAGCCAAAAGAAGAATAAAAAATATAATCAGCGTAACCTTAATAAATTTTTTCATCGAGGTTATTATGTTTAATTATAAATAAATTATTTATATAATAATTTTTTATTTGAAAATTTTTCATTATTATAGTATAATTGCAATATATGTCTATATAATTATATGTCGATATAAAAATTAATAATGGAGAAATAAAGTGAAATATTTTATAGTTACATACGGATGCCAAATGAATGTACACGAGTCTGAAAAGATAGCAGGAATACTTGAGAATCTAGGGTATACAGCTTGTGATAAAAGAGAAGATGCTGATATAATTGTGTTTAATACATGTGCAATTAGAGAAGGGGCAGAAGATAGGGTTTTTGGTAATGTTGGGAATTTAAAGCGACTTAAAAAGAAAAACAAAAATCTTATTATAGCCGTTCTAGGTTGTATGACACAAAAAGAACAAACAGCACAGAAACTTATGAATACATTTCCTTTTGTAGATATAGTGCTTGGCACATTCAATTTGTCAAGGCTTGGCTTTTTTATTGAAGCTGTAAAAAAGGGAAGACAACTTGAAATACTTGAGGAAGGTGATATAGATGAGATGCTTCCATATAAGAGAACAAGCGGTGAAAATGCTTGGGTAAACATAATGCAAGGGTGCAATAACTTTTGCACATATTGTATCGTACCTTATGTTAAGGGAAGAGAGAAATCAAGACAGGAAAGCAACATCTTGCAAGAAATAAAAGAGTTGATTGCAGAAGGAAAGTACAAAAAGATTACACTTTTAGGACAAAATGTCAATTCTTATGGAAAGGACTTGAATCCACAAGTTTCATTTGCAACTCTTTTGCATGATATATGCAAACTGGATGGAGATTTTACTTTGTCATTTATGACATCTCATCCTAAAGACTTGACTGATGATGTTATTGACGCGATTGCAAGTGAAGATAAAATTGAAAAATTTATTCATTTGCCAGCACAAAGCGGAAACAACAGAATATTGAAACTTATGAATCGTAAATATACAAGAGAAAAATATCTTGAAATTATTGATAAGATAAGAGAAAAGATTCCAAATTGCAGAATAACATCAGACTTTATTGTGGGCTTTCCAACTGAAACAGAGGAAGAATTTGAAGATACTTATGAACTCGTAAAGAGGGTAAGATATGATAGTATCTTTGCTTTTATGTATTCTCCAAGAGAGGGAACGATTGCAAGTAAAATGGAAGGACAGATACCTGAAGAGATAAAACATAAAAGAGTAAACAAGCTTTTGGCACTAGAGAAAAAGTTGCAGAAGGAGGATAATAAAAGATGAAAGAAGAATTATCTCCAGCAATGAAACAATATATGCAAATAAAAAGTCAATATCAAGATTGTATATTGTTTTATAGAATGGGCGACTTTTATGAAATGTTTTATGAAGACGCTATAACAGCTTCGAGGGAACTAGAGCTAATATTAACAGCAAAAGCATGTGGACTTTCAAAGAAGGCGCCAATGTGCGGAGTCCCTTATCATGCAGCCCAAACATATATTGCAAGACTTATAGAAAATGGACATAAGGTTGCAATATGTGAACAGTTGAATCAGCCAGGTAAAGGTGTAAAAATGCTTGATCGTGATGTAGTGAGAGTGATAACACCAGGGACAGTAGTTGATGAAGAGATGCTTGAGGGACAAAGAAACAATTATTTGCTATCCATTTATAAAAAAGATAATAAGATAGGCGCAAGTTATGTCGACATTTCAACAGGAGTGCTTGAAGTTGTTGAGATAAATGATAAAATCGAAAATCAAATAAATGACTTGATTTCAAGAATTTCGCCTGCGGAAATTATAGGTAATGAAGAGGCGGAAGCATTTTTCAATAATTTGGCAATTACTAGAGCAGGAAATGTCCGCAGATGTGCAAAATATTATGAATGGGCATACAGCAAATCAAGAGCAAATGACAACCTATCTAAGCAGTTTGGCGATAACTATGAAAATGTATACGATATAAAAGGGAAGAATGAAATTATTTGCAGTACGGGGGCACTATTTGAATATCTTAATGAAACGCAAAAGAGAGCTCTTGCAAATATCAACAAGATTAAGCTTGTAAGAAACAAGAATTTTATGACGATTGATATTAATACAAGACGAAATCTTGAAATTGTTGAGTCAAACAGAGATAAAAATAAAAGAAACTCTATCCTTGCTGTTTTAAATAAAACCAAAACAAGCATGGGAGCAAGATACTTAAGAAAAATGCTTGACGAACCTTTGCAAAACCCTAAGGAAATAAACGCAAGATTGAATGCTGTTAGCGAACTTGTAAAGCGTATTATTTTAAGAGATAAACTCACTGAAATTTTATCAAATATATATGATATAGAAAGATATGCTGGGAAAATAGCTTATGGGAATATAAGCCCTAAAGATATGGTTTCGCTTGGACATTCACTAAAACAAGTTCCAGTGCTTAGAAAAGAGTTAGAACCATTTACTGATGATTATTTGGCGCAATGTAGAGAAGACCTTGCAGACATTGACAGTATAGCTGACCTACTTGTTCGAACCATAGATGAAGATAAGGCTTCAAACAACACAAGAGAAGGTGGATATATCAAAAAAGGGTTCAATAAAGAGCTTGATGAATATAGAAATGCAAAAACCTTGGGCAAAGTTTGGCTTGATGAATTGCAAAAGAAAGAGATTGAGGCGACAGGAATTAAAAACCTTAAAATATCAAGCAATAAGGTTTTTGGTTATTTTATAGAAATAAACAAGAGTCAAATAGATAGAGTTCCTATAAGATACATAAGAAAACAAACTGTTGCAAACAACGAGAGATATATTACTGAAGATTTGAAAGTTATTGAAGAAAAAATCTTAGGCAGCGAGGAAAAGGCTTTGCAACTTGAAAGTGATATCTTCAATCAATTAAAGACCATTTTGACAAAATACATTCAAACTTTCCAACAAATAGCTCAAGCAGTGGCTAAAATTGACGCAATATTATCACTTGCAGAAGTTGCTGTAAAAAACAATTATGTAAAGCCTGTGATAAATGCAAATGTAAAACAACTTAAAATAATAGATGGAAGACATCCAGTTGTTGAGCAGTTTATGGATAGAGGGCAGTTTGTATCAAATGATACATTGCTTGATAGCGAAGATAATCGTATCATGATAATAACTGGGCCTAATATGGCGGGGAAAAGCACTTATATGCGTCAGGTGGCGATTATAACACTTCTTGCTCACATAGGAAGTTTTGTTCCTGCAAAAGAGGCATACATACCAATTACTGATAGAATATTTACAAGAGTAGGCGCAAGTGATGATTTGGCATTTGGTCAAAGCACTTTTATGGTTGAGATGAGCGAGGTCGCTCAAATTTTAGCCAATGCAACAGATAAAAGCTTAGTTGTTTTAGATGAAATAGGAAGGGGAACTTCAACCTTTGATGGACTTAGCATTGCATGGTCAGTTGTTGAGTATATATCAAAGAATTTCAAAGCTAAGACATTATTTGCAACACATTATCATGAATTGACAGAACTTGAAGGGGTTATTGATGGTGTGAAGAATTACAAAATTTCTGTGAAAGAACTTGATGATGAAGTCATCTTTTTAAGAAAGATTGTAAGGGGAGGAGCAAATAAAAGCTTTGGTATAGAAGTTGCAAGACTTGCTGGAGTGCCAAAGGAAGTTCTAGATAGAGCGAAAGAGATTTCGCTAAATCTTGAAGCAGTGAACCAAAAACTTGACCTTAATATTTTTAAGGAGAAAAAACAAAAGGCAGAGGTCAACACAAAACTTGCATTGTCAATTCTTTCAACATTAAAGGATATTGACATAAACAGAATTTCGCCTATGCATGCCTTTGATATCTTAAATGATTTGGTGGAAAAATCTAAGGAGAGTGTAGATGAAAATTAATGTACTTGAACCAAAAGTATTCAATCGTATATCTGCAGGTGAGGTCGTTGAGCGACCAGCTTCTATCTTGAAAGAACTTGTAGAAAATAGTATTGATGCAGGTGCTAAAAATATAAGGATAGAGATAGAAGAAGGCGGTATAAAAAATATAACTGTTTCAGATGATGGATGCGGTATAGAAAAAGAGGATATAGCGACTGCATTTTTGCCTCACGCTACAAGCAAAATAAAAGATATTGAAGATTTAGACAATATTTCAAGCCTTGGTTTTAGAGGGGAAGCTCTTGCAAGCATATCTTCCGTTTGTCAAGTCAAACTATCATCAAAGACAAAGGAAAGCCAGGTTGGGTATTCAATCAAAGTCAACGGCGGAGAATTTGAAGAGGTGATAGAAGTTGCAAGAACAAATGGCACAACAATTTCTTGTTCAAATTTATTTTACAACACTCCTGTAAGAGCTAAATTTTTAAGAAAACCAAAAACAGAGGAAGCGGAAGTAACCCATCTTGTAGAGAAATTTATGTTGTCAAACAGTGAAATAGCTTTCTCATATTATATTGATGGTAAACAAGTATATAATACAACATCATGTAGCATGCGTGATATAATATATACGATATATGGAAGAGAAGTCTACGATAATTTGATTGAATTAAACTATCAAGATGACGGATATAAGGTAAGTGGATTTGTTACAAAACCAAAGATTTCAAAAAGTAATAGAACATATCAAACTTTGTTTGTGAATGGAAGGTTCGTTGAAAATTATTTGATTTCCTCAGCTGTGCAAAGTGTATATGAATCATTTTTGATGAAGGGCAGATTCCCTGTCTATGTTATATCTTTGTCACTTCCAATTGATTGCGTGGATGTGAATGTTCATCCATCAAAGAGAGAGGTTAAGTTTGATAACCCGAATAAAATCTTTTCACTCATAAGAAAGGCTGTTGAAAATGCCTTACTTTCAGTTGACCAAATAGCAAACTTCCTTGCTGGAGATACAAAACAAGGTGAACTTGATTTATATGGTAAAGACGCTAAATTAGATAACATTTCAACACAAGAAAATAAATCTATAAACGAAAATGAAAATATTGCATCAATTTATAAAGAACAACTTGGAAGCTCATTAAATAATAATGAAACCCAAAGGCAAGAAACTCAGATTCAAGGGAAAAGCTATAGTATAGATTTGTTCAATAAAGATGAAGGACTTGTTGATCCAAAAGAATTTGATATTGAAGTTAAGAAGGTAGAGAACAACAAGCAAGATAAAATAATTGATCAAGATATAGAAAACTTAGAAAATATGTCAATTAAAGATAAGTATATCATCACATCAAAAAACAACACTTCATTCTTCTTTGATCAATCAGGGGAAAAGTATACAGCGGAAATAAAGGCGCAAAGCCATGAAAACAAGTTTTTAAATGCAAGTGTTAAAGAAGAAATGAAAATTCTTGGGACTTTGTTTAAAACTTATATAGTTATAGAGCTTGATGACAGTGTATATTTTATTGACCAGCATGCTGCTCATGAAAGGCTTCTTTATGACAAACTGGTTAAACAAGTGAATGATAAAAACATTGCAAGGCAAGACCTTTTAGCACCTTATTCATTTACAGTTGGTGCTAAAGAATCACAAAACATAGATTTGGCAATCGGTAATTTAAGAGATATAGGCTTTAATATAGAGAAAGAAAACTATACTTACACAATAAAAAGTGTCCCTTATGTATTAGCTTATATAGAGCTTGATAAGTTTGTGGATGAACTTGTTAAAGACAGCATCAATTGGGATAAGAAACCTAGTGATTTTATACATAACAGACTTTGCCAATCAGCCTGCAAGCATGCCATAAAAGCAGGCGATACTTTAAGCAAGGATGAATGTGCTTATTTAATTGAAGAGGTCAGAAAAGGTATTATGCTTTGTCCTCATGGCAGACCGATAACACTAGTTATAACAAAGTATGAATTTGAA
This sequence comes from uncultured Clostridia bacterium, assembly GCA_930990975.1. Taxonomy (GTDB): domain Bacteria; phylum Bacillota; class Clostridia; order Christensenellales; family UBA1242; genus Caccovivens. The sequence goes on along the minus strand of CAKNRR010000002.1, from coordinate 176,114 downwards.
AAGATGTTTAAACGCATAGTGTAAAATAAAGAGGTGAACATGGAAACAAAAAAAGATAAGCCCAAAGTTCTCTTTATTTTAGGAGCGACAGGAGCGGGAAAATCAGACCTTGCAGTAAATCTTGCTTTAAAATATAATGGCGAAATTATTTCTGTAGATTCTGTGCAAGTATACCGCCATTTCAATATTGGGTCAGCCAAAATAAGACCTGAAGAGATGAAAGGTGTGATTCATTATGGCATTGATATAAAAGACCCTAATGAAGAATTTTCTGTTTACGATTTTGTTGAATATACAAAAATAAAAATAGATGAAATTGTAAAAAGAGCTAAATTGCCAATCATCGTTGGAGGAACAGCTCTTTATGTTAAAGCCTTGATAGAGGGCTATAATTTTGGAAATACAGATAAACATGAAGATTATAGGAAACAAGTTGAAAATGATATAAAAGAATTTGGAAATGAATTTGTTTATAATAAGTTAAAGCAAATTAATCCAAAACTTGCGAGCAATCTAGATTACAAAAATAGTGTCAGATTAATAAGAGCTATGGAAATAGCAGAATTTGGAGAAGCTCAAACCAAGACGCAAGAGTGTGAATATGATTTTAAATTATTTGCTATAATCATGGATAGACAAAAATTATACACAAAGATTAATAATCGTGTTGACAAAATGCTAGCTGAAGGATTAATAAAAGAGGTAGAAGCTTTGTATAAGAAATATGGCTCTCAGTTGCAACCTATGCGTGCTATTGGTTACAAAGAAGTAGTGGCATATTTGGATAATCAAATAGATAAAGACAAAATGATTGAATTAATAAAACAACATACGCGAAATTACGCTAAAAGACAACTTACATTTTTGCGTGGTTTAAATAATGTAGTTTATATTTACAATGAAGATAAAAATAAAGCTTTTGATGATATGTGTAAGGAGATAGATAAATGGCTATAGATACAAATAAAATTTTAAAAGAAACAGAAGAAAAATTAAAAAACAGATTTTCAAAAATTGATGAAATATCCTTTAAAAATCAAAAAAAGGTTTTGAATGCGTTTATAGAACTTAAAGTTTCATCACAGTGTTTTGCTGGGACAACTGGCTATGGTTATAGTGATGTTGGAAGGGATACACTTGCAAGTGTATACGCAAAAGTTTTTGGAGGAGAAAAGGCTATTGTTTCTCCATTGCTTACTTGTGGGACACATGCGATTTCAACAGTCCTTTATGGACTTTTGAAGAATGGTGATGTGATGCTTTCTGTCACAGGTTTGCCTTACGATACTTTGCATGAAACATTGTTTGGCAAGAATAATTCATCACTTGAAGATTATGGCGTCAAATATGAGCAAATTGATTTGATAGGAAACGGAGAATTTGATTACGACAAAATTTATAAAAAAGTCAAAAAAATGAAACCTGCAATGGTTTATTTGCAAAGGTCTAGGGGGTATAGCAGCAGAAAGGCAATTTCTCCTTATGATATGAAAGAATTGTTTGAAAATGTGAAGAAAATTTCTCCTCAAACAAAGATTGTCGTTGATAATTGCTATGGCGAATTTGTGGATGATATAGAGCCTACAAATGTTGGCGCTGACGTGATAGTTGGCTCTTTGATAAAAAATCCGGGTGGTGGACTAGCTCCAACGGGTGGCTATATTGTTGGAAGTGAAGAAGCTATTGATATGATTTCAGCAAGATATACCAATCCTTCTTTAAAGTTGGAAATAGGTTCATTTGAGCAAGGGTATAGATTATTCTATCAAGGCTTGTTTATGGCACCTCATACAGTTGCGCAAGCACTTAAGGGGACAGCTTTAGTAGGACAAATTATGGAAGATAAAGGTTATAAAGTTATTCCATCAAATGACGAACAACCAGAAGATATTGTTAAATCAGTCATATTCAACACTGCGGATGAACTAATAAAGTTTGTTCAAACAGTGCAAGCAGTATCCCCAATAGATGGTTATGTTTTGCCTATCCCTTGGGATATGCCTGGCTATACAGATCAAGTCATAATGGCAGCAGGCACATTTGTAGGCGGTTCTTCAATAGAGCTTTCATGTGATAGTCCAATAAGAGCACCATATATAGCTTATTTCCAAGGCGGTTTGACTTATGAACATGTAAAAACTTTTGCTGAAAAATTAATAGAACTATACTAAACTTTAAAAATTATAAAAATCTTGACTTGAATGTTAAATTAATGCTAAAATCAATATTACAAGCATATTATGATTGGCTTGCGAACTTATAGAGCATAACATAATAGTTGACAAATATGGAAATGTATGGCATACAGAAGGCGATGAGAATTATGTAAATCCATCAGATAAAATAGATTTAGATGAAGCAATAGATATACATAATCATATAGAGCCACATAGTTTTAGTAAAGATGATTTGTATTATATGCAAAATAAATTAAATACAATGTTTTATTTAGTTGACAAAAATAATACATATAGAGTAAAATTCTTAAAAAAATTGGATATGCCTTATAATGATTTATACCATTACGGGTTACAGGAAGCTGATAAAATCAATGATTTCAGCAAGGTAGAAGATTTTTATATGGAATATCTGAAAGATAAAGGATATGTTCTATATGAAAAATATAACAGAAATACCAGAATGTAAAAAAATAATTGATAAAATGTTAGACGAGATAAATCAATTGCCTAATCCAACAGGATTAGACACAAATTATATTGCAGAGAAAAAAATTAAAGACAAATATTTTCCTTTAATATTTAAAGCCAAAGAAAGATACAAACGACTTCATCCAGAAGAGTTTGAAGATAAAAAATAAAGTATGCTGGGGAGCTGAAGAGGCTTATGAGGCAGAAACAAGAGTTGTTGGATGAATGCCAACAACTCTTTATTTGTTAAATATGACTTAATTTCAGAATGTTTTTTGTCTATTAAAATGTTTTATACTATCTTTAAAATAAAAGAATAGGTTGTCAAATTCTTCTGGTTTACTTAATTGTGTGATTTGGGGTAATCAAAACGAAAGCATAATAATCTATATTGGAATTTATGAAATAAGTTCTTTTTTTTATAACTTATTCATAACTTAAAATATGACAAGAAAAAACAAAAACCGATTTTTTAAAGATTCTTGCACCTTTGTTTTTGATATTATAAAAGAGTGTAAAATTAAAACTATAATCATTACAACATTTATAGTTATTGCTTTTTTGACGGGGATAATAGTCGCAGCAAAAACTCATAATAATTACAATATTTCTGATAATTTTGGTGTTGTAGATATTTCTTCAAACGAAGTGAGCTCTTCTACTTTTTTCACGAGATTATTTTCGATGTTGTTCATATTCTTAATTCTATTTGGATGCTCGTATAATAAATATTTATTTCCTATGGGCTTTATATTTTTGATTTATAGAGCTTATTTATTAGGATTGAATATTTGTTTAATGATAGTATTTTATGGATTTTCTGGTGTTGTGGTCTCAATTATAGTGGCTTTTCCATGTCAGTTGGCAGTGCTTGCAACTCTTGCTATATTCTTTATTCTTATGTCTAAAACTTTTTGTGATAACAATAGGTTTGGAGGGTGCAAAGTTCCAAAACAAAAGACGAAGATTGCTTTATATTCAGTCATTATTCTATTATTGTTATGTGCTTTAGAAAGCATATTGTTAGCTCTATTTAGTGCTAAGATTATCCTTGTTATATAATTTAGAAATGTTTATTTTGATTTAGTAAATATTGATTTTGAAGTTTTTATTCATTTTTTCTTGTTAATCATTTTTGTTAAAACTTCTTTTGCCAAGCCTTCTTTTTTAAAGTTGTCTTAAAATAAAATTATCAAATATAAAGTATAAAAAAAAAGATTTTGAAAAAACTAATTGACAAAGGAGAAGGTTGATGAAAGAATTTATAACAAAGAAAGTATTTGTATTATGTATCTTATTGTGCATATTAGCTACTATATTTTGTACTAATATGCCATTTTATACTAGAGCAGATGGCGAAGTTGATTTGACATGTAAGAGTGCTTGTTTGGTTGATTATGCTTCAGGGACGGTTTTGTTTTCACAAAATCCAAAAGAGCATTTGCCAATTGCAAGTATGGTCAAGATGATGACAATATTGATAACTCTTGAAGAGTTTGATAAAGGGAATTTGACAAAAGATACAATGATCACAACAACCGAAAATGCTTCAGGAATGGGAGGAAGTCAAGTTTTCATTGATCCGTATGTTGAATATAGTGCGGGTGATTTGCTTAAGAGTGTTGTTATGGCTTCAGCAAACGATGCTTCTGTTGCTTTAGCAGAACATATTAGTGGAAGTGAAAAAACTTTTGTATCTAGAATGAATGAAAAAGCAAAAGAGTTGAATATGAATGATACACACTATGTAAATTGTACTGGACTTCCAGCACCAGAACAATATTCTTGTGCCTATGATTGTGCGATAGTTTTAAAAGAAGTGGCAGAACATGAGTTATATCATGAATTTAGTACGATTTGGATGGATGAATTGGTACACCCATCAGGGAGAAAAACCGAACTCGTAAATACAAACAGACTTATTAAATATTACGATGGATGTGATGGTGGGAAAACAGGCTCAACAAATGAAGCTGGTTGTTGTTTGTCAGCATCTGCGAAAAGAAATAATATGCGTTTAATCTCTGTCATAATAGGTGCTAAAAACAGTCAAACTAGATTTAATGAATGTTCTAAATTGTTCAATTATGGATTTGCAAATTTTGAAAGTAAAAATATAATAAGCTCAAATTCCCCAGTTGCAAATTTAAAAGTAAATAAAGGGAAGAAAGAAACTGTTGATATTTTTGCAAATGAAGATTTCTCTGTTATAGTTAAAAAAGGTGTGGAGCATAATTATGATGCAACTTTTGAGAACCCAGCCAAAATATCTGCACCTAAAAAAGAGGGTGAAACAGTTGGAAAAGCAATTATATCTAAAGATGGCAATGTTGTAAAAGAAATATCTTTGATTATAAAAGAAACTTTAGAGCCTTTGACTTTAAAAGATTGCTTTGACAAGATTGTTGAAACATGGTAGGTTTATTTGATAGATGAAAAAAGCACGGCGACTATTCCGTGCTTTTTAGTTACAATTACAGGTTGTCTTTAAAAAGAATGTTTTTGTTTTAATTTGTTTATTTGTTTTTTCAAGTCCGATTTTGTAACAATAAACAAGCGTGGTTTGATTTGTATCCTGCGGATGTGGTTTATTTAAATTCTTACAACATTTATTGCGACTTGAAAATCAATATCTTCAAAAATAAAAATCACTTGGCAATTTTGTGTTGAATAAAGTTGGAAACTCAAGAAATTTCTTTCTATAGCAGCGTCATTCGTAGTTTGAATGAGATAGTTTAGATTGTCAATTTTGTTGTTTAGTCTATCAAAAACATTCAGTTGGAATTGACATACATCGGCATTAATAAATAGTGTATTGTTTTGAAAATAACAGCTCATTTCTGGCATGATATTTATGGTGTAGTCATGATTTAAAACTGTTACTTTTAGTTGTGTTTTAGTTGTTTCTCTGTTGAGTGTCGCTGTTATTGTCAAGTATACTTCGCCAGCCGAAATACCAGAAATTTTGTCTTTATTGACACTTATTATATTTTGCTTACTTACATCAAATTCTATTAAAGCATTTTTATCTGATACATTATAGAAATTATATACATCTTCGCCGACATAGAGAATTTGGTCGTTTGCAAATAAAGATAGGGGGCTTACCTTATCATTATTTTTATCTTTAAATACGAAATAAACCAAAAGTAAACCGATACTTATAAAAAGAAGAAATAGGCTTACTAAGATTGACGAAGTGCGCTTATTCATACAAGGAGAATAATAGCAAATTTTGTCGAAAATGACAAAAGATTTTTAACATAAAATTTTATTTTTTGCCTTGAATTTGTAAAGAGATTTTATTTTTTACTTTTGCATGATAAAATCTTTTATTGCTATTGGAAGTCATCTTCAAACGAGAAAAGTTATATTTGAGCAAAATTGATGCTTTTGCTTACTATGCGTTGAAGTTCATTTGCGCTTGAATTTTTAAAATTTATCAAATTCATGCCAGCAAAATCTCAATATCACATATTTTTTGCTATCAAGATTGTTGTAAATTTCTCAATGATTTTAAAGGAATTATGATAAAAAATAAATCAAATAAAACACTTGATTTTTCATCATTTTTTTAATATAATTATATTGGAATTTTTGTATTGAAAAAAAACTTCTTATCTATTTTAATTAATTGCTTAATAATTGCAATAATGCTGAAAAGTTGGTTTCAATTTAGGAGAAAGTTGTGCAAGATTTAGATAACAAGAATATAGAGAATAAAGAACCTGTTGAAGAGGGAGTTGCAGAAACTGAACAACTTTCTTTTGTTGATGATAAGTATAGATTCAAACTTGATAATTTTGAAGGCCCATTAGATTTGCTTTTGCATTTAATAAAGGATGCAAAACTCGATATAATGACGATTAAGCTTGCTGATATAACCGAACAGTATTTGGAGTATATGCAGGATATTGACAGTGTAGACATGGATAGGGCGAGCGAATTTATAACTGTGGCAGCAACTTTAATAGAAATTAAATCAAAGCATTTGTTGCCTGTTGAGGTTGAAGAAAATGTTGACGAAGAAGATAGCGAAGCATTGTTGTTGCAACGATTAAAGGAATATGAACTGTTTAAAAAGACAGGGGCTAGATTAAAAGAAATAGAAGATATAAACAAACTTTATAGACAACCTGGCAAAGAAACTGAGAAGGTTAAAATCATAATAAAAGATATGGTCCTTGATAAATTGTTGGATGCTTTTGCTAAATTGCTTGTTCGTCAAGAGGCTAGGGGAAAAGATAAAGAAGAGCCTAAAAAAATCGTTAAAGACAGATTTACTGTGGCGGAAAAAATAATATCAATAAGAAGTTATGCAAGAGAACATAGAAGATTTCCTTTTGAGGAACTTTTTGCGAAAGATATGACAAAGAGTGAAATGATTAATGTTTTCTTGGCATTGCTTGAATTGTTAAAATTGCAATCTGTCAGGGTTGAACAAATGGGTATTTTCCAACAAATCAATATAATTTCAAATGAGGTATAATCATGAATATTTTAGATGATAAAAATTTAAAAGAGATATTATTTTCCATTTTATTTGTAGCAGGCGATGGAATTGAGAAATCATTTATTGCTGAAAAATTAGATGTAAGTAAAAGCGAATTGGAAAAGGCTGTAGATGAACTTAAAAAGGAATTAAGTGGAGATAAAGGGATACATTTGATAGAGTATAAGAATAAGATACAGCTAGCAACAAATCCAAATTATTCTTCATATATTTCAGATGTTTTAAATCCTATTCGTGAAAAATCTTTAACAAGAGCAGCTCTTGAAACGTTGGCTATAATAGCTTATAAACAACCAATCACAAAACTTGATATAGAAGATATAAGAGGTGTTAATTCTGATTATGCAGTGCAAATTCTTATAGACCAAAATATGATTGAAGTTGTAGGGCGTAAAGACGCTGTAGGGAAACCTCTTTTGTTTGGAACAACAGAAAACTTTTTGAAAAGATTTGATATAAAAGATGTCAATGAATTGCCTGATTATGAAGAATTGCTGGAAAGAATTAAAACAATAAGACAAGAAGCTGATGAAAGTCAAGGGGATACTTTGTTTAGAAATGTTGAAGATATTGAATTTAATGAAGAGTTGCCAGACTTTCTGAAAGGCGAAACAATAGAAAAAGTTGAAGCTTCAACTGATGAAGATGATAACAATTTGAATGATGTTGGATAAAAGTTGAAAATCTATATTTTCATACAAGTAAACAATACATACTACTATATATTGTGCTAGTATGTATTTTTTATTATAATTTTGCCTGTGGTCTGTTTTAAAAAACAAATGATATTTGGTTAATAGCTATCCTCAAACTATCTGGTTTACATGCTTAAGACTAATAATAAAATTATTTAACTATGTTTGATAGAATGGGTGGAGAGAAAAAATATTAAATAACGATTTCAAGCACGCTTGACTTTTTTTAGCATTAAAATCAAACAAAAGCATATCTATAAGTTATGAATAAAAAGATAAAAAGTTATGGAGAACGATATGCTTTTACTAAAGTTAAATATAAGGTAAATAAGAAAATTTTGATATATATTTTCTTTGCATTTTTTGTTGTGGTAGAGATTGTTTTAGGAGTTTTATGGGGACTCGGGTATTAAAAAAAACTGATGGCTTTTTTAAAAAAATACCAGTTCACCCAACTTTTATTCTTTTGTTTTTGTGGTTTATTTTAACTAAAAATTTTATATCATTTTTTTTGTTTGTGTCAGTTGTTATTACGCATGAATTAGGGCATTATTGGGTTGCAAAAAAACTGGGATATAAACTTGATAGCTTTTTTATTGCTCCATATGGAGTATCTTTAAATTATAAAGATAAAGCTTTTGAGATGAAGGATGAAATTTTGATAGCTCTTGCTGGACCTTTTGTCAATATTTTTTTAAGTCTTGTTGTGGTTTCTTTGTGGTGGGCGGCCCCAAGCTTGTATAATTATAGTTACATTTTTGTAGAGCAATCTTTTATTTTAGGACTATTTAATCTCTTGCCTTGTTATCCTTTAGATGGAGGGCGGATTCTTGTTGGCATATTATCCCATTATATTCCAAGAAAAAAAGCAGTAAATATAGTTTATAGATTAAACTATTGCTTTTCAGCTTTACTGCTAATTTGCTTTTTTGTAACTTGTTTTATAAACTTTAATCCCACCTTATGTTTAAGCGGAGTATTTCTTTTATTTGGTGTTTTTGAATCAAAATATGACAGCAAATATCAGTCAATATCAGTTTTTAAGAAAGAGAATAAAAACTTCTCAAAACCTTATTTTATAACGGTGAATGAAGATGTTTTGCTCTCATCACTTTTGAAACATATTGAAATAAATAGATTAACAATCTTTGTCATTGTTTTTAAAAATGGGAAAAGTATATTTTTAGACGAAAACAAGGTAAAAAATTTGTCGCTTATTTATCCAATTAATTCATCTTTAAAAGAGATAATCAGACAAGATAAGGAATAAGTGCGTCAATATTTTTCCTTTCTAATTCTTTTAAATTTGTCAAAATTTCATCCAATTCTTTTGATACATCTTTGTGGTCGGCTTGATCTTTAACACAAGTAAGAAAGCCCATAAAAGTGCCAAGAAGCAAAAGCTCTGCAATATGCCTGTTTGTCTTATCTGTCATTGTAGACATATTGATAGAGCTCCATAACCTTGCTTTTTCAAACCAATTGTTATCTTTGATTCCTTCAATTTTTTCTGCTTTTGCGAAAAGTTCGCATTCTTTTTCTAAAGCTAAATATTTATCCTCTTGACTTGCAAGTTCCTTTTGGAAATTGCTGTCTTTTATTTTTGGAATAATGTCCTCAATAGATTGCACGGCGGTTTTGATATTTTGATAAATAGCATTTAGATATTCAGTTAAAAGTTCTTTGTTTTCCATAAATTCCTCCTTATATTGTTTGCGTAAAATTTATAATTTTATACATATAATGAATACATTTTTATTACTTGCAAAAGATAAAGATATGAAAAAATCAACAAAGATAATTTTAATAATATTTATTGCGGTTACAGTGCCAGCTTTAATTCTTGGTGGCTCTTTATTTTCAGCAATCGTTCCAACAGATAATGGTTTTACATTTAATTTTGACACAAAAGCAATAATTGCTTTAATTCTTTTTATTGCTTCAATTGTTTTAGGAATTTATTTATATTGGAGATTCTTGCTCGCTCTCTCGCTTGATAAAGTGCTGTTCTTTTCCTCAATACCTTTGATTTTGATTTACGGTGCAACAATGTTTTTGATAGCTGATTTATCAAATATAAATAGTCCATTTGCTGCCTCTTTTCGTTCGCTTTTAAATATTTCAACAGATAATGCCTACAATACTATTTTGTGGGCAATACTGGTAAGTTTAGTTTTTATAGCTATATTGTTTTTTAATTATATAATCATCTGTAGGCCATTCAATAAAGTGGAAAAAGTAATCTCAAGATTAGGTGATGGCAGGGTAAGAGAAGAAAAATTAAATATAGGCGGAGGCAAGCAGTTTAAGAATATAGAGCATGGTTTGGTGAAGATAAATAATAAATATAGAGAAAATGATAAGTCATTAAAAAATGCAAATTTAGAAACTCAAAAATTTGTACCTAAACAGTTTTTTAAGTTTTTAGGAAAAGGGAATATAACAGAATTAGAATTGGGACATCAGGTAAAAAAATATGCAACACTTGTATGTATAAAACTCGAAGGAATAAACAATAAAGACAGTTTATCTTTAGAAGATAACTTTAATATTTTAAATTCGTATTTAAATGTTATAGCGCCGTTAGTTAGAAAATTTAATGGTTTTATTGATAGATATTTGGGCGATGGAATCATAGCTGTTTTTCCAAATGCAGAAAATGCAATAAATTGTTCACTTGCCATTATTAGGGCGATGAGAATTGAGAATAGAAGTAACAAAAAGCTTACCGCAGTGAAAGAAAGAATATCTATTTTGTCTGGCGAGGTGATATTTGGTATTGTTGGCGATGAAGAAAGAAAAATCCCAACTATTGTATCAAACGAAACTTCTTTGCTTGAAAAGATGGATGAAATTGTGAGCTATATGTCGTCAAAAATGGTGTTTACTAAATCTGTTATAGACAATTTACCTTTGAATTATAAATTAATTTATAGATATATTGGTTCGCTAAATATGGATGAATTTAAAGAGGTTATGCTTTTTGAAGATTTGGAAGTTTATTCAAAAGAAGAAACAGTAAGACTGATAAAAAACAAAGGGTTATTTGAAAGAGGCGTCATTTTTTATAATAATGGAGAGTATCAAAAAGCGATGGACTACTTCAGAGAAAATTTAAAAAGCAATCCAAATGATAAAGGAGGATATATTTATTTCAACAAAACAAAAGAAAAGTTGAATGAAGAATAGGTTTGTTTTATAGCATGCTTGACAATGCCTTTATTAAAGTGTTATAGTTTTAATATGAAATTTTCAAAAGATAATTTAGCAAAACCTCAAATATGTCCTCGTTGTGGCTTAAAATGCTTGGAAGGTGTTGAAACATGTCCAGATTGTGGACTTGTGTTTTCAAGGCTTGAAATAGCTACAAATAAGGATGCAAAAAGAAAGATATTAAGGCATGATAGAGATTTTATAATAAGGACATCAAAGTTGCCCAAAGATGTTAGCAAAAAGAGATTGGTTTGTTATTCAATTTTCTTCGGTGCGTTTGGTGGCCATTGCTTTTATGTTGGGCGATATTTAAGAGGTATTACGCTTTTGATAAATTTCTTGATATTGTTTTTATTTGTGATTTTTAATCAAAGCTTAATTCAAATTAATGACGGGGCATTGTTAGGCGTACTCACAACGATATGTGGTTTAGTTCTTTTAATGTGGCCATTTGATGTGTTGATGATTTTGACAAAGAAATTCAAAGTGCCTGTTGCCATTGATTTAGAGAGCGATTCATATAATGATTTAAATAGTTCGATTACATTAGTAGATGAAGATGAAACAAATGCTGCAGGCATAAATCAAAATGATAATAAAGATGAATCAAAAGACCTTGATGATGAAGACTTGGATAGAAAAAAGAAAGAAGAACTTAATGAAAAGAATATAAGTTTATTGGAAGACATTGAATTAAATAAACTTAAGGATGTAAATAAAAAGAATCGTGATGAAAAAGACACGAAAAAGGATACCGCCAAAGAAGAAATTGGTTTACAAAGTGATAGCGAGAATTTGGATGTAGATGACCTTAATAAAGATAATCTTAATACAGTTTTAAGCGATGAAGTTGAGAAGGAATATGAAGCGCAGCATGAGCAATCAGAAGCTTTAGATGGTGAAGCGAAGGATAACACAGAAGAAAATATAGGCAACAATATATCTGAAGGTAATGATGCTATAAATTACCAAACTTTATCTCAAGAGGATATTGAAGATTCTGTAATAGATGAGCTTGAAGAGTTTTATAATAATAGTCAACTCGATGAAGAATATATTAACAATCACATTGAGATAGTTTATGATAAAGACGACTCTGATAATAAAGAACAAAAAGATAATAAGGATGATACAAAATAAGAGAGTATAATAAAATTAATAAAAGACAAATGAGGGTTTAAATGAGAATTGTAGTAGGAATAAGTGGCGGTGTAGATTCGTCAGTAGCAGCCTATCTATTGAAAGAACAGGGACATGATGTAATCGGTCTTTTCATGGTAAACTGGGAAGAAAAAGATGGTGCATGCACAGCTGAAGAGGATTTTGAAGATGTTAAAAGGGTTTGCAATAAAATCGGCATTCCATATTTTTCTGTTAATTACTCAAAGGAATACTATGATAGGGTGTTTGAATATTTCTTAGATGAATATAAGAAAGGGAGAACTCCAAATCCAGATGTCCTTTGCAATAGAGAAGTGAAGTTTGGGCCTTTCTTAGAACAAGCTAAAAGACTAGGTGCTGATAAAATAGCAACAGGACATTATGCTAAAAAAATTGAGAAAGATGGGAAATATTATTTAGCTAAGGCTGATGACTTAAACAAAGACCAATCTTACTTTTTAAATCAACTAAATCAGAAACAGCTTGAAAGTGTAGTATTTCCACTTGAACATATTGATAAGCCGAAAGTCAGAGAAATAGCTCATAAACTTGATTTGTCTACAGCAGATAAAAAAGATAGCACTGGTATATGTTTTATAGGAGAACGCAATTTTAAAAACTTTTTAAAAGAGTTTTTGCCTGCCAAACCTGGCAAGATTATGGATTTGCAAGGGAATATAGTTGGGACACATGATGGACTAATGTATTATACATTGGGACAAAGGAGAGGTCTTAACATAGGCGGAAGAAAGGGCGGAAACGGAGAAAGATGGTTTGTAATAAAAAAAGACTTAGAAAATAACATTCTTTATGTTTCTCAAGGTGAAGATGATTTGCTGTATAGCGACTATTTGCTTGCAAGTGGAATGAACTGGATCCCAGAAAAACCAAAAGATAAAGAGTTTGTTTGCTATGCCAAGTTTAGATATCGTCAACCAGACCAAAAAGTCAAAGTAACAGTTTTAGATGATTCTCATATAAGAGTTGATTTTGATGAAAAGCAAAGGGCCATAACGCCAGGGCAATTTGTAGTATTGTATGATGAGAATGGTATTTGCTATGGTGGCGGAACTATAGATGAAAGTTTTGATAAGAATGGAAATAAAATAAGTTAAGCATTTGTATAAAAAAATCATATTTGCATAGCCTATTTATAGGAGGTAAATATGATTATAGCAAATTATATTGCATTTATTATTCTTTTGATTGGAGGCTTAAATTGGGGACTTGTAGGCTTATTCAACTTCAATCTTGTGGCATGGATTAGCATGGGAAATAGAATCATTGAAAGAATAATATATATTCTAGTTCTTATAGCGACTATATGGCTTATAATAGCAGCTGCAATTGACGGCGGAATTGTATTATCAAATGCTTTATATAATAGGGCATAATAAAATAAGAAGACTTATGTCTTCTTTTTTTATTTATAATAAGATTATTATTATTCCACATAGAATAATTCCAAGATAGGTTAGCTTTCTCTTTAAGTTTGGTTCTTTAAAGAAGTATGCGCCATAAATAACGGAAACTATAGTGCTTATTTGCTTTAAAACGGAAACGATAGAAGCTTTGCTTGCGGGATCAGTCAATGATTTAAATAAAAGTTGGTCTGCAAGTATAAGTAAAATTGCAACAATGTATATGTAGAAATTTTTAAAGTCTTTTTTGCTTATTAACATCTTCTTATTAATCAAACATTGCACCAGGAAATAGATCCATACTATTGCTGATATAAACAGCATATACCACCATTGCATTTGATTTGGCAGTGCATATTGCATTATGTATTTGTCAAATATAGCAGAGGTTTCGCTACATAAACAAGCTAAAACAAAAAACAAAATGCTTTTATATTTTTGCTTAGTTTTATAAGTGCCATCATTGTATTTATTTTTACTTGATTTTGGCTCTTTATTTAATGCAAATATGCCAATGCCAACAATGGCTACACCAATAAATTGCCACCAAAATGTTTCTTCACTAAATATCAACATCGATGCAAAAAATCCGAAAACAACTTTAATTGAACTTAAAGGTTGAAGGGCGGATATGAAATAATTTTTTACTGCATATAATTCAAAAACCCAAGATAATGATACGACAAATGACTTGCAAAGAATCAATAGAATGTATTTCTGATCAAGTATCCAAGCTTGTTGAAAATTCCAACCAATCAACAAAAAACCAGTAGTGGATGATAAAGCCAGCACAAATAAAAAATTGCTTTCTTGTGCTGCTTTTTTACGAAATACAGAGAAAAAGCCAATAATGCAAGCATAAATTATGACATAAAAAATCCACATGGTCAAATTATATCATTTATTTTATAAATAGCAAATAAATTACAAAAGATTATTTTAATATGTTTAATAATGTATTGTTTTGAATTTTAAATTTTTATTAAAGTATAACTTTTTCATCATATTAGGAATTTTTTCTTTTATTCTTTCTGTTGAGGCATATCTTTGTAATTGACTTGATTAATGAATATTGAAATCTTAAGAAGATGATTTTTATTTATTTAAGTATAGTTTATATAAACATATAGATGTGGCGCATGCAACATTTAATGAATCTATACCACTTCTCATATTTATCTTGACTGACTCATCGCTTAAGTCAACTAGAAAATTTGAAAGTCCTTCTGCTTCATTCCCCATCATTAATAGGGTAGGCTTGTTTGTATTAAGAGTTTCAAGTGAGTTGTCCGTTTGAAGTGTGGTTGAAATTATTTGAAGGGTTGGATGGGATTTTTTCAAAGTATTTACAAATTCTAATAGTTCATTATTTGATTTGACATACATAAAAGGAACCCTGAAAAATGAGCCCATAGACGAAACAATAACTTTTGGGTCATAAATATCTACGGAATGTCCCATAAACAGCAATAAGTCAACATTGAAAGCATCGCAGCTTCTGATAATTGTTCCAAAATTCCCTTTTTTAGAAGGTCTATCAAGTAAAAGTATAACAGGCCTTTTACTGTTAATTTTTATATCTTGATTTTTGATTTTTATCAAGGCGATTATCTCGCTTGTTTGGTCTTTGTCACTTAACTTTTCCATCAAATCACTGGATAATTCATAGCAGGTTGCGTTGGATGATTTTATTGTATTTTTAGCCCAATTTGATAACCTTTCAAAATCAGCAAAGATAAATGAATTTATTTCCCAATTGTTGTCTATTGCGTTTTTTATGTTTTGGACTCCTTCAACAAACAATAGTTGCTTTTTATTTCTTTTTTGGCGATTGTTTTTCAATGCAAATATTTCTTGAAAAGTTGAATTTTCTTTTCCTATTTTTATAATTTTCATAAACTTTCCTTATGTTCCTAAATAATGCCTAAATAATGTATGCTGTAAGTATAATTAAAGATAACCTACAATATATTGTATTTATTTGTTTTGGCGTAGAGGACAGGATTTGAACCTGCGGAAGCTTGCACCTCACACGCTTTCCAAGCGTGCGCCTTAAACCACTCGGCCACCTCTACATAAAAATCAATCAAATAGATATTTATTTATATATATCTATAAATTTAACATTTTTTATGTTCTTTGTCAACTATTTGATTTGTTATACAAAAAAGAAAATTTAGTAAATGTAACTGGTTGATATTTGAACAGCCGTATTATGACTATCGAGAAAATAAATATAATTCTATTTGACAAATGAAACTTTGCGTCAATTGGCTCAACTTATGACATAAATTTTATGTGACAGTATGATAATATATAAATTATTAACAGTATAATATAGATTTTATATAATTTGCGTTATGGACTTTTTATTTTATTATAAAAGAAAAACTACATAAAAGAAAAACCACAGACTGCTGTCTGCGGCTTTCAAATTAAGGCAACTATTATTCTTCGTCCATTTCATAATGAGAACCAGAATTTTGTGTTGCAGGGAAGCGTTGACCCTTTTCAAGGTAGCAACTTCCACCACATCTGCCATCTTTATCATAGCAAGAGTAGTTGCCAGATTTTGGTGCTTGTTCACCAGGTTTCCATTGTTTACTCATTTTCAACCTCCGTTTATATTGTGTGTAGAAAGGGGCGTAATATTCAAAATATGTCAAAAAAAATATATATTTTTGGAAAATGATTTGTATTATAAAATGGATTTAATTATAATTGTTTTAGGAGATGGTATGATAAGAATTTGTACAGATAGCTGTGTTGATATAAACAAAAATCAAATAGAGGAGAATAATATTGCCGTCATTCCTCTTTGTGTTATTTTGGAGGATAAGGAATATTTAGATGGTGTTAATATTACGCCAAGTCAAATTTTTTCTTATGTTAAAGAAACAGGGAAATTGCCTAAGACGGCAGCACGAAGCATAGAAGATTTTAAAAACTTTTTCTCCACATTGCTTGAAAATGGCGATGATGTTATTTATACAGGTATTTCAAGTAAATTGTCGTCTGCGTTTAATAATGCTTGTCAAGCTCAAAAAGAATTGAATAATGGTAGATTACACATAGTTGATAGCAAATCATTATCTACTGGCATTGGGCTTTTAGTTCTATATGCAAGCAGTCTTGTCAAAGAGGGATATTCAGCAAATGAAATTTGTAAAAAACTTGAAAAACAAGCAAACCTTAATCAAGCTTCTTTTGTTGTAGATAAATTGGATTTTCTATATAAAGGTGGAAGATGTTCTGCAATGGCTAAATTCGGTGCAAATTTATTGAAAATAAAGCCTAGATTAGAATTAGTAGATGGAGTGATTGAAAACACTGCAAAATATATGGGAAAGTTTCAATCAATAGTTTACAAATATATTGATGATATGCTTGAAAAGCATAAAAATATTAAAAAAGATTTATGTTTTATAACACATACATGCAGCGATTCAAAATTTGTCGAACAGGTAGTAGAATATGTTAAATCTAAAAATATTTTTGATGAAGTTGTTTCATCAATTGCTGGCTCAACAATATCTTGTCATTGCGGAGAGAATACTTTGGGTATATTGTATCTGTTAGAAAAATAATAAAATTATAGTTCAATTTTGTTTTAAGTATTGAAATATTCAGTTATATTATGATGTTTATAATGTAAATTATTGAAATCGAGTAACTGGGATAGAGTTAATTATATTTATTTTAGTACTAGAAATACACAAAAAGATAAAATTGTGTATAAAGAACTTTTTTATATTATAATTTGTTTAAAAATAGAGAAATTAAAAAAATATTTAGAAAACTAAGGGTGAAATAATGAAGAATATTATACTTTATACAGATGGGGCATGTTCTGGTAATCCAGGTATTGGAGGCTGGGGTGCTATTTTAATGTTTAATGACATAAAAAAAGAAATTTCTGGCGGTGAAGCTCAAACCACAAACAATAGGATGGAACTCACTGCTGTTATAAAAGGACTAGAGGCTTTAAAAGAAAGTTGTAATGTTGATATTTACAGTGATTCAGCTTATGTTGTAAATGCTTTTTTGCAAGATTGGGTTTCAAATTGGCAAAAAAACGGCTGGAAAACATCCAAAGGCAAAGTTTTAAATATTGATTTATGGCAACATTTAATTGAGCTTACTCTAAAGCATAATGTTTGTTGGCATAAGGTTAAAGGACATGCGGATAATGAATTTAATAACAGGTGTGACGAGCTTGCGAGAGGTGAGATTGTTAAAATAAAAAATGTGGCACAATAAAAAACACGACAATGCGTGTTTTTTTAATCTGTGTTTATAAGTTTTTCATATATCATTTCATAAATGGTAGGGGCATTTGTCTTCCATTTGTGTATAGCTTCATTTGCAGCTTGCCTTGAAGGTGCTTTTATATTTAAAATAAACATAGGTTTGGTTATTAATGGCTCATATATTTTAAGTTCTACATTATAAGAACCATCATCATTTTTGGAATATGTTGCGCTATACTCTTGCGAAGATTTTACATTAAGCCTGTTGGCTTGAAGATATGCAGAAATTTCTTCTCTTGCAGATAGGGGAATTCTTTTATAAAGGTGAGATAAGCATTCCCTTCCTTCATAAGTCAAAGCAAACAATTCTTTACCTTCTTCTTCATTACCTATTTTATATAAAAGCTTGCTATCTACTAAATCGTGTATGATAGCTTTACAATCCATATAATTTTTTATCCAGATATTCTTTACACTGCAAATATCAAGAATGGAATCTTCTGTCAAAGGAATTTCCATTTTATCTATTACAAAAAGCATTATAAGTTTATCTTGGACTATTTGTTCTTTATCGGTAAGTATTTTTTCCATTATTTTATATTATAACATGTTTTAAGCATAAATCAAATTTTTTTATAAAAAGGTCTTAAATTTATTTGTTTTTTTTGCATAGTATGTTAAAATTATCAAAAGAGGTATTTATGGAACAAAATGACAATGTAAAGATTTTTCTTGATGCTTGTGACGAGTTTATTGAATGTAAATTCTTGGTTGCAGAGTATAAATTGCAAAGGATGTTGAAGGTTCTTGCTCAGACAGAAGAAGTTTGTTCTTTGGTTGGTGAATGTTTGGAGCAATTCAATAGGGAAAGAGAATTTGCTAAAGCATATATACAAGATGGTCATGGGGAATTTGTTTGTGATATGCCAGATGAAGAATACAAAATCATAGCACTTGTATTTTGTACATTGGTTGATATTGACAACAAAAAAATTGATTTTATTGATTTTGTTAAGCGTTTCTTTGGTAGGGAAGATAATCCTTTCCATGCGTTTGTTTTAACTATGGTTGTGCCTTTTAGAAATTTAATAGCTGACGCATTTGGCTATAAAAAGTTGAAATTCGTTGAAGGCGATGAAGAAATCGAAACAAGCAAATTTGAAGATGAAGAGAACGATGAAGAATATGATGATGAGGATGAAGATAAAGTTTCAAATTCAAATGATGACGGAGATGAATTTGTTGAAGTCCAAAAAATTGCAGTTCAAATCATAAGCGAACTTCAATATGCTCAACAAAGCCAAAATGTTGTGGATGCAATTATTATTTGTAAATCAATTGTGAAAACCACTGATTTAAGAGATAGCGATATAACATATTCTTTAGCCCTTGCATTAAGAGCTTGCAAAGTGAAACAAGTTAAATTCTTGGTCAAAGAGATATTAAACATTTTAAATATATAATTACAGAATAAAAATAGAGAATTCAAGTTCTCTATTTTTTATATTAACAAGCAAATTATTATCGAGATGATTGTTGCTATTATTGCGTGCGTAAATTTTTGAAGAATAAAGAGTGATATAGGTTGCTCTAATTTATTTAACATAGCTATTGATTGAAAAATTGTTGATAATCCGCCAAAACTTATTATAAATGTGCATGAAATGATTGCTAATGCTCCATTCATACTCCCTGATATGTCGATACAGCCTTTAGTTATTTCTACTAAACCTTTGAATATACAAGCAATATTAGATGGCAAAAGGTTAAATATAGGCGATAATGAAGTGATGACAACAAAAAATATGGCGATAATCGCTCCTACTGAAATTATGCTTAACGAAGAGTCAATAACAGTGTTTGAAAGGTTGAATTCCTGAGTGTTTTGGATTTTTTTGTCTACAGTTTTGTCGTCTTTTACTTTTAAATTTCTATATAAAACTCCATTGATTAAAGCTCCAAGAATATGACTTATAAAGATTATATATCCATATGTTGCATTTTTAAGCATTCCAACTCCGACTGCGCCTATTATGAACATAGGACCAGAAGTAGAACAAAAACTGCTCATTTTGAAAGCTTGGCTTTTTGTTATTTGTCCTGAAGTGTATAGGTCTGAGGTCATTTTTGCTCCAACAGGGTAGCCTGAAATCATGCTCATAAAAAATACATAAGAGGATATTGGAGGTGTTTTAAACAAATGATAACAAGGCTTTTTAAATGCTAAAGAAAATTTTTCTACAGTTCCAAGAGAGGATAATATTTTGGTAAAGAATATAAATGGAAGAAGACTGGGTAAAACATTAAAAGCCCATGCTGTTATGCCGTCTAGAGTTTGTCCAATATAAAGAGAGGGGAATAATATCATATTAAAAATAATATAAAAAATAAAAATAGTTAAAAAAGTCTTATATTTTTTCACATATAACTCCTAATGATTTGACAAAAAATATTTAAAATAATATAATAAAAATTGTTAATATTAAGTATAATAAAATTTTTAAATAGCAATAAATATTAAAAAGTATATTTAAAAATCAATGGTAATTTATAAATAATATTATAATTTATTTTTATTTTAAGAGGTTTATGATATGAAGAATAAAGAACTATATAAAAAAGCCAAGGCGTTGCAGAAAACTATTGTTTTTCCAGAGGCAGGTTTTAGTGATAGAACTTTAGAGGCTGTAAAAATAATTCAGAAAAAAGGCATTGCAAAACCTATATTAATCGGAGATGAAAGTGCTCTTATTTTAAGAGATAAGTCACTCATCAACTTTCAAATAATAAATCCTAAAACTTTTCAAAATAGAGAAGAAATGGTAAATAGATTATATGAGAAAAGAAAGGCTAAGGGTATGACAAAAGAGCAGGCAGAAGAACTTGCTTTGGATCCATATTACTTTGCAACATTGTTGGTTGACGCTGGAATGGCAGATGGTATGGTTGCGGGAGCAGAAGCTTCAACAGCAAATACTGTAAGACCAGCCTTGCAAGTTATAAAAGCTAAACAAAAAGGTGGTATTGTTTCATCTTGCTTTATAATGTTTGGTAAAAACAAGTTTTTAAAGGATAAATGTTTGATTCTCTCTGATTGTGGTGTAATGATTCATCCTGACGAAAATGAATTATATCAAATAGCTTGCCAAAGCGTTGAAACTTATAAAAGTCTAGGATTTAATGATCCTAAAGTCGCTTTCTTATCTTTTTCTACAAAAGGGTCTGCAGAAGATGCAAGTATTGATGTTGTAAGAAAAGCGTATGAAATGTTTAAAAAGACAAACATTCCTTGTGATGGAGAGTTGCAGTTTGATGCTGCTATGGTTGAAAATGTTGCAAAGCATAAAGCACCAGAAAGCCCATTGAAAGGCGATGCAAATATTTTGATATTCCCTGATCTTAATAGTGGAAATATATGTTATAAAGCTATGCAATATATGGGAGGCGTTAATGCAATAGGCCCAATTTTGCAAGGATTAAATAAACCAGTTAATGATTTATCACGCGGCTGCACAGTAGAAGACATTGTTACAGTAACAGCAGTAACAGCATTACAAACAGTTAAGGAGGAAAAATAATGAAAATATTAGTTATAAATGCAGGAAGTTCATCATTAAAATTTCAACTTTTTGATATGGACAATGAAAAGGTTATAGCAAAAGGAAATTGTGAAAAAATTGGATTAGAAAATTCATTTATAGGTTATAAAACAACAGGGGATAAAAAAGAGATTTTTGTTGATTTGCCAAATCATACAGTGGCTGTTGAAAAAGTCTTTGATATCTTAATAAATAAAGAACAAGTGATAAAAGATCTTTCTGAAATTGATGCAATAGGTCATAGATTTGTTCAAGGAGGATGGATTTTTGATAGAAGCGTGGTAATAGATGATAATTTTGTAAAAGAAGTAGAATCAAAATTATATGATATTTCTCCACTTCATGCACCAGCAAACTTGGCAGGATACAAAGGTTGCTATGCTTTGATGCCAAACACACCTCAAGTGGCTGTATTTGATACATCATTCCATGCAACAATGCCAGCAAAAGCTTATATGTATGGAATAAAATATGAAGATTATGAAAAATACCATGTGAGAAAATATGGCGCTCACGGAACAAGTCACCGCTATGTTATGAAAGAAACAGCTAAACTTTTAGGTAAAGACGAAAAAGATTTAAAAATGATTACAGTTCATTTGGGGAATGGCTCTTCAATAACAGCTATAGATCATGGTAAAAGCGTTGATACAACTATGGGATTAACTCCACTTGAAGGTCTTATTATGGGAACTCGTTCTGGAGATTTAGACCCAGCAGTTGTAAGCTATCTTGCTGATAAAAAGAATATGACAGCTGATGAGGTTGTAAATTATCTTAATAAGCAATGTGGTATCTTAGGTGTGAGTGGAGTGTCAAGTGACATGAGAGAACTTAACAGTGCAATTGTTGCTGGAAATGAACGCGCTAGATTAGCCTTAGATATGCTTATCTATAGAGTTAAGAAATATATAGGAGCTTATATTGCTGTATTAGGTGGAGTAGACGCAATAGTATTTACTGGTGGAATAGGAGAGAACCAAGAAGATTTGCGTGAGGAATCTCTTGATAATATGGAATGTTTTGGTATTGAAATTGATAAAGAAAAGAACAATAATTTACCAAGAGGTACTGCAGAAGAAATTAGTACTAAAAATTCAAAAGTAAAAGTATTCAGAGTTCCTACTGATGAAGAATTGTTGATTGCAAGAGATACAAAAGAGCTTGTTACTAAATAATTTAAAGTTGTTTGATAATAAAATAAGAATAGTAAATTATTCAAAAAATGAATAAACAAAATTATTTAATATATAGTAAAAAATAAATTAGCCAAAATGCTTGACAATTGTATATATTTTAAATATAATTGTATAGCATGATGTTAATAAATTAAGGAGGATAAAATGGCAGTTCCAAAACATAAGGTTTCAAAAGCAAGAAGAAATACAAGACATTCTGCAAATTCAAAAGCAGTTATGCCAACACTCGTTGAATGTCCACAATGTCATGAGATGAAAAAACCTCATACTGTATGCAAAAAATGCGGAACTTATAAAGGTGAAACCGTAATAGAGAAGAAAGAAGAGAAAAAGTAAGAATAAATTAGTTAACTCTCGTCAAAATTTGCGAGAGTTTTTTGTTGCTTTGATTTGGGTTTGTATTTGCTTAAATATATTAAATTTACAATATTGAGTATTATATATTTCATACATAATACCATATATAGTGTTATGTATGTGATTTAATTTAAAACAAGCAAGATAAAAGAAATTTCATTAAGATGAATAATATGTTTGCATTTCATCTTAATTTTTGGTATCATATTATTGATATTTTGATTAAAACTGAAGAGATGAATAAAGGAGAAGTTTGTCATGAAAGTAGTTGTAGATGCTTTTGGCGGAGATAATGCACCTCTTGAGATAGTAGAGGGAGCAGTGTTGGCAATAAAAAAACATAAAGATTTAGAAGTTGTATTATGTGGGAAAGAAGATAAGATAAAGGAAATTTTAAACGGAAGAACTGAAAGAATCGAAATAATCAATGCTGATGATGTTATAACAAATGATGATGTTCCTACAGAGGCAATAAGACACAAAAAGAATTCATCATTAGTAGTAGCTTATGATGTGTTAAAGAATAGAGATGATGTCATTGGGCTTGTTAGTGCTGGAAGTACAGGAGCTGTTCTTGCTGGAGCTATCATGAAAATTGGTAGAATAAAAGGAATTTCAAGGCCTGCATTAGCTCCAATATTGCCAACTAAAAAAGATAGCGATGTTATTATAATTGATAGTGGTGCGAATATAGATTGCAAACCTATTAATCTGTTACATTTTGCTTTAATGGGTTCTGCTTATTATTCAATTATTTATAATAAAGAAAATCCTAGAGTTGCACTTTTGAATAATGGTAGTGAAGATGAAAAGGGTAATGAACTTGCGAAGGAAACTTTCCCTCTTTTAAAAAATGCTCCAATAAATTTTATAGGGAACAAAGAAGGCTGTGATTTTATGAGTGGCGATGTTGATGTAATGGTTGCTGACGGATTCGCTGGAAACGCACTTTTAAAAGGAACAGAGGGCGCAGTTTCTGCAGTTGTTTCAATACTTAAGAAAAGCATAAAGTCACATTTCTGGTGCATGATTGGTGCTATATTTATGCGTAGAACTTTTAAAGAAATTAAACAGCGTGTAGATATTCAAAAGAAACATGCAGGCTCACCATTACTTGGCTGTAAAAAACTTGTTGTAAAAAATCATGGTTCTTGTGCAAGAAATAATATTTTGGCATCAATAGAACAAACAATGGTTTTGTATAAGAACAACTTAAATCAAAAAATTGAGGAAGCTATATCAAAGATAAATTTGACAGAAGAAAATAGTGAAGCTTAAGCTTTACCTCTTTTTTTAACTTAATTTTTATATTATTAATTAGTAAGTTATAAAGTTATAATATAATAACAAAATTAAAACTTATTTATAGATATTAATTATAGATAAATGTCTACTTATCATGGCTAGCTAAAGAGTTAAATTTATGTGGTAACACTGGTCTAACATATCAAAATTTTTATGTTACAGTGAAAAGGTCATGTTATTAGGAGGAAAATTGAAAATACATTACAAGTTTAAAGATAAAGGGTTACTTAATAGAGCGTTAACTCATTCTTCAAAATCTGAAGAAAATTATGAAAGGTTAGAATTTTTGGGAGATAGTATCTTAGACTTTTTAGTAGGAGAATATTTCTTTAAAAATTGTGATCAATCTGAAGGTAAGTTAACAGTGCTACGAAGCCATTATGTTTCTGAAAATTATTTAGCTCAAATCTTTGACAAATTAGATATAAAAGAACATGTTGAACTAGGCAAGAGCTATCAAGGAGAAATATCTAAAGCAATCAAAGCCGATGTAGTTGAGGCGATTATTGCAGCGATTTATCTTGATGCAGGCGTTCAAGGTATTGAAGAGGCAAGAAAATTCATATTAAAAAATTTTGATTTGTCGAATTATAAAAGTGTCGTAGATGACAATTATAAATCTAAGTTGCAAGAACTCGTGCAAGGTAATTTTAAGTGCAAAATGCAATATATAACAGAGCCAACAGAAAGCGGCTTTATTTCAAGCTTTTATATGGATGAAGACAAAATTTCTTCTGCAACAGGCAAAAGCAAAATAGAAGCAGAACAGGCGGCTGCAAAGTTGGCAATTGATAAGTTGTTTTTAATTTAAATTTCAATTAAAGTACAAAATAAATTATTGTTGAAAAATTAAAACTTTTTTGCTATACTATGAAATGTGAGTTGAAAATTATATTTTTCAAATTTATGTAAATTCTTATGAGGATAAAGTGTTATGATTTTTAAAAAAATAGAAATGGTTGGGTTCAAATCTTTTGCGGATAGAACTGTGATTGAGTTTAGTGATAATTTTACGGCAATTGTTGGACCAAATGGATGCGGAAAAAGTAATGTATCTGATGCGATACGATGGGTTTTAGGCGAACAAAGTCCAAAAACTTTGCGTGGTGATAGCATGCAAGATGTTATTTTTAATGGAACAGAAAAGAGAAAAAGCTTGTCTTATTGTGAAGTTACATTAACATTTGATAACACTACAAGATTTTTTAATTTTGATTATGATGAACTTGCTATAACAAGAAAGTTGTATAGGTCTGGTGAAAGTGAATATTTGATTAATAGAAACACTTGCCATTTGAGAGATATTACCAATCTTTTGTATAACAGTGGTCTTGGCAAGAATGGTTATTCTGTTGTAAGTCAAGGTAAGGTTACAGAACTTGTCGATGCAAAGCCTGAAAGTAGAAGGGCGATGTTTGAAGATGCTGCTGGAATTTCTAAATATAAAAATGATAAAAGAGAAGCTGAAAGAAAGCTTGAGAGAACTAGTGACAACTTGACAAGAGTAAAAGACATTTTGAGTGAAATTGAGCGTCAAATGGGGCCTTTAAAGAAACAAGCAGAAAATGCAAAGAAATACCTTGAATATAAGGGCAAATTGAAGGACCTTGAAGTCAATGCTTATATCTATCAATACGAAAATGCAAATGATGTCAAAGAGAAGATCAATCTTAAGCTTGATGCGGTAAATAAACAAATTGAGATGCGCGAGCAAGATCTTGATAAAGCTAATAAAGACTATGATAAAAGCATGTTTGATTTGACTAATTTTGATAAAATGCTTGCTGCTTTAAATGAGAAAATTCTTGAATTGACGATAAATTTGGAGAAGCAAGAAAGCGAAACAAAACTCGCAAGAGAAAGGATTAACTTTACATATAAAGAAAATGATAGACTTCATCTTGATAAATCTAATGCAGAAACTGCAATTGAAAATTTTGAAGAAGAAAAAGAATTAAAGGAAACAACATATAAAAAGCTTAAAGATGACTTGGAAGCTTTGGAAAAATCGTTTGAAGAGTTATCTAACAGTTATTTGACTATAGCAAATGAACTTGCTTTAAGCGAAGATGAAGCAGGGCAAAGCCAACAAAAAGTAATAGAAACTTTAGGTTCTTTAAGTGATATTAAAAGTTCTGTATCTAGATTGACTGCGGAAAAAGAACTTTTAACTAACAGCTTAGGGAATTTAAGAGGGGATATCCAGAATTTAATTAATCGTAAGCAAGAAAATGAAAAATTGTATAATGAGTCAAAGAGTATGCTTGGTGACAAGGAAGATGAGTTGTCAACTATTAAAGCCAATATAGAAAGTCTTGCAAGCAAAAATTATATTGCTGAGAGAAGATTGAAAGAATTGGATACTGAAAAGGCAAACATTAATACGCAAATTAAGGTGTTTGAAAATAGAAAGAAACTTTTAACTGATTTGCAAAATGAATATGAAGGATATTCGTATGCGATTAAAAAGTTGCTTAGAGAAAGTGAAAAAAATAGTGAATTAAAAAAGAAAATTGTTGGTGTTGTAGCATCATTAATAAAAGTTCCTGAAAAGTTTGAAACTGCAATTGAAGTTGCTTTAGGTGGGGCAGTTCAAAACATCGTAACTTATGATGAGGAAGGCGCAAAAGATCTGATAAAGTTTTTAAAAGATAATTCTTATGGTAGGGCGACCTTTTTACCTATCACATCAATGAAGAGAAGAGATTTTGACCAAAGATTGATTGCTGGAAAACCAGGTTGTTTTGGAGTTGCTAGTTCATTAGTAGATTATGACAAAAAGATTGATAATGTTGTAAGCAACTTGCTTGGTGGAACTGTAATTGTTGATACTTTATATACAGCTGTTAATTTAGCTAAATCTAGTGGTTATTCTTTTAGAATAGTTACTATAGATGGTGATGTTGTAAATCCTCAAGGCTCTTTGACTGGAGGAAGTAAAAAGGCTGAATCTTCAAATCTTATTGGAAGAGAAAGAGAAATTGAAACTCTTGGAATAGAAATAATTAAACTTCAAAAGAGAATTAATGATATTGATAAAGAGTTAAAAGAAATAAATGATGATTTTTCTAATCAAAAAACTAAAATTAATGAATACAATGAAAAGAAAAATAATCTCGAAATTTTAATAGCTTCAGAAAGAGAAAAATTGAATAAGTTTAAATCAATCTTTGAAGAAACAGAAGATAATTTAAAAGTTGAAGAAATGGAAAAGACTACGGTCGAAAACAAACTTAAACTTATAAATGAAGAGCTGACAAGAGCCGAAAAAGTAGAAAGTGCATTGTCTGGAAATAAAGTTGATGCAGATGAACTTATTAAAGAGAAGAAAGAAAAATTTGAAAAGTTGAGAGTTGAAAGAGATAAAATCAACAACAATATCCTCTCTGTAAAGGTTGAAATAGCTGAAACAAAGACTAAAATCAATTCTGTTGAAAGTGATATTGAAAGAATCGATAATGAAGTTGGAAGACTTAAAATGTCTTTAGTAAGTGTTAATGAACAAATTAGCAAAAATGAAGAATTTATTAATTCTTGTGAGGAAATGATTAAGCAAAAACTTGCGTCAGCTCCATCTTCAGAAAAGAAAGTTGAACTTGAAGCACAGGTTGCAAAAAGACAGAATGTTGAAGCAGATAAAGCTAAGTTAAGCGAAGAAATAAAAAATCTTGATAACAACAAGGCATCTTTGATGTCAGAACTTTCAAACTTGAGAGATAAGAAGTTTAGAGAAGAGATGAATTTATCAAAAGTTGATACAGAACTTGAACAAATGCAAGAGCGTATCTATGAAGAATATTCACTTTCCTATACAACTTGTTTAGATTTAAGAAGAGCAGACTTTGATATAGAAGTTGCAATGCCTGAAATAAGCAAATTGAAAAAAGATATAAATGCTTTAGGTTATGTAAATGTCAATGCTATTGAGGATTGCAAAGCACTTCTTGATCGTTATGATGATATGAATGGACAAGCACAAGATCTTGAAAAAGCACAAGATGATCTTAATAAGATTATAAAAGATTTAAGTACTATTATGATTGAGAAATTCAATAATGAGCTTGATAGAATAAACGAAAGCTTTAAGTTGACATTCAAAGAACTGTTTGGCGGTGGTACTGCAAAACTGGCTTTAGCAGATGAGCAAGATCCATTAGAGTCCGGAGTTGAAATTTATGCTCAACCACCAGGAAAGAAGATACAAAACATGACTTTGTTGTCTGGTGGAGAAAAATCATTGACTGCAATGGCTGTCATATTTGCTATATTGAGAATTAAACCATTGCCATTCTGCTTATTCGACGAAGTTGAAGCAGCTCTTGATGATTCGAATGTTGAGATTGTAGATAAGTATTTAAAGAAACTATCTACTGATACACAGTTTATTCTTATAACACACAAGAAGCCAACAATGGAATATGCAAATGCTTTGTTTGGTGTAACAATGGAAGAAAAGGGCGTATCAAAAATTGTTTCTGTTCTTCTTTCAGATGCTATTAAGCATGCTCAGGAGGGTTAAATGGGTATTTTTAAAAAAATAGGAAATGCGTTAAAAAAGACTAGAGAAGCTATTGCAAGGCGAATTGATTCATTGCTTAGCCATGGAGAACTTGACGATGATTTCTATGATGAATTAACAGATATATTGATATCTTGTGATATAGGTGTTCGCACCAGTATGGATATTGTAGATAATTTGCGCGTGAGGGCAAGAAAAAACAAACTAAGAAACGCTGATGATGTAAAAAAAGAATTGAAAGAAATATTAAAAGAAGAATTCTCATCTTTAGAACAACTTGACATAAAATACCCAGCTATAATAACAATAATTGGCGTAAATGGAGTAGGAAAAACTACAACAATAGGGAAACTTGCTAAGTATTTTAAAAACGAGAAGAAAGAAGTTACTTTAGTTGCTGGAGATACATTTAGAGCGGCAGCTTCAAATCAATTGAATGAATGGGCTGAGCGAACAAAAACAAGAATTATAAAGCATGCTGAAGGAGCTGATGCTGCTGCGGTGGTATATGATGGTATTTCAAGTGCTAAAGCTAAAAAAACAGATGTATTGTTGGTGGATACAGCTGGAAGACTTCATACAAAAACAAATCTTATGGAAGAATTGAAAAAAATAGATAAGGTTATCAATAGAGAATACCCCGAAGCGAATAAATATAATTTTATAGTTCTTGATGCAACAACTGGACAGAATGCTTTAAATCAAATAAATGCCTTCAATGAATTTGTTAAATTGGATGGAATAATTTTGACAAAACTCGACGGCACCGCAAAGGGAGGAGTGGTTGTTGCTATAGAAAAGGACTATCATTTGCCGGTTGTCTTCGTTGGAGTTGGCGAAACAGCAGATGATTTGGAAAAGTTTGATAGCGAAGAATTTATTGAAAATCTATTTTAAAAAGGTTTAAGGAGATTATTATGGACGAAGATTTTGAAGAAATTAATTATACATTTGATACTCAATTATTGTTGGAAGGTAAAAATCTTTCTGACGATAAAATAAGAGATTATATAACTGAAAATATTGAAGGGGATTGCTTGCTTGTTGTTGGTGATGAAGAGCTTATTAAGCTTCATTTCCATACAAATACTCCAGGAAAAGTTATTGATTATTGTTGTACTCTTGGCGAAGTTTATGATGTCGTTGTTGAGAATATGCCTCGTCAAGCGAAAGGGTTAAAAGGTTAATTAAGCGGAAAACAAAAGAAAAATGAAAAACAAATTACTGTATAAATATAATGAAAATGATGCTGGTGTTTTTGACATCAGTGTTTATGCTGAAGATAAAAAGGTGGCATTCATCACCTTCAAATTAAAATCAAATACAGCATGGCTTTATAAAGTTTTTGTTAATGATGAATATAGAAATATGAAAATAGGTTCAACATTATTAAAACTTTTTGAAAATTTCTGTGTTCAACATTTTGTCAAGGCTGTAGAAGGTAAATATTATCCAGAAACAGAAGATAAAATAGTTAGACAATTTTATGAAAACAATGGTTACTCTATCGACAAAGAATATTATGAAACTTTCATTTTGAAATATAATCTTAAGAAATCAGATGTTGATGTGGAAGTTGAGAATATTGATGAATATAATATAAGAGAAAATGTTTAAATAAAAAATATTATTTAATAATATTAGTTAAGTAGAGTTGGATAAATATATTTTTATTTATTTTTTAAATTAATAAAAAATAAGTAAATAGATTAAAAATAGAATTTTATAAAAATGGTTGTAGTCGTGAAAAAATTATCACGACTTTTTTTAATAATTTTTGTTAGACAAGCAAAATTCGACAACTTTCAACATATACAAATACTATTGTATGTAAGTTTTCATATAAAAGGGCGGTGTATATGATTTATGAAAGTTTCTCTAAGTTCTTAAGCAGGATATGCTGTTTTACTTCTTTTGTAAGCAGTATACAGGGGTTTCCTAAACCTCTTACTAAAGAGGAAGAATTAAAATGGATAGAAAAATTAGGCAACGGCGACAAAAAAGCTAGAGAAGTTTTAATAAATCATAATTTAAGATTAGTAGCTCACATTGTAAAGAAATACAACAATTCATTAGAGGCTGATGATTTGATTTCGGTAGGAACTATTGGACTGATTAAGGCAGTGGATAGTTTTGATTGTTCTAAAGGTGTTTTGCTTTCTACCTATGCTTCAAGGTGTATAGAAAATGAGATTTTAATGCTTATAAGGGCAAATAAAAAGCATCGGGATACTGTGTCTTTAAATTCTGTTCTTTCTCCAAAGGCAGATAGCGACGAAATGGAACTTACAAACCTAATTCCTGCAGAAACAGAAGATGAAGTTTTCCATCAAGTGGAAACAGGATGTTTAATGCAAGATGTAGAAAAAGCAATGGAGATCTACTTGACTCCTATGGAGCAAGAAATTATAAAATATAGATACGGTATATGTGGTCACGATTTAAAAACACAAAAAGAAGTGGCTGAAATATTTAATATTTCTCGTTCTTATATATCAAGAATTGAATCAAAAGTCATAAAAATATTACAAAGAAACCTTGTAAAAGACGACGAAATACCACAAAAAAATGAAGAAAATATAGAAAATTATTAATAAAGTACTTGTTTATTGAAAAAAATGTTATATACTATAATTATATAAGGATTTTATATATTTTTTAAATAAATATTGAGGTATAGATATGGAAAAGTCGGAGTTTTATAAGGTGGTAAATAAAAGGATACTCCCTTTATTTACTGGTTCATATATAGATGGAGAAGAAGAATCTTCTACTCGTGACAGTGAGGTTGCTTTTGGTAAAAGAAATTCTTTATTAATTAAACCTTCAAAGGCTGATGAGTATAGATTGGTTTTAAAAAGAGGACAACCATTTCAAACTTTTGAAGTAAATTTGCTTAAATCTATTTTAAATGAAATTGATAAAATTTCATCTTTA
Source organism: uncultured Clostridia bacterium (assembly GCA_930990975.1). Taxonomy (GTDB): domain Bacteria; phylum Bacillota; class Clostridia; order Christensenellales; family UBA1242; genus Caccovivens. Next base: position 144,297 of record CAKNRR010000002.1, on the reverse strand, counting down.
AATTTGGATGACGAAAGTTATATTTCAGTTCTTCAAGATAATGCTATTGAAAAATCAATTTGTTCAAGCATAAGTGATGCAGAAACATCAAATGTGATGTTTGGCGTCATATCTGAACTTGAAAAATGGGCAGTTCGTACCTATGAGGGCAAAAAAATAGCTTTAGGTATAATAATTAATACTGCCGTAGATTTGTCAGATCAGCCAGAAGTATTATCTTTCAATGATATTATGGATAGAGATTTTTTTGCTTTGCTATCTGATGGAATTGATTCATATATTGAATTTGATAGGAAAGGTAACCTCATTGGTTATATACAGATGAACAAAGTCAAAAAGGTTGCAAGCATTGCTCCATGCGAATATGAAACAGTGGCTAGATTCTGTAATGAAAAAAGAATTGGTATAGTTTTAACTAAAAATAGTGATTTCCTAATATTTAAAAATAGAGAACTTCTTTTTTCTAAAAGATTGGGGAATTGGAATGTATATTCTCACGAAGAGGTAATACAACTTTTATCATATAGAGGCAACTATTCTTTAAAGGATATAAGAAGGTCTATTTATTACACTGCATTGGACACTTCGTTTGCATATAGCGGGGGATGTATTGTTTATTTGAATAAAGATATGGCAGAATTGGCCTTAACTCATATAAATGCACATGATATTCTGGATGAAAGATACTTTGAGATCAAAAAAAGACAAGAATTAGAAAATGCTGGAAAACTTTATAATTTGCAAAATCTTTCTTATGTTGAGTCTGTTTTTAATGTAAGTTATCAAGATTTTTTATATCAACAGAGATGTATTAAAGCAGAATGCTTAAGAAAAATCATATCAGGGAAACCATTTCATGAATTAAGCAGAAAATTGAGGCAAGAATTGGTAAGTATGGATGGTGCAACGGTTGTTGACAGCGACGGAACGATTATTGCGGTTGGAGCTATCTTAAAAATTGAGGCAGGAAGTGATGGTGGTGGAAGACTTGCTGCTGCCACAACATTATCTAAATATGGAATAGCAATAAAAATCTCTCAAGATGGAATGCTGAGAGCTTTTTGTCCAGACAAGAAGACTAATAAGGTTAAAGTGCTATTCACTGTAGGTTAGAAACAAATAAAACTTATACTTTAGGTATAAGTTTTTTTATAAAGTTTGAAGAAAATTATTTATTTAAAAATAACTTTTATTTATAGAAAAAACGCTTTATAAATTATTTAGGTAAATTTGAATATATTGAAAATTGTATTGACTTTTAATGACAGTTTTGATATAATATAAAAGCAGTTATGCAGACAATCGCGTCCTTCTTTAGAGGATGAGGAAAGTCCGAGCATCAAGAGAACTGGGTGCCGATTAACGATCGGCGGGGGTGACCCTAGGAATAGTGCAACAGAAATAAACCGCCAGAAATGGTAAGGATGGAAAGGTGGTGTAAGAGACCACCGCTTAGTTAGGGATAACTAAGGCTCTGTAAACTCCACCTGATGCAAGGTCAAAATGGCAATAGTGCTTGTTCTCTCACGCCATGAATGAACCGCTTGAGCTTATTGGTAACAATAAGTCTAGATAGATGATTGTCAAATACAGAACTCGGCTTACAGCATAACTGGCCAGCTATATAGGGCTGGTTTTTTTATTTATAAAAATTGATTAAAATAAAAAAAATGGTCAATAAATCTTATATGAATAAAAAAGAGTATTTAGAAAAAATAGAAAATTTAATATCAAATAAGATTAAATATCATGCGCCCAATTTAAATGACGATAACATAGATTTTTCATTATTAAATGCGGTAGGGATTGATACATCGCTTCCTGTTTTTATATTTAAGAAACCTTTAAATAAGCTTTTTTATACAGCATTTTTGAAAGTTAAAAAGAATATAAAATTCAACTTAATCTTGCTTAGCAATCCAATAATAAAAAAGAAAAGATTGGAAAAACTTGACAACACATTTGTTATGCTGGAAGAGGACATTGGGTCAAATTTGCTGTATTCTTTGGATGCTTTAAACATAAATTATTTAACCCATAGTGATTATAAAAATATAATAGAAGAAGAGCAGTTGCTGTTCAATGATAAAAAGATTGAGTTTGACTTTTTGCCTTATTATTTTACTAAAAAATTGATTGATAATGGGGTGATTTTTCAGGCTACAAACTTTATACTTAACGGCAAAAACTATATTATAAACATAACAAACACACACAAAGAGAACAAGGTTGTAAATTTTGAAATCAATATTCCATTGCCTAGGGGGTATTATTTTTTCAAGCAATTAAATGACGCTGTGATGATTGAAAATTTGACAAGCAAACAAAAAGCATACTTTAATTATCATTTAAAAAATGCAAAAATAAGATTTTCAAACATGAATGGAATTGAAAGTAGCACTTTTGCTTGTATTAATTTAAAATGCGAAATAAAGCTTTTGCCTTTACAGAATAAGAAGATTTTTTTGTCTTATGGTGAGCAAAAATATTGCTTTCATTTGCCAAATGAGATGCAAGAATTCTTTGAATTATCACAACAAAAAATCAACCAAATCTTCGATATAAAAGTTTCATCACATGACAAGCAATTTGACGAACTTTTTAATTGCTCTTTGCCCCGAAATATATGGGAAAAGTGGCAAAATTTTGATGTTGACGAAAAAAGTGAAAATGAATGGTTAAAATTAAAGTCAAAAATAATAAAATTAACTGAAAAAGGACTTCAAATAAATCAAGATTTTAAAGGATTGAAAGAGGTCAAAATATACCGAAATTTAGGCTGGAAAAGGGTTTTTATAGTTCATAATAAATCGTGTTATATGTATGCGGATAATGTCAAATATTTCAACTATACTTTGCTTACTAAAGAAATTTTTAATAAAAATAACGAAATTTACTTGTCTTTTGCCAATTAGTATTGTAAAATACAATTGTAATGATGAATTTAAATAGAGTTCCACTTGCTGAAAAATGAGACCAAAGTCATTTGATGATTTTGTGGGACAAGAACATATTGTTGGTAAGAACACATTACTTTATAGAGCTATCAAATATGGAACGCTCGGTAGTTGTATTTTTTATGGACCTCCTGGGACAGGTAAGACAACACTTGCAAATATTATAGCCAACACTTTAAAAGCTAATTATGTTAAAATCAATGCAGTCACAAGTGGCGTTAGTGATGCCAAGGATATTATACAGCGAGCAAGACAAGATAAGGCTATGTATGGGACTGACACTTTCTTAATTTTGGATGAATGTCACAGGTGGAATAAGGCTCAATCAGATTGTGTGTTAGAAGCAATTGAGGATGGTTCAATTTATTTTATTGGAACTACGACTGAAAATCCTTATACTTCAATGACCAGAGCGATAGTTTCTCGTTGTCGGGTTTTTGAATTTAAAGCGATAACTTCTGCAGATATAAAAAAAGCTCTTATTCGAGCTTTAAATGATAAAGAAGATGGGCTTGGAAATATGCCTGTCGAAATTGATGATGATGCCTTAAATTATTTTTCTGTAGCATGTGGAGGTGATTTAAGAAATGCTTTAAATTCATTAGAGTTGGCAGTGATGACATCGCCTGTAGCAAAGGATAAAAAAATACATATAGATTTGCTTACTGCAGAGCAGTCTACTGATAGAAAAGCACTATCAATGGATGAAAACATGTATTATGATTTTCTTTCTGCTTTTTGTAAAAGCTTGCGTGGAAGCGATGTTGAGGGGCATTATATTATTCCCAAAGATTAATTAAAGCTGGATGTGACCCTATGATAATTGCTCGAAGGCTTGTGGCTCATTCTTCAGAACAAGCGTTCGCCAATGTGCAATCCATTTATGCTTGAAATCGCACGGAAAATACCCTATAAAATAAAGAAATGTCCACAAAATATGGATAAAAATGAGATTAGAGAGTTACAGGATAAAATAATTGAGTTCTGCAAAGAACTAAGAAGCATAGAAGAAATTAAAGAGTATACAAAACTAGAAAACAGCATTGACACCATAAGAGGGTATACATTAAAACCTTTAATAACGAGTGGCAGATTAAAATACACACACGAATATAAGTGTCATTATAACCAAAGATATATAGATGCAAGGGTTGAAGTGACACAAGAGATGTTGGATAATATAAAAAAGAAAGCGGATATATTGACACCAGAAAGGATAGGGAAGATACTAGATTTCTGCAAAACACCAAAGGGAATAAGAGAAATAGAAGAGTGTATCCAAACAAAGAATGCATTACAGTATGTCAGGAAATTAGTAAAGGAAGGAAAACTGAAACTTACACATCCAGATATACCATCATACTTAAAACAAAAATACTTTAATGCCGAAAGCAACTGTGAACAATGCACAGACCAGGCGGTAGCAGAATATTGCATAGAACCGCGAACAAAGCAAGAAATAGAAACACACTTTAATCTTACAAAGTCTATGAGAAAAGGTGTCGTTCAAAGGTTGATAAATAGTGGTAAAATATGCTATAATGAAGATAGTAAGCAACTAGGAAAATGCAATGGGAATAGGAGATTGATAAAAATTGGATAGGTAAATCCAATAGTTTAAAATCTATTCCCATCTTTATTACTTTTTAGTATCTAAACCACAAAGACAAGCCCCACAATGTGAACAATGATACCCACCACATTTTGAGCATTTTCGTTTTGAAGTATGTATATCTTCATTTATAGGGTATTTACAATTCCAGCAATAATTTATATATCTAGCATTTTTAGAATCTTTGTTTCCACGATCCTGCATTTTATAATATTCATCAAGAAAGTCAGATTTTTCAGAATCACTTATATAGTAAGACCAAGCATCTTCAAAAGTGTATTTTTCTAGAATTTGATTATGCTTTCTTATTGCTTGGGCAAGATCCCAATATTTATCATAGTTAGTTGGGTTTATTGTAAACTTTTCTCTAGAAAATTGTTCTATTTGGGCTTTTGAAGCAATTTTTTTATGTTCATAATGTGTTATATACTCTAAAGCGGATTCAAATGTTTCGGAATATTTATTGTGGAATTTAATCCATTCATCCAGCCTATCACAAATTATTTTATATTCACTTACATTATAGTCGTCTTTTATTTCTGTTACATAATCCTTGACTCTTTGTGCCAGGTTATTGCAATAGGTTTGTTCATTAAGTTTTTTCTCTACATTTTTAAGATAATCTTGAATTTTGTTTAAAAGATCTTCAAACTTTATTTGTTCTTCTAAAGACATGGAAGTATCATAAAATACTGCATTATTTTCTAAGTATAAATTAACATATTTTTCAAATAGTTCGTTTTGCTGTGATTTGTCATTTAAATTAAAATCTAATTGCGACTTATTTTTTTCAACAAATATTTTCCTTTCTTGAGATAAAAATTGTTGAATAATTTTTCCTTCTTTAAAAAATATACCTTTATAGAAGAAAAAATAGCCATAAAGGAAGCCTAAAATAATAGCTCCAAATAATAAAATTAGGCTCAAACCAATATTAGAATTAGTAAAAACACATCCTGTTATAAAAATACCAATTATTATAAGTCCTATTAAAGTCATTGATGCATATAAAAGCATACGCTTATTTTTGTATGACTTTTCATTTTGTTTGGCAAATTCAAGAGAAATTTTTTCTTCCATAATAATTTGATAACCTATATAAATCTAGTATAGCATAAATTAAGAGAAGATTAAACAATATTTTTATAAAATAATTATTTAAGTGAATAAAAAGCGAAAAGGTTGATAAATGGTAGTAAAATATGCTATACTAAAAATAGCGATTAGAATTAGGAGATTGATAAAAATTGGATAGCTTATTTGAAAACTTACATAATGATAAAAAGCCACTCGCAGAAAGAATGCGACCAAAATCACTAGAAGATTTTGCAGGGCAAAAACATATACTTGGACCAGGGAAGTTGCTTCGCAGACTTATTGAAGCGAAGCGAGTTCCTAGTGTTATATTTTATGGGCCACCAGGAACAGGGAAAACAACACTAGCAAGAATAATAGCAGACACGAGCAATTCGAACTTTGTCAAACTCAATGCAATATCAAGTGGTGTTGCTGATGTCAAAGCAGTTATAGAACACGCAAAGAGTGATTTCGAACTATATGGGAAAAGAACATATTTGCTACTTGATGAATGCCATAGATGGAGCAAAGCACAAAGCGACTCACTACTTGCGGCACTTGAGAACGGATATGTGATTTTTGTTGGATGCACGACAGAAAATCCAAGTTATAGTATGACAAGAGCAATAGTTTCTAGATGCTCTGTATTTGAGTTCAAAAGACTAGGAATTGCTGATGTTAAAGCAGTCTTAAATAGAGCAATGAAAGAAGATGAAATGCTCAAAAAGTTTAAGATAAAAATAGATGATGATGCAATGACTTATTTTGCTACAGCTTGCGGTGGAGATGTCAGAAGTGCCTTAAATGGGCTAGAAATAGGGGTTATAACGACCAGTGTAAACAAGGACGGAGAAATAGTCATAAACAAGGAAATAGCGGCAGAATGCTTGCAAAAGAAAGCATTAAGCCTAAATGAAGATGTCTACTATCATTTGTTAAGTGCCTTCTGTAAGAGTCTTAGGGGCAGTGATGCTACTGCTGCACTTTACTATGCAAATCGTTTAATTGAAGCTGGAATTGAACCGCAGGTGCTAGCCAGAAGGACAATAGCACATGCGTCGGAAGATGTCGGTTTGTCTGCTCCAAATGCTTTGCTACAGGCGTGCGCAAGTTTGTATGCATTAGACCATTTAGGCATGCCTGAAGGCAATTTAGCACTTACTCAAGCAATAATTTATGTGTGTGAGTCACCAAAAGATAATAGAGTTGTTGTTGCTATGAATATGGCTCAAGATGATGCAAGAAATCATCCAGATGATAACATACCAGAATATCTAAAGAATCACACAGAAGCAAGCAAAAATTATAAATACCCACACGATTACGGTGGTTATGTGGAACAACAATACTTGCCAAACTCACTTAAAGATAGAAAATACTTTATTAAAAATATTTCAAAAAAGAATTAGTGAAAAAACTTCTGTGTATATTTAACAGAAGTTTTTTGATCTATTTATTTTGAAAATTTTTAAAGAATTAAACTTGATTGATAATAGAATTATATTATAGTTGTAGTCTTAAATTATGCAAAAGTTGAGCCTTATTTTCTGCTATCATGTATAATTCTTTTAGTTTGACATTAGGATCTGTACCGTCACTTAAAGTAGCGCCAATCGCTATTTTCCTAGAACATTTTTCAAACCAATGTCTATAATATATATTAAACCAATCTTCAAGTTCTTCTATTTGATCTAGGATAGAACTTTGCTTTGAATATGGTATGTAAACTTTTATATTTTCATATATATTTTGTTCAGGTTTGAATGTTACTTTGCGACCATTAGGAATTTCTTCAATATTATAAGAATTTTCAGTTTTTCCAACTAAAATTTTATCATCAATTATACATCCTTTTGATGTGTCAATTTCTGTTTCATTTAATATGCGTGTTTTGTCAGCATTATATATTTTCATAATTTACCTCCTATGCTATCCTTTTCCATACATACACAACTAAATACGGTGGCATATTATTATGAGCTTGCCCACCACCTGATTCCATATTTGTGTAGTTGTAATTTACTGTAATATTAGGTTTAGTGGACTCAACAATTGCTTTAGTATTATTACCACTGGCACCATTCCTTGCATATTCTGAATATCCACATGAGTTTTCCGCTATTGCTTGTTGAGAATTGGCTAAATTGTCCACACTGCTATTTCCGCCATTTCCAACAATTCCCCAATATTTAGCCAAATTAGAAGAACCACTGCAAGGGGAATACATATTACTTATACTATTTCTTGTGTGTCCTGTATACGTTAAAATACGATGCTTATGTGAATCCTGTTCTGCACTTATTTCAATTGTGTTATTATGTAAGTGTGATGGCATTTCGTTAGTTGTTAAAGTGTGAGTTGCTTCTCCACCTGTAGAACCTGCAATATATGTTGATCCTGCTGATAACAAAAATTTATCTTGAATTTGCTCCCAAGAACCACCAAATATATTTCCAGGGTTCGTAGAATTAGTAGAAAGGTATATGGCACCAACTGGAAATGTGGCATTTAATATTGTAGATTTTAGAGTGTTTAGTGAAATGTTATAATTTTCACTTGAGTTTTTTTGTTGAACAATAAGAAAATCGTCATCGGAGATCGTATTTTGTAAAGATTTTGCCTTTTCTACTTTATTATTTAGTTGATTTTGTGGGTTAGAATCAAATACAACAGATGATTGAGGCTCAGTGCCAAAATATACTGTTGCTCCTCTATCCGCCAACTCATTTTTTACAGTTTCGGCAATTGTTTTAGCATTGTTTGCAGTCTCAATCGCAATGTTAGAGTTTGAAAGGGCTGTATTAGCCGTTGTATTAGCAGATGTTGCAGTTTGAATAGCATTTTGAGAATTTGTTAAAGCAGTACTAGAATTTGTATTTGCAGTTTCTGATTCTGACTTAGCGATATTTGCGGCAGATATAGCAGAATCTGATTTTGAATTAGCATTATTCGCAGTAGCCATAGCCGTGTTAGATTTTTCAATAGCATCATTAGCTTTTATATTTGCTACATTGGAATTTTCAAGTGCTTGCGAAGATTTCGAATCAGCTGAATTGACAATGGATAAAGCAGTTGCAGATTCTTCTTTAGCCTGTGATGATTCATTTTTTGCAGAATTAGCAATAGAAATAGCTTTACTTGAGTTATTGTTTGATATAGAAATTTCTGACTGAAAGGTGTTAAAAACACTAGCATCAATTTTGGTTCCTTCTTCTTCAACTTCATCAAAACGCTCCATATCAACTATAAGTTCGGTAGGGGTTTGACTTATTATTTTTAATTTTTTTCTATTAAGGTTTTTACCTTTTCTATCTTTAAATTCCATCTTATTCTCCTTTTTTTACATAAAGTTTTGCAGTGTAATTTTTAATTTGTGATTTAGTTTCATTTATTTCACTTTGAAGTATATTTTCTTCGTTTGTCATTTTTTGAATTTCAATGTTTGTATCAGACAGTTTCGCAATATCTTTGTTCGAAACATTAGATTCTAGTATGATTTTAATTTGGTTTAACGATTTTAATTTGTCTGAGATATTTTTTAAAGTTTTTTCTTTTTCCTTTAAAGATGAATTCAAATTTTTTAAATTAGATTTTAAATAGTTAATTGTTTCGCTAGCAAGTTCGCTGTTAATTTCAAGTTTTCCTGATTTAATTGCTTTAATAATTGTTACTATTCTTTCATATATAGCATAGATTGTAAGTGAAATTATCCATGCACTAAGACCAGTATTTAATATAGACATAGTAGCCCAATTAGATTTAAATATGCCATAGTAAAACAAAGATATTATAACCGATATTAAACCAGGAATAAACATAATAACGATATTTACTGCGCGGCGCTTTTCTTCACTTAATTTGGAAGTAAATTTTTTGATTGGCCATTTTATTAACATTGTTAGTGCAAATGCTATTACAGCGATACATAATGATTCTATAGATATGTACTTAATCAATTCAAATAATTCATTATCCATATTTTCTCCTTATTTTTGTTTCGACTTTTATATATTCCAAGATTAATTGAAATTATATATTTTTACCTCCTTTAATTAAATTATAAATGGAAAAATTTCTAAATTTTTCTAATTTCTACTAATTAATGGTAATTATAAATATCAAGAGTGATGTTTTTTATTTGTATTTATATTAAGCGACTCTATGCCAAATATATGTAACTATATAAGGTTGTAATATATCATGAGGCATTCCTCCTCCAGTATTATTATTTGTTACAGTAGTTTTTTGTATTTCGGGTTTATCATCCCACTTAACACTAATTTTTCTATGTCCCCAATTAGAACCATTACCAATTGCATCTGTATCGTTTACATAATTGTCTTGAGAAAGATGTACATTTAGATTTTCATTATTGTTAAAACATCCATTATTTTCAAAAGTTTTATCTGGTTGATTTTTGGTTGAGTGTTGAAATTGGTTAAACCAAAAACTAAAGGATTTATTGTCTCCAATATGGGTATGTGGCTCTTGAGTGTGGGTGTGGGATGGAAGTTCGTTAATGGTAAGCAGGTGAGCACACGCTCCACCAGTTGCCCCTGCTATGAAATTTCTATTTTCTATTGTTCCATTTCCAATAATGGTTCTGCCTTCGGCATAGGCTTCCCATGTCCCACCAAATAATTCCCCAGGATTTATTGAATTGGTTGTAATATAAATTGCACCAACAGGGTAAATAGTGCTGATTAAAGCAGATTTCATTGCTGCTAAAGTTTCTGTATAGTTTTTTTCCATAATTGCTCCTTTTATTTATTTGACTTTTTAATTCGAATTTACATATTTTTACCTCCTATATTTAAATTATAAATGGAAAAATTTCTAAATTTTTCTAACTTTCGCTAAAAATTGATAATATTTTTTATAGATTTTACAAAAAAGCAACTTCAAATTAGAAGTTGCTTAAATTATATTTAATAAATAATTTTAATATATCATTAGCTTTGTTCGCTATTATCTAAATATTCAATTTTATGGTTTCCCCAAGCATCATACACATATTTTGCAATTTCTTGTCCATTATTGTCGATAATTCCAATTACATCGCCAAAAATGTTCTTTTTATAATAATATTCTCCAACGCCTTGATAAGTGAATCCTACAACACCTTCATTACCATAGTGGAAGAGTAACATATTGCCGTCACTTTGTGCAAGAATCTTGGTTCCGTCAAGATAATATTGTGTTGTTACACCATTTATAGTCTTGCTAGTTCGGATACCATCAGCATTATATTTATATGTTATGTCATTAAACCTATCAAGTTGTCTACCATGAGACCAAGACAAATCGTTATTGCGATAGGTGAGTGGGTTACCAAGAATATCATACTCAAAAGTTTCATAATTGTATGATAACAGTTGGTCTCTCCATCCAGAAGTAGGGTATGTGTATGGTATAACAGATCCACCAGAAAGATTGTCACTAGCAACTGTTGTATAACCATACTCAATTTTTCTGATAATGTTACCACCAGCATCATATTCAAAAGTAGTGGTTTTGTTTAATTTTTTATTGTTTTCTCTGATAAGCCTTGATATACCATCATATTCAAAACTTTGAATAAGTTCACCATTTTCAAATACTTTTATAATGTTACCGTTTTGGTCATATGAATATTTTAAACTTTCTTTAATATTTTAAAAATGACCGTTTTTGTATGGTGTAGTTCAGATTGTAAATATATTATTTTCAAAACAACCTCAAAACGAGGTTGTTTATAATACTTTAAAAATAAAGAAACAATAAATAAATAAATGGAAAGTTTATAAGATTAAAAATTATCCAATAAAGTTGTTTCACTAGTGAAAACTTTGATATTTCTCTTATTATTCCAATTTCTTAATATGAAGGATTCTCTCGGAATAATTTTGAAGGGTTTTTTAGTAAAAGTAATTTTTTTATTTTGAATAATAATTGAATCTTTTATAATTTCAAATAAGTATTCTGTGATGTCTTGTGCTTCAACAACTGACAAAAATATTGAATTAATATATATGCTAAATAGACCTAATTTGTCATTAAAAGTGATGTCCATTACAAAATTTTTGTGGAAGTAAATAAGTATTCGTTTATTTTCACAGCAAGAAATGTCCATATTTGTTTTTGTAAGATTTGATAATTCTGTGTACAACTCAGAAAGGTTTTCTATAAATCCATTTTTCATTATATTAATCTCCCTTATAATAAGAATATGTAACTTTTATTTATTCCTTCCAAAATATGAACCCAAAACAGCAATTGCATTCCAAATTGTAGTAAGTAATCCAGTTCGTGGAATTGTAAGAGCAGCACGAGTTAGTCCAGCATGAAAATGTAAACCATGAGCAAGGCTTGCTTCAAGTCTAAAGAAACCATTGCCACTTCCAAAGCGAAAGAAAGTAAAACTTCCAGATTTGGATCCAAACATAAATGCAACTTTGCTATTTTTTAAATTTGGAATTACTCTTTGAGCCCATTGAGTTTTCCCCAGTAATCCTAAAGTTTTCCCAACTGCTCCAAATATAGCTCCAGAAAGAGCTCCAATTCCAGCACCAATTAAACCTTCCATACCAACCTTAGACCAATCTATATTTTCATATCCTTGGCTAAGTCCTTGAGATATAATATTTATACCCGCTCCCATAACAAATCCAGTTAATGCACCGGTAATAGCCCCTCCGACAGCACCTCCAAAAATGCTTGCAGCAATTCCACCACCCAATGCACTACCTACAGCAGTTGCTATACCAGCTGTGGCAATAGTTATTACTACAACTAAAGCAACGGTCGCTATAGCTACAATACCTGTAATTAGCCATTTCAACCAATCTGGTATATCTCCATTTTCGTCAGAACCAAGTACAGGATTATTAAAACAATAAATATATAGATTTAATCCGTTGAAGAAATCTTTTCCTTCTGCAAGAATAGAAATATCATCTGCATTAATAAATCTACCGATTTCAGGGTCATAATATCTTGAATTGAGATAATATAGTCCAGTTTCAACATCATAGTAATAACCACGATAACGGAAAGGATTGAGTAGGGCAATAGCCTTGTTATTTAACCCACTTTGAGTATAACTCGATTGAAGAGAAATGTCAACGAATATGCCATCATTCAAAATATAGGTTTTGTGATTTCCACAGTTGTCAAGTGCCATTTTTAAATTTTCTCAGTTATTGATATTGTAATGTCAATAAAAAACAACCTCTTAAAGAGGTTGTTCAGTCTGAATACTAGGCTTTTTACCTAGTATTTTCTTGTTTGATTAAAAATACAGCTTTATAGATGCTAAATACTAATTTTATCAAGTTTTAATGAAGTAATAATTCATGCTGATTTTTATTCAATATAGAAATATCTGTAATTTTGTTATGAAACTTATATTTATATTTTATCAAATTTTCTAAATTTTTGTCAGTTACCCCAAAAATTTACCCCTTTATTAAAATCAATTCTCATTTTCATAATACATTTATTTTATTATGGTAAATCTTTATTTATATGATCTTGTAAAATTTGAAGTACTAATAAGGATAGTAAACAATGAAACTTAAGCTTTATATCATTTGAAGTCGAAACTATGTTAAGCAAAACTTTCTCATACTTACCATCAAAAATAAAGTTTTTATCCTCATTCCAAGAATCATTTTTAGTATCTATCCTATAACCATTTTCTAAATTATAAATTTGATTTCGGAGTTCTTCATAACACAACATTAAATCCAACCCTTTAATATTTTCAATCTTTATAAAAGATGGAATTAAAGTTTCTTTAAAACAGTTTAAAATCTCTTTTTCACATTTACTAAGTTTCATAAAATTCTCCTATTATTTGATTTTATCGTAATATGTACCAAAATGATTTTATCAAACCATCCATTGTGAATATTCCACCTGGTGCACCAGCTATTTTTATAGCGTTAACACCTATACGATAACCACTACTGATATTAGCTATATAAAAGGCTTTTGCTTGTTTAGTATAATTTAAAATATTTTTAACTATATATTGCTGTCCTTCATTAATTACATGATTTTTATAATGCTCACTCATAACTTTAAGAGCTGACTTTTTAGATGTTGGAGCCCATGCTTTTGCGGCATTCATAATTTTTACAGTACCACTAATTGCTCCAAATATTGCACCAGACACGAACCCTGAAGCTGCACCAATTAAAGTGTTAATTCCTACTTGACCCCAATTGATATTACCATATCCATTAGAAATCCCTTGTTGAATCACACTTATACCAAAACTCATTATTGCTCCAGTTATAGTTCCTGTTATGGCACCACCAACCGCACTGCCGAAGATTGTTGCGGCAACCCCACCGCCAAGTGCACCAGCAACTGCAGTTCCTATGCCTGCAGTTAATACAGAAACTGCTACAACTGCAACAATAACAACAACTGCGACAAAAATTGATATTAACCAATCCCACCAAGATTCTCCGCTTTCATCAGTATTATTTATTGGGTTATTACCGCAATAAGCATAGAGATTTAATCCGTTGAAGAAATCTTTACCTTCTGACAATACAGAGATATCATCTGCATTTATAAATCTTCCAGTTTCAGGATCATAATATCTTGAATTGAGATAATATAGTCCAGTTTCAACATCATAGTAATAACTACGATAACGAAATGGATTTATTATAGCAATAGTCTTATTGTTAGAGTCACTTGCATTATACCATAAATTAGAATCAATTGCAACAAATTTTGATTTTTGTTCGCTATTATCTAAATATTCAATTTTATGATTTCCCCAAGCATCATAAACATATTTGACAATTTCAGTACCATTTGCATCTATAATGCCTATAATATCACCAAAAATGTTCTTTTTATAATAATATTCTCCAATGCCTTGATAGGTGAAACCAATAATACCTTCGCTGCCATAATGGAATGCCAGCATATTTCCATTGCTTTGTGCAAGAATTTTTGTGCCATCAAGGTAGAATCGTGTAGTTACACCATTTATAGTCTTGCTAGTTCGGATACCATCAGCATTATATTTATATGTTATGTCATTAAACCTATCAAGTTGTCTGCCATGTGACCAAGACAAATCGTTATTGCGGTAGGTGAGTGGGTTACCAAGAATATCATACTCAATTGTTTCAAAATTGTAAGACAAAAGTTGATCTCTCCAACCAGAAGTAGGGTATGTGTATGGTATAACAGTTCCACCAGAAAGATTATCGGTAGCAACTGTTGTATAACCATACTCAATTTTTCTAATAATGTTTCCACCAGCATCATATTCAAAAGTGGTGGTTTTGTTTAATTTTTTGTTGTTTTCACGGATAAGACGAGATAGGCTCCGTAAGATATGAAAACTCTTTATTTTCTAAACCAAGCATAACATTTGAGATTTACTGCAATATAAGCAAAAAGAGAAATAAAGAAACTACTTAGTTCTTTGCTAAGTAGTTTCTTATCACACTCTATAATATCCCTTTACTTATATCATAAAGTCCCAAAATCAAAGCATATAACTTATCATTATTACTTTTTATATTTTAATTATGCAGTCAAGCCTATCTACATCAAATTGAATGTAAACACCATCAGTTATATTTTTCGGAAAACCATCAACAAAATAGTTTTCTAAACTTATAATTAATTTTCCTATTATAACTAACGCTTGACTAGCATCAAAAACTTTAGCTCTGAGTTTATAACCAAAATATGATGTATGTTGTATCATTTCTTTTTCATTCATAGATATAATCTGAATGTTTATATCCTTATACGAAAAAGCATATATTGAAGATATTTCCATATCTTGCTTTGGCTCTTGATTATTGGGTAAAGGCACAGATAAACACATACATATAACATCATTTTCTCCATCAGAAACTATATATTCAGCATAATTATAATCATATGTTATAACATTTTTAATAAACATAATTACCCCTTAAATGATTATTCCCAATTTTATAAGTGCAGTTTTTGTAAATGTTCTAATACTAAATGTCGTTAACAATGAACCATCTTGAGTTAACCCTACGAAATAAAAAGAATTTTTAGAAGAGTTAAATATTGAAATAAACGCATTCTTTTGTTGTAAATAAGTACCATTTTTAACTATTTTTAGAGCATCTTTAGTATATTTTACAGGAGATTTATAACCCATTTCTTTCCCATGTCTTAGAAAATGATCTATCATAGATTTTTCTCCGCCATTCCAAGCTTTTGCAGCATTCACATAAGATAATCCACCAGCCATACCGCCAATTACAGCACCAATAACCGCACCAATACCAAAACCTAATGCCATACCAGTAAGAAAGCCTTCTACAGTCCAACCTGAAACAGCCCCACCGATTACTCCGCCTGCAATAGTTCCTACCGTTGCACCAATTAAGGCTCCTTTTGCGGCTCCTATTGCAATAGCACCTGCTAAACCCGTAAGGGCAGTGCCAGCAGTTGCAGTAATTAAAATCGCAGCGGCTGCAATCACAAATAAAGCACCTATGCCGACAAACAACCATTTTAACCATTTAGGTATATTACCATCCTCGTCAACTTCATTTACAGGATTATTTAAGCAATATGCATATAGATTAAGTCCATTAAGTGCTATTTGAGTAACATCTAAAGTGGAAATATCATCTGCATTAATAAATCTACCAATCTCTGGGTCATAGTATCTTGAGTTAAGATAGTATAGTCCAGTTTCAACATCATAGTAATAACTACGATAACGAAATGGATTTATTATAGCAATAGTCTTATTGTTAGAGTCACTTGCATTATACCATAAATTAGAATCAATTGCAACAAATTTTGATTTTTGTTCGCTATTATCTAAATATTCAATTTTATGATTTCCCCAAGCATCATAAACATATTTGACAATTTCAGTACCGTTTGCGTCTATAATGCCTATGATATCACCAAAGATATTCTTTTTATAATAATATTCTCCAATGCCTTGATAGGTGAAACCGATAACACCTTCGCTACCATAATGGAATATCAGCATATTACCATTGCTTTGTGCAAGAATTTTTGTTCCATCAAGAAAATATTGTGTGGTGACACCATTTACAGTCTTGCTAGTGCGGATACCGTCAGCATTATATTTATATGTTATGTCATTAAACCTATCAAGTTGTCTGCCATGTGACCAAGACAAATTGTTATTACGATAGGTGAGTGGGTTGCCAAGTACATCATAAATAATGCTTTGCCCATTGTAAGATACAAGTTGATCTTTCCAGCCAGCAGTAGGGTAGGTGTATGGTATAACAGATCCACCAGAAAGATTATCGGTAGCAACTGTTGTATAACCATACTCAATTTTTCTGATAATGTTACCACCAGCATCATATTCAAAAGTAGTGGTTTTGTTTAATTTTTTATTGTTTTCTCTGATAAGCCTTGATATACCATCATATTCAAAACTTTGAATAAGTTCACCATTTTCAAATACTTTTATAATGTTACCGTTTTGGTCATATGAATATTTTAAACTTTCTTTAACTATACCATTTTTACCAAACCACTCACTTGCCACTAAGTTAGAAGTATAGTTTCCTTTTTGTAGATAGTTAAAATATTTTGAGTAGAGGGTCCCAAGTTTGGTTTCTGTTATTCTTCCTAGTTTGTCATAACCATATGTTTCGGTAACATTTCCAATTTTTGTTGAAATATGTTTTGGTTGTGGATTTGAATAGTCATATGTGTTTTCATATGAATCAACAACACTGCCTATGGTTACAGTTGTAGTAGAAACATTGCCATATTTATCATATGAATTTTTAATAGATACAGGTGTGTTATTTTGAGTATATGTTTTTTCAATAATTCTACCAAATTCATCATATAAGTAACCAGTTTCATTTTGCATTTCATTGTCTTTTGTGTGGGTAATGTTGATAAGTAAGAAAAACATCCGTAGAAGTTATTAACTTACAACGGATGTTTTTAAAAGTAAAATCATTTATTAGTTAAATCAAATTTCTTATAATTGATATTCAAATATCGTTTATATTAACGAGTTTCAGTAGTAAATATACATTTATTTTTTTTGTTTTGTGTTACATATACAGAAATTTCAGAAATTTTTTTATATTATTTTGTATCCATACCGACAACTACACCATTTGCTACCAACTTCGACCCTTCAAATAATTTAAACTTGCAGTCTTTACTTAATTTGTTAGGAGCATCTTCTGCTAGGTAACTTATTTCAGCCTGTGTTGTATTTGCATTAATAAACTTTTTGTTTTTTAATATAATACTCCACAAAGAATTAGTTGTATCAAATCTATCTTCTTCGATAACAATAATGGGGTAGTATTTTTCATTTATAGTAGGTATATTTTGTCTTCCTCCATCTTTATAATCTATCCATGAAATTTCTGCTATAAAAATAGTTTTATTTGACATAATCCCTCCTATAATAAGAATAAAGTTTTGATTATATTATTTAAATAGCTCATATCAGAAAAATAATATGCTTTACCAATATTATCTAACATATTAAAATATGTTATGCTACTATGAGTTAAACTAGATTTTAATACTCTAATACTAACAATTTTATTAGAACCTAGTTTCGATCCCCAAGTTAAAGCATTTGATTTTGTCGTAGCAAAAAATTTACCTTCCATTTGTCCTTTGCCCAAACTAAATTTGCCTGTTGATTTAATGCTATTATATTCAGCTTCACTAACTGCTCGATATAGTTTAGTTGTGGATGAGAAATATTTTATTGCTCCACCAATTCCACCTAGAATAGCTCCCGAAACAAAACCAGTTAAAGTAGATAATCCGACATTTACCCAGTTTATATTATTGAAGCCGTTTGAAATACCCTGTATTGCTAATGAAGTTCCAAAACTAGCAACTGCACCTGATATAGCGCCACCTATAGCACCACCTATTATTGATGCTGTTAATCCGCCACCTAAAGCACCTGTAATTATGGTGCCAATTCCTGCCGTTGCAACTGATAATACAATTGCCGCAACTATTACTACAATTCCAAGCAGCCAATCCCACCAAGCGTTACCAAATTCGTCAATATTCATTATTGGGTTGTTACCACAATAAGCATAGAGATTTAATCCATTGAAGAAATTTTTTCCTTCTGACAATACAGAGATATCATCCGCATTAATAAATCTACCAATTTGTGGGTCGTAGTATCTTGAATTTAAGTAGTACAATCCTGTTTCACTATCATAATAATAACTTCTATATCTAAAAGGGTTGATTTGTGCTATAAGCTTATTATTTAACCCACTTTGAGTATAACTCGTTTGTGTTAAAAAGTCAACGAATTGTCCGTTATCCAAAACAAAAGTTTTGTGGTTACCCCAAGCATCAACATTAAACAAATGTTAATTTCAATGATATTCTTTAGATAGCAGCTTAGTTATAATCATTGCTATCAAATATGTTTATCTTGAAAATCAAAGGAAACGGTTATCATTTTCGATAACCGCCTTTGTGTTTATTTGTCAGTGTATATTTCATTGTCATCATTAAGAGATTGATGAGTCCGGTTTTTGGTTAATATATATTCTAGTGCGTTTTTGAATTCATCAAACTTGCGAGTCTTTACAATGGTTTCAGTTTCATCTGCAAATGCGAGCTTAACCCTAGCAAATTGATTTAACTTATCAATGATCTCATAAGAAACAAATTCTGTTGTTTTGAATATTTTTTTATTTTTTACTGGAACGGCAAATCGTATTTCGTCTTCAGTTACCGAGATGGCATAGTCAAATCTATGCGATTTAAAACGAAAAATAATCAGTGCTATTACCACTGCTACCAAAGTCACTAGGAAAACAATAGTAATTATATTTTCTGCCAAATTATCTTCAAATCTGTTCTGTGGAAAGCCATCAGGCATAGGAACAATGAAAGATAGAATCATAGCCAATGTCCATCCAATAGAACAAATAGATAATACTACTATGAGAAATGTCAGTCTCTTTTTACCAATTTTATTGTCCTCGTAGAATATTTTCGGTTTATTCATATTTTTCTCCTTTACTTTATTACATTCATAATAATATCATTATTTAAAATAACCAATCAAAGAATAGTATCAAACTTGCGGCTATTTTTGTTAAACCAGTTGGATCTGGCACAAGAAGTAAAAATGTTGCAAAACCAATTGTACCCCAACCAACAGTTCCTCCTACAGTTGTTGTTGTATTTCCATTTGTGAATCCAAAGTTTAAGCCAATACCACTTGTACCTATACTGCCACCAACACTAAGATTACCAAAACTAACACTACTATTGATACCTAAATCCCAAAAACTTCCTGCTGTAACACCAATCTCAATGCTGAATATGTTATTTAAATTTATACCTGCACCATACCCCATATAACCATTTCCAATATCGTAATAGCCATAAAACCAGCCTTGCTGTTTAGGTTGATATGTAACTGTATAAGACAAATTTCCAATCAAAGCAGCGAAAAATGAATTTTGTATTAGTGATTCAGTATAACTAAACCTTGTTACTACATTTGCAAACGGTAAATGATTTTTATTTTCTTGCCCAAGACTGGTAATTTTTATGCTATTTGCAAATAATAGTGCAACATTCTTTTTTTTACCTACAATTTGATTAAGTAACTGCATTTTGAATACTGATAAAGCAAATTGTCCAAGACTATCTATCAGATTATTTAAACAGTATGCATACAAATTAAGTCCATTTAATTTAACTATTTGAAGCATTGCATTTTTCATTTTATCAGCATTAATGAATCTACCGATCTCTGGGTCATAGTATCTTGAATTTAAGTAGTACAATCCTGTTTCACTATCATAATAATAACTTCTATATCTAAAAGGGTTGATTTGTGCTATAAGCTTATTATTTAACCCACTTTGAGTATAACTCGTTTGTGTTAAAATGTCAACGAATTGGCCATCGTTTAATATAAATGTTTTGTGATTTCCCCAAGCGTCATAGATGTATTTTACAATTTCATTGCCAGTGCTGTCAATAATTCCAATTACATCGCCAAAAATGTTCTTTTTATAATAATATTCTCCAACACCTTGATAAGTGAATCCTACAACACCTTCATTACCATAGTGGAAGAGTAACATATTGCCGTCACTTTGTGCAAGAATCTTGGTTCCGTCAAGATAATATTGTGTTGTTACACCATTTATAGTCTTGCTAGTTCGGATACCATCAGCATTATATTTATATGTTATGTCATTAAACCTATCAAGTTGTCTGCCATGTGACCAAGACAAATCGTTATTGCGGTAGGTGAGTGGGTTACCAAGAATATCATACTCAATTGTTTCAAAATTGTAAGACAAAAGTTGATCTCTCCAACCAGAAGTAGGGTATGTGTATGGTATAACAGTTCCACCAGAAAGATTGTCGCTAGCTACTGTTGTATAAGCATACTCAATTTTTCGAACAATGTTTCCACCAGCATCATATTCAAAAGTAGTGGTTTTGTTTAATTTTTTGTTGTTTTCACGGATAAGCCTTGAAATACTGTCATATTCAAAACTTTGAATAAGTTCACCATTTTCAAATACTTTTATAATGTTACCGTTTTGGTCATATGAATATTTTAAACTTTCTTTAACTATACCATTTTTACCAAACCACTCACTTGCCACTAAGTTAGAAGTATAGTTTCCTTTTTGTAGATAGTTAAAATATTTTGAGTAGAGGGTCCCAAGTTTGGTTTCTGTTATTCTTCCTAGTTTGTCATAACCATATGTTTCGGTAACATTTCCAATTTTTGTTGAAATATGTTTTGGTTGTGGATTTGAATAGTCATATGTGTTTTCATATGAATCAACAACACTGCCTATGGTTACAGTTGTAGTAGAAACATTGCCATATTTATCATATGAATTTTTAATAGATACAGGTGTGTTATTTTGAGTATATGTTTTTTCAATAATTCTACCAAATTCATCATATAAGTAACCAGTTTCATTTTGCATTTCATTGTCTTTTGTGTGGGTAATGTTGATAAGTAAGAAAAACATCCGTAGAAGTTATTAACTTACAACGGATGTTTTTAAAAGTAAAATCATTTATTAGTTAAATCAAATTTCTTATAATTGATATTCAAGTATTGTTTGTATTAACGAGTTTCAGTAGTAAATATACATTTATTTTTTTGTTTTGTGTTACATATACAAAAATTTCAAAAATTTTTTATATTATTTGTATTTACATCAACAACAACACCATTTGCTACTAATTTTGAACCTTCATATAATTTAAACTTGCAGTTCTTAGTTAATTTATCAGGAGCATCTTCTAATAAGTAACTTAATTCAGCCTGAGTTTTATTTGAATTAATAAATTTTTTATTTATTATTAAACTACTCCATAAAGAATTAGTTGTATCAAATCTATCTTCTTCGATAACAATAATGGGGTAGTATTTTTCATTTATAGTAGGTATATTTTGTCTTCCTCCATCTTTATAATCTATCCATGAAATTTCTGCTATAAAAATAGTTTTATTTGACATAATCCCTCATAAAATAAACACGCTATAGTAATTTAATATTTATTAACTCTTCATTGTTTTCCGTAGTCTCTAATATTTTATTATAAATTTCAAGAACTACAGCTTTGCCAGTTAATCTATTTCCTTCGTAAAAATATAAATTCTTACCCACCCAAAGAGTATGAGGATATACCTCAGGTGAAATAAATGAAACATATGCTTCTTCCATATTGTTATATTCAAGCATAAAATTAGGATCACTGAAAGTAATTTCGCCTGTTGTAAGATAATTTTGCCTATTGCTAATCTTAAACATTGGTCTGTATTTATTTCCAAATGCCGACATTGATTCTCTGAGATTTGTGACCTCAGCTCTTATATCATATTTCATAATTACTCCTACAAATTAAAAAATTTTAAAATCTTAATTATTTCATTAAGTTTATTTATATCAAAAATTGTAGCAACGCCTGATTTAAATACAAATGAATCTGTAAAAGTTTTTTGCATAATTGAATTTAATTGTATTTTAGGAACTCTAATACCTACAATTTTAGAATATACACCATTATTAAAAGGCAAGTTTGCATAGTTTCGAACTTCATTTAACGAAAATCCAAATTGTTTACCTTCAAATGCTCCTGGTTTTAAACTAAATTTGCCTGTTGATTTAATGCTATTATATTCAGCTTCACTAACTGCACGATATAGTTTAGTTGTGGATGAGAAATATTTTATTGCTCCACCAATTCCACCTAGAATAGCTCCCGAAACAAAACCAGTTAAAGTAGATAATCCGACATTTACCCAGTTTATATTATTGAAGCCGTTTGAAATACCCTGTATTGCTAATGAAGTTCCAAAACTAGCAACTGCACCTGATATAGCGCCACCTATAGCACCACCTATTATTGATGCTGTTAATCCGCCACCTAAAGCACCTGTAATTATGGTGCCAATTCCTGCTGTTGCAACTGATAATGCAATTGCCGCAACTATTACTACAATTCCAAGCAACCAATCCCACCATTTATTGCCAGATTCGTCAGTGTTCATTATAGGGTTATTACCACAATAAACATAGAGATTTAATCCATTGAAGAAATCTTTACCTTCTGCAAGAATAGAAACATCATCTGCATTAATAAATCTACCAATTTGTGGGTCGTAGTATCTACTATTCAAGTAATAAAATTAGTTTCAAAGTCATAGTAGTATAAGCCATCTTAATGCATTTTTGTGGGCTATAAATCTATTTAGGTTGCAAGTATTATTATATTTATAATCATCTTTCAGGTCAACATACTATATTAATTACGTATTTTTTATAATAGATTTATAATTTTTAGAATTATTTGTCTAAAAATAAATCTAGTAAATTTTCCAATTTTTGTCCCAACAAATTTGGTTCATAATTATTTTTTAAGCCATTTTTATTGAAATAAGTATTTATTTGGTTAATTATGGTGTCTTTATTTTTTTTATCAGCAATTAAATATTCATCTTTAATTATGAAGAGACTCTCTTTTTGATTGAATATAATTTTAATTAAATGTTGTTGTTCTTTAGTTAATTTTATTTTCAAATTGCTATTCATTAAAACCTCCATCCAATGCTTCTTCTTGCCCAAGAAGTTATTAATTTACCATATTTATTTAATATAACAACGCTGTCTTTTCCTACAAATTTAAAACTTTGTCTAAAAAATCCTTGTCTTATAATAGATGTACTATTATTGATTGTATCTAATATAGCTTTGTTAGAAACACCATGCCCATTTCTGCTTATGACTTGATTTAGTCCGTGTCTTGTAAATCCAGTGATTTTTGATGGTATATAACTCATATAGCCAGAGATTCCGCCAATTACAGCACCAATAACCGCACCAATACCAAAACCTAATGCCATACCAGTAAGAAAGCCTTCTACAGTCCAACCTGAAACAGCCCCACCGATTACTCCGCCTGCAATAGTTCCTACCGTTGCACCAATTAAGGCTCCTTTTGCGGCTCCTATTGCAATAGCACCTGCTAAACCCGTAAGGGCAGTGCCAGCAGTTGCAGTAATTAAAATCGCAGCGGCTGCAATCACAAATAAAGCACCTATGCCGACAAACAACCATTTTAACCATTTAGGTATATTACCATCCTCGTCAACTTCATTTACAGGATTATTTAGGCAATAAGCATAAAGGTTAAGTCCATTAAGTGCAATTTGAGTTACATCAATAGTAGAGATATCATCAGCATTAATAAATCTGCCAGTTTCAGGATCATAATATCTTGAATTGAGATAATATAGTCCAGTTTCAACATCATAGTAATAACTACGATAACGAAATGGATTTATTATAGCAATAGTCTTATTGTTAGAGTCACTTGCATTATACCATAAATTAGAATCAATTGCAACAAATTTTGATTTTTGTTCGCTATTATCTAAATATTCAATTTTATGATTTCCCCAAGCATCATAAACATATTTGACAATTTCAGTACCGTTTGCGTCTATAATGCCTATGATATCACCAAAGATATTCTTTTTATAATAATATTCTCCAATGCCTTGATAGGTGAAACCGATAACACCTTCGCTACCATAATGGAATATCAGCATATTACCATTGCTTTGTGCAAGAATTTTTGTTCCATCAAGAAAATATTGTGTGGTGACACCATTTACAGTCTTGCTAGTGCGGATACCGTCAGCATTATATTTATATGTTATGTCATTAAACCTATCAAGTTGTCTGCCATGTGACCAAGACAAATCGTTATTGCGATAGGTAATCGGATTACCTAGAGCATCATACTCAATTGTTTCAAAGTTGTAAGACAAAAGTTGATCTTTCCAACCAGAAGTAGGGTAGGTGTATGGTATAACAGTTCCACCAGAAAGATTGTTGGTAGCAATTGTTGTATAACCATATTCAATTTTTCTAACAATGTTTCCACCAGCATCATATTCAAAAGTGGTGGTTTTGTTTAATTTTTTGTTGTTTTCACGGATAAGCCTTGAAATACCATCATATTCAAAACTTTGAATAAGTTCACCATTTTCAAATACTTTTATAATGTTACCGTTTTGGTCATATGAATATTTAATACTATCTTTAACTATGCCATTTTTACCAAACCACTCACTAGCCACTAGGTTAGAAGTATAGTTTCCTTTTTGTAGATAATTAAAATGTTTTGAATAAAGGGAGCCAAGTTGGGTTTCTTTTATTCTTCCTAGTTTGTCATAACCATATGTTTCGGTAACATTTCCAATTTTTGTTGAAATATGTTTTGGTTGTGGATTTGAATAGTCATATGTGTTTTCATATGAATCAACAACACTGCCTATGGTTACAGTTGTAGTAGAAACATTGCCATATTTATCATATGAATTTTTAATAGATACAGGTGTGTTATTTTGAGTATATGTTTTTTCAATAATTCTACCAAATTCATCATATAAGTAACCAGTTTCATTTTGCATTTCATTGTCTTTTGTGTGGAGCAAATTACCATAACCATCATAACGATTTTCTGTAATCGTTGACAATATACCAGAAGCATTCACAAATTCAATTTTTGTGACATTTCCGTCAAGATCTGTGTATACAATAAATTTTTCATTTTTTGCATTGATTGTGGTTGTCTTTTGTCCAGTAACAACATTTATTGATGAACCGTTTTCAAGGATTTGTGTTTCAACAATATCTTCATACTCTGTTCTGCAATATTCGTTACCAGCGATGTCCACTTTAGTTTGTTTTCCAAAACCATCATATTCAAATTTGATTTCGATGTTGTTATGGGTAAGGGAAGTAAGTAGGTTAGCGGTATAGTGTGTAATATTACTATTTACTTTGTCATCCACTGTTGTTGTTATTTGTAAGAGGTTGTCATCATAAACATCATACCCATAACTAATTTTATTTCCATTTGTGTCTGTTGAGGATTCTACCAGACTTGTTTTGTCAACAAATGTATTTTCTGAAATTTTTTCTCCAAATTCGTTATAGTCAGTAGTTTGTTGTCCTTTGTCATCTACTTCTTCGGTTGTTATAAATTTGTTCGCGGGTTCATCTTTATGGTATGTAATAGACTTTATTTTTGAACCTTTATCGTTATATACATTTTCTGTAATAATACCATTATAATCTATACTTCGAACCAAAGAGCCATTTTGATTATATGCAAAGGTTGTGACAAATTGTTTTTCGTCATTTTTCTTTTGAGTGGTAGTCTTTATAAGTTTTTTATTGTCATCATAATCAAAATAGGTAATGTATTCGCTACTACTAGATTCCGTATAAGTTTTTAGATTATCTTTAAATTCTGAGTATTCCCATTCACCACGCTTTAAACTCATACCATAAAATTTGGCATCACCAGTATTATTAGTATAGTCAAAGAACACCTTGATGGATTTTAATTCATCTTGAGAGTCTTCGCTAATAGTTACTGGAAAAGCACAATATTGCCAATCAGTATTCATCCAATCAAAACTGCAATATTGCTCAACTATTTTTTCTTGGGCATTGTTCATATATGTAAGTTCTGCACGAAGTTCAAATCTACGGTTTGCTTTGAGTGAGTCCATGTTGTCAAGAAGAAGTTGTTCCAATTCATTTTCTGAAGAATTTTCTTCGCATTTACCACAGTAGTCAGTATTTTTTCTTGCAACCCAAGCAGCATCGGCTTTAGCCCAGCCAGAAAGGACAAGGTCGGTTATTTTTTCGCTTTTAATTTTTTCTATAAGTTCAGTGGTTAAAGTTTTTGTAATAATAGGTTGGGTTGAGTTACAAATTAAAATAGAGTTTTCATCACTAAGGGTTTCGAGCGATATTGTAGCAACATCATCTCCACAAACAACACCATCACCAAAATAATTTTCAGATATCATAGATGATGAAGAAAGTGTTGATTTGATATTGTCCAAAACATTCTCAGAATAGGCAAGTTCTTTTATTACAAAAGTGCTTTTATTATTATTTCGTTCATATGAAACAGCATCAACATTTCCGATAATAGAACCATTTTCAAAAACATTTTCGTATTTGTTTATGACTCTTCCAAGATTATCAAATACATAAGTGGTTGTTTTGTTTGTTTTCTCATTTGTAATGCTTGTTGAATCATAATTATTATACTGGATTGTTATGCTGTTGTTAATTTTTATTTCGTTGCTTGAAACTGGAGAGATGATATCATTTGAGATTTTTGATGTGCAAGAAATTTCTCTAACTTTAACAACTTTGTCAAATTTATATTCGAAAGCATATCCCATGCCGGCATCATTTATAACACCTATAAGATTTCCGTTATCATCATAGGAATACTTACATACTGCTCCTGAAGGATATTGAACTTCGATTAAGTTTTGGTTTGTATCATATTTGTAAGAAGTCTTTCTGTGGCGTATGTCTTCTATTGAAGTTAATAGATTATCATCATAAGAAAAAGTTAATGAATTGTTTTCACTATCAATAATTTTTTCAATTTTGTTATTATCATAAATTATTTGAATTTGATTTTCATAATTATCCATAATAGCAAACAATTTGAAAACATTTGGTTGACTTGTAACACTAAAAGCAAGCACATTCCCATTATTATCTGTGATGACAATTTCAGGCATTTGTTCTTGCAATGTTTCTAATTGATGGGTTTTCTTTATAACTAGTTCGTCATATTCTGATATTGTTTTTCCTAATGATTCATTTTGTTCATTCAACTTCTTAATTTCAAGTGCAAATTGTTGAGATGAATATTGTTTGTTCATCTCAAAAATATCTTTTTGAATTTTCAAATTGTCTTCTCGTCTTTTTATAACTCCAATATCATTATTCCCATTACCCCAAGTAGTTTGATTGTTTAGATTATCTATTTGTTCAGATTTTTGTTCATATTGTAGTTTTGTGTTGTATTCTTCAACAGTAGGATAAACAGCTTTGGCTGCCATATCTGTAGGATATCCTTTGAACATATATGCTCGTTCATCTACTAATTTGCTGTATTTCTTATATAGACTTTTGTATTCTTCATTAAGAGATTTAGTTTGGTTTTGCAAGTCAATGTCTGCTTGTTCGTTTGCAATATTATTTTCTTGTACACTTTGATTTAATAGTGACATATCATTTGAAATATTCAATAACTCGATGGTTAAATTATTGTTTTCTCTTTGTAATGTCATTTCATAAATAGATTTATTAAGAGATTTTATTTCTTCTTTCAGATTGGTTATTTCCTCATTATCTTGCGTTAATAGAGAAACTCCTTGCATATTTTCATACTTTGTTATTAAAGATAATCCCGTATTAGAAATAATTTCATTTTCAACTTCATGATATATTCCATTTTCATCTAAGTATTTATATTCACCATCTTGGTCAACATAAACTTTATCAGCAGGGAGATAGTGTTGTTCGCCCATTGAGTCTTTCCAAAAGTATTTACTTTCAAAAATAATAAAATCACCATCAGCATTTATATAGGTAAATCTAGTTGATGTTTTTTTGTCTGTAAAAGTACCAGCATCTAAATTTTCCTTAATGATAAATTGATTGAAATTTGTTTTCCATCCTTTACCGCATATGCTTTTAGGCAACTCTTTATATCCATCAAAAAATGGAACAATTGATTGGGAAGTGCCAGCATCAATTGAATCGTATAAATGGTTAATACTTATGGGAAGTGCTTTAGAATTGCTTATTGTATTTTGAAATGCAAATTTCAATCTACCAGTAGCGAGATTTATTTCTCCAGTTCCAGCTTTTCCCGCATCTAGTTGGTATACAGATTGTTCATTGATTGATTCTTTTTTAAAATAGTATTCTAGAATTACTTCTGTATCATTCATAGTAATAAAACTTGATTTAATGTTTTCAATATGCAGGTTGATATAATTGTTGGATGCAGTTAAACAGCTTTGAAGTTCATCAGTAATGTCGATATAAATTTTCTTATTTTCTCCTGA
This sequence comes from uncultured Clostridia bacterium, assembly GCA_930990975.1. Taxonomy (GTDB): domain Bacteria; phylum Bacillota; class Clostridia; order Christensenellales; family UBA1242; genus Caccovivens. The sequence goes on along the minus strand of CAKNRR010000002.1, from coordinate 115,184 downwards.
TAATTCGTCAATTAGATAATCTTCTTGTGTTTGCTCATTTATAAAATAAATTTTACTGTTTTGACTTGTAATAGTGTTTAAATTTAGTTTTAATACGGCTTTACTAATCTTAATCATCCTAAGTCTAGTTGTAGAAAACGTAGGAGAATAAGTAACTTTTACTCCATTGCTATCCAAATCACTTATAGTAATGGACTGGCTTGAATCTATTTTTTTTATCATATTTTCCTCCTTATAAAAGATTCTAGTCTTATTATAAAAGGAAATTTTTCTAATTTTTTCTAATTATTGATAATTTCTACCAATGATAAATTGCTATATTGTTCTCTATATATTTGAATACCTTCTTTATGTAGTTGATAAATTCTTTTGCTTGAATAATTCATTTTAGAAGCTATCTCGTCAAAAGAATAGCCCTTAATATATTTTAAGAAGAAAATATTTTTAAATGGTTGAGACATATTATCAATTTTAGTCTCAATTGATTTATTCTTTGAATTAAGCTTTGCTAGATTATTTTCTTCAGTTTTTACAGTGTCTATAAGCTTTTTGATTTTTAATTCTAAAGAAAAAGTATTGTAATGCTTAAACCTCATATCATTTAATGCAATATTGTGCTTTTCGATATTTTGTTTCATTTTTTCAATATCCTCGGTGCGTTCTTGATAATATTGAAGATCAAATCTATAACTTTCAAGTTCTTCAATAAGTAAATCTTTATTCATTATATTTCCTCCTTGTTTTATTTTTTTAGATACTATAATTTTACTATTTGTAAATATAGTATCAAATTGTAAAATAAAAATCAAGTAAAAATGAAAAGAATTTTTTTTTATTATTATATATTAGATATAAAAGGTTGTTTATGATATAATATCAAATAAGAGAGGTGATGATTAATGCTTAAATACAAAATAAGAGAGTTAAGAAGAGAAAGAGGTTTAACACAGATAGAATTAGGAAAACTGATTAACATTTCAGCATCAACTATAGCTCTCTGGGAGACAGGGAAAAGGGAGCCAGATATAAAAAAGCTAAAGGAGATTGCAAATATATTTAATGTGACTACAGATTATTTGTTAGATAATGAAAAAGAAAATCTTGTCGCTTTGGACATAGATGTTAACAAAAAAAATCCTAAAATGAATATTATTGAGATGATAGGGAGAAATGGAGATCATAAAACTTTTATTGTTGATGATTTAAAAATGAAGGAGATAGAGTTAATTGCCAGGAATTTGAAAAAAGTTGACAAAAATTAAAGATTATAAATTAATTGGCAGGACTACTGCATCCTCTAAATTTAGTGAAGGTAAATTTTCAAAGCAGGATTATTATAGAATTAACAAAGCAGTTAGATTAACTATTCTTCAAAACCAGTTGGATAGTCTTCCTATTGACCTACATAAGATCATTCTTAATAATAAATGGAATATATATTCTTTCAGCGAAGCAAGAAATATGTTGAATTCAATTAAAGTTGACTTAACGAAAAATAATTACGGGTTCACGTTAAGAATTGGTAGAAGGATGTTTATCTTTTATGACGAAAATGTATCTATACCATTACAGAGGTTCACTATAGCACATGAGATTGGACATATAGTATTGAAACATTTTTATATTAATGATCATAACAATGATGAGAAAGAAGCGAATATGTTTGCAGCTAGATTATTAATGCCTATGTGTGTTTTGTATGAATGCAATATAAATAATGCTTCACAAATTCAAGAAATTTGTGAAGTTAGTGAAATGGCTGCTTATTACAGATATAAAAGATTAAAGTTGGTAGAAGAAAGGGGTAAATTTTATACGGATAAATTGGAATTAGAGGTTTATAAGCTTTTTAAAAAATACATAGACCAATATAATCATAAATAAAAAATAATATTTTAACAAAAATTATTAAATGTATTGAAGTTAAAGAACCAAAAAATGAAACGCAAGATTATGAACAATCAGAAGATAATAGCCAGGACGGTGTTTAATGCAAGAAACACTATTGCGTGATGAGGTGCCAAGAAGTAACGAATATAAAGACAAAGAAATAAAATGTGAAAATTATATAATCATCAAAGGAACTCGCTACTTTAAGCGAGTTTTTTTTGATGACAGTGTAGAGTTGGTACGGTATGATTATAATTTAAAAAAGTGGGTTTTTCTGCTTTTTATTTAGGCTTTTCTCTGGACTTTATTCTGTTTTTGTGGCAGTGTTTGTATTAAGGAAATAATGGGAGATTAGAATGGAAACTGAAACTAGAAAACCAAGAATGTTAATACTTCTTCGAAATTCAACAAAAAAACAAACTTAAAAGATTGTCAGAGAGGATGGGCATATTGAATATGACATACCTTTACAGCGAAGCATACTTCGACCTTGGGGAGAAAGACTAGGTTACGAAGTTTTAAAAGAAGAGTTAGTAGAAGGTGGTGTATCAGGTTTTAAAGTATCGGCAGAAAACAGAGATGAAATAGTGCGATTAAAAGCAATGGCCGATAGACATGAGTTTGAAGTTCTAGGCATTTATATGTCTGATAGATTAGGAAGAATAGCAGATGAAACACCACTTATAGTTTCATTCCTTAATGCTAGAGGTATTAAAGTTTTATCCTATACAGAAGGCGAAATTTCTGCTAAAACACATAATGATAAATTGATGACTTATATAAGGTTTTGGCAGGCAGAAGGCGAAAGTTTAAAAACATCTCAAAGAATTAAAGATGCAAATGTGAAGGGTGTAGAGCAAGGTAAGTGGCGAGGTGGCAATCCACCTTATGGATATAAGACAGTAAGTAATGGAACATTAAACTTTAAAGGACGACCAATATTTGACATTGAAATAGATCCTTATGCGTCAAAAATAGTAAAAAGAATATTTAACTTATATAAAGAACACTATAGTTCAAAAGCAATAGCAAAAATCTTGAATGATGAAGAAGTTCCAACAAAGAATGGCACATTATGGGCTTCGAACACGGTATCAAAGATTTTAAGGAACAAACTTTATATAGGAATATACGAACTAGGAAAAGTATCTAAAAATGTTAGAGTGGTTTCACCAATTATGGAGCATTTAAAACTCATTGATGAAAAGACATTTTATGAAGTCCAGGATATGCTAACTGAAAACAGAAAGGTAATAAATGGGAAAAGACCGACTGTTAGAGGTTCAAGACTTTTAACAGGCTTGCTATATTGTGAATGTGGTAGGAAATATACAGCACATACACAGGTATGTAGAAAACAAAGGCAAGATGGTTCGGAATATATTCATGAATCGAGTTTTTATAGGTGTGGTTCGCACAGGCTTCCAAAAGAAGGGCAATGTGACAAAAAACCAATCAATGCAGACAAACTAGATAAACTTATAATAGATGATGAAAAGAAATTCCTACTTGAAACGGATATAGATAAATTGCTTATAAATCAAGAAGAAAAAATGAAATCTCAAGAGAATGACTTCGTTGAGCAATTAAGAAGAATAGGCAGGGAACACACTCAAAAAGAAAAAGAACTAGAAAAATTAAAAGAAGAAGTTTATAAAATTATAATAGGACAAAGTCAATTTTCTGAAAAGTTAATATCGGAGTTAATAGAAACTAAAGAAAAAGAGATTCTAGAGTTAAAAAATAAGAGCAGTGAAATTGATGATAAAATAGAAAATTTACGAAAAACATTAAATAAACAAAAAGAACTAAATGAAGATTTGAAAGACTGGTCAGAAAGGTTTGATTTGCAAGATATAAATGAAAAAAAGTCTATGCTTATAAACTTAATTAATAAAATAACAATATTTGATGAAAAAATTGAAGTAAAATATAAGCTAAAGTTTGACAATTTTGAAAATAACCATTATAATAAAAAAAGCGATTGTGTTATCATTAGTAACAATAGTCCCACTGTGGAATTTTCATGCCAAGGGTTTGCACAAAGGGGAATACTTGCGAAGATATAGGGATGGCAGACTCTAACGCACTTCTTCCTCTAACGCACTTCTTCTTTCAACAAGTGCCATGTATGCCTTGGAGAAGATGGGACAACCTGAGGGGCTAATTCCATTGACCCATGCGATTATTTATGTTTGCGAAGCAGAAAAATCAAATTCTGTGATTAAAGCTTTGAGAATGGCAGAAGAAGATGCTGTCAATTTTACAGACAACAAAGTGCCTAATCACTTAAAAAATCATCCTAGTACAAATGCTGATGGACATGGGAATTATAAATATCCTCATGATTATGGTGGTTATGTAAAACAACAATATATGCCAGATTCATTAAAAGATAGAATTTATTATGTTCCAAGTGCAAACGGAAGAGAAAGAAATTTAATAAGAAAAAAGTTTAAAGGAGAAAAGTAGAATGTTTGGACATCGTAGTGACGGAAAGAAAGTTAAACATATGAATATAATTGACAAGGCAGAACCGTTTTTTATGCCTGAACGCGTTGATGCTACAAATTATACAACGATTAAAGTACCTTGTGAAAAGCTTGATGAATTTATAGCAAGAGAAAGAAGAAATGGCAATAGTTATAATTATATGCATATAGTGATTGCCACTCTTGTAAGAGTTCTTTATACAAGAAAAAAATTGAACAGATTTATAATGAGAGGCTCTATATACCAAAGAAATTATTTAAGTGTTTCTATGGATATTAAGAAAAAATTGGATGATGACGGAGAATCTGTGACATTAAAATTCATGTTTACCGGGAAAGAAAGTTTACCTGAAGTAAAAGCAATAGTTGATAAAGAAATCGCTGAAAATCTTAGGGATGATGTTACCTATAGTACAACTAAAGTAGCGGGAAAACTAGTAAAACTTCCAGATTTTATGTTTAGATGGGCAATGGCTTTAATAAGGTGGTTGGATAGACATGGAATGCTTTCAAAAAAATTAATCAAGGCAAGCCCATTTCACACAAGTTGTTTTTTAACCAATTTAAAATCAATCAAGTTAGGTCATATTTATCACCATCTTTACAATTTTGGAACAACAACTATGTTTGTTGCAATGGGTAAAGAGAAAATGGAGCCTTACATAGAAAATAATAAGGAACTTAAAATTGGGAAATTCTTAAATTTAGGTATGAGTTTGGATGAGCGTGTTGCTGATGGTTTATATATGGCAAAAAGCTTGAAATTATGCAATGATTTATTAGCGAACCCTGAAAATTTGCTTGTAAGTATGCCAGATGATGGTTCTATACCAAAGCGTCTTATAAGAAGAAAATCTAAAAAATTAAAAAAGAAGCTGAAGAAACTTAATAAAAAGACGAAGAAAATAAAACCTTTAAAAAACAAGGAAAAACTTGATGCAAAGATAAAAAAGATAGAGGAAGAAGAGAGAAAATTGAATGATGAACAAATCCAATAAAAATATGTATTAATTTATGAGTTTAAAATATTTGTATATATTTTTATAATATGCTAAAATTATAATTAGGAAAGGAGTCTTTAATGAAAAAATCTCTTTATTTCATCTTGGCTGTCTTCACTATAATCTATATAGGATTTCTTTGTTATAAAAACATTACAGGTGTTGAAAGTACTGCAGTGGACCTTATTGCGACATATGGTGGGCTTGCCATAGCATTGTTATATGCAGCAATAAATTTTTTCGGAAATCCTTTGAAAATTGTATTTTTTGTACTCTTAATTTTGGCAGTAATTGTTTTAATTTTGACTGCGGTTATACCGGATGTATTTAGAAACTTATTTGGGATAGCATAAGGACATTGAATATGGATAAGTTGTTATTAGTTGATGGAAATAGCATAGCAAATAGAGCATTTTATGCTCTTCCTTTTTTATCTAACCATGAAGGAAAACCATCAGGAGCTGTTTATGGTTTTGCCAATATTTTGATAAAATTAATTCAAGAAGAAAGACCTTCACATATTATAATAGCCTTTGACCATGCAAGGAAAACATTTAGAAATGAAATTTATTCTGAATATAAGATGCAACGAAAGGCGACTCCTGTTGAATTATTATCTCAATTTCCGATTATAAAAGAGATGTTAAGTTCTATGGACATCACTGTGATAGAACAAGCAGGAATAGAGGCCGACGACATTCTTGGGACATTGTCAAAAAAATATGACGGATTCAAGATTATTTTGTCTGGAGATAGAGATTTGTTGCAACTTATAAACGACAATACCAATGTTTGGCTTACAAAGAAGGGAGTAAGTGAAGTTGAAAAAGTTGACGAGCAGAGATTAAAAGAACTCTATGGAATTAAACCTTATCAAGTTATTGAAATGAAAGCTTTGATGGGCGACACTTCAGATAATATCCCTGGTGTAAAAGGAATTGGAGAAAAAACTGCTTTATCATTAATAGAAAAGTATAATGATGTGCAAAATCTGTATGACCATATAGATGAGATAAGTGGGAAACTCAAAGAAAAACTTGAGAATGATAAAAACATGGCTTTTACTTCAAAAACTTTGGCAACGATTAAAACCGATTGCGAATTATCAGTAGATTTCGATGATTGCAAATTGAAGTTTCCATTTGCAGCAAAGACTTATGAATTTTTCAAACAAATGGATTTTTCTTCATTGTTAAAAAATAGTGCATTATATTCAGATGTTCAACCTAAAGAGTCTGAGGCAGAAAAAATAGAAAAAGTTGTACTAAATAAGGAATTTTTAGATTCTATAGATTTAACTAATATTAAAGAATTTTGTTATAATTTATCTACAATGGAATTTTTGATAAATAATAAAATCTATTATTTAGAAAAGAATTTTAGCATGTTTTCTGAGCTTGATTTAGACGATATAATAGAGAAAATTGGGGTATTATTTAAAAATGAAAAAGTATTTAAAATAACCAAATCTGCAAAACAAGACATGCACATATTAGCAAAATATGATATACAATTAAACAACTTTTTTGATATATCCGTAGCTGACTATATTATCAATGCAGGATTAAAATCAAATATAGATAACATTGAATTATCACAATATCATTCACAGTATGAACTATTATCAAATCAATTAAAAGAAAACAGTTTAGATTTTATTTATTCAAATATAGAGAAGCCTCTAATTAAAATTTTATTTGAAATGGAAGAAAATGGTTTCAAAATAAATCAAGACATATTAGAGATGTTGGATAATGAATTTACAAATAAAATAGATTCTATTTCAAAAGAAATTTATATTCAAGCTGACGAAGAATTTAATATAAATTCTCCAAAACAGGTCGCTTCAATTCTTTTTGATAAATTGGGAATTAAATCTTATAATAATAAGAAACAATCTACGAACGCAAATATATTAGAGGAGCTAAGATATATTCCTATTGTTGAAAATATTCTTAACTATAGAAAATATACAAAGTTGAAGAATACATATATTGATGTTTATAAGAAGCTTATAAACGAAAATGGAGATATAATACATACAACTTTCAATCAAACATTGACAAGCACAGGGAGATTGTCAAGCAGCGAACCTAATTTGCAAAATATACCAACCAGAAATGATGAGGGGAAAAATCTTAGAAAATTGTTTGTTTCGAAATTCGAAAACGGTAAAATTATTTCTGCAGATTACAACCAGATTGAATTACGACTTTTAGCTGATATGTCAGAAGAAGGCGCTTTGATTGAAGCTTATCAAAAAGGGAACGATATTCATAGTATGACGGCATCTCAAATATTTGGAGTTCCAATTGATGAAGTGACTTCAAATCAAAGAAGGGAAGCTAAAGCTGTAAACTTTGGAATTATTTATGGGATAAGTGATTATGGACTTTCTCAAAATATAAAATCAACAAGAGCAAAGGCTAAAGAATACATAGACTCATATTTTAAAAAATATCCTAAAGTTCACAAATTTATGGAAGACAATGTAAGTTTTGCAAAAGAAAAAGGATATGCAATAACTAAATATGGCAGAAGACGAAAAATACCAGAGCTTTCATCATCTAAATACATTACAAGGACTTTTGGAGAACGAGTGGCAATGAATATGCCACTTCAGGGGACAGCTTCAGATATAATAAAACTTGCAATGATTCAAGTTTCTAAAACATTAAAAGAAAAAAATATGAAAAGCCAATTAATATTGCAAATTCATGATGAACTTATAGTAGATACTTATCCAGGCGAGGAACGGTTAGTTGAAAAAATACTTAAACAAGAGATGGAAAATGTAGCTTCTTTAAAAGTCCCTTTGATTGTGTCAATTGGTGAAGGTAACAGTCTGTTTGATTGTAAATAGTAGGAGGAATTTTGAGAACAAAAGCAATAGTATTTGATTTTGATGGAACTTTAAGCAAGCCTAACAAAATGCCAAATAGTTGGATGAGAATATGGGAAAAGCTTGATAAACTAGATGAAGATAAAAAATTTTATGAAATGTATAAAAATGGCGTTATAAACTATGAAGAGTGGGGAGAACTGGTAGTTAAAGCTTATAGAGAATATGGTTGCAATAAAACACTTTTAAAGGAAGTAGCTAATGATACAGAATTATTAGATGATACCGAACAAGTAATAAAAGAACTTGGAGAAAAGGGCATAAAAATTTTCGTTTTATCTGGTGGTATTAAAAATATCATTGATTATAAATTAGAAAATGTAAAAGAATATGTAACTAATGTTGAAGCACAAGAAATTTTATTAGATGAAAATGAATGTGTCGAATCAATTACAAAGTTAAATCATCTTGTTGAAGATAAAAGCGAATATGTTTTTTATATTTTAAATAAATACCATTTAATTCCTCAAGAAGTTTTGTTTGTAGGGAATAGTGACAACGACGAAGATGTTTATAAAACAGGTGTTAAAACATTATGTATAAATCCTTTAGAAGCTGACTATAAAAATAAAGTTTTATGGAACAACTATATTAAAAAGTCAAATTCATTAAGAGATATAATGCAATTTGTTGAAATGTGAAAAATTATATTAAAATTAATGAATTTTGTTTGACTAAAAATACTAAAAAAGATATACTCATTATGGAGATGTAATGCAAAAGCATAGAAAAATGGGAGTAGATTATGGGGATAAACGCATAGGTATTGCATTAACTGATGCCTTATGTATTATCTCAAGTCCTTATGAAGTTTACCAAAACCATGGCGAAGAGGATGCCTTAAAACATCTTGATAAAATTATCAAAGAAAATGATGTTGATGAAGTTGCAATGGGCTTGCCTTTAAATATGGATGGCAGTGAAGGCGAGAGAGCCTTAATTCATAAGGAATTTGGGAAAAAACTAGAAAACTACTCAGGTGTTAAAGTTTATTTTATTGATGAGCGCTTAACCTCGGCAGAAGCTGAAGAATTGCTTATTTCAAGTGGAGTACGAAGGGAAAAGCGAAAGGAACTCATCGACAAAATCGCTGCACAAATTATTTTGCAGACATTCATTAATAATTTATAAAAAGGGGTATTGATATGGAAGAAAAGAAAGTTGAAAATAACGAGGAATTAAGACCAATAGATCTTCTTGATGTTTTATTAGATCAAGATAATAAAGAACCTATTGTTCTTGTTGATGAAAATGGAAGACAACTTACATTTGAACAAGTAGCTGTAATTCCTTACGAAGTAAGAAAAGAGAAAAAATTGTATGCAGTTTTAAAACCATTAGATAAAATTGATGGTATTGCAGATGATGAAGCAATTGTTTTTGTAGTTGACCAAGACGACAACGGAAACTCAACAATCAGAGTTGAAGAAGACGAAGAAGTTGCTATCGCTGTATTTGATAAATACTATGATCTTCTTGAAGAAGCTCAAAAAGAAGAAAAAGCTAAAGAAGCAGCAAAAGCAAAGACTACAAAGAAAACAACAACATCTTCTTCAAAAGTTGCTGGAAAAACTAAGAAAACTGACGACAAAAAATAATCTTAAATCAATAAAAATTTAGATAAAAATATAAGGCTAATATGTCTTATAATAGTATTTTGTTGAGAAAACCTAACTTATAATAGTTAGGTTTTTTTATTACTATATAAGTTGACAAAAATCAAAATTATGATAAAATAAAGACAATAAGGAGAATGAGAATGGATAAAAGAATGGTAGTAATATACAAGGATAGTCATTTTTTTAAATGTTATAAGATGTCAAGTGACTATTATGATGTAATACCAAATAATTTATTAATAAATGGACCTGTAGAGTTGGGAGATATAGTAGAATTTAATTTTAACCCCAAAGAAAATGAATGGGAATACATAATAGTAGAGAAAACCACAAAGAAGGTAAACGATTTAGAAGATGTATGTTTAGTAACAAAAGTGGAAGGAAATAAGCTATATTACATAAAGAATGGAGAAAATGAGATAAGAGAGATAGAAACGTCAACAGATGACATACATGAGAATGATTTAGTGTATGTAGATGGAACAAAAGTAGAAAAAGACACAACATTTGCTCCATATTTTAATAAATTCTTAAGTAAAATAAATAAAGAAGATATAGACTATAGCAAAGGCTTTAGCATGACAAGAAAAGTGACAAGATATTTACATAAATTTGTTGTAGCTTTAGTTGATCCAGACGATTTTGATAAGATGACAATAGTTCCAGACTATAAACTTTCTTTTAACACTAAAAGAGGAGACTTGCACTATGATATCAGACTAGGCGGATATAAAGAGTATGTCTTTGATACATTTAATAAAACAGATTTGAGAGGCTCTTATAATAGATTGTTTGGGGAAATGGAGACTCCACCTTCAGATGATAAAAAAATAAGATTAGAGTTTGATGAAAAAGTATTGGAACAATTTAAAAAAGTATACAAAATAATGGAGGAAGAGAATAAAAAAGTATCACTAGAAGAAAGACAGAAAGCAATAGGTTATACAAGCGAAGATATAGTAAAAAAATTATATATAGATGAATATCAAGGTAAAGACGAATATGACCGAGATTTTTATAGAGTATTAAATTTTGACGAAAATGATGATGAAGATTATATACTAAATGAAGAAGAGTTGCCAGAAGAGGTAAGAGATCCAGACTATTTAGTAGAATTAAAAAAAGAAATAGATGGCAAAAAATATCAATTTTATGTATCAGAAAATGGTTATGATAATTTACAAAAAGATATAAGTGACTATAAAGAAGTAATAGAGTGGTTAAAAGGGGAAAGCCATGACTAATACTCAAAGAGCAGCAGTAAAGAAAATTCTTCATGATATTATAGCATTTAAACAAAAGGATAATAAATTATATTATAAAGATGAGAAAGATATCATAAATAGACTTATTCCATTTAAAAATTTTAGGATACAAGATAAGAAAACATATATAAATGTATTGGCAAGACTTAAGAAACTTCGCCCAATAGGTCAATATCATGCAGAAGAAGGGTGGAAAGAACAAGAAGATAAAGGTTTTCATGTAAACATAATAGATAATGGGCATGGTGATTGTTTGTTACTTGAAAATAAAGGTGAATATGCAATTATAGATTTTGGCGGAAAGGATAGTGCATATAAAGATAGTAACAATAAAGTTAAAAATAAGATTATGGACTATCTTGAAAGGAATCTAAAATCAAATAAAATTAAATATGGATTTATAACTCATTTGCATGAAGATCATCTTAAAATGATAGGAGAAATAACAGAGAAATATGAACTTGAAGATTTATATATGCTTAGAAATATTCCAGATGAAACATATAAAGCAAGAAACTATAAAACATTAAATGATATAAATTCAAATAAAATTAATTTTATTGATGTTAAAGATATAAAAGGAAATTTTATAAAACCATTAAAACTAGGAGATGTTAATTTTCAAATTTTAAGTCCTACTGTAACGAAAGATGATTTCAATTCAAATTCGTTAGCGATACTTGCTACATATAAAGATCTAAAGTTTTTATTTACAGGCGATATGAATAAGGGGGCAGAAGAAAAATTTATTGACGAGTGTAAAAAACGAGGAATAGATTTATCAAATGTGGTGTTGGTAAAGATTGCACACCATTTGTCAAAAACTTCAACATGTCCAGAATTTATAGAAGCGGTAGGAGAAGGATCATTTACAAGTCTTGTGTCATGTTCTCAGAATGATCTTGAAAGAGAAAATGAGATGAGAGAAAAATTAGAAGATATAGGTTTGTTTTATTCAACGGCAGAGAATGGAAACATAGAGATAACCATGCTGCCAAGAACGAAAGGCTACATAATAGACCCAGAGAGAGGGCAAACACATTACGAAGTAGAATGTTTATTGAAAGAACTAAAAGAGATATATAAATATGCAAGCATTAAGCAACGAAGATATAGAACGCGTAAACACAGAAAGATTGAAGAAGATGAAGAAAGAGAGGCTTCTTAAACTAATATATTTAAATTATATATATTTATAGGTTTATGTATAAAAATTTTAAAAATAGCCATAATGTAATTACAAGGTATTAACCTTGAAAAACAGGAGGTGAAAACTATGTTTGGTAAGAATTCCAAGATGGGGAAAGAAGCCAAAAAAGGCAAGATGTCTAAGTCTTCAAAAAATGTAGAGGCATCTAAAGAAGCTAAAAGTTGTGGTTCTAGATCTGATTCAGCTAAGAATTGCAAATAGTTTTCAGCCAAAATAAAAGAAGGTATCAGCCTTCTTTTATTTTTTTATTCTTCACTTAAGAATGATTTGCTAAGTTTGCTAAAGGTTAAAACAATATTTCCTTCAGCAATATTATCGCTTATTGTGAATGAAACATCAGCATTATTGTTAAAGCTAGAATTATTTAGAATGTCAGTGCAGTCGATTGTATATGTTGACTCTTGTCCGCTTACATCTACTATTGTCATATTAAGCCTAATTCTATATCTATAATTATTAACTGTTCCAGCGCTACCTAAATAAATTACTGAAGTTTTAGTTGAATTGTATTTATTGTTTGTAGCTGTGCCACTTTCTAAAAGAATGAAATTGCCGCTTCCGCTTATAGTTCTTGCGTAGTTTAAGCTAAAATTTACATTTGCTACATTTTCAGGATATTGAAAATCTATATTATTTAGCGAGGCATACATCATTTTGTTTGGAGCTGTCTCATCAAACAGTGCTGTATATCTTCCTTGAGATTGACTATTATATGTTAAGTTCAAATTGTTTGTTGTTGATACAATTTTGCTATTGTCTTTAATCCAACAAATGAAAGGGTTTGTTGTTGGTTTGTTTTCTTTTACGCTTAAGGCCATTGTTGTTCCTTCAAGTTGGCTCTCGTTATTTAAAGTTCCAACCACGCTTCCGAGAGTGAAATCACTTGGGGAAACAGAAATAGAGTAATAAACGCTTGTACCACAAGCTGTAAGCAATAAAACAGGGCACAAAAGCAATACAATTAAAAATACTTTAAAAAATCGTTTCATTTATTCTCCTTTTAATTAGAGATTAATATAAATTGCCACTATATTTTAAATCTAATTATATTATTATAGTACTACTTATAATTAAATTATCAATATTTTTTTATAATTTGTCAAATTATTTGCTTTAATTTTTAAAAACTAAGTGTATTTTTTTTAACCTTGCATAGAATATCCATGTAAGGAGTTTTTATGTGGGAGATTTCTTTAAATTTAAAGGCGGAAAATATTGACATTGCAAATCTTTTATATAATTCGTTGTCATTACCGATTCAAGAGATGCGAGGTGTTATAACTTCAAACGAAGAGCATGGTTATATATCTATTTTAGTGGGGGTTGAAAAGGATAATAAAGAGAAAGCAAAACTTGTTATAACATCTTGCATTGTTGAAATAATTTGTACCAAATTTAAACTATCTTTTTTGGATAAATATTTGATATTGCCAATGTATGATAAAATGGGCATGCTTGCGTTTAAAAAAGCATTGTTAAATTTTGATAAAGAAACAGATAAATTTATTATAAGGAAAAATTTGGAGCTTGGTAGCAATTTATTTTTAGAATCTTTTTTCCATTTCAAATTAAAATCTTTGCAAGAGAAATGGGCCGAGCTTGTATCATTATCAAATGACAATAGAGAGTATTTAATTTCATCGGATAGTTTCATAGACTTACTGAAGTTTTTAGTTGATAATTTAGATATTTGCGAAGATGAAATTAGTATAGTAAAAGAAAATGAGGGCTATAAAATTTTTATTAATGATTCAAAGCAATATCAAAATAAGGTATTTAATGAAGAGTCTGTCGTTTCTTCTGTCATTGATTTATCTCCACAAAAAATAAATTTATATTTTAATGAGTCTAGTAAAGCTATTAATTTATTAGAAAAAATATTTGATGAGAGGATAACTGTTTATAACACAAATAGTAAAGCACTTTATAAAACTAAAAATTAATTTTTTTTCAAAATATAGTTGACAATTATTTTTAAAGGTGTTAAACTAAAAAAGTACTTGGAATGGTAGACAAGTAGGCACATTTGATGCGCTCAGAGAAGGATTGGTTGGTGAAAAATCTTAGCTAAAATGATGTTGAAACCACTACTGTGATGATAAGTTTAAATTGAGAGGCAAATTTTTTTGCAATTAAGGTGGAACCGCGGTTGTATTTTAATCGTCCTTAAGTTTTAAGGACGGTTTTTTTATTGAAAGGAGAAAGATTATGGAATTGAAAAAAGAGAAAGATTTAGAATTAGAAAAAGCAAGACATTCTTTAGCTCATGTTCTAGCTAAAGCATTAGTTTCTTTATATCCAGATACTAAACTTACAATAGGACCTGCTATTGAAGATGGCTTTTATTATGACATAGATCTTGATCATTCTATCACACCAGAAGAGTTTGACAAGATTGAAAAAAAGATGAAAGAAATAATCAATAAAGGAGAGAACTTTGTTAAGAAAGTGGTTTCAAGAGAAGAAGCTCTTGAACTATTTAAAAACAATCCTTATAAAGAAGAATTGATAAATGATCTTCCATTAGATGAAGAAGTTTCAATTTATTATACAGGGGATGATTTCTTTGATTTGTGTAGAGGTCCTCATGTTGAAAGTTGCAGAAACTTGCAAAATTATGGCTTTAAAATTCATAGCATAAATGGAGCATATTGGAGAGGAAGCGAAAAGAATAAGATGCTTCAAAGGGTTTATTGCTATGCTTATAAAACTAAAAAAGAACTTGCAGATCATATTGCTATGCTTGAAGAGGCTAAAAAGAGAGATAATAGAAAGTTGGGCAAGGAATTAAAATTGTTTATGATTTCACCAGAAGGCCCTGGTTTTCCTTTCTATCTTCCAAATGGCATGATTGTAAGGAATCAATTGATTGATTATTGGCGTGAAATTCATAGAGAGGCTGGCTACAAAGAAATTATGACTCCAATTATGCTTAATCGTCATCTTTGGGAAACTTCAGGACACTGGGATCACTATAAAGATAATATGTATACATCAATAATTGATGATGATACCTATGCAATTAAGCCAATGAACTGTCCTGGTGGAGTTTTGGTTTATAAAAATGAGCCACATTCATATAGAGATTTGCCATTAAGAATGGGAGAACTTGGATTAGTTCATAGATATGAAAAATCTGGCGAATTAGGCGGACTGTTGAGAGTAAGAAGCTTCACTCAAGATGATGCACATATTTTCATGACACCAAATCAAGTTAAAGATGAAATTAAAGGGGTTGTTGATTTAATAGACAGAGTCTATAAAGTATTTGGTTTCACATATCATGCTGAGTTGTCAACAAGACCTGAAAATAGCATGGGAAGTGATGAAGATTGGGAACTTGCAACAGATGCTTTAAGACAAGCACTTGATGAACTTAAACTTGACTATATTGTAAATGAAGGGGATGGCGCTTTCTATGGACCAAAAATTGATTTCCATCTTGTTGATGCAATTGGAAGAACTTGGCAATGCGGAACAATTCAACTTGACTTCCAACTTCCACAAAGATTTGAACTTGAATATGTTGGTGAAGATGGTGAAAAGCATAGACCTATAATGATCCACAGGGTAATCTATGGGTCTTTAGATAGATTTATTGGACTTTTGATAGAAAACTTTGCTGGAGCTTTCCCTCTATGGCTTGCACCAGAACAAGTAAGGGTTTTATCTTTGACTGAAAGAAATAATGATTATGCTGAAAGCATTAAAAAACAACTATTTAATGAAGGTCTTAGAGTTGAAAGTGATACCAGAAACGAAAAGATAGGATATAAAATTAGAGAAGCTTTATCAATGAAAGTGCCTTATTTAATAATTGTAGGTGATGAAGAAGAGAAAAATAATACAATTTCAATAAGAGGTAGAGGATTTGAAAATAAATCAGGCCTTATTTTGTCTGATTTTATCGACAGATTGAAAAATGAAATAAAAACTAAGAAAATATAGTTAAAAATGTTTTGAATTTGAATATATTTATGTTAGACTTTTAAAAAATGTAGGAGGAACAATGGACGCAACACAAATTATTCTTATTGTTTTTATAGTGCTGTTGATAATCATATATCCAATTATTATTGCAACTAGAAACAAGAAAGAAAATCAACGCATGCAAGAGCAAACAAATTCTTTAAAAAGAGGAGATAAAGTTTTAACAACAAGCGGTGTTTATGGAACTATTGTAGATTTACATCTTGAAGGAGATAAGAAAATCGTAACAATAGAAACAGGCACTGATAAAAAACTTGGATATATCTCTGTAGATGCTTATGCTATTTATACAATCTTCAAAGATGAGCCAGAAGAAAATAATAAAACAAATTCTGGAGAAAATGAAGAAGATAAAAAGGTTGAAGATAAAAAAGAGAATGTCGCTGTTAATGAAAGCACAGAACCAGCAAAAACAGATGATAATGTTGCTGATGCTGCGAAAGTTAATGAAGGCAAAAAAGAGAAGAAGTAATTTCTTCTTTTTTTATTTTAAATGACGGCATTTTTAAAATATTGACATTTTCATTTTAATTTATTATAATTAAAGCGATGGAAATATATAACTCAGAAAACTTTATAAAACAAGGCTTGGTTGATGAAGTTTTTTATCCTTATAACTTAAGCAAAAAGATGAAATCTTTTTCTTTAAGTGATAAGGAAATTTGTTGTTATATAATATCTGAATTTTGTAAATGTCTTTACAATCATGAACCAATTAAGAAAAGTAAATATTATCCTTATTTTGTAAAATATTTGAGCAAGAAAAGCGATGGCTGGTTCACATTGAAGGGTGATTTAGAAAGCGGGAAATTTGTTAATGCAAACAAATTTTTTGGACCAAGAATTCATTGTGAAGAAAACGAATGCCACTTATGTTCATATTATTTTGTCTTAAATTCAAAAATCCCAACCAAACTTGTGTTTGGCTTAATTAATCCTTTTAATTTAAAAGATGGGTTGTTTCATTCTATAGGGCTTTTCAAGAGAAACGGGAAAGAATATGTTTTTGATGGTGCAAATTATTTAGTAATGGATAAAGACCTTTATTACAATCTTTATAATTTTACACCGCTGCAAGTGCTAGATTGCAAACAAATTAAAAATGATAAGAGGAGATTGGATTCTCCTGTATTAAAAAAGAATATTGCTTATAAGTTAGCCAACATTGATTTACTTTATAAAAGATTCTATGGATTTGGCTTTATGGCATATTTGTACAATAGAAAAGACTTTTTAGCCAATACGGACAATCAAATTAATAATTTCAAAGATGTAATAAAAGATTATAAACAATTTGAACAAAAAATAAAAATTCTTAAAGAAAAGGTTTATGGACAGGCTAATAAAGATTCTTTAATAAATTTAGATGACAAAATTAGATGACCAGCATATATATGTTGGTTATTTTTTTTACTTTCACTTCATATTTTACTTTAGATAATAAAATGTATAATTTTATTAAAAGGAGTCAAAAATGAAATTGAAAGCAAAATCAAATGTTCAAAAAACTAAAAATAGAAATCCCTTAATTGGATTTATTGCAAAAGGAACCATGATAGCATTATGTATTTCATTGGTGTTGGTCTTGGTTTTTGCATTCTTGTTGAAATTTACAAATATTCCAGATAGTGCAATAAGTCCTGTTAACCAAGTAATAAAGGGAGTAAGTATATTTTTAGGAGTATTCATTGGGCTTAAAAAATGTAAAGAATTAGGGCTGGTTAGTGGACTTTTGATAGGATTTATCTATACTTTGCTCGCTTTTTTAGTATTCTCTATTTTAAGTGGTAGTTTTACTTTTAATATTACATTGCTTACAGATATAGTTTTCGGTGCGATAATTGGAGCTATTTGTGGTATCATCAGTGTAAATATTAAAAAAAGTAGCAACTAAAAGTTAAATTTAATTGACATAGACCTTTTAATTCTTTATAATTATGAAAGTAAACTAATTTATAAAATCTAATTGTTTAGAATTAAAAGGAATATCAATGTTAAGGAAAAACTCAATAGTTAAATTTGTTTTACTGATTATCATAGCAATTATAGGCGTACTTCTTTGTGTATGTCCTTTTAATGTTCCTGCATCAACAAACCGTTATAATGGTTTTGTTTTTGCAATTGATAAGGGATTGGATTTAAATGGCGGAGTATCAGCAATATATTCTGTAGAGAAAAGAGATAATCAAGATAAAAGCATAACTGAAATAATTGACGAATCAATAGAAAAACTAGAAAAAAGCTTAGACGAAAATACAAGCTATTCACAAATCGAAATTTCTCGACAAGGCGAAAAAATTAGATTAGAAATTTCAAATGCCTATGAAACAGACAGCACTTTTGCAAATTTAGAAGAAAGCAAAACTGTTTTGATAACTTTAGATGAGGCATCTGACACTGTAACAAATCCTGAAGTACATTTGAGAAGCAGTGATATTGATTATACTAAAATAGGTTATGACTATGAAAATAGTGCATATACAATAGAACTTAAACTCACTAAAGAAGGGGAGCGAAATTTAAAACAATTAAAAAGACATGCTGATGAAATAGGCAAAAGTAGTATTTATCTTTATTTGGATGAAACTACAAGTGATAATTTGCTTTCAACAGTAAATATTGATGATATAGATGAATCTATAATATTTACAAGTTCAAGCACTGATTATAGCTCAACATCATCAACAGCTATGACACAACTTGCTTATTCAATCACATGTGGAGCAATGGGACTTGATTTAACATTGTTAGAGGCAAGCTATATTAGCCCTGTTTTAGGAACAAATACTTTGCTCTTCTTAGGAATTGCAAGCATTATTACTATTGTACTTGCTTTAGCATTTATGATAATTCGTTATGGTGATTTAGGACTTTTAGGTTCACTTTCAACCATATTCTATTTAGTTTTATTTGCATTCTTTATGCAAGCTATTCCATTCATTACTCTTAATTTGTCAGCAATGTTTGGTTGTATCTTTGCGTTTATTCTTGTTATAGTTTCAAATTGCTTGATATTTGAAAAAGTAAAAGAAGAATATTCTATAGGTAAAAAGATTCACTTGTCTTTCAAGGGTGGATTGAAAAAAGCATTATGGCCTATATTGGATAGTCATGCTGTATTAATTATAGCTACTGCTTTAATGTGGATATTTGCACCTGCTATGTTGAAAGGATTTGCCATCACATTAATGCTAGGAACATTGTTATCAGTATTTACGAGTTTGGTGCTTACTAGATACTTTATGAATATATATCTTCCAATCAACAGCACTAAAGCTAAGAGATTACATTTATATAGGGATAAAAATGTGAAAGAAATAAAAGAAGAAATTGAAGTAGTACAAGAAAATGAAGTTACCAACTACTCTGAGGGAGGTAACATAAATGAATAAACTTAAAAATTTATCAATAGACAAAAAAATAAGAGAATCTAAATTTAACATCAATAAAAATTTCATTTATTTTTTAATTGCTCCATTGGTTTTTATAATCGTAGGAATAATCTTGCTTTGCACAGTTGGCTTTAATTTAGGTGCTGATTTTGCTGGAGCAAGTGTATTCAAAATTTATATTAACAACGAAGCAAGTTTCAATGATGAAAATATAAAGAGTTATGATTTAGAAAACAAAGACGACTACAACGAAATTTATGATAAAATAGACATCATATTAGAAGAAAATGGCTTAAAAATTGACAGCTATAGAACAACTACAATGAATATCCCTAAATATCATATTTATGGCGGGCAAGCTATTGAGGTAAGCTATCAAAATTTAAGCGATGTTGAAAATGAAATCAATGTTTTAAATAGTTCTGTAAGAAATGACTTGATTTCAGCATTTAATTATACAAATTATGACGATGCTGTATCAAGTGTAGACTATATTCCTGCTCAAAGTTCTTTTGGTTGGGCTATAGCTATAGTTGCAAGTATAGTATTCGCATTCATTTTACTTGCTTGCTACATGGCATTTAGATTTAATGTATCAGTATTTATAGTTGGACTTATGCAAGTTGCTTTAGATTTATTTTTAACTATTTGCTTGGTACTAATCTGCCGCGTACCAGTTAACTTAACATTTGGAATAACATTGTTTGCAACATTTGTTATGACAATTTTCAACTTGTTCTATTTCTATAATAAAATAAAAGACAATCTTAAATCAGGTCGTTTTGAAAAAGCTGCAAATGCAGAGATTGCAAACTCAACAGTTAAAGAAATTACAGTGAAAAAGAGTATCATTTATATTGCTTTGATTTTAACTGCAATCTTATTCTCAGCTTTAGCTGTAAATGGTGTTAGAGAAGTTGCTTTAGGCATTTTGCTTTCTTTGATAGCAACATACTATACAAGTGAATTTGTATTGCCAAGCTTGTGGGCAACAATGTATAGAAAGGGTAAAGCAAAAAAGAAAACTGCCACTGTAAAGAACGAACAAGAAAAAATAAGTAATTAAGGCTATTTTAAAATAGCCTTTTTTATTGCCTTATAAAATATTATTTTTTTTATTAATGTTGAAGAATATAGCAAATTTACTTGACAAATTTATGGCTATATGATAATATCTATATGTCATTGGACAAATATGCACTTATAGAATATTCAGTTGCAGTTGCCTAAGACTTGTTGTAAGGAAAAACGATACTATTTACAACAAAAAAAGATTGTTTTTGCAGTCTTGAGGTCGCAATATGGAGCTAGAAAACTATAGGGAAGGACAAAAACAAAGGAGGATAAAAAAATGTCAGTTATTTCAATGAAACAACTTCTAGAGGCTGGGGTACATTTTGGACACCAAACAAGAAAATGGAACCCAAAGATGAAAAAATACATTTTTACTGCAAGAAATGATATTCATATCATCAATCTAGAACAAACTTCTGAGCAAGTAGACAAAGCATATCAATTTGTACGCGATGTTGTTGCTTCAGGTAAAAATGTTCTTTTTGTAGGAACAAAGAAACAAGCACAAGATGCTGTAAAAGAAGAAGCTGAAAGATGTGGTATGTATTATATCAACACTCGTTGGCTTGGTGGATGTTTAACAAATTTCAAAACAATCAAATCTCGTATTGAAAGATTAAACAAGTTAAACCAAATGGAAAAAGTAGGAGAATTTGACTTATTGCCAAAGAAAGAGGTTACTCTTTTAAGAGCTGAAAGAGATAAGCTTGAAAAGAACCTTGGCGGTATTAAGGATATGAGAGATCTCCCAGGGGTAGTGTTTGTAGTTGACCCTAACATTGAACACATTTGTGTTAATGAATGTAAACTTTTAAATATCCCAATGGTTGGACTTGTTGATACTAATGGAAATCCTGATGGTATCGAATATGTAATTCCTGGAAATGACGATGCTATTCGTTCAGTAAAATTAATTGCAGCTGCTATGGCTGATGCAGTTATTGAAGCTAAAGAAGGAGTATCTTTAAAGAAAGAAGATGTTCAGGAAGAAGATATTGATATTGAAAAGGTTTTAGCTGAAACAAAACCTAATCTTGAAATCGCAGAAGCTGGAGAAGAGAACAGAAATAAAAAACCTAGCAAGAAAAAATCTTCTAAGAAAAAGACTGATGCAAAGAAAGAAAATAAAGAAAAAGAAGAAGTTGCAGCTGAAGCAGCAGTAACTGATGAAAAAAAAGATAATAAAGAAGGAGAATAATAGGTATGAATTTTACAGCTAAAGATGTTGCAGAATTAAGAGCAAAAACAAATGCTGGTATGATGGACTGCAAAAAGGCATTAGTAGAATGTGACGGAGATTTTGATAAAGCTATTACATGGTTAAGAGAAAAGGGAATAGCTGCTGCCGCTAAAAAACAATCAAGAATTGCATCTGAAGGTGTCGTAAGTGCATATATTCATATGGGCGGAAAGATTGGCGTTCTTGTTGAAGTTAACTGTGAAACAGACTTCGTTGCAAAAACAGATGCTTTCCAAGAAATTGGACATGATGTTGCATTACAAATAGCAGCTGCTGCTCCAAAATATGTTAGAATCGAAGAAGTTCCAGCAGAAGAGCTTGAAAAAGAAAAAGAAATCTTAAGAAATCAAGCTTTGAATGAAGGAAAACCTGCTCAAATCATTGATAAAATGGTTGAGGGAAGAGTCAAGAAATTTTATCAAGATGTTTGTTTGCTTGAACAACCATTTGTTAAAGACCCTAGCATGACAATACAACAATATATCAATGAAAAAACACTTCAAATTGGAGAAAAAATCTCTATTAGAAGATTTGCAAGATTTGAAATGGGTGAAGGTCTTGAAAAGCGTAATGATAATTTAGCTGAAGAAGTACAAAAACAAATGAATGGAAATAAATAAATTTAAAAAAGATGTGTAATAAAATCACATCTTTTTTTATTTATTAATAAAAATAATAAAATATTTTTTAATTTATTATAATTTTATATATATTTCTTTTATTTATTTTTTAATATATTTTTAAAAATAAATAATATTTCATTTATTTTATGATTTATGTTGATTTAAATAGCTAAATCATTTGCAAAATTTAAAGCTTTATAGTAAAATAAAATTTAAGGAGATTTATATGAACGAAATGATAGATGAAATAGAACTTTCTTGTCAAGAAGAAATTGAAAAAGCAATTAATCATCAAACAAATGAGTATATGGTAATTAGAGCGGGGCGTGCAAATCCACACATTCTTGATAAAGTGTTTATTGATTATTATGGTGTTCCAACACCTATAAAAAATATGGCTAGTATAACTGTTCCTGAAGCAAGAATTTTGGCTATATCTGTATGGGATCAATCACAAATGAAGAATGTATCAAAAGCAATTTCTGCTGCAGATTTAGGCGTTACTCCAAATGAGGACGGAAAGGTAATAAGATTGATTTTCCCTGTTTTAACAGAAGAGCGCAGACGCGAAATTGTTAAACAAATAAAGAAAATTGCAGAAGAAAGCAAAGTTGCTGTTAGAAACGCAAGAAGAGATGCCATGGATATGATAAAAGACTTAGAAAAGAATGGCGAAATTTCTGAAGATGAACGCGATGGATATGAGGATGATATTCAAAAACTTATAGATAAAGCATGTGACCAAATTGATGAAAATTATAAGTTAAAAGAAAAAGAAATAATGGAAGTATAAATCTTTTATTTTTGGTACATGAATTTGGCTAAATTTCGTATAATGTTATTATAAAGGATTTTTATGACTAGAAAATTAAATAAAATACCAACTCATATTGCTATTATAATGGATGGTAATGGACGCTGGGCAACAAAAAGAGGGTTGCCACGAAATTTTGGACATAAAGAAGGTGTGAATGCTATAGAACGCACAATATTGGCTTGTTTAAAATATGGCATAAAATATTGTACTTTCTTTGCATTTTCGACTGAAAATTGGAAACGAAGCAAAGAAGAGATTGATGGGATATTCAATCTTTTAAGAGATTATTTAAATAAAGATGATAATATTTTTATTGAAAATCAAGTCAAAATCTCCTCACTCGGAGTTTTAGAGCCATTCCCAGAAGACTTGAAAAAATCATTGTATGAAATGCAAGAAAAAACAAAAAGCTACAACAAACTTGTTGTAAATTTTGCATTGAATTATGGTGGGAGAGATGACATTGTCAGGGCAGTAAACTCATTGATTGAAAAAGGATATACTAAAGTAACAGAACAAGATATTTTAACTGCTCTTGACACTAAAGATATCCCAGAACCTGATTTTGTTATAAGAACCAGTGGAGAGCAAAGAATTTCAAACTTTTTATTATATCAAATGGCATATAGTGAATTATATTTTCCTAGTGTATTATGGCCTGATTTTAATGAAAGGTATTTTTATAAAGCTTTAAAAGAATTTCAAAAAAGGAACAGAAGATTTGGAGGTATAAAATGAAGACTAGACTATTAACTTCTATTGGTATAGTTTTAGTATTGGCATTGGCCTTTGTTTTAAAGGTCTTTGTAAGCAATTATTTCTTTGATGCACTTATATTGTTAATTGCATGTTTTGCTTGCTATGAAGCATCTAAAATATTCAACAAAATGGGCAAGTTTAATGATACAATTATAGCTACCATATTCCCAGCTATATTAATGTTAATTATGTTGTTAGGAATTGCGTTTGATTCTTCAATAGGACTTGTTTATACTCTTGTTATTTGTGTAGGGGCGATGGTTGTATTCTTTGGTATAGCATTTTTAATGCCCCTTATAAGAAATAAAACAACAAGAATAGAGATGAGAACAAGACAAATGGACAAGTCTATGCCTATAGCAAAATATTCAGTAATAAAGGCATTGAATACAGCTGTTGTATTTGTTTATCCAGCATTTTTGTTGCTATTCATGACTCTTATTAACCATTTTGAAGACATGACAACAACTTTTGATAAACTCGCAAATTTTGACGGTTGGATTTCATTCTTTGTATTGTTGTTTACATTCCTTATCCCTATATTTAGTGACACTTTTGCTTATATCATGGGAAATATTTTTGGTGGAAAAAAACTTGCTCCTAAAGTAAGCCCAAATAAAACAATATCTGGTGCTGTTGGCGGGCTTTTATGGTGCGTATTATTATCAGTAGCAATATTCTACATTTTCAACTCTATACCATCAATGGCTGTTATGTTGCAAGATGCCGGAATTGTAGTTTGGAAGATTGTTATAATTTCATTTATAGGTTCTGTAATAAGCCAATTAGGTGATTTGTTTGAAAGCTATTTAAAAAGAAGTGCCAATATTAAAGATTCAGGAACAATTTTCCCAGGACATGGCGGAATGTTAGATAGATTTGATTCTTATGTTTTCATTGCACCTTACATTTTTATTGCTTTTAGTATAATTTTTGCTATTTTATAATAATAAATAATAAAAATTTTATTATTAAATTTATGATTTTTAAATTATAATTATGATATACTCATTTTTAATAAGCACTACACAAGTGCTTATTATACTTAGAGGGGAATATTAATGATAATTCTTTATGTTATTCTTGCTATAGCGATTTTGCTTCTCATGGTTTTAATTCATGAATTTGGACACTATGTTGTTGGCAGAATGCTAAATTTTAAAATTACAGAATTTTCAGTAGGGTTTGGAAAAGCCCTCTTTTCTCGTAAAAATAAAAGAGGAGAATTAATATCATTAAGATTATTCCCATTAGGTGGATATTGTGCATTCGCTGGAGAAGATGAAACAAATCCAGACGATAAAGATGCTTTTACAAATCAAAAACCATGGAAAAGAATATTAGTATTTTTAGCTGGTGTTACATTTAATTTTGCAACTGCTGTTATATTTTCTTTAATACTTTTATGCACTGTAGGGTATGATATACCTCAAGTGGATGGGTTTATGCAATTTAACAGTTCAACTATAGAGAATATAGTTGAAGGTTCAGCGAAATCAAACCTTGATAATGTGCCAGAGGAAAATCGCTTGCAAGAAGGAGATGTAATTATTTCTATCAATGGCGAAAAAATTGATTTTGCATATGGTGCAACTTTTAATGAATTAGTAAATGAAGAAATCGCCAATCTCAATGAATTTTTAAAAGCTACAAGAGATGAAGGAAAGAATGAAGAAGAAGCCTTCAAAAATTATCCAACATTTCCAGCTGTTGTCAAAAGAGGAGATCAATATGTCGATGTCCAATTAGGCTTCTATCAGGTTCAAGTTGAAGTCCCAGTTAAAGGCGACGATGGACAAATAATAGAAGGAGAAACAAAGCTTGAATATAGTTATTATTGGAATGTAAATGTAAGCGCATATGTTCACACATTTTGGGAAGCACTTGAAAGAGCTGTGCCTTTTGCATTTGGTTTAGCATGGGTTGTTTTAAAATCATTATGGCTATTAATTACTTTCCAACTTCCAATTTCTGCAGTTGGGGGACCAATAACAACCATTACAACAATTGCATCATACACTCAAACAAGTCTGGCAAATATCTTAGTTTTAATACCATTGATATCGGCTAACCTCGCTGTGTTTAATGCTTTACCTATCCCAGCACTAGATGGCGCTCATGTGCTTTTCACTACAATAGAAGCAATCAGAAAAAAGCCTATAAAACGAGAAACGGAAAATATGATTCATATGATTGGTTTGTTCGTTCTATTTGGTTTCGTCATTTTGATTGACATTTTACATTTTCTATTATAAAATTAAAACATGGTAAATATAGTAGAAAAAATTAATAATCAATTTAATAATAAATATAATTACTTAAAACTCTTGAATGTTATATATGATTTAGACCAAAATACATGTATAATAACTTTTCTATTTCCATATACCATAAAAGACATATCAGAAGAAGATAAGAAGGAAATAGAAAAGTTTTTAAAAGAGTTTTTTTTATTGAATGCAGTTTTAAAAATCAAATATAAAAAATCTTTTTTAGATGAAAAACTTATTGTTGCTGATATTATTGAATTTTTCACTATAAATAAAAAGGGACTTATTCCTTATATTTCCATTGATAATATATCTTCATCATATAATGATTTGGATGTCAATATAACAATAAAGTTAAATCAAGATGTTTTAGATTTGATTGATGATGCAGAGTTAAAGATGCAAATTAAATCATACTTAGATAATTTATACATTGCTAATTTTAATATTAATTTTGTTGAAAATGAAGAAACCTTGCCAGAAGAAATTGTTTGTGAAGATATCTTGCCAACACAAACTAAGGCAAAAAGATATGAAGTAAAAATAATTAAAAAAGTATTGGGTGGAGATATAATACCAAAACCTGAATACATAAAAGATAACAAGAAACCAAAACTTTCAGTAATTCTTTCTGGAATTATGACCAATAAAAACCAAAAGAAGTTTACAATTAAAAAAGGTAAGCATGCTGGCGAAGAAAAATCACTTTATACTTTTAATTTAAATGATAATAGTGGAATTATTGAATGTGTTTATTTCTGTTCTAAAACACACGAAAAGGATATGGAAGCTTTAGACGAAGGTATAATGTTATTGTGTGTTGGTGATTTAAAATTAGGCTTAAATGGGAAATTGACATATTATGTAAAGAAAATAACTTTGTCTGACTTAAGCGAAAATGAGGTCGTTGATGAAAGCACAAACAACAATGACATATTGAAGCATAAACAAGTTGTATTCCCAGATTTATTGCCAAGAAGTTCTCAATCAAATTTATTCGATGTAAAACCTCAATACAATGATTTTATTTTAAAAAATAACATTGTGGTATTTGATATAGAAACTACTGGGTTAGATCCAGAAACTTGCGAGATAACAGAAATAGGTGCTGTAAAAATTGATCACGGAGAGATTACGGAGCGATTTTCAAGCTTTGCTAAACCAAAATCTCCAATTCCAATAGAAGTTCAAAAATTAACTAATATTACTGACGAGATGGTTGCAAATGCTCCTAAAATTGAGGATGTAATTATTGATTTTTATGAATGGACAAGAGGGTGTGTTATAAGCGGATATAACATAATCGGCTTCGATTTGAAGTTTATAAAAAAGGTTGCAAATAAGATTGGACTTCAATTTGATAATACTGTTATTGATACGATGATTGTTGTAAGACAATCTAATTTGCGAGTTACAAATTATAAACTTGGCACTGTTGTAAAGGCTTTAGATTTGTCTTTGGTTGACGCACACAGAGCATTCAATGATGCTTATGCTACAGCTCAAGTTTTAATGGAATTAAATAAACAAAAAAAGTAATTTGAAAATTAATTATAAAAATTTAATATTAAAATAATTTAGAACAATAAAAATTATAAAATTATAATAAAATACTTGATTTTATGATATAACTTTGTTATAATAATAAAGACTAGATTTGTGGGGAGCGTGCATTTTGCATCGCTCCCTGCTTCGTAGAAAGAGGAGGTTTAAATTTGGCAAGTAAAGTTAAATCAATTTGTGAAGAAAAAGTAGTTCCTTTGATTGAAGAACTTGGTTACGAAGTCGTTGAAGTGGAATATGCTAAAAAATCAGATGGAATGAATCTAACATTTTATATTGATAAAGAAAATGGAGTACAAATTGATGATTGTGAAAAAGTTTCAAAAGCAATAGACAAAGTTTTAGATGATTTAAATCCAACAGATGATGAACCTTATATTTTAAATGTAAGTTCACCTGGAATTGATAGACCATTGAAAACTGATAGAGATTTTAAAAGAAATTTAGGAAAAGAAATTTCAGTTTCACTTTTCGCAAAACTTAATGGTAAAAAGATTTATGAAGGGGTATTAAAAGCTTTTGACGAAAATACTTTGACAATAGAGATAAATAATGAAGAACTTGTTTTAAGTCGTGATAAAATTGCACATATTGTGCCTATAATAAAATTTTAAGGAGATTAATACAATGATTAATAAAGATTTTTTCCAAGCACTTGAAGATTTAGAAGCAGAGAAAAAAATTGACAAAAACACATTTATTGCAACACTTGAATCAGCTTTGACATCTGCATACAAAAAAATGTATGGCGAAGCAAAGTCTGCAATGGTTAAATTAAATCCAGAAAAATCAACAATAAAAATTTATTCTTACAAAACAGTTGTAGACGAGGTTCAAGATCCAGATAAAGAAATTTCTTTAGCTGAAGCAAGACTTCTTAAGAAATCTTATAAAGTAGGTGATATTGTTCAAACAGAAGAATCTACAAAAGATTTCGGAAGAATCGCAGCTCAAACTGCAAAACAAGTAGTTATGCAAAAGTTGAAAGAAATGGAAAGACAAATGGCTTTGTCAGAACTTTCTGAAAAAGAAGATGAACTTTTGACAACAATAGTAAAACGAATTGATAATGGAACAGTATATGTTCAAATTTCAAATTCTCATACAGAAGGAGTTATGTTGCCAGCAGATCAAATACCTGGTGAAAAATATAATGTAGGCGACAGACTTAAGGTGTATGTAAAAAAGATTAAGGATTCATTTAAGGGAACACAAATTCAAGTAACTAGAAGTAATGTTGGTTTTGTAAGAAAATTGTTTGAACTTGAAATTCCTGAAATAGCTTCTGGAGATATCAAGATCAAAAATATTTCAAGAGATCCTGGCAACAGAACAAAAGTTGCAGTTTATACTGAAAAACCAAATCTTGATCCAATTGGAACATGCGTAGGATTCCATGGACAAAGAATAGATACTATTACAGCAGAAATCAATGGAGAAAAAATAGATTTAATTGAATATAGCGACGATCCATTGGAATATATTGCAAAAGCTTTAAGTCCTGCTAAAGTTATAAGTGTTGAGACAAATGAAAGCTTGCATTCATCAAGAGTTATTGTTCCAGATGATAAATTGTCTTTGGCAATTGGAAAAAATGGACAAAATGTTAGATTGGCAGCAAGACTAACAGGTTGGAAGATCGAAGTTAAACCAGAAAGCTCAGTTTCTGCTCAAGAAGTAAAAGAACCTGAGTATGAACTTACTGAATTGAATGATGACGATGCTTTCCAAGGGCTAGACGACTTAGAAGAACTAGAAGAAATAACACCTTTAGATGATGATGACGAAAATTAAAAAATAAAGAGGGTTACATGGAAACTTTGAGGATGTGTATAGCTTGCAGAAATATGAAAGATAAAAGACAATTAACAAGAATTGTTAAAGATAAAGAAGGAAACATCTTTGTAGATAAAACTGGCAAAAAAAATGGTAGAGGAGCTTATGTTTGTAAAGATGAAGAATGTTTGAATAAATTGCAAAAACAAAAACTATTGAATAAAACATTCAAAACAAATGTAAGCGAAGAAGTTTATAATTCTCTTAAGGAGGAAATTCTTGGATAAATTCAAACTTCAAAACTACATCAATATTGCAAAAAAAGCAGGATATGTTATAATAGGAAGTGATAAGCTAAGTGATTATAACAAGAAATTATATCTTTTAATTTATGACAAGTCCGCACAGACAAATACTTTAAAAGTTGTAAATAAATTGCAACTTAAAGGAATACCTATAATTAATGTAGATAATTTGGCAGAATTAACCAGCATTAATAATTGCAAAATAATAGGTATAAAAAATAAAAGCTTAAGCGAAATAATATTAAAATTGTTTCAGGAATAAAAGGAGTTAATATTGGCTAATCAATCATTACAAAATTTAAGGAAAATTCATGATTTACAAAAAGAAGGCGAAATCTCTAGAATATTGAAAGAGATAAGGTCTTCTAAGGGTATTGTTGACAATTTAGGGAAACAAATCGCAGACAGAAAAAAAGAGTTTGATGTCGCAATCCAAAAAGAATTGCAACCAATAATCGAAGAGAATAAAGTTGAAAAGGTTGAGGTAAAAGAGACTGAAGTCACTGAGCCTACTTTTGTTGCTGAAACTAAAAAGCCTGATAATCAATCTAGCTTTAAAAAATACGACAAGGCGAATAAACCTGATTTTAAAGATAATAAAAATAAATTTAATAAGAATAACTTTGAAAATAAATTTGAAAATAAAAATAACAAAAATTTCAATAACTTTAACAAGAACAAAGATTCAAAGAATTTTAACAACCAAAAGAATAACCAGCAAAATAAAAAGTTTGGAAATAATAATTTTGTGTCTTCTAAAGCGAATAATTATAGATCATTCGTGTCAAATGATGTTCCTGAAATAGACTTTAAAGCTGAAAGAAATTACGCTAATAAGGCTAAATATGCTCAAAAGCACTCAAATAATGAAGAGAAAAAGGGCGGACAATTAAAGCGTAGAGATGATTCAAAGAGAAGCAATATCTTTGTAGAGGACGAGAACGGAATTGAAGAAGTTTCATTTGGGTCAAGAAAGAGCGTTAAAAAGAAAAAAGAGCCAAAAGAAAACAATAATGTTGTAGTTATTAAACATGCTGTTTTGACTGCTAAGGAAATCACTGTAAAAGATTTTAGTGAAAAGATAGGTAAACCAGTTACAGAAATTGTTAAAAAATTGATGCTTCTAGGAATTATGGCAACAATCAATTCAAATATTGATTATGAAACAGCTGAACTTGTTGCAAGTGATTTTGGTGTAACTTTGGAATTAAAGATTGATAAGTCATATGAAGAAAAACTTATTGAAACAGCTTCAAGCCAAGATGATGAAAAGAATTTAGTTAAGAGACCTCCAATAGTTGCTGTAATGGGACATGTAGACCATGGTAAAACTTCATTGCTTGATGCGTTTAGAAAGACTAATGTTGTTGCTGGAGAGGCTGGCGGAATCACTCAAAGTATTGGCGCTTATCAAATATCATTTAATGGAGAAAAGATTACATTTATAGACACTCCAGGACATGCGGCATTCACTCAAATGAGAGCTAGGGGAGCTAAAGCTACTGATATTGCAATTTTAGTTGTAGCTGCAGATGATGGCGTAATGCCTCAAACTATTGAAGCAATAAATCATATTAAAGCAGCTGGAGTTCCTATTATAGTTGCTATAAACAAAATGGATAAACCAGAAGCAAAACCAGAAAGAATTAAACAACAATTGGCTGAGAATGGAGTTCTTCCTGAAGAATGGGGAGGCGATGCTATTTGCGTTCCTATTTCTGCAAAGACTGGAATGGGACTTGATGATTTGAAGCAAACAATTCTTTTAGTAAGTGAAATGCAAGAATTAAAGGCAAATCCTAATAAAATGGCTACAGCTGTAGTAATCGAAGCTGAACTTGATAAAAATAGAGGCCCTGTAGCATCAATCATCGTTCAAAATGGAACTTTACATGTTGGCGATTCTATAATGTCAGGATTAACTTACGGGAAAGTTAGAGCAATGTTTAATGATAAGGGTAAGTCAATTAAAGAGGCTGGACCTTCAACTCCTGTTGAGATTCTGGGCTTTAATGATGTGCCATCTTCAGGAGACCAAGTTTATGCAGTTGAAGAAACATTATCTAAGCAAGTAATTCAAGAAAGAATAGATAAAATTAAGAAGGAAAGAGCTGAACATTCATCTGGTGTTACTTTGGACAACTTTATGAACAGGGTGCAAGAGGGAACTCTTAAAAACCTTAATATAATTATTAAAGCTGATACTATAGGATCAGTTGAAGCTTTAAAATCAGCGCTTCTTGCAATCCGTAATGAAGAAGCAAAAGTTAATATAATTCATAGCGGTGCTGGAGCAGTTACTGAAAGTGATGTTATATTAGCTCAAACTACTGGCTCAATAATTATTTGCTTTAACCAAAAACCTGTATCTAAAGCAAAAGTATTAGCTGAAACATCTAAAGTACAAATCAAAGAATATAAGATAATATATGAGGTTGTTGATGACATCACAGCAGCAATCAACGGTATGATGAGTGTTAAATACGAAGAAAAATATATTGGTAGCGCTGAAATAAGAATGGTATTTAAACTTTCTACTGCAGGAAAAGTTGCTGGTAGTTATATAAAGGATGGAAAAGCTACAAGAAATGCTATCGCTGTAGTAAAGCATGAAGGTGAAGAAATAGGCAAAACAACAGTTGAATCATTGAAGATTGTAAAAGATGAAAAAGCTGAAGTTAACAAAGGTTTTGAATGCGGAATTAAATTAAAAGATAATATTGATTTTAAAGAAGGAGATATTATTGAATTTTATTCAAAAGAAGTGATTAAAAGATAAATTTTCAAACTTTTATTTTGAAATATTAACAAATTTTTATATAATATAAATAGACTAAAAGAAAGTAAGATTTACTTTCTTTTTTATTAAAGGAGAGTTTATGTCTAAAAGATTTGATAGAGCAAACAGCCAAATTCAAAAAAGTATTGCAAAAATCATTCAATTTAAGATGAATGACCCAAGATTAAATCCTATGTTGTTTATCAGCGAGGTTGAGGTAACTCCTGATTTCAAGTACTGCAAAGTAAAAGTAGCTCTTGACAGCAAAGATGAAAAAGAATTGGAAGATAATATAAAAATACTTCAATGCTCACAAGGTTTTATTAAAAAGGAGCTTGCCAATATGTTGAAAATGCCTTCAATTCCACAACTTAATTTTGTGGCAGATAAAGGCACAAGTGCGACTATTCGTATTAATGAAATTCTTAGTCATTTAAATATACCAAAGGAAGAAAGTGAAGGGGAAGATAAAGATGAATAATACCTTCAAGCAAATATCTGATACAATCAAAAAAGCCAAGAATATAGCCATTTTTACTCATATAAATCCAGACTTTGATGCTTTTGGGTCAGCCTTGGCTTTATATTTTGCTTGTAAAAAAATGAACAAGTCCGTTTCATTTTTTTCTAAAGCAAACTTGACGGAAAAACAAGAAGTCTTTATTGATAAATCTTGGATAAATGAGATTTGCAATGAATCAGATTTTGATTTGTTTATATCCACAGACACGCCATCAAAAAACAGATTGGGCGACTATGGATATCTTTTTAAAAACAATAATGAAACCATTGTGATAGATCATCATCAAAATGTAGATTTGGTTGGGAAATATAATTTTATTAATACATCTTTTAGTTCATGCAGTGAGATAGTATTTAAAATTATCAAAGCTTTAAAAATAAACATAGATCAGCAAATTGCCTCATTATTATATTTAGGTTTATCAGCCGATACAGGCTCATTTATGAACACAAATACAAATTCATGTTCTTTTAAAACTGCTTATGAATTGTCTAAATTGGGGGCAGACCTTGCTTTTATAAATCAAAATCAATATAGGTCGTTTTCAATAAAAGAAATTGAAATTAGAAAGTATTTATATGAGAATTATAAAATTCTAGGTGAATGTGCGTATATCTTGGTGGATTTAGCAGCATTAAAGAAAATGGCTTGCAGTAAAGCTGACTGTGATTTTTATAGCAGTGAATTAATTTCAATAAAAGAAGCAAAATATTCTTTTAGTATTATTGAATCAAATAAAAATTTTTATGAAATTTCAATGAGAGCTAAAAGCGGTTACAGTGTACGAGATATTGCAAATGAGCTTGGCGGTGGGGGCCATATTGGTGCAGCTGGGGCAAAGGTTGAAGCTGAAAGTATAGAGGCTGTAAAAGATAAAATTTTGCAACTTATAAATAAAAGGTAAAGTATGGGATTAAATGGTATAATTCTTATAAACAAAGAAAGAGGAATTTCATCTAATAGCGTAGTTAATAAGGTTAAACACATCCTTAAAGCCGATAAAGCAGGGCATTTGGGGACTTTAGATGTATTGGGTGAAGGTTTGTTGCCGGTAACTTTGGGTAAATGCACAAAACTCTTTGATTTTTATTTAAATAAAGATAAGGTTTATAAAACAATTTTTAAATTTGGAGAAACTACTGATACATTAGATTTGGAAGGAGAGGTAACACTCAAAAATGATGTTATTGTAACAAAAGAAAAATTAAATTCTATAATTCCTCAATTTATTGGAGAACAAAACCAGCTTCCGCCTCAATATTCAGCAAAGAAAATAAATGGTCAAAAAGCCTACGATTTGGCCCGAAAGGGTATTGAAAACATTGAATTAAAACCTAAATTAATTCACATATATTCTATAAAGATTTTAAGTCAAATAGATGCCAATGTTTTTGAACTTGAAATTCATTGCTCAAGCGGAACATATATTCGTTCTATATGTCGAGATATGGCAACAAAACTATCTACATATGGTGTTATGTTGAAAATAATTCGTACAAGATGTGCCGATTTTGATATTTCAAATTCATACACCTTACAAGATTTAAAGAATGGGAATTATAAAATTATAACAGTCCAAGAATTGTTTGATTATCCTTCCATCAATCTTGATGATAATGAAACAAGCAAGATATTAAATGGTATTAATATAAATTATCCAAAAGATGGTTTTTACAAACTTTTTAACAACAACAAATTTTTAGGATTAGTAAATGTTACTGATAACAAAATGAGATTCACATTAAGATGTGTTTGATTTTACACTTTCTTTAAATTAAAAACTTATTTCTATTTGCTCTATGCTTATTTCCTTTGCTTATAAGAAAATTAATCTTAGCAAAGGCTAAAATTAAGAGTAAAATTATATTGATTATATTGATCATTTTTCTGATTATTCAATTACTATAAAAGGAGTTAACTATGGTTTTATTTGGACCTTCAGGATGTGGTGAAGAATTTTATAACGAAGGGCATAAAACAATATTAGAAGTGCCAAAATGGATTAAGGATAAAGGTTTGGATGCTTATGAGTATTCTTTTGGTCACGGATATCAAATGTCAAGTGAACTTGCAAAAAAAGCTGGCGAATTGTTTAAAGAGCTAAATATAAAAGTGTCACTTCATGCACCTTTTTATATTAACTTTGCCAATCCTGATGAAGAGATGTATAAAAAAACACAAGGCTATATAATCACTGGAATAAAATTTTTAAATGCTTTCGGAGCAGATAAACTTGTTTTTCATCCAGCTTCTTGTGGAAAGCTCTCTAGAAATGAGGCTTTAAATTTGACACAAAAAAGATTTGATGAAACATTTAATCAACTTGAAAATGAAGGAATGCTTGAAAACATCTTTTTGTGTCCAGAAACGATGGGAAAATCTATGCAAATAGGCACTTATAATGAAGTTGTTGATTTGTGTCTTTGCAACAAACACCTTGTTCCAACTTTTGATTTTGGGCATATAAATTCACTAGAACAAGGAAGTTTAAAGACGAAAGATGATTTTAAAAGAATTTTAGATTATAGCATAGATAAGCTGGGCTACGACAGAACAAATAATTGTCATATTCATTTTTCAAAAATACAATATGGACCTAAAGGAGAAATAAAGCACCTAAATTACGACGATGTTTTATATGGACCAGATTTTGAGCCATTAGCCGAAGTTTTGATTGAATACAATTTATCGCCAAGAGTTATTTGTGAATCAATGTCTCAAATGCCTCAAGATGCTTTAATAATGAAAAAAATTTATTCAAAATTACTAGACAAATAGGCTTTTATATGCTAAAATATACAAGAAAATTATATGATTTAAGGAGAAAATATTTATGGTATTTGCAGGAGATTTTAGAAAGGGAACAACTTTTGAATGGGATGGTGCAGTTTATTCTGTAGTAGAATTTTTGCATGTTAAACCAGGGAAAGGTTCACCTTTTGTAAGAGCAAAATTAAAAAATGTTATGACAGGACAAGTTAAAGAAACAACATTCAATCCATCTGATAAATTTCAAGTAGCAGTTATTGAAAAGAAAGAGATGACATATCTTTATAACGATGGTGAAATCTACTATTTCATGGATACTGAGACTTATGACCAAATTCCTTTAAACAAAGAAAGTGTTGAAGATGCTTTAAACTTTGTTAAAGAAAATGAAAATTGTACTATGTATTTCTACAAAGGAAATCCATTCGCTGTATACGCACCAAACTTTGTTGAACTTGAAGTTATTGATTGTGAGCCTGGTATTCAAGGTGATACATCAAAATCTACAACAAAACCAGCAAAAGTTGAAACTGGGTATGTTTTAGGAGTTCCTCTATTTATCAATATCGGAGATAAAATAAGAATTGATACTCGTGACGGAAGCTATATGGAAAGAGTAAAATAATTTAGTTACATGTTTAAATAAATAAAAACTTAAATTTAAAATTTATATTATAAAGAAAAGAGTTTATCTAAATGATAAGCTCTTTTTTTGATTTAGCTAAATATGCTAAGAAAACTGCCTTAATATTACTGATGAATAATTACCTTTGTTTAATTGAATTTAAGAAGGTTAGGTTTAATGTAAAAGATATAATATATTTTGAAATAAAACTTAAAAAACTATAATTACCAAACCTGACACACGAAAACTTTCGCGAATGTTAGACTTTTTAATATTTTATAAATTTAGTCATTTAAACCAAGTGCGAACATTTTAGCTTTATTTGTCGTTAATGCAATTTATAACACAGACCGACATAGTATTAATGCAAGGAGATAGAATGTTAGAAAAAATTTTGTCAGATGAAATATACCATATTTTACAAAATAAAATCAATTTAAAATGTATTACTGAAATTCGATTTAGAGCCAATAAACCCATTATTTTAATAATTGGTTCACAACGAACATATTTGAGTAACAATGGAACAACGGCAAATATCAAAGAGGCTATATATGCTTCAAAAATAATGATAGAAGATATAATTTTTAGAGCCAGTGAATGCTCTATATATTCAGTAAATGAACAAATAAAGAAGGGTTTTATTGTTACTCCTGGAGGCATCAGATTGGGGCTAGGTGGAGATTTAGTTGAAGAAAATGGAATAGTCAAAACCATGACAAACTTTAACAGTGTAAATATTCGAATACCTCATGAAATAAAGAATTGCTCGCTTGCTGCCTTTGACTATATATTTGAAAACAATAAAGTTTACAATACTCTTGTTTTATCTCCACCGGGTGCAGGAAAAACA
This sequence comes from uncultured Clostridia bacterium, assembly GCA_930990975.1. GTDB lineage: Bacteria > Bacillota > Clostridia > Christensenellales > UBA1242 > Caccovivens. The sequence continues at coordinate 77,447 of CAKNRR010000002.1, read as the reverse complement.
ACTTTTCTTAGAGATTTTATTTGTCAATTATCAGAACGAAATTATGCTTATAACATTCTTATTCTTGATGAGCGTGGAGAAATCGATATAGGAAAAGAAGGATGTGTAGGGAATTATTCAGACAAAATATCATTTGCTAAAAAATCTATTGGATTTGAAAACGGGATCAGAGCATTAAGTCCCAACATAATTGTTACAGATGAACTAGGACAAGCAGAGGATATTGATGCTGTCAATTACGCAATTAATTGTGGTGTAACAGTCTTAGCATCAGTGCATTGTGACAATATTGAAAGCTTTTTAAAAAAGCCCAATTTTGAATTATTGATAAAAAATAAATTATTTCAAAGATATGTTTTGTTATCTTTACGAAATGGACCAGGCACACTTGAAGGAATTTATAACGAAAATTTCACGAGAGTAAAGAATTAGGAGGGTATATGAAATATTTTTTATTGATAATTATTGCTGTTATTTGCACTTTCATTGGATATTTATTTTCAAAAAAATATAAAACTAGAGATAATTTTTATCAAGCTTTGCTGTATCTATGCCAAAAGTTTGATATAGAAATAAATTATTCAAGAGATAGATTAAAAAACATATTCTTAAACTTGGATGAAAAGAACAAAAAGGACCTTAAAGGCATTGATAAAAATTTTATTTCATTTTTAGATAAAGAAAATGCACTTGATAAAACTTCTTTATTTAATAGCATTAATTTTTTAAAGGATGATGAAAAAGACTTAATTTTTACATTTTTCAAGTCTTTAGGTAGAAGCGATGTTGACAGTCAATCTAAAGAGATAAAAAATTTTCAAACAAGATTTGAAAGTATCTCTGCACAAGTAAAAAGTGAAAATAAAAAATATGGGTCACTTTCTATAAAACTTGGGATTGTTGCAGGCTTATTGATAGTGGTTTTGTTTATCTAAGGTGGTATAAGAATGGATGTAGAAATAATATTTAAGATAGCCGCTATAGGAATTTTAACTGCTATTGTAGGTCAAATTTTAAAGCAGACAGGCAAGGATGAAATATCCACACTTGCAACCTTAGCAGGGCTGATTATCGTTTTAATTATGGTGTTGAATTTGATTGGAGAATTATTTACAACTTTAAAAACAATATTTAATTTTTAGGAGAGCATGGAAATAATATTTAAAATCATCGCTATAGGACTGATAACTTGTTTAGCTACAATGATTGTCCGTCCTATACGATCAGATTTTGCAGTTATAATAGGATTGGTGGGTGGATTGATAATCTTATTCATGGTTATCAATTATTTAGCAACAATATTTGAGGTTTTTAAAGAAATCATAGGAATAACTGGCTTAAATTCCAATTTATATACACTTCTTTTAAAAATCATAGGGGTTGGATATTTAATAGAATTCACTGCAGGCATTTGCTCTGATACAGGCAATTCAAGTTTAGGGGACAAGGTGTTATTAGGTGGGAAAATAATTATTCTTGTCATGGCTCTTCCAATAATAACAAATATTCTTCAAATTATTATGGAGTTGTTGCCAACATGATAAGACCTTTAATAAGACCTCTAAAAAGCAACAAAACAATAAAAACTTTATTTATAATAGTTCTTATTGTTTTCTTTCTCTTCTGTCCCACAATAGGAAAATCCGCCACCACATCAGCATTAGAATCAAACAATTCACAAGAAGACATCGCAGGAGAGCTTGAAGATGAGGCGGATAAGCAATTAGACAATATAGATTTTTCATCATTAGAAGAAATTTTGCAATCCCTTACATCTGGGAAATTGGAAATATTTGGTGGTAGCAGCTTCTATGAAAAATTACAAAATTTAATCAATGGTGAATTTGATGATGGCACGAGCCTTTGGACTTCAATAATTAATATTTTCTTTGAAAACCTCTTATCGTTGCTTCCAATTATTTCTATAATTATTGCGGTTTCACTAATAGGCAATATGATACAAGGACTAAAACCATACAATAATGGGAAATCAATTTCCAGCATCATCCACTTTGTCACTTATGGTATCATAGTCGTCCTAGTCCTATCCATAGTAGTAAAGATGGTAGGACTTACAACAAACACTATACAAATCTTAAAATCACAAATGGACGCAATATTTCCTATTTTACTGACACTATTGACTGCCATAGGAGGGACTGCATCTACTTCAATATATCAGCCAGCTATGGCACTTTTAGCTGGAACAATACTAAATCTTTTCACCTATGTGCTTTTGCCTATCTTTATATTTTCTGTTGTTTTCAATGTTGTATCAAATTTATCAAACAATGTTAAGCTCGATAAATTCACTTCGTTTTTCAATAGTTCTTATAAGTGGCTTATAGGTTTGATATTTACAGTATTTACAGCTTTCTTATCTATTCAAGGGATAACAGCAGGCTCAATTGATGGAATTTCAATAAGAACAGCTAAATATGCAATAAGGTCGTATATACCAATTTTGGGTTCATATTTAAGTGATGGTATGGGTTTGATTTTAGTATCATCAAATTTAATAAAAAACGCTGTGGGTGCCACAGGATTGTTCCTTTTACTTGCCACAGTGTTATCTCCACTGATTGAATTAATATTATTTATGTTGGCTTTAAAATTAATTGCAGGAATTATAGAGCCACTTGGAAACAAACAAATCGCGAACTTCATATCATCGTTATCTAAAAGCATGGTCTTATTGATTGTCTTGATAATTGGTATTGCATTTGTATATTTCATAATGCTTGGTCTTGTAATGTGCTCAGCAAACATAGCATAACATAGGAGGGAAGATGTTAAACGAGCTATCTACATGGATAATGTCAATTGCAGGCATTATATGTTTGTCAGTTATAGTGGAATTAATGTTGCCAGATGGGCAAATGAATCGATATATAAAAGGAACTTTCTCTTTTATTATCATTCTTGTAATAATAATGCCAATTCCAAAACTGCTTGGCACTGAATTAAAGTTTCCAAACATATTTGATTATGACAATATACAAGTTGACGAAGATTATATCTATCAATTGAATTTAGACAAAATAAACAAAGTAAAAGAGGAAGTGGAAGAAGAAATAGAAAACCATGGATATAGAAATGTTGTGATATATATAAATTGCGACATCTTTGACAATGCAATGCAATATAAATCGATAACTGTCGATTTAACAAATTTAGTAATAAGTGAAAATGCTGAGCATAAAAATATATTAAAAATAAAGAAAGATATAACCTCGATAATAACAGATCATATAAAAATTGATGAGGAGGATATTTTGTATGATGAGTGATTTCAAATTGAAATTTAAGCAGTTATATGAAAAAATAAAGAAAGTAAAACACATTGAAATTTATTTAGCATGTGGACTAGCTGTCATTGTAGCTTTAATATATTTCGGAAGTGTAGCCACAACTCAAAAAGCAAATAGTGACTCGTCGACAAATAAAGACAATGTTACATCAAAATTTTTGACATCTCAGGAATATGTTTACTATATCGAGAATAAACTTGAAAATGTACTAGCTAAATTAAAAGGAGCAGGAGATGTAGAAGTATTAGTTACATTAGAAAAGGGTTTTGAGTATGTTTATGTCACAGAAGAAGAATCAAAGACGACATCAAACGGAACAATAGTCACAACCAAAACTGTTGTTATGGTGGATGGACAACCAGTACTCCAAGAAGAAATCTATCCAATAGTAAAAGGAATTGTAGTTGTATCTGAAGGCGCTGAAGATGTTTCAGTCAAACTAAATATGATTTCGGTAATACAAACTGTGATAGAAATAGATAACTCAAAGATTAATATAGTGGAAGGAAATTAAAAAGGAGTATTTATGAAAAAGAGAACTAAAATTATAATTATAGCAGCTATGGTATTATTGCTGGGAGTAACCGGTTATTTAAATGTAATGTTGAATAAATCTATTTCTAAAGTTGACGATGGAAGCACAACAACTTCAAGCTATTTCCAAACTTATAGAACAGATAGAGAGTCTACAAGAGATCAAGAAATGCTTTATTATGATGCAATTATAGCTAGTGAATCATCAACAGAAGAAGCTATTAAAAATGCAGAAAATGCAAAACTTGCTTTAATTGAGCAAATGGAACAAGAACTTGTTGTAGAAGGATTAATCAAATCAAAAGGTTTTGAAGATTGTGTTGTTACTATTTCTGATGCAAATGTAAACGCTGTTGTAAAAGCTTCAGAACTTTCATCAACACAGGTAGCACAAATTGTAGAGATTATACAATCACAACTTGCTACAAGTATTGAAAATATAAAAATAATTCCAGTAGAATAATTGCCAAAAGACTTTATTTTGTGTTATAATACAAAATAATAGGAGAAAGTAATGGATAATAAAAATGTAGGAACATTACAGAAAAAGGGGAAGGTTGAGATTGATAGAGATATCCTTTTGTCAATCATCAACCTTGCTACAAAAGAAATCAATGGTGTTGAATCATTGACAAATGATTATTTGCCATTCTATAAGAAAATAATAAAACCAAAGAGTGAAGGCGTCAGTATAAAATTTAATACTAATGGAACACTAGATGTGGATGTATATGTTAAAGTATATATCGGTTATAGTGTGCCAGACATTGCATTTAGAGTTCAGGAAAACATCAAGAATTCTTTAAATTCAATGGTTGGCATAAAAGCTGGCAAAATAAATGTTCATGTTTATGGCGTCGAATGTGATGAGGAAATGTAATGAGAACTTATGCTAGAGAACTTGCTTTTCAATTAATATTTGAAAGACTTTTCGTCAAAGAAAATTATATTATTGACGAAGAGTTTTTTGCTTCTCTAAAGAAAGAAGGAGATATAGATTTTGCTAAAAGTATAGTACTAAATTTTGAAAAGCATAGAGAAGAAATTAAAGATACAATTTCATCACATTTGATTGGTTATGAAATTGATAGAGTTTATAAAGTAGATTTAGCCTTGCTTTTTGAAGCATTAACTGAAATAAATTATCTTGATACACCTTATAAAATAGCAATCAATGAAGTTGTCGAACTTGCAAAAAAATATTCTACAGAAAAAAGCAGTAAATTTATAAATGGAGTCTTATCTTCAATTATAAGATCAAACAATAAAAATAATAATTAGGAAATTCATGACAGAAGCTATAAGTGTTTCAAAATTAAATACATATATAAAACAAATTTTTGATGCAGAAGAACTCCTACACAATATCCCTGTTGTAGGAGAAGTTTTTGGTGTAAGTTTATCAAGAAATGTCATCTATTTTTCTTTAAAAGATGAAAATGCAACATTGTCTTGTGTATGTTTCTATCCTAACTATATTTCACTTATTGAAGAAGGTTCAAAAGTCATAGTTACAGGTTCTCCAAACTATTATGTAAAGGGCGGGAAACTGAATTTTAATGTAATAAAAGTAGAAAAAGTTGGACAGGGGAAACTTTACGAGGAGTTTTTAAAACTAAAAGAAAAACTGCAAAATGAAGGCTTGTTTGATATAGCTCATAAAAAGCCACTGCCAAAAGTTATAAATAGAATAGGAGTGATAACTTCAAAAGAAGGCGCTGTCATCCAAGATATTAAGAATATAGCCTGGCGAAGGAACCCTTCAGTAGACATTGTTTTATACAACACTAAGGTGCAGGGCAATTTAGCTGAAAATGAAATTGCTCATGCTATTGATGTCATGGGGAAATATGACAAAATTGATGTTATAATAGTCGCAAGAGGCGGTGGATCATTAGAAGACCTGTGGGCTTATAACACCGAAATTGTCGCAAGAAGTGCTTATAATTGTCCAAAACCATTAATTTCTGCCGTAGGTCATGAAACAGACTTTACTATAATTGATTTTGTAAGTGACTTAAGAGCGCCAACTCCATCAGCCGCGGCAGAATTATTGACCTATGATTTGGCTGATAGAAAAGCTGAAATGTGGGGTATTTTTGATTACTTTAATAAAACGGCAACAAACTATATTCAAGATAAATTTACTGAAAGCAAAATTTTAAGTTTAAAATTGACAAATAATATAGAAAAACTTTTATCACAAGAAGAAACAGATTTATTGCATAAAAAAGAAAACTTAATTAAGAGCTTAGACAATTTTATAAATCAAAAATATTATGAAATAGGACTAGTTGAAACAACAATTCAAAAAATAGATCCTACTAATATTTTAAAAAGCGGTTTTGCCAAAGTTGAGCAAGACAACGGAAGTGTAAATTTATTACAAGATTTAAATATGGACAAAGATATAACATTGACATTCTATGATGGAATAGTCAAAGCTCAGCCAATAAAGGAAAATAAAAAATAAGGAGATTTGTATGGAAGAATTAACTTATGAAGAAGCATCAGAAAAATTAAATGAAATAATAACCAAAATCGAAAGTGGAACATTATCTATAAATGAAGCTTTAAAACTTATAGAACAAGGCAAAGATTTAATAAAGATATGTTATAAAAATTTAGATAAAGCAAAAGGAAAGCTTACAGAAATAAAAGAAACCTTAGACAAGCTAGAAGAAATATAGGACAAAAATAGGGACTTAAAACGAACACTAAATATGGCAACCATATAAGTGTTTTAATAAGTGTTTTAGTCTTATCTATTTTCAATAAACAAACATATATAATTAAAACATTTCATATACATATTTTGTGAAAAAGCGCAATAAAATTTCAGTGCAATCCATAATGAAAAGAAAATATGTATGGGCAATACGGATGTTTTTCATAGCAATTTGTATGTCTATATTTTTTGGCTTTTTAAGTCAAACTATGCTATCTAAAATGGGTGTTGTTTTTGCTTGCATTTGTCTTTCTTTTTTTATTTTTATTGCTGTTGTATTTGATATGCTTGGCATTGCCGCAGCATCAGCAGATATAAATGAATTTTTAAAGTGGAAAAAAGAGAAAAAGAATGGTGCAGAGGTTGGACTAATACTTTGCAAGAATAGCGAGAAGGTTTGTTCCTTTTGTGCCGATGTTGTGGGTGATATTTGTAGTACATTATGTGGAGCTGGCGGAGCTTGTATTGTCGTAGCCATAACGAATAATATAAATAATGCAAACTTAGTCATGTTAACTTCGATATTGACCTCCGCAATCATTGCTGGTATAACCATATTTTTTAAAGCTATTATGAAAGAATATGCTTTAAAAAACTCAAATATAATAATATTAAAGCTGGGGAAATTCTTAGATAAATTTTTCAAGTTTTAAAAATTAAAACTTATGAAAAAGAAAAAAAAAGACTTATAATATTGTTTAAAAAATTAAAAAAGAATTTTGTAAAATTTATTCATTTTTTATTGACAAGCAGAAAAATATATGATATTATATACGCATGAAAGTAGAAATTCCATTTCTCACCATTCAGCAAACGCGCTAGAATCGGTTAAAAAACTTAATTATATTTAAAATTTATAAAAAGTTTTTTGGTGGAATTTTATGCTTCCACCAAATTTTTATTTAAAAGGGGATTATAACAATTTTTAAGGAATTATTGATAAACGAACAAATAACAGCACCACAAGTTCGTTTGATAGGAGAAAATGGAGAACAATTAGGTATTGTTTCAAGAAATGAAGCTTTGGCTATTGCAGAAGAACGCGGTTATGATTTGGTGCTTATGTCTGCAGGAACAAACCCACCAGTATGCAAAATATTGGATTATGGTAAGTTTAAATATGATGCTCTAAAGAAAGATAAAGAAATAAAAAAATCTCAGAAAATTATTGAAACCAAAGAAGTTAGGTTATCAATGACTATAGAGGAGCATGATATAGCTTATCGTGTTTCAAGTGCAACAAAATTTTTGAAGGAAGGTAACAAGGTTAAGGTTACTTTGCGCATGAAAGGACGCGAACAAGCTTATGTAAACAAAGCTAGAGAGATTGTAAAAGAATTCTGTTCAAGACTCAACGATGTAGGAACTGTAGAGAAAGAGCCAGAACTTCTTGGACGAAATATTTTTGTTGTTATAAGTCCTAAAAAATTAAAGTAAAAGGAGAGAAAGATTATGCCAAAACAAAAAACACATAGTGGATGCAAAAAGCGTTTTCGTTTAACAGCAAATGGAGAAGTTAAGTTTGCAAGACCAGGGAAAGGACATTTCCTTACTAAAAAATCAAAATCAAATAAAAGAAAATTAAGAAAAGGGTCTTATATATCAGGAAAGAACACACAAAATATCAAGTCCCTTTTGGCTAAATAAGGAGGACTATTATGAGAATTAAAAGAACAGTTAATGCAGTTAAAAAGCGTCGTTCTATTCTTAAATCTGCAAAAGGGTATAGAGGTGCTAAATCAAAACTTTACAGATCTGCAAAACAACAAGTTATGAGAAGTGGCCAATATGCTTATGTTGGACGCAAATTAAAGAAAAGAAACTTCAGAGCTCTTTGGATCACAAGAATCAATGCTGGATGCAGACAAAACGGAATTTCTTATTCTAAATTCATTGCTGGATTGAAGAGCAAGGGAATTGATTTAAACAGAAAAGTTCTTGCTGATATGGCTGTAAGAGAACCAGAAGCATTTGCTGCACTTGTAGGACAAGTTAAATAATGCTTAAAGCAAGCAATAACTTAATTAAAGACATAAAAAAGCAAAAACATGAAAATCGTTATTTGCTTTTTTTGGATAATGTAAAAATTATTAAAGATGCTTTAAAAATGGGGTTGAAATACAAATACTTATTTTTAGAGAATGACAAGTTAAACATATTTGATTTTCAAGAAAATGTTTATTTAGTTGACAGAAAAACAATAGAACAACTTTCAGACAGCAAAACACCACAGGGTGTAGTATGTGTTGTTGAATACATACCAAATATAGTGGAAAAGCCAAAAACTAATTTTTTAGTTATTGATGGTTTACAAGATCCTGGCAATGTTGGAACTTTAATAAGAACCGCCACTGCCTGCGGTTTTGAATATGTTTTTTTACTTGATAGCGTGCATATAACAAACTCTAAATTGATTAGAAGCAGTGTTGGAACAGTTTTCCAAAATCATATAATAGAAATGCCAAGAGAGAATTTCATTAAACAAATCAAGCAATGGAAATTTGACCTATTAAAAGCTGATATGAATGGAGAAAATATATTTAAGTTTAACAATAGTGGCATTCTAGGTGTTGTTGTAGGCAATGAAGGACAAGGTGTTTCCGAAGAATTATCATTGATTTGCAAATACAGTGTTTCAATACCTATGCTTAACAATGTTGAAAGTTTAAATGCTTCTGTTTCTGGTTCAATTATAATGTATGAACTATCTAAACAAAATTTTCTTAAATAAATCATTCCAAATAAGTTAAATGAATTATTAAATGAATTGACTTATTTGACTATAAAACATGAAATTGATATAATAAAATTATATTGAAACTTTAAATTAATTATAATGATTAATCAAGATTTTCATATAATTTAAATAAAAATAAAGGAGGAAACAAAATGTCAGGGCATTCAAAATGGCATAATATACAGGCAAGAAAAGGGAAAAGTGATGCACAAAGAGGGAAAATTTTTACGAAAATAGGTCGTGAAATTGCTGTTTGTGTTAAAACAGGAGGGTCAGATCCTGTTTCAAACCCAAAATTGAAAGATGTAATTGCAAAAGCTAAACAAAACAATATGCCAAATGATACAATAGAAAGAAGTATTAAAAAAGCTGCAGGAGAGTTGTCAGGTGTAAATTATGAAAGTTGCACTTATGAAGGCTATGGCACTGGAGGAGCTGCTGTCATTGTTGAATGTTTAACTGATAATAAAAACAGAACAGCAGGCGATGTAAGACATTCTTTTGATAAATTTGGTGGCTCTTTAGGTTCTACTGGCTGCGTAAGTTATCTTTTCCAAAGAAAAGGTATAGTTGAAGTTGAAAAAACTGACAAAGTTGACAGTGATGAACTTATGATGACAGCTTTAGATTTAGGTGCTGTTGACATTGTAGAGTATGATGATTCATTTGAAATCATTTGCCAAGCAAATGAACACAACAAATTAAGCGAAGATTTAACTGCAGCTGGCTATTCTGTCCTCAATGCTGAAACAACAATGATTCCAGATAGTTATGTTGATTTAGATGAAGAAAAATTGACAAAATTTACAAGAATGATAGATGCTCTTGAAGATCTTGACGATGTGCAAGAAGTTTATCATAATGTTAACATTCCAGATCAAGAATAAAATACCTTTTTAAAGGTATTTTTTTATATTGATTTATTGTTTTTTGTGTGTTATAATACGAATATACAAAGGAGGAAGGGTATGTCAATAAATTGGTATGCTGATTGGGAAAATGAAAAAGAGGAAAGAGAGGATGCTTGGGCAAGAGAAAGAGCAGAAGAACTTAAAGCTAAATTAGAACAGGCAGAACCTACTTTAAAAGATGAACAAAATATTTATTATCCTAAGACAATTGAAAAGGATAAAAATGGGAAAATATTGCCTGTGCAATTATCATTCTTGCCACCATTGACAGAGGAAGAAATCAAAGCCTATAAAGAGAGAAAAAGAAGTCAAAGAGTGCATGAAGAAAAACAAGACACACAATGTGAGGACGAAAAAGGTATTTAATAAAGCTTAATTCAATGAACTTAAATTAAATGATACGGACTTTATCAGTTATAAGATAAAGTCCGTTTTTTATTTAATAAAAATGAAATGAAATAAAATAAAAATAATCCCACTTATAAATAAAATGTTTTTTATTTACTCTTAAATTAAGATATTCTAATTATTAATTAAATCAACAAAATAAATAATTTAGAAAATATGAAAATTCATCAAAATATAAAATTTAATATTTTTATATTATTTTTAAATTTATTTTATATAATCCATTAATCAAAGGTTTTTCTATACAATAATAAACAAATTAATTGACATATTTTTTGTTATGTAGTAAAATTTTCATATGATAATATTAGGTATTGACCCAGGATATGCCATAATTGGATACGGAATCATTGATACATCAAAAAATGATATGGTTATTGATTATGGAGCTATTACAACACCAAAAGAAGACAGTTTGCCAATTAGGTTGGAAGCAATAGATGCCAGCCTAAAATTTTTGTTTGATAAATATAAGCCAGAAGTTGTTGCTATAGAAGAATTATTTTATTTTAAAAATCAAAAAACAATTATTCAGGTGGCTCAAGCAAGAGGTGTCATAGTGCTTGCTTGTCAAAAGTATTGTGGTAATATTTATGAATATACGCCACTGCAAATAAAGCAAGCTCTTACAGGTCAAGGGAGAGCAGAAAAAGCACAAGTGCAATACATGGTAAAAGCTATATTAGGACTTAGAGAAATACCTAAACCTGATGATGCAGCTGATGCACTCGCTGTTGCGATTTGCCACAGTCAGACAAGCCCAAGTTTAAATCAAAATAAGGTATAATAGATAAAATATAAAAGAGGTATTAAAATGATTTCTTTTTTAGTTGGAAATATTGAAGAAAAAAAAGAGAATTGTGTCGTAATAGATGTGAATGGTGTTGGTTTTGAGGTATTCGTATCCAACAATACTTTAGTCTCACTTCCTATGCCGGGAGAAAATGCCAAAATATACACTTATATGGCCGTAAGAGAAGACGGTATATTTTTGTTTGGCTTCTCTTCACTAGAAGAACGCGATGTTTTTAATAAGCTTATAACTGTCAGCGGAGTAGGTCCAAAACTCGCTATCACAATTTTGTCTGGTTTAAGTTTATCAGACCTTATCGTTGCTATCATTAATGAAGATAGCAAACTTTTATCAAAAATTAAGGGACTTGGGAAAAAGACTGCAGAAAGATTATGTTTGGAATTAAAAGATAAACTTAATGTTCTTGGGATAGACGATTCAAGCTCTAATAGCTTTGATGTGAATTATGATGAAGATGCAGTTCAATTGGCAACAGATACTTTGATAAGCCTTGGCATCAATAAAAATGAAGCATATATGCTTGCAAGATCTAATGCTGCAAATAACGCTACTGCAGAAGAGATTATTTCAAAATCATTAAGGGGGTATAAAGGATAAATGGAAGAAAATGACAGATTTATTACCAGCACAAAAAACCTAACTGATGCTGAAATAGAAAATTCCCTAAGACCTACATCTTTTGATGAATATATTGGGCAAAACAAAGTTAAAGAGGCCTTGTCTGTTTATATCAAAGCTGCAAAAGAAAGAAAAGAAAGCTTGGATCATGTGCTGTTATATGGACCTCCAGGACTAGGAAAAACGACATTGTCACATATTATAGCAAACGAACTTGGTTCTCAGTTTAAAGTTACATCTGGTCCTGCAATTGAGCATGCTGCTGATTTGGCTGCTATATTAACTAATTTGAATCAGAACGATGTTCTATTTATTGATGAAATACATAGACTAAATAAAACTGTAGAAGAGATATTATATCCAGCAATGGAAGATTTTGCTCTTGATTTTATAGTTGGGAAAGGTCCTTCAGCGAGAAACATGAGATTAAAGATTAAGCCTTTCACATTGATAGGTGCTACAACAAAAGCAGGTATGCTTACAAATCCTTTAAGAGATAGATTTGGCGTGATATGTAGACTTGAACTTTATACTCCAGAAGAATTAGCTGTAATTATAAATCGTTCAGCAAATATCTTAGGTGTTACAATAGAAAAAGATGCAAGCATGGAAATTGCAAAAAGATCCAGAGGGACACCTCGTATCGCAAATAGGTTGTTAAAGAGAGTGCGTGATTATGCTCAAGTTTTAGGTACAGGTCGAGTTACAAAAGACATTGCAAATAAAACTTTACAAATTATGGAAATAGATGACCTTGGTTTAGACTTTATTGACAGAAAAATCATGTTGTCTATTATAAATAAATTTGCTGGTGGACCTGTGGGACTTGACACCTTGTCTGCAACTATAAGCGAAGATTCATCAACAATTGAAGATGTTTACGAACCATATTTGTTACAACTAGGCTTCATATCAAGAACACCTAGAGGTAGGGTTGCATTAGAGCCTGCATATAAACACTTTGGCATACCTTATGATAAAAATATTTAATAATAATATTTAAAATTATTATTAAAAAAAAATTAAATTATAGACATAAAACAAAAATAGTAGGATAAAAAATGACAAATATAAACAACAAAGATTTATTTTTAAAAAGCAGTTATTATTACGATTTACCACAAGAGTTGATTGCCCAAACACCAATTGAGCCAAGAGATTCTTCAAGATTATTAGTATATAACAGAGAAGATAAAACAATCAATCATAAAATTTTTCGAGATATTGTAGATTATTTAAAAAAGGGGGATGTATTAGTAATCAACAATACCAAAGTTTTACCTGCAAGATTATTTGGCTATAAAGATACGGGTGCAAAAATAGAAGTATTACTTCAAAAACGAATAGACTTAACAACATGGGAGATCATAGCAAAACCTTTTAAGCGCCTTAAAGTAGGAACTGAAATAGTATTTAGCAAGTTATTGTCTGGTAAAATAATTGAAAAGAAAGATTATGGCAGCTGTATTATAAAATTTAATTTTGAAGGAGTGTTCGAAGAACGACTAGAGGAAGTAGGACAAATGCCATTGCCTCCATATATTCATGAAAAATTGAAAGATAAAAATAGATATCAAACCATATATTCAAAAGTGGAAGGTTCTTCAGCTGCACCAACAGCAGGATTACATTTCACTAAAGAATTGCTAGAAAAGATAAAAGAGAAGGGTGTACAAATTATTGAGGTTTTATTACATGTTGGATTGGGCACTTTCCGACCAGTCAAAGAAGACAATATACTCGCTCATGAAATGCATAGTGAATATATTGAGATGACTGAAGAAAATGCTTCTAAACTTAATAAAGCTAAAAGTGAACATAGAAGAATAATTGCGGTAGGCACTACATCTGTTAGAGTATTAGAAAGTTGTGCAGATGACAATGGTCAAATTATACCACAAAAAAGAGAAACAGATATTTTTATTTATCCATCTTATAAATTCAAAGTCGTAGATGCTCTTATAACAAATTTTCACTTACCAGAAAGTACTCTTATTATGCTGGTTTCTGCATTTGCAGGGTATGACGAAACTATGAATATCTATCATGAAGCAGTAAAAGAAAAGTATAGATTCTTTTCTTTTGGTGATGCTATGTTTATAGAATAATACAATATATTTTAAATAATATGTCATACATAATACTAAATATAGTAATTATGTGAATTAAAAAATTATAAAAGAATAGTATAACAATTAGGAGAAAATATGCAAAAATTCAGTTACGAAATAATTAAAGAATGTCCACATACACATGCAAGAGCAGGAATTTTACATACACCACATGGCGACATTGAAACACCTATATTTATGCCAGTAGGGACTCAGGCAACTGTTAAAGGATTGAAACCTGAAGACCTTAAAGATATCGGAGCACAAATAATTTTATCCAACACTTACCACTTATATTTAAGACCTGGTCATGAGATCGTTAAACAAGCTGGCGGATTGCATAAATTTATGAATTGGGATAGACCAATCTTAACAGATAGTGGTGGCTTTCAAGTATTTTCATTATCAAAATTAAGGAAGATTTCTGATGAAGGCGTTGAATTTCGTTCTCATTTAAACGGCGCAAAACATTTCATAACACCAGAAAAAGATATGGAAATTCAAGAAGCTTTAGGCGCAGATATAATTATGGCTTTTGACCAATGTACTGAAGCTGGCTGCTCATATCAAGAAGCTGTTGAAGCAAGAAGAGTAACTAAATTGTGGCTTGAAAGATGCTACAAAGCTCACAACAATGACAATCAAATGCTTTTCCCTATAGTTCAAGGAAATATGTTTAAAGACTTAAGAGAAAAGTGCGTAGAAGATTGTAAACCTTATGCAAAATGCGGTATTGCAATAGGCGGATTATCAGTTGGTGAAGAGAAGAGTGTTATGTATGACATTCTAGATTTTTTGCACCCACTTTTACCTCAAGATCAGCCAAGATATTTAATGGGTGTAGGCTCTCCAGATTGCCTTGTTGAAGGCTATGCTAGAGGAGTCGACATGATGGATTGTGTTCTACCTACAAGAATTGCTAGAAACGGAACTGCTTTTACCAAATTTGGAAAGATGGTAATAAAAAATGCAATTTATAAAGATGACTTTAGACCTATAGAAGATGATTGCGACTGTTATACATGCAAACATTATACAAGAGCATACATTAGACACTTGATAAATGCTGGCGAAATGTTGGGCGCTGAACTTCTTTCTATACATAATTTACGAAGCCTTTTAAGGCTTGCAAAAGACTGCAGAAATGCTATTCTTGGCGATTATTTTAAAGAATTTAAAGAAGAATACTTAAGCAGATATGATTTGTCAAAATCTACTTTTTAATCTTTAAAGTCCTTATAATTTGTGTTTTTTAATACGAGGTTTCACACCATTTTTCTTTTTATATTTTTAATATGCAAAATCTAGCAAAACCAATTTCAAGGGGTAGCAAGCGAAATAAATTGATGTAAAAATTTACTAAACATTTTTAAAATATTTCTATAATATCTTATTTTATTTGACTTTATAAATTCATTGTTATATACTTTTTATGGTAGTTTATACTATCTTAAAAAGGGGTAATTATGAGCAGTTTAAGCATAATATGCAATGCTGCTGTAACCGCCGGTATTGTAAGTGGAGTACTTGCTTTATTAGTCGGAGCAATACTTGGAGCTATAGTATACAAAATAGTCGCTAACAAAAAAATTGATAAAAGCAAAAATAATGCTGTAAAGATCATTGAAGAGGCGTATGCAGAAGCAAAAAGCATAAAAAAAGAATCCTTGCTAGAAGCTAAAGAAGAGGCGCAAAAAGTTAGAGATGAAGCCAATAATGAAGCTAAAGAAAGACGAGGAGAATTACAAAAACAAGAAGAAAGACTTGACCAAAGAGAGGAATATCTTACTAAAAAAGAAACTTTACTAGATAATAAAACTGAACAATTAGACAATGAAAAGGCTCAATTAGAGCTTAATAAACAACAATTAAATGACAAAATAAAAGAGCACGAAGAGATAAAAGAACAAATGCTCGAAAAGCTGGAAAAAATTTCTGGTTTAACAAAAAAAGAAGCAAAAGATATACTGCTTGAAAATGTGACAGAAGAAGCTAAAAAAGATGCTGGAATAATTATAAAAAGAATTGAAGATGAAGCTAAAGAAAACGCAGATAAAATAGCACGCGAAATCGTAGTCACAGCCATTCAAAGATGTGCAACAGACTTATCTTCTGAAACAACAGTTACATCTGTTACTTTGCCTAACGATGAAATGAAGGGCAGAATTATCGGAAGAGAAGGAAGAAATATTAGATCAATTGAAAGCGTAACCGGTGTTGAATTAATTGTCGATGATACACCTGAATCAATAACAATTTCAAGTTTTGATCCTGTCAGAAGAGAAATTGCTCGTCTAAGTATTGAGAAATTGATTGTAGACGGCAGAATCCATCCTGCAAGAATAGAAGAAATCGTAGATAAATCTACTAAAGAAGTTGAAAAAACAATTAAAGAAGCTGGTGAAAATGCTTGCAATGATGTTGGAATATACAATCTAAATCCTGAACTTATCAAGGTTTTAGGTCGCTTAAAATATCGTACAAGCTATGGGCAAAATTGCTTAAAACATAGTATTGAAACATCAATTATTGCAGGTCTATTAGCAACTGAATTAGGTGCAAATGTGGCAGTCGCTAAAAGAGGTGGATTGTTACACGACATAGGAAAAGCACTCGACCATGAAGTCGAAGGAACACATGTTTCAATTGGTGTAGATCTTGCAAAAAAATATAAAGAAACACCTGAAGTTATACATTGTATACAAGCTCACCATGGCGATGTACCATTCAATAGTGTTGAAGCTGTTATAGTTCAGGTTGCTGATGCTATATCAAGCACTAGACCGGGAGCTAGACGAGAAAGCTTTGAAAACTATATCAAACGACTTCAACAACTTGAAGAAATTTGCAGTGATTTCAAAGGTGTTGAAAAAGCATATGCTATTCAAGCTGGAAGAGAAGTAAGAATCATTGTAAAGCCAGACCAAATAGGGGACAGCGAAGCAGTTGTTCTAGCTAAAGATATAACAAAACGAATTGAAAATGAGATGCAATATCCTGGACAAATCAAAGTTGTTGTTATAAGAGAAAGCAGGTTTACAGAAACAGCGAAATAAAATAAGCTAAACAAATTCAAACTTAAGCCAAATGTCGGCGAATTTTAAAAGCCCAAAAAGAACACTTTAACCAAATGTTAGAGTGTTTTTTTATTTTCATTTAACCCATACAGATAATTTCCTTTTACTAAAATAAAATTATATTTTATTGATTAGAGCTTTGCAGAATTATTGATTTTATTAATTTATAACACATCACCATGCAGAGCTACGACCTTATTTGTGCGGTACTGACATTTTCTTGCATACTATGTGACAGAATGAGTCATACCACTTAAATCCGTCAGAATTTTTTAAATTTTATGATAATAAAATCATAATATCATATAGTTTTTATTATAAAGCGAAATAAATCTTAAGCATAATATCTTTTTAAATTTAATATTATATAATATGGATTTTATAATAGATTTTTTCAGTGATAATTTTTCAAATTGCGTATGGTTGGCTGTTTTGTTAATTTCAATGTGCCCAACTTTGGAAAGCAAAATTTCAATACCTTTGGCCATGAATTCAACAATATGGGGTTCTAATAGTTTATCTCCAATTTTAGCTTTCTTAATTTCTTTTATAGGGTCAATAATTCCTTACTATATAATTGTTTTAATAATAAGAAAAATCAAATCTAAGACGACAGGATTTGTAACAAGCAGGTTCTTACAAAAATATAATTCAAAAAGCATAAGAGTTAACAACCAAAAATCGAACTTTAAGAAATATCTAGCATTAACTGCATTTGTGGCAGTCCCATTGCCTTTAACTGGAGTATGGACTGGTAGCCTGATAGCCGGATTAACAAATTTAAACATTCATTATGCTTTTATAGCCATATCAATAGGGGCTTTTATATCATCCTTAACAATCACTATTTTATGTACAATCTTCTCAAATTCAATAACTTATATATTAATGTTTTCTTTATTGATAATCATCATTTTCTTATTTATTGATCTATTACTCAGCTTTACTAAATCAAAACAAAAATAAAAAATCTCTAATTTTAGAGATTTTTTATTTCCAATATTTAATAAGTAAATATCTCTTAACATAATATCTTAGTGGCATAACAACAAATATTATAACAATAGGTAATAATGTTGTTGTTGCAAATTGTGCAAATGTTGAAGGTGCTAAACCAAATATAAAATTAAGACCTACTACACATCCAATTAATAAAAATGTTATAGCCCAAATTTTCCATTGTGGCAACATTTGAGAAGGTAGCCAACCTAGATATTTTTTGTAGTTGTAGAACTTCCAAGCAATATCAATTAATAATAATGCTGGGAGCAAGATATATAAAAATGTTGTTGAGCTATTTAACAAAGATGTATTATAAAGAATTGTATACAAGATAGCTGACATAGCGCTTGCTACAAAGAAAGTTATCAAAGAAACTATTAAATAGAGCTTATTTGTGTTATGTTCATTCTTTTCTGCAGGCTTTTTATAAACGCTAAATTCAATGTTCTGATCTTTATAAAATTCTTGTAAATCTCCATAGTCATATAGAGCATCTTCTCTTATATCCATAGCATCAGAATTTTTTGTTTTTGAATATAACTTTGACAATATTTCTTTATGAGAAGGGTCAATATTTACATCTCTTTTAGGAGGTGGCATCTTATAACTATCTCTTGAAGAGGTTTCTGGAACAATTTTTAGCCTTGGAGGTTCTATTTTTTTAGCTCTTTCAATCTGAGACACCTCTATACGATTAGTTATAAATTTTCCGTCATCTTGTGGTGCACTTTCGTTCTGTATGTTATTCGTAGGTTTTTGATAATAGTTGTTTTGAATAGGGGAAGTATCCTCTCTAACATTGGCATTATTTCTATATCTGTAAGACATTTGTTTTGCAAAATCATAATTATTATTTTCTGTTGATATCTTACCCTTATTCTCCAAAATAGAAGACTTAAATTCCTCAATATTCGCCTTGGTTCTTTCATTTGACTCAGCTAAAGGCGACTCGACAGTAAAAGACATTTGATCTTCTGCAAAACTTCTTTTTCTTTTATATTTGTTAATATCTTTTGATATATCATACAGTCTTTTGTTATATTCTTTAATTGTTTTATCGCTTAAGAAAACTCCATCATCCTTTTTCTCTTCTTGTTGCTTATTGTTTGAAGTATCTTCTGCCACATTAGAGTTTTCATTGCTTTCAATCAAGCTTTTATCAGAAGCATTTTCATCATTATTTTTATTAGATAACAATGATCTTATTGAATATGTATTATTCCCTGAATCAACTGTAGTTTTATCATATTTTTCTTCTTGAACTTGAACATTCTTTTCCTCGAAACTTTCACTCATTATAGTGCTAGGAGCAGGGGAATCATTTGAAGATGAAACAATTTCACGAGTTTCACTTTTTTCAATAACTTCGCTTTTATTGTCTTGTTTTTTGTCAGACTGATCATTACTCAAATTTGAGAAATCAAAATAATCGCTATCAGCTTCCTCTTCAATATAACTATTTATTTCTTCATTGTTTTCTTCATCTTCTTCTATACTTGCTTGAGTATAATCTTTATTTCCAAAAATAGAAGTTTTCAAATTTACTGATTTATTACTTACATCTTCTTCGTCTTGGAAATCTCTAAAAACATCTATTTTATTTCTTGCAAAATACTCCTGAAGTTCTTTATAAAAACCTCTTCCTTTCTCAGTAATAGAATAATATTTTCTATTAGGTCCAACATCACTACTTTTTAAATAGGATGAAACATAACCTTGTTTTTCCATTCTGGTTAGGTTAGAATAAACACTAGGCTTTTTTAATTCTATGCGCCCATTGCTTTTATTATATATCTCACTTATAAAATCAAGCCCATAGAAATCTCTTTCGAGCAAACAAGTTAATATCAAAAAAGATAATTGACCTTTGGCATAAAACTCCATATTTACCTCTTAAAATGATTATAATGCAATATACAATTTTAGTCAACTATTTTGCAAAATTTTTATTTACTATTATGTATTGCATAATAGCTAAAATACTTTGATTTTTTGATAGTTTGAGGCTATAATAATAGCTATGGAATACATATTAAAAAGGGCTAAAATTAAAAGACTTTCTATAAGGATAAATAGCAGCGGAGAAGTTATTGTAAATGCTCCCAGAAATATCTCTAAAGATATTATAGACGATTTTGTTATTTCGAAGAATAAGTGGATCAAAAAACAATTGAAGTCTATAGAAGAATTACATAATAAAAGATCTCAATACGACTTTGAAAATTATGTTTACATTTATAATACTCCTATAAAATTTGATGGAAATAAAATTGATTTTTACAAATCTGCGTTTGACAATGATATAAAAAAGATAGTGGAAGAAATGTCATTGCGACTTAATTTACAATTCAAAAATTTAAGGATAATGAACTCCGTTCGAATATGGGGTAGTTTAGACTATCATAAGAATATGAGCTTAAATTGGAAAATAATCATTTTACCTTTAGATATAATAAAATATATTATTTTGCATGAACTATGTCATGGTATAGAATTCAATCACTCAAAAAAGTTTTGGGCTTTAGTTGAACAATTTGTGCCTAATTATAAACAATATAGGAGAGAATTGAAAAACTATGCATTTTTACTCAGAACAAAAGTAGTATGAAACAAATAAAGATCGATTATAAGTTATATAACAAAAAGAATTATATCAATTAGTGAAAAATCCCAATATATCAAGATTATTTTTCCATACCAACATATAAGAAAAGTGCAATCGAAAATAGAAAGCAGGGGAATGAATAATTCTTCTTTATTATAAAAGAACAAATGAAGTCAATTATATCATCAATTGCTCCAAATTTACATAAAAAGCGATATGGCATTATAATGTGTGATGAGGTTTAGACAAATTTTAAAGTAAGTTACAAAAAAACAAGCTCAAATTTATAAGCTTGTTTTTTAATAGAGACTCTACATGTAATAAATTACTAAGTAGGCATAAGCATTAATTAGAGCAACTCCATAATTATATAAAAATCAAAAATTTGATAATAGGTGAGTTTTAAAATGAAATTAAATAATAGGGGCATAAAATTTGTAGGGAAAAGGGGTATATGATAAACTTTCTTGCTGTTTGTATTGACAAAAATCGCTAAAAGGGGTCTGTATTTTTTATTAAAACCAACATTTTAAAAAGGAAGTGCAACATCTATATCTCTGCGTAAAACACAAGTTTTACGCAGAGATAAGCACATAATACCGGTAAAATAAAGTCTATTATGTTATTTTTTAATAATTATTTTATTTGCATAAATAATCATTAATATTCATATTTTTAAATCATAGCTTAATCCTTTTTATATTAAAACAATTTTTCATAATAGCATTCTTTAAACAAAACCTTTTTTATAATTCTTTATATACAAATCTTGTTCTATTACTTTTTGCTTTAATTCTTCAATATTTTAGAAAGCATTTTATTGAATCCTAATCCGCAGTTTCCACAAATTTCATCTTTAAATATGGTTAATTGCGAATTGTTTATTGACTTAATATCTTTCAGTGTTTTTATAGATAAATAATTAACTATTTTTACAAATACTTTATAAATGTCATCACCAAAAAACAAATCTTCTGGACATGAACACAAAATGCTTTCCATAAAAATTTGATTACACATAATGCCATTTATATTATAATACAATGAATTAAACACCTTAAGAATTTTGATAAAATTTTCACCTACTGTCATTATTTTATTTTCAAGACATTTTAAGCGAGAATCTATGTCTATCAATTTAAAACCTTCTTTTTTGCCTGCATAATATTTGAATTTTTCACCATCATAATTTACAACATAAATTATAATCTTCGTATTAGCTCCAAAATCATCTTTTCCAACAATTTGCAATACATTGTCATTCATGTATACCATGCTTGTTTCACATAAATACTGAATCATAGCCTTTTGCAAATCTTCAGTTAATTGATAAATTGTATATGTGTTTGGTTCAAATTTATAATCATTATCAAGTGTTTCAATTTCTTTAGATTTTTTACTTTTTCTATGTTTTTTCTTCCTTTTTATAAATCTTTTGCGATTATTCCATGCCCAAACAACTCGGTCTTTAAAGCTTTTCCAAGCACTTTCTTTTTGATTTGTATTTAGTTCTAATTGCGGATTCTGAACTCCTAACAAATAAATAAATAAAGATGCATCAATAAAAGCTCCGCTAATCAATTCATTAGCTGGCTGCAAAATAACATTTTTCAAAGAAACAAAAGATATCTTTTCAGACAAATCTTTGATAGCCTGACCAATAATTTGGTTAATTGATTTATTTACTGTTTTGATATATTTTGTATTCTCTTGTTCTGCTATATTAACAATTAAATCTTTTGATACATTTATATTTGGCATGAACTTAAATTAACAGCCTCCTTTAGCATTATTTTTTTGCAGGATATATCTTATCTTTTCCGCCCATATAAGGTCTTAATGCAACTGGTATATTAACACTTCCATCTTCATTTAAATTGTTTTCTAAAAATGCGATAAGCATTCTAGGAGGCGCTACAACAGTATTGTTTAATGTATGAGCAAATTTCATTCCGTCTTCAGTTTTAAACTTTATTCCTAAGCGTCTAGCTTGAGCATCACTTAAATTAGAGCAAGAACCAAGCTCTCCAAAATATCTTTTTTGTCGTGGACTCCAAGCATTTATATCACAAGATTTTACTTTTAAATCAGCTAAATCGCCACTGCAACATTCCATAACTTCATGAGGAATATCTAATGAAGCAAAGAAGTTTGAAGAGATTTGCCACATCTTATTATACCAATCCATTGAATCTTCTGGCTTGCAAATCACAATCATTTCTTGCTTTTCAAATTGATGTACTCTATAAATTCCTCTTTCTTCAATACCATGTGCACCAACTTCCTTTCTAAAACATGGAGAATAAGAAGTTAGTAATAAAGGCAAATTTTCTTCCTTCAATATTGTATCTTTAAATCTGCCTATCATTGAATGTTCGCTAGTTCCTATAAGATAAAGGTCTTCGCCTTCAATTTTATACATCATGTTTTCCATTTCTTCAAAACTCATAACGCCATTTACAACATCGCTTCTAATCATAAATGGTGGTATACAATAAGTAAAACCTTGGTTTATCATATAATCTCTAGCATAAGACAATATAGCTGAATGCAATCTTGCTATATCTCCAGTTAAATAATAAAAGCCATTTCCGCTTGTTCTTCTAGCACTATCCAAATCTAAGCCATTCAAGCTTTCTAAAATGTCAGCATGATAAGGAATTGCATAATTTGGGACTTTAGCTTCTCCAACAGTTAATCTTTGAACATTTTGGCTATCATCTTTTCCAATAGGCACATCATCAGCTATAATATTAGGAATAGACATCATATATTTTTTTAATTGAGCAGCAATTTCAGTCTCTTCATTTTCAACTTCTTCAATTCTCTTATTGTTTTGAACAACTTCAGCTTTTATTTTATTAGCTTCATCAATCTTTTTTTCTCTCATTAATAAGCCAATTTGACTGCTCAGACTATTTCTTTTTGATCGTAGTTCATCGCCTTCTTTTTTAAGAGCTCTTAATTGTTCGTCCAGTGAAAGCACTTTATCAACATATTCAAGTTTATGATCTTGAAATTTCTTTTTAATATTTTCCTTTACTAGTTCAGGATTAGTTCTAATCAAATTAATATCTATCATAATTAACACCTCGTATGTTAATTATACTTTCATAATTTAAATTAGTCAAATAAATATTGAAAAAATCATATCAGATATTGAAATAAGTTTCTTGTTTCGATCCAAAAGCTCCATATCTTTCAATCATGACATCTTTCTTCTAAAATTTAATTTATCGTAGATATAGTATTATGTCTTATATATAAAACAATATATACTGTATTATAAAAAACTTTTACGCATAAATAAAATTTTATTTGTAATTTCGATTTCATAATGATATAATAATAACATGAAAAAGATAAGTTTTTACGAAAAACGAGATTTACAAAACAGATTAAAAATGTCTAAATACACTGAAAGACTCCCCGACTACTGTCTTGACTTTTTTATTGGTATAGAAAGCAACACTTCATCACTTACGAGATACAACTACTCAATGGACCTGTTTATTTTCTATAATTACTTATCACAATTCGTTTTTCATAAAAAAGAAATAGAAATAAC
The DNA here is from genome assembly GCA_930990975.1 of uncultured Clostridia bacterium. Classification (GTDB taxonomy): domain Bacteria; phylum Bacillota; class Clostridia; order Christensenellales; family UBA1242; genus Caccovivens. Next base: position 53,023 of record CAKNRR010000002.1, on the reverse strand, counting down.
ATTAAATGACTTAAACACCCTCAAAGCAAGAAACATAGAACAATATTTGTCATATTTGTCTTTCTATCAATTAGACGACAAACAATATAAGAATGATGAACGAGGGAAAGCAAGAAAACTTGCATCTTTAAGAAGTTTCTTCAAGTACTTATTTAATCATGATATGATAGAATCAAATGTAGTCAGCAAAATAGACACTCCTAAATTACACAATAAAGAAATCATAAGACTTGAAAATAACGAGGTCAGCAGAATGATGAACGCCGTTGAAAATCCTTGCGAGTTTTCTAAGCACCAACAACAATACAACAAAAACACTTTTGAAAGAGATAATGCCATCATTACTTTATTTTTAGGAACTGGGATTCGTATATCAGAGCTTGTCGGATTAAATATTGAAAGTTTTGATTTCTCACAAAATGCCTTTTTGGTCACTAGAAAAGGCGGAAACCAGACAACACTTTATTTTTCTAAAGAAGTCGCTCTTGCACTCAAAACATGGTTAGAAAAAAGGGCTACTTTAAATCTTCCTGAAGACGAAAATGCAATGTTTATATCTTTGCAAAACAAAAGAATATCTATACGCGCGGTTGAAAATCTTGTTAAAAAATTCGCTCAAATTGCAACACCTTTAAAAAAAATATCTCCACATAAACTAAGAAGCACATTTGGCACAAATCTTTATAAAGAAACCCATGATATCTATATTGTTGCAGATGTTTTAGGACATAAAGATGTCAACACAACAAAGAAGCATTATGCAGCTATAAGTGAAGATATGAGAAAAGATGTAGCAGATAAAGTAAAAATAAATCAATAAATTTTAATATTTATGAATAATTAAGTTGTTATTGCACAATATAATAGCGTGAAGGAAATATGCTTCACATTAAGTAGAAAGAAGCCAAACAATGAATTATGAGTTTTGACTTCTTTTTATTTTGCTCACTTTTGAAGCCATAACCTTTATACACTTACAAAAACTACTATATACATTATTTAGAACGTATTTAAAATACAATATGATGTATTTTTGAATTTTTCATTTATTTCAACCAAGTTGCAAAACAATCTATGTTTTAACAAAAAAACATGTTGACAGAAAATCAATTTCAACATGTTTTTATTTGTTTTTAAATCAATCCATTATCCATTAATAATTTCAATCAATTTGTTCAAGCATCCAATCACTATATACAGCATAACCTTTTGTAGGATCAGACATAAACACATGTGTTACAGCTCCAACGAGTTTTCCGTTTTGTACTATTGGAGAACCGCTCATTCCTTGAACAATACCTCCTGTTAGTTCTAATAAACGCTTATCTTTTACACGAAAAACTATGCTTTTATCACTACATTTTGTTTGATAGCTTGCTTTAATTATCTCTATATCGTATTCTTCGCATATACCACTTACACTTGATATCAATTTAGCCTTTCCTGGCTTTACACTTAGTCTTCCGCCAATCTTTGCACACCTATTTTCATCTATTACATTTTCTTTTTTTTCAATATTTCCAAAAATTCCATAAGGGGTATTCTTTGTAATATCTCCCTTTTCATTCTTCTTTACAAAAACTCCCCTCAATTCTCCAGGTTTGTTTCTTTGTCCTTTATTGATCCCAATTAAATTACAACTGTAAACATTGCCCGTAGTTATTGGCACAACACTATCGTCAGTTCCATTTGTTATAGGATGTCCTAATGCCCCATATTTAAGATCTTTTTTCTTAACAAATGTTAAAGTTCCTATTCCTGATATATCGTTTTTAACCCATACACCAAGCTTATACTCATTATTTTTGTTTTTAATAAGTCCAACATTCGTATTAATCACTTTATTATCTCTCAACAACTCAACTTCAACATTGTCGCTTTCAACGCTCTTTAATGCTTCTTCTACATCATCAACATTTTCTACAATAACATTACCAATTTTCTTTATAATATCCCCATTTTCAAGTTGTTTATTCTTCACAATCTTATTGTTTGCCACATCAACAACAGCATCACTTACGACCACAACTCCTTCAGTATAAATAGTCAACCCTATAGGCACTCCGCCCAAATATACTTGATCTTCTGGCAGTAACTTAACTTTAACCTTCTTTATAGGGATAAATCCAAAAAGTTTGACTACAACATAGCTCTCTTTTTCTTCCTCCGAGCCAGTTTGCAGATTTTTCTTCATTGATAATTCAACCAAATTACCAAATCTTCTTTCTTTATTGATTTCATTTATTTCATTATAACTAGTATATAAATTATCTTGCAACGAATAGACATTGAATATGTCAATATTCGCTATTATTAAAAGAGTAAAAGAAATAAAGACCAATAAAATAATATTAAATTTCTGTTTTTTTGACACTTATTCCCTCCATAAAAAAAGACTAACTATAAATGTTAGTCTATTCATTATCGAGATATTTATACTTATGAATTAACGGCCTTATCTCTCATTTCTTTTGCGTGAGATAGAGCTATATCACTTATATTATTTCCACCAACCATTTTAGCAAGATTGATAATTACATCATCACCCTTTAAATGTTCGACACTGGTTGTAGTGGTTTCACGATCCTCCATTTTGCTTACATAGAAGAAATCATCTCCATAGCTTGCAACCTGAGGTAAATGAGTTATACATAATACTTGTGCATACTTAGTAATATTCTTAAGCTTTTGTCCAACTATATTGCCTGTTTCTCCGCTTATACCAGCATCAATTTCATCAAAAATCAAAGTTTGAGCACTGCCAGTTTCTGCAAAGATATTTTTTACAGCAAGCATAAATCTACTAAGTTCTCCACCAGAAGCAGTTTTAGATAAAGATTTAAGCTCTTGTCCTTTATTGGCTGAAAATACAAATTCAACATCATCCTGTCCATTTGATTGAACTTCGTCTAATAAAGAAAACTTCACTTCAAACGAACTTGATTTCATTCCAAGCTCCCTAAGTTCGTTCGTTATTTTTTGTCTTATTTCCTCGGCAATTTCTTTTCTTTCAACAGTAAGTTTATTTGCTTCATCATTCAACTTTTGAGTGATTTCTTTTTTCTCTTTCTCCAGCTTCTCAATAAGATTTACGCTATCATTCAAAGCATCCAACTCTGCCTTAGATTCTTCCAAATAATCTAAGGTTTTTTCTATGCTTCCACCATATTTTTTTATTAATGACTTAATAAGATCATGTCTTCTGTCAAGCTCATTAAATTCTTCCTCATCATAATCTGTTTCATCTCGTATATCTACCAGCGTTTGGCATATATCTTCAATCTCGTATCTAGCACTGTCCAGCCTTTCCTTGCATTCGTTTATTTTGTCAAAACTCAATAGGCCTGATAAAGCAATCGACGCCTGTTGCAAACTATTAGCACAAGAGCTCACATTCTCTGTCAAAAGTTCTTCACACTCGTTTATACTCTGACAAATTTTTTCTGCGCTATTCAAAAGCTTCAATCGTTCACCAATCTTCTCGTCTTCGCCAATCTGTAAGTTGGCATCTTCAATTTCTTGAATTTGATATGATAGCAAAGATTTCTTTCTTTCGCGTACATAATCATCTCCGCCTAAAGCTTTAATTTTTTTATTTATCTCACCCAACTGACTATAAAGTTGTTTGATATCATTTTTTAATGCCTTTATTTTTTCTCCGCCCATTCTATCAAGCATTATTAAATGATTTTTAGTCTTAAGCATATCTACACTTTCATGTTGAGAATAACTATTAACCAAAATATCGCCTATTTCTTTTAAAACAGATACACTGGTAGGCAAACCATTTACCCTTATAATTGATTTCCCTTCGGCATTATAAGTCCTTGATAGCGCAATATCTTCATCCTCATAACCAAACTCTTTAAGCGCCGCAGTTGCATTTAAATTCAAATCTGTAAATACAGCATCAACTCGCATTTCACTTTCGCCAGTTCGCAAAAGTGTTTTATCAATTTTAGCTCCAAGCACAAAATTTAGTGCATCAAAAATTATACTTTTTCCTGCGCCAGTTTCGCCCAACAAAACATTAAAACCTTTTCCAAAATCAATAGATAAAGAAGATATTAAAGCAACATTTTTTATAGACAATGATTGAAGCATAATAAGCATCCTTTTAATTTAACATATCATTTAAAGTGACAACTGCCTGACTTGCAAGTGTGGTTGTAGGGAAAATTAACATCACTGTATCATCTCCATTAACAGCCCCCATAAGCTCATTTATATTAAGCTTATCGACAAAACTTGAAAGTCCTGCGCCAAGACCTTTCATCGTTCTTATAACAACAAGGTTCATTGCAACTTTTACAGATATGACAGATTCTTTGAATATTGTTATGTATTTATTAGAGATGACTTGCTCATCAGAGCCTACAAAACAATATTTATATTTGCCAGAACTTGAGAGAATTTTTGTAAGACCAAGCTCTTTGATATCTCTTGAAATAGTCGCTTGCGTGATATCAAAGTTTGCATTCTTAAGTTCTCTCGCCAATTCATCTTGAGTCTCAATTTCTTTAGTGGATATTAATTCCAAGATTTTTGACTGTCTAGCACTTCTTGCCATAATCCTCTCCTCAAATCGCTATTCTCCTTTATTTTAAAGGGATATAGCAATTTATGTATATTTATAAATTCATAGATATACATTCATTTTTGATTATTATACATCATTTTTTATAATTATGCAAGTGATTTTTGTATAATTATGCATAAGATTTTAATATGTATTGAATAATATGCAAGTTTATAAATGACCTATTTATAAATATTACCTTGTATACATTTTATACAATAAAAAGATTGTCGCCCTTTATATGAACAACAAACAGCAACAATACATAATTTCATTTAAGCCCAAATTTATACAACAAAAAAAGGCGAAGCACATAAATGCTTCACCCACACAATAAATCTCATAAAAACAAATTCAATGTTTAATTTAAAGTTATTCGCATTATCTCCTCGCTTCCCAGACACCCCTCTACAAGCTTGTCTATATCCAAGAAGCTTTCCTCATGCTCAACCTTTTCTAAAATAGGTTTAATAATAGGATTCTTTGGCAAGAACACAGTACAGCAATCTTCATAAGGCAAAATTGAAGTTTCGTAAGTATCTATATTTTTTGCCACTGCCATTATGTCTTCTTTGTCCATAGCAATACATGGTCTAAAGACAGGCTTCTTTTCCAAGACATTTTCTGTTGATGTCATACTCTGCATAGTTTGACTTGCAACCTGTCCCAAGCTCTCCCCAGTTAAGATTGCTCCCAAGTCATTCTTATCACAAATCTTTTCAGCAACCCTCATCATAATTCTTCTCATTATTGTAATCATATACTCTTCACGGCAATGTTTATGTATTTCCTCTTGCACAGTCGTAAATGACACAATGTGAAGTTTGATTTCTCCCACATACTCACACAATTTTCTTGCCAAAGTGATAACCTTTTCCTTAGCAAGCAAGGAAGTATATGGATAACTATAAAAATGCAAAGCTTCAAGCTTCATTCCTCTTTTAGCCATCAAATACCCTGCAACCGGACTATCTATTCCTCCAGAAAGAAGCAACAACCCTTTACCTGAGCTTCCTAAAGGCAATCCTCCTTGACATTTGATTATATCACTAAAGATATAAGCCTTCTTATTTAATCTTATATCGACATAAATAGTTTTATTAGGATTATACAAATCTACAGAAGAACCTTCATTTTTATTAAGAACCTCTTCTCCCAATTTCTTAGCAAAATCCATAGAGCTTATCGGAAATGCCTTGTCCGCCCTTTTTACAAACACTTTAAAAGTGTTATTTCGGCAATCAATTTTTAGCACTTCTTCCAATATATCTTGCTCCTTTGCGTCAACTTCAGTTGCTATACTTAAACTATAAAGACCAAAAACCTTTTGCAATTTCAAAACTATTCGACTTTCTGCATCTTGGCTAAAATTAGATATTACATACCTACCAAAAGTTTTTTCAAATTTAAAATCTTCTCCCTTAAGCATAGTTCTTATGTTGTCAATCAAAGTGTTTTCAAATATATTTCTATTATGCCCCTTTAAGTACAACTCTCCAAATCTCAATAATATAACTCTCATTTAACTTTCTCCAGCAAATTATGATATGTTTTTAAAATTATTTCTCCAGCCTCTTCTATTTGGTCAATCGTTTGATTAAAATCAAAAGAAATTCTTATATGAGTTTTCACTTTATCTTTAGATAATCCACAATTTTCCAAAATTCTATTTCCAGCTTTCTTAGCAGAACAAGCACTTCCTGTCCCTACTATTATACCCTCATTTTCTAAAGCTCTCATCAATGTTTCGCCGTTCACTCCAGCAAAACCAAAACTTATTACATAAGGGTTATTTCCATTCACATAGCTTATATTTTCATCTTTTGAAAATATCTCTTTAAGTTTTTTGTTAAGCTCTTTCACACGCCTATAATTTTGTTTAACATCTATATTTTCTATAGCGTAAACCATAGACATAATACCAGGCACATTTTCAGTCCCTGATCTATACCCATTTTCTTGTCCTCCACCAAAAACAATATTTTTTAATGAAGCACAATTCCTTACATATAAAGCCCCAACACCTTTTGGTCCATGAAACTTATGTGCTGAAATGGTATATAAATCTATATTATAATCATCTATTCTATATTCCAATTTACAAAATGCTTGAACACCATCGACATGCAACAATGCTTGCGGACTTTTGTCTTTTCTTATTTTATCAACAAGTCGCAAATCATTAATAGCTCCAGTTTCATTGGATGAATGCATAACTGAAATTAATCTAGTTTTTGAATTTAAAACTTTTTCAAGTTGATTATAATCAATTTGTCCATTTTCTTGTAAACCTACAAAGTGCACTATATGTCCTTGACTTTCTAGTTCCCTTGCAACATTATAAACACTTGGATGCTCGCCGACTGAAAAGACATATTCCCATTTACCATTTCTTTTGCTTCCCATAATTGCAAGATTATTGCTTTCAGTTGCACCTCCTGTGAAAATTATATTTCCTTTTGACGAACCTAATTTATTCAAAATCTTATCTCTTGCAACATTTAACTCTTTTGCTATTTCAATAGACTGCGCATAACCAGCTGAAGGGTTAAAAAAAGATTGGCAGGCATATTTTTTATATATGTCTACCCCTCCTTCAAACATTTGAGTTGTAGCTGCATTATCCAAATAAATCATCTTAAAACAGCTCCAAATCTATAATTAAATGACTTTAATATCTTTTGCATCACTTTATTAACTTCTTCATCTGTCAAAGTTTTATTCATATCTACAAGCTTGATTTTGAATGCCAAACTCTTTTTATTCTCGCCAACACTAGCACTTCTATAAACATCAAATAAGCTTGCATTGTAATACAAATTACCACATGAAGATTTGATTGCTGACAACATTTCTTCAGCTGTAACCTTCTCATCCACCACAACGGCCAAATCTCTTTCTACAATAGGATATTTAGAAATATTTTTAAATACTCGTTTAACAGGCTCCAACTCAATCAAGAAATCATCATTAAGTTCTGCGTAGAACACATTGTTTGGAATGTCATAATTCTTAGCAACTTGTGGATGAATTTTCCCAAAGCTTCCTATCACTTTATCTCCGATTATAATGTCAGCAGATATTCCAGGATGCAAGAATGGTTGTTTTGATCTTTCCAATTTATAAGTAGCAGAGGTTTTGCTTAAAAGCGATTCTACAACACCTTTCAAAATATAAAAATCGTATCCTTCATCACAGACAGCCAAGCCTAACATATTTATTTCATTTGGAAGCTTTACTAAAGGCAATTCTTCAGTCAAATAAACTCTTCCACATTCAAAAATCTTCATTGTTCTGTTTCCAACACTTATATTATAAGCTATGTTAGAAAATAATGAATGGGCCAAAGAAGTTCTCATGCAAGCAATATCTTCGCTTATTGGGTTTGCAATTTTTATTATATTTGCTCTAATATCATCCAACAACAATTTTTTAGGAGACTCTTCTGGAACTAAAGTGTAAGAAACATTTTCATAAAAACCTCTTTCTACCAATGCGTTTCTAAACTTTCTTTCCATAAGAAGTCTAGGATGATGTTCTCCTTCGGTAACTTTGGCATTCTTAAAGAGATCATATTGCATATTATCATAGACACTATAGCCATACAATCTTATAACCTCTTCAGCTATGTCATAATCATTTTCAAGATCTTCTCTATAAGGAGGTATTATACATTGAAGCTTCTTTCCATAGCATACAGTTTTAATTCCAAGATTATTCAATAATTTAACCATAATCTTACTATCTATCTGCAAGCCAAGAATATCATTAATCAAATCAACAGACACCTCAATCTTCCTCTCTTCATTTTTGACAGAAGAAATATCAATCATTCCCCTTACAACCTTACCACAACCGATTTTAGATACAAAATGTAGTGCTCTTACTATACCAAGTTCTGCATTTGCGACATTGACTCCCTTTGCGTATCTTGCAGATGAATCTGTACGAACTCCTATTTTTCTGCTTGTTATTCTTATAGATTTTAAGTCAAAAACAGCTCCTTCTAAAACACAAGTTTTTGTATTGTCATTAATACAAGAGTTTGTTCCTCCAATAACTCCTGCTATAACCATTGGTTTTTCTTGGTCAGCGATAACCATCACACTTTCATCAAGCTTATAAGTATTATGATTTAATACCTCTATTTCCTCTCCTATTTTGGCTTGACGAACATTAATTTTTCTACCACCAATCAATTCTTGGTCAAAAGCATGAAGTGGCTGTCCCATTTCAATCAAAACATAATTTGTAATATCTACCATAGTATTGATTGGCTTGATTCCTACGGCATTCAATTTTGCCCTCATCCATAATGGAGATCTTTCAATTTTTAAGTTTGTTATAGCTGCAGCCATATATCTTAAGCAATTAGGCGTGTTAACTTCAACATTAACATAATCTCTAACTGTGTCTTTTGCGTATACATCTATGTCATAACTGAAGTTAACTTTCTTCATTTCAAGACCATATAATGCACACACTTCCCTAGCTATACCAATAATACTCATGCAATCGGCTCTATTAGGTGTTATATTTATATCAAAAACCACATCATCAAGCATCAATGCTTTGTCGATAGCTTGTCCAATTTTTAAATCGTTTGGAAGGATAAGAATTCCGTTGACTCCAGCTCCTTCATAATAATTTTCATCTATACCAAGCTCTTCTCCTGAGCAAAACATACCACAAGATTCAACTCCACGCATTTTGGCTTTTTGGATTTTTATGCCATTAACCAAATCTGCCCCAGGCAAACTTACAGGAACAACAGCTCCTTCAAAAACATTCGTTGCTGCCGTTATAATTTGAGTTATTTCTTTCCCAATATCAACTTGGCAAACCACCAATTTATCAGCCTGTGGATGTTTTTCTATTTTCAAAATCTTACCAACGACAACATCATGCAAATGTTCATTTTGATATATGATTTCTTCAACTTCCATTCCAGCATCTGTCAATCTATTTGCAATATCTTCTGGAGTTGCATTAACATCTACAAAATCTTTTATCCATTTATATGTTACTTTCATATTTTCTCCTTAATTCAATTATCCAAAATCTTTTTTTTGTTAATGTTTTTATTTTTTCATTTGTTCTAAAAATCTTATATCATTTCTATAAAGATTTTTAATATTATTTATACTGTTCAAAATCATAGATGTTCTATCTAAACCAAAGCCAAACGCAAATCCACGATACTTTTTACTATCTATGCCGGACATTTCTAAGACTTTAGGGTTAACAATTCCAGCGCCCAAAAGCTCAAGCATACCTGTTCCTTTACATAAAGAACATCCCTTACCATGACAGCTTGGACATGAAACATCAACTTCTATGCTAGGTTCTGTGAATGGGAAGAAAGAAGGTCTAAATCTTATTTTTGTATCTTCTCCATACAACCTTTTCATCAATATTGTAAGCATAGCTTTTAAGTCTGCCATAGAGATATTTTCATCAACAACCAACCCCTCCATTTGATGGAACACTGGGCTATGAGTTGCATCATTGTCATTTCTATAAGTTTTACCTGGGCATACAATTTTAAATGGTGGCTTTCTCTTTTCCATTTCACGAGCCTGAACTGCTGATGTTTGTGATCTTAACAAAATGTCTTCTGTTATAAACAAAGTGTCTTGCATATCTCTTGAAGGATGGTTTTTAGGTATATTCATAGCTTCAAAGTTGTAATAATCTGTTTCTATCTCTGGGCCTTCAACAACCGAGAATCCCATATCAACACAAATATCTGTCAATCTGTCAATTACATCAGTGATTGGATGCAATGCCCCAAGTTCGCTATCCTTAGAAGGTTCTGTAATATCTATTTTTTCTTCTTCAAGTTTCTTATTGAGTTCTATATTTTCAAGTAGTTCAATCTTCTCCTGCAATTTACACTCAATTGCGGTTTTAACCTCATTTATTAAAGCCCCAACCTTTGGTCTATCTTCAGGCAATACATCTCTCATACCCTTTGAAATGTTTGTTATAAGCCCTGTTTTCCCGAAAACTCTTACTCTTATCTCATTAAGTTCTTTTAAATCATTTGCCTTTTCTATACTCTCTAAAACTTCTTCTTTTATATTCGCCAAATCTTGACTAAGCATGACTTCCTCCTATTATTTTTTATTTGCTTTATAAACTTCAATAATACAAACCATGTGATGTTAAAATTTTATAGCCATAAAATAATAAAAATTCTAAACAAATTTAATTACTTTACTTTTCATCCCATAGCATATACAACTATCAAAAACCAACTCTTGCAAACAAGTTCGGATCTGATATAAAAAAAGTATTCTTCCTATTAGGACGAAAGAATACTTTTCGTGGTACCACCTAACTTTAATTGATTTTATCAATCCTTATTAAAACCATTTACGCAGGCATAACGACATAAACTACGCATTTTACACTTTATTACAACAATGCAAAACTTCATAAATGTAGCTAGAAAGTGAATTCATAAAATCTATTATATCTGTCTTTCAGCCAAGGACAAACTCTCTTTGATAAATCAATTCTATTACTACTCTTTCATCATAGCTTTTATTATGTTTTAGATTATATTATAAATTAAAAATCATGTCAAGCAAATAAGGGAATTTTATCTCTCATTCAATTTACTTTTTACATTAAAATGCATTATAATTATAAATAATACTATAACACTTAAATATAAACAAGATTACAAAATGAGATTTATGAAAAGATATTCAAAAAGTATTAAATAAAGGATAGAAAATGAAGACCAGAAAATACAATATAACAAAAAACTATAAAAGCATTTACCACTATTTAAAAGATAATCAATTTGCTGAAAATTATATAACAAATTTAAGAAAAGTTTTTGGATACATTAAGATAAATGACAAGCCAACCAACATCAATGCAAGCCTTAAAGCTGGTGATATTTTAGAAGTCAACAGTGACCCCAGCCCTAAAAGCAGTATTATGCAATGCATAATACCACTTGATATTGTATATGAGGATGAGTATTATCTGCTAATCAACAAACCCGCAGGACTTCCATGTATGCCAAGCCGTTCTCATTATAATTATAATCTTGCTGGAGCTATTTGTCATTATATGGACACTAAAGATCCTGATTTTACTTTAAGAATAATAAACAGACTCGACAAAGACACTGCTGGCATTATAATTGTCGCCAAAGATAGTATTGCTCAAAAAGACTTAAAAGAAATCAAAAAACAATATTATGCAATTTGTGAAGGCTGTATAAGCTCTCAAACAATAATTGATAAAAATATCAAGACAATAAATGAGAACGGAAGAAATGACCTTCAAAGAGTTATTGCTGAAGATGGTAAGCCTGCCACAACCTATGTTTATCCTATAAAATTTAATAAGTATTATAGTCTTATAAAGCTTGAGCTTGTTCATGGCCGTACACACCAAATAAGATTGCATCTTTCATCAATAAACCGCCCATTATTAGGCGATAATATTTACGGAAGTCTTTCCACCCTAATAAAACATACTGCCCTTATATGCAAAAATGTGTCATTTTTTCATCCATATCTCGATAATGTATTATCTTTTGAAATACCATTTCCAAATGATTTTAAAGACTGTTTAACAAAGCTATTTTAGAATATCAGCAAACACATTTTTATAAATACCTATATAAAAAAGCTTACCATTTGTAAGCTTTTTTAGTGCTGCTCCTTTCTTATACTTAAAAGAGTTTTGTTTTTTAAATTGCACTTCCATTGAATAAAATTTGGGTTTCAGTTGAAGATATGTTTTCTGTTTCTACTACAGCATTTTCATCAACATAACCAATGTTTGTGCCCACATTTATATTTTCTTCTGTCATACTTAATATTTCAATATTTATTATGTTATATACGCAGTTTGTTATACTTGCTTGGGATAAGTCTGTTTCATTTGCTTCAAGTCTTCCAGAGATTAAGCCGAATGATAAACCTTCACTTCCCATATATAATACTGAACCAGTTATATTTTCTATTTTACAATCTTCTATTACTAGATTTGTGCTATATCCTGTAATTAAACCTATATTATTAGAACCTGCCATTGTTGAAATATTGAATGAGCTATCTTTTACTGTCAAATTCTTTCTTAAGCCTGTGGAATGGTCTTCTGCTATTATTCCACCAAAATTCTTTAGATTGTTTGCATTGATTGTTATAAGTGAACTTGTCAATGTTATGTTCTCAAGTTGAAGTTCGTTATATCCTTGTGCTATAAGCCCAACATTTAAACCTTCTTCACTATAATCTTCTGCAGATGTAGTTATGTTTGAAAAAGTTACATCGTGAATATATGAATCTTTAGCAACTCCCCAAAAGCTTGCCTTTGAATCTTCTGTTGCTAAAACCAAGTTACTTATTGTATAGCCATTACCATCAAATTCACAGCTATAAGGATTGTTAAGACTGCCTACTGATTCCCAGCTTTGCCCATCACAATCAATATCAGTTGTCAACAAGAAATATTCATTGTCTTTAATGCTATCAAACTTGTCAGCCATACTAAGCAAATCGTCAAAAGATGAAATTTCAATAGCTACTTTTTGTGGTTTGTTGTTTTCATCTCCATTATCTCCTGGGTCAACAGGTTTTTCATTATTTTCTTCATCTTGAGTATTATCTTGACTTGATTTATCATCACAAGCCATCAAAAACATACCTATCAAAATTGTCAATACTATAAGCATTGCTATGCTTAGCTTTTTCTTTAGTGCCATAAGACTCTCCTTGTTTCATCATTTGCAAAATACTCTTTAAAAATAGCACTTTTGATAAAATTTTGCAAATGATTTAAGCTATATTATATACTTTATTTTATTATTTTTCATAATAATAACTAAGCTCAAAAACATCTTGATTTCATCATGTTTTAATAGGCAAATTTCTTTCATAATCTTAAAAAATAACACTATATTTTTGGACTCCTGCGACCTGTTATTCACTATCATTTACCCTCCTATTAAATCAATTTGCGTTTACATATCAACAAAGTTTGAAAAAAATAATTAACCAATATTTATTTGTCTCAAAATAATGTCTAAAACTTTAATATCTTTATATTCAACAAAAAAAAGCGAAAACAAACTATTGTTTCCGCTTTTTGGTGCGGGCGGTGGGAGTCGAACCCACACGGTTTCCCACTTGCCCCTTAAACAAGCGCGTCTGCCATTCCGCCACGCCCGCATCTTTTTTATGTTACTTTGTTATTATATAAATTTATGATATAAATGTCAAGTATTTTGAAGAATTTATTTATATTTTATGACTTTAATTTTCCTATTTCTATTATAATCAAAAAATATGACAAGTAATATTCTACCGTCATATTTATTTTTCAATATTAATTCACATTATTATTGTTTTGAAATTCCTTTAAGCCATTTTCAAATTGAGTCTTGCTTTCTGGATCTAATTGAAACAACAAGCCAAACAACTGCCCTACATGCAATTTTTCTTCCTTTAAAATATCTCTTATTGTATTTTTGGCACTCATATCTGATGTTTGTTCTAAATGATTCTCATATTGAATAATCGCTTCTAACTCGCCTATAATATCTTCACGAGCATTTTGTGCTGTTATAAAATTATTGCTTCTATTCATATTATTATCCATTATGTTGAAAAATCTTCTCATGAAAACCTCCTCTAATATATATGAACTTATACTCTTATTTGTGCTATAAAAAACACTAGAGTTCTAATTTATTCTCTAGTGTTTTTGTTTAAGTTTATTTAGCAAACAGCTTTTTTATCGTCAACTTTCTTTACGATTTCTGGTTGCCCATTTTCCATTTCTATAAATCTGTCAGTGACAATTATTTTTTCAACATCTTTATAGCTAGGAGCATCATACATCAATTTAGTCATTTTACCTTCGATTATTGTTCTTAAACCTCTCGCTCCAGTCTTTAATTCTATTGCCTTTTTAGCAATTGCTTTTATAGCTTCTGGAGAAAATTCAATATTTATTCCATCTATTTTAAACATCAAATTATACTGTTTAATAATAGAATTTTTTGGTTCTGTAAGAATTTTAATAAGAGCATTTTCATCCAATTCTTCAAGCCCTACAACTACAGGCAATCTTCCTACAAACTCAGGAATCAACCCGAATTTTATCAAGTCATTTGGTTGAATGTCTTTTATAAATATATTTTTATCTTTCTCTTCCTTTGAATGTATTTCTGCATTAAAGCCAAGTGTTGTATCACTTTTCCTTGCTTCAATGATTTTGTCAAGTCCGACAAAAGCTCCCCCACAAATAAACAATATATTTGTTGTATCAATCTGCAACATTTCTTGTTGAGGATGTTTTCTTCCGCCTTGAGGAGGAACTGTTGCAATAGTGCTTTCAAGAATCTTTAATAATGCTTGTTGAACACCTTCCCCTGCTACATCTCGCGTTATTGAAACATTTTGTGTCTTCTTTGCAATTTTATCAATTTCATCAATGTAAATAATTCCTCGTTGTGCTTTTTCAATATCATAACCAGCGTTTTGGATAAGTTTTAACAATATATTTTCAACATCATCGCCAACATATCCAGCTTCTGTCAAAGTTGTTGCATCAGCAGTAGCAAAAGGAACTTTCAGAACATTTGCAAGCGTTTTTGCAAGTAATGTTTTACCTGAACCAGTAGGTCCTATCATCAAAATATTGCTCTTTTCAAGTTCCACATCATCAGTTTCATCTTTTTTATCTTTCAATAAATTATAATTCAACCTCTTATAGT
The DNA here is from genome assembly GCA_930990975.1 of uncultured Clostridia bacterium. Taxonomy (GTDB): domain Bacteria; phylum Bacillota; class Clostridia; order Christensenellales; family UBA1242; genus Caccovivens. The sequence goes on along the minus strand of CAKNRR010000002.1, from coordinate 37,694 downwards.
GATTATAAACTGCCACAGCAAGCACTCTCTTTACATCGTCTTGACCAACAATATACTCATCCAACTTAGCTTTTATTTCGCTTGGAGTAGGAAGTTCAATCTTTTCAAATGTAGATTTTTTTGTAACATCTGTAACTATATCTTTACAGATTTCAATACATTCATCGCATATAAAAGCATCACCACCAGGACTTGCAATCAATTTCTTTGCTTCCTTTTGGCTTTTACCACAAAAGCTACATTTACATTCTATATCTGACATTAAAACTCCTTATTTTACTTTTTTTCTTGATACAAAAATTTCATCTATGATTCCATAGTCTTTTGCTTCTTGTGCAGTCATATAGTTATCTCTATCAGTATCTTTTTCAACTATATCCAAAGGTTTTCCAGTATTTTCGCTAAGCATTTTATTCATTCTTTCTTTAATATATTGTATATGATTTGCTTGTATTTGAATATCACTTACTTGCCCTTGAGCTCCACCTAAAGGTTGATGTATCATTATTTCACTATTAGGCAATGCAAATCTCTTACCCTTTGTGCCTCCAGCAAGCAAAAACGCTCCCATAGATGCTGCGCGCCCTACACAAATAGTTGAAACATCGCATTTGATATATTTCATTGTATCATATATTGCAAGCCCAGCAGAAACGCTTCCTCCTGGACTATTAATATATATGAAAATATCCTTGTCTGGATTTTTACCTTCAAGATAAATTAATTGAGCAACAACAATATTTGCTATGTTATCATCTATCTCTCCATTCAAAAATATTATTCTGTCTTCTAATAAACGAGAATATATATCATAAGACCTTTCTCCATTTCCAGTTTGATCAACAACCATAGGTATTAACATAAATTATCCTCCCTTAATTTCTTAAAATTATTCATATTAAGAAACTTTAATTAAATCAATAATTATAACATTATTTTCCATATTTATTTGATTTTAGACTTAATCATATTTAAAACTTTTGTCATAATAGCATTATTTTCAAAGTAAGCATAGTCATCAGGTGACATTGCTTTCTTAAAGTCCTCTGCTGTCATTTGGTATCTATTCGCGTATTCGGCAATACTGTTATCAAGCTCTTCACTTGTTACTGTGATATTGTTTTCAGAGATAAGCTTTTGTAATACAAGTCTTGTTTTGATATTCTTTCTTGCATCTTCTGCTCTTTCTGGTTTGAATTCATCCATTGTTTTTCCAATATATTCAAGATAAGTAGTCAAATTCAATCCTTGGTGAGATAGTCTATGCTCGAAGTCCTCTATCATATGATGCAATTCGTGCTCTACCATAGAATCTGGAACTTCAATATTGCTCTTCTCAGCAATTTCATCCAACAACTTAACTTCGAAATCTCTTTCAGCTCTCTCTTGAGCCATTTTTAAAAGGTTTTCTTTTATAGCTTTTTTATACTCATCTACAGTTTCAAATTCTGTAGTGTCAGAAACATACTTATCATCTATTTCTGGCAATTCTTTCTTTTCAACCTTGTTTAAAGTTACTTTAAATACAGCTGGTTTGCCCTTCAAATTTTCTGCATGATAGTTTTCAGGGAATGTCACATTAACATCTTTTTCTTCGCCTTTTTTCATTCCAACAACTTGATCTTCAAAGCCTTCAATAAATGTATGAGAGCCAAGTTCCAATCTATAATCTTTAGCTTCTCCGCCTTCAAACTTCTCATCACCAACATAGCCGACAAAGTCAATGGTTGCAAAATCTCCAATTTCAGCAGCCTTGTCTTCTTCAACATATCTTGCATGAGATTCTCTTTCGCTTTGAAGTTCTGCTTCAACTTGTTCGTCACTTACATTTGCTTCTTCTTTTTTAGCTGTTAATTTAGTCAAATCAGGCAACTTGAATTCTGGCATTAAATCAAACTTTAACACAACTTCAAGTCCTTTATCAGCTGTGAATGTGTTGTTTTCAACATGTGGTTGTTCTGCTGGTACAACTTCTTTGTTTTCACTTAAGAATTGCATATATTCAGCTGATACAACTTCATCAAAAGCATCATCAAAGAATATAGTATCTCCATAATTTTGTTCTATAACTCTTCTTGGAGCTTTACCCTTTCTAAAACCTTGTATATTAAACTTATCCTTATTTTTTTCATAAGCTCTTTCAACGGCTTTTTCCCAATCTTCTTTTGAAACTTTAATAGTTAAAATTCCTTTCTTGTCTTTTTTCTCAAATTCGTACATAATCTCTCCTTTGTTTAAATCAACTTTTTTAAAGTCTTTGCGTTTTTAATAATATCATATTATATAAAATTTAGCAACTAAAAATAAGTGAATTTTGATTTTATTGCTAAGAATAATGGCGAATATAAATGCTAATCAATCATCAAACTTTTTTAATTTTAAAGTCGATTTCGTTCTATTTCTTTATATATTCATATATCAATTGAATTCATGAATTTATTTGATAAAAAATAGGGATTTAAACACCCTATTTACATATTAAACATACAAACTATACTAACTATTCCAACAGTCAAAATAAACAATATTTTTATTATATCAATAGCTTTATCTCTTCTTAAGGACTTTTTATAATTTGTTTTATGAAATTCTATGTTGTCATTAACTTCTTGTGTAGTATAATTTGTAGAGTTTATTAATTTTATACAATATAATTTAAAATCTTCATCAAAATGCTTAAAGTAGTCTTCAATATATTGCATTATCAACACAACCACCCAATAAGCACATAACAAGAACAAGAAACTTAACGCAAAATACACTAAGCCTGCCCAAAACGATTGCAAGCTCAAAAACAAAACTATTAAAACCACTAAAATTGCTGATACAATTAAATTTCTCATTTGTTCCTGGCTATAAATAGATTAAATTGTTAAAATAAACAGAACTACAATTGTCACCACGAATACGACATAACAAACTATCCATGGAATTTGTTTGTGTTTTTTTACCCATGAAAATGCTAAAATTATACACAAAACATAGGCAATCACTTGTCCAATTGAACTGAATGCTGCCGAAAGTTTTATATCATTTTCAAAAACCAATGTAAGAAGCAAAGAAATTGCAATGCAACCTATCCCTATAAAAGCCGTAAAAGATAAAATTGAGTTAAAACTAAACTTTTTTTCTTTTTTCTCGGCTTTCTTTTTTTGTGGTTGCAAATCTTTGTTATCTTGAGGTGCATTGTTTAAATTATTGATTTCTTCTTCCATAAAACACCTATTTGCAGATATGGCACGCTAAATCTACTGTCTTGTTTGAATAGCCCCATTCATTATCATACCATGAAACCAATTTAACAAAGGTTGGGCTTATCATTATTCCTGCTTTAACATCGAAAATAGATGTTCTGCTATCTCCAATAAAGTCAGATGAAACAACATCGTCATCAGTCCATCCAAGAATACCTTTCATTTCGTTTTCAGAAGCTTTCTTTATAGCGATTACAATTTCGTCGTATGTTGTTTCTTTTGAAAGTCTTACAGTCAAGTCAACCACTGAAACATTAAGTGTAGGAACTCTAAAGCTCATGCCTGTCAATTTACCCTTTAATGAAGGTATAACCTCACCTACCGCTTTAGCTGCACCTGTAGATGATGGTATGATATTATAAGAAGCAGCCCTTCCACCACGCCAATCTTTCTTTGATGGTCCATCTACTGTAAGCTGTGTTGCTGTTATTGAGTGAACAGTTGTCATAAGACCTTCTTCGATTCCAAAGTTATCATGAATAACTTTTGCGAGTGGTGCCAAACAGTTTGTTGTGCATGAAGCATTTGAAACAACTTTCATTTCATCTTTATACTCATTTTGATTAACGCCCATTACAAACATTGGCATATTTTTACCAGGAGCTGAAACAATAACTTTTTTAGCTCCGCCATTTAAATGTTTTACTGCATCTTCATACTTTGTAAATTTACCAGTAGCTTCTATCACGACATCTACATCATGATTTTTCCAAGGAATTAAATCAGGCTCTTTTTCTGCATAAAAAGCGATGTGGTTTTTATTTACTACAAGTTTACCATCTTCTATTTCACATTCTCCATTAAATTTGCCATGAATGGTATCATGTGTAAACATGTAGCGACTATATTCCAAATCTATAAATGGGTCGTTCACAGCAACAACCTCAACATCATTTCTCATTGCACATGCTCTAAGCACAAGTCTTCCTATTCTTCCAAATCCATTAATTCCTATTTTAACTTTTTTCATAACCCCTCCTTAATTTAAGTTAACTTTATTATTTACTTTGATTTCAAAAATTATAAGTCTTCTGAATCTTCATATTCACTATCTTCAACAATGATCTCTTCTTCGTTATCTCCAGAATCTAAATAAATATTGTCATCATCTTCATCATTAAGAATTTCTTCGGCATAACCAAAATTTTTCTTACCCACGGTGTTATTAAATATAATCATAACCAATAAAATCAATGCGGTTGCCAAACATATAACATCTAAGCAAAATAGCAATAATCCAACAATGATATTAACTCTTGCATATAAACTTACAACAACTGTAACAACCACCCCAATGATTATTGCAAGCAAAGCTATCAAAGCATATTTTATATTAAGCTTTATGTCTTTATCCGTTTTTACAGGCTCTCCTTGAACAATGACAGATCCATGAACCAGTCCTCGCCATCTGTCAACTCTAGTGCTATAGCTTAAATTTCTTGTTCCAGATATAACCGTTGCTATATCCTCGCCTAAATATATAACTGATGTGTCACCCTCATAAAGCCTTACACCTAAACATAATCTTAAAATCTTTTGCCACAGTTGTAAAAACAAATTCTTGACAGTAGACATGTTTCTTTTACAAACAACAACATCTTTATCCGTGTTTAAAAATTCACTCAACTCATTTGGCAATATAGGCTTTCTCATTATCAGTAAAGCGCCATCGCCTATGTATTTTTGCAAAGAATTGATTATCGCTTCTCTATTTGAGCCATCTTTAAATTCCACATAATAGATATTATCGCCTTCCAAAGTTTGCAAGACACTCATTTGAGAGCTTACTACGCCAATCAAAACATTAATATTATCAACATTAACCAAACTTGACAATACTTTTTTATAACTCTTTGCATTATGAACTATTGGTACAACAACATTAATCATAAACACCTCAATATTTTTTTATTCTTCTCGCATGGCGTCCGCCTTCGAAATCAGTCGTAAGAAAAACCTTTATAATTTTTATAGCCTTCTTAGGGCTCAGAAAACGACCAGACAAACACAATACATTAGCATCATTATGTCTTCTTGCCAAGGATGCGAAATTTTCATTCATGCAAAGAGCGGCCCTTATTTTAGGGTTCCTATTAGCAACAATACTCATTCCAATACCAGTTCCACAAATGTATATACCCACATTTCTAGGATCTTCTATAACTTTTGCATTTCCTGCTTTAGCAAAATCAGGATAATCATCGAGTTGCTCTCTTGAATAGCATCCCACATCAATAACAATTATGTTTTCTTTATTAAAAAATTTTTTTATTTCCTCTTTTAAAGGAAATCCAGCATGATCGCTTGCCAATATAACCATTTTACTTTCTCCATGTTTCAATTTGTTTTAATAATATTAAAAGTCCTTTATAAATTTCTTCTGCCGTTTTATTATACACTTCTTGAGACTGTCCGTAAGGATCTAAAATATCAAAACCTGTCAAATTCCTAAATGACAACACTTTTGCTGATTTTATATTCTGTTTTTGAGCGTCTGTCATTGTTATATAAAGTGTATTCTTATCTATTTTACCCAATTTTACTGATTTTCTATTGGACGATAAAGCTTTATATTCTTTTAATGCGTTTTTTGCTTCTGTAGTTATGTTATCTCCTTTAGCATACAGCCCTCTTGAAATAACCTTTATATCTTTAATCTTTCGCTCTTTAAGCAAAACCTTCATTAATCTTTCAGCCATTATAGATCTACAAGTATTTCCGCTGCAAACAAAACAAATATTAATCATGTATCTCCTATAGTTTTGATTTTATCATATGTCTTTAAAAAATCAAAATAATTAATCTTTATTTTTCAAAAGTTTAGACAAATCTACTCTTTTATTTTTCCATAACTTATCAAGACTATACTTTTCCCTCATTGATGGAATAAAAGAATGCAATACAATATCATTAAAATCAAAAATAATCCATTCCCCTTTGCTGTAACCTTCAGGGAATACATTTGAATTCATTTCAGCGAGCATAGCCGTAGCGAATTTTTTATTCAAAATCTGAGAAGAATTTGTGACAACAAAAATAAAATCACAACCTTGCTGTTCTTTCCTTAAATCATATAATGCAATATCCTTACATTTTGATGCCAATAGATATTTATAAAATTCAATTACCACATTATTTATTGGTTCCACTTTAATCCCCTTTTATCTAAGAAAAAATTTTATAATTCAAGTATAAATAAAAAAAAAATTAAAGTCAAACAAACTTCTTGTTTTTATCAATCAAGCTTGATTTTTAAGTGATTTTATAAGTTTAAAATCAATATATTTGTCAATAAATATCTTATGAGAAGATTTTTCTTTATATTGCAAATTTTACTTAAAAGTTTTTTTATATATTTAATCGCTTTCATTTGGCTAAAATTTATATTGGACTCATTTTGGCTAGCTTCAATATTGTCCTTTGCTATAACTTTATTTTTAAATATCATCGGTGTAATCATTAACAAAAAGAAAAACTTAAAATCAAACTTAAAAATCAAAGAAAAAGAAGATGCTGAAAGCATGTTCTTATCCTTAATAAACGACAATCACAAAGTTGATTTTTTTTATAAACTTTTTACAAGTCGTTTTAATAATGTCGTAAAATACAAAGACTTTATATGCGTAGAAAAAGAAGAACACAAAATTATTATTTATCCGTTTTTTAGGTTTCAAAACCCATCTCAAGACGATATAGTTTTTATCCATAATCATTGCAAAAAATACAAAGCCAACAAAATATTAATTTTATGCAATGATTATGACAAATCTTTAGTTTCTTTTTGTGATAATTTTGAATGTCAAATCTTGCTTTTAAACAAATATGAAACCTATTCTTGTATTTACAAAGAATATGACTTTTACCCTACAATAACAACAAAAAAGAAAAATTCTAAACATAGTTTTAAACAAGTATTAAATATATTATTTAACAAACAAAAAACTAAGGGGTATTTCATTTCCGCCTTAGTCTTGTTTATTGCTAGTTTGTTTATAAATCTAAATATATATTATTGCATAGTTGCTTCATTGCTAATTATTTTTGCACTAATTTCATTGATTATGCCAAACCATAATTCTAAAAAATATACTGATATTATATAAATCAATTTTTAAATCTTTTACATTTTAAATAACAAATATTGAACAATTAATATTATATTATGTTACAAATTTAGTTATGCAAACATAACTAAATTACGCATTTCATTATATATTTTATAAAAATTCAATATGTTTAAAATCTTTTTTAGATGACTTTCTGTAAATTATAATTATATTTCCAATTACTTGAACTGGCTGTGCATTTAATTTATTACAAATGGTAGAAATAACATCTTTTGGTTTTAAATCGCTGTTTTTTAAAACCTTAATTTTTATAAGCTCTCTAGCTTCCAACAAACTTTCAATCGTTTGATATGAATTCTCGCTTAATCCATCTTTTCCTATTTGCATAACAGGGTCTAATGCGTTACCGAGTCCTCGCAAATAAGCTCTTTGTTTTGTTGTTATCATAAAATCTCCTTTTAACTCAATCTATTCACTATATTCAAAAACAATATCTTTAATTTTAACTGTATCGCCATTTTTCATGCCTTTTTGTTTAAGCATGTCAATAATTCCCATCTCTTGCAATCTGTTTTGAAAATATGCAAACGATCTAGTATCTGACAACACAACACCTCTGATAAAATTATCAATCTTTCCGCCGCTAAGAACAAACGCTCCTTCATCATCTCGTGTTATATTAATTGACTCATAATCTCTCTTATCAAAGTTAAATTCTTCCACTTGTATAGGCGGTTTTTTAGGTATTTTACTTAATCTTTCCAAAGTCAACAATTTCAATTGTTCAATACCTTCATAAGTTGCACCAGATATTGTGATAAAATCTATCCCAATCTCTTTTTTAAACCTTTCAATTCTTTCTTCTCTAGTTTCCTCGTCAATCAAATCTATTTTTGACAATACTACAATTTGAGGAGTATTTGCAAGCTCAGAGCTATAATTCTCAAGCTCTTTATTAATTGTCAAATAATCTTCTATAAAGTCCCTGCCATCACTTTGTGATATGTCAACTAAATGTAAAATAAGCCTTACTCTTTCTACATGTTTTAAAAAATAATGACCTAAACCTTGTCCTTGACTTGCTCCCTCAATCAATCCTGGAATATCAGCAACAACAAATGTTTGTCCCCTTACCTCACACACACCTAAATTAGGATATAATGTTGTAAAAGGATAGTTTGCAATTTTAGGATTGGCATTTGAAATACAAGACAATAATGTCGATTTCCCAGCATTTGGGAATCCAACTAAACCAACATCAGCTATTGTTTTTAACTCCAAAATAACCTCATGGCCTTTTGTCACTTCTCCTGTTTGAGAATAATGAGGTGCTTGCTTTATTGATGACTTATAATAAGCATTTCCATGTCCGCCTTTTCCACCTTTCAAAGCAACAAATTCAGATCCATCTTCAAATAAATCAGCTATTACTTTATCACTTTCACTATCAATTATAACAGTTCCACAAGGCACTTTTATTATTAAATCTTTTCCGTTTGCTCCAGTCTGCAATTTTTTTGCTCCATTTTCACCATTTCCTGCAACAAATTTTTTATGAAACCTGAATTCATAAAGAGTGTTCATGTCCTTAGAAGCTTTAAAAATGATGCTTCCGCCATTTCCTCCCTCACCACCATCAGGGCCTCCATTTGCTGTCATAGCATTACGCAAAAAAGATGTAGCTCCATTGCCACCATTTCCTGCTTTTATTGAAATTTTCACTCTATCTAAAAACATGATTCCTCACTTTTAATGAATTTATAAAAATTTATTTAATAAAATTCACTTTCATATTCATACATATTTTTCAATTACATTATCAAATCTTATCTTATTAACTTTTTATCAAATATGCTTTATTATTAATAAAAGCCAAGCCATTTAAACTTTTACTGTATATGGTATTATGTCTAATATAAATATTACATTATACAGTATTATGCGTTGCATAATACTGACATTTATCCTTAAATAAGCAATTATCACACTGTGGTTTTATCGCCTTACAAACATATCTTCCAAAATGGACCAACTGTAAATGAAGCTTCCCCCATTTATCTTTATCAAAAACATCCATTAATGCCAATTCACATTTTAAAGGATTGTCCGTTTTAACTAAGCCTAGTCTATTCGACACCCTAAGCACATGTGTATCGACAGCGATTGCATCTCCCTTAAAAGCTTCAGAGTAAACAACATTTGCTGTTTTTCTACCAACTCCTGCAAGAGTCTGTAACTTGTCTAAATCATTTGGAACTTCTCCTCCAAACTTATCTATAAGATCTTTACTCATGGATAAGATGTTTTTTGCTTTATTGTGATAAAATCCACAAGAATGAATTTTTTGCTCCAACTCTTCCTGCGTCAATTTCAACATTTTTTCTGGAGTGTTATATTCTTTAAACAATTCATTTGTGACTACATTAACTCTTTTATCAGTACATTGAGCAGACAAAATTACAGCAACAAGCAGTTCATAAGTTGAATTGAATTTCAACTCACACTCTACTGCTGGAAACAAATAATCCAATTTCTCACAAATTTCTTTAGAATCGATTTTTTTCATCTACTTCCCTTTAGTATAATTTTTATTTCTTTAATCGCCTTTTTAAAATTTGTTTGTTTTGAGACACAGTTTATCATAACTATATTTTAAAAGTTTGTCAATTTTAAACAGCAGCAAAATCATATAAATTATTCACGAGTTTCAAATACAATTATTTCCTTTAAACGATTTTCAGAATTAAACTTATTTAATAAACATAATTACTAACCATAAACTTGTTTTACACAAGCATTTTTATTTCATTATCCTTCCTTGCTTATAAATAAAGTCAATTATAAATACTTTATTTATCTTTACCACATCAAAAATCATTAATCGAACACTAACGATTTACAACTTAAACAAGTCTAAAATTATTAAACCACTCCCATAAATTTTACTTAACTTTGAAGTTTTTTTAATTTAGCCTAAAAATTAAGCTTTTGATTTATCTTAATCTTTCTCGATTTAAAACACCTGCTTCAATTTAATTTAGGCTATGATATAAACAAAACAAAAGCCTTAGAATTTTAATCTTTCATTGTTTTGTTAAAACAAATTATTTCATCAATGGGAATAATACAGTATCACGAATGTTTGGTAGGTCAAATATAAACTGAACAAATCTATCTATACCAAAACCAAGACCAGAAATCGGAGGCATCCCATGCTCCATAGCAAGCAAGAAATCTTCATCTACATCCATAGTTTCATCATCTCCCATTGCTTTCTCTTCAAGTTGTTCTTCAAGCAATTTTCTTTGCAAAATTGGATCTACAAGCTCAGAATATGCTTTTACTAATTCAGCCCCACCAGCAACAACTTGGAACATATCTATAATTCTATTGTCTTTATCATTTCTTCTTGCAAGAGGCACAAGATATGCTGGATAGTTATAAATAATTGTAGGATTTACTATTCCTGCCCTCAGTTTTCTCTTGTAAATATAATCAGTTAAAGTTCTTATAGTTTTGCAATCTTCAAGATCTTGATATGAGAAGAGTCCTTTCTCCACAACCTTTTTCTTATATTCATCTACATCATTTTCTTCTAAGAAATCAAACCCTAAAATTTCACGCATTTTTGCTACATAATCAATTCTTACCCATTCGCTTCCAAATTCTATTTCTTGCCCTTGATATGTTATCTTTGTTGTGCCTATGCAAGACTTCAAAAGCTGATTTATTAAATTATAGAAAAACTTTATATTGTCTTCAAAATTCCAATAAGAAGCATACCATTCAACCTGTGTAAATTCTTGCAGATGTGATGGATCCATTCCTTCATTTCTGAAATCCTTGCCCATTTCAAAGACTCTATCTATACCAGCTGCTATACATTGTTTAAGCCATGTTTCAGTTGCAATACGCAAATTACATTCCAAATCCAAAGCATTATGATGAGTAAAAAATGGCTTAGCGCTTGCACCAGATACGCTTGTTTGCAAAACCGGTGTTTCAACTTCTATGAATCCATTATCTTCCAAATATCTCCTTATGAAAGATTCAATTTTACTACGCGTCAAAAATACTTGTCTTGATTTTTCATTTGTTATCAAGTCAAGATATCTTTGTCTATAAATAGTTTCAGCGTCCGTCAAGCCATGGAACTTTTCAGGTAAAGGTCTTAATGTTTTAGATAAAAGCGTAACTTTCTCTGCCTTTACTGTAACTTCTCCTGTTTGAGTTGTATAAACCTCACCTTCAACACCTACAAAATCAGCTATATCAATCATCTTTTTATAGAAATCATAAGCCTCTTCGTCAAGCTCATTACGCCCTACAGAAACTTGAATTTTTGCATATATATCCCTTATTTGAATAAAGCCGAATTTACCCATAACACGCTTAAATATGATTCGCCCTGCAATCTTTACTCTTTCGCCTATTTTTTCTCTAGCTTCTTTTATTGTGCAAGTTCTTTCAAATTTATCTTTATAAGGAATTTCTCCCATATTTACTAAATCTTCAATCTTCTTTTTTCTTATATCAACTTCGTTTGATAAGTTTTGTACATTTGACATATTTTTCTCCTCTTTATAACTATAAAATAACTTAGCACAAATTAGAAAATATGTCAATTATTTATACTTATTTTTATAATATCTATAATTCTTAGTAACTTTATTTAAATAGTTTTTTGTTTCCTTAAAAGGTATTTTATTTAATGATTTACCATCAGAAGAATACTCTTTATTTGCAAGCCAATTTGACACATTTCCTTGTCCCGCATTATAAGCACATATCACCAATTTTTCATCTTCAAAAGAATCAATCAAATATGACAAATAATAAGCCCCAAGCTCAATATTATAAGAAGGCTCATAAAGCATTTCTTCAGCATATTCTTTATTTAATCTGCTTGCAAGCCATTCTGCCGTTGATGGCATAATCTGCATTATTCCAATAGCACCCTTATTAGATTTTGCATCGTTTTTAAAATTGCTTTCAACATTGGCAATTGAAGCAACTAAGGCTCCGTCTATGTCATATTTTTGCGAAACATCAACGATTTCTTCATAATATTTCATTGGATAAAAATAAGCATAAAAACAGCCTATTGAATATACAAGAATTATTGAAGTCATCAGCAATCCTAACAAGACATAAAAAGATTTCATATTCTTATTTTATTGGTTTTAATAATAAAAATACATGTTTCATAAAAATAAAATTACCCTATCCTTTCAACCTTTTTGCATTTTCCTGCTGTCGTCACTCTAAAAAAGCCATAAAAAGAGCGAAATGGCTTTGACTGCAAAAAAGATTTAGCGACAGTCAGCAATCTTTCCTCGATACAAACAGAAATTCCACAAGCCTGACCTGCCTCTTTTGGCGTGTTTACAACACTTGCATAAAACCCATTTGATTTAAACATATTTACGAGATATAATGTTTCATTTCTTGAACTAAATACCACAATTATATAAGACATTACAACCTCCTATATGCACAAATTCCCCTCTAAAACACTATATTGTAAATATAAAGGAAAGTTTACAATGATTTATTTAGATAATAGCGCATCAACATACACAAAGCCCAAAGAAGTAATAAAAGCCGTAAACGAAAGTTTGCTTCACTATACAGCAAACCCTGGACGAAGCGGACATAAAGCAAGCATTAAAACAGCATTAAAAATCGAAGAAACCCGCGAAAAGCTTGCCCACCATTTTAATGCAGAAAGTGGACAAAATGTTATATTTACTCTAAACTGTACACAAGCACTTAATTTAGCAATTTTAGGCTCAGCTAAAAAAAATGGACATGTAATTTGTACGGAAAATGAACATAATTCAGTTTTAAGACCTCTTGAATTTTTAAAAAATCTAGGCATTATTGACTATGATATAGCATACCAAAATAGCCCAATAGGAATAAGTTTAAATGATATTTTAAAGTATAAAAAAGACAATACCTACATGATTATATGCAATCATATTTCAAATGTTAATGGAAGCATTGCTGACATTAAAAGTATTGGAGAATATTGCTCACAAAACAACATAATCTTTCTTGTTGATGGAGCTCAAAGTTGCGGACATATAAAAATTGACATCAAAGAAAACAATATTGATTATTTATCAGTTGCTGGGCATAAAGGTTTTTATGCACCACAAAGCATAGGTGCATTAATTATAGGCGACAAATATCGTCCTGAGCCTATCATGTTTGGTGGCACTGGCACGAATTCACTTGAACTCTTCCAGCCCAATATATTTCCAGAAAGATTAGAAAGCGGAACCATATCAACACCTTTAATTTTAGGTCTTGAAGCCGGAGTTGATTTTGTTGAAAGAAACTTTGATGACATTGTAAACAAGCTTGATGATTTGACAACCTTTTTCAATTATGAACTTAATAAAATGGGGGTAACAACCTACACTCAACCAGAGAATTCTTTTGGCGTCATAGCATTCAACATAAAAGATTTACATTCAAATGAGGTGGCCAATATCTTGAATGAAAAATATGATATCTGTGTTCGTGGAGGATACCATTGTGCTCCTATAAAGCATAAGGCTCTTGGGACTATTGAACAAGGAGCTGTTCGAGTGTCACTTTCATACTTCAACACATTTACAGAGATGCAAAAATTATTGTTTGCTGTCAAACATATTTTTAAAAACTGTTGACTTTGATGTATTATTATGTACTATTATGTAATAGTTATATAAACATTACATAATAGCTCGAAATATAAAGGAAAATGACGATAATATTAGAAAATTATAAAAGAAAAAGCACTTTACTTAAAAGTGCTTTTTTAAAATTTTAATCTTTTTTATCTTCTTTATTTTTGTTTTCTTTTTCTGTCTTTGGAACAATTCTCTTTAAGTCGATTCTTCCTTTATCATCAATCTTTATAACTTCAGCTTCAATAACATCTCCTATCTTTACAACATCTTCAACCTTATCAACTCTCTTGTTTGATAATTTTGAAATGTGAATCATGCCTTCTTTATTTCCGCCAAACTCTACAAAAGCGCCAAAGTTCATAATTCTTACAACCTTAGCATCATACACATCACCGACTTCTACATCTTCAACGATTCCTAAGATTATTTTCTTAGCTTTCTCAGCCATTTCTAATTCTTGTGTAGCAATGAAAACTTGTCCATCATCATTGATGTCAATCTTGACACCAGTTTCGTCAATAATCTTATTAATCATCTTTCCGCCTGTTCCAATAACATCTTTTATCTTATCAGGGTCAATATTGAATGTGATAATTTTAGGAGCATATTTAGAAAGTTCTTTTCTTGGTTCTTTGATTTCTTCAAGAAGTTTGTTCATTATAAACATTCTTCCTTCTCTTGCTTGTTTCAAAGCTGTTGTTAAGATATTTTTGTCAATTCCTTTGATCTTAATATCCATTTGGATTGCTGTTACACCTTTTTCTGTTCCAGTAACTTTGAAATCCATATCTCCTAAGAAATCTTCCAAGCCTTGAATATCTGAAAGAACTGCAACTTTTTGTGAAGCATCATCTTTTATAAGTCCCATTGCAATACCAGCAACTGGTCGTTTGATTGGAACTCCGCCGTCCATCAATGCCAATGTAGAGCCACAAACAGAAGCCATTGATGATGAACCATTTGATGAAAGAACTTCTGAAACAAGTCTTAAAGCATAAGGGAATTCTTCTTCAGATGGGATAACAGCTTCCAAAGCTCTTTCTGCAAGAGCTCCATGTCCGATTTCTCTTCTTCCTGGGCTCTTTATTCCTCTAGCCTCTCCTGTTGCATAAGCTGGCATATTATAGTGATGAACATATCTGTTAACTTCTTCATCATCAAGTCCTTCAAGTTTTTGCATATCCGAAACAGTACCTAATGTCAAAGTTGTCAAAACTTGAGTTTGGCCTCTTGTAAATATTGCGCTACCATGAGTTCTTGGAAGAACACCTGTTTCACACCAAATAGGTCTTATTTCTGTAAGTTTTCGTCCGTCAGGTCTTATGCCTTGATTTAATATCTTAGCTCTAACCTTTTCTTTTGTCATCTTATAAAGAACTTGTCCTATTGCTTTTTCGCTTTCTGGGAATATTTCTGCAAAATGTTCTTTTGTTTCACTGTCAACAGCGTCTTGTCTGTTTTGTCTTTCAGTTCTATCAAAAGTGTCTAAAGCATAATCAAGTTTTGCATCTGCAAATTCTCTTACTGCTTTATCTATTTCTTCTGGAACTATATCATATACCAAATTTTCAGCAACCGGCTTTCCTATTTCTTCTTTGACTTTCTTTTGGAAAGCTACAATCTTTTTAATCTCTTCATGAGCGAACATAATAGCATCAAGCATAGTTTCTTCTGGAACTTCTTTTGCGCCAGCTTCAACCATTAAAACAGCTTCGTCTGTTCCTGACACTGTCAAGTGCATTAAAGATTTTTCGCGTTGTTCGCTATCTGGATTGATGATAAATTCTCCATCAACAAGCCCCACTTGAACTGATCCTGTTGGGCCCATAAATGGAATATCTGATATTGTCAAAGCAAAACTTGAGCCGAGCATTGCCATTGGTTCTGGTGCAACATCTGGATCAACTGACAATGCAGTTGCAACAACACATACATCATGATAGAAACCCTTTGGGAAAAGAGGTCTTAATGGTCTATCTATAAGTCTTGATGTAAGTATTGCCTTATCTGATGGCTTACCTTCTCTTTTCTTAAATCCTCCAGGAATCTTTCCAACAGAGTACATCTTTTCTTCAAAATCTACTGCTAAAGGGAAAAAGTCTATACCTGGTCTTGGTTCTTTTGACATGGTTACATTAACCATAACCACTGTTTCTCCACATTTAACAAGACAGCTTCCATTTGCTTGTTCGCACAATCTTCCTGTTTCAAATGTAACTTTCTTTCCGCCTATTTCAATTTCATAAATTTTTGCATCTTCTTTCATTATATTCTCCTTACATTATTTCAAAAAAAGGGGTCGACAAAAACATCCTCTCCCCCTTTTTATTATTAACTTATTTTACTTCACGAATTCCAAGTTCTTTAATTAAGTTTCTATAAGCTTCAATATCTCTTTCTTTAAGATATAACAAGAAACCTTTTCTCTTACCTACCATTTGAAGTAATCCACGACGCGAATGGTTGTCTTTTGGATTTGCTTTCAAGTGTTCGTTTAAGTGATTGATTCTTGCTGTCAAAAGAGCTACTTGAACTTGTACAGAACCTGTATCATTTTCAGAAAGTTTATATTTATCAATAATTTCTTTCTTTTCCATAGCTTCCTCCTATTTTATTTTTTTTGTATCCTTTTACGAAGCAAAGC
Organism: uncultured Clostridia bacterium; assembly: GCA_930990975.1. Classification (GTDB taxonomy): domain Bacteria; phylum Bacillota; class Clostridia; order Christensenellales; family UBA1242; genus Caccovivens. The sequence goes on along the minus strand of CAKNRR010000002.1, from coordinate 21,046 downwards.
GCCAGAAGGTCTCATCAATACTGCGTTAAAGGACTATCGACTTTGTAAGTATAACACACTTCGTTGAATTTGTAAACTAAAATTTAAAACTTTTATATTTATTTTTTCTTTATAAATTTCAAAAAGATTGCCGCCTCTGCAAGATTATTTTACTTATAAAACTCTTTTTTCTTTTCAATCATTTCATCAATTCTTGCTATATAATCTTCTATAAATTTGACATTTGGTTGTCTTTCTATTCTATGCTCTAAATTAAAAACTCGTTTGCTCATAGCACCCGCGCCAAGCCCTATAACAGTGTTTGTTTCTTCCATACTGTCTACATTGAATATGCAAACACTATCATCTCTGAAATAACCTACATTTTCAAGTCCGCAAAGTTGATTTTTTTGACGGTATAAATAATATGGCTTATAACCTTTTTCAATCAATGTCTTTTCCGCAAAATCCACCATTTTATTTATGTCTTTATCATCCAATAAGCTTTGATTATCCTTTAGTAGAGCGCCATTTTTTACAGACAAAGTATGAACTGTGATATTGTTTGGCCATAATTCCAAAAGAGTGTTTATTGACCTTTTAAAAATGCCAAACTTTTCTCCAGGCAAGCCAGCGATGACATCCATATTTACCACAAAATCCCTTTCTAATGCTTTTGAGTAGGCATTGAATATCTCTATATTCTTTTGCTTGCGTCCTATTCTCTTTAAAGTTGCTTCACAAAATGTCTGTGGGTTTATTGAAAGTCTGGTTACATTATGTCTTTTTAATACATCCAATTTTTCTTCTGTTATTGTATCAGCTCGTCCACATTCAACAGTAAATTCACTAACTGGAAAATTAACTCGGTTTAACAACCTATCCAATTGTTCTGCACTTAAAACTGAAGGAGTGCCGCCACCTATATAAATCGTTCTTACTATATAAGCCTTGTTTTTTATAATTTCCTTTACCGCTTCAATCTCTTTGATTAGGCAATCTATGTATAAATCAACTTTATCTTTCACCCTTTCTATTTCACTTGAAATAAAAGAACAATATAGACATCTTGTTGGACAGATTGGTATATTTATGTACAAATCAATAAGATTATCATTTCTTATTATACATTTTTGATTCTTTAAAATAGCTGCAACAAGTTCTGCCTTATCTTTTGAAACATAATAATCTCTTTGCAAAACTTCTGAAACTAGATGCTCTTTCATTTCGCCATATTCTATTAAATCTCTAGCAAATTTTGTTGGGCGAACTCCTGTCAATGATCCCCAAGGAAGAGTCTTATTTAAAGATTTTGACAATATCAAATATAAATGATTTTTGACCATTCTTTTTCTTAAAGATTTCTTTCGTAAATCACTTAATGATTGATCTATGACATAAGAATAAGAATAGATTTTTTCAGTCCCATCTATACAACACTTGAAATCATTTGTAATTTTATTTTGAGATTGCACTTCTATATGTTCTATCTCAGACTTGTCCATATCTAAATTAAATAGTTTGCATAAGTCTTGCAATTCAATTATAAACTCTTCCTTATTAGATTTTACCATTTTTCACTCCTAAATACACTCGTGACATTCTTTAGATTGCGTATTGCTGTTATTGCACTATCAAGTTCGGCTTTATTCTTTACCTCTATTCGTAATGAACATATAAACGAATCACCGACATCCTTGGCTTCAAATCCCTTTATATTGATTTTTAATCCAGTTATAAGATTTGTAATCTTTCCAATATTATTATCTGATTTAACCGCTATAACTTTTATTGTAGCACCGAATGTCGCATCTTCTTTAACTTGCCATTGTGCTTCAATCAATCGTTCTGGCTCAAGGTATTGAATATTTGAGCAATTCTTTCTATGAATTGTAACACCTCTTCCTCTTGAAATATATCCAATGATGTCATCGCCTTCAATTGGGCTGCAACAGCCAGCAAACCTGACAAGCATACCACTATCGCCATCAACAAGTACACCATCTTTGTTTCTCTTTAAATGAACAACATTTTCAATTTTAGGCAATTGAACATTATCGTTGTTATAAAGTGTTATGAATCTTGCAATAACATTTGCTGCAGAAAGAGAGCCTGAACCTATAGAGGCATAAAGCTCATCTATATCCTCCATATTATAGCGTCTTAAAATATCTGTCAAATACTTATCTGTCAAAAGCTGATTATTATTGAAGCCTTTATCCTGCACAGCTTGATTAAACATGCTTTTTCCAAGTCTTATATTTTCATCCTTAAGTTCGTTTTTGAAGAAAGATTTTATTTTGCTTCTTGCGCCGCTTGTTTTCACATATTTAAGCCAATCTCGAGATGGCCCTTTTGAGTGAGTTGATGTCAATATTTCAACTATATCTCCATTGCACAGTTTTGTTGTTATTGGTTTCAATTTCCCATTTATTTTAGCGCCAACACAGCTATTACCTATTTCCGTATGAATTGAATACGCGAAGTCTATTACTGTTGCTCCTTCTGGAAATTCAATTACTCGTCCTTTTGGAGTTTGAACAATAATAACGCCATCATACAAATCACTTTTAAGGGTTTCTATAAACTCCTCATTTGACATATTTTTAGCATTTTCAATAGTTTCTCTAAACCATGTCAATCTATTGTCAAAATCATTCTTTTTATCTTTTTTCTCTTTATATAGCCAGTGTGCACATACTCCACCAAACTCAGATTCTCTATGCATCTCTTTTGTTCTTATTTGAACTTCTAATGGATGTTGATTTTCAACAATTATTGTGGTGTGAAGCGATTTATAACCATTTGGTTTTGGATTAGCTATATAATCTTTTACACGGCCAGTCATAGGCTTGTAGATAGCATGAATCCTTCCAAGAACAGCATAACATTCCTCAACAGTGTCTACTATAACACGCATAGCAAGGATGTCATAAATCTTATCTAGTGTAAGGCTTTTATTGTGCAATTTATTAAATATTGATGAAATGTGTTTTATCCTGCTGACTATCTCTCCATTTATTTTTAAGTCATCCAAAATCTTCTGAAGTTTGCTCTTAGTCAACTCTAATTGTTGTTCGTTTTCTTCTCTTTTATTTTCAATAGCTATTTTTAGTCTTTTATATTCACTTGGATGCTCAAGTCTTATTACATTATCATACAGATTCTGCTTTAATTTATCAAGCCCCAATCTTTCTGCTAAAGGCACATGTATATCGCGAACTTGTCGCAAAAATCTCCATTGGTCAGTATCTAATGGAAGTTGCATAACTGAAATATCATAATAAATGCCTGCAAGCTTTATAATAACAACTCGCATATCATTGCTCATTACTATAAACATTCGCTTAACATCGTCAATCTCTTCACTTAATGTAAGTTTATTTATATCCTTAATGGTATTAAAATCATCGACCATTTTTTTCTCTTCATCATTAAGCTTTTTATAAAGTTCATCGCCTTCTGTTGGATAGATTTTATAAAGTTGATAAGCCAAAAAAGCTATCACAGATTCTTTATCCAACTTTACTGAAATTATAAAATCTATTATAACATTAAGTCTATCATAATTAAGTTTGAAACCCAATACATAAGCTATTATTTCATCTTCTTTCTCTGTTAATGTATAATTTTCTTTTATTTTGTTTTTTATAGTTTCAATGATTTTTTCATCCTTGCTAGCCTGCTCTATTTCTCCCATTTTCATTTTCTCCTTTAAATGTATTTTTCAATAACATCAATTTATTATATATGCTAGACTCCGTCAAATCTTTCTTTTTTGTTTTGTTGACTTTTATGATAATTTGATCAGCATCTTCAATTTCTATTAGACCAAGTTGATTAAACACCAACATTGCAGAATAAAAAGTTGAAAATGATATTTGACTTGCTATATCACATTTGTCATACAACTCAAAAACATTATAAATCTGCTTTCCACTCTTTCCGACAAGTGCTTTATAGACTTTTGCAAAAGTGTTTCTTGACAAGTCAATTCCTGCAAATTTTCTTGGATCTCCCATATTTTCAACTGGCAAATAGATGTCCGCATTTGTCACTTTGTTTAATGCTGAAATATATTTTAAATCCAAGACTGGAGATAAAAAGACTATCTTTGTAAAATTCTTTGCCCATCCAATTCCTTTTGGAGATAATAAAATACTGTTGTAACCAATCTCCTTATCCTCATATATTCCAAACTTATATATTCCTTGAGTGTTGTAATTTTTATTAAATTCAACATAATCATGGCATGAATATGTCACAAAGCATGTTCCAAAAACTGTTGTGGTTGTTCCTCCTACAAAAGATAATAACTCCTCTTTTGGATAATACTTAAATTTTGCGTCGCCTTTTCCATCAATGACAAGTTCATTAAGTTCTATTGAGTTTAATTTTTTATATGCTTCTTCAATTATAAAACTGCCACCATCAAACTCACTTATTGTACCTTTTGTTGAATTAGGTTGAAATTCGAATATAAAAGATTTCTTTCTTGAGAAAGCAATTTTAACCACATTGTCAAGAAAGTTGAAATAAGTAAGATTAAGTTTTCCTATCTTTATATTCGCATGTTGAGGAAATTTTCTCATTGGAAGAACTTCAACATCTTGAGATGTAATTCTAAATTTTGGACGAGGATTATTGCATCCAAATGGTTCTAAAAGCGAGAGCTCTTTGACAAACTCTGGTGTTATTTCTTCCTCTGTTATATCTTGGTCATAGTATTTTATTGGAATAAAAACCTCATCATTTATTGAATTCAAAGCAAATGAGTTTATTTTTTGTGTAAATGTTTCATAATTGCTTCTTTTTAAAGAAAGTCCAGCCGCCATTGAATGTCCGCCAAAAGTTTCTAAAATATCTTTCAACGATGACAAAAGTTCATGAATATTTATATCATCAATGCTTCTACCAGAGCCACTCAAAATATCTCCATCTTGAGCAAATAAAAACACTGGCTTGTGGTATTTTTCAACAAGTCTTGAGCAAACAATACCCAAAACGCCTTTATCCCATGCCTTAGAAGCAAGTGTTATCACTCGCTGTTTTGTCATATCAACTTTTGCTAAAGCTTTTTCACAATCTTCATAAATTTTATTGCAAAGTTCTTGTCTTTTCGTATTGTGCTGTTTTATCTTTTCAAGGCACGCCTTTATCTTTACTGGGTCGGTTTCAAAATACACTTTCAATGAATCAGTTGCATCCCCCATTCTTCCCGATGCGTTAAGTTTTGGACCTATCTTAAACGATATATCAGTTGCATTTGGTTTGCTTATAGGAATGTCGTATTCTTTAAACATCATCTTCAAACCTATTGGCAAATATCTTTCACAGAGTTTCAAGCCCCTTACAACAATTGTTCTATTTTCATCCACGAGTGGAACAATATCAACTATTGTCGCTATTGCAGCTATTGGAAGAAACTGCTCTGCTTCCTTTTCTCCAAGCAGGGCTTGCGCAAATTTGAATGCAACACCAGTTCCACATAGTTCTCTAAATGGATATTCTTGATTTGGGAGTTTTGCATTGACAACCACTGTATCTGGTATGATTTCAGGTATTTCATGATGGTCTGTAACTATAATTTCAATCCCTTTATTTTTCGCATACTCCACCTCTTGATAACAAGATATGCCGCAATCCACTGTTATTATTAAATTAGGTGCATAAAGGTCAGCTATCTTATCAATAACTGCATTCGTAAGTCCATATCCATCTATATAGCGATTTGGCAAATAAAAATCTGCTTTTATTCCAAATTGTTTTAGTGCTTTTATCATTATTGAGGTGGCACTTACACCATCAACATCATAGTCGCCAAAAATAAGCACTTTATCTTTCAGTTCTTTTGCTAGTTTTACCCTATCAATCAGTTGTTTCATTCCTGTCAACAAAAAAGGAGAATAAAGTTTTTTTGGATTTAAAAATTCTTCTATATCTTCACTTGTATTAACTCCTCTTGACAACAATAGGTCAATAATTCTTGGTGATAAATTAAATTGTTTAGAAAAATATTCTTGCTTATCGGCGTCTTTATTGAAAAATTTTTTAAATATCATAATCCGCCTATCTTCTTATGATATTATTATATTTAAAAATTTTAAATATAGCAAATGATTTTATTGATTTTAAAAATTTTTAATTTTTGGATAAATAAAAAAAGTTGCCTTATCACTTTAAGCAACCTTCTTAATTTTACTTTTAACCTTTATAAATAAGTCTGTGGCAATGTTCGCAAGAAAGAATACCATTGGCATCCAACGAAGAAATATTGGCGTATGGCAATTCAATATGACAACCTCCACAAGAATTTCCATTCAATTTAACAAGCACAGGGAAGATATTTTCATTTCTTCTTTTTTTGTACTCTTCCATAATTTTGCCATCAATTCCCTTTTCAAGCTTTTGCAACTCTTTTATAATATCATTCTTGTCTTTTTCGACTGCTTTCACATCATTTTCGTAAGCTTGTTTGCATTTCAAATATTGTTCTTTGCAATTGTTGGCTAGTTTGATTGTCTTATTAAATTCTGTCAAAACTGCGTTTACAGTTTCAGCAAGAGAGCTTAAATTTTTGTCAAGAATTACTAAATTTTGGCTTAGTTTGTCTTTTAATACAGCCAATTTATCAACTTCCTCTTTAGACATCTTTGACAAATCTCTTGCAACAAATTCATTCATTTTTTCTTGTTGAATTTGGAACTGTTTTTTCACTTTTTCAATCTCTGTCAAAAGCGCTCCTGCTCTTTCCTCAAGCTTCAATGTTTTTGTCTGTGCATCTTTCATGTTTTGATGCATTTGATTGGCTATTTTCTTATTTTCATTGTTCTTTAATTCTCTCTCTATCTTAAACAATTTGCTGTCAAGAGTTTGATATTCTATTATTTTGCTTAAATCCATTTTTTCTCCTTTTAGATATTGAGATTAATCTCAGTCTAATTTTTCTAATTTATAAAATCTATTAATTTCTTACTACGATTTGGGTGCTTTAATTTTCTTAAAGCCTTTGCTTCAATCTGTCTTATACGCTCTCTTGTAACGCTAAATTCTTTGCCCACTTCTTCAAGTGTTTTTGATTTGCCATCAATAAGGCCGTATCTTTCTCTTATAACCTGTTGTTCTCTTGGTGTCAATGTATCAATAACAGCAAGCAATTGTTCGTGTAAAAGTTTTTGTGAAGCAACTTCCATAGGACTTTTTGCTGATTCATCCTCTATGAAGTCACTCATCTTGCTGTCTTCTTCTTCGCCAATTGGAGTCTCAAGAGAAACTGGGTCAAGAGCACTCTTTTGAATTTCAATAACCTTGCTCTCACTGATCCCCATAGCTTCAGCAACCTCCTCTACGGTTGGTTCTCTTGACAATTTTTGAGTCAATTGTCTTACAGCTCTGCCGTATCTATTGATTGTTTCAACCATGTGAACAGGAAGTCTTATTGTTCTTGATTGGTCGGCAATTGCTCTTGTGATGGCTTGTTTAATCCACCATGTTGCATATGTTGAAAATCTAAAACCTTTTGTATAGTCAAATTTTTCAACTGCTCTTAACAATCCCATATTCCCTTCTTGAATCAAATCTAAGAAAGACAATGAGTTTGTGCTTGCCCAGCGTTTTGCTATTGATACAACAAGACGCAAGTTTGATTGACAAAGTTTAGATTTTGCTTCTTCATCACCTTCCAAAATTCTTTTTGCAAGTTCTATCTCTTCTTCTGAAGAAAGAAGTGGCACTTTCCCAATATCTTTAAGATACATCTTTACAGGGTCATCCACTGATGCAAAGCCAGAAAAATCATTGATTTCTGGTGCACTATCAGCATCATCTTCTGTTTCTGATTTTAATATTTTTATTTTATGCCCTTCAAGCTTTTTAATGAATTTTTGAATTTCTTGAGCTGATAAGTCATACTTTAGCAATCTAAAATAGACATCTTCCTCATTGATTGAGCCTTTCTTGGTTGCTACATCAAAAATTCTCTTCATCTCTATATCAACTTTATTTTCTAACATAAAATTCCTCCAATTTCTTTTCCCTCAATGCTTTTGAAACATTGCTTAACTCTTGCATTATCTTTGCTCTTTCAGTTTGTTCCTCACAATTTTTATATTTTTCAGTAAGCTCAGTTTGCATATTTATTAATGCCTGACTCACTATCGACCAAACACACTCATTAAAATATCGTTTGCTGTCTTGAAATTTTGTAAAATCAAAATTTATACAATCTTTCAAAATTGGCATTTGCTCTATATCAAAATAATCAAAATATGAAGAAATAGGCGTTTTATTTTCTGCTCGTTCAATCACTTCTTTATATCTTGGAAGCAAGCGTTTATAATCAATTCTTTTATCAACAAAATCCTTGTCATATATAAGCGAACTTAATATGAATTTTATAGCTCTAATATTCCCATTTTCTCGCGTAATTAAAACATCTTTATCAACTTTCTCTTGTTTTTTTACACTTGTATCATTTCCATATTTAAGCCTGTCCAAATCTCGCCTTAATATATCTATTGGAATTGATGTTAAATCCCTTATTTTTTCTAGATATGGCTCTTCCTGACTTTCGCTTTCAAGCTTGCTTATGTATCCTAAAACAACGGTAGTAAATTTTCCTTTATCATCTGCCTTAGATAAATCATAATTTTTTAGTTCATTGTTAATCAAAAAGTCAGTCACTGGCAAAGCCTCATTTATTATTTTTTCAAGGCCCTCTTTCCCTTCAGTTTTTAATATTTCATCAGGGTCATGTTTGCCAGGCAAATTTGGCATACATGCAACTTTTATATTGAAGCCTAAACTCTTTAAAATATCTATACTTTTCTTAGTTGCACTTACTCCAGCGCCATCACCATCAAAGCACAAAACAACATTGTCAGAGAGTTTCTTTAGCTCTTTTGCGTTTTCAACAGTCAACGCCGTTCCCATACATGCAACTGTTGACTTGAAACCAGCACGATGCATTGCAATGACATCTATTTGCCCTTCTACAATTATAATCTGTTTAAGTCCTCCCTGCTGTTTCAATGCTTTGACAAGATTTATGCCAAACACAACTCTTCCTTTATGGAACACAATTGTTTCGGCAGTGTTTATATATTTTGCAAAATCAACTTTCCCTTTATTTAAAATTCTTGCACTAAAACCAACACATTCATTAAGTGAATTAAATATTGGAAAAATCAAGCGTCCAGCAAAAGGGTCATAATAACTTTTGCTTTTATTTATTTGTGCGATTCCTGCATCTTGCATTTCTTTATATGTAAAGCCTTGCTTTTTCAAATACTCAATCATCTCTGTCCAGTCAATTGAATAGCCTAGTTTAAAATCTTCAAGCTCCCTTCGAGTAAAACCTCTAAACTTAATATAATCTTGGGCTATTTTGGCTGCTGGCAAATATAGATTTGACTGATAATGCTTATATGCACAATCAAGCAGTTTTAAAACTCTTTCCTTTGCCTTCTTTTTCTCAAAAATTTCTTTATCTCCAGTATACTCAGGCACTTCCATATTTGCATTTTTTGCCAAAATTTCTATCGCTTCAGGGAAGTCGCATGACTCATATTTCATTATAAATGAGATAACATCACCACTCTCTTTACACCCAAAGCAATAAAAAAAGCCTTCATCTTCGCTCACAGAAAAAGATGGTGTCTTTTCATTATGAAATGGACAACAAGCCCAATATCTACCACCTTTTCTTTCAAGATGAACATATTTACCTATAATAGAAACAATATTATTTTTTTGTTTCAACTGATAGAGCCAATCCGCAGGATATCCTTTATTTTGCAATCTATTACTCCTCTAAATATGCCTTTTAATCTTATTATACTACAAACTTTTCAAAATTCCTTTTAAATATTAAAAAATAACTAATTATTATGTATATTTTTTAATAAAATATGTATTCATAACAAAATATTATCAAACGAAACAATAAAAAACAGCTTACAATTTTATCTGTAAGCCATTTAAATTAAACATTTTTATTATATATTAAACTAAAATTTTAACCAATTTATACTTTTATGTGTTTTATTTACATTTGGTTTTTAATTATTTAAAAATAACTATTCACTTTATATAATCACTTTTATAAAATGTTTTTATTATAATATATCTTTTAAATTATTGAAAAGATTGTTTTATTGTAACCCCTAGGCATCAACTAATTAAACCAAATCTTATTAAAAATTAAAGATTCGCTAAGGTCACTTTAAATAAGCCCTCCTTTTAAATATACATCAGGTATTTCGCCTACAATAATACTTTCACATAACAAAACATCAAGTTCTGTTGTAAAGTTTTGCGTCATTGCAGGAAGAACCATTCCAATTACTGATGAAACCGTGAAATAAAGTTTATGAATAGTTTGATTTATTCCTGCTTCCTTAAATTGAGAGTCAACTACTGTGTTTACTGTGCCTACTGGCACCAATTTTATTGATATATCTGGGCCTAAGCCGAACAAAAAAGGAATTCCAGTAAATGTTCCTAAGGAAATTTGTATTCCCTCTTTTCCCAATGTATTGAAATCCTCTTGTACTCTTTTCGTGATTTCTCTAATTATCACATTAACTTTAACCGTATCAACTTCAATAAGTTCTACCTTATTTGTGTTTGTTTGATAAGTTATATGGACCAAATCTTCATATTTTAAGTTTTCATCCATCATAACATCTCCAACCACCTTGCTTATAGTACTTGTTGCAATTGATCTTACTCTCTCTTCACTTAAACTGATGACTATCGGACAAACAATTTTAAAATAATAGGCACAAATCAAAATAATAATTGCTAAAACAATTACTAAAAATAATCTACGTTTTGCCTTCTTAGACATCTTCTTTTTTTTCTTTTTTACAACTTGACAATCTTGCACAAGATATATATATGTCTATAATCGACAAATTTTGACTTATTTTTGCAAATAAAAATAAAAGTACTATTATGCAGTGCATAATAGCTTATTTAGTATTATGTTTTATAAGCATAATAGCTTATATTGTGTTTATTAGCTTTTTGTTTTAGATTTAAAAATCAAACTAAATATGAAAGCAAACAATATCGCAGCCGCAATACCACCCGCTGTTGCTTCAAGCCCACCAGTAAAAGCTCCCAAAAGCCCCTTTGATTGAGCCCCTGAAATCGCACCCTTAGCCAAAGATGCACCAAACCCTATTATTGGAACATTTATTCCCGCCCTAGCAAATTCTGATATTGGATCAAAAATTCCAAACGCCTGCAACAAAACACCGATTATAACAAATGTAACCAATATTCTAGCTGATGTTATATTTGTATATATTATTAGCACCTGTCCTAGCATACAAACAAATCCACCTATCAAAAACACCCAAAGATAATACATAACCACTCCTTCATTTTATCTTATATAAAAATAAACTTTTCGCATTCACATTTTTTTTCAAATTCTTAATGAATCAACCTTCACAACAAGTTCTATTCCCAATAATCACGCTCACTTCTTTTCACAGTTTACTACCCATCTCTTTTTATAGGTTACCACTACATAAATTTTATGTCGAACAAACATTTTTCCATCCTTTCCTTTAATTATCAAGTTTGATTAATGGTAAGAATCAAACTGTATTTGTCGTTTTTCTTTTATTTAAGTTTTGTTTATAAATAAGGATATGAATAAAGATTTTGAGCATTTTTAACAAATTCAAGCCAAAAAATTCTATTCAAATATCACTTACCAAGTTTCTCCCAATATGGAAAATTGTTTTTATTTCTGGCTATTTTCTTCAACCGTTTCAAGAATCTTTTTATTTTTAGACCTACTCAATGTAACATCTTTTACTTTTTTATCCTTAACACTTTCATCACATTCCAATACAATAGCATGGCATACTCCAGGTATTGTTTCCCCTTGTTGTGTTGCAGTTGTTGACATTAAAGCCCCTGTAGGCATAAACAAAACTCTTTTATACTCGCCAGTCCTCAACTTCTTTATTATATACGAATTCAAAACCGTAGCACTACACCCACATCCACTTCCTCCTGACAATGTATTTTGGTTTCTAGTAAAATACATTTGCCCACAATCATTATAATTTAAGCCAAGTTTTATCCCTTGGTCCTCCATCAAATCTATTAATATTTCACTACCAAGTTTTCCTAAGTCGCCAGTCACTATCAAATCATAGTCGTCAGGAGTTGTTTTTGTATCTCTAAAATGAGCAAGCATCGTGTTCATTGCTGCCGGAGCCATTGCTGCCCCCATATCATTCACATCCATGATACCATAATCAATAACCTTTCCGAATGTCGCCATCGTTATTCGCGGTCCAACCCCTTTATTTGACAAAACACATGCTCCAGCCCCTGTTACTGTCCATTGAGATGTAGGAGGTCTTTGATTGCCTAACTCTAGAGGAAAACGGAATTGTCTTTCAGCTGTTGAGAAATGAGAACCAGTCGAACAAACCACGGTATCAAACTCATGTCCATCAATCAGCGACGCCCCAATAGCCATACTTTCAGCCATAGTTGAGCACGCTCCAAAAAGTCCCAAAAAAGCAAAATCAAAATCTCTTGCAGCATAAGACGAGGATATTATTTGATTTAACAAATCACCAGCAAGCAACAAATTAACATCACTTGCTTTTATCTTCGCATCTTCAATAGCTCCTACAATTGCCGTTTTCAGCATCTTCATTTCAGCCTTTTCATAACTCTTTTCTCCAAAGCAGTCATCTTTCATAACATAATTAAAATAAGGACCAAAATTACCTTTCCCTTCTTTTGGTCCAACAATAGAAAAGCTCCCAATTATAACAGGTTTATGTTTAAAAATAACCGTCTGATTTGTATACATTTTCACCCCTTAGAAATATGAATCCTTTATTCCTTATCTTTGCATGCACTTCATTTTAAAAAACAACTTAAATAAATAAGTATATAACACCAACTATAAAACTCGCCACAACGCCACTCACAATAACTGGACCAGCAATAGTAAACATCTTGACACAAATGCCATAAATAATTCCTTCATGTTTGAACTCAATAGCCGGAGAAGTTATAGAATTTGAAAATCCCGTAATAGGCACTATTGACCCTCCACCTGCAAATTTACCTATTTTGTCATATACCCCTATTCCAGTCAAAAATGAAGCTATAAAAATTAATGCTATGAGCGTATAAGCCCACGCACTTTGCTCTGCCATATTAGGAAACCATAGCAAAATCAAATCATTGATTCCTTGTCCTATACAACAAATTATACCACCAACCAAAAATGAATTAAATAAGCTTGGCCATGGCTTGGTTTGAGGTATTTTTGCCTTTACATAGCGGTTATAAGCCTCATTTCTTTTCTTAGTGTCCATATAATTATCCATGAAAACTCCTATTGTACAATATTTTTATTCCCTCTTTATATTTATTTTAAACATCAAAACCTTCAAACAAGTCAATTATATCTTTGTATATTTTTCTTTAACTTGCACAAACTAATAAAAATTAGGAGGATCTATGAAAAAAGTTATTATTTCGTCAATATGTTTATTGTCCTGTTTGACACTAGCTGGCTGCTCATCAAATGACAGCTCTCAAGCTGTCAAGAACTTGAATTCTCAACTAGACAAAACCACTGATGTCGTAAATACAGTAGATGACAATGAAATATCTCAGGTAAGCTATTTAAACACTTACAACGCAAACGGCGACGACAACTATGCAAATAAACTGCAAGATTTAAAATCATTGTCATACAGAACAATGCTAGAAGAAGAATATCTTAGACAAGACATTTTATCAATGTCAAGCTATTTAAAATCAAACAAAACAAAATATAAATTAAATAAAGATACCGTAACAGCTTTGAATAATTTGACAAGCGACATTGACAAATACACTGATTATATCAGTGATTCAAAATCTGATGTCGACAATTATGTCAAACAAATCAAAAAATACACTCAAGGAAAATCTCTAAGTGCCGAAAAAGCGACAAGTGCCTATCAATCACTTTTTAATATCATGAACGAAAGAAAGGCATATTTGAATAATCTTTTAAACACAATGAGTGAAGTTGCTAATTTATTGTACTCGTCACAAAATCAAACAAGTAATACACCAAATAACGAGAATATCGCTAACAATAATTACAACAATTTCAACAATTACAATAACTACAATAACTTTAATAATGGGCAAAACATAGACTGGAATTATTATCCACAATACCAAAACCAAGACACAAACAACCTTAATGAAAATAACAATAATTTAAACACTTTAAATAATAATGAAAACAACGACACAAAAAATAACACAGGAATAAAATCTAATATCGACACTTATTTAAACAAAGACCAAAGCACAAACAAAGCCCAAAACAAACAACTTGATTACAATTATGAATATACAAAAAACAACTATACAGGAAACAACTATCAAAACAACAATCTAACAAATAATTATCAAAATTACAGAAATCGCAATTATAATAATTGGACCTATAACAACCAAAGATTCAATCCTTATAATTACCCTTACAACAATCAATATTATCCAAACAATTTAAATAGAAGATTTAATCCAAACAGGAATACCGATTCATTTTATCCGTTAAACAGAAATATTGACACCTATAGATATATGCCGTACAATTATAATAATGGTTACAATAACGGGAATCAGTTTGATGGCGCCTATATAAACACAATCAATTTAGAAAATCAACCTGTTCAAAATAATAATGAAAAGCAAAATATTGAACAGGACTCTGCAAAAAATCAGATCAAAGACAATATAAAAGACAGTCCAAAAAATCAAAATATCAAACATAAAAACAGAGGGAGTAATCTAGCAGAAACAAGTAAAAATGCCAGCAATTTAATTAAGCATATCATCAAAAAAGATGACAGCAATCCACAATCTTCTATCAACAAAAACATTGTCGAACCCAACAAAAACATCGACAATAATAAATTATCAAATGAAAACAACAAAGATCAAAAGCTCCGCATCAATTTGCTCAACAATAGCGCAAATCAAAATATAAAATCAGATTCTTTAAAAAGCTCTGAAACCAAACTCAATATAGCTTTTAATAAAATCAAAGACAACAACTCAAAGGAGCAATCAAATAAAAAAACTATAGGCAAAATGGATAAAATTAAATTTTATAATTAACAAAAACAACCCCTTAAAACAAATAAGGGGTTTTATAATATCCTATTTAATGTTTATATATGGTATTATTTATGATAGACAATATACTATATAATGTGTTATAACAACTTAGATTTTAAATTATCAAGTATTTTGCTCTCTAACCTAGAAACCTGCACTTGTGATATTTTCAATTCTTTTGCAATCTCACTTTGAGTACGGTCAAAATAATATCTTAGCAAAATTATTTTTCTATCCCTCTCATCAAGCTTTTTTACAACTTCTCGCAATGCTATATTATCAACCATCTTTTCATTATAATCTTCTTCAGATTCAATTCTATCTATAATGCTTGCTGAATCACTATCGTCTTCTATCTTTGCATAAATTGAAACAGGCATTTTAGCCGAATCCATCGCCATAACAATCTCTTGTTCCTCTACATTGAAATGTTTAGCCAGCTCTTCTATTGTGGGCTTTGATTGCTGTTTTGACAAAACATTTTCTATATATTTGTTTATTTGCAAATTTAACGACTTAAGCGCCCTTGAAACCTTTATTGAACCATCATCTCTCATGAAACGCTTTATCTCGCCTATTACCATAGGCACTACATAAGTTGAGAATTTGACATTAAAGCTTGGATCAAAATTCTTGATAGCTTTAAGAAAACCTATACAACCAATTTGGTATAAGTCTTCATATTCTACCCCCTTATCTTTAAATCGCTTCAAAATACTTTTTATCAATGGCGAATTCTCTTCTATCAATTTTGTCTTAGCTTCTTGATCTCCACTTTGAGCTTTTTTGACTAAAAGCAATATAAGCTCATTATCAAGCATTTCCCACCTGCTTTTCACTTGAAATAATTTGCTTATACATAGTGACAACAAGCCCCTTATCGCCATTATGCTCGACTTCAACTTTATCCATAAAGCTTTCCATCACTGAAAAACCCATTCCACTTCGTTCTTCACTCGGCTTTGTTGTATAAAAAGGCTCTCTTGCTTTGTCTATATCTTTAATTCCTATTCCTTGATCTTTTACAACAATTTTTATAATATCATTTTCAATTTCGCATCTAAGTGTT
Source organism: uncultured Clostridia bacterium (assembly GCA_930990975.1). GTDB lineage: Bacteria > Bacillota > Clostridia > Christensenellales > UBA1242 > Caccovivens. The sequence goes on along the minus strand of CAKNRR010000002.1, from coordinate 4,824 downwards.
ATCGTTCCATTATGTTTTGGATAGGCATGAACAACACAATTTGTTACTGCCTCTGACACTGCAGTCTTTATATCCCCTATTTCATCTATAGAAGGATTTAACTGAATACAAAAGCCCGCAACGCACAATCGTGCAAAACTTTCATTTATTGATATAGCTTTAAATGTTACTTCCATAAAATTATTTGTTTTCATTCATCTCTCCTTATACAATTTTAGGCATAATTTCATATAGCCCTGTCATTTTAAAAATCTTTTCTGCATGCTTTGAGGGATTACAAATAAAAATTGGTATATTCCTATTCTTCATCCTCTTGTATCTTCCTATAAGCACCCCTATACCTGTGCTATCCATAAACTCCAACTCTGACAAGTCTATAATTATTTGATTAAAGTTGCCATTTGAAAAAATATTATCCAATGTCATTCTTACATGTGTTGCCGAATGCTCATCCAACTCACCACACAACAATACATATAATGTTTTGTTATAAAGTTTACTTTTTATATGCATTATTTCTTCACCTCCTCGTTTTCTCATTATCAATATAACACATTCGTTCTTAAGAATTTTTGGAGGTTTTATCGAAAAAATCATTATATTTAGATTTTTAAGAGAAATAAAATTAACAAAAAAAGGAACAAGCGTAATCTTGTTCCTTTTTCCTTTTGACCATTCAAATTATTAATTTTTAGATTTATTTATATAAAAATAATAAATCTTTTAAAACTCAAAATTGTTTATTTTAGCATACAATTATTTTTGATAAAACTCAGTTATTACTTTTTAAAATATATACTTTCAATAATCTTTAATCAACTATTTACCCAATTTTGTATATCGGTTAGAGTAGCCTGTTCGCCTCCTTGTGCAAGCCAAGACAATCCTTTTGGCACTGGATATGGCATCCCGCTTACAAATACCCAGTTTGTAAAGCTTGAGCCTATATAGCCTTTCTTTCCATTAAGTACATAAACTGTGCTTGTCGTGGTTGCTGAGCCTGAGTTAAGCTTGTCTACATTTGCTGAGAAAACTATGCAATCTGTCATCTGCACTGTGGTTGAAGCTGAGTTCCCTATCAATGCTCCGCTATTTGCTTGGGCTGATATTGTTCCACTGAAACCACAGCTTGTAAGCACTGTTGAACCGCTGGCATAACCTACTATTCCACCTACATTTGTATGACCTTTTATGTCTGCACCTTTAATATAAATGTTATTAAGTTTTGCTCCGTTGGTATTCCCAAATAATCCTACATAGGAGTTGACTGAGGTTGAGTTGGATACATTTGTTGTTGGAGCAGTTTCTAGCCCTGTGATTGCATATCCCTTTCCATCATAGAAACCTTTGAATGAATATGTGTTTGTGCCTATTGGGAGCCATTTATGTCCGCTTAAGTCTATATTTGTTGTTTGTTCAAAATATCCACTAAAGTGTTTTATCTGTGCTTGCATTGCTAGCCATGCTAAATTCCCTGGTGTGTCGATTATGTATGGATTGCTTGCATTGTTTGGATTACTTGGCACTCTTAGGCTTGGTGCTTCTGTATGGTTTGCCCATGTATCTTGCCAGTGGGCATAAAGTAAGTGATTGTTTGCTGTCTTTACTGTTGTATTTGATAATACATGGCTTCCTCCATTATCACTTGTATACCAGCCAATAAATATATATCCTGCTCTTGTTGGAGTTGGTAAATCTCCATAGGTGCTATCATAGGTTACTGTCTTGGTTGTTGGACTTACTGTCCCTCCTTGGCCATTTGGGTCAAAGGTTACTGTATATTCATTTGCTTCCCATTGCGCTATCAATGTATGATTACTTGCTGTCTGAACTTTTGTTGTTGAGCTTATTGTTGTTCCATTCAGTGTCCAGCCTGTAAATTTATATCCTGTCCTTGTTGGTGTTGGTAGTGTTCCATAGGTGCTGTCATAGGTTACACTCTTTGTCGTTTGTGATACTGTTCCTCCATTTGGATTGAATCTCACTGTGTAACTATTGGCTGTATAATTGGCTGTCATTGTTACTTTCCCACTATTGGTTGATGATAGGTTTTTAAAATATGTATTCTTTGTCTTTGTTGTCCCATTCCATGTAGTATTACAGTTGTTTGTGCTTGTCCCTATTCTTGCTGTTGTTGAATTAAAATTGCTGCCACTTGCTGTCCAACCTGAGAAAGTATAGCCTGTTGGTGATTTAGGGTTTGGTACATTTAATGCCGTGTCATATTGAGTATTGTTTGTTGGTGATGAACTTGGCCATGAACCATTATTACCTATGTCAAAGTTTATACTATAACTTATTGGTGTCCAATAGGCGTAGAAGATTGTACTATTCGCTATATCATAATTTCTTGCACTCGTTCCATTGGAATTGTAATATTTTGTCCCTCCTCCATTTGTACTTGTATAATAGCCTTGGAATGTGTATCCTGTCTTTGTTGGAACACTTATTGATGGCATTACACTCCCATATGTTGCTGTAACGGAACTTGACCCATTTGTCGCCCCTTGTCTATCTAAAGTTATTGTATATATGTTTGGCTTCCACACTGCATAAAGGTTTATTACTCCACCATTTGTTGATGTAAGATTTGATACACTTTGACCGTCACTATATGACACCCCTCCACTTGAAGATGTTGCCCAACCTGAAAAGTTATATTCCGTCTTTTTGAATGCGTTTGTTGTTAATTTTTGTGCAGTATCATATGTGAAACTTTGATCACTCATCCTTCCGCTTGTACTTCCATTACCATTAAATTTCACTGTATATGTATTGGCTTTCCAACGAGCTTCAACTTTTCTGTTGGTTCCAAGTGTATTTTTTAGCATTTTCACTACGGATTTTGAATTTAATTTCGCACTAAAATACCAATAATCAAATGTATACCCTGTTTTAGTCGGATTTTCTGAAGGGAAAACCCAATGTGCAAAATTTTCTTGAGTAATAGTTTCTAAAAGTGTAGAATCATTATAAAAATCTGTTTTATGAGTTAATGGTCTATAATTAACTTCAAGCGTATGATTATTTGTATTACCAGAACCCTCAATAGAATCAGAAATTGAGTTCCCATTTTTGCTATCTGCCATATATCCTACTTCCATATACTCAAGATTATTATCTTGATTACCTTCAGGTGCAGATACCACTACGCTGTAAGTAAGATTTGTGTCTAAAAAAGACCATCTACGTGCTCGTAAATTTATAGTAAGCGAACTTTCCACTGAATAGCTTTTATTTTTTACACTAGATCCCTCTATTTAGTCGCCATCTATATACAACTCCTCATCAGAACTTGCTGTTAAGTTTGCTATCGGTCCTTCAAAATATACTGCATTGCCTTCGGCATCATTAAGAAATAATTGATTCTTCCATGTATTTGAGCCTGGCTGCTTTACTTGAACTTTAATTGTTATATTTGCATAAACTTCCGATGCGCTTGTATTATCAAATTGAAAATTATCATTCCCTAAGAAACAAATTCCTGCTACTAAACAGAAACAAAATACAATAAATGTTAATAACTTTAATAAAAATTTTTCATTTATTTTATTTTTCAATTTTACACCTCAAAATATTATAAAATTATTATATCATTCTCCCCCCCCCGGCCAAGTAAAAATGACGGCATATTTTAATTATTTTAACAAAAACTCGCTAATATTTAAGCGAACTTTAATGCTTATGAACAATTAAGTTGATTTATAATCTAAATATGCCTTTCGGGCTTGTTCTTTTCCTTTATTATATGGAATGTGATAGATTTTCCCGTTTTTTATAAAATTAGAACCTGTATGAAAAAATTTAAATGTAACATTATTTCTTTTACACTGCTCAGACAAATCTTTCACCCATTCATAGTCACATGGGCGTGCATTGTTATAGTTTTCACCGCTGCATGAAACTTCATCTATTTGGCTTGATTCTATATATTTCTCTATGTTTACCTTTTCTAACATCGGAGAGACTAAAGCTATCTTATAAGAAGCTTTTATTTCCAAAAACAGTGGCATGCGCTCATCAATTCGCTTTTGATTTTCAACTGTTAAAGCTATACCAACATTAGGATAACCATCTCCCCAGTCTTCTGGCAAGCAAGATTTTATTCGATTTGCTCTTTTAGTGAAAAGAATAAATTTTACATCGCTACGAAACTTCATCATCTTCCAAACATCTTTTCGCCATTCATCAGCCTCCTCTATAAAAAAGTCAGATGTCAGACACACATTTACACATGAGTCAGATTTGAGCTTATACAATCCTTCCCTATCTTTCTTAATTGGCATCGTATAGTCCTTTGTTTTATAGACTATGTTAGAATCAATATCACGCTCTTTATCAAACTTGAACATATAACAATTTAAACAACCTTCGCTATATTTATGACATCCATGCCAAGGATTCCACATTTTTTCTTTCATATAAATTATTATAACACAACTATTTTGATTTCTTCAAGCTATATGAGCTTATTGTATCGACTTTAATTATTCATTTGACGCATTTATATGGTTATTTTCATATTATAGTTTATAAACAAAAGATAATATTTTTTGTTTATACATGTTTTAATAAAAATTATAAAATTTTTAAAAAAATTTTTCATTTTTTCTTGACATAATCTTATTTTTATATTAAAATAGCTTTGCAAACTTGTTGCCGGGGTGTAGCGCAGTTGGTAGCGCACGTGGTTTGGGACCATGGGGTCGGGAGTTCGAGCCTCTCCACCCCGACCACTCTTATACTTCTATGATGTTGAGTGAAGTTTGTAATTGGGCCTTTAGCTCAGTTGGTTAGAGCAACCGGCTCATAACCGGTCGGTCC
>CAKNRR010000001.1 GCA_930990975.1 uncultured Clostridia bacterium | reverse complement strand
ACCACATTCCTCCTCTCTATGTCAACTCTTTTTTTAAACTTTTTTCGCTTTTTTTACCTTTTTTTTAATATACCGTGATATGCCAGCACCCGTTGTGGTTGATTTTATAAATTATTATTTATAAACATTAACAATTTTATTTTCAAACAAAAAATCTTGTGACTAAAACACAAGATTTTTTTCGTTTCATTAAGTCTTTCCTTAAAGATTTCATACTCTTTCGTTGTAATCTTCTTGAGCTTTCATCCTATCCAAACAATTATAAAGAACTTGCACTGCACTATCAAATTCTCTTAACTCCCTTTTAGAAGTAAATCCATAATCATAAAAATTCAGTGCATCTGTATAAAGCCCCTTTATGTCACTATTTCGGATAAGTTTGGCTAGTTCTTCCTTTATATCATCCTTTAAAGAATATATAAAGACGCCTTTTGCCCTCTTATAATTATCTGCGTAAGGTTTTCTTATCTCAAATATCTGTTTTGCAAGAGGATTATTCATAGCTTTTGGCAAATCTTTAGAATATCTATAAGCTAAAATTGAATTCAAAAAATAATTTGAAATCTTGGATTGTGCTATGTTTTGTAGCATCTTTAAATCGTATTGAGTGAAATCTTCAGAATATTTTTTCATATTTACTCTTTTCGTACTTTCATCTACACTACTATGCAGTTGCATAGCATCCTGAAAAACTATTTCATAAGGAGAAGCAGTCTTCAAGCCATCCAAATATTTCATCATTCCATTAGAGAACCTCATCTTAGATTCTAAAATCGTATAATCGCCATGAACATTATCAATCATTGTATCAACATTGAATAACGCTCCTGCCAAAATATACTTCTTCATCTCTTCAATATTTGCACCCTTTGAAACAATATTTCTTACAAAAAAATGAAGAGTGCTGACATCTAACTCAGGTCTGTTTGTATTCTTATAATTATTATGAATATAATAATATTGACATAACAAATCAAAAAACTTTTGAGGGCGATACATAAAATAGTCGTGAGTTAATGAACCTCTTTTGATTTGTTCTATTGTTTCTTTGCAGCTATCATACAAGTCTAAATGCACTAAAAAGCTATCATCTCCAACAATATCATTTTTAAATTCATCCCACATCTGATTAAAAGTTTTATTTTTCCCATTTATAGACATGAAAAAGTCAGCACAATTATCCCTTAATAAACCATTGTTTTCTGCTGGATAATAACTTATTCCTTTCATATCCCCCTCCTACATTGATTTATCATCATATTTTATACAATCAAAAGTTGAGTAAAGTGTGTGAAACATCATTTAAGTGAAATCGATGTTTTTACATAATATGTGATGAAGGACGCAAGCACTTAAATTCGTTTAGAATTTATAAAATTTATGACAATAAAATTTAAACATCACATAGTTTATATTATCGGAAGCCGAACTTGCTTGCAAGAGTGAGGCTGATGGTCATACATACTGTGATGAACACAATTTATTGGGTTTTTGCGTTTAGCAAAATTAAAATTTAACTTGCTTAAATTTTAACATCACATAGTTTATATTAACATATTTTAAATAAAATTTCAATAAAATTAAAAAAACTTGCAATATATTATGCAAGTTTTATCTATATTTTTAAAATGCAACCATTTCAATCTATAAAGGTCGTACTTTGAAGCAAGTTTTTTAATTTAAACTAACCTTTTCTTTTATTATGTTGACACACCTATCTATTGTTTCTTCAAGGCTCATATCGCTTGTATCAATAATAATAGCATCGTTTGCAGGTTTCAATGGAGCAACAGCTCTATGCTCATCCTTATAATCTCTCTCCCTTAAATCTTTTAAAATTTCTTCAAAGCTAGGGCTATCTTTTTTATCCTTAATTTGCTCAAATCTGCGTTTCGCTCTGACTTTTTCATCTGCTGTTATAAAGAATTTAACATCAGCATCAGGCAAAACTATAGTCCCAATATCTCTTCCTTCCACTACACAATTATAAACTCTAGCAAAATCTCTTTGTAATGTTGTCACTTTATCTCTCAAAACTTGATATGGTGAAATGACTGAAGATAGCATAGATATTTCTTCTGTTCTTATATATGGAGTAAAATCTTCGCCGTCAACAATAACATGTTGCAAATCGTTTTCAAATTTTATCTGCACTTTTATGTCTTTAATAAATTCATTAATATTTTCTTCATTTACCTCAGTATATTTTTCCCTAAAAGCACATGCCAAGCTTCTATAAACTGCCCCTGTATCAAAAGTTTTAAAATTAAGAGCTTTTGCTATACCTTTTGCAAGTGTGCTTTTACCGCTTCCAACATGTCCATCAATTGTTATATTTATCATATTACCTCCATTTTACACTTTTAGGATATTATATAATTTTTATCAATTTTTGCCAAACATAATTTTACAATTAATTTGAAGTTTAGACATTTTTATTATATAATCTCTATATAGGAAAAAATTATGAAAGAAAATATAGATTTAAATAATAATATAGGTTTTGAGCCCCTTATTGATAATGACAGTAAAATTCTCATCCTTGGCTCTTTCCCATCTGTCAAATCACGCGAAAACTTGTTCTATTATGGGCATCCTCAAAATAGATTTTGGAAAATGCTTGCATATATTTTTAACGAAAATCAACCAAAATCTATTGAAGAGAAAAAAGAATTATGTCGAAAACACAAAATTGCCCTTTGGGATGTTGTGATTGAATCAAATCTTAAAGGTTCGAGTGATTTAGCTTTGAAAAAATCAAATTATAAAATTGCTAATATCCCTACTCTTTTAAAAAATCATCCTAGTATCAACGGAATATTATGCAATGGAAAATTTTCCTTCAAGCTTTATAATAGCTATTTTGCTGATTTGAAAATTGATGCAATTTGCATGCCTTCTACAAGTCCTGCAAATGCTAGATTTGATATAACCATTTGGGAAAACGAAATAAAAAAGCGAATATGATTATTCGCTTTTTTTAAGTATTTTTAAGCTTGTTATTTCTTCTTTCTTGGTGCAAATAACATACATATAAGCGAGCTTCCAAAAGCAACCAACAATCCCCAACCTGCAGTAATATAAATTCCTGCATCTTTCAATATTTCCCAACCTGGAATATCTTTAATACAATACACACCTACCATAATAACAGTCACAAGCATACACAAGAAGAAAAATAGTGCGGCTACCTTTGCTCCTATAAATGCCTTATTGTTTGCAGCTCTTGCTATGAGATTGACAAGTGTCAACAACAACATTATACCGCCAAACACTAAAGACAAAATCAAAAACACTGATGCGGTTGTCTGATATACACTTTGGTGTTCTCCAAAACTTATAAAGTCAAAACAACTTCCTCCAATATCAACTGTTTCAACTCCGCCCTCAGCACCAGAACCATACATGGTTATTATTGGTTGAGAGAACATTATAATTGAAAGTACACCAAAAAGAAGTGTTATAATTCCACAAATCATACCTTATCCCCCTTTTTATAGACTGCAAAAGCAAAATTCAAACATATCAAAAAATTTTATTTAAAATTATTTGATTTTGTTTTTTACTTTTGCATAGTCTTCAGGCTTTTGCAAATATTTTGCAATTTTACCCTCTGATATTATAAATATATCATTTTATTTGCTATTTTGTCAATAAAAATTTTATCATGTTGCACCACAATCATTGTTAAATTATTTGACAATATCAGTTTTTCTATTTGCTCACGCGACAATATATCAACATAATTTAATGGTTCATCCCATATATACAAATCCGCTTGTTCAGACAAGGATTTTGAAATCAAAATCTTTTTCTTTTGACCTTCGCTTAAATTTTCTAGGTTGCTTTGAAAATCCTTTTTAACACCTAATTTGCTTAAAATTGTGAAGAATATTGTCGGATTGATTTTATTATCCTCTATATATTCTCTTAGGCTTCCTTTTAAAAATGATGTATCTTGATTTATATAGGAAATTGTAAGATTGGGCTTTTTATATAATTGTCCTTGATAATCTTGAATCTCACCAAGCAAAATTTTGAGCAGTGTTGTCTTACCACAACCATTTTCACCAATGATGGCAACTCTATCATTTGCGTTTATAGTGAAATTTAAGTTAGAAAAAATTTCTCTTTCTCCATATTTTTTTGATAGATTTTGGGCATAAATAATGTTCACTCCAGCTGAGAATGTATCCTTTGATATAATTTTCAAATCTTCAACCTTGTCAACATCTTTTAATAATTTACTTTTTTCTTCAATATCTTTTTCTATCCTTTTTTCTGTAGATTTGGCACGCTTTACTATCTTTGCTGCCTTCTTTCCTAGCGCCCCTCTATCCGGTTTTAATCCGTTTGGCAACTTTCCTCCAAACTTTTCTTTTTCAGCCTCATCGCCCCACTTATTTAATCTATCTTTGCTCTTTTCAAGTTTGTTTATTTCTTTCTCTATTTTCTCGTTTTCTTGTTTTTCGTACTTTATATTATTTTCAAATTCTCTTAGCCATGTTGCATAATTGCCTTTAATCAAATCAATAGATGTTTTATTTAAAGATAATATATGGTCTACACAATCATTAAGAAATGCTCTGTCGTGTGATACAACCATAAACCCCTTTTTGTTTTTTAAATATCTTAAAATTTTTGATTTTGTAAGTTCATCCAAATGATTGGTTGGCTCATCTAAAAGAGCAAAAGAATAGTCGTCTGCAAATAGTATCGCAAGTTGGAATTTAACCTTTTCTCCTCCGCTTAGTTTATCAAAAGAATTGTATAGTAAATCCAAATCAAAATCAAGCAAACTTAGTTCTCTTATTATCTTCCAACTTTCCAAATTAGGGAATTGCTCGTCAATTATTGTTTGCAAACTATCGCTCTTATTTTCAATCTTTACTGGGAAATAAGTTAAATTAACATCACTTTTTATCTCTCCTTGATAATCCAATTGACCACACAATAATTTAAGCAAGGTTGTCTTTCCTTTTCCATTTCTGCCCAACAATCCGATTTTCCATGATGAATCTAAATTCAAATTTAATTTATCAAATATCAAATCATTTGATGTATAACCAAATGTTAAATTCTTTATTTCTATCTTCGCCATAACTCCTCCTTAAAAAAGAAAATTGTTGCAAGAAAATGCAACAATTCAACTTCTATACAGAAAGAGATTATATAAAACCCGTCCTTTATCTGTTATAAAATTAAAGTGATATTGATATTATAATACATTTTCTTGCATGACAAAACAACATAATATTTATGTGTTTTGTTTTTTTATTAGCAAGAAAATGTGCGCATCTTATATAATACCTCCTAAATCTATAATTAGTATATTATAATTTTGAAGATAAATCAAGATAATTTTTGAAATAGTTTTTATCTCCAAAATTATTTTTAATTAATTCCTCATTATTTTTTATTATTTAATATTTATTATTTATTTAATTTTTTTAATCAATTTATTTATAAATTAATTTATTTATTTTTTAACTTAAAATGTCTTTTTCTTAATTTTTTAAATGATTTTGAGCGCATATATTTATTTGATGACTTATTAAATGCTGCGACATTGTCGATTTTGTTACGAAATTCTGTATGTATCTTATTTAAATATTCCTTTTTCTTTCTATGTTTAATTCTGGATTTCTTTATAAGTGCGGTAAAATCAACATTCTCTAAGTCAATATCTGTTGTTTCCTTTCTCTCTTTTTCCACTCTTTCAGGTATGCCTTTAAAATTGACTGGTAGTGTAACTTTATCTTTACGCTCTCTAATTTCAACTTGATCATAAGGTATTGAAATATTGTTTCTCTTAAGCTCGTTATAAACAAGTTCCAACACATCGTAGTATACATCCCAATAGTCTTCGCTGTCGCACCAGCATCTAGCCAAAAACTCAATGCTGCTTGCATTAAGTGCGTTAAGTCGGCAGAAAGGCTCAGGATTTAACAGAACCTTACCGTTGCTTATCATACATTTTTTGATGAGAGCCTTAACCTGCTCAACATCTGCTTCGTATGCTACACTAAACTTAAGTTCCACTCTTCTAGTTTTGCTTGAATCATAGTCAACAACTGGATTGTTTACTATTGTAGAGTTTGGTATTGTTATTCTCTTGTTATCCCCTGTCAAAATGGTTGTAAACAAGAAATTTATTTGAACAACATTTCCCTCTTCGCCATTAATCTCAATGTAATCGCCCTTTTTAAACATCTTGTTGGAAACAATAACAATTCCGTTTGCAACATTGGCTATGATGTTTTGTAGTGCCATACCAATAGCTAACACCAAAGCACTTAATGCCGTCAACAAACCAGTTATTTCTATTCCAATTATGCTGAGTAAAATAAGCACTAAAATCAAATAAAAACATATTTTTAAAATAGCGCAAACAAAACCAACTGCTATTTTTTCTAGTTTTGTCTTATTTAAAACTTTTCTGATGATGTTCATTATCAATTTTATGACTATTATACCAATAATCAAAACTGCAACAAAAATCACAATATTCCAGGCATTATTTTTGAAAAAATTGACAATATCATCCCAAATTTTGTTCCAATCCATATATGCACCTCTTTTTGCATATATATTTTAAATCTATAAAGTTGAATTGTCAATATTTTGACAAAATATTATAAAATTTTTATCAGAGTGTTTTTGTATTTATTTCCTTTATCTTTTCCCATGGGAACTTCTCTCTACCAAAATGTCCATAGCAAGCAGTTTCTTTATAAATTGGTCTTAGTAAATCAAGCTCATCAATTATATTTTGAGGCGAAAAGTCAAAATTTTCATTCACAAATTTTTCAATTTTTTCCATTGAAACTTTGTTTGTATTAAAACAATCAATATAAATGCTGATAGGTTTTTCTAAACCTATTCCATAGCTTACTTGAATTTCACATCTTTCAGCAAGTCCTCGTGCAACAATATTTTTGGCAACATATCTGGCATAATAAGCTCCAGATCTGTCAACCTTGGTTGCATTCTTTGAACTGAAACATCCACCTCCAACTCTGCCTACACCTCCATAGCTGTCCACTACAATTTTACGCCCAACACATCCACTATCACCAAATGAGCCATATATTGTAAATTTTCCGCTTGGATTTATTATATATTTAGTTGCATCGTTGCAAAGCGTTTTATATTCATCTAAAACTTTTTCTACAACATTTTTCATCACATCATTTTTTATCATTTCATTTGTCAATTCTTCATCATGTGAAACTGATATTAAAATGGTGTCTATGTTAGTTGGCTTTTCATCCTCATAAGCAATTGAAACTTGACATTTTGCATCTGCATGATATGATGCGTTTTGTCTTCTAAATTTTTCATACGACAACATAAGTTTATGTGCTATGATAATTGGAAGTGGCATAAATTCTTTGCTTTCATTTGTCGCATAACCATAAATGATGCCTTGGTCATTGGCACATAGCACATCTTTCACAACTGCTTGATTTATATCAGGACTTTGAATGCTTAGCTCCTTTATAATCTTAAATTGGTTTTGATAGCCTATATCTCTCAATATTTCTTTCGCAATTTTTTCATAATCAATCTTGGCTTTTGTTGTGGCTTCCCCATAAATGAAAAGTTTGTCATTCTTTATGGCGCACTCCACTGCCATTTGACTGGATTTATCTTGTCTTAATGCTTCATCTAAAAACGCATCTGCTATATAGTCGCATGTTTTGTCTGGATGTCCTATATTTACACTTTCACTTGTAACTATTCTTTTCATAATCTCTCCTTTTATTTTTTGATCTTTTTATTTTCTAATTTTTTGTCAAACATAAAGGTGTGATCAAAAAATCCCATCGCTTTCGATGGGATTTCATTTTCTATATTTCTGTAATTCCATCGATCAGCCTTTAGCACCTTAAAGTAAATCAGGTTGCTGTGTGGTCAATGGGGCTGTCCCTCGCACACTCTTTATGGATAAAAACATTATATAATATTTTTGTTTAATTTGCTAACAATTATTGCTATATTCTAAAAATTTTTCATTCAATATTTTAACGACTTTATAATAAGAACATTTTAAGCATTCACAGCATCTTCTACATCATCATCTTTAGTTTCATGTGATGGCTCAGTTGCAGCGCCGACTTGTGCGTTTTTGATTTTCTCTTCGCATTTTGCAAAATATTTTATGTAAGATTTTTTGCAATATTTTTTATGCTTATCTTCTTCATTATCATTTTTATTATTAAAATTATATGCTCCGTTTACCTTCCATTTTTCAAACAATCCTATTTTTATTGCATTTCTTGGACAATAGAAAGAGCATCTCATACACATAATACAATTTTTGCCAAAATGAAATTCTCCATTCTCAATTGTTATATTGTGCATTGGGCAAGTGTTTACACAGCGATTACAATGGACACAATTTTCATTCACTTTATAGCGCTTTCCATTGAATCTTCCACCCCAAAATTCTATCCTGAAAACCCAAGCTAAAAGGCCACCTAAAAACACCCTTTTAAGCAAAGATTTTTTTTCATCCAAAATTTCTTTACAATCAATTGGAACAACATTTTCCGCTGCTTGCCACATTTTGTAAGCCATGTTGTCAGTATGTCTGAAAATTATATTATAAGGCATAACATAATGATATTCATTTGTTACCTTATAGCCCTTTCTTTTTAAAATTTTTGTCAATTTTAAAGAAGAAATATTATTTAATTTTAATGGTTCGCCTGAGGTTTTTATTATAAATACATTTTTTGTTGTATTCACTTTAGGCAATGTCTTTGCAAACTTCAAAATAATTGAAGGTGCATTAAAAGCATGGACAGGATAACCAAAACCTATCATATCATAATCTTCAATCTTATAATTAAAATTGTTTTCTTCTATTTTATATACATCAACTGTTGCATCATTTTTATTGAAAGCCTCGACATATTTGTCTACAACTTTTTTGGTATTTCCTGTTCCAGAAAAATAACACAATAATACTTTCATTATTCTTTTCCTTCTGTTTCTAGTTTTCTTATTTGAGCTTTAAATTTATCGTCAAAAGAATAAACATAATCTTCATCTTTATCATGTGAATCATACCACACTTGTGAGAAAATAGCATCTTTCTTTGCCAGTCTATCAAAATCCCAGCAGTTTGATGAGTAAATTGGATTTATCCAATGCCCTGCTCTTATTATAGTGTAGGCTTTTGCATTGAATACTTCACCATCTTGATTTTCCCATTCAAGAGTTTTATATAAATCTCCATCAAAATCGTTACTCAAAAGTTTTCCGCCATGAGCTTTAGCTACATTTTTAAGGTCATCAATTGTTATGTCTTTGTCTGATTTATCAATATCATAGAAATAATCTATAAGTTTTGCGTTCTCTACCTTACGCAAAGCGTTATAGTCAATATACTGCCCGTTTTCGTCTTTGTTTTCAACCAGCAAATTAAACTTTGACCAATCACTGCCTAAATTTCTGTATGCTTCAAAGCTTGAGAAATAAGCTATTATTCTTGCTTCATCGTTATGTTTTGCCCAGTAATATGGAGAGTTGTTGTTTTTGAATAGTCTTTGAATTGCAAATTTCCCTATTAATGATTTTGGAACAATTTTCCCAGCCTTATATATTTTATGTCTTTTTGCAATCTCTTCCCAATATTCTTTTGTATCTTGTTTTTGATAATCAAAAAGGTCGTCCAATTTTTTGCTATCATAGAACCATACTCCATGGAAATTTCTTGTAGCATTGTAATAAGGCTTGAAAAAATCTTTGGCTGAACCGCCAATAATCTTAAACCCATCATTTAAAGTATCAAAACCTGTGATGCAGTTATAACTTCCACCACCAATATTAAAACATTTGTTCCAGAAAGATTCATTCAAATCCTCTTTTAAATCTTTTCTTATAATATTGGCAATAAGCACTCCGCTGTCATGAGCTGTAGCCCATTCAAGTGGTGCGTTAAAACAGGTGTGAAACATAAGTCCATCGCTCATATTGTCTGAAAGCATGTTTTTGTGGAGCATTGCTGTTTGGCGAAGAACTGCCCATTTTTCTATTGTTGACTCAAGGACTGCAAATTCCCCTCTTAATTTTGTTGCTGAATAAATATCGTATGGGCTAACCAAAAGAGGATCTCCTATTCTTGCCCATGGATGTTTATAATTTCTGTTGCCATAAAGAGCAACAGTTGAAGTATGTATGAATTTAGGTTGATTTGTTTTGATTTCTTCAATTGTTTCAACCAAAGTCTTGACACCTACCTCATTGCATTCAACAGCTTTTAATGGCTTTTGATCAGAATGAGGTGGAATGACTGCAGCCAAATTAATCACATAATCGCTTCCATCAACCAACTTTTTACATTTATTTTTATCGGCTATGCTTCCATAAATTATTTCAAATTTATCTCTATATTTTTTATATTTTCTTAATATCTTCTTTATTCTTCTATCATAAGGTAATACTAAGAATTTATATTTTTCAATTTCTTCAATTTTAACAAGTTCCTCAAGGGTTGCTTGTCCCATATTCCCAGTAATACCAGTTACTGAAATTTGCATATTTATCTCCTAAAACATTTTAAAAAATTGTATTAATTATTTTTATAATACAAATTTATTATATTAAAACAAAAAATTAATGTCAAGCATAACAAAAAGATAAACAAAAAATTGGGAATTAATATCATTTTCTATTAAATCCATTAACCACAAAAAAGAGATATTATTGGAATAATACCTCTTTAATTTTAATTATTATTTAATTTTTATTTTACTCTTGTATAGAACCAATAATTTTCATTTAAAGTTACTTCATGCAAGACTGCTGTGTCTTGAAGGAACAAATAATCTTCTCCGTCAATCTTTTTAATTATAAAGAAAATTTTTGTTGGATTTCCAAAAATTGTATCCATTCCTTCGTCATCAAAGTGTCCCATTGTTCTATTTGTATCAAATTGCTTTCCTATTAATCCCATAAGATTTAACACTTCCCCATCTTTCATGGTTTGAACTGTTCTATCCTTATTAAATTTAAGATAAGCATAATGAGGCTTCCAAGGTCCTATTCCTGCCCTTTCATTATGAACTGGAGTTTGTATATCTGAAATATCCTTTTCCTTTATACTTCCCTTATACTCCCATTCTCCTAAGAGTTTCCTGATTATCTCTTCATCTGCTTCATGTTTTAAAGGCTCTCTATGTTTTGCATATCTTTCCATAAGGACATCTATGTCGTTTAATGTATACTCATAGCTATCGACATTTCTGTAACAATAAAATTTGTTTTCTTTACTTGAAATTCGCTTCCAGACAATTAATTTATCTCTGTGTATTAAATATCCATACTCTTCATTATTTAATTCGAAATTTTGTGTTAATGCACGAACATTTGCCTTTTCACGCAAATTACAAACTGTTTCTGTGTAACTCTCATCTTTAGCAAAGTACAACTGTCCCATTTCATCTTCACTTTTCTTAAGGTTATATTCAAAAATATCATACCAATTATTTGTTGTACCCATGCACAACCATTGCCCTTGTGGATAAATTGACAAAGTCTTTATCCCTGCCTTTTTTTGTAATTCCTCAAAATTTAAATTTTCCATATTTTCCTCCCATAATAAATTTTGAAGGAAGTACATGTTCTTTATAAAATAATTTGCTGTTGTCTCTATTTCTTTAAGTTTTCTTTCGACGACTTCTCGAGAAAAATGCGCTATATCATCAATAGAAAAACCAAATTTTTGCAAGACATGGATATTCTTCAAGATTCTTTCATCGTCATCTGTATAATAACGAAATGTGCTATCCTCATCTTTCTTATGTGCTTTTAATATACCTATGTTATCGTAATATCTTAGTGTATGAATAGATACATTATTTCTTTTAGCAAATTCTCCTATTTGATACATATTCCCTCCTTCTACAACCCTAATGTAACACTAGAGTTTACTCGAGAATCAAGTGTTTTTTAAAAATTTTTTAATTTTTTTTAAATTTTTTTTATTTTTTATATTTTCTACATTTTTCTTTGAGAAAAGTTTTAATAAAATTGTTGCAAATATTTTAGCAAACCTTTCTTTTATAGTTATCTTATCACAAAGATTAATTTAAACAAAATAAAAAAGTAAGCAAATGCTTACCTTCTAAGAATTAATTAAAGAAATCTAAACTTAAGGATTAAATTTTATTTAACTAACTTCTCTAGACTCGTTTTCTCTAGGTAGATTCTCCAATATTTTCGTGCATCTATCTATTCCTTCTTCAGCCTCTTTCATAACTCCATTATCATCGAAAGATTTACCTATTTTATATACACTCTCATGTAAATATTTTGCGCTAGAAATATATTCAATAGCTTTACCATAATCTTTATTATCTTTATACACAAGTCCTTTTTGCAAATTGTTTGTAGCTTTCAATGATGTATTATAACAATGACTTCTTACATAATAATCAGTTATCATACGCCCATTTTCTCCTTATATTTTTATTTTATCACATATTTTATTAAAGTCAAATAATTTAATCTTTAATTAAATAAAAATATATTTAAACAAGTTTGCCCGGCATGATTATAAATATTGTTTGATTTGTGTGTAAATACCTATTTTGATACAATTTGCGTACACCCCTTAAAAAGTGCGTACAGTTTATTCAAAAGTGCGTACAGTTGAATTAGACAATATTCTCATTCATTTCATAACTAATATATTAATAACTCTTATTAGTTGTTAGTTCTGGTGCTGTTGTTTTTGAAAGAATGATCTTATTTCCTTCACATACAACCTCGACATATTGACCAGCCTCGAAACCTGCAGCCTTTAACCACTGTCCTTTTAGAATAATGGTTGGAACCTGAGTGTAGCTGCTGCCACTCATTGATTGCTCATATACTTTTAGTTTTCTTGCCATAAAGGTCCTTTCTTTATTTGTATCTTTCCAACAATGGAATAAGCCATTTCAATATCCATCTTCTTGTTGTGTCGTAGTTGGAATCGTAATAAACTGCACCAACTATCGCTTCCACATATGGATCATGTTCCTTACATACGACTTTCTCATGGTCTGGAATATTAGGATCTTTGTAAAAATGAAGATCATTGTACGAATAAGATATCAAACCTTCGCCAAGCATCAACTTATGCATAGTCGAATTATTCTCTAAGCCACTCTTCGCAGTTGTTATCTCACCTTTAGTTCTAATGTTCTTAGTTCTATAAAGATGGTCAGCAATTACAGATTTAAGCATCGTATCGCCCACAGTGGCTAGACCTTCATTTGAATATTCTGAGCCATTTTTGCCTTGTCCTGGAACTTCAATCTTTATGGAGCCCATAGCCTTAGCAAGCCAAGAGATATCATTGAAGTGATAATGAATCTTTAATTCCAACTCTCTCATTTCTTTTTCTATTCTTTTCTTGTCCATGACTAATCTCCATTAATGAATATATAGTCCTCTGCTGTAATTTCTTCAATAGCAACAGGGTTGTTAAAATAATCAGACTCGGCTAGATATCTGTCTGTTATAAAAGTAAGGTTCTTATTTTTAGATCCCAGCAAAACTCTATCGGTATCTAGTTCTGATTCAATGAAAGGACCATCAATAAGCAAATCAACTGAATTCACAAGCTCTGGATTTAAAGTCTCTTTCTTCTTACCAGAGAACATAATAATTCCAAGACCTAATTCATGAATAGTATTATTGAAGTCAATCAGTCCCCTTTGAAGTGATGGTTCACCACCGCTAAGAGTGATTCCTTCTATTCCGAATTGATCCTTAGCTTCTTTTACAATCTCAACAAGCTTATCAAAATCAACGATGTGGTTAGGAACCAAGGCTTGAAGGTCTTTATTGCAACAACCTTTGCAGTTTAAATTGCAGCCCTGAAACCAAATACAACATCTATTGAAAGGTCCTTCAGTTTTTGTGCATAGCTTTATGTATGCAACATTGAATTTATTCAGAGAACTCAAAAGAGAATCCTTCCTTTGTTACCTTAGTGATAATCTTGCTTCCTCTTAAAGAACGAAGATCATCCTTGTTTTCAAATAAGAACATTGCTAATGGATCAAGTAATCTATCGTTAATTGCATTTAAGATATCACGACCACCTTTTGCAGAATCTACCGCAGAAAGAATGTAATTGATTGCATCCATTTCTTTTTCAAACTCAAGATCAAGCTTGTACTTTTCTTCGATACCACGAATTACTGGTTTTAATTTTGATTTGCAGATTTTGTATTGGAATTCCTTATCTTGAATAAAGTTAAACGGAACGATGTTGTTGTAGCCAATACGTCCTAACAATTCAGGTCTCTTTAACTCTTGGTCGAAGTATTCCTTGACGATGCGGATAAATTCCTTTGCTACGCCTTCTTTATCTGAACTAGCTTGTACTTGGTTAGCACCTAAGTTAGATGTAAATACGATGATTGTATCGCTAAAATATACAGTCTCACCCTTTGAATCAGTTAAACGACCATCTTCCAAGATTTGTAAGAAAATATCTAATATTCTAGGATTTGGCTTAGCAGCCTTTTCGATTTCATCAAATAAAACAACGCTGAATGGATGTTCTTTTATGGCGTTTGTTAATTGTCCACCTTCTTCGTATCCCACATATCCTGGAGCTGCACCGATTAACTTCTGATCGCTGTTTTCCTGTGCATATTCAGACATATCAAAACGAATGCATGCTTGTTCATCACCGAATAAGAACTTCGCTAAAGCCTTTGATAATTCAGTCTTACCAACACCAGTAGGACCCACAAAGAAGAATACACCCTTAGGCATTGATCTTGATGAAGTCTTATGCAAGCCAGTTAAACCCATATAAGCCTTAACGACAGTCTTTTCGATCTTCTCGATTGCTTCATCCTGACCAACAACTCTGTCCGCTAATTCTTTCTTAATGTTCTTTACACGAGCTTGCTCTAACTTTTCCCATGGATTTTCTTTTTCGCCATATTTAAATAGATAGAAAAGCTTATCGAAAGACATCTTATCTTCTTTTCTAGACATTCTAGAAAGTTGGATGATTTCCCTGTTTGTGAAATCTTCCATCATGTCGATGCAGTCGATATTCTCGTTATCTAATAATGAGCTTGTTCCGCTCTTTAAACGCACTTCAAACGAGTCTTCAATCTTCTGTACCATTTGCTTACGTTCTTCTCTATCAGGTTTTTGAATTGTTACGATTTCAACTTCAGGATTTCCTTGATAGAAAGAAAGTGGTAAGCCAGAAGCTTTATTTAAAATGATTACTACAACGCTCTCATTGCAATCAGAGCTTAAATAATCAATTTTTCTGTCTTTTAATGCCTTACCTAAAAGCGTGATGTTTTGTCTTTCGTCTTCAGATAACCCGTTAGCACTGAATAGGTATTCAGACCAGTTGATGATGAATGCGACTTTCTTTTTCTTGTCGATAACATTCTTATAAACTACATTGAGGATTTCAGCAGGGCTCTTGAATAAACCTTGTTGTGCCTTTGGAGTTTCTTCTTCCTCATCACCTAAATCATAAGCGTCGCCCTCAACCTCAACTTCATCTGTTAAAGTCAACTTATCAATGGCACCAGTTGCACCTTCGACTCTGTCCCAATAAACGATATCTTGGTAGTCCATGTCTTTGAACATAGCCTCTAAGAATTCTCTCAAAGTGACGATTTTATTCTTGTCATCAAGATAAACATCACCAACATTACCGTCGATCATGACGCATTTCTTGATACCAGCGTTTCTTCTAATTTTATTAAAACTATTTTGTAATGACATACGACTACCTCCTTAGTTTGTGCCTTTATTTTTGTTTACATATTGATACTTCTGAGTTTGGATCTTATCGGGATTTGACCACTCCACTTCCTCGTGAAGAATATTAATATCGTATACGTTCTTCAAATCCTCGATAAATGGAGTGATATCCTTATTGCAAGCTAAACCTTCATAACCTTCAAAGTGATACATGAATTTCCCGTTTAGCTGAATTTCAAACTCTGCAGTTTGACCTGAAGCCTTCATAGCAACAAGTTTTACGATATTTTTCTCTTTGTCGATTTTAAGGTTTTTCTTTGTGTCGACAATGAATCCACGCTCTTTTATCGCCTTAATGATGACCTTTAATGTTTCCTTACGGACCTTTTCATCTGTTATCGCAGCATTCATCATTGCGTTCGCTTCATCGACAGTCTTAGCTTTTTCAACAACCTCTGGAGCTACTCCGTTGGCTTTTAATTCAGCCTTGCATTCTTCGATTACTTGTCTAGTTTTCTTTCCAACTAGTATATCGTATTCAGCTTGAGCTTTTGAAACCAATTCATCAAATCCTAGTCCAGCATTGGCTTCATTCACCATTTCACGATATGTCAATTCTCTTAATGACACATCTTCAATTTGATTTATTTTTTCAATAACAGACTGAGAGATATTCAACACGCCATTCATCTTGTTTAATAGATTTTGTGCTGATTCCTGACCTGCATTTAGCAAGCCTTCGTTTATCATTTGGTCTATAACCTCTAGCTTAGAACCAGTCAATTCATTAACTGTTCTTACAAGGTTCTCCCCTTGCACTCTTAATGTGGTGTTTAGCTGATTGTACTTTTCAGCTAAAGCCTTGCTGTCGGCACCACCATATCTATAATCCATATCAAAGGTCTGTTGCTTTAATGACTTATACTCCTCAAGGGAAGCATTGAACTCATTGATTAATTTTTGGATTTGATCCTTAGACTTCAATAAATAAGCCTCATATTCCTTGACTTTTGAAGTTTCCAATTTACTTGCAGTTTCATGGATTCTGTCCAAAACCTTATCAATCTTACACAACGAATGTGCTGCAGTTTCGCACTGAGATTGAATTTGGATAGTTAATCCTTCAAAGTCCACTGTTACCTTATGACTCATTTCTTTTCCTCCTCTAACTCAAAAATTTCTTTGCTCCATCTTCTCAAATCGTCTGCTTTAAAGTTTGCAGATCTATCTTCAGGATGGATATATGCATTTCTATTCTCTCTGAAATCATGAAGATCAGTAGCAATGTTTCTCTCAATAGCGCCGCTTCTTCTAGCCTCACTTAACATATCAGAAAGCTTCCCATCTAGTTTGAATTTGTTTTTAAGGATAATCTCCAACTTTGCAGAAAGATTAACAAAAACAAATTGATAGTCACCAGATGTGATCTTCTTTTCTACTAACTCAGGCTTTATGTTATTAGGATTTGATAAAGCTGCATCTAGTATATTGAAATCATCATTGATTCTTCCGAATAAAGTCATGAATCCATCAAAATCTTTGAATAGCTCTTGATTTTGTGCTCTGAAGAAATCAACCGCTTTTTGTACACCTTTGGCAGTATTGAATGTCTTTTTAAACTCAGCTCTGTTAACGGCTTCTTCCTCAAATACGTACTCTCTATAATCCTTAATGCCAGTTAGTTCCTTCATTTTAGAAATACAAGTATCATAATTGATTAAATCCAATAATGATTTATCTGTTGCCATTCTTGTTCTTAAAGCATCATCAACAGGGTTTACATATAAAACGACTATCGACTTATCAAAGTCCTTTTCAACCAATGTTTCATATACTTCCTGCCTGTTCTTGATTTCCTTCAAGCTATCAAACAAGCGTGAAATAACATCCTTTAATGGAATATTAAGGAACTTAGGAATTGTATTTGTGATCTTCAATACAGTCTCCAAATTATCCTCAGTTACTGTTTTCAAGTAAGCGGAATAGTTGTCTTGAAGCATTTCTTTGTATTTAGCCATGATATTTGCATTCATCATAGCTGTAGGCTTCATTTCATTTAAAAGAACTATATTGCTCTCATAATCGTTATTCAAATAGCCACTCATGATTTCAGTAGCCTTTGCATAGTCCTTAGACACATTAGTTACCCTTACAAGCGTCTTGAAATTATCTTCAGAATACTCGTTAAGGTTATTCACATAGGATTCAAGCACCTCTTTTAACTGCTCTGAGCTAACCTTTAATCTCAAAACAAGAGGAATTGATATAATTCCAAGATCCTTATTATTAAAGTTAAATATGCCAGGAATGAAAGCAAACCTGTTGTCTGCTTGGTCTACAACAATGAACTCACATGATGGATCGTATTTTTGGAGACCAGATACACTTTCCACTGTGTAATAGTTATTTCCCCTGTAGTTACCCTTAGTGATAAGCATCTGTCCTTTTTGCTTCAAAACATCGTCAATTTCCTTTGGAATGATGATGCTTGCAATATCCTTATTGGCAAACGCTGATAAATCCAAACCATCTGAATACGCTGACTTAAACTTGAATTTATTCTTATATCCTATGGCCTTGTTTACCATTTCGCCTGTGTAGTTTACGTCGAAAAAGTTTTGTACAGCTTTCTCTTCAAATTCAAAAGATAGCGTGTTGCCTTCCAATACTACTGTGCAGTCATATTTTCCAGTCCAGTTCTCTTTTGAGATTTCTTCGACTTTGGTAATAATTTCCTCTTTTTTAATTAGCTCGTTCTTTACAACCTTGCCATTCTCATAAATAGGAATTCTCACACCTTTATTTTTATTGATAAAGTCTTCCACACTCTTATCACATGTAAAATTTGCCATAAAATCTTCAGTGATAGCACTATCCATTAATGGCTTAGGTTCAAAACTTGCTGGGATAGCTAAAGTGAGCTGTCTCATTGCAATATCATAATACACTGGTATTTTTGCTTCTTTTGTAACCCCAGTAGGAATTGATTCTTCAGCGAAGATCTTCTTCCCTTTAGGAGTGAAGGCTAAATCGCCTATTCTAAGAGAGCTAAACATATTGCGATCATAATAACCGCCATATCTGGTAGTTAGAATGTCCTGAGAAATCAAATTTGCAATCGTGTCTGAATAAATATAATGCAAAGAATGAGGAACACCGAAGTTCTCTAACAACTGAGATAGCAAAACATTCTTATCGTTTGACTCGTTAATAAGAACCAAAAGCATGTATGCGATACCTGAAGGCTTTTTAACTTCCGAATACGAAACTATCTCATTTAATTTGAAAAATGGGAATTGAAATGATGTTTCTAATTTAAACTTATCCATTTATTCTAGCCTCCTTGTCCTCTAATACATCGATATCATCTATCACCTTGCCGTACTGTTCGATGGTATACAGGATTTCCTCGTAAACTCTGAAGTTTCTTCTATCGTTTCCTCTACCATTCACATCTGGCAAATCAATGACACCCTTAGACTCAAGGTATCTTCTATTGCCAACCATAACAAGCATTCTTCTAGCTCTGGATAAAGCAACGTTAATTCTTTGATAAGCAAGAATGAATCCAGGATTTGACTTAGCAGGATTTTCTGGATTTCTTACGGTTGAAAGAATAATTATGTCTCTTTCATCACCTTGGAAATCATCTACCGTACTAACGATCATCTTTTCTACATCGGTCTTGAAAGCATCTGTTTTAACTTTCTCGCTCTTTAATATTTCTTTTATTCTTCTTGCTTGGTCACCATACGTACAGATGACACCAATGCTTAGTTTTTCTCTATCAGGATTACGCTTGAAATAATCATTTAGTTTTCTGATTAACTCAGCAACAACCTTAGCCTCGCCAGTGTTATACATAGAGGTTGAATCTTGTTCATGAGTTTCGTTCTTCTTGCAATCCACGAAATAGATATGTTTATCAGGCTCGATGATGCTTCTACCATTTGAGATAAGCTTAACGTTATGCTTCTTGGTGTTGTTTTGACCAGCAAAGCCAAGTTTCAACTCACCTTGATAGAAATGGTTAAATACATTCATGATATGCTCATGGCAGCGGTATTGCTGTACAAGCATCGTCTTATAGCTTTCAGGAATTCTCTCAAATAATGTCTTGAAGAAGCATTCTTCATAAAGGGCAGTAAACTTTTTATTTATGTCCTTGTTGATGATATTTTCATCTAATCCTTCAAAATCATCGTCTCTCAATTTAGAGAATTCATACATTGGAGGCAATTGTCTGTGGTCACCAACCAAAATTACTGTTTTCCCATATAAAATTGGAATAAGCAGATCAATGAAGCTAGATTTTGAAACCTCATCAATGATTACCACATCAATTCCGACAGACTTTATGTCAACGTCATCAATATTATACTCAGACAAAGCATCGACATTTCTTCCACTGAATCTATCATTTGAAGTACAAGTGATACCAAATACATTAGCATTATCAAATAAATCCTTAGTGTATTCCTTACGGTCGGCTTCGATAACATCTTCCATAGATAGATAGTTAGATATCTTTTCGTACATAGGAATCTTCTCTTTATTTTCTTGTTCCTTACGTACAAAATCGTTCTCAAGCTCATCCCATCTTCTCTTGATGATTGTCAAGGCTTCATCGATATCATTGTATGGTTCTGCAATTTCAAAATCCTTGAAGAACTTATTGATTTCAGTTTCTAACTTACCCTTGTTCTCTTGGATATCTTGCACGTCGTCACGTTCCTGTATTTCAATGATTGAGTCATTAATTCCCTTAATCTGCTTTTTAAGAACTGCGATTTTCTCTTCAACGTTATTAAATTTAGTCTCAACCGCATTAAGTGATCCATTGACTTCCTCAATATACTGAACTTTTTTTTCTATGATATGTTCCTTCAATGATTCTATGGTTCTCTTAATCGAGTCAACATTTGCAACCAAGTATGCGCAATTGAAGATAGTTCCTAACTTTAAGTCAGTCGGAGCAGAATCTGTCGTTGCATCAATTTGCTTCTTGATAGAAATTAACTCTTTACGTAAAGCATCATATTCATCTTGCTTTTCTGGAATTACATCATCGTATTCGTCCTTGCAAGCGTCCATTTTGCTCTTTATTTCTCTTCTCTTAACTTCAAGGATAGTTTTGTTTGATTCAGGATTTACAACAGCGAGTTCTCTTTCAATCTCGTCCATCTTTATCTGGTTGATATTCTTAACTAATAAACCAAGATCAATGTCTACAAAGATATTCTTGTCAAATAAAGAAGCTAAGTCATCACGCAATCTAATAATAAGTTGTGTGTTTACATCCTCATCTGGTCTTAGATTATCATTCTCAATATGGCGTTTAGTTCTTCTCAAAACATCCAGTTCGATGCGGATATCATCTCTTGAATCAACTAAAGTAGAAATATGTGAGTTAAGCTCTTTTGCCTTTGACTCTAATCCAGCAATTTCTTTATTTGCCTCATCTAAAACCTTTTGAGATTTCTCTATTTTGGATTTCAATAGTTTTAATTTGTCGTATGTTTCTGAGAATTCTTCCTTGTTCCTTCTGAAGTTTCGGTATCTGTCTACGGCCTTTTTCATGTTCGTACTGATATTTCCATAGAAGTTATCGACGAGGAACTTCGGATCGTACTCATTATCACCCTTCTTATTATTATTTGAAGGAATAAGTCTGATAGGTACAATTTCAGCTATTTTTGGTAATCTCTCGAATACGTTATCAATAGCCTTATGAGTTTCAGACGATATAAGAACCTTCTTTCCTTTCTTAACCATCTGAGCAACTGTCTCAGCAATGACCTGTGTTTTACCAGTTCCTGGAGGGCCTTGTAATAAGAAGATACCATTACTAGATACCGCCTTTCTTACTGCCTCTTTTTGTTTTTCATTCAATGATTCCAAATACCATGTCCAATCACTGAACTCTGTTTGTACACTGGATAAGCTTTCAGGATTAAAAAGGTATGTTGAAAGATATGGGTTCTTTACGAATCCACTATAGAAGTTATTCAATGCAGTTTCTTGTCTAGAAATCTTCGCCTTTTCAGCTCTGTTATCGTAAACAATGTACTTACATGCTTTGATTGCTTTTATTTGTTTATCGCTAATAACGTTATTGGCATCGCCAAGTCTGAAGTATAGAGAAAATCTGATGATTGTTTCCTCTTCTATTACTTTTTCCTTGTCGACTTTTAATTGTGAATCTAATTGCTCTTTAATAGACACTTTCTCGGATCTAACATCATCTCTATATTTGTTTCTTAATTCAGTGTTCTTCTGACTTTCATATTGACTGATTTGTCTTTTGCCAGCTGCGATAAGAGATGTTTTTAAATCTTCAAGGATCTTTAAATTTCTTTCTATGTATAAATTTTTAACGTCGATTTCGGAATAGGCTTCTTCGATTAAAACATCTAATCTTTCCTTATAAGCCTTTTCTTTTTCATCTTTAGTTTTCTTTGTTTCTTTTGTTAATTTGGCCTTAATTTCAGATTTCATCTTTACGATTTTTGAAAGAATTACTGTGTCTGTATTCTTTTCAACATCATCGTCAAGAGAACTATCCAGTTGTTTCTTGCGTTCTGCCAATTGATTATTGACTTCATCTAAGATTTCTTTTTTATAAGCTTCAATCGCTTTATTTAATTCATCTTTGATGACCTTCTCATATTTGGCATCGACTGCCTTATATGATCTATCAATATCAGACTCGTATTTGTGCTCTAACTGTTCCAGATGTTCCTCTGGCTGAATATCAAAGGAAACGATTCTAAATCTATCCCCTAATGCATAGCCAGCATTTAGTAATTCACCAAATTGGATTCTTTGAAGATTACCGTTTCTATCTCTATAATCAGAGTTGCCTTCTGGATCTTTTGAAGTAATAAATACACTATCGCTAGCCAACGAGCGGATTTTTCTTTCCTCTTCATTAACCATTCTTCCACGCTTATTTACACGTGCTTCATAGAAAGATTTCTTGTTTCTGTCTATATTTAATCTTACCAATGGGAATGGCTCAGCGTCCTCTATTTTTGAAGACAATACGACCATCTCACCTTTTGTAAAATCTTGAATTCCATCCAAAATATAATCGTCATAAACAGATGAGTTCTTTCTATAATCTTTTCTGTTAACAGCATATGCTTCGATATATTCCGCAGAATCTAATAAGAAATTACGCTTTGATTGTTCATCAAGGTAGTATTTTCTAAAGTTGATGTATTGATTCCACTCTTCAAAAGTTCTACGTATTTCTTCTGGATTCTTAACTGTATAGCATGATTGAATCAATTCATATACAAAGTTAGGCGTAAATAGAGTGTTACTCATATCAACTCTATCAATAGTCCACACACTGAAAGTAACCATCTGGCCCATTCTGCTCATGCTTTGTGACTTACCAAACGAGCTGCAGGCTTCGGCGTTAACTATTAAATCATTTGGAGATGACATGGATGAATCGATAAATTGAACACCTTTTATTTGAAGAACCTTAGCTTTGTTACTCTCGTAGATATCTCCTACAAGAATAATATTCTGGTTATCAGGAAGGAACCTTCTCATGCTTAAAGTAAGTTCTGGTCTTACAACGACGTTTCTTAGATATGAAGGAGCACCACTTTCCCTCTGTTCCTTTTCACGTAAAAAGTTTGGACAGGAAATGTAGTATCTCTTTGTCATTCCTGTAGGAAAGCAAGCCTCGATAAAAGACTGAAACGAGCATGACTGTCTATCAAGCGGAATTCTCTTTTGAAGAAGTTTGAACTGTTCATTCAAGGATAAGTTATAAAATTCATTCTTTATGTTTGTGGTCCTGTCCATGTGATCAGCAAACGATAAAAATAAATACGACATAGTCTTACCTCCTGTTACTTTGCAGCCTTGTTCTTGTCAGAATAAGCAGAATAGATATCAAGGTAATTTAAGAATTCGTGAATCGAAGCACTATTTGATCCCGTTATGATATTAGCGACCTTATCAAGGATAATAGTTCTAGTGAACTCATCAACGCTATCAAATTTTGAAAGAGCAAGAAGTTGCCTTTTTAAAGAAACGTTTTCTTGAGTCAATTCGTTTACAGCATTTGTTAAGCTTTCCAAAGATGCGATAGAGTCCTTCTTGTCTTGGACACTGTCTTTAAAGATGCTAGAGATTCTATTTATATATTGAGCCAATAAATCGCTGTCTGATTCATCAAGCACAAGTTGTAACTCTTCCGCACTTTCCTTTCCGAATAAGTAAAAAATCTTCATTTGTTTATCATTAGGAATGTCAGAAAAATCATCTAAATTTCTATAGTTGTATATAGTAGCTTTTGATATTTCCAAGTACTTAGCAAGGTCATTAACCTTGATAGAAAACTTTGTAACTAACCTTTCAAATAACTTTGTTGTCATAACTACTATCCTCCATGTATACGATATATTTTATATTATTATACACATTTTTCTTTATTTTGTCAATAGTATTGAATACCATTGAACTATTTTAGACAGAACAATTTTCTAAAAATATACAAAATTTACTCCATTTTAGACTCTTTTAGACTACTTTATTAGAAAAAAGAGCCTCCGAAGAAGCTCTCTCATAAAACAAATGTTCTATAAAGTTATCTCTTTTCCGCTCGTGAATTGGAATGTGATGGTCTTGTTTCTGTTCACAGTGGCTGTTTCAACCATCAATATCCACATTTCATCCGACCATTCTTCAAGAAAATCATCAGCCTGTTTCATAGCTTCAAGACTAACTCTCATTTGCGTTGCTTTACCTGTCTTGTAGGCTTTTTCTTTTACTGCTTTATCTAGGGCTGCTTTGTGTTCATCATACTGCTTTGTAAGTTCGTCATATCTTCTAGCAAATGCAATCTGGCCTTGAACTGTTCTTGCGTTTTCTCTAACCATAGCAGACACCACTTTGCTAATCTCTTCTATCTTTGCTTGACGTTCTGCAATCTCAAGGTCGAGTTCATCCGTTCCCATGAGCATCTCAATTACAGCAAGAGTGTCGTTTATCACTTGCTGCTTATTACACATCACAAGATTGTATGCCTTTACGAACCTTTCCTTAATGTCGGCTTCGGTAAAGTGTGGTGTTTGGCATCCTGTCCTTTGATTAGCATTTCAGCAAGTCCGATGGCCTAAGATGGACCCATATACTCTTGACCGAATAAACGAACATCAGCAGATGGGTTTACGTGTTTCAAATACGAATAAGCTGTTGAAAGCATACCGCCAGTTCCACAAGCCTGATCGCAAACGGTGATAACCTTATGGTCTTCAAAAATATCATCGCTGCCCTCAGCTGTCAAAATCGAAACAAGGCACTTGATGATGTCTCTGCCAGTGTAATATTGTCCAGCATCCACGTTTTGATAGAAGCGACCAATCAGGTTTTCAAAGATGTATCCCATTTTAATGGAATCGTAAGTCGCTGGGTTTAAGTCAAGCTCCGAGAAAGCTTTTACAACAGTCAAAAGGCAGCCACCCTCATCCATCGTTTTGATATGATCGGCAAGCTTCAATTGCTTCATGATGTCTTGAACGTTAGATGAAAAGCCTTCAATGTAATTGCTGAAGTTCTCAGCGAGCTTATCTGATTCGCTTTGAAGTTCTTTCAAGTCATAGTGGCTCGTGTTATAGAATTGAAATCCAGACTTCCTTTCCAAAGCCAACGCAGGCATTACAGGGTTCTTTTCATACGCTTCAATAACAGCTACCTTAGTAGGAGCCAACGAGCATTCAAATCTTCTAAGAATCGTCATGGGAATGATTACATCGCCATATTTATCTGGCATGTAAGTTCCTCTTAACTTATTGGCAATACTCCATTATAAAATTAGCTTCAGAAGTAACATCTACTGGATTATCGTCCCATAGTGCATCTATCTGTCTTTTGTTTGTCATTGTTTAACTACCTCCATTTGAATGTTATTTTGCTCACATATCAATCTGATTTTTTCTTTAACAAGTCTTGTTGGCTCATATTTGCCATTTTCCCATCTATTAACCGAAGTAAAAGAAACACCCAACATCTCAGCCAAAGCTGATTGTGATAGGTTTAATATTGCTCTTAATTTGATTATAGTTGCAGGATAGTCTACTTTCATATATTATTCCTCCTTGCAAAATGTTAAACGATATATAAAATTATAGCACTTTTTTGAGAAGATTACAAGTAGTTCGCCAGAATATGTCGAGACTAATCTAAAATTTTATAAAAAAACCTATCGTCCCGTAGCAATATCTATCGTTCCGTTGATAGACCTTTCGTTCCGTAGTTATTGTATATAAGGGAAAAGAGCCTTGCAACAGTGCGGTTAAACACTCTCACAAGGCTCTAATGCCCACTTACAGAAAGGGACTAACTCCCTTTATGCAAAGAAAAAAAGGTTCAATACTTTTGTATCAAACCTTTGCTTTTCTTATGGAGCTGATGGCGGGGATCGAACCCGCGACCTGTTGATTACGAATCAACTGCTCTACCGACTGAGCCACATCAGCATAAAAATGGTCGTTTTAAAGTCTTCTTGCTTAAATTCTACGAATTAACAACTGCTCTCTGTAATATTACGGCGTTCTATATTTTATTATATTTCTTATCTCTCGTTTTGAATTTTTAATTTTTAACTAAGTAACTAAAAATATTTGATTCATTAAATTTAAGCTATACAAACATCACATTATAAATAATATAAAAAGAAAGAAAATTGGTTTTGACAATAACGCTTAAAAGAAACTCAGCAAGAAGCCAAACAAAAAAGTTTGGCTTCTTTTATTATTTTTCTTCAATTGTTTCTTCTTCAAGATGATAGCACATCAAATCCTTCTAAACATCTATTGTCTTTATATATTTTTAACATCACATAAACACAATATATAGTATTATGTCTTGTTTAAGACTTTGATTATATGGTATAAATCGCTATTTCACTAATTTGAATGAAACGCGTTCGTTCTCCTCGTCTTTTGATAATACTTCAACCTCTACTTGTTGGTCTAACTTGACAATTTCATAAATTTGTTTATTGTTTGCTTCAGTTGCGTTCTTTATATGCAATAGTCCTGTTGCCCCATTTTCGAGCTTAACAATTGCCCCAAATTGCAATATTTTTATAACCACACCTTTATATATCGCACCTACATGAAGTTCTTTTATTGCAAGTAATCTTGGGCTTTGTTGAAGGGCTTTCAAACTTAAAGCAACCTTTTTATTTTCTCTATCAACTTCAATAACTTTAAAGTTATATTCCTTCCCTTCCTCTATAACATCTGCAGGGTTACCAATTCTGTTGTAAGACATGTTTGAAATATGGATAAAGCAGTCAACCCCACCAACATCTACAAAAGCGCCATAATTAAGAATCTTTTTAACTCTTCCTCTGACAACTTTATTTATAAAAATTGAATTCCAAAAAAGTGTTTCATTTGTTTCTTGAATCTTATCTTCAAGAAGTTTGATGCTTGCTATTATATTTTTATTTTCCTTATCAATCTCGGTTACAACAGCTTCAAATTGTTTGCCTATTGCCTTCTTAACATCTCTAGTCGTTTTTGAAATTTCTTGAATAGGAATGAATATCCCATACTCGCCCATCTTTGAGTACAATCCTTCCCTATTTGCTTCTGTAACAACAAATGAAAATTTGCTTCCAAGTTTTAATCTTGTTGCGTTTTGTGTTGCAAGAATTATACCATCAGCCATTGATTTTGAAACTTCAAGCATTCCGTCTTCATTCTTTGAATTTGTTATGATAACTTTAAATCTGTCACCTATCTTTAAATTTTCATAATCATCAACTTCTTCTTTTGGTAAATAGGCATCATTTTTTCCGCCAATGTTAAAGATGCAACCATCCTCTCTCTTTATTACAACCACACCATCAAACATTTGTCCTCTTTTATAGTTTGTAAAAGTTCTATCTATTGCAGACATATCAAAAACTTCATCTTGAGTTTTATTTTTTGCATCTTCTTTTTTAAGTTCTCTTTCTTCTTTTTCCATAAATACCTCTAAAAAAATTCTAACAAATTATTTTTTCTTTGTCAAAGAATTGAGTGCTTTTTCTCTCAATTCATTCATTTTCTCGGCAACTATATCCCCTGCGCTATCCAGTTCTTCACTGGCAAGTTTTTTCCCATAAAACTCTTGCAATTCAAATGGTTCGCCGATAAAAATCTTGTTTCTTCTAAATATTTTTGGTTTCTTTGTGATAAACATTGGAACGATTGGAACTTTTGCTTTTACAGCGAACATTGCAACGCCATGCTTAACTTCTCCAAGCTCCATATTTTCATTTTTTACACGAGTGCCTTCTGGGAATATAAACAGCTTTTTATTATCTTTTAAAACTTTTAAGCATTGCTTTATTGCAGTGATATCATTCGCTTGTCTATCAATCTTTATAGCACCTAAACTTTTTAAAAATCCACCAAAAGCTTTATTTTTAAACAATTCCTTTTTTGCTAAATAATATTTTTTCTCCCATGTATTGACAGCAAAAACAACCGCATCCATATTGGATGTATGGTTACTTGAAATTATACAAGCCCCTTTTGGGATATTCTTTTTTCCAACTATTTTGGTTGGAAAGAATATTTTTATTGGCAATGCTGCCAAAATCTGAATAAAATGAAACATAACTTGCCTCCTAATGTTTTATTAATCATTTGTTAAATAATTTTTTGATTTGTTGCTTACATCTTCTATTATTCTATTTTCTCTATTATAGCATTCAGCTTCTTAGCTTCTATTATTTTCTTCAATTATTGATGTTGCACAAGCATAGGCGGTTGAAAATGCTGTTTGAAGATTGAAGCCTCCTGTCAAGCAATCAATATCCAATACTTCGCCTATAAAATATAAACCTTTCACTTTTTTGCTTTCCATACTCTTTGGATTGATTTCTTTTAAAGATATTCCACCCCCTGTCACTATCCCACATTCAAGAGGATAAAGGCTTGAATAGGACAATTTAAAATCTTTTAAATTTTTTATAATTGTCTTTCTCATTTCATGTGTTATAGAATTCACCTTGAGTTCTTCCTTAATTTCGCAAACATTTAAGAAAACGGATACTAGACTTCTAGGAAGTAAACCCTTTATAATATATGAAATATTTTTATTCAAATTTTCATTAAAATCTCGCAACAATCGTTTCTCAAGTTGCTCCTCGCTTAATGCTGGTTTTAAATCAATTGAAAGTGATACATTTTGATTTTCTGCTATATAACTCGACATTGACAATGCTATTGGTCCTGAAATGCCATCATTTGTAAACAACATCTCGCCAAAAAGTTCTCTTTTTTTGCCGTTGATAACGGCTTTCAATGTTACATTCTTTAAGGATAGTCCTTGCAAAAGTGGACAAAATTTATCATTTAGTTTTATTGGCACTAATGCACTTCTAGGTTTAACAACCTCTATTCCAAGCATTTTTGCAAATTTATAACCATCTCCACTGCTTCCTGTCGCAGGATAGCTTTTTCCACCTGTCGCAACAATGACTTTATCAAACAAATATTCTTCTTTTTCTGTCTTTACCAAAAGTTTGTTGCTTTCTTTATCTTCTTTTATAAACACTACTTTTTCATTTAATTTTAAATCGCAATCCTTAACACGATTTAATAGCACTTTGGTCACATCACTTGCCTTATCGCTAACTGGGAAAACTCTATTCCCTCGCTCTGTTTTTAGCGGTAAGCCATTATTTTCAAAAAAGTTTATAGTGTCTTGGCAATCAAACCTATTGATTGCGGACATCATGAACTTGCTTCCATTGACAACATTATTTAAATACTCTTCCACTGTGGTATTATTGGTCAAATTGCATCTTCCTTTGCCTGTTATATATATCTTTTTCCCAACCTTCTCATTGCCATCAAATATAGAAATTATTTGTTCTGCATCACAAAGAATGCCTCCAGCAAATAAGCCAGAAGCCCCGCCACCAATAATTGCTATATTCACTTGCCCCTCACAAGGAGGTTAAGTTCTTCCTCTGTTAAGTCCTTATAATCCCCTCTTGACAGTCCACCAAGTCTAACTTGTCCAATTCTAACGCGCTTCAAAAGTCTTATGCTTTTCCCTATCGCTTCAAACATACGCCTAACTTGTCTGTTTTGTCCTTCATCAATGACAACTGATAACTTTGTATATTTATCATCTTGTGAAAGCTTTTCCACTCTTGCGCTTGGCATGCGTTCTCCATCTATAACAACACCCTTTCTCATAACTGCAAGTTCACTCTCTTTTATATCGCCCTCTATTGTCACTCTATACTCTTTTTCAATATTGTATTTTGGATGGGCAACTTTGTTGGCGAAATCACCATCATTTGTTAGAATTATAAGTCCCTCAGTGTCGTAATCAAGTCTTCCTATTGAAAATAATCTCTCATCGCAATCTATAAGGTCATAAATTGTTTTTCTACCCTTTTCATCGCTTGCACTGCACGCATAGCCTTTTGGTTTGTTCAATTTTATATACACAAAAGAAGAAGGAAGAGATATAACTTTTTCCTCTACTGTTACCTTATCTTTTTTCTCATTAACTACTGTGCCAAGTTCCTTTACTTGTTTTCCATTAACAAATACTTTGCCTTCTTTTATAAGTTCATCACACTTTCTTCTGGAAGCTACTCCGCTGTTACTTAAAAATTTGTTTAATCTCATTTTACCAATTTTCTACTAGGTCTTTTAATTTTTCCCAAATAGAATTTCTCCTTACACTTTCCATTGTATATATTTTCTCTGAAAAATGCAAGTCATTATCAATAAAAATTTCCACTTCCCCAATTTCTTGACCTTTCTCAACTGGTGCTTCTAAACTGTTTGGCACTTTATAATTATATTTAACCTTTTTTAGTTCGCTGTTTTTGAGTGGATAATAATAGTTGCCAAAAGTCCCTATTTTTACAGAAGACTCTCTTCCTTCGTTTACTGCCACCTCATTTTTAAACGCATATCCACTTGTCAAGTCGACTAAGTGATAGTCCTTAAATGCTTGTTCAAGAAGTGCTGAGCTCTCTTCAAACATCGGTCCACAATTTAAAACCACGCATACAACCGTCATGCCATCTCGCTCACAACTTGACACCAAACATCTTCCAGCATCGTTAGTAAAACCTGTTTTAACGCCTACGCAACCTTCCAAGCTGTCTAAAAGTTTGTTTTTATTTTTTAAGTACCTCGTCTTGCCATCTTGATTTGTAATCTTTTTATTTTTTGTTGATACAATTTCTCTAAATGTGTCATTTTGCATGGCATAACTTGTTATAAGAGCCAAATCATAAGCCGTTGTATAGTGAGTTTGAGAATCTAAGCCATGTGTATTGTCAAAATGAGAATTTACTGCTCCAATTTTTTGAGCGGTCTTATTCATCATATCAACAAAATTTTTAACATTTCCGCCAACATATTCTCCTATCGCAACAGACGCATCATTGCCAGATATGAGCATTAGGCCATACAACAAATCTCTTAAAGTAAAGACCTCCCCTTTCCTTAAATATAGGCTTGTTCCACTTATTCCAACGGCTTTAGGAGAAATTTCAAAAGGCTTATCAAGGTCACCACAATTTTCTATTGCAGTTATTGCAGTCATAATCTTTGTCGTGCTTGCCATTGCAAGTTTTGCTTTGTCATTTTTATTGTAAAAAACTCTTTTTGAGCCAGCTTCCATAACGCACATTGCTTTTGCTGATGTGTAGGCATTTGAATATTCTGCTTTCGCATAATCGCCTTTTCTTGTCAAAAATATAAGTCCACTTGCAAACACAGAAGTCAAAAATATCAACACAAAAAGCAGGCAAATTATCGACCTTAACTTACTCTTCTTCATCATCTTCTCCTTGCTGCATTTCCTGTTTCTTGCCTTCTTCCTTTTGTTGCATTTTTGACAATAGAGTATTGAACATGTTTAAAACTGTTTGATAAAGAGATTTGTTTTCAACATTTATAAAGCTCACCTCTCCATTCCCTACAATTAAAAATCCAACTGGCGAAACACTCATTCCTCCGCTTGAACCACCTGCCATAGGAAAATGATTAGCGACTCTTCTAGCTGACAAATCTGCGTATTCTCCGCCACCTACGACATAGCCAACTGTAACCCTTGATATTGGTATTATTACAGTGCCATCTCCAGTTTCAACTTTTTCGCCTATGACAGTGCTTGAATCTACAATTGTTTTTATTTTTTCCATGGCCTTATCAATAAGCCCGTTAATATTATCGTTTCCGCAGTTATACTTCATACACAGCTCCTTAACTTTTTTCTTTTATTATCTTTTGTAAAAAATTGTTTTTTATAACAATGAAATCATTTATCTTGTGTTTGTTTTTGTTTCAAATACAATTCTAGCCCTTTCGTGATTTATTTTAGCTATTCATTTCAAAATCTTTATATTTAGCCATTTTTCAAGCAGTCAGATTTTGGTTTTGACCGTCGTTTTTTTATCCGCTGTCCGCTGTCTTTAAAATGAATTTTAAATGTATATTAAATGTAAATAAGATTAGATTGGATTTAGATTAAAATCAGATTTCTTATGCCTTGACTTTGCTTCGTTCTTCCAGTCTTTCTTTTTGTTGCTTGAGTTTCTCGTGCTTTTTCTTGCTTAATACTACAGAATTTAACAGAGAATAAAGCACATCAAACAAAGAAATTGTCACAACCATTTTAATTGCAAATTGGCACACCTTTCTGTTGTAACTTACAGTGTCGTTGATTGAAAGTGAGGCTGTTGGGCGTTTGTTTTTTATGCCAGTATAAAGCAAGGTTAAAACCATATTCATATGCCCTGCAAGCATGGCTGAAAGCATTGCATCCTCAAAACCTAGGTTGTAATAAACTGACAACTCTTTCAATCTTGTCTTATCTTTTAATTGTTTTATAAACTCCTCCAAAAATATGATTTCTTCGCTTTCAAAGTCTATTTCTTTGGTTTCAATTTCATCATATTTTTTTATAATAATCTTTTTCCCTTTCAACCAAAATTGTTGGTGTGTAAGCTTGATTTTATAAAAGAATATCCCTAGCGCACCTGAAAAATCTAGTGCATTGAAAGAAACTTTACCTTCTATCTTGATTGGGAAAAATAATATCAATATAATCACAAATGGTATGAATAAATAGTAGTTCATCTCAGCACCTCACTGATTGTTGAGGCGATTATTTGACCTGCAATTTCAATGTTTTCTTTTATATCTTTTGGGGATAAAATCAATTCTTGAGGACTTTTTTCATTTAGGTCTGCTGCAAATATCATAAACGGAACTCCGATTGATATACATGGCACTCCCATACTTGAAGAGTCAATTCTTCTATGAAATCTTGTCACTCCACTTCCTGGTGTCATCCCCGTGGTTGTGATTTGAAATGATGTGCCAAGTCTTTCTATCGCATTTGTTGTCAGTGAATCAATGATTATCACATAGTCAATATACATACATTTAACAATCATCTCGACCATATCAACCGCCTCAATCCCTGTTGAAAAATATATATTTGGGCAAAACTTGAATATATTGTTGTTTTTATTAAAAGCATCTATTTTTACATTATCAAAAACTTCTTTACCTAACCTATCTGCATTGATGTCCGGATTGCCTAGTCCAACAATCAAAACCTTATCTTTTTTTCTGAGTTTAAACTCCTTCAAAAATTCTGCCAATTTTTCAGAAAGAAGCTTTGAAATATATACATGGCAATCTAAGCCAAAATCATACAAATGAGGAGCATTTAAAATGAAATATTCCCCCTCATCAAGCAGATGTTTTTCGCTTTCCTCTTCATTTTCTATCCTAAGTGTTGCTACACTTATGCCATACTTTTCCATCTTTTTCACTTTGTAGCCATATTTTTGTAAATCTTCGCCACACTCATCAATCAAATCATACATGCAATTATTTTGTTTATTTTTAAAAAAAATATTTATTTTGCTTGATTTCTTTTTAAATATATGCTATACTCAGATAGAATTTTTAAAGGAGAAAATCATGCCTAATATTAAATCAGCAGAAAAAAGAGTTAAAATTATTGAAAAAAAGACAGCTGAAAATAAATCAGTAAAGTCTAAAATTTCAACTTATATCAAAAAATTTAAAGTAGCTATTGAAAATAAAGATGTTCAAGTTGCTGAAGTTGCTTTCAACGATGTTGTTTCTCTTATGGATAAAGCCGCTTGTGAAAATGTTATACATAAGAACAGCGCTGACAGAAAGAAAGCTCATTTCGCTAAAATGCTTGATGATTTAAAGAAAGAAGCTAAATAATTTTCTTTCTAATTTTTTCTATTTTAAAAAATTAAAGGATGTAGTCCTTTATTTTTTGTTATAATTTGTTTTTTGACATTTATTCTTTCTTGCTTTTTCTTTGTTGTTTGCTTTACATTTTTCCTTTTTCCACACTCCCCTTGATTTATGTTTTTCTCTAGTATCCTTAATAAGTCATTTTACAATCACATACCTTTAATTTAGCTATTGACTTTTGAATATTGTTATATTATAATACCAACAAAAATAAACAATTTTTAGGGAGGAACACTTATGAAAGGAACATTAAAAAAAGGTATTGCAACTTTTGCTTTGGCTGGAATGATTGCTTCGCTTCCATTATCTTTGGCAGCATGCACTACTGCACAACAAGAAAGCATGAGTGATATTGGCGAAGGTTATGTCATTTTAAACGATGAAAACCCAAATATATATAGATTACATAAACTTGGAAAAACAACCGATGAATATACACTCGTTGACTGCAATCTAAGAATTGACCTTAAAAACCTATATTATGGGCGCTATGATTCTTCAAGATTTATAGTTGTCGAAAAATACAATGATGAAGGAGAACTTGTTTCTCGTCAATATGACCCATATATAAAATATATCGCTGAGGGACAAGAAATAGACCCTAAATGCTATGACGAAGTTTGCGAAGAGTGTTTCCCTGATCTTAATAAATAATAAAGCAAAAGATAGAGCTTAAATATTCATTTGAAAAAGCAAATATTTTAAAGCCCTATCTTTTTTTATAACCACTTTTAATACAATACAAATTTAACAACCTTTAACCACTTTTAACACATATATTTTTCAACAAATCATAATGAACATTTTTCTTCAAAAATCAACAAAAATAATTAGATTTTTATATTGCTTTTAAATGGTTTTTGTGATACAATACTAACCTGCCCAAAAGGAGCTTTTTATGAATAATACAATCACAATGGAAAAAACATATAAAAATCAAATTCAAAAAGAAAAAAATTATAATGAGATTGACATATCAAAATATGACGAAGAACAATATCAAAGCTTGCTTAAAACAAAAAAAATATTAAAAGAATTTAGTGCAATAAAAGGCAACTTTTTAACAGCTGAACAATTATATGCCTATTCTTTATCACACAACACTCAAGATGACATCAATCAAATATATGGTCTTATGGCAAATTCTGCTTCTGCAGAGTATATCTATAAATTTGCAAACTATTTTGCAGACTATCTTGACACAAATCAAATGAGAGTTTTATATAAACAGCTTGTTGATATGGATAGTGAAATATATATACACCACTTCATTAGAGATGTTTTGCCAAAAATCAATAAAAAAGATTCTGCTTTAGACGAAAGAGAAAGATAAGATTTTGACTTGATTTATGATTTCATTTTAATATAAACAAATTTATTTTTTTTTAACAAATTTATTTTCTTGTAAACAATTTTATATGTTAAGACAAAAAAGCTAGAAATCAAATTCTAGCTTTTTTATTTTGAACAATATCTTAATAATTCAAGTCGATAAGACCAAATTTGCCATCTTTTCTCCTGTAAAGGACATTTATTCTTCCTGTCTCTGCATTCAAGAATACGAAGAAATCATGACCAAGTCTTTCAATAGCAAATCTTGCATCATCAATAAGCATTGGGTCAAGATCAAATGTCTTCTTCTTGTAAATTGAAGGCAATTCTTCTGGTTCTTCCTCAATAAATTCAAATGGAAGGAAGTTTTCTTGTTTTGATCCTTTTGCTTTCTTTTCTTTGCGTTTTTCATTGTTTCTGACAATTTGCTTTTCAAGTTTTGGTAATGCGATATCAATATTGTTGTACATATTGTCGCTTGTCACTTCACTTCTATAAAGAAGCCCCTTTGATGTAACTGTGATTTCCAATTTTTCTTGTTTTGCAACTCTTAAACAAACAACTTTGATATTAACTTCTTCATCACCAAAATATTTGTTTAGTCTTTCAAGTTTTTCTGTAATTATTCTTTCAAGATGTTGGCTAACTTTATAACCGCCTCTTTCAACAATATCTATTTTCATTGTTTTCCTCCTATAGTTTTATATTAGCAAATTAAACAATTTTTTCCAAATAAAAACCAGCAAATTATAACTTTTGTTTGACTTTTATAGGATAAATCTTGATTTTTGCAAAAACTTACTCATTTGCAAATGTCAATTTATTATCTTCGACATCTATAATAATTTCGCCTTCATTTTTAAGTTGCCCAAGCAAGATTTTTTCAGCTATTTGATCTTCAACTTCTTGTTGAATATATCTCTTAAGTGGTCTTGCACCATATTCAAAATTTGAACCCTTATTTACAATAAATTCAAGAGCATCTTCTGTTATTTTTAATGAAAGATTTTTCTCTTTCAATCTCTTATTTATATTTGAAATAAGTATCTTTGCAATCTTGACAAGGTCATCTTGAGTGAGTGGGTCAAAAATACATATTACATCAATACGATTTATAAACTCTGGCTTAAATTTGCTTTTGAGAGCGTCCATATAAATCTTCTTTGAATCAATTGCTTCCTCTTCCTCATAATCACCAAAGCCAAGTTGTTTTCTATGCTCCTTAACTTCTTTTGCACCTAAATTGCTTGTCATGATTATTATTGTATTTTTAAATGATACAGTTCTACCCTGTCCATCTGTCAATCTTCCATCATCAAGTATCTGCAAAAGTGCATTGAAAATATCTGGGTGAGCTTTTTCAATTTCATCAAATAAGACCACTGAATAAGGATGGCGTCTGACTTGTTCTGTGAGTTGTCCGCCTTCATCATAACCAACATATCCTGGAGGCGAGCCTATAAGTTTTGATACACTATGAGATTCCATATATTCGCTCATATCAATTCTTATAATATTGTTTTCGTCATCAAACATTGCCTCAGCTATAGCTTTGCAAAGTTCTGTTTTACCAACACCTGTTTGCCCCATAAACAAGAATGAGCCTATTGGTCTTTTACTATCTTGCAAGCCTACCCTTGATCTTCTTATTGCTTTAGCAACTGCTTCAACAGCTTCATTTTGTCCAACAACTCGTTTATGCAAAATATCTTCAAGGTGGATAAGTCTATCCTTTTCACTTTCTGTAATCTTTGTTACTGGTATTCCTGTCCATTTTGCCACAACTGCAGCAATCTCATTTGCTCCAATAGAGTTTTTGTTTGATTTTTCTTTTTTTACATCAAACTTATCTTCTTTCTTTTTCAAGTCGTTTTCAAGATTTATGATTTCTGATTGCAACTTAGCGGCCTTTTCATAATTTCTTTGTAAGCTCGCCTCATCTCTGCTTGCTGACAATGATTTTATCTTTTCTTCGATTTGTCTGATTTCTTGAGGTTTTACTGTGTAGTTGACTTTGGCTTTACTGCTTGCCTCATCTATAAGGTCGATTGCTTTATCTGGAAGGCTACGATCTGAAATATACCTATCTGAAAGCACTGCAGCAGCTTCTATTGCCTCGTCAGTGATAGTTATCTTATGGAAAGCTTCATAACTATCCTTTAAGCCTTTTAGAATTTGTATGGTTTGTTCAACTGTTGGTGGGTTGACCATTATAGGCTGGAATCTACGCTCAAGCGCTTTATCTTTCTCAATAAACTTTCTATATTCATCTGTTGTTGTCGCGCCTATTGTTTGAAGTTCCCCTCTTGCCAAATATGGTTTCAACATATCCGCTGGAGATGTTTCCCCTTTCTCTGAGCCAGCTTGTGCCAAAGTGTGGATTTCATCAATAAATACAATGATGTTTTTGCTTGCTATAATGGTTTCTATGGCATCTTTGAGCTTTTCTTCCATTGATCCACGGTATTTTGTCCCTGCCATAAGTCCGCCAATTTCAAGCGAATATATGACCTTATCTTTCAATACTTCAGGGACATCACCTGCAACAATTGCTTGCGCAAGTCCTTCTACAACAGCTGTTTTACCAACGCCTGCCTCACCAATAAGCACAGGGTTGTTTTTTGTCTTTCGGCAAAGTATTTCAACAACTCTTTGAATTTCCTCTTCTCTTCCGATAACAGGGTCGAGCTTATGCTCCTTTGCTTTTAATGTGATATCTGTCCCCATATCAAGCAATTTCTCTGGCAATGTTGAGCCAGCTTGTTTGTTTGTTGTTTCCTTTCCTTCGTCGCTAACATTGTTTGACATCAATGCTTTTGTAACTTTATTTTTCAAATTGTCAATATCGACTCCATATTGACCAACCAAAATTCTATAAGCAACACTGCCTGTGCTTGAAAGAAGCGCTAAAAGCAAATGTTCTGTCCCTATAAATGAGTGGTTCATTTGAAGTGCAATTTGTTGTGCAATTCTAAACAAGTCCTTTGTTCTTGGTGTCATTTCAACTTCATTTGAAAACAATATATTGTCCTCACTTACATTGTCTTCAAAAAATTCAAATAAACTAGGTTCGCTAACTCCTTCTTCTGCAAGGTATTGACTGGCAAGACAATCTTTTACACTTGTAAGTCCATAAAGTATATGTTCGCTACCTATCAAATTAGAGCCAAACCTTAAAGCAAATTTGCTTGCATTTTTTATAACTTTTTGGATATTGTCCGAAAATGTTGATGATTGATAATTCATTTTATACCTCCTTTGTTAATTGTCTTACCTTGTTAGATATATACGACGCCCTTATAATATTTTCCTTTTTTTCATCAGAAAATTCAAATATTTCTTTTAAGTTTGCGTGCATGCCTTCAAAATATAATTTTTGAAATTTATCATCATTCTTTATATCAAGAAAACCTAGCACTTGACCAAGTTTTATCTGTGACAAAAGCTCTATCATCTCCTCTTCTTCAAGCATATAACAATTTGTTAAAATCCCATAAGCACGCAAGGCTTTATCTTTATAAACATCTCTCTCTTTTTCTAAAATATAGTCGCGAAGCTCTTTCTCTTTTTGACAAATTGAGTAAATAAATTCACTGACCTTATCTATAATCTCATTTTCATCCATTCCAAGTGAAGCTTGATTTGAAACTTGATAAAAGTATCCTATTCCTCTGCTTCCTTCTCCATATATCCCTCTAAATGTGAGTCCATTTTCATTTGCGCTTACAATCAACTCTTCCAATTTGTTTAAAAGAACACAAGCAGGCAAAAAAAGCATGACAGAAGCTCTCATTCCTGTCCCTAAATTAGAAGGACTGGCCGTTATGAAACCTAAATCATTATTAAATGCTATTGGAAGATTGTTTATAATCTCATCATCTATTGAAGACAATCGTCTAAACGGTTTATATAAATTAAAACCTCTTTCAAGGCATTGTTCCCTGATGTGATCCTCTTCATTTATCATGACT
The DNA here is from genome assembly GCA_930990975.1 of uncultured Clostridia bacterium. GTDB lineage: Bacteria > Bacillota > Clostridia > Christensenellales > UBA1242 > Caccovivens. The sequence continues at coordinate 230,581 of CAKNRR010000001.1, read as the reverse complement.
ATGATTTTTTCATCTTCACTTATGGCAATGCCAGAAATATCTTTGTTTTCAATAAGTTCTTTACTTATCAAATGTTGCTCAAATAAAGCATTACACTCATTTAATGACAAGTCCTTTAGCGAAATAAAATTAAACACATCAAACTTTTCGAGTGTTTTTATCACTGCGTTTGTTATATAATTTGCATCAATATCACTTTGAAGTTTTGTGTAAAACTTTAAGCCATCAACATTTCTTGCAAGTCGAATCCTCGACATAATTGCTATGTTATCAAATATTTCCATTTGCCTTTACTCTCTTCCCCTTATGTTTCTTATCACCATACATTTTTTTTAGCGTTTCTTTCAATTCTTCAATTTCTTGATAGCAATGTTGACAGCCAACAAAGCCTGTCTGCAAGATTTCATTATATGATGTATTGCAATATGGACACTTGCTCATTTTTCACCCTTCTCTTTTAAATATTAAAATTTATATTTTCTATATTGATATTATACCATAATAAAATAAAATTGCCATCAATTTTGCAATGCTTATAAAAAGATATTAAAAGAATTTTGTAGATATTTTTATAGCTTTTTTCATCAACAATTGTTGCTTGAATTGTTACTTGAAACAAACCCACAGTTTATGTAGAGTAAATTTATTTAGAGCAAAAACATATTCATAACAAAAACTAATTCAAAACAAAATATATAAAATCATCAAAGCATATCTCGTTGATATGCTTTGATGATTTTAATTTTTCTTTTTGAGATTTTCCTATAAAAAACAATATTTATTATCTTCCACTTTCATATTCTGTTGCTGAGGCAATCTGCTTGATTGATACTAAAACTTCTGGTTTCATAACTTCAACATCCTTCTTATATTGACCATCAGCAAATTTACCAAGAGTATAAACTTTTATATCTGATTGCAAATCCATTATTGCTTTTGTTGAATTTCTTTGAGAATTATAATACCTTTTAGATGTAAGCAATCTATTATAAAAACATGGCAATTGTTTCTCATTAATATGATATTTTGTCATTAAATCTGCAATTTCTTTTTCTTTCAATATTGTCATAATTACATTAAGCTCATAGCTCATTCTTATAACATCATCTCTTGTTATTTCCACACTCATTTTCTCCTCCAAATTTTAATTTTTACTATTTTATATTATAATTAATTTTGTTTTATAGTCAATACATTAAACATATTTTTTATTCTATTTATCTCAACTCATTATGATTTAAAACAATTAGCATTATTAATTGAAGAACAAAAAAACAACTATATATAGTATTATGTTTATTAACTTACTTAGATTATATTGTATTTATGAGAAAATTTAAATTAAATCAGCGAACTCATTATAAAACACTTTTTACATTTATCAAAAAAGAGCAAGAATTACTCTTACTCTTTTTCAATACCTTTCATAGTGAGAGATATACGCTTTTTAGCAACATCAACACTCATTATTTTTACTTCAACTTGTTGACCAACCTTGAGTACTTCAGATGGATGTTTTATAAACGCGTCTGAAATTTGGCTTATATGAACAAGTCCATCTTGGTGAACTCCAATATCTACAAAAGCACCAAAGTCAACAACATTTCGAACTGTGCCTGTAAACACCATTCCTTCTTTCAAGTCTTCCAAAGTGATGACATCACTTCTAAGAACAGGTTTTGGCATGCTTTCTCTGATATCTCTTCCTGGCTTCAACAATTCTTTTGCAATATCATTAAGAGTTGGAACTCCGATTTCACACTCTTTTGCAACCTTCTCTTCCCCTTTCAATTCTATAAGTTTTGGAAGATTTGTAATATTGCCGTTCTTTACATCCTCTTCACTCATATCAAAAAGTTTTAAAAGTTTTCTTGTTGCTTCATAGCTTTCTGGATGCACTGCTGTGTTGTCCAAAATTTCATCTCCGCCAACAACTCTCAAGAAACCAGCACATTGTTCGTATGCTTTTGGTCCAAGTTTTGGAACTTCTAAAAGTTCTGCTCTATTCTTTATGCCTTTAACTTTTGCTCTATAGTTTACAATATTTTTTGCTATGGACATATTTAGTCCTGACACATAGCTTAATAATGATGGGCTTGCTGTATTTAAGTCAACACCAACACTGTTTACGCAGTCTTCAACGACACCTGTCAAAACCTCTGTTAATCTGTTTTGTGGCATATCATGTTGATATTGCCCTACACCAATTGACTTAACATCAATTTTGATAAGTTCTGCAAGTGGGTCTTGCAATCTCCTTGCAATTGAAACTGCACTTCTAAGAGATACATCATAATCTGGGAATTCTTCAGCACCCAATTTTGATGCAGAATAAACTGATGCACCTGCTTCACTTACGACAGCATAACTTACTGGTCTTGAAACATGCTTGATAAGTTCTGCAACAAAAATCTCTGCCTCTTTTGATGCTGTTCCATTTCCTATTGAAATTACATCAACCCTATATTTTTCAATCAATTTTTTAAGTTTTTCTATAGACTCCTCTGTCTTTGATTGAGGTGGTGTTGGATAGATAACTGTGGTATCAAGCACATTCCCATTGCAATCAATAACTGCAATCTTACACCCTGTTCTATAAGCTGGGTCAAGACCAAGAATTATATTATTTTTAAGAGGTGCTTCCATGAGCAATGGTTTCAAGTTTACTTCAAACATCTTGATTGCTTGTTCGTTTGCTCTATCAGTCAAATTATTTCTGCACTCTCTTTCAAGTGATGGGAACAACAATCTGTCATAAGCATCTTGCAAGGTTTCTTCCATAAGAGCATTTGTGTCCTCATTGTCCTTTTTGAAATACTTATTTACAACAGCCATTGTTAATTCTGGATTAATCTCTATGTCAACTTTTAAGCACTTCTCTTTTTCTCCACGATTGATTGCCAAAATTCTATGGCTTGGAATATTTTTCACTTCTTGTTTAAAATTAGCGTAAGTTTCATAAGTTGCACTATTTTCATTTTCAACAAGTTCACATTTTATAAATGCTTTATTTTCAATAAGTTGTCTTAACTCTTTTCTAAGTTCAGCATTATCTGAAACTCTTTCTGCAACTATATCCTTTGCGCCTTGCAAAGCTTCCTCAACAGTTGGCACTTCTTCTGTTATAAATTTTGCAGCTTCATCTCTTATAACATACTTCTTTGATTGCATCTCAAGAATATTTGCAAGTTCTTCAAGTCCCTTTGCAATAGCTACAGATGCTCTTGTCTTTCTCTTTGGCTTATATGGTCTATAAATATCTTCAACCTCTGTCAAAGTCTTTGCATTAGCCAGTGCTTCTTTAAGCTCATCTGTCCACTTGCCTTGCTCTGTTATAGCTTTTTCGACCTTTGCTTTTTCATCATTCAAATTTCTCAAATATTTCAATCTATCTGCAAATTCTCTTAAAGTTTGGTCGTCACATGTTCCGTGCATTTCCTTTCTATATCTCGCAATAAAAGGTATTGTACATCCCTCATCCAATAAGTTTATAATATTTTGTGAATACTCTTGTTTTAAACCAAATTCCTGTGCAAGTTGTTCTACTATTTCCATTAAATTTTCTCCTTTATTTTTCCTGCTATTTCAATCACTTTTTGCCTAAGAGCGAAAAAGTCATCCTGCTTTAAATCAACTCTCTTATTTAATATGTTTTCAAAAGGCTCACATTCATCTAAATCTATTTCTATCTTTTCATCCTCTTGAAAATCGTAGTCAACAATCACTCCGCTTAGCAATTGCTCAATCGTCAAAAGTTTGTTGTCGTACATAAGATTTGATGTGTTGATTTTTGCCAGTTTGCACTCTTCAAGCATATTGATATTATAACATTTTCCGCTTGAAAAACCAAACTTTAATTCATTATAAATAAAATTATATAAATTTATTGCACCCAACCCCTCTTCTCCATCACTGATTGGAGAGAAGATAATTTTTACATCATATTGTGACAATAACTTTTGGTCCTCTTTATCAATAAAGTTAAGCCCATAAATATAGCATTCTCTATCTAAAAATCCATAATTTTCAAGTATTTCCATAGGCGACTTTCTGTAAATATTGACAAGTTTGCCAACTTCATCAAGTTTTTGTCCTATCTTGAAAAGTACTGGAATGTCGGTCTTCGCTGAAAAACCAACCAAATCATTTAAGTAATCTTGTTGATAATCAAGCAAGCTTTCAACCTCAAGCAAAAGTCTATCACCAACCATAGCACTTGTTGGAAGCACATTCATTTCTTTTGCTGAAATAATTTCCTTCCCCTTTATTGCATACTTATCAAGAGCTTTTAGTCCATCACCATAGTGATACACCTTTAAGTTAAGCTCCTTTACTCCTGCTTTTATATTTTTCACAACGCAATAATCACACATCGCCGACCAATCTTCAGCTGTCAGGTTTGATAAAATTTGATTTATATTTTCTTCATCAATAGTCAAAAATTCTCCAAGGGACGCATATAGTGCATCACAATAGTGGTTATAAAATGGATATAATTTCATCTTCTCTTTTTCTATTTGCATAAAACACCTTTTTCTTACTAATTATACATTATAAAGGAGTTTAAATGCAAATGAAAGAGAGAGTTATTTTGCATGCTGATGTAAATAATTTTTTTGCTTCTGTCGAATGCAGTGATAATCCAAGGCTTCAATCAAAGCCTGTAGCTGTGACAGGTAATCCTAAAAAAAGAACTGGCATAATCCTTGCAAAAAATGAAGTTGCTAAAAAATATGGAGTCAAAACAGGACAAACTATTGGCGAAGCAAAGGCTCTTTGTCCTGACCTTGTTTGTCTTCCCCCACACTATGATTTGTACGAAGATATAAGCCAAAAACTACACAACATTTATCTTGAATATTCCAATCTTGTCGAACCTCTTGGGCTTGATGAATGTTGGATTGATGTCACTGACAGTTTGAAATACCTTAAAAAAGACGGAAAACAAATTGCAGATGAATTGAGAGAAAGAGTAAAAAAAGAGTTTCATTTTACAATATCCGTCGGCGTTTCTTTTTCAAAAATTTTTGCAAAATTAGGCTCTGATATGAGAAAACCAGACTTTACAACAATCATACCTAAAGAGAGTTTTAAACAAATCACATATAAACTTCCTTTAGATTCAATTGTTGGAATCGGAAGAAAATTGGAAAAGAAATTTGCTTCTATTGATATAAAAACCATAGGCGATTTTGTAAGCCTTGATGATGCTTATTTAGACAACCTCATGGGAATAACAGGCATAAGACTTAAGCAAGATTTACTTGGCGAAAGAGAGAATCCAGTCGTAGATTATTTCAAACTTCCACCTCCAAAAAGTGTCGGGAATGGCACAACCACAATAAAGGATATTAATTCAAGAGAAGAAGTCAAAAAAGTGGTCTACTTTCTCGCCGAAAAAGTTTCTATTCGTATGATAAAACATCGTGTAGTAGCAGGCGTCCTTTCAGTCACAATTAAAACAAAGGACCTTAAAACTTTTCACAAAAGCCAAAAAATATTCGCTCCAACAAATTCAATAAAAGACATTGCCGAGGGTTGCATGAAAATCATTGACAGTTTTTGGAAATATAATTACCCTATCCGTGCAATAAGGATTAAAGGTTCAATGTTATCAAACGCTTTTGTTAAGCAAATTTCTATGTTTGACAATGACAAAGATTATTCAATGGTTATGAAAATGATTGATGACAAATATGGAAAAATTGAGCTTGCAAGCAATATGGTGCAATACATCAACAAAAGCCCTCATCCTCAAGAGTAAGATAAATTTTCAATTTTCTAAATGTAAACGAGTTGATTTTCTGTTCTACGCCATCAAAATCGTCCTTTTTTGCCAAAATTTTGCAAGATTTCATATTTATATTGACTTTTTATTTTGAGTTTTCCTTTGATTTTTATATAATGGTATTATAAGAAATAAAAACAGGTGGAAATTTTTTGACGAGAGTCTGATTTTATTTTCTTTATTAAATTTGTAAAATTTAATGTTTTAAATCATAATATATATAAATACATCCTCTTTTTTATGAGGCTATAAGGAGTTTATTAAATGAAATATCAAATATTAGTTGATAGCGCTTCTGACTTAAAAAGCGACTATATCCAAGACCAAAACATAGGATTTAAGGTTATTCCTTTAACAATCAATATTAATGACCAAGAATATGTTGACAATGACGATTTAAATTGCGAACAAATGCTTAAAGATATGCACAAGTCTAAGAAGAACTCAAGTGCATGTCCTGCCCCAGAATCTTTCTTGCAAAATTTTGATTCGGCAGAATATACTTTTATCGTGACTATCACTGCTAAACTTTCAGGATGCTATAATGCTGCATGCGTTGCAAAAAATTCTTATTCTAAGCCTGAAAATGTGCATGTCATTGACTCAAAAGCTGTCAGCGGAACAGAAATTTTGATTGTTGACAAATTGGTTGAACTTATCAAAGAAGGTTTATCTTTTGAAGAAATAAAAACAAAGATTGATGAGTTTAGAGATGAACGAAATCTTTATTTCATTCTTCAAAAATTTGACAACCTTGTAAACAATGGAAGAATGAGTAAAATCGCCGGACTTATTGCAAGCAAGCTTGTCATTAGACCTATTTGCATCGCACACGAAGGCGAAATCAAGATGGCTAAGAAAATCATTGGAATAAAAAATGCCTTTGCAAAGATGGTTCAAATGATCAAAGAAAAGGCAAAAGATTTTTCAAAACAAACCATCATTATTACTCACTGCTTTGCTGAAGAAGAAGCAAAAGAAATCAAATCAAACATTGAAAAATTGTGTAACTTTAAAGAGATCAGAATTCTTCCTATGAGAGGTTTATGCTCTTATTATGCCCTTGAAAAAGGCGTCATCGTTTGTCATTAAAATTTAAGACAATTCAAAAATAAAAGTTTAGTGCCTTGATTAAGCTAGATACAGTTTTATCATTTCTTTAATTGAGGCATTATTTTTTATAGAAGTTTTAATTATAGCAAAATAAAAAGGAAGCTTATCATGAAGGACTCAATTTTTGAGTTTACTTCAATCACATCTTCCTTTTTTTGCTATTGATTAATTTTTATTTTTGGAATAGAGTTTTCTTAACACATATTTGCTTGCTTCATTCCCAGCGATTGCACCATCTCCTACGGCTGTGGCAATTTGCTTCATACTGTCAGAGCGCACATCTCCACAAGCAAAAACGCCTTCAATATTTGTTTTCATGAGAGAATCAGTGTTGATATAGCCACCGGCGTTTAAGTCAATTTTATCTTTCAGCAAGCCTGTATCTGGGCTTCTTCCTATTGCCACAAAGACGCCATCCACATCAATATTTTTCTCTTCATTATTCTGTTCAAAATATAGTTTCTTAAGGCTGGTTTCTCCTTCTATTTTTTTAGACAAAGCACCCCTTAAAATAACCACATTTTCTTTGTCATCAAACTCGTTTTCTGCATAATTATGCAATTTCAAATTTGCCTTTGTGAGAACATAAACTTTATTACAAATATTCGACAAATACAACGCATCTGAAAAAGCAGAGTCTCCAGAACCCACAACCGCAACATCTTTATTTTTAAAAAAGTTCCCATCACAAAGTGCACAATAGCTTACTCCTCTGCCCTTGTATTCCTTTTCGCCTTCTATGTTGAGCTCTTTTGAATGACTGCCTACTGCAATTATAATTGAATACGCCTTATAAGAATTTCGTTTGCATTTGACTTCTTTTATATCTCCATTTAAATAATAATCTACAACTTCATCCATTATAAAAGGTATATCCAAACTTTTGGCATGTTCATAAAATTTATTTGCAAGGTCACTGCCTTCTATTCTTGCAAACCCTGCATAATTTTCTATTTCGCCTATCAAGCTTAGTTGTCCGCCAGGAACAAACTTTTCAATTACTGCAACATTGCGTCCTGCCCTTTTTGCGTAAATAGCAGCTGAAATGCCTGCTGGACCTCCGCCGACTATTATAATATCGTAAAAATTATCCATCTACTTCTCCTTCTATCTCTCTTTGTTTATGTTTTTTAGTTCATTCTTTTGCTGTTTTTTGAGCTTTAAAAACTCTTTTAATTTTGTCCTTCTAAACATTGTTTGCGTAAGGTTAATAGATTATACCATATTCTTTATTATATTAAAAACAATTTAAAGATAGCAACAAAAAAAGGCAACATATTCGTTGCCATTTTTTTATCTCTTTGAGAATTGAGAAGCTTTTCTTGCTTTCTTTAAACCATACTTCTTTCTTTCTTTCATTCTTGAATCTCTAGTAAGAAGTCCGGCTTCTTTCAATTCTTTCTTATACATTTCATCAGCTTTAACAAGAGCTCTTGCTACACCATGACAAATAGCTCCTGCTTGTCCAGCAATTCCACCACCAACTACTCTTACGATGATGTCATATTTGTCACCTGTGTTTGTTACATCAAATGGTTGACGAGCAACTAAAAGCAATGTATCTCTTTGCAAATATTCGCCCATATCTCTTCCATTTACTATCCATTTTCCGCTTCCTGGGAATAATCTTACTCTTGCGATTGATTTCTTTCTTCTGCCAGTTGAAATAATTTGACTAACTGACTTTACTTTCTTCTCTGCCATTAGATTCTAACTCCTTTTATTTCAACTTTTTCTGGTTGTTGTGCTTGATGTTTATGTTCGCCATCCTTATACACAAACAATCTTGTGATTTGTTTTCTTCCTAAGCTTGTTTTTGGGAGCATTCCTTTTACAGCTTGCTCAATAGCTTTAGGTGAATTCTTTTGAAGAAGAGTTCCATAATCTACTTCTTTAAGTCCGCCAATATAGCCTGTGTGCCAAATCAATTTTTTGTCTGTGAGTTTCTTTCCTGTTAAAGCAACTTTATCAGAATTGAGAACTATTACGAAATCGCCACAGTCTACATGAGGAGTGTATGTTGTTTTATTTTTTCCTGTCAATATATCTGCAACTTGGCTTGCCAATCTTCCGAGTGGAACATTTGTTGCATCTACTACGAACCATTTTCTTTGAATGTCCGCAGGTTTTGCCATATATGTTTTCATTGAATTTCCTCCGTCCTTGAATTAAAAAAAATTATTTATCTAAAATCATTAAACTAAGTTTTCTTCGGGATAACCTGTTTAATTTCCCGTCTACAAGGCATGTTTTATCCGCGGGGCTAGTGCAAACAAAAAACGCCTTAAATTAAGACGCTTATATTTTATTAAATATTGTCGCTTTTGTCAAGTGTTTTTGCTATATTTTTTATATTATTTTAATAAAGTTAAGTATTTATAAAAAATACTTTGTAATGTCTTGTTTTTCAATGTTTTATAATTATAAAGCATTATCAAAATACTGATGATTAAAATTTTCAAAATCATCTTAAATTTGAGTAAAAAATAATCAATATTTTTGCAAATGAAAAAAGCAATTGGAGTTTTGTTTATGTCATAAAACATAATTCAAAATCAAAAATTTTAATTGTCAGCAAAGTTATTTATACATAACTTTTATTATTTGTTTAAACTTGTAATTCAGCTTCCTCTTCACTTCTGCGAGCTATTTCATTGTCTGCATAGAAGCCAACCAAATAGTCTGTCATTCTTTTATAATATTCCAATTTATCATCTATTGCATTCTGTGCAAGTTCACGGCAAATAGCGTTTGTTTTGGCTTTGTAAACTTTGACAGCTTCCTCATCAAGTCCTCTGTTTCTAGCCAAAGTTTCTACAACCTCCGGACTAAGTTTTTCAATCATTGTTTCAAAATCGACAATGCTGTTTGTATAGTTTGTTTTATCGTTGTCAATATTCATGCCAGAATTGCGGCTATACTGCATGGTTTCAGCCTTTTCTTTTATAACTTTTTCCATGCAATCTTCTATAGTTTTTATGTAGTCTTCCCCTTCAATTTCTAACTGCTTTGGGAGGCTTTCTTTATATAACCTTACACTTTCATTATGATCGCCATTTTCAAAGTATTCAGCGAACTTTGGTAATGTTTTCATAACTTCTTCTATAAGCTTATTATTATCTTCTTCAGCCATATATTTCTTACCATTTTTTATGGCTTGACTCTTTTTATATGAAATCACAAGTCCATTGTATATCGCATAGAACTCCTCTTCATCTATCTTATCCTGACAAAGCAGTCTTCTCTCAATATCTGTCATAAATTGCTTTCTCATTTGCATTCTCCTTTCTTTTCTCATCCGTTTTTAGTAGTATATCAAAAGCGCTTCTTATTTGCAAACAATTTTTAAACATTTTTATGAATAAATATGCAAAATTATGTATTTTTACAAATTATGACTTTTTTGTTAATTTTTGTATTTTTTCAGTAAAATCGTTGACTTTAGCTCTTTTATATTATATAATAAACTTAAGTTAATATATAATCATATTAACATTAAGGGGTATTATGGCAAACAAGATATTGATTTGTCCATAGTGGATTTGAAAAATTGCAAATCCATCAGCTTATACTCTTGTCAATTTTGACAACTCCTTAAACTAATTTTAAAATTTATTCACACGGACAAACCGTGCTTACATATATATAACTGAATATGTCAAAAAAAGACGAGTGTGCTGAGCCCAAGTAAAAAGGGGCGCAAGAACATGACTAAAAAAGGTAAAAATAAAAACCATTCTTTTTCTAAGGGAATGGAAGAATATAAAAATTTAGAAACAAATACAAAGGAAGGAACTGAAGAGTCCCATTTTTTTGATGGAAATAAAAATCAAACTGATAGCAATTCAAAAGATGAAAAAGTCGCAAATGTGCAAGTGAATAGTGATGATAATACTTCAGAAATTAAAGATAATAAAGATATCATCTTTGTTCAAAAAGAAGACGGTTCTTATTACAGCAAAGAAGTAGAAGCCACTGGCAAAACGGCCAAAAAATCATCTTATGAGTTTGTTCAAAATTCTGATGGAAGTTTTCAGCTAAAGAAGAAAAACAGCAGAGTCAAAAAGCTTTCAGCAAAAGGCAGTATCCTTGACGATGAGCAACAAATTGATATGTATGAGATTGAAGAAGACTCACCTGCTCCACAGCCAGCTGCAAGCACTGCTCAATCAGATGTCGCTACTCTTGATGGCACTTATAAGAAAAAGAAAGTCAAGGAAAAGAAATCCAAAAAACAAGAAAATGACGAAAAGCACAAAAAATCATTCAAAGAAAGAATGCGTATAATGGGTGTCTTGCTTGTTCTTGGTATCTTTACTGGAAGCGGGCTTGGAGTGTGGTATTTTAACACAGTCCTTAGATCAGAAGTAAACTATAATGATTATAACAGAAGCGAGTATGAAGTGAGTGCTGACGAAATTTTGAAACAAGTTTACGGAATCACTTCAAATCAAGAGAATTGGCTCGAAGTAGCTAAAAGCTCAGAACTAAACAATCCTAGCAAACTGACTGCCGACCAAAACTTTATCCTTGCCCAATATAATGCCACCCTTGCTGACACTTATCAATCAATTGGCAATGGGCAAGTTGACGCAGGAATTGCTAAACAATCAGTTTATGGAGAGCGTAACTTTGACGGTCAAAGATATTCATTTGAAAGTATCAGTAAAGGTATGCTTGATATTGCCATCTGCTCATATATGGAAGAAGGTGCCAAAAATGTTGATTTCTATAAGGGCAAAAACATTGTCTATGATGACGCTGAATGGGTGTTCAATCAAACTTATACAAATCAAGCCTATATTGATTATGCAGGATCACTTCCAAATGTGATTCAACCTTATATTATTTCAAGCAAAACTATTATCTCATCTAGCGAAATTTCTTATGATGAAGAAACTGGTTACTATTCATTTACTGTCGAACTGGACCCTATTACAAGTGTTCTAGGATATGCTAAACAAGTTAAGCAAACCAGTGGATTATCAGGAAGTCCGCCTGAATTTTCTTCTGTTACTCAAACCATCGTCATTGACGAAAACTGGAACTTGATTAGCACTGATGTTACCGAAAAATATAGTGTTATCGCTTTCGGTATTAAAAATAAATGTACTGGCACATTAAAGACAGAATATTTCTTTAATTGTGAAACAGACATCCCTGTATAAGAGGCGTATTATGAGAAAATTATCTAAATTCTTACTTTATTCAATTATTTATTTAGTGGTTTCTGTGGCATCAGCTTATGGTGTCATAACTGTTTCTATGAATAATTTTAATAAGGCTCAAAATAATACTGGAACTGGAGGAACTGACAATACTGAAGAAGAAGTTGTCGTGCCTGAAGAAATCAGTGCGATGTTTGAAAAATTCACATCATCCCCTGCCATAAGTCTTGATTTGTCAGCCTTCGTTGAATATAATCAATCACAAATCGAACTTGATGTAGCCACTCAAGTAGACCTCTCAAATGGAATTGAAAATATTGGCGTTCAAGGCAATATCAATGTTGAATATAACCAACAGGTCCTTGGTCTTGGAATAACATATCAAAACGGAAATCTTTTCTTTGACATTCTTAATGGAAAATTTTTCATCTCTACCAACAATCTTATGAACACTATCAATGAAATTTTAACATTATTTAATGTTGAGATGCCTGATTTGGGAATAGACTTTGAAGAATTTGACCTCAATTCAATAGTGGGTTTATTCTCTGAATTTGAAAAGATTGAAAACGGTGACTCTGTAACTTTGCGTGTTTCACTCCCTGTTGTAGAAAGCATTGATTTGATTTGCGACAAGGATTACAGCCTTATTGGAATCGCTTTACCAAGAATCACTATTGAAGACAGTATTGCAATTGAAGTAAATGCAACAATTGATTACCCTAGCGAGCTTATTATCCCTGAAAAAGATGAGGAAAGTTATATTGATTTGACAAATATAACTGGACTTATAAACGATTTTGTAAACCTTTTAAATCAAGATAATTTTGGTGCAACATTCAATGTAAATGTGGGAGAAATTGCACTAACTGGGAAAATAGACCTCAGCATATTAGATAAATCTGCAAAAATAAATCTTAATATTAAAGACCAATCTATAAACTTATATTTGATTGACAGCACATTATATTTAGAATACAACAACCTATTCTTTAAATATAGCTTAAATGAAATTGACGAACTTTTGAACATTTTAAATCAATATCTTGACCTAAATTTGCCTGTAGACTTAATAGATAAACTGCTTAACGCCATTCAAAGCGGAGATTTCTCTGCCATTGTTGGAGAAATTGATTTAGGAAATTTTGATTTAAGCAGCATTGACTTAAGCATACTTGAAAATATTGTTAAAGATGGAGATAATACCATCATAACTTTAAAAGATATTGGAGATATTGTTTTGCAATCAAAAGAGGACAATATAACAGGAATAACATTCAATGGCGACATCAACTTCCAACTTCAATTTGTAGAATTTAAAGACATTGTTCTCTCAAATGATGTATCTGACTATATTGACCTTGCAAGTCTTCTTCCAACTATAGAAAATGCTCTTGAAGTTTTGCAAAACAACACTTTATCAGGACAAATTAATTTACAATACAATGACCTTCAATTTGATATAGATTATAAAATCTGCAAAGGTGAAGAACTTTATATCAATTTGACAACTATCGTTCTTGGGCAACAAATTAGTATTGATGTTGTTGGTGACAAGGTTTATATGACATTGTCAGACAGCAAAATTATGACAAGTTTTGACAAACTTCCTGATACACTCAACAAGATTTTAAAACATTTTAACATTGAAAATGTTGACTCTAGCGATTTGATAGAAAAGATTAAAGAAATCTTAAATCCACAAATCAATCCTAAACTTATTACAAATTTTAGTGCCGATGAAAACGGAATTTCAATCACTATATTAGATAAGATTGTTTTCAACATTGAAAACTCATCAAATCAAATTGCAATCAATTTTAACTACGACAACATAAATGTTTCTATGAATTTGATTGGCTCAAATCAAGAAATAAGCATCCCTACTTTTAATGATGAAGAATACACTACCCTAGATAGCCTTGTAGATGTCGTTTTAAATGTATATGATTATGTCATTGCAAACAAATTCTACTTCAGCTTCAATGCAAAATACCAAGAATTCAATATCATTGGTGCACTGAACTACGAAAACAATGCTTTGGCTTTGACTGCAACACTTGAATACGCAGGCCTCAACATCAACATCATGTATTACGAAAACAAGATTTATATCACAGCTGAGAATATTAAAGTTGTGTTTGATATTAATGATATGGAACTTGTAAAAGAATTCTTGCTTTCTAACTTTAATCTTGATGTAGACAAAATGCTTGACGAATTGCTCTCTAAATTGGGACAAAACAGCCAAGAAACATCTGGAGAAGCAGCCGAAGGAACATCTCAAAACGAATTTGACATAAACAAAATTTTAGACATAATCAAAGACGCAAGAATTGAAATAACACAAAACTATATAAAAATCAGTGCTTTAGACGGGCTTGAAATTGTCGCAACTATTGAAAACAACATGCTTAGCGGAGCTTCTTTAAGTTTCAATGACATCTATGCTGACATCACTGTTGAAGGCAAACCTTTGATTTTTGCTCCATCTGGCGATTATGTTGATGTTGCAAAGCTTTTAAATATTGCTCAAATCGCAATTGATTATTTCAAAGACAAACAAGTTGACCTTGATGCAGAAATTCTTATGGGAGAATCAATTATAAACGCTTCTATGCAACTTGATTTAACCTCTACCCTAAAATTAAGCGCTATAATCAATTCTCCAAATATGGAAAATATGAACATCAGTGCAAACATTGAAGACGGCATGTTCTACATTGACTTCAATGGCTTATGTCTTAAGATTGACAATCAAAACATTGCTGAACTTATATACATCGTTCTTGAAGTCTTTGGAATTGATGCAAATTCTATACCTTTCTTAAAAGACATTGACTTAGATTTAGACTTCTCTCAAATTGAAACTGAACTTAAAGGTATTTCAATAGAAGATGTTGTTGAAATTGTAAAAATGGTTAAAAAGATTGAAACCAAAGGAAATGATTTTATAATAACAATCGATGGTGCAAAAATGAACAACGATGAAAATGCAAATGACATCATCATTTCACTCAACTGCGACAACAATACCTTAAACACCCTCAGCATTTCCAATTTTGTAATTGAAGGGCAAACAATGCAAATAAACATAAACTTCAATCAAATGGGAGAATTTGTTGGAGTTGACCAAACTAAAAACTATATTGATATTTCTGGAGCGAATGAACTTGTTAAGGCTCTTATCAATATGACAACGGGTACAGATTTCCATGTTAAAGGAAGCCTTGACATCTTGGGTTCTCTTGCTAGAATTGATATTTCTTGGAATGTTCCTTATGAAATGTTTATCAAAGTTGTAGGCAAAGGCGACATTGAACTTTATGGTGTTATTGGCGAAATCCCAACTATGATTGGTGTAAACAATGATGTACCTTATGAGTTTGGTGACACAGAAAGTGGTTCTGACAGATATTTATATATCTATTATAAGGCTGGCTATATCTATCTTTATAGAAGTGAAAAAGTTGATATTATGTTTGGCACAAGCACTAGAACATACGAAAAGAGTACAAAAATTTCAATAGACACATTCCTTGCAGACCCTATGTATTATGTTCAATATTGTTTTGGTTTCACTGACACAATCATGAACGCAATCAAAGAATCAATGGATAACCCAAGAACTGAGCCTATTGACTATGGCAATATTATAAAATCATTTACTGTCCAAGATAACACAAACTACTCTTTAAGCCTAAATATGGCTGAAATCACAAACAGTCCTGAGCTTGATTCTATGGATATTACTCTTGGCTTATCTCAAGACAACAATGGCAAAAACTACATTCAAAGACTTGGATTAAGCTTATATATGCCTCTTGCAGATATCTTTACACTCACCCTTTCAACAAATGACACTCAAATTGTTGACTATGGTAAGACAGTTGACATGCAAGCTTTGTATGACTTTATAAATTCATATAAATATGATGCAGAAAGCGAATGGGAAGCAAGCAATGGCAACTGGAGCATGTCTAAAGACATCAAATACACAATCAATTTTGTTACAAACAGCGACCAAGTCATTGAAAGCCAAAGCTATCGCTATAAAGACACATTGACATTGCCTAGTCTTGAAAGCTATGTCATTGATGATGGAAAAACACAAAAAAGCTATAGTTTCGTTTCTTGGCACACTGATGAAAGCTTGTCTGATGAAAGCATTTTCAATTCAACCACTATGCCTAGAAAAGATATAACACTCTATGCTAAATGGAAAGTTGCCTCACTTGCTTATCACACCATAAGTTTTGTTTCATTCAATGAAGAAGCATTTGAAAATATTTATAAGCTTGAAGGTCAAGAAATCACACTTCCTAGTTTAAATAAAAAAGTTGAAACAATTGATAATACCACAACAACATATTACTTTGATGGCTGGTATACATCAGAAGATTTTATTGAAGAGTTCACATTAAACTATATGCCTAGCTATGACATCACTCTCTACGCAAAATGGAATGTAGAAAAAGTTGAAAAGACAAGACTTTTGACAATTTATGACAATGATGAAGTTATTTATAGTGAGAGAGTGCAAGTAGGCTCGGCTATTGACCTTAGCGGACTAAAGCAAATCAATTCTGAAACAAAATACTATTTAGACAGCAGTTATTCAATAGAATACACAAGCAATTTTGTAATGGAAGACAAAGATTTGACTTTGCATATAAGAAACAAATACACTGTCATTGTAAACAGCCAATATGGCAATACTACAAATGTTGAATATACTCTTTATCAAGGCGAAGTCATCACCCTTCCTTCACAAGAATCATATGTGATTGATGATGGTACTCAAACTGTTCAAACAACTTATACTTTTGAAGGATACAGCCAAAACATCACAGTTATGCCAAATGAGGACATGACAATCACTGCTAATTGGACTGTTACCGAAAAATATTACTATACTGTTTCATTCGACTTAAGATGGTATCTTGTTATGGGTTGCACTGCAGGAAGCGACATGAAAGACAAACCTACGCCTATAGATTCATTCAAGGTGCTTGAAGGCACTATAGTTGACCTCACTCAGTACGCACCAACCTGCACTGCTTATTTGACTGCATTCCATATTGATCCAAAATCATTTAAAGCAACAAGCTGGGGCACAAGTGCTTGGGGAAATTACACAACTGGCGGAAGTGGTTTTACATCAATCACAATCACAGCAGACACAACACTCTATGCTTGCTGGGAAAGAATTTAAAACAAATTATATAAAATTTTTAATAATTCAATAATTTGGTATTAATTTGACATTTAAATATTAAATAAAAGGAGAAATATTTATGTCAAAATCAAATAAAAAAGTTAAAAAGCTCCCAGATATTTACAAAAAACAAAAACATTATCAAAAAGCCTACAAAATCATGTTCCCTTTCGCATTTATCTTAGTCCCTTTTGGTGCTATAGCTCTTATGATTGTTATAATCAAAATGAACAAATATAACATAATGGTAAAAATCATCGATTATATTAAAAACAAAGATAAAGTTGTTATTGTCACAATTTTGGGATACAATAAAAATGGCAGCCAATTACTTCAAAATTTAATAGACTCAGGGTATCTTGAAAACTATCATATAGTTGCGGATGTTGTTATTGTTAAAAATGAGCTTATGATGACTGAACAAGAAGCGATGGAGGAATATAGCAAATATGCAAACCCTGCCCTTGCAAGCTCTTATGGTTTGCCAATGCCTTTGCAAGTCAATAATTTTGTAAACTGTCCAAAATGTAACAAACTTATAGATATTAATTCCACAAATTTTTGTCCAAATTGTGGAGAAAAATTAAAATAAAATTAATGCCAAATTAAAAACAATCAAAAAAAAAACACATTATTAAAAGTAAGGATAATCTTACTTGAAATAATGTGTTTTTATTTTTATGTTTATTTTTATTGTGTTTTATTTTTATGTTGTAATGTTCTTTATAAGATAATTTGCTTGTTAAATGTGGCGAGGGTTTATTTAAGCCGAGTGATGTCTTGCTTGAGCAAGAGTTTTGTGCAAGCAAAACTGATTTGCGAGTTTGCGAGCAAATCAACATCACTCGGCGTTGACTAACTTTAAAACAATAATCTTCTTTATAACAAAAACTATGTGATGTTAAAATATAGCATCTAATTTTAAAAATACTAACAATTTTAGTGCTCTACACTTCATTACATAGTACATAAACATAAGTTCTACTAAAATATGGTTTCGCCTCTATTAGCTCAGCTTTTATTAAATAATTATAATGGTATGTAGCCGACAGGTTTTATTCTTCCAGCTTCAAATTCTATAAAAAAGATGTTTTTATCTTGCACTTTTTTGAATCTTACTTTTATATCATCTTGAAGTTCAATATAGCTTTTTATAAGAGGTTTAAGCTCATCTTTTAATATTTCGCACATATGCTGCGGGTCGCTTATCTTATCGCTTTCAAGCATATTATTCAATCTTTCGCTTATTTTATAATTAATTCCATCCATAAAATTTTATTACCTCCATAAATGATTTTATTTTAAAATGCCAAATTGCAAACAAACTTTGCAATCTTGTTTTTAGCACATGCTTTAAACATGTTTCTTTATGTTTCGCTTTATATAGCCAACAAGACCTCTGTATTTATAAGTACAATCAAAAATCTTTTTTGAGCCATTGTGAATATTCTCGCTTAAAAGTGTGAAAGCCCTTGCACTTTCTATAGACTGCACACGCCCACCTAAAGAATTGGAAGCACCTATTGCATCATCTTCTGGTATAACACCAAGCAGTGGCAAGTTGAGAGCTCTCACAATATTTTCAACACTCATCATATCTCCACTTAAAAGCATATCTCCCCTGACTCTATTGACGACAAGTCCTTTATATTGAATATCATAATCATTCAAAAGTCCTACGACTTTATCCGCATCTCTTATTGATGAAAGATGAGGTGTCACGACAATGATTGCCTCTGTCGCTGGGAAAACAGCCCTATGAAAGCCAGCTTCAACACCTGCAGGGCAATCTATCAAGATATAATCAAAGCTTGAATCCAGTTGTTCTATCACATTTTTTATATGCTCACCCATTATTGAAGTTTTGTTGTAAGCATGAGAAGATGGCATAATGTATAATGAGGAAATATTTTTGTCTTGAACTAATGCTTGTTTTGGTCGACACTTCCCCATTATAACATCTGTTATATCAAAAATAACCCTATCTTCTACACCCATAACTACATCCAAATTGTTAAGTCCTATATCTACATCAAGAAGAACCACCCTAAAGCCAAGTTTAGCCAAATACATACCAAGATTTGCACATACTGTTGTCTTGCCTACTCCCCCTTTTCCACTTGTCAAAACAATTTTTCTTGCCATCGTCCACTCCCTTGCTTTCTATTTTAGCAAAATTACATATATAAATAAAAGGAAGAATTGTCGTATTCTTCCTTTTATTGTCATTTTTTAGTGATGTATTTATTTAAACAAAATTTCCATTTATTTTCTTACTAACCTTCAAATTTTTTATTGATATTTTTAATTTAAAGCCCAATTTTTTGTTTGTTTTTATGTGTTTTCAAAGATTTTCTTCAATAATTCTGGGTCGTCTAAAAGTTTTCCAGCCCCCAAAATTGAAACATTTTCTCCATCCTCTATAATTTTGAATGGATACTTAAATCTAGTTTTAAGATATTGATCAAGTCCAGCAATTTTGCTCATTCCACCAACAAACAAAACTCCATTATTCATGATGTCACTAGAAATTTCTGGAGGCAATGATGTTATTGTAACATCTATAGACCTCAAAATCTCGTCAAAAAATGGCTCAAGAACAACCAAGAGGTCATTTGAAGAAATGATATATGAACGAGGAACTTTGCTCTCTATATCCACTCCTGTAACTTCCATATTCAATGTATCGTTTGGATACAAACTTCCAACTTCGCTCTTGAGTTTTTCACTTGTCGCAAGTCCAATTACAATACCTTGATTGTAAGCTATGGTATTTGCTATTGCAACATCAACAGCTCTTCCACCAAGCCCCAATGTTGCCCCTTTGATGATTGAATTCATATTTATGACAGCAATATCTGTATTTGCTCCACCAATATTGACTATCATATTTGTCTTTGTCGAACTTATATTTTTCCCAGCGCCTATACAAGAACATATTACAGTTGGAATAAGTATAACTTCTCTAAATCCAATTTCATACAACAATGTTGTGAAATCATCCCTATCTTTTTGAGCCAAACCGCAATTGACTAAAACCATGATTGAATCTCTTTTCTTTTTGAAGTCAAGTTTTGCAAAGAAATATTCAAGCAATGCTTTTAAATATTCATAGTTGTTTATCTGACCATTTGATACAGGGCTGAATACCTCTACACTATCATTTGTCCTTCCCATCATCTTCTTTGCCTCTTGTCCTAGCCCAATAATTTGATAGCCTTGTGGTGATGGTTCTGCTGCAACAAGTGTAGGCTCGCACAATGCAAAGCCATTATCTTTTACATATATTCTTGTATAAGAACCACCTATTTCTATTGCATACTTATATTTATTCATACTCTAGCTCCTTAAGTAAAACTTTTTAAAATTAGAAAATACATCTTTGAAAGCCAAAAAATTAAATTCGCTTTTAGTTTATTTAATTTTCACATTAGAATAATTAAAACCTATTTCTATTTTGATTTTAAGAATCCTTATTAATAATATTATTATAGCTTAAAATTTATATATTTTAAAGTGTTTTTTATAATTTTATTTATTTTCAGCTTTATAAAACAAAAAAACACTGCACTAAGCAATGTTTCTTGTTATTATATAATTTGCAAGCTCTTTTTATAAACTTTTTTATAGTCTTGAGCAACTTTCATTCCTTCTAGTATTTCGTAACTTGCATCGCCTTCTACTACAGTTTTCATAATAATTGAATCACCAAGTATATCGCACACAATGTCTTGAATTATAGGTTTTCTTGAAGCATTTAATGCAACAGCAAGTTTTACTATAACGCCAAGTTTTCTTACAGCTTCTAAATCTTCATCTGTGAGAATATCTTTATATTTTATCCAATCATTTAATGAAAAATCATCAAGATTTTGGCATACACATATAAATCCGGCTATAAGAAGCTCACGATGAGTAACGCCTGCAATATCAGCAAAAACAATCTTATCAAACCCAAACTTGGTATAATTTTCGGCATTGATACACTTTCCGCAATCATACATATATGATGCTATGCGCAAAGGTTTTACATAATATCTTGGCAATTTGTGCATAACCTTCAATTGTTTGAACAAAATTGTTGCCATATTATAAACATAAGGATTTATAGAAAACTCATCTTTATTGAACTCATAATAACTTTCAAGTGAGTTTGTCAAAAGGTCATTGAACTTCTCTTGGACTTGATTTAATACATTAACTTGCAAAAGCCCTGCCCTTAAGTTTGCACTTGATATTGTAACTTCATTTATTGACAATGTTTCAAAAAGAGCTTTTATTATCGCAAACCCCACCAGAAGTCTGTCAGCATCTTCATAATCTACACCCTTGATTTTTCTTATCTTTTCTATATCAAGTCCTTTTATGAAATCACATGTTTTTTCACATACCATCTTTGAAAGTTGAAAGTTGTTGTCAACATCAAGAGGATACCTCTGTATTTTCTTTGCAATTTTGCCCATAGCCAAAAACGCATTTCCAAGCCCAACAACTTTGCTTTCTTCATCAATATCGTTTAGCACACCTTCAACTTTGATTTGCTTCTTTATTTGAGCAACCATTTTATCAAAATCTTTTTCTTCATTTTGCAAACAATTTCCTATACCAAAAGGTATCACAGAACTTCCAAGTATTGCACGTCTGTTATATTTTACAATATAAGAAACATAAGTCCCCACATAAATAAATATGCCTTTGGCGCTGTCGATGCTGTTTACAACTGCATTGAATAAATTTTTAATATAATCTTCATCGCTTAATATCAAGAAATTTATTCCTGTGTTATTGTAAACTTCATCTAAAAAGCCTCTATAATTTCTTGCTTTATAAATAAGATTTGTGGTAACTGAAATTATCTTTGATGCACCATAACCTTCAATTAATTTTCTATAAACTTTAAGTAGCTCTAAAATCTCATTCTTAGTGTTTGGATTGAGTAGTTCATCTCTTGTAAGTTCATCCCCTAGTGCAAAATTTTGTGTCTTTGACAAGGCAAGCAAGCTTTTTCCATTGCTTATCTTATATATAGACAATTTTAATTCTTTTTCATTAAGTTCTATTATTGCTACCTTTTCCATCTTTACCTCTTATCTAAATCTATTGCATTCACTGGACAACTTGCTTGACAAGCTCCGCATCTTATACACTTATTTTTATCTATAACAGCTTTCCCGTCTTTATCAAAACTTATTGCCCCTACAGGACATATAGCTACACAAGTTCCACAGCTTATACATTTTGTCTTATCAACCATGACAAAAACCTCCGTCTGTGGTATTTTAGCATATTTTTGCAAGAAAGTAAACTATTTTTTAAATACTTTGACAACTTCTACCAAAGATAAAAGGCATAAGAAAACTCCAAAGGCCGTTCTTAATATTTTGCTCGGCAAAAAACCTGCAAGAAGTGCCCCTAAAACTGAAAATATAACGCCGCTTAAAATAATATAAATTATACCTTTTGTTTCTATGAATCCATTTTTATAATGAATCAGCAAAGAAAAAATTGCCATGACCAAAAATGAAACTAAGTTTATGCCTTGGCTTAGTTTTTGGTCTAGTGATAAAAAAATAGTAAGCAGAGGTATCAATAGTGTGCCGCCACCCATTCCTAGTCCGCCAAATATTCCTGACATTAGACCAAACAAAAAGTATAAAAATATGCCCCAAAAATTCATATTATAAGCTTAATTCCTCCCACAAACATAATCACCGCAAAGATTAATCGTATTGCCTTTGGAGGCAAAAACTTAAGTGCAAATGAACCCAAAATTCCCCCAACGACAACACCAAGTCCTATTGTCAAAAGTGAAAAAGACTTTATATATCCATTTATGACATAAATAAAAGCAGATATAAGACTTAAAGGAAAAATAACCGCTATTGCAGTTGCGTGAGATTTTTTGGCATCTAAAGACAAGACCTTCTGAAGTATGGGCACGCATACCATTCCGCCACCTCCACCAAAAAAACCATTTAAAAAACCTATCACACTTCCACTTGCAAGAAGCATAAGTTTTTCTTTCTTTGAAAACTTTTTGTCCTTTTTTGTCGCAATTTTGTGCTTGGTTGAGTTTTCGACTTTTCTCTCCATTTTTTGCATAAAGATTGTTGCGTTTTTTACAATTTCATTTATATTGTTTTTGTTTTTTGCACAAGTTAAATTGCAACATATATTTTTAATCATTTTTTTGCTGTTCTTCATGTAATTATTATGAATAAATATATCAAAAATATTTGATTAATATTGATAAATGTTGTATACTACTAAGGTAAATTAAATTTATAAGAAGATGGTTTTATAAAACCTTTTTAATAATTATGTTTTTTTTGTAACTTAATAGATTTTGCTTGATGGTCTTTAAATAAAAGTTGACTATAAGAGCCAGTCAATTAAGGTTTATTATGATTCTGTCTTCTTCTATTCTTTAAGCATTAAAAGGTGGAATATGATTAAATCTAAATACAAGTCTAAAAATAAACTTTTAAAACTATGCGTAGCATTTTTATTCCCATTCACTCTTTTTGGTGGAATTGCTGCTGTGAACATGAACACCTATGCTGCTTCTTCGCCTGGGTATGTTTATTACTATGAAGAAAACATAAGTGTCACAAACTCTTCTTTCACAGAAGGATCTACTCCTTATGCTACTGGAAACTCTCTCTCTGGATGGAATGCGATTGAAGAGGCGTCTAAAGCTTCTGGTATGCTTATTGATGTTGGTTCTGGAACAAGCACTGATGAAAATGGGGCAAACTCTACATTCTCTAAAAATCAAAGTGTTTACATGCTTAAGTCTAACCCTGGAGTAAGTGGTAAGGATAACAGAATCCTTATGATCAACTCAAAACAAAATGAGGATGACACAAATGTTCTTGCTCAAAAGGGTTACCGCTCAAGCTCTATCACTTTGGAAGCAAACTCTTATTATAGGTTTACTGTTGCAGTTAAAACCATGCTTAATGGAGATGAAAGCACTAATGCTTCCGTTTATGTTTCAGGATTAAAAGATAAAGATGGAAATACATTCCAAATCGGATATGAGAATTTAACAAACTCTATTTGGAAAGAATATTATATCTTTGTTGCAACAGGAGCAGAAAGCCAAACTGTTACTCTTGATTTATACCTTGGTTCTGCCAATGGTGGAAAAAGTTCTGGAGCTGTTTTCTTTGATGAAGTCTATGTCAATAGATATTCTCAAAATGCTTTCTATGAGCTTTGTAATGAGTTCGGATATGCAGATAAAGACACATATGAATCTTTTGATTCTGAAGTTTGCTTTTTAGTTGACGGTCTTGCTGAGGATAGTAAAAAAGTTGAACTTGACGGATATAACCTTGATTTTGAAGCTCCTATTCCACCAGATTCCAACACTCTTGGAGATGCTTGGTCAATTGTAGACAAATCTGAAGGTCACGCAATCATATCTGACATCAGAACTATTCAACCTAGCCACTTCAAAGATTTGACTGGATATTCTTATATTGGAGATGACCTTTCATACAACAACACTCAAGCCATGCTCCTCTACACTGACTCTAATGGCGGTTATGTTGGAGTTGAAAGCAACGATATTGACATAAAAGCTCACGGTGTTTATAAGATATCTTTACAACTTAAGGTTGCTGAAATTTCAACTGGTTCATTCTGTATTCAAGTGCAAGAAAATGACACTATATACAATCTTTATCCTGACCTTGTAAGCGGAGATGAAGAATCTGATATATATCATGCTTTACAAAATGGTAAATCTAGTGGAATAACTTCTAATGTAGATAATAACTTCACAAATGATTATCAAACAGTTGAATTTTATGTTAAAGGACACTCCCTTTATGACAGTTCAATAAATATTCAACTCTGGCTTGGAGATAGCGA
Source organism: uncultured Clostridia bacterium (assembly GCA_930990975.1). Taxonomy (GTDB): domain Bacteria; phylum Bacillota; class Clostridia; order Christensenellales; family UBA1242; genus Caccovivens. The sequence continues at coordinate 205,413 of CAKNRR010000001.1, read as the reverse complement.
AACTCCTGCAAACGGATGCGTTGTTGTAGATAATATTGAAGTTGAATATTCAGACTATACAACTTTCTCATCAGCTTCCAACAAACTTGAACTATTATCTTTCTCATCAACTCCTGATGAAACAACTGCTTTCTCTAACCCTTACTTCAACTCTACTGAAATAGATAATGATGAGTTTAGTTACCCACTGCCTGCAACAAATTGGACTAAGACCACAGAAAATGAAAGAAACAATGAATCTGGTGTAATTTATTTATATAATAGTGACAGCTATAAGTCTATGTATTCTGGAAAATATGACTGGGCTGGATATTATCCTGGTTCTCCAAACAATACAACTGATATAGACTTACCAAACAATGTTTATATGATGTACAACAGACATAATAGCTATCAGTCTATTACATCTAATAGCGCAACACTTTCAGTAAACTCTTATTATAAATTGTCTTTTGATTACTTCAACCAAAACGGACTTGGAGAAGTAAACCCTTCTCAAATCAAAGTTGAAATCATTGATGGAAACGGCATTACCCTTTTCTCTCAAACTGGCATTTCAAGCATAGACCGCTGGAATAAAATGGAAATTTATTTGCATACTGCAGAAACTATTTCTCCTAGTGTTCAAATAAAAATTTCTCTAGGTGATGAAGACAATAAAGTTGGCGGTATTGTTTATCTTGACAATTTCTTGTTTGAAAATTGCTCTTCTGCAGAAGGTTTTGATGAAGAAGCTTTCGCAAATGATGTCTTTGATAAAGCAAAATATAAAGCTGATTTGACTGACTATTATCTCAACATCACAGAAAGTGGTGAAATAAACAGTGATATAAACAAGTCCCCTGCCTATGACCTTTCAATAGATACAGTTTATGATTCTAATATAACTGATGAAGAAAAAGACGCTTGTGCCATTGCTGGTATAGTAAGTGGAAAGGACAACCCTTATGGCGAAGACTTCATTATTGAAGACTCAAACTATCTTGCATTGCAAACAATGTATGCAAGCAGTGCTACATTAAAAACTAAATATACACTTACTCTTGAAGCCGACAAATATTATAAATTAAATTTTGACCTTGCAACTATATTTAATGAAGGTGCAGAAGATGCTGACACTGACGAACATGATTGCAAATATGGTCTTAAAGTAGCCATTGAAGGATATGAAGAAGTCACAGAACTTGTAACTGCAAGTCAACTAAGAAGTTACTCAATTTATGTACATTGCACAGAAGCTTCAACCCCTACAATTTCATTCACGCTCGTTTCTGACTGCAATGAAACAACTGGTCTTGCACTTATTACACGCTTAGACTTCACTGAAGTTCAAGAAACAGAATATACAAATGCTAAAATTTCTGATAGATTTGGCGACACAGTCTTCCAAGCTGACAAAACAGCTGCTGAAGATTCTGATGGAGGTGATGGTTCAGACACAGGCGACACAGAAGAACCTGAAGACAACAGCTCTGCTTGGCTTTTGATTCCATCAATTATCATGGGTGTTGCAATCATCGTTGCTATTGTAGGATATTTCTTAAGAAAGATTAAGATTAAGAAGATTGAAAAGATTAAGAAAGAATCTTATGATAGAAAATTATCAATCAACCATGATGTTATCCTTATGGAAGCTCAAAAGAGAAGAGATAAGGAAGTCGCTGACTTGATGCAAGCTAAGAAACTTCTTGAAAATGATAAGGAGAAGATGGAACAATCTCACAAAGAATTTGTAAAGGAAAGCAGATTAAATAGTGATGGAAAGATTTCTAAAGAACTTGAAAAAGAACTTAAGAAATACAACTATGATATGGTAAGAATCAATGAAAAGATCAATATCATAAAAGAAAAGATTGACACTGTAATGTCTGCTGATTACTTGCTTGGTATCGAAAGAAGGATTGTTGCCGAAGAAGAAGATAAGTTCAGAGAAGAAAAGAAAGCTTATAAAGCCGGACTTAAACAACAGAAACAAGAAACAAGGGCTAGCAAAGAAGGCAAAGATAACAAAAAGAATAAAACAGAAGTTTCTGAAGATACTGATAAAAAATAATAAGTAAAAACAAAAACCACCAGTTTACTGGTGGTTTTTATTTGTCCCCATTGTTAGTTTCAATTAGTTTATATAAAAAAACACCAATTTAATTGGCGTTTTTTTATATTCAATAATTTTAATCAACTTGCTTAAATTCTGACACAATAAAATATAATCAATAATTTATAATCAAACAATTAAAATTAAAGATTAAGGATTAAAGATAAAGCATCGCAGTTTATCAATAAAACACCCTACTTTTATTAAGCCTTTTAATAATGACAAAATCATAATTCTATGATTAATTGCTTTTTACTTATTTATTCATCGTCATCATCATAGTCATCGTCATCGTCGTCATCATCGTCGATGTCATCATCATAGTCATCGTCATCGTCGTAATCTTCATCGTCTTCTTCATCGCTATCGTCAATGTCGTCGTCAAAACTGATGTCGTTGTCTTCATCAAAATCAATGTCTGGAGTCATATCATCATCGTCAAGCATACTTGATTTTGTTATATCATTAACGGAAGCCATATCGCCTGTTTCATCCTCTAATGACATAATATCGTCTTGGTCTTCTCTGGTGATATAATCTTCCCAATCAGAGTTTAATTCTCCATCTTCATTTTGATGCTCTTTTAAACAACTTGCGCACATAATCTCATCAGGTTGTATATAGTTTGTATGGCATATAGGGCAAAGCTCTAAATCTATGTCATCTACATAATCTTTCTTCGCTTCCATCTCTGCCTTGCAAACTGAACAATATTTATCCTTCTTTTGTATATAATTCAATTCACATCTTGGACATCTGATATATACAGGTTTTTTCATACTATCTCCTTAATTTACCTTATTATATTATTTATTGCATTTTATAAGTACTTTATTATGAATTAATTTATACTTATTATGCTTAACACATTATACAAATATATTTAAAAAAAGTCTATTATTTTTTATAATTTTTTTAATATTTTTTATTTTCTAAACTTGCTTCAGCTTGGCTTTTTCTTAAATATAAAGGTATCAGCTTGCTTTCTTCTATAAACTCCCCTTTATCTTTAAAGCTTTCACTTAATTCCAGCAAATCTTGAGGGCAAGGTCTGACATTTATAACCCCTATTGCCTCTTCTTCAAGCCCAACCTTGTCACATTCCAACTTATCATACTCTTCTTGATTTATGACTATTTCTTGTGAAATTTTCTTTCCTTCTTGGTCAAACTTGCATACATAATATAGTCCACTTAACGCATTTATTACACAATAAAAATCATTTTTAGGTTTATTATATTTTACATAACAATATGCAAGAAGGTCAAAGGTTGTAAGACCTATTAATTTAGTCTTGTGAGCTGAATAAAAGCCCTTAATAAGCGCTATTCCAATCCTTATACCTGTGAATGAGCCAGGTCCTACTACAACCGAAAAAACATCATTATCCTTGATGTCAAAATTTATTTCATCAAGCATTTCATCCAAATTATATAGTATATTTTCTGCGTGTTTGCAATTTGAATCCAATGCCTTATAATTCTCTTTATCGTCATGCTTGATTGCTATTAAAGCTTCTTTATATGCTGTTGAAATCGCTATCATCAGTTGCTCCCCACTATTATCTTTCGTCTATTATCATCTATTTTTTCAATCTTTATTTCAATATGAGGACATGTTATCAGTCCTTCTACTTGTTCTGGCCATTCAACTAAAACAATGCCATCAAGATTTTTTAAATCAAAATATTCATTAAAACCAAGCTCTTCTGCCTCTTCCTTTGAACCAAGTCTATACATATCAAAATGATATATTGGGCATTTCCCACCTTCATAAACATTGAGCAATGTGAATGTTGGGCTTGTCACTGTTTGTCCGCTTCCTATACCTTTGGCAAAACCTTTGACAAAGTGTGTCTTACCTGCTCCCAAATCTCCATGCAATGTGAATACAACACCTTTGCCTACAGTATGTGCCAATTTCTCGGCAACTGCCATAGTTTCTTTATCGCTTTTTGTTTCGACTGAAAACAATTCTTTCATTATTTCTCCTATTGTATTAAATTTCGGCTTTTCTTCCTGAGTTTTCCCATTTTATAGTTTGATTAAACATAATCTTTAGACCACATCAAAGTTTGATTATGGTGTCCTCTTTTGCATTTTTCTTGTTTTTTTTAACAATTAAATTATACACATATATGCCAATTATTGCAAATAAAATTCCTTCAAATATGCCGGCTATTGTATCTGTTAAATAATGAACACCTAAAACCATTCTTGAATAAGCAATCAATATCGCAAACAATGCGCAGCATATTCCTCCAAGTGCTTTTGTGCCTTTTGTTGAATGCGACTTTAAAATAAGGTAGAAAATAAATGTTGCAAAAAGAGCACCACACATACTATGTCCTGATGGCATACTATACCCATCCTCGCCGCCATAGTTTATAATTGAAGGATATGTCACAAATGGTCTATCTCTCATTATAACCGCTTTTAAAAAATGATTAAAAACTGAAGCAACTATAAAAGTTGCCACAAAGGTATAACTCAATTTGCGATTTTTAAAAAACAGTATACAAAAAACTATTAAAAATCCAAGATAACTTCCAAGTGTTGTTATCAGTTGAAACAATGTTATCCAACCTATGCTGGCATTGGTTTGTAAAAAATTTATTATATCTGCTTCAAATTTCATAATAGTTATATTGTAACAAAATTTGATAAAAAAAACAACAGAATTACATTTTCTGTCATTTTTTTAAATTTATTTTTTAAAATAGCTTATACTGAAGCCATCATCAATATCATAAATTGTCGTTTCAAAGTCTTGGTCTTGCTGTAACTCAACTAAAAATTCTTTCAAATTTCTTACCATAGAGCGGTGTTTATGAGGAATAGTTCCTGTCTGCTTTACAAGTCCTTGCAAATAGACATTATCTGTAAATAAAACGCCTTGTTTTTGCAATAGTTGTTTTATCAAAGGATAATATCTTTTATATTGTCCTTTTGGTCCATCTAAAAAGACCATATCAAATTTAGTACCCTCTTTTACTAATTCTTCTAGCACATTGCTTGCGTCATCATTAAAAATTTTTACCCTATTTTGCATATTAAAACGATTAAAGTTTTCTTTCGCCATTTCGCATCTTTTTTCATCTTTTTCAATTGTCCATAAATTTGCTTTGCTGTTTTCAAGCATGAGCAAGCCAGAGTACCCTATTGCAGTGCCTATTTCCAAAATATTTTGAGGATTTTTCTCCTTCACAACTTTAACCAAATATACAGCAGTTTCATCTCTTATAATAGGGATATAGTTTTCTTTGGCATATTGTCTTATTTTATCCATTTCGCTCCTTAATCTAAGGTTACAATTGTCAATATCATTGGTCTGCGTTTTGTGCGTCTAAATATGAAGTTTGAAATATTTCTTCTAAGTGATGCTCTGATTACTGATGGCTCTACCCCTCTTAAATCAGTTTCTTTTAAAGAAGCTATTATACATGCTTTAGCATCTTGAACAAAACTTTCTTGTTCATCAGCATATACCACACCTCTTGTGATGATAAATGGCTCGCTTGTAACTTCGCCCGCAACATTGTTGATGTTTACGCAAACAACACAAATTCCATCCTCGGCAAGTTGTTTTCTTTCACGAAGAACATTACTGTCCATATCGCCAATCCCCATACCATCAACCAAGCGCTGACCAGCTGTAACAAAACCAACTTCCTTTATTGAGTTTGGTCCCATTTCAACTTGCATTCCTATGCTTGGCAATATAATATTTCTTGCATCCATACCTAAAGTCATAGCAAGTTCTTTATGAGTTTTAAGATGTCTATATTCTCCATGAACTGGCATGAAGAACTTTGGTTTTACAAGGCTGTGCATAAGTTTCAATTCTTCTTGGCAAGCGTGTCCAGATGTATGAACATCAGCAAGTTCATCATATATAACATCTGCACCCAATTTATAAAGTGCATTTATAACATTGTAAACATTCTTCTCATTTCCTGGAATTGGAGAAGCTGACAAGATTACTAAGTCATTTGGGCGAATTTTAACACTCTTAAACTCACCTGCTGCCATTCTTGTCAATGCACTCATTGGCTCACCTTGGCTTCCTGTTGTCATTATCAAAACTTCTTTATCATCAAGTTTATCAACCTTTTCAATATCAACAATATTTTCTCTATTGAATGAGAGTTCGCCAATCTTCATTGCCACTTCACTGACATTAATCATGCTTCGTCCAGTGAACGCAATCTTTCTCTTATATTTTTCTGCTATATCCATTATTTGTTGCATTCTATGGATATTCGATGCAAAAGTTGCGACAATTATACGGTTGTCAGCATGATTTTTTATAATCTCATCAAGTGCCCTTCCTACTGATTTTTCACTCATAGAATAGCCCTTTCTGCAAACATTGGTACTTTCGCATAACAAAAGGTTTACGCCCTTTCTTCCTATTTCTCCAAGTCTTGGCAAGTCTGTCATCACACCGTCAATTGGCTCATAATCTATTTTAAAGTCCCCTGTATGAACAACTGTGCCTGCTGGTGTTGTTACAGCTATTGCAAGTGAACCAGCTATTGAATGGCTAACCTTTATAAATTCGATTGAGAATGAACCAAGTTTCAAAACATTCTTTGGTTTCACTGAAATTGCCTTATATTTAACTTTTGGATATTCTTTCATCTTGTTTTCAACCAAAGCTAAAGTAAGTCTTGAACCATAGATTGGAACATTTACTTGTTGTAAAAGAAAAGGAACAGCACCTATGTGGTCTTCATGTCCATGTGTCAGTAACAGTGCCTTTATCTTGCTTTTGTTTTCAACTAAATACGTCATATCTGGAATGACAATATCTACACCAGGCAAATCATCGTCTGGGAATGTTAAACCAGCATCAATAATTATAATTTCATCGTTGTACTCAAGTGCGGTCATATTTTTTCCAATTTCTCCAACACCGCCTAAGAAAGTAATTTTTAATTTATTGTTATTCACATTTTTCTCCTTTTTATTTTTTTATTTTTTATATATTAAAATGCTTTTATTGACTTTAAATTTATTTTTTTTTAATTAATTCTTAATTAATTGTAATTTAATTCCAATAAAAACAATTTAAAACCGATTTTCTCAACCAAAAAATAGATATTAAATTATATCTTATCTTTTGTGTCATTTTTATTGTTTTTTATCTTATTTTTTTATTAATTCCATTATAAAGAACTAAAGTCTATTATGGCTTTATATCAAATATTTTGCATCCTCAATCTTGTCGACTTCTTCAAGTTTCTTTGGAGTTAAAATCGTGTCATTATCAACATAGAATCTCATACCCTGGCTTGAGAAGAACATAACCATTTCAAATATATGAATAAGTGGTGAAATCAATGGCAAAATAATGATGATTGCATAAAGTCCCAAAACGACTGACAAAACAATTGCAAGCAAAAAGATTATAAAAGCTGTTGAGAAAACTTTTGCCCCTCTTCTTAGCACAGCTTTCATGCCCTTACCATATGATTTGAATACATTTTGATGATAAACAACTTTTGCTGGTGCCCAACCTGCATTAAATGTTTCTTTGAATGCCATAAATATTGCTGGAACTATCACAAATGCAAAAGGCAGTATATAATCAAAAATATCATTGTTTATTCTTGTGAGTGCCCACATGCTTAAAACAATCAATGCGTTGAAAGGCATTGAATAGAAAACTTTGACAATTCCATAACTGAACGAAGATTTGAGTGATTTCAAATATGTGCCAGTAAAGCTTTGTTTTTGGCAAGATGACATATAGCCATACATCATTTCACAAGTAACTATCTTCCCGACATTTAAAAGAAGTGGAAGAAGTATGAAAGCTATCAGGCAAAAATAGATTCCTATTCCTGCATTAGAAAAAATTTCTCTAAAGAAGATTATAACAAAATCAGCAACGGCTGTAAGACCTTTTGCCAAAGTTGAACCATAAAGAGTGCCTGTATTTACAAAACCGCTTAGCCCTGACTCGTGATAAGCCAAAGTCCCAGCATCTACATAGAAATCAAAAAATACAGACAAAAGACCAACACAAAGTGCAATAGACAAAATATGGTAAACTAAAAGTTTCCATACCTTATCAAAATTTGCACATAACAACCTAACTGAATTTTTGAACATCATATATCTTTATTTCCGCTTTTCTAAAATAAAAGAAAGATTTGATTTTTAATCAAACTTATTTTTATAGAATGTAACAATTTTATAAAATGTAACAAAATCTAAATAATCTTTGTTTTTATCAAAATTCTTTCTTATTTTATTATACAATATTAAATTCAAGATTGCAAGAAATAATAGAAGTATTACTAAAAAATATGTCGAATTTATCGCTAAAATAAGCCTATAATTAGCTTATTGACAAAATTTTATAAACAATATCCCCGCCTTGCATCTTTACTTTTACTTCATCACCCTTTTTGTGTCCAAGCAAAGCAGACCCAACTGGAGATATATTGCTTATAATTCCATTTGCTGGATCACTTTCTGTTGAACCTAAAATTTTATATTGCAATTCTTCATCAAACTCTTCATCATAGAGCTTTACTGTAGAGCCTATCCCAACAACATCGTTTGTAACATCCTTGGTATCAATAATTTGACATGTCAAAAGAATGTCTTCCATTTCACGAATTTCAGCTTCTACTTGAGCTTGTTCTTCCTTTGCTGCATCATATTCAGAGTTCTCTGATAAGTCGCCAAACTCTCTTGCTACACCTATTTTTTTGCTTACTTCTACGCGTCTTACTGTCTTATAATAATTCAATTTTTCTTCTAGTTGTTTCTTCCCTTCAACTGTTAATAAATGTGTCATAATAGAACTCCTTTTAAGTTTGTCGATGTATTATACATTTTTTTTTATTTAAAGTCAACTTTTTTAATGATTTTAGAATTTTTTTTAAGCTTATGCAAACAATATCTCAGGAGGATTTTGTTTTTATGTTTACAATAATCTCTTTCATTTTAACTATTTTAGGTTGCATCAACTGGCTTATGGTCGGCTTGTTGCAATATGATTTTGTCGCTGGAATTTTTGGATATCAAGCAAGCATCCTGTCAAGGATTGTTTACATCATCATTGGCGCTTCAAGTTTGTTTTTGGTATACAAACTTATCAAAGGCAAAGGCACCATTGCAGTTTTTTCAAGAAGAAACAAAAAGGACCTTGCAAAAAATATATCAAAAATGCAGAACAAAGATGATAAAATATCTCAACAAAACACTGATATTCTCAGCAGGCAAAATGCAAACGTTGAAGCAAGTGCTGACATATTGTCAAAAGACCAATATGATTTGCAACATGATTCACAATATCAGTCGCAGTATGACTCTTATGACTCTTTGCAAGACAGGCGACCTAAAGGTTTGTTTAATGAGCATTTTGATGACAGAGATATTAGATAGACTCTTTGTCTTTATCAAAATCAAACATATATATCCTCATTAAAACAAAATTGTCATAAACTTTTAACCTTTTATCCACTAGCCTTTTATTAAATATGAAATTATTTCTAGGAGTGTTCAATGTATAAAAATATTTCATTATTAGCTTTAATGGCACTATTTCTAGGCTGTCTGTTTACAGTGCTGTTTTTCAATCTTTTATAAGCTATAAAAAATTGAAAGTTGTCATATAATTTTTTACAACTTAAGCTTATTTATTCATTCAATTTTAAATTATTTATGATATTTCGCTCCGCTATTTATCATAAATGCCCTATAAATTTGTTCAAGCAAAATAATTCGAGCAAGATTATGAGGATAAGTTGCCTTTCCAAACGACAGCTTATCCTTTATATTTTTTCGTACATCTTCACTGCAACCATAAGAACCACCTATCACAAAGGTTACAATGCTGTCCGTTTGCATTATATTTTGAAGCTTCAAGGCAAACTCTTCGCTTGTATATTCCTGGCCTTTAATGTCTAGCAATATGTTTTTCCCAGAAAGTTGTCCAAGCAATTCTTCCCCTTCAACTTCCTTTATCTTTTCAATATCTTGGTATTTATTTTGCTCCGCCACCTCAATAATTTGCAACTTACAAAACCGTCCGAGTCTTTTCTTATATTCTTCCGCACAATCTATCCAAAATTTTTCTTTTAAGTTGCCTACACATAATATCCTTATTGTTATCATAATACTCCCCATATAAATGTCATAAGAGTGACTGCTGCAGTGAGAACTATACACATTGTAAGCAATATATTAGATAGTTTATCTGGTTTATATGGCTCATCTTCCATCATTATCGCATTGCTGAGCTCGCTGGCATTTCCTGTATCAATAGCCTTAGTTTGAAAAATTTTGTCGAATTCTTTTTCTTTTTTCTCTATTTCTTCATCCTCTGAGTCGCCCACTTGCATTCCGTCTTGATTACTTATCTCTCTCAATTCTTCATAATAAGTAGAACGCATAACTTCTGTAAACAAAGCTTCTTGCAACATATGGATTCTTTTTACTGCAGTTTCTCTATATATTCGTTTAAACAAGAATATTAAAGCAAAAATCAAAAGTGTTATTAAACAGATTATAAATAAAATAGCTGTAACAGGATTGTTGACCAAATTGAAATTTATCCAATTGAACATGCCATCAAAGCCTAAATTATTTACACTTGAGAAAGTCATAAAGGTGCTTAAGGCATTATTCATAAAATGTATTATTATTGCTGGATAAATTGTATCGCAAAACATCGTTATTGTTCCGAGCAATAGACCAATGATTGTAGCATAAAAAAATTGTTCTATATTTAAATGCATAAGTCCAAATAAAAGAGATGAAATGACAATGGATTTCATTGCTCCCTTATTGCTAAGCCCACGCAAGAGCATCCCTCTATGTGCGGTTTCTTCGCAAATTGCTGGCAATACTGCCGACACTATCAAATTGACTATCAAAAGCCAGAATGGATAAGATGTTATGGTGGAACCAGTTGAATAAGTATAGCCAAGTGCCGTCAAGACAACTCTAAAAAATGTTACAACAAAAACATTTAAAATATATACGACGATGCCAAGCAAGAATGAATACAAAACTGCCTTCCATGACATCTTTTTAAAGCCGTAAAACCTCAATATGTCTTTTGGTTTTGATTTTTGAAGCCCGCTGAACATAAAAACTGAAATTGTAAATAATATCCCTATTTGGACAAAAGCATTTGCTATATAGTTGCCTACGCTACCTAAAAAATCAAGAACACCAAAAGAAGACAAAAGCCTTATAGTCACAAATAAAGCCATTATCACAAAATAACATATAAGCGAATTCCTTGTAGTCTTATTTTTTATATTCATTTATTATTTATCTCCTTAAAGTATGAAAAGTATCAAACCATCTTTAATACTTTTATCTTACGCTGTAGTATTTAAAAATATATCTAAGATTTTATTTTAATCATCCAGCTGCGGCACTTGCAAAAGCAAATATTGTGATAAAGACAAAGAGTGCCAATGCAACACCAACTGAAATATAAATCCATTTTGATGTTTTAACTGAAGAACGCTCCACTGTTTCTTTGCTTTTATGTTTGAAATAAAAGCGATCAACTAAATAGATTATTCCAAATGTTGCAGCCAAAAGAACAATTGCAACTAAATAAAACCACCATTCATTTGGCAGTGCCATTGAAAAATTTGTTACATTTTGCAAATAGGTAAACAGTATTACCAAAAAATTATTTATAAAATGAACAATCATTGATGAAACTAATGAGCCAGTTCTCAATACTATCCATGCCATAATTGAACCCAATATGAATGGATAAACAAGTTGTTGCAAATTTTGATGCATCAAAGCAAATAATGCGGCAGATATAAAAATTGATGCGTAATCATTAAATCGGGTACGCAATCCATTCAATATAACTCCTCTGAACAAAAGCTCTTCACTAATTGCAGGAATAACAGCTGTGACTATCACTGAAAGAGCAAATATACCAAAACTTTGCGGATTTGTCAATGACTCGCCCATGTCTGGTGAAGATATTTGCAATGGAAACCCTATTAATTTTAGGAAATTATCAACGCATGTAATAAAGTATTGAACTCCAAATAATGAAACAACACCGATAGCAATAACAAGAAGATATGTATGCCATTTCATCTTAAAATTCAAATTTATTGCCTTATACTCAATCTTATTTATTTTATTATAAAGCACATACAAAAGAACATAGCTGATGGCTGTGACCAGTCCATAAGCTGTGTTAAACCAAATATTGTTTGTGATGCTGTCCCCTTCTATTCCACTTGCACCAACAATAATATTTTGTATTAATGTAAAAATAAATGATATAAGAATTGGCAATAAAAGTGCAAATAAGAATATCTTTCCACTGTCGCCATCATTATAAAATTTTCGTCTATCAAATACATTTTGATTTTGCTTTGTTTCGTTTTCCATTGCCTTATTATACAACATAAAACAACAAAAGACAACAAAAGGCTTTACTTTATTTCAAATTTTTATTAAAATCATATCTATGAAAGATTTTATGTTGGAAGCTGTTAAAGAAGCGAAAAAAGCACTTAAAAAAGATGAAGTGCCAATTGGTGCTGTCATAGTTTATAATGGTGAAATCATTGCAAGAGGATTTAATAAAAGGCAATCTACGCAAAATGCCATTCATCATGCCGAAATTGTTGCAATTGAAAAAGCCTGCAAGCGCCTTAAATCATGGAGATTAGATGATTGTGATATCTATGTCACTTTAGAACCATGCCCTATGTGTGCAGGGGCAATTGCTAACGCAAGAATTAAAAATCTTTTCTATGCTTGTGAAGAACAAACATCTAAAGATAATTTATGTAAAAGCATATTAGAAAGCGACCGGCTTAATCATAAAGTAAACATTGTTTTCGACGATAAATATCAAAAAATATGCAGCGAATTCTTGAGTGAATTCTTTAAAAATAAGCGAAAATAAAGGTTTTATATACTTTTTTATATTTTTTTAATATTTTTTGTCTATTTTTATTAAATTTTATATTTTTTATTAATTTTTTGTATTATTTTTTATTTTTTTGTCGAATTTTATTTATTATTACAAATTTATTTTAGATTTTTTAGATTTTTTCTAAATTTTATTTTTTTTGTTTTTATTTTTTATTTTTTGTTTCATTTGAAACCAAAAGATTGTTTTAACAATAAACAAAACCAGCTGTCGTGCTGGTTTTTATTTTCTTAAGATATTGCTTTATTAAGCGCAACGAATCTATTATAACAATTTTAATAATTCTTCTTGAAATTCTTGTTCTGTTATCTTTCCTTCTTCTTTGAGTTTTCTTAACTCTGCAATTTTCTCATCTCTTGACTTTGTGATAACTTCAACATTATCCCCAACATCAACCTTTTTTTCTTTTTCAGGTTTGATCCATACCCAGTCAGACATAAACATAGTTATTATAAGTAAAATTGAAGATACTGACAACAAGTTAACTATTATTGAAATGACTAAGGCAGTAATATAATAGCCGTATCTTTGTCTAAACAAAGTGCCATTCTTCCAAATCGCCATGATAAGTAGCACAGCTACTGCTATACAACACGCAACTGTGATAAAGTCAAAAATTAGATAAAAGACTGAGCTCCTTATACTTGGATCAAGCATAAACCAGTGGACTATTGAATAGATATTCCAGCCAGCACTCACAAAATTAAAAAATATTGCAACTATTATCAACCATTTTTTGGTATTATTCATAATTTATTCCCTTTAAAATTAAAATTATATTACCACTCTTAGAAAATTAAGTCAAATCATTTTGTTTATTTTTCAATTTATTATATACTTAATTTATTGAAAAAATGCAAGGAGTAGAAATGAAAAATGTCAAAAAAAATATTATAATAACTGGTTCATCAAGTGGAATCGGACAAGCTTTAAGAAAATATTATGAAAGAAAAGGCGACGCAGTCATCGGTATTAGTCTTGCTGATGACGACTATAACTGCGATGTTTCTGATAAAGAACAGCTTAAAGTCGCTTTTGACGATATTGCAAAAAAATATGAAAAAATCGATATTTTGATAAACTGTGCTGGCTTTGGTCTTTCTGGTGCTATTGAGCTTATTCCAGAAAAACAAATTCAAAAAGAATATGATGTCAATGTTTTGGGAACTGTGTATGCTATTCAACTTGCTATGCCTCTTTTAAGCGATAAAGGAAAGATCATAAATATCAGTTCTGCATGTGCCCTTTTCCCTCTTCCTTTTAGAGCTTTCTATTGTTCTAGCAAGGCTGCCGTAAGCATGTTAAGCGATTGTTTGAGAATGGAATTATGCAAAACTAAAATACAATCAACTGCAATTTGCCCTTGTGATATAAAGACCAATTTCACAAAAAACAGACAAAAAGATTTTCAAACAAATGAGCGCTATGGCGAAGCAATAAGACTCTCTGCGCAACGAATTGATAGCCGAGAAGACAAGAGAATGAGTGTCGAAAAAGCAGTCAAGATTATGACTAAGATTATAAATAAAAAGAAATTGCGTCCTCAATATGTAATGGGCACTCGAAACAAAATATTATACCAGGTGCAAAAGGTTTTTCCTAGAACTTGGGTATTGAAAGTTTTAACTAAACTTTTCTATAGAAATAAATAATTTCATGACTTGTACTTTAAATAATTTAAATAATAAAAAAGAGTTTATACTACTTGATAAAACTCTTTTTTTTAATCATTATCAAAATGTTGATTAAGAAGCCTCTCTTTCTTCATTCTCATCAGGCTTTCTACATTTGTGCATTCTGTATCTTCGTTGCTTAATGCTTGCATATTTATATATCTCTTTAAGTTCCTTCAAAACTCTCTCTATTTCATAATGCGTTCGTCCTCTCTCTGGGTCTATTATATAGCCTTTCATTTTTGGCAGCATGGTTATCTCTATATTCCCATTCTCTGCCGTTGAATAAAATAAGCCTATATCTTCTAACTTTTTTCTCTTCTCATTTTCTCTTTCAAGATCATTCTGAGAACATGACACAAGACTTGTAAATGATCCTTCTCCTACCGCTTCTATAAATTCTGGACATGTTGAAGTTTTTGACAAATGGTGTGCAATTTTTACCAGCACTACATTTGATAAATCTATTCCTTGTTTTTTACAATTTTTAACAAATTGTTTTTCAGCATATCGCGTCATATCTCCAGTAAACAGAAATTTCATATCTTTATATGTAGCAAGTAAAGCGAGGGAATTCATATTGTAATCTTTAAAATTTTCAGCTGGTCCTAATATTTCAAATTTAACATCGCCTAATACCAATGGTTTAAACTCTAAATTTTTTAAGTCATTCACATCAATAAAATTAATTTTATTTGACGATATATTATTTAAAGAGCTATAAATCCTTGGTCTATTCTTTTCGTCTGGAAGATTTCTAAGCATATACAAATCTTCTAGTTCATATTTTTCTGTTATTTCTCCTATCATTTTCAGATGATCTTCATGTAAATGAGTTATAAATCCATATTTTATTTTCTTTGATTTTAAATTCGTTTCAAGATAGTCCATAATTTTATTACCTTCTTTATTGTAACTATCTTTATAAAAACTTTCATCTCCACCAAAATCTATTATTGCATATTCGCCTTTATTTTCAAGTAACAAACAATCACCATGTCCATTATCTATTATGCTTACATGAAAACCTTTATCTTCTTGTTCTTCCCACTCTTCTTCATGATATTGTCCTATTGGACGAAGTTTCTTAAGTTTTGTAAATACATTTATATATGTCTTTTCATCTTGTATTCTAAAATTTTTAAATGGAACAAGTTTATTTATGATATTTTTTTCATCTTTATAGTGCGGAATATTATTTACATGTTTAAATGCTATAATATCATGAAGAATTTTCTTTACTGCTGTCTCCTGAGTACTAATCATGACTTTCACCTTTTAACCACTCTATTACTTCTGTATAATCACTTATATCCTTTTGTAAATTATCATAACCATTTTCTGATACATCAAATTGATATTTTTTACCATCTATTTCTTTGTTTAATTCTACAATCATATCCATTTCTCTTGCATTCTCTGGTAGTTCATCTTGATATATATATGGCAATTTTTCATCATCACTTTCATTTACTACTCTATAAAAACCTCTATTATTTTCTTCTCCCTCATATTCTTCTAAATCTATTTTTCTTAATACATCGCCGCTAGTATAGCCTATTACTTTCTGTCTTTCTTCTAGTGATACTTTTTTATTCTCTTCCTCCATTATTTTGTATACTTTATTTAACTGTTTCAATACATTTTCATCAAACTCTAATCTTATTTTTTTGTCCTTTGATGGAGGGGTCTCCAATCTACCAATTACCTCATTATAATATCTAGATAAATCTTCATTATTAAAGTTATCAAAAATATATTCTTGCTGTTTTCCAAGTTTAATATCATAATGTAAGTCGCCTCTACAAGTATTTAAAGACAGTTTATAATCTGGCACTATTGTCATCTCATCAAAATCATCTAGTTCAACCAAGGCCACAACATATTTATGCAAATATCTTGTCACTTTTCTTGTCATGCTAAAGCCTTTGCTATAGTCTATATCTTCTTTATTTATCCTTTTTAAGAATTTATTGAAATATGGAGTAAATGTTGTATCTTTTTCTACTTTTGTTCCATCTACATACACCAAATCATTCTCGTGTATGTCTTCTGTTGGTGTTTCTATCTCTCTTATCTCACTCTCTCCATTCTTTATGTAATAAAGTTTGTTTTCTTCCACTTTTGTTACTAAACATACTTCTTCTAATATATGTCTTATACCTTTATTCTTCTCTAATACTGTAAATACAAATTTTCTTTTGTTGTTGATATAATCTATTTCATAGTCCACTATATCACCAACTTCTATTTTTGTATTGACTATGCTTTCATCCAGTGGCAATACTTCATAAAATTCATTTCTCATGTCATATTGTTTTATAAAATATTTATCTATATATACTACCCTTGATGCGCTATTTATCTCTTTATCCATTCTCATTCTCCTTATTGTCTTTATTTTATCATAATTTTGATTTTTGTCAATTATTAAACAAAATTTATCTTTTTTTTAACGCGTTTATGATATTATAAAAAACTTTGAATGTCTATAAATTTTGAAAAGAAATTTGCAAAGAAAAAGGAACTTTACTAAAATAGCAAAGTTCCTTTTTATATTAATTTCAAAAAGAATTGATTAAACTTTGTGTACTGATTTAATTTTTATAAGCCTATAAGTGTCAGCGCATTAAATACCAGCACAGCAAGGATGTAACTGAGCAGAAGGCTTATTGCCATAAACTCAATTGAGACTATTATTTTCCCCCAGATTTTATTAATACTTCTTATAACCATAACATTTGTAAACCCTAATACTCCACCAACAGCACCACCAACAGCGCCAAAGAGTATGCAGGGCAAAAGCAACAAGAGCCAAAGCAAGTATCACTATTGCAAGCCCAATCATTAAATACCACTCTTTATATTTTTTTAAGTTTTGCACAAAAGCATTGCCCTTAGCCGAGTTTTGACTGCCATCATTATTGTTTGAAATCGTAGCAACTGAAGTTTTATCTATATTGCTTATAACAATTTCGCCTTCATCCATATTTGCCATCTCAAAAAACTGAGATATTGTTATGCCAAATACATCAGCGAGTTTTTCAATCGTTTCTAGGCTGGGCTCTGATTGATTGTTTTCCCACTTTGAAACAGTTTGATATGATACATTAAGTTTTTTGCCAAGTTGCTCTTGTGTGAGCCCTTTTTGTTTTCATAATTTTGCGATTAGCTGGCCATAATTTCTCAAGATCTCTTCCTCCGTCAATTTTATTATATCATAAATTATCTAAAAATTTTTAATTTTATCTCTACTAAAAGTAGAATTACATTAATCTTTGTTGAAAAGTTGAATTTTGTCTGTTTTCCACAAAAATTTAGTTTGTTTTTCAATCGGCAGTTGCATGAGAAAATGTATCCTATGTCTACTATTTTTCTATATATAATGAAATAAAAAAAAGAGTATATATTAAGAATAAACTTAATTTATACTCTTTTATTAAATTTTCGTTAGCTACAAAATTGATTGGCTAATAGGTCTTTTTTGTTTTTATAAGATTTCAAACTTATCAAAAGCTAAAGACATATATTTTAGTAAACATCAACTTGTTTATTATCTTTATTATCCTCTATTTCAACAACCAATGCTTCTGTTGTAAGCATTGTGCCTGCAACTGATGCAGCATTTTGAAGTGCTGAGCGTGTAACTTTTGTAGGGTCAATAATACCTCTTTCAATCATATCGCAATATTCATTGTTTAGAGCATCAAAACCATAGGCTTTTTTATCAAGGTTTTCATAAATCTTATTTACAACAACCCCGCCATCTACGCCAGAGTTTTTAGCAATTTGTCTTATTGGCTCTTCTATAGCACTTAAAACTATCATTGCGCCTGTTTTTTCATCTCCAGATAATTTTGCAATAAGGTCTTTGACTTTAGATGATGTTTTTAATAATGCAACACCGCCACCAGGGACTACCCCTTCTTCGCTTGCGGCTTTTGTTGCTGCCAAAGCATCCTCTATTCGTAGTTTCTTTTCTTTCATTTCAACTTCGGTTGCAGAGCCTACTTTTATTACGGCAACCCCACCTGCAAGTTTTGCAAGTCTTTCATTCAATTTTTCAATCTCATATTCGCTTGTTTGCTGTTTTATTTGATTTCTTATTGAATTCACTCTTGCCTTAATTTTCTCGCTGTCACCAGCGCCCTCTACAATCGTTGTGTTTTCTTTTTCAACTCTAACATTCTTAGCTCTGCCAAGCATATCAAGAGTGATGTTTTTAAAATCAAGTCCTAATTCTTCAGAAATAACATTTCCTCCTGTAAGAATAGCTATATCTTCAAGCATTGCCTTTCTCTTTTCACCAAAGCTTGGAGCTTTGACTGCAACACAGTTGAATGTTCCTCTAAGCTTATTGAGTATCAAGGTTGTCAATGCTTCGCCTTCAACATCATCTGCGATGATAAGAAGTTTTGCTGACATCTTCACAATTTGTTCAAGAAGTGGCAAAATTTCTTGAATATTTGATATCTTTTTATCAGTGATAAGGATATAAGGATTGTCAAGTTCTGCAATCATCTTCTCTGTGTTTGTGCACATATAAGGTGAAAGATAGCCTCTATCAAATTGCATACCTTCAACGACTGACAATTCTGTTCTCATTGTTTGTGATTCTTCAACTGTTATTACTCCGTCGTTTCCAACCTTTTCCATAGCTGTTGCAATAAGCTGACCAACTTCTTCATCTCCAGCAGAAATTGAAGCAACTTGTTTTATATCATTTGAGCTTGTCACTGGTTTTGAAATTTCTTTAAGTCCTTCAACAACTTTTTCAACAGCTTGTGCTATACCTTTTTTAAGAATTATTGGATTTGCACCCGCTACAAAGTTTTTCATACCCTCTCTTATTATAGCTTCAGCAAGTACGCATGCTGTGGTTGTTCCATCCCCAGCAACATCGTTTGTTTTTATGCTGACTTCCTTTATAAGCTCTGCTCCGAGATTTTCAAATGGATCATCAAGTTCAATTTCCTTTGCAATAGTCACTCCATCATTAGTGATAAGAGGAGATGCAAATTTCTTCCCCAAAACTACATTACGCCCTTTTGGCCCTAATGTTATCTTTACTGCGCTTGCAAGTTTGTTTACGCCTTTTTCAAGAGCTTTCCTTGCTTCAAGTCCCTCTAATATTTTCTTTGACATGTTTTACTCCTTTTAATCTTCAATGATCGCCAGTATATCTGGTTGTCTTACAACAACATATTTTTGCTCATCCATTGTAATTTCAGTGCCTGTATATTTTCCATATAATACTTTATCGCCTACTTTTACGCTCATGCCTATCTCTTTGCCTTCTGCGTTTCTTCCATCACCTACTGCTATAACCTTTGCAAGTTGTGATTTCTCTTGAGCTGCTGTTGGCAAAATTATTCCACCTTTTGTTTCACTGTCACTTTCAAGTGGTAAAAGCACTACTCTATCAAATAAAGGTTTTATTTTCATTTTTATTTCCTCCTCGTTTAGCAAAATAATTATACAACTTTTTATCTTTTATCCAAAATATTTACAGCCTGTTTTTCTCATAGTTTGTAAATTTTTGTCATACATTAAATAAAGACTTTGTTTAAATTTTGCTTTTAAAACCTAAAAAAATTTTATATTATAAGGAGTTGAATTTCAAGTTTCTATGCCAAAAATCTCGTTAAAATCAAAATTTTTTAGTAAAAAATCATTTATTTTAATATTAATAACCACTTTTCTTATAATATGTCTGCTTGTTGCAAATTTTCTTTCCGCTTTTTTAATTAAAACAGAAAGCAAAACTGAAAATGTCAGTTCAAACTCTTTCGACATTTATATGCTCACTCTAGCCAAATCACAAGTTGAAAAAGAAGCTGAAAGTTTGGCAAGTGACTATCAGCAAATAGGCGCTGGAGGCTATATCTGGAAAAATGACGACTATTTCTATGTAGTATCCAGTGCTTACATCAATAAAAATGATGCAGTGCTTGTGCAAAATAGTGTAAAAGCAAATCAAGGCCTTGATAGTGAGATTATCACTGTAAATTTCAAAAGTAGCACAATAAACGGAAATTTCACTGGTGAAGAAAAAAAAGTTTTAACAAAAGCACTCAATTCATTTTGTGACTACTACTTAAAAATATATGACATTGCAATAAGTCTTGACACTGCTGTTTATAATGAAATTTCTGCAAGGCTTGCAATAAATAGTGTGCATAATAATTTAAACAATATTATTGATGACTATAACACCCTATTTAAAGATGTTGATGATGACGGACTAAAAAGCCTCGGAAATTGTTTGAATAAAGCATTGAATGCAAGTAAACTTTTATGTGGTGGAACACCTATCAGCAAGGACCAAACATATTCATCAATTTTAAAATATAGATATTTGGAGGTTCTGAGTTTATACTATGATTTTATAAATGATCTTTAAAAATAAAGAAAAGCTTTTTAGCTATTTCTTTATTTTTTTATTGTTTTATTATTTTTTTCATATTTTTATTATTTTTAGTGAATTTTTAAGTATTTTTATTAAATAATTTTTATTTTAATGAAGAATTCTTATTTTATTAATCTTTATAATATATTTTAATGGTGGTTTGGATATGGACTTGCCAAGCTTGAAAAGCTTGCTTTTAGTGAGCATTTTTGCTCACTAAAAAAGATAGCTTGCCTTAGAATTCAAGGCAAGCTATCTGCAAGTCCATATTATTTAACAATTTGTTTAACATCATTATATTTTTTAACACCTTATGTTTTTGTCAACATGTTTTTTAACATTCCTTTTTTTTGAACATGTTGTTTCAATTATTGTTTTATAAAATTTTATGGACAAGTTTTATAATCCTAACCAATTTATCATTCAAAATTCATATTATAAATTTTTGTCGTTTTATTGAATCACAACTTCGCCATTCAGCCAACTTGCAAAAAAGTCCTCTAAATCATAGCCCGTGCTTTTTATAAATGAAGCAACCATTTGTGCAGGTGAAGCATTTTTATATGCGAAGTCCTCATAATATTTTTTTAAGGCTTTGATAAACTTTCTTCCCCCTACCATTTCCCTTATTGTATCAAACATAAGAAGTCCCTTTGTGTAAGTGCATTGAACATACTCTGGCTCTGTGTTAAATTCATTAAGTGGTCTATTCATAGATGTATCAACTTCTCCTGTAACAGTTTGATAAACTCTTACAAAAGTCTTATAACTTTGAGTCGCATTTTCAATCAATGTCGAGAAATTCTCGTTGTAATTCTCATTTTCTTTGAAAAACAAAAGTGTGCTATATTCTGCCAAGCCCTCATCCATCCAAGCATGGCTATATTCATCATTGCCAACAACTCCATACCACCATTGATGAGCTATCTCATGCACAATCACATACGCCAAATCGCTTTCTGCAATATCATCACTTATCAAGACGAGATTTGGGTATTCCATTCCCCCATGCAAGAAATTTGCTTTTACAACTGAAAGCTGTGAATATGGATATTGACCAAACATAGAATTAAAAGTCGTCAAAGCATCTTCTGCGATTGACAAACACTCTTCCAAGTTTTTATCATTTGTATAACCATAATAATTTATGACAGTATTGCCAACTTTTACACTTGAATGTTGGAAAATATCACTTAAAACAAGGCAAAAATCACGAATATTGTTTTCTTTCATAACACTTGTGGTTATATTATTTTCTTCGGCTGATGAAATCAAATTTCCAGAACTTGCAAGCATAAAATTTGATGGATAACTTATGGTGACATCATAATTTGCACATTCACTATAAAATGGGTCGCCATTTGAGTGGTATAGGTCAGTTTTAAATCCTGTGCCACTTTCATATACGCAAATAATTGGATAAAAATTACCTAAATTTATTGTATTATTTCCATAACCAAGGCGATGATTTATGTTTGCAAGTTTAACTTCAAACTCAATAGAGAAAGTTATGCTTTCTTCTGGATAAACTTGGCAAGGCAAATCTACCTTTAATATATTTTCATCCTCTCCCTCAATCGCATAGGTTAAATCTTGGCCTTCATAAGAAACAGATTTTATGGTTATATTTCCATAGCTGACATTATTTGGATATGCCCTATCTTCATCGTTTGAAGACACCACTCTATTTTTTGCACCTTCTCTGAAAGCATTTGGATAAAGGTGCAAATATAGATATGTGAACATATTATCATAGTTGTTAACAAATGTCACTTCTTCAGTCCCCGTCAAAGTCTTCTGCTCATCATTGAATGAAAGCTCCATTTTGTAACTAGAAAGATTGTAAGAGGTGTCCTTTTTGAAGTTTACACATAATAATGTCACAATAAGAATTGCAACTGCAAGCATTACTACAACTGAAATAATTTTGAATTTTTTATTTATTACTATCTTTTTCATGCTATAATATACTAAGCTTGTACAAAAAAAATTACAGTTAAAGTTGTAAATTAATGATTTATATGTTAAAATGATTAAGGAGAAAATTATGGCTTTTTGTAAGTATTCAACAGAGTTTATAGCAAGCTCTAAAACTGAAATTGACAATATCTTTATTAATGACTATCTTCCTTTTGCACAACCTCAATTTGTTGTTGTGTATATTTATGGACTATACATTTGCGGCAGCAGTTCTTTTGACAACTCAATTGAAAACTTTGCCAAAACTTTAAACATGAGTGAAGAAGATGTCATAGGCGCTTTTGAATATTGGGAAGAACAAGGACTGGTTCAAGTATTAAGAACAAACCCTATCCAAATTACATACATTCCTTTAAAAAATGTCCTTACAGCCAATAAGCTTTATAAGCCTGAAAAATACGAGCTGTTTAATCAACAAGCAAATGATATTTTTATGGGAAAACGCTCTATTTCAAAACATGAATACCAAGAATATTATGATTTTTTAGAAAGATACCGCATGGAGCAAGAAGCTTTGCTTATGATTATGAAGTATTGTGTGGAAACCAAAAAAAGTGCTGTTGGATATAATTACATATTGACGGTCGCAAAAAATTGGGCTAGCGAAGGCATCACAACCGCACTGCAAGTTGAAGAGCGATTGCAAGCTTTTGAAAACAAAAGTCCAGAGCTTAGCGAAATATTCAACCTTATGGGAATCAAGCGTGCCCCTTATGTGGAAGAGCGCGCCCTATTAAACAAATGGCTTAATGATTATGGATTCAATTTGGATGTCATTTTGCATGTTGCAAAAAGTTTCAAAAAGAAATCACATTTTTCATTTGAAAAGCTTGACAATGCTTTGACAAAATATTATGAAATGCGACTTTTGTCTATTATGGAAATAGATAGCTTTGAAAAAGAGAAAAAAGACCTTTATTCGCTTGCTATTGAAATCAACAAAACAATTGGAGTATACTACGAAAACTTGGAAGGAGTTGTCGAAAACTATATCTTAAAGTGGATAAATATGGGTTTTGAAAAGAATTTGCTGTTAGAAATCGCAAATTATTGTTTCAAAAATTCAATAAGAACTCTTGAAGGCATGGACACTGCTGTCAACAAGTTTTATAAACTTGGGATTCTTTCACTTGATGCTTTCAATCAATACATGGGCGACATCATCGCTGATGACAACAAGATTAAAGAGATCCTTTTAAATCTTGGTATAAACAGAAGTGTTACATCTTATGATAGAAACAACTATAAAATTTGGACAAATGATTGGAAAATTGGACAAGAGCTTATTGACTATGCAGTCAGCCTTGCTAAAGGAAAAGACAGCCCTCTGAAATATCTTTCACGCATTCTTGCTGACTGGAGAGATAAAGGCATCAAAAATATTGACGAAGCAAAAAGCACCACCCCACTTAGCGTCGCAGAAAATTCACAAAAACCAAAGAGCAACTTCTCTGGCAGAAGTTACAGCAAAGATGAATTGAATGCACTTTTCCAATCTATTGACGAAATTGATGTATAGGAGTAATTATGAAAACTACAGTTATTGAACAGGCATTAAAAGTCATTGACCAAAAAAGATTTTTAGCCGAAAATCAAGCCATTAACAACAAAATAAAAGCTTTTGAAGATGGTGTTTTCAAAAATCTTTATCAAGCCTACACTTCCGCAATCATTGAAGCTGGCAAAGAAGGAAAGGATGTTTCAAGCAACATCAACGACATGAAGAAAAAATATATTGCAAGGCTGAAAGATTTGAAAATCCCATCAATTGAACCTCAATTTTTTTGCAAAAAATGCAATGATACAGGCTATATTGATGGAAAATACTGCACATGTCTTAAAAAAGAAGTCAATAAAATTCTTATAGAACAAAGCGGCTTTGATAAACTTGAAAGTTTTGATGAAACAAAATTTGATGTCTTTGATAACAAAGATTTTATGCAGAAATTATATGCAAAAATGAAAACTTGGTGTCATTCTAAATTTGACAAAACCTTAATCTTTATTGCTGGAGAAACCGGTGTTGGGAAGACTCATCTTACAAAATGTATGGCAAATGAACTTATAAACTTAAACCATATTGTACTTTTAACATCCTCTTTTGCAATGCACCAAGATTTTGTCAAAAGCTATTCCACAAAAGACCTTGACGAAAAAAGTGCACTTCTTGATAGATATTTAAATAGTGAGGTTCTCTTTATTGATGACCTTGGAACAGAGCTTCGTTCCCCTAACATTTTAAACATTACTATAAACTATCTTTATCAAGTTTTAAATGAAAGAAGAATTAAAGGAATACCTACTATAATCACTTCTAATTTAGATTTATATGAAATCAAAGATTATTATGATGAGCGAATTTCTAGTCGCATAATTGACAAATCGACATCTGTTTGTGTATTCATTAAAGGCGAAGATATACGATTGAAAAAATGTTAAAAACAATGTTTTTATTATCCTAATTATCATGCCACCTTAGGATAACAGAAACGCGCAATTAACATGATTGTTTAGTAAATAACATTTTTTAATTAATAACAAAAAACCAAAAAACAAAGCGAAAACAAAAAAATCTTAGTAATTTTACTAAGATTTTTTATATTTTTTCAATTTATCTTGAAAGAAATCTTTTAAATACAGCCAAATTCTTCATTTGATTTTCATAAGTGCTTGAGTTACCATGTCCGCTGTAAACATTTTTAAACTCGAGTTTCTCTATCTTTTTTAAACTTTCAAGCATTTGTGCTTTATTTGAATTTTTTAAATCTGTTCTTCCTATTCCTTTTTCAAACAATACATCGCCTGCAAACATTACTCCGTCTATAATATAACATTGGCAACATATGCTATGCCCAGGGCAATAATATGAAGAAACTTCAAAATCCCCAACCTTAAATTTTTCATCTCTTTTAAGTAAAACAAAATGTTTGGTATCCTCTATTATTGAACCATCTTCGCTGTACAAAGCAACAGGATCGCTGATTGTTTCTATTACATGTTCGCTTGCATAAATTGGTGCTTTAAATTCTTCAGTATATTGATTGCAATAAGCTGAATGGTCGTAATGCCCATGAGTCAAAAGGATGCCTTGAACTTTAAGTCCCCCCACTGCATCTTTAACTTTTTCAATATCTGCACCGCTATCAATTATTAAGCATTGATTATTCTTTTTAACTATATAGACATTGGCGTCTAAATATTCCCCTAGTACACTTTCTATTTGCATTTTTCACCTCTTTTATTGATTTTATAGCAAAACTTAGAAGGCTAACTGGTTAAATAATATCACTTTTTATTATTTTTTAAAAAGAAATTTCAATATTTTATAAATTTTCTTGTTTCTCTATGTTATTGTTTTTCTTCCTCATCTTCAACATCTTGATTATAAATAAGTGTGTTTTCATTGTCTTCTTCAAGATAATATTTCATTATATCAAATTCTTTTAGATATATATTTTGTTGTTGGTATATCATATCATTTAAATATTCAACAAATTCTCTTGCATCCTTTGAATTGATACATCTTCTCAATCGTTGATCATAATCCTCTTTTCCATTAGATCTAAAAGCTATTGTAGGATATCCATGCTTTAATAATTCATAATTTGTCATAAGTCTTGCAAGTCTTTTATTACCATCTCTAAATGGTTGCATTCTTGAAATCTCAAGATTTATGATTGCAGCCCTTTCTACAGGAGATAAATTTTTGTCATTGTTGCAAAAATCAAGCAGTTCTTTTATCTCTTTTATCAATTGTGAATTATTATAGCCTTTGATGTTGCCTAAATCATCCCTCTTCGCAACCTCTCTAAAAACAATAGTTTCCCAATATGGTGGATATCCAACTGTTACATTTGTTTCTCTAAACTTACCTATCCCCGTTTGTCCTTCCATTTCTGTGCCTTTAAACATTACACCATTTATTCGCTCAAGCAATTTTGGTGTAAGTTTTATTCCACTATTATTTTTAGCCTCTTTTGCAAGATTTGTTATTATTTCAAGTGCCAACATGTGATTTTTGTTTGGCAAAATTTTAAATTCATTTGTCATTGGATTGATAAAAACTAAGTTTGTATCATTGTCATAAAATCTTGCAGGCAACTGATAGGCATTCAATTTGCCAAGCAATCCTTTCTTTTGATAGAACTTTTCTAGTTCATCATAAGAAATAATTTTAATTCCCTTTCTATGATTTTTTAAAATTTCTCGCATTGCATTACGGAATTCTGTATTGTTTTTAAAAGCAAATGTTTCTTGTTTATTTCCTCTTGCTTTTATATCTTTTGTAAGCTCAAAAGCTAAAATACCGCTGTTTGTAATTAAAGCATATTTTATATCTCTTAATTCTTTGCTGAAATCTCCATAGTCGACATTCTCTAGTTTATCACTTTTTTCAACATAATCTAAATTTATAAGGCTGTTGAAAACTTTTAAAAACTGATTGATAAAATCAGCATATTCGCCATTTTTGTAATCCTCAATCTTTTTTCGTTGAGCTTCAATTTTGCTAAAATCAACTCTCTTTGATAAAAAATAATCTTTGAATCCCAAGTTTTTAGTACCCTCTTTCATATTTCTCCTTTGTTTATAGTTACATTTTATAACATTTCGTTGATATTTTCAATATTAATTTAAAATTAATCAATTAATATTTTTATTTTTTGATATTTTTTGTTATAATGACTATGAAAATAAAATTTATATTTAAAAGGACTTGAAATTGATGTTAAACACAATATCTAAAAAAGAAATCAAATCTCTTTATGACCAAATTTTAGCAGGAACAGACAATTCCTTTGAATTTGAAAAAGGCAGTTTTACAGATGTTATCATAAGCGCACCACATGCTGTAGCACAAACAAGAAAAGGCAAAACTAAAAATCCAGAACCTTATTCTGGAGTTATCGCAAAATTGTTAAACAAATATTATGGATACACCATTCTTTACAAATCAAAAAATTGCAATGATGATGCAAATTATGACGAGAATTCTCCATATAAAGATTTTTTATATGGAAAATGTAAAGAATTTAAGCCTCTTATCGTGTTAGATTTGCATGGTTTGTCTAAAAAAAGAGATTGTCAAATAAATTTAGGAACAAATTATGGTGCAACTCTTCGTGATGACACCGAAATTCTTAATGAACTTATCTTCAATCTTAAAAAATTTCATATTACCAATATTGCTACTGACCATCCTTTCTTTGCTTCTGGAAACACAATAGCAAGCTCTGTTGCTCAAAATGTCAAAACAAAAGCCATCCAAATTGAAATAAATTATGGCTTTTTAATGAAAAACAAAAATAATATCTTAAAAGTTATAAAAGCTATTCATTATTTCTGTCAATCTTTAAGAAAAAGAAATGTTGTTAGAAGCAGAAAACTAAGCATTGAAAAGCTTAGAGAAATCGATGAAAGATTTTATAATTATCAAAGCTTAAATGATTTTGAATATGTGGCTGACGATCCTCAAATTGTTTTATCTGCACCTCATGCCAAAGCTGGATATTTTAATCAAAAAGTTAAAACCTCAGAAAGTATGTCTGGAAGCATTTGCAAACTTTTATATAAAGAATTTGGTTTCTCAGTTATTTATAAAAGTAAAGACAACAATATAGATTATTTCAATACTCCTAAAAATGAATATAAAAAGGTTTTATTAAGAAAAGTTATAAAACCAAACAAAACAAAACTATTCTTAGAAATCCATATTTTAAATAAAGATAGAGTCCAAGATGTAACTATGTTCTTACCTGAGAAGTATGACCATGACACCCTATATCAAATCATTAACATTTTAAACCGCAATCATCTTGAACTTTTCTCAATTAATTCAATCTTTGATTCTAAGAAAAAAGCAAGAACAATCAATCAAGTCAAAGGGAAATGTTTTAAATTGCAAATATGCTTCAATCAAAGACTTATAGAAGATGATAAATCACTAAAACATGTTGTAATAACCCTCAAAGACATCATCTCAATGTTTATTGAATAAAATAATCCACTAGAAATCTAGTGGATTTTTTAAGAATTTTTATCATTTTTTTTAAATTTTAACCAACAAAATTAATAAATCTTCCGATTTGTGGGTCATAGTATCTGCTGTTTAAATAATAAAGATTTGTCTCAAAGTCATAGTAATATGAACGATAACGGAATGGATTTTTATATGCTATGAAACGATTGATTATGCTTATATCATTATAACTATAATCACTTGTAATTGTATCATAAGATCCATTTTCTTGCAAGTATTTATCTATTGAAAAATCAAATAAAAATACAACAGTATTTTATAATTTTAAACTGTTGTATTCTTATGATTTATTTTTTTATTATCTTATTTTCAAATAGCTTTTCAAAATCTTTTATTGTTCCTTCAACAAGCAAAGATTTTTGACATAAAAACTTATATGATTTTTTAGGCCATTTAAAATAAATTTGATAATAATCTCCAAAATCTATTATTTTTTTTACATCGGATATGTTTTTTGTATTTTTAAAATTATTCCCCTCACTAATAATTGTATCCCCATCAATTACAATTTTTATTGGAATCATTAAATCAAGAGTTTTTCCCTTTATTGGAAATAAAGGAATCATTAAGAAGAATAATAATGGGAACAAGAAAACCAGCCAAATAAGATCCAATTTTATAGCAGCAATGATTGTTAATATTATACCTATTATAACAGGAATCACCGATGCAAAAAAGAAAACAAGTTTTTCTTTTCGTATTATAAAATTTTTATTTTTTTCTGATATATTACCTAAAAATTCTAACATTTATATCTCCTATTTAATATAAAATTTCTTATTTTATAAGCAGGTTTTATACTATAAAATTAGATATATTCAGAAATTGCACTTCAGTTGAATTGCTAAGTAGTTCCTATCATTTATTTTTCTAATAGTTTTCTAACATTTTCACTAGTATACTCAATTTGAAAATTATTTTCTTTTTGTTTTGCATCTATAATTTTGCATATTTCTCTACATGTTTCTATGGTTCCTGAATAATTTTTGTTTGTTAGCAAATACTTCATTTCAACTATATTCTTGCCTCGATTTATCTTTTCGTCCTTATAAAAAACAAAATATGCATTACCAATACTTACTTTTATGATTTCTTCCCATTTAAAAATTTTATATATTGTATTTTTATATTTATATCCAACACCTTCCTCATTGACAAAAACTTTTCCTAAATAATATTTTCGTAAAAGTATAAATTGAACAATGACAACGATACAGAGGGGGATACAAATACTTAAACCTATAAACAAGTCATCATACCTTTTTTCTGCTAATGCAATTGGCATAGCTAACACAAATGGTAAAACTAACCAAAAAGTTATAATTCCAATCGCTAATTTAATTCGTTGAACCCGTTCAGTTTCAAAATACACTTTTACCTCCATAACATTTTAGTTTTATAATATTTCTACATAAGCCAATCAAATAACTTAGATGGGAAGAATTCTTTACGAATAGTTCTTATTATATCTTGTAAACTATTTAAAGTATTTATTATCATTGAAGAATATTTGTCTTTAAAATAGGTTCCGCCAGCAACACCGCCAAGAATTGCAAATACAAAACCAGCAACCGAAAATTCACCATTACTTGTCAATGTTTCTCCAACATACGATCCAACGCTTGTAGCTATCTGTAAACCTATATTAATTTTATTACCTAAAAGCTTTCCACTCTTGCCTATTATATCTCCTATAAGACTTATTCCTTTAGATGACGCATATCCAAAACCAGCTGATATGCCACCAGAAAACAATCCGCTTATAGCTCCCCACATAAAACTATCGGCAAGGCCACTCCAATTCCCAGTTATTAATCCATTTATGGTACCCGTTGCCAATCCTATACCTGCCCCAATTAAAGCACCTTTTGCTGCACCCACTGCAATGCTTCCCCATAACGCAGTTGCTGCACCACCAGTTACAGCAATTGTTATTATAGATACTACAACTATAAGCCCACCAATTAGCCATTTTAACCATTTTGGCAAATTACCATTTTCATCTGTTTCATTGACTGGGTTATTTAAACAGTAAGTATAAAGGTTAAGTCCATTTAGTGTAACTTGAGTGACATCTAGGGTTGAAATATCATCAGCATTGATAAATCTTCCAAGTTGTGGGTCATAGTATCTGCTGTTTAAGTAATAGAGATTTGTTTCAAAGTCATAGTAATATGAACGATAACGGAATGGATTTTTATATGCTATGAAACGATTGATTATGCTTATATCATTATAACTATAATCACTTGTAATTGTATCATAAGAACCATTTTCTTGCAAGTATTTTATAACAACCTTTGCGTGGGTTTTATGATAATATAAAAAGGTAAGCATAAAAATGCTTACCCTTTGTTTTATTTATCTCTATGGAAGTATTTTAAAGAATTAATTTCATTTATCATCATTCGAATGTTAGGTTCTGGACATATTTCTATTATGGCATTATACATCTTCTTGGATAATACATCTATATCAATTCGTTTGCTTCCTGACATGAAAGTTAACCAATGCGTGAATCTTCCGTATGGTGTTTCTAAAACATCAGTTATTTCATCCCATCTTATAAACACGATTTGTTTTTTAAATCGTATACATTCTATACCCTCTTCAGAAAACCTTATTTTCGATAATAATCTTTTTAAAGCAAATAATAAAATAACACATATTACTGTCATTCCTATAAACATTGCTTGCCCTAGCCAATAAAATTTTAGTATTATAGAAATCATAGCCATTACAAAACAAAATGTAATCAAAAATATACAATACCATAATTCTGATTTACATTGCCAGAAAGTTACATTCATAATAAAACACTCCTAAATAGAAAATACATATTTATTTTTTATTCCATCTGTAAATTGCTTTAATAATGATAATAAGGAATCATTTAAATACGAAAATGCGAATTCTCCAATTACCGAAATCCCTATAAACAGATCAATAAGATTCAAGTTCTTTAAAATTTCGCTAGATTCTCCGAATCTCCCTGCAAGCATAGAAATCAAACCAGCAAATATACTGTCACTTATTAAATTCATCCAATAGGATTTATTGTGTTTATAATCGCCATTTATAATATCGGTAATAAAAGTTCCAGCCGCATTACCTATCATTCCTCCAACTAAACCCCAAATTTTACCATAAGCTATTCCAAATCCAGAGAGTCCTCCAGAAACGGCTCCTCCTAGCCAGCCTCCCGAGTAAGAACCTCCATTAAGGTAGCTATCTAATCCACCTAGAAAACTGCCTACACCAGCTCCAATCATAGCTGAACCCAGCTTGTATAAAGATCCTCCAGAGAACACTGTAAGCAATATACCTCCGACTACCAAGCCAATACTGAGTACACCTAAAAAGACATCCCCAACAGTTTTGAAAAATTTTTTTACTCCTTTCCAAAAATCACTCCACCAGCTTTCACCTTGACTGTCGGTCAACATAACTGGATTGTTTACACAATATGCGTATAAATTCAATCCATTAAATGTTGATTTATCAACATTGCTTATATTATCCGCATTGATAAATCTACCAATCTCTGGGTCATAGTATCTGCTGTTTAAGTAATAGAGATTTGTTTCAAAATCATAGTAGTAACTACGGTATCTAAATGGATTCTTTACTGCGATAAATGCATTGATTTCATCAGTATTATTATACTCATAATCTTCTCTTAGAGCAACCATTTTCAAATAGGTTTTATGAAATAAACACTAGGCAAAATTGCCTAGTGTTTATAGATAATTCTATTCAGTTATCTAAATGATATACTTTAAAACATTCTAAATTATTTATCATCATTCGTATATTAGGATTTGTACATGCAGAAATTATAGCATCATACATTTTTTTTGAAAAAACCTCTATATCAATATTGCCATTATCTGTTACAAACGTCAACCAACTTAAGGTTCTAGATCTTATTGTCTCTTTTATTTCAATAATTTCGTCCCATTTGACAAATTTTGTTTCTTTTTTTAAGCGCAATAGTTTTATCCCATTTTCATTGAATTCTACTTTGATTAACAGTCGTTTTTCAAATAACAACATACTAAGGCAAGCAAAAAATACTATTAAAAATGTCACGAATGCTAACCAATGAAAATCATTTATTATTGTTAGTATAACAAATATTATTGTACATACAAAAGATATTATTATCATACAAAACAAAAATATTAATTCAAGATTATGCTTCCAAAATTTATATGTCAAAATTACCCCCTTAAAATTCTTAATTTAATATTCTTTACTAATATTTCTAATAGATTCATCACATTTTCAGATAGATATGAGAATGCAAATTCTGACATAACACTAAATCCAGCAAATAAACCTCTAAGACCTAGTGTTTTTAATATTGTCGCGCTACCTCCAAGTCCCCATGCCAGCATTGAAATAAGACCTCCAGATATACTCTCTGCTATAAGATTTTTCCAATAATCATATCCGCTCAAATTTTCCCCATTAAAACCATCAGTAACAAGAGTTCCTAATAAATTACCAATAAATCCTCCAAAGAATGCTAATTTAATACCAAAAGATGCAGCAAATGCTGAAATTGAACCAGCGATCGCACCTCCGCGATAACCTGCCCAATATGAGCCGCCATTAAGATAGCTATCTAATCCACCTAAGAAGCCACCTATACCGGCGCCAATCAATGCTCCACCAATATTATGTAAAGTACCAACTGAAAAAATTGTAAGTAATAGTCCTCCGATCACCAATACAGTACTCAAAAATGTTCCAGCGATTACATCTCCAACTTTTTTGAAAAAGTTTTTTACTCCTTTCCAAAAATCACTCCACCAGCTTTCACCTTGACTGTCTGTCAACATAACTGGATTGTTTACACAATATGCGTATAAATTCAATCCATTAAATGTTGATTTATCAACATTGCTTATATTATCCGCATTGATAAATCTACCAATCTCTGGGTCATAGTATCTGCTGTTTAAGTAATAGAGATTTGTTTCAAAATCATAGTAGTAACTACGGTATCTAAATGGATTCTTTACTGCGATAAATGCATTGATTTCATCAGTATTATTATACTCATAATCTTCCCTTAGAGCAACCATTTTACCTTCATTATTTAGAAACCCACTATTGTTTTATCTAGAACATTAAATTTATAAATTGAAAATTTAAGTTATAAAAAAATGGCATCTTTCATGTGGTAAGATGCCATTCCTATTATTTTTTATTTTTTATGACAATTAAATTTTGGAAACTCTGATCAAATTCGTTTATTGTACCATATATAAGTAAATCCTTTTCGCAAATTATGGAGTCAGTTATATCTCCTTTAAAAATAATGAGATACCAGTCACCATAATCTATAATTTTTTTTATTTTGGTAATATATTTAGTTTTGGGGTTTAAGTAGTTATCTTTCAACCCTTCTTTTTCTATAGTAATTAAATTCTCTTCCATTTTAAATGTGATTCTTTGAGGCAATCTATGAACTATTGAGCGTGGAGATGCAAATATAAGCATAATAGAAATAAGAATCAATATTAAAGTAAGGCTTAATATTCCTACAAATGCGCGTATTTTAAAAACCCCTAGTATTATAGAGATGATAATTCCTAGTATAATAAAAGGCAACATAACTAACGAATAACATAACCCTTGTTTTACAGATGATTGTTTAATAATCTCATTTTTTAAACTACCATAAAAAACAAACATAAATTTACTCCTTTAGGTACCCAAAATTTTATCTATAATGAATCTAACTCCTGAAGCCAAGCCTCCCAAAAGTATTGATTTTAAAATAAACTCTGAAAAAGGTGTTAAAAATGAATTTCTCCCCAATAATGCTTTTGCAAAACCATAAGTTATTGAATAATCAAGTGTTTCTGCATCTTTTAAGAATGGTTTTAGTATTAATTTATCATAAGCTCCTAATTTATGACCACCCCAAAAGCCAATTCCAAATGTTGCGACACCTTTGAACATCCCAGAGATTCCTGCCATTGCGAAATCAAATATGTTCCAACTTTTGTCTTCTCTGAATAAAACCTCTACAGAATATGATACCCATCCAGAGACTATACCAATTCCAGCCGAAATTAAAAATCCAGATCCAAATGTGAAACTTCCTGCAATGCCGAGACCAGCAGCACCCCCAAAAGCAAGCAAGCCTCCCATAGTCCCACCAAGAATAGCTCCACCTAAAATAGCTCCAAATAATCCCCAGCCACGAGCCCCTTCTTTATATGCTTTTATACCATTTATTGTTCCTCCTATTACTGCGCCTGTAATAATACCCACGAGTAATAACCAAAGCAATAAGTAACCATTTTCATCTGTTTCATTGACTGGATTATTTAAACAGTAAGCATAAAGGTTAAGACCATTAAGAGCGATTTGGGTGACATCTAATGTTGAAATATCATCAGCATTGATAAATCTACCGATCTGTGGGTCATAGTATCTGCTGTTTAAGTAATAGAGATTTGTTTCAAAATCGTAGTAGTATGAACGATAGCGGAATGGATTTTTATATGCTATGAAACGATTGATTATGCTTATATCATTATAACTATAATCACTTGTAATTGTATCATAAGAACCATTTTCTTGCAAGTATTTTATAACAACCTTTGCGTGGGTTTTATGATAATATAAAAAGGTAAGCATAAAAATGCTTACCCTTTGTTTTATTTATCTCTATGGAAGTATTTTAAAGAATTAATTTCATTTATCATCATTCGAATGTTAGGTTCTGGACATATTTGTATTATTGAGTTATATATCTTCTTAGACGAAACATCTATATCAATTCGTTTACTTCCTGCTATAAAAGTTAAACAATAAGAATATTTACCAGCTAAAGTTTGTTTTACATCTGAAATCTCGTCCCATCTAATAAACGCGATCTGCTTTTTAAATCGTATCCATTCTATTCCATCTTCGGAAAACACAACTTTTGATAAAGCATTTTTTGAAAAGATTAAATATAATAAGAAATATATTAAAAACAAAACAAATAACACTAACATTGCCCAGTAATGATAATCCTTAATTACTTTAATTATTGAAATAATTATCATTATTAATATTAATACAATACAAAAAACTATGCTAAAAAATCCTACCGTGTGTTTCCAAATTTTAACTTTCATAAAAACTCCTAAATACTAAAATCCAAATATAGGTTTTAAAAAATCAGCTATTTTTTCTAAAAGAGATACTGTCCTGTCAGTCATAAAAGAAAAGCCAAATTCTGCTAATACAGTAATACCTGCATATATGTTTCTAAATCCAGGAATATTAAACACTCCTATTGCATTTCCAAACTTCAATGAAATTATTGAAAATAGTCCCGATAGAGAACTATCAACAAATAATCTAGCCCAATAATCAGCACTATCTTGATTAACACCATTTAAATTATCTGTAATTGCAGTGCCTACAGCATTTCCTAAAGTCGCCAAACCAAAACTCCATCCTAATCCAAATATACCCAAAGAAGCTCCTAATCCAGACAATCCACCAGAGATAGCTCCTCCAATCCAACCAGCCCAGTATGATCCGCCATTAAATTTACTATTTGCTCCACCTATAAAACTTCCTATACCAGCTCCAATCATTGCTCCACCAAGACTTAATAAAGCCCCACCAGAGAACACTGTAAGCAATATACCTCCGACTACCAAGCCAATACTGAGTACACCTAAAAAGACATCCCCAACAGTTTTGAAAAATTTTTTTACTCCTTTCCAAAAATCACTCCACCAGCTTTCACCTTGACTGTCGGTCAACATAACTGGATTGTTTACACAATATGCGTATAAATTCAATCCATTAAATGTTGATTTATCAACATTGCTTATATCATCAGCATTGATAAATCTACCAATCTCTGGGTCATAGTATCTGCTGTTTAAGTAATAAAGTTTTGTTTCAAAATCATAGTAATAACTGCGGTATCTAAATGGATTCTTTACTGCGATAAAAGCATTGATTTCATCAGTATTATTATACTCATAATCTTCCCTTAAAGCAACCATTTTGCCTTCATTATTTAAATATTTAATCTTTTGATTTCCCCAAGCATCGTAAACATATTCTACTATTTGCTCTCCGCTTGTCGAATAAATGCCGATTATGTCGTTTTGTGTATTTTTCTTATAATAATAGTCCCCGCTATGTGTAGCATCATTTAGGATAGTTATATTAAACCCTACAACACCATCTTCTCCGTAATAGAAAATCAAATCATTGAAAGAATCGTATTGTCTTAAGACTTTGTTGTTATTAAGATATAAACTTAATGTAAAATCTTTTTTGCTGTTATCAACGACATTAGGGTCTTTTTTCCAATAAATTTTTTCAGTGTTGATTATTTTTGAAGTCCTTATTCCGCTTGCATTATATGTATATGAGGCAATATCTCCAAACTTGTCAAGTTGTCTTCCATGTGACCATGTGAGGGTTTTACCTCGATAGGTTTCTGGATTGCCAAGCACATCATATTTAAAGCTTTCGCCATTGTAAGATTTAAGTTGATCTCTCCAACCACTGACAGCATAAGAATAATCGAAAGTTTGGCAGAGCAAGTTTTCTAAGTTTTCAGCGAGAGTGAAAGAATATTCTGTCCTGCACAGGATATTTCCGCCTGCATCATATTCATAAGTGAACGTTTTGTTGAATGGAAGGTTGTCTTCTCTGACAAGTCTTGAAAGGCTGTCATACTTATATCTTGCAATCAATTTATTGTTTTGTCTTATTTCTGTGATGTTGCCCTTTTCATCATACTTATATTTCAAAATATCATTGTAAGTTTCGCCATCAGAGAATTTGAGTTTTGAAACAAGGTTTGAGGTATGGTCGCCTATTTTTAAATATTCAAATTCTTTTAGCTCTAGCAAATCTTCTTCTTTAAGCAAAGCGATTTTATCCAAACGATTGAGTTTGTCATAGTGCAAGCTTTGATTTGAGTTGTTTGGAAGAAGGATGTTGACGAGTTTTGGCTCTGGGTCTTCTGAGTAAGTATAGTTATAGAAAATGTTTTTATCATCTATTTGGAATGTTGTGCTGTCAATATTGTTGTTTATATCGTATTCATTGATGATATTGAAATTTTTAGCATGTTGAGTTGTTTCTTCTTTTATAACATTTCCAAACTTATCATAAGAATAGTTGTGAATGATTTGCTGTTTAGCACCTGTTTCATCTGTCAATAGTTCTATTGTTTTTGAAAGGTTGCCATAACCATCGTAATCATTTTGAACAATCTTTTCATTTTGATAGTGAGTTTCAATTATATTGTCGTCATCATCATAAACATTTTTTATCACTTCATTTGAAGCAAGGGTTGTTGTTTCTTCATTGTCTGCAAATGATTTTGTAAGATAAGATTGACCAGCAATCAAAATTTCATTATTTCTCCCCTGTCCGTCATAGTTGTAAGCAATTTCAAAGTCATTATGTTTGAGTGATGTCACAAAATCCAAAGTATAGCCATAAGTGTTGACATTTGCGGTGTCGTCAATTGTTGTTGACATTTCAATCACATCGTCATTGTCATTATAGCCATAAGATGTCTTGATGCCATCATTATCTGTTGAGGTTTTGACAATGCCTGTCCCATCAATCATTTCATAAGATGAAATCTTTTCGCCAAACTCGTTTGTTTGTCCGATTTCTTCGCCCTTATCGTCAAGCAATTTTTCAGCAGAATAGAGCACATTTGTTGGTTCATCCTTATGATATGTCAAGGTTTTGATTTGCACGCCCTTATCATTGAATACATTTTCTGTCACAACGCCATTGTAATCTATTGTTTTGATAAGTCTATTGTTTTTGTCATAGAAATACAAATTTTCATATTGTTTTTCTACTTGAATGCCGTTCTCAATGACTTTCTTTGACATAACAACTCTTTCAACCATTTCATCTTTATTGAGATAGATTGTTTTAGTCCAAGGGCTATGGCTTGATGTTTGAATTGCAATCTTATTCTCTTTATCATAACGGTTTGCTTCCCACTCAGCTTCTTTGAGCTCAAGTTCTGTGTAAAGTGCATTGCCTGTGTTGTAGCTGTAATCAAAATAGAATTTTATTGAGGTTATATCTGATTTTGTATAAATAAATCCATTATCATTGTAAGCTAAAGGCAAGTATACTGAGCAATATTGCCAATCTGTATTCATCCAATCAAAAGATTTTCTATAGGAAACTGTTTTTGGTTGGTCATTTACATTGTAGGTTACCTCTGCACGAAGCTCAAACTTTCTGTTTTGTAAATATGCAGGGAAAACGATGTCCCCATAGTCTTCATCCTCATTTATCACAAAAGCAGAGTCAGCTTTTGCCCAACCAGAAAGAACCAATGAGCTTATTTGTTCGTTTTCTTTAATCTTTGCAAGGTTTGCGGCATCAATTTCCATTGAATCGCTGTTTGTTGCTGTAGGTTTTGCAGTTAATTCATGATAATTTGCCGTAACAAGCCCCAATGATGGATACGCATCGCCACAATAAGCGTCACTTCCCAAATATACTGATGAAACTGCTTGATAAGTTGAATTTCCAAAATCAACATTTTGCAAGTAGTTTTGAGAGCGTTGCAAGCCTCTTGTTTTGAAGCTCAATTTCTCTTCATTGTATGTAAACTCGCAATTTTTGACATTTGGTTGGTTTTCATTGAACATATTTTCATAATAGAATCTAACTTTGCCCTGTTCGTCAAAAATATAATTCACAATCTTGTTTTTTGCATCTATCAAAGTTGTTGATTTATAGTCATTATAGATAATTGACAATGTTTGATTGTCTATAACATTTTGAAGGAATGTTTGATAATCTAAGTTGCCTTTTAAGCTGACCTCTCCTGCAGATATGTTATTTAATACTGAGAACCTTCTTATCTTCTCAACTTGTTGCAAAGAATAGTCAAATAATGTGCCTATACCTGAATTGTCAACAGCTGAAATAACATTGTTGCTGTCATCATAGCTGTACAAAGCATAGTTTCCATCATTAAAATCAATTCTCACAAGATTGTAATTTTCAAATGTCAATTTGGTTTTCTTCTCTCTTGTGTCAATTATATCTATTGAAAAAGTGCCATTCGATTGGGATAATTTTTCGCTATAATCAAATTTTATAACCTTATCATCTGAATCAACAATATTTTCGACCTCTTCACTATCAAAATCTTTATAGTTGATGTTAATTGTGTTTTCGTAGTAATCTGTAATCAGCACAAGTCTATAAATTTTGTTATCCTCTGACAAAGAATATCTTGCAAATCCCAATATTTTGCTGTCATTATACAAATAATGAACAGGCAATTGTATTTCATATTGTTCTTCTTGGAAATTTAATTTTTTCAAATCTTCTTCATATTCTTTTCTCTTTTCCATATACTTTTCATAAGATTTTAATATATTTTCAACTTGCAAATCTATTGAAAACAATTCGTTATAACCCAATGAAAATTTGTAAGGTAAATTGTCCCCCATTATGTTTGAATTTACAAACTCTTCGTAAATTTCATTTATGTCTATAGCTATATTATAGTCGCCTATCAACTTTGATAAGCAAGAACTTAGGTCTGCTGGCTCTAATACAGTGGTGTATATTTCCTTGCTTATGTCATTGCTGTTTTCTTGGATTTCTATGCTTCCGCTTATATCTCCTATTCCTAGTGAGCAAATCATTGATGATTCATTTGCTATTATTGTACCTTTGACTATGTTTTTACTATCATAATCTGTTAATGAGTACATTTGTTCAATTGTTCCATAATCTATATAATTTTGTCCCAATTCATTCTTTGCATCAGCATTATCGTAGTTTATTTCACCTTTATTTGCATCACCACTTCCATTAAGTCCGTCATTGCTGTCAGTTGTCGTTAATCGGTATGATCTATTTCTTCGCAAAGCTTCCTGCTTTATCTTTTCAAGTTTCTTTTCAAGTTCCAACAATTTTGCCGTGTCGTCAATGTTTTGAGTTTGTGCTGTTAATTGTTTCCTGAGCGCTTCTTTTGTTAACGCATATATACAAAGTTGCTTTTTATTGAGTGCAACAGATGTATCAATCTCTGATATACTTTCTTCTATTTGCTTTTTTTGCTCTCTTATATTGATAAGTTCCTC
Organism: uncultured Clostridia bacterium; assembly: GCA_930990975.1. GTDB lineage: Bacteria > Bacillota > Clostridia > Christensenellales > UBA1242 > Caccovivens. The sequence goes on along the minus strand of CAKNRR010000001.1, from coordinate 164,141 downwards.
TGGCTCATAATCAACCAAATGTTGCCCTGGCAAGTCTTGCACTGATGAAACTAGTTTTATTCCAGATGGCGCTTCAAGTTTGGTTTTGACCTCATAAACATAGTCACTTTCATCCCTATATTTTAAGCTGCCATCTAAATCAACAAATAATTCTCCTTTGCCTTCCTCTTGGTTATGTCGGCTTATTTGAATTTCTTTCCCGTCCTTGTCGTAATAGTATGTTTCTTCTATTATTTGTTCTTTACCATTTCCATCAATATACCTAAATATCAATCCATCTTCATTGCTTTCTTCGATTAAATATTGTTGAAAATTAAACTTCCAATTATTTTTAGAAACAATTGAATTTGAATTGTAATTTAAAGATATTGAAAGTGGTAGAGCCTTGTTATTTGATTTTATAATAGGGTTTGATATTGATAAAAATCCAGTTGCCAAATCAACTTCAGCTGAGCCTCCCCTTTTCATGTCTATTTGATGAGACGCTCCATTTTTTTGGAAACTAAAAAGCGAAATAAAGTCTACTTCTGTTTTATCCTCTTTCGTAAATGTAATAAATGGATAAGTAATGTCAGATGGATTAACTACAAAATCAAAACAAATCTTATCAGCTCCATGCTTTATTGCGTCTTGCAATTCATCTGTAAAATTGATGTAAATCTTTGTTTCTTCTGTTTGACTTAATCCGCTTATATATTCAATATTGTTCCATCCATTATATTGTGAGTTCCCTATAAAATATGAATAGTTTACTGATATACCTTTATCATTTGATACCTTTTTCAAAGCTTTCAAAGGTAGCAATGCCTTAGTTATCTTTATATTCTTAGGCAATTCACTGATATCCATCTCAATATAGCAACTGTCAACACTATTAAAATCTCCAATTTTTATATTTAAATCATTTAATTTTGCCATATTAACTCCTTTTTAATATTTCATTTCTTATCTAAATGTTCTTTCTATTGTCAACTATAATGTTTGATAGTTCTTCCCATGTCTTCACATCTTTTAATTGATTTTGTAAAGCATTGATTTTATCTCTTAGTGTTTGTCGCTCACTATGCAATGTTGTGATGTCATATGGTGCAGCCTTCCCAGCTAAAGAATATTCATACATCTTTAAAATTTTATAGTCACTTTCCCCAAGCTGTTTTTCAAAAGAAGTGATTTCATCTTTAATTTTTACATTGCTCATATAAGACGCATATTTGATTACACCATCCAATGTCCCTTGCACAATGTTATTTAAATTTGGTATGTTTGAAACCTGTTCATAACTAAGTTGTTCATCATTTGTAAGATAATAATTGTATTCTGAACCAATCATAATTGGAATAAATCTATTGTTGCTTTCATATTCAACTACTGAATTTGCATTTACTTTTATAATTTTCATATTTTCTTTCTCCTTTTTTTAATTAAAATAATAAATAACGCCATCTCCGCCTACGCTTCCTGGTCTGTGTGCATTTCCTCCACAACCTGCTCCACCAGCTCCAGCACCAAGAGTGCCAGGATTTCCAGTTGTGCTTGCTGCACCACCTGCAGCTCCATCGACATAAACCGAAGCGCCGCCACCGCCTGGTGAAGATTGGCTCACATTTGCACCTCTTGCACCACCTGCATGAGCTTGCAAAGTTATGCTTCTCTCTATGTTTCCATGAGTGTAAGGTAAATTATAAGTCATTTCAACTGAACCCGCCCCAGCTTGTCCAGTATTATTTCCATCAGTATCATCGCCTCTTCCACCACCGGCGCCGCCTTGTGAGGCAAGCAAAACTATATAAATATAATCATCGTTATATAAAACTTGATTTTGGTTGACACTTCCAGAAGTTGGAGAGCTTGACCTTGTTCCACCTACACCACCTGTTGCTAAAACTCCAGAATTGTAGGTCACTTCTCCGCCATTGCCACCAGAAGTATAATCTGCGTTTCTTGTTTGTCCGCCTTTTCCTCCGCAGGCTGTGACTTTGTATTGTCCTGAAGGTGTATTGAATTGAACATAGGATTCTCCTCCAGTTCCACCATCACCAGAGCCAGAACCGCCGCCTGCTGTTCCGCCTACGCCAACTTGCACTGTCAATGTTACTTCGGCAGAAGTGTTTTTAATTCTATAATAAATAGCTGCAAATCCACCAGCGCCACCTCCGCCGCCTGCGCAGTCTGAATCTGTCATGTTTGTTCCGCCTGAGCCACCGCCTGCACCTTGCAATTCAATTATTCCTGCATTTTTGAATGTCCCTGAACTGCCATATCTATTCAAAGTGTAAGTTCCATTTGATATAGCGACTCTTGTTTTTGGTGTAGAGAATCTATCAAATACTGCAACCATATATGGATTCATTACAGGATAGTCGACATTTGATTTGTATAATCTTCCTGTAACAGTTGGAGTCACTGCATCCCCCAATGTATCAAAAAGAAAATTTATCCCTTCACTGTCGTTTACAAATTTTCCTGCATCGTTGCTGTAAATTTGTCTATACGCATTGGGATTATCCCCCATTGAACCGATAACTGGATGTATATAATTATTTAAACCATGTTCTGGAAATAACACTGAATTATGCGTATGTATCTCCCTTAAACTCTTAAAAGTCCCATTCGCATTGTATACATCATTACCATCGACTTTTATATAAAACTTATCTAATACTGCCATATTTCACCTCTAACTTAAATAAATATTTCCTGTGAATTCAACCTTTGATGCTCCGATAGTCATTAACTGATTGCTTGAATCATATTGCACAGTTTCAACCTTATTTGCAACATTCTTTGCAGCAACCGCCATTGAATAAATTTCATTCATGACTTCTGCAGTTATTGCAGTCCCTTGTTGTGTTACATTATCCTCTACATCGGTTATATCAGCTATGATTATATTGCCTTCTTCACTCACAATTTCTATTCTTCTTCTGTTGTTGTTTGTTCTTTTTCTATCTTGAAATTCCATATTATTCTCCTTTTATTTTATTGAATTTTTGTAAGCTTGCAGTTCTTCTTGCGATTTGCTTATTGAAGATTCAAGCTCTTGTCTTTTGGTTTGCAAATTATTAATTTGATTTTCTATGCTTTCAGTTGACGCTATATCTTGAAGCATAGTATTACTTGTTATCTCATCTTTTAAAGTCAATAATTCATCAATTTGGTTTACAATTTCAGTCAATTTCTTTTCATCTATTTTTAATGTACTTGAAATCTTTTTTATATTTTTCTTTATATATGCAATGGTCTGTTTGCTCATATCTGTTTCCGTCGTACTTGTGGATTGCGTGCCTTTTATAAGTATCACAACTCTTGAGTAAACGGCATAAATTGCGACAGCTAACAAATAAGAGCTTGCCATCACATCAATTACAGTATCCGTTAACCATTCATTATAAAAAATTCCGTAATATAGGCTGCTTAGCAATAGTGATAAAATCATTGGTATAAAAACTATAACTGTATTGACTGCTTTCCTTTTATTCTCTTCAAGCTTTGATGTCGCTTTTTTTATTGGCCATTTGATAAGCATTGTTAATCCAAAAACCAATATTGATATAACTATAACTTCTAAAGACATATTTTTAATATTTAGTAAAAACTCGCTATTCATTTCTTCTCCTTTCAATTTGAATTTATATTTTGTTTTTCCTCCTTTTGACAAGCATAGTTACCTTTTGCACATGTGATTTTATAGATTTTCAAATGTTTTAAACTTAAATCACATAAGCTCCTCTTATTATTTGTAAAACATATTTATCACCTCCTCTTTTAAATTTGTTAACTTGATTTTACAACAATGTTAAAGATTTGTCAACTATATTTTACAACTTTTTTAAATTTTTATTGACAAACTTATAAAAATAGTGTAAAATGTAAAATATAATTAACAAAGAGGTGTTAAAATGAGCAATATTATAGATAAACTTTCTGACCTAATTCTTCAAAGTGGTATAAGCATTTCAGACATTTCAAGAAAGGCTGATATATCTAGACCTATGATTTATAAAATATTAAAAAAAGAAGTATCAGCTATCTCAACTGATACTATAAATAAAATTTGTTCAGCTATCGGCGTTTCATCATCTTTACTATTTCCACAATCAAATGTAGCGACTGCAGACTTAGGAAGAACTCATATCAGAGTGCCTGTATATGGAGAAATTCCAGCTGGTATTCCTATTGAAATGGTCGACCAATCATTTATTGAAGACTATGAAGATATTGATGCAAATTGGGCAAAAGATGGTTCAGCTTATTTTTGTCTTAAGGTTAAAGGCGAAAGCATGATGCCAAAATTTGAAAATGGAGATGTCCTCATTCTTAGGCAACAACCAGATTGCAATTCTGGAGATTTTTGTGCTGTTTCAATAAACTGCACCGAGTGCACCTTTAAAAAAGTTATCAAGCACGACAATGGAATTACACTTCAACCTCTTAACCCTGCTTATGAGCCAATGTTTTTCTCAAATAAAGAAATCGAAGACAAACCTATAACTATATTGGGTGTTGTAAGGGAAATTAGAAGAGGACTTTGATAAACTATATTATCATTTTGTATTTAGTTTTATTGTTTTGATTTATGCTGTTCCTAAATTGTGCCTAAAATTATTTTTATAAAAAAACAACCACATTATAATGGAATTGTTTTGGTTTCAAATTCCTTATATTGTGGTTATTTTAAATTGGCAGGGGTGGAAGGAATCGAACCCTCCTCAGGAGTTTTGGAGACTCTTATTCTACCGATGAACTACACCCCTATCATTTTTGATTTAATCTTTTTTATTTATTCTATTTGTCAAATTATTTTGCAACCTAGTGATTGGTTCATTCACAAACAAATATTTTGATTTACTTTTATATAATACTACAATAATTAATTTAAGTCAATAAAAATTAAATATTTACATTAATTTTGATAAATCTTTTCTTTCAAAAATCTTTTATTTTTCGAGCTTTTATGCTATAATGCAACAAGTGAGGTATAGTAGATATATATGATTATTGGGGTTGATATTGACGGTGTTTTATGTGATCTTAATGGTTTTGTGCGCAAATATTTTAAAAAATATCTTGAAGATAATAATATTGAATACAAATTAGATAAATCAAAAGACCAATTTTGCAAACAATACAATGTTTCAAAGAGTATTGAAAAAGACTTTTGGGATCAATATGTTTTCAAATATGCTAAAATTGGAACAATGATTAACAATGCCAACAAAATTATTGCAAAACTACATAATGATGGACATAAAATTATTATTATAACATCAAGGCTTTTTTCAAAAAATGATGACGAAAAGGGCAACCTTATGAAGGAAAATGTTGTAAAATGGTTTAAGAAAAATAAAATTTATTATGATGAAATGTACTTCTCTAACGAAACAATAGGAAAGAAAAAACTGGTTCTACAAAATAATGTAGATATTATGATTGATGATTCGCCAAGAAACCTGCTGGAGCTTTGTGAATATGTCCCTTGCATTTGCTTCCATAATGCAGGCAATCACAATGCAACAGGTAAGAATATTATAAGGGCAAATAGTTGGAAATTCATTTACAATTTTTTAAAAACTTTTGATGAATCTAAATATGTATATAATATATAAAATGCAAAAATTAATATTATAAAAAAACACTTAAGAAATTTTTGAAATCTTAAGTGTTTTTTATTGTTCTTTTCTTAGTCTTTCAGATTTAACATTAGAATCCTAATGAAATAAGTAATGCTTTATTTACCTCGCGCATCTTCTCTGGAGATAGTGTTGTGATTTTTTCTTGAAGTCTTCTCTTATCAAGTGTTCTTATTTGTTCAAGTAATGCAACCGAATTTTTGGGTAGATTGTACATCTCTGCAGGAAGTTCTATGTGTGTTGGAAGTTTGGCCTTCCCTAGTTGGCTTGTTATGGCAGACACGATAACTGTTGGAGAATATTTGTTTCCTACATCATTTTGAATTATAAGCACAGGGCGCACTCCACCCTGTTCGCTTCCTACGACAGGACTAAGGTCGGCGTAATATATTTCTCCTCTTTTTATTTGTTCGTCCATTCTCTACCATTTCCCAATAATCTATTAAATCGACTTTTTCTAGTGGCGAAAGTTCGTTCTTTGAAAGATTGTAAGCCTCTTCAAAAAACTTCTTCCCCTCTACTAGCATAATATGCTCTTTGTCTAAAGAATTTGCATCCAAAACATAAGAAATAAAGTCGCCATTGTTTTTTTCGACATCTTTGACATATTTTCGCAATTCTTTATTGAAGGCTTTACTCTTATCCATAATTATCTCCTGACTTTTTTATTTTTAAACTTCTTTTTTATTATAGTTTGAATAAAAAATCTTGCAATTATGCAAGATTTTTGTTTTTTAATTTTTCATAATTTATATCTTTTTTCAAGCTTATTGCAAAACAGCTATTGCTATTGCCATTATTGGAGTATGAGAAAGTGATATCTCTATTTTTTTATTTTTAAACTTCTCATTGTATTTTTCAAGGGCTTTTCCATGCAAAATCACAATTGGTTTCCCGCTTTCTTCATGCGACAATTCTATATCCTTAAAGACTACTCCGCTGTTCTTCCCCATTTCAAGTGCCTTCATTACAGCTTCTTTGACACAAAATAAAGCACCAGTCCTTTGATGTCTTAAACTTTCACAAAAGGATTTTTTGACATACTCAATTTCTTTTTCATTTGCTATCTTTTGCAAAAACTCATCACTTTTATCCACTCTTTCAATATCTATTATATCAATACCTACCATTTTGTAAATCCTCCCATACATTTGAAATTATTGAAAAATCATACCCCTTTGATGCAAAATGATTATAAAACTTTTGCTTTGTTTTTAAGTCATATTCTTTGTTTTTCATATATTTGATTGCTAGGGTCTTGCATTTCTCAAGTTCATCTTCCTCGCTTAGCTTTTCCAATTTCTCTTCAATTATGCTTTCCTTAATACCTTTTGAAAGCAAGTCATATTTAAGTTTTTTCTTGCTCTTTGACATTTGATAAGAACTTATAAAGTTTTCACAAAATGCTTCGTCGTCAATATATCCATATTCTTTTAGCTTCTCAACAGCCTTATCTATACACGATTTCAAATAGCCCTTTTCCCTCAAATAATCTCTTAACATTTTTTCACTTTTCATACTTTTTTCAAGCAATGTCAAGCCACGATTGAAACAGGCATAATCTCCATTCTCAATTTGCAAATCTTGAAAAAATTGTTCATCAAAACTTTGCCCTGTTTTGAGTGAATGCCTCGCAAGGATTTCTGCTTCATATACACCAAAAAACTCATCATCTAAATATAGATTATATCGTTGTCCCTTGCCTATCTTTTTTATTTCAGTGATTGTTCTCATGCTTTTCTTCCTTTCTTTGACTAAATAATTAAAGTCGAGTTGATTTGATTTATATTATTATTTTACATTGTTGTATTCTGCAACCGCATTTTATGTAAACAAACCAAAGTCATATTCTTAAACAAATTTTTATTTCAAGGCAAAAACTTATAAGTTCTTTTAATATAAGCAAGTTACTTAAAAAGTTCAGCTGTAACCTTTGCATAAATTCTTATAAGTCCGCCTGCGCCTAACTTTATACCGCCAAAATAACGAACAACGACAACACAAACATCTTTTTCATCCTTCTTTTGAAGAACAGAAAGTATTGGTCTGCCTGCTGTACCGCTTGGCTCTCCGTCATCAACAGCTTTTTCACAAAATGGTTCTCTTAATCTGCATGCCCAACAAATATGAGTTGCTTTTTTGTGCTGTTTGTGTAATTCGGTCAAATATTCCTTGATTTCCTGCTCTGTTTTACATTCAAGCAAATATCCATAAAATTTTGATTTTTTCTCTATGATTTCAATTTCATTTTTCAATTTCATTAATATAATTATACATTTTTTAATTAAAAACTCAAACAAAATCAACTCTATTGATTCTTTTAAGATTGAAATTATTTCTTCATCTTATATAAAGAGGCTTTATGAAAAAGCTTGGTCTTGCTGATTCTTAAATTCTTAACTATTAATAAGTAATGATTATGTACTAATGATTACTAAGTAATGATTAATGATTTGACTCGTATTTGCTTATGAAAAAACTCAAGGAAAACATCCTTGAGTTTTAAATTGGCTAATTCTCTTATTTTCTTTGTTTTTAAAGCGAGCTTTCCTATCATTATTTGGCAAAAGTTTTATTTGATTTTGCTTTTATTTGATAACAACTTTTATAAAGCTCTTTTTACCTTTCTTCAACAATAATGAATTGTTTTCATCAAAATCAGTTAGTGAAACAACAAGTGCAAAATCATTTATTTTTGTGCCTTTAACTGATATTGCTCCGCCTTGTATCAAACGCCTTGCCTCACTTTTTGATGGTGCAAGCTTTGTTTCAAACAATAAATCGCATATATTTATGCCATTTTCTGCTCTTGAGCGGTCAATATCAAAAGTTGGTGCATCATCTCCGCCTTGAGTAAACAAATTTTCACTCATTTCTCTTGCTTTTATTGCATCTTCTTCACTGCGGATGAATTTTGTCATCTCAAAGCACAAAACTTTCTTTGCTTTTACAATATCTTGCTCTACCAATTGTTTTACTTCTTTCATTGGCATATCTGTAAACAATGCAAACATCATCTCTACACAAGAATCTGGGGTTTGGTAAATTCCTTGGTAAAAATCGTATGCTGAAATCTTGTCTTTATCAATCCAAATTGCACCTTTTTCTGTCTTCCCCATTTTTTTGCCTTCTGGAGTAAGAAGAAGAGGGTTTGTTGCTCCAACCATATTTCTTTCTTTGCCATCTGCAAAGCTGAGCTTTCTTGCAAGTTTCACCCCTGCTGCTATATTGCCCCATTGGTCAGCTCCGCCCCACTCAACTTGGCAGTTGTATTCTTTATTGAGGTGTACAAAATCATAAGCCTGCATTGGCATGTAACCCATCTCAAAGAATGTAAGTCCACCTTCCTTAAGTCTGTTGTCATAGATTTCACTTGAAAGCATTTCATTAACATTAAAAAGAGCCCCAACTTCTCGCATAAAATCAATGTATGTCAAGTTTTTAAACCAATCATAATTGTTGACTATCTCAGCTTTGTTTTCTCCCTCGAAATCAAGGAAAACCTTTAATGAATCCTTTATCTTTTCAATATTATCTTGAATTTGCTCTTTTGACATGATTTTACGGATTTCAGACCTTCCACTTGGATCTCCTATGCAAGCAGTTGCACCGCCCATAAGCAAGTATACCTTGTGTCCAGCTTTTTGGAAACGACGCATAACGCAGTAAGGCACGCAGTGTCCAATATGCAAACTATCAGCTGTTGGATCAGTCCCTTCATAAACTGCTATTGGCTTGGCACTTTCAAGCAACTTCTTCAAGGCTTGCTCATCTGTGCATTGGTATAACAATCCTCTTTCTTTCAATTCATTAAACAAATTTGTATCCACTTTATTCATTTTTTAAATCTCCTTTTTTATTAATGTTTTTTAATTAATTTTATTTATTTAATTAATATTTTTATTTTTAAAATTATTTTTTTATTTATTTTTTATTTTTATTAATTTAATTTATTATTTTTATTTATTTTTAAATTAATTTTATAATTAATATTTTATTTTTTAATATTTCCCCTGAATTTTTCTTATTTTTTGTCGAATTTATTTAATTTTTATTTTCAATAATTATTAAAGGCAATATCATTTCTCTTCTTGAAAGTGAAGTATGGTATCCTTTAAATCTATGACTGGTTTCTTGCATCAAAACAATCTTGTTGGTATTCTTTGACACTGCAATATAATCTCCGAGCAATTTCAAATTGTCAGTATAATCCCCAAAGAAGTTCTTTTTTATAAGGTTGCTTGTCTTAAACAGTTTTAAATCTTTCCTGTATTTTTTCATCTCCTGCAAAAATCTCTTCTCTTGACCTTCTTTTATTTGAAAAGCTGTTGCCCTTGGCTCTAAATACATTGGGACTTTCAAAGTGTCAAGCAAGTCTTTATCTTTATAAATCTCTATATATTCATCTATATCAGTATGTCCATGGTCTGGCGTGATAATCAAAAGTGTATCTTCATTGTTTTTCATAAACTCTTCGATTTTATCGTTTAAATAGTTTATTTTTTCTTTTGCTTTATCGCTTTTCACACCATACTCGTGCATTGTTCCGTCAGGCTGATCATTATAACAATATATAAATTGCTTTCCTTCTTTTGAGCATACCTCGTTTAGCATTGAAAACATCTCATTTGCGGTTTTATATCTATAATTTTCACCAGTTGTTTTCGCACAATATGAAGGCATGATTGAATTTAGTTGATAGTCGGTGTTAGCTCGATTAATATATGGATCTATCTTTATCTTATCAGCAATTTTTGACATATCTACTTTCTCTTTTGTATACTCATTTTCTCCAGCATATACGGCGACCACCTGCTCAAGTTCTTCAAAATACAAGCACCAACCAAACATAGCATGCTTTGAAGGATATGTTGCGCATTGTAAAGCCGTTGTAGCATTCGTTGTTGTCGAAGGAAACACCGATGTGATTGTTTTTGCTACATGTTGACGCAAATATGCTCCCTTTGTAAGATTTTGCTTTAATGGATATATTCCAAGCCCATCCAAACACATGTAAATAACATTTTTATAGTTTTTAGAAAGATATTTTTGAAGAAGCTTTTGTTTTTTTACATTAGGCAAATCACTACAGCCTAAAAAGTCGGCTATAGTTGCACTCACACTTACTATGGAATTATCAAAATTTGGTCTTACAAATTTCATAAGCTTCTCCTTGCATTTATAACAAAAAAGCGCGTCATCCTTTTATTAGGACGAAACGCGCTGTTCGTGGTACCACCTAAATTCAAATGTGAGAATCTTATCATTTTGAATAGTATTTTAAATCTTTCTTCAAAATTAAATAAAACTCGCATTCCTTATTCTATCCCTTCGTGGATATGACGCAAAACTTGAAACAATTGTAATTCATTTTATAACCGCTTTCAGGCTTACACCACCCGCCCTATCTCTTTAAGTCTTATCATAAAACTACTAGATTTGCTCCGCCATTTTGATTTCTTTTTCATATTAACATAAAAAAAATAAAAAGTCAATGATTTATGACTTTTTATTTTTTCATTATTCTATAAATAATAAATGTATTATTTATTTTTATTATTCGCTTTTTGCCTCTTCTGTTGCTTCATTTTTCTCTTCAATAACAACTTCTTCTGTTGAAGTTTTATCTGCATAACAAGAGCAAAAATAGAAATATACAGCTCAAAATTTGTAAAAATCATTAACTTGATAGTCAACATAGATATAAAAAATTAAACCCTTTTGCAATTATAAACTGGATAAAATTGATTTTAATTAAAAAAGGCTTTAAGACTAAAAATATTTTGTCAACTTAAAGTATGTAAAAATCAAAAATTATTCTACTAAAATCTGTTTCTAAAATTGTTCATTCTTTCAATCAGTTGCAGATATTATAATTTATCTATATATTTATTCTATTTTTTTCTTCTTTTGTTTTGTGATTTTTCATCTTTCATTTATAATAAAAAAGGAGGAAAAAATAATATGAGTTGTCCTATGAATTTGAAAGGATTTGGTCCATCTCCTATTCCAGAAGAGGCTCAATGGATACAATTAAAAGATATTAAACAAGTTTCTGGATTTTCACATGGTTGTGGAAAATGTGCTCCTCAACAAGGCACATGCAAGCTTACTTTGAATGTTAAAGACGGAATCATCAAAGAAGCATTGGTTGAAACAATTGGTTGCAGTGGTATGACACATTCAGCTGCTATGGCTGCAGAAATTTTGCCAGGAAAAACTTTGCTTGAAGCACTCAACACCGACCTCGTTTGTGACGCTATAAACGATGCAATGAAAAATATCTTCTTACAACTTGTTTACGGAAGAAGTCAATCTGCTTTCAGTGAAGGCGGTCTTGCCGTGGGTTCTGCTCTTGAAGACCTTGGAAAAACACTTTCAAGCAATGTTGGAACGGTTTATTCTCAACAAGATAAAGGAACAAGATATCTTAATCTTGCTGAAGGATATATTACAAAAGAAGGACTTGATGAAAACGGCGAAATAATTGGTTATGAGTATGTCGCTATCGGTTCTTTAATGAAATCTTTAAGAGAAGGCATGGACAGCAAAGAAGCTATCAAAAAAGCGACTAAAACTTATGGTAGATTCAATGAGGCTGTCACTATTATTGATCCAAGGAGGATTGACTGATGGATATGACTATAAAGCAAACTGGCATTGATGAAGTTTTGGCTAAATATGATATAAAAAGTTTAGACGAAGCCAAAAAGATTTGTTTAGATGCTGGAATTAATGTAGAAGAAATTGTCAAAGGTATTCAACCTATTTGTTTTGACAATGCTGTAAAAGCATATGAACTTGGAGTTGCCATTGCAATCAAAACAAACACTACAAAAGCTTGTGACGTCGCTTTAAAACTCGGTGAAGGCTTACAAGCTTATTGTGTCAAAGGTTCTGTTGCAGACGAAAGACAAATCGGACTTGGTCATGGAAGACTTGGTAGTATGCTTTTAAAGGAAGAAACAAAAAGTTTCTGTTTCCTTGCTGGCCATGAAAGCTTTGCTGCAGCTGAAGGTGCTATTGGTATTGTTACATCTGCCAATAAGGTTCGAAAAACTCCTTTAAATGTTATTCTTAATGGGCTTGGAAAAGATGCCGCCTACATTATTTCAAGAATAAATGGTTTCACTTTTGTAAATACAAGTTATGACCACAAAACTGGCGAACTTAAAATATTAAATGAAAAGGCTTTCTCAAATGGAGAAAGAGCAAAAGTTAAAGTCTATGGAGCTTATGATGTCCCTGAAGGCGTTGCCATTATGAAGCATGAAAAAGTTGATGTTTCAATCACTGGAAACTCTACAAACCCTACAAGATTCCAACACCCTGTTGCTGGCATCTATAAAAAATGGTGTTTTGAAAATGGACGTGACTATTTCTCAGTAGCCTCAGGTGGCGGAACTGGAAGAACACTTCACCCTGACAATATGGGATGCGGCCCTGCAAGCTATGGACTTACTGACACTATGGGAAGAATGCACTGTGATGCTCAATTCGCTGGTTCTTCTTCAGTCCCTGCCCATGTTGAAATGATGGGATTTATTGGAATGGGAAACAACCCTATTGTAGGAGCAACAGTTGCCCTTTCAGTTGCAGTTGAAACAAGAAAATAAAAAATGCGAAGAATCAAGAATTCAACTCTTTTTGGAAATTTTAAATTCATAACAAATTTAGTAATTTAAAATAAAAAAATACGCAAGGTCAAAATCTTAAGACCTATTTAAAAAATTAAAGAACCTTATTGATAAATAATAGGGTTCTTTTTTATTAATACTTAAATATGTATTCAAATTGATTGGACTGTGGCTTTCTAAAATATAGATTTGCTTAAAAATATAAACTATGTGATGTAGAAATTTTATTAACATAAAATTTTTAAAATTCTAGCGAATTTGTATGCTTGCATACTCATCACATAGTGTGTATGACCATCAGCCTCACTCTTGCAAGCAAGTTCGGCTTCCGATAATATAAAATTTTGCAAAAATTCTTGTCTTTTATTGACGATTTTATTTTATTTATTTATAATTGTTATATGATACAGATTAGAAAAAGTTGGTATGATTTACTTAAAGACGAATTTAACAAGGATTATTTTAAGAATCTTCAAAATTTTTTAAAAGAAGAATACTCTAAATACGAAATTTACCCTAGTGAACAAAATATTTTCAACGCTTTGAATCATGTTCCACTTGATAAAATAAAAGTTGTCATTATTGGACAGGACCCATATCACGAACCTAGGCAAGATCAAGGCATGTCTTTTTCCGTGCCTGAAGATGTAGACATCCCACCATCTCTTGTAAACATAATGAAAGAGATTGAAGATGATTTAAAAATCAAGTGCATCCCAAACGGAAATCTTGAAAGATGGGCAAATCAAGGTGTTTTGCTTTTAAACACAGTGTTGACTGTAAGACGAGGTCTTGCAAATTCTCACAAAGATAAAGGTTGGGAAATACTCACTAAAAAAATAATAGAATTGGTTGGGCAAAGAGAAAAACCTATTGTATTTATGCTTTGGGGCTCTTTTGCTCAGAGCTTTGCTCCGCTGATCGCCAAACAACATTTAATCTTAAAAGCACCTCACCCAAGTCCACTTTCAGCTTATAGAGGGTTCTTCGGGTGCAAGCACTTTTCAAAATGCAATCAATTTTTAGAGCAAAATGGAGAAACACCTATTGACTGGAGATAAAAAATAAAAAGCAAAACTGCTTTTTATTTTTTTGTTATCTTATCTTTTTATTTATTCTTAAATTCTGCAAATATCTTATCTGCATAAATCAAAACCTTAAAAAATTCATTCAACTGATTGTCTATATCTTTATTTACATCAAAATTTTTTGTTAAACAATAGTTGTCAAACTCTGTACCATTTTCTTTAGCAAATTCTTTAATAAGTTTTATAGGCTTATTGTTTTTTATCTCATCCCCTTTAGACCAACTTAAAATAGTTTCATGTCTATCAGACAAGACGAAAGCATCTCCTGTTTTTATAACAAATGCACTTATATATTCATCACTTACTAAAGATATAATATCACTAGCAACACTTATTTCATTACTAGATAAAAAATAAACATTATAACCTAATTTTTTTATTATTTTCTCAAGTTCATTTATTTTCATTTAAAACTCTCCATAAATTTTTATTATTTTTCTAAATCATTGTAATTATCTTTATAAATTTTCTCAATGTATTTTTTTCTAGCATTATCTTTATCTATACTAACTCCTTTATCATGTCCAATTTCTTTGATATAGTCTTTGTTGTTAGTTAAACTTGCAGATAATTTAAGTTGCAGTTCTATTAATTTTTTCCTTAAACCTGCAGAAATTCCACCCTTCCTATTATCTCTAGAATATAATACTTTTAACGAAGAAGAGAAATCACCTCCGCTAGATGGAGGAAAATCTTTTCCATTTGAATCTATATCATATCCTCTAAATCTACCACTATCATCTAAAACCCCTAAATCATAGATATATTTTAAAACTCTCAATTTCATAAAACAACATGTAAGATCATCAACAAGCAAATCTCCTAAATCTAGCCTTTGGATAAGATTTAAAAATTCAGTCATACAAGAAATATCGTTTGGATTATTAGTATCCGCTGACTTTTGTATTTCCATAAAAGTTTGCCCCAAAAATTTTTTATAATTTACATTCTTCTTTTCCTTCTGTTTCATTTTTAAAAAAGGCATCCCTAAATCATATTTAAGCAAATATTTATTATTTTCTAACATTAGATCTGAAAAATATTCTATCAAATGATTTAAATCTATAGCATAAGCATCCAAACCATTTACTGAATAAAAATGAAAATGTGGGAAATTGGCTATTTTACCATAATATTTTTGATATAATAAACATTCCTTTTCATCAGAAGCAACAGTTTCAAAACTTTTTCCTTTTGTTGCAACTTCATTCGCATGTGGTCTGCCTCTTAAATCATAGCGCTGTAATTGAATGATATCCTCTAAATTGTCATTTATCATCAATGAAACGAATGAAGAAAACTTATACTCATCAAAATAATCTCCTTTTTGTGAATGTAATGGATAAACATAAGTGTAAAAAACCAAATCATCACCAACAGAATAAATTTTTGATTCAAGTCTTTTGGGAGATATATGCGGTTTTTCACTTTCGAACTTCCCTTGACGAGAACATATTTCTTCTCCATCGCCACCATAAGCTAAATATTCATAAAAAAGACTATTTGATGAAAGTATTCTTCTTACATCATTTTCCCAATAAGTACAATTTATTTTATTAGATTTGTCAAATTCATGCAATTTTTCCTCTACTGTTGAATCATCGCCTTCAACCACCTTGCAAACATATTCACTTTTGCCTATTTTTACTTTAACAAATTGTTTTTTCTTTCCCATCCTTTACCCTTTAAAATTGTAAATTTTTATATAAACTTTTTATTATTATATAATCATTCCTTTATAAAGTCAATGCTGATGTTTAAAAAAAGAATGTATCGTTCAATTATTACCATAAAAACAAAAGCACACGGAATACATCCATGTGCTTTTCTATATCAATAGTGAAAATATAAGCTAACTCAATTTTTATTCAGCGTCTGCATTATCGTCTGAGTCTTTGAGCTGAGCTATTGCATCTTGAAGCTTCTTGATATCTTCTTTTATCTCTGTATTTTGAGATGATAACAAGTTAAAGATTTTTTCAAGAAGTGGATATCTTTCTTGGTTCTTTTCCATAACTTCTTCGCAGTGTTGAACTGAAAGTTTCAAACCGTCAAGAAGATCAAGGTCTTCAGCAAGTTTCTTTGCTTTTTCTTCATCAATATCAGCATAGTTGTTTACGCCATAGAGAACAACTTTTTGTTTTGCAACTAAAGCTTCTTTTCTACGAAGTTTCTTTTCATCGCTTTCAAGAGTCTTTTTAACTCTTCTTAATGGGATGAATTCTTTTTTAACTTGACGAAGTTCTTTTTCGTTTGCCTTTAATTTTTCTTGTTCTTCAGCAAGTTTGCTTTCAAGCTCTTCAAGGCTCATTGTTGATGCAAGGCCTTCTGTAGAGTCTTTAGCTTCCTCATAAGTTGTAACAGCAGAATCATCTTCTCTTACAATGTCTTCTTCAACTTCTTCTGACTCTTCTTCGGCTGTTTTTTCCTCAGCTTGCTCTTCTGTTTGTTCTTCAGATTCCTCAGTTTGTTCTTCTGTAGTTTCTTCTGCAGGTTCCTCTGCCTCTTCTTCGCTTGAAAGATCAACTACATCTTCTTCTGTTTCTTCTTCCTCTTCAGCCTCTTCTTGTTCGTTTTGCATTCTTGCAAGTCTTTCCATAAGCTCTGCACGGCGTTGTTTTATAAAGTCTGAAGTATCATCAGTGTCATCTTCTTCTGTCTCTTCTTCCTCTTCAGCCTCTTCCTCTGTTTCCTCTACAGGCTCTTCTGTTTCTTGTTCTTCTGTAGTTTCTTCTACTTCATTTTCTTCTGTTTCTTCGTTGTTTTCTTCTTGTGCTTCTTCATCTGGGTTGTAAGCTTCTACAACTGCCCCATTATAAAGGATTGTAGCAACTTCTGGATCTTTCTTTAATTCATCCTTGTTTTCAAGTGCTTCGATTCTTTGTTTTAATTCTTCTGTTTCTTTTGCTTGCTTGTTTGATATTGCTTCATCATCTTTCTTCTTATGTGCCAAACTCATGAATAAGTCACCCATAAAATAAAGAAGAAATCCTCCCGCTACGATAATTCCAAGAACAACAACTACTGTAATAATTACTGAACTCATATTTTTCACTTCCTTTTATAATTTTTGGCTTGTTTGTGTCTTTTGACCTGAATTTTGGTGGAGACGGCGGGAATTGAACCCGCTTCCGAAAAACTTGTTCAAAACTTTTCTACATGTTTAGTTTATGTTGGTTTCTTGCTGATAATCTTTACATAAACAAAATCAATTGTCAGCCAGCCTTTTGAATGTATAAATAAATTAAAGGCAAATTTATTTACAGAGCGTCTCTTAAATCCTTAAAACAGCTTGACGAGTTCTGTAGTGGATTGGTTAAAATCTTTTTAACCTGAGATTTGTTTTGTTCGATTAAGCAGCACAAGCAAGGCTTGCATTGTTCATACGAACAACATTGTTTTCGTTTGCGTTTATTTGCAAATGTCTTTTTTAGGTGTAAGACTTCACCACATGCTTTACATTTTGACCAATGCTCCCCGTCGAAACCAATAACGCCCCCGAAAGGGTTTAATAGTTTTTGAGTACTCGGTCAAGGTCCCTTTGGACAGCCTTATCCTTCAGAACCTGCCTCTTATCATAAAGTTTTTTACCTTTTGCCAGTCCTATTTCAACTTTAGCTTTTCCTTTTGACATATAAACTTTTGTTGGAACGATTGAATAGCCCTTCTCCATTGTCTTGCGTTCAAGCTTATATATCTCTTCTTTATGTAAGAGCAATTTTCTTGTACGCTTGGTTTGACTGTCTAGTTGGTTTGAATTGTCGTATGGTGCAATGTAACAATTTTTAAGTAGTGCTTCGCCATTTTTTATGACAACATAGCTGTCACTTAAACTCACTTTGCCACTGCTCACAGACTTTATCTCGCCACCTTTTAGTTCAATCCCAGCTTCAAGTAAATCTGAAACGAAGAAATTATGGTATGCTTTTTTATTATTAGTTATTATCCTCATCTCGCCTCCTATTATAACACTAATTACAACAATTTTCAATACCCTAATTGAAAATTTTTATTATAATATCATATTTTTTATGTTTTTTTGTTAAAATTTAAGAAAAAATCAACATTTTTTGATGATTTTTTGTATTTTTGTGTCAAAAACATCAAAATAATTGCTATTTTAAATTTTTCTTTTGTACATATGAAACATATAATATATTATATAATAAAATCTATTGTTTTATCAATCAAAACTATCAAATTTTAAATTATTGTCAAGATAATTGTTAAAGCTTGAAGCCAGAGTTAACGGACTAAAAAACGCAAACAAAACCCAAATGCTTTTGCCATCAAAAAACAACCAAGCATCTTTCATAGATTATCACTGTGTAGGCTGTTTTTGAATTATTTTTGTTGAGCTTCTTCTGACCATATGAAAACATTTTCAAATTAACAGTTTTTATGAAACAAAAAAAACAGAACACTAATATGTTCTGTTTTTTATGTTCTATTTTCTATGCTTTAAATAGATTGCTTTGATGTATGGTCTATTTTATAAAATCAACAAAAGCAAAATCTATCTTTCTTGTATAAATATTTGAAGCTATAAGTTTTACCTTGACTTTGTCGCCTACTGAAAATGCCATGTGTTGACCTTTCAATTTTTGTTGTTTCTCAAAAAGAAGGAAGCCAGTATCTGGCAAATCTTCAACCTTAATCAAACCTTCTACTGTATTTGGAAGCTCTACAAAAACTCCGAAATTCATTACGGAAGATATGACACCTTCAAATTCTTCTCCAACCCTATCTTTCATCAAGTATGCTTTCCATAAGTCATCAACTTCTCTTTCACATTTATCAGCATTCTTTTCTGTTAAACTTGATTGCTCGCCTGCTTCAAATGTAAATGTTTCAAGCTCGTCTATTCGCTGGCCTTCCAATTTTTTCTTATGAAGAACCTCTTTGATTATTCTATGAATTGCAAGGTCTGGATACCTTCTTATTGGCGATGTAAAGTGACAATAATATTTTAATGCCAAACCAAAATGTCCCAAACATTGATTTGTATATCTTGCTTTTTGCATTGAACGCAAAATAACCTTATTGACAGTTTCAGTGTAAGCCTGACCACTAGCACATTTTATCAATTCTTGATAATATTGTGGAGTGATTGTTTCTGGAATTGCAGGAACTTTTATTCCTAAACCTTTCATATATTCATGAATATCAATCGCCTTTTCTTTTCTTGGGCTTTCATGAACACGATAAACAAAAGGAATTTCTTTATCACAATATTCTTTTGCTACAGTCTGATTTGCAAGAACCATAAAATCTTCAATAAGTCTATGGGCGTCATTACGCTCTCTTTTTTCAAAGTCTACTGCCATTCCATTTTCATCAAATATGAATTGCACTTCTGGAATTTCAAAATCTAAAGCGCCTTCTCTACTCTTTCTAGCCTGTATTTTCTTTGAAATTTCATGCATTATCTTAAGCTCTTCTTTTACACTTTCTGTCTTTTCATCAGCCTCTTCATCGCAAAGAACTTTATAAACATTTGTGTAATTAAGGCGTGCTTTACTTTTTATCACACTTTCACAAATTTCATGACTTATTACATTTGCATCTTCATCCAATGTCATAATGCAAGAAAGTGTCAATCTTTCAACATTTTCATTTAAAGAACATATCCCATTTGAAAGTTCTTTTGGTAGCATAGGAAGCACTGAAGTTGGGAAATAAACGCTTGTGCCTCTATTGAAAGCCTCCTCATCAAGCAATGTATTATATTTGACATATTCACCGACATCGGCAATATGAACACCTAAAATATATCCGCTTTCTGTCTTTTCAACCGAAACAGCATCGTCTAAGTCCTTGGCATCTTCGCCATCAATTGTAAATGTAACTATATTCGTAAGATCTCTTCTTCCCTGTTTTTGGCTTGGCAAAACTTCTTGAGAAAGACTTTTTGCCTCATCTATCACTTCTTGAGGGAAAGTTTCATAAAGTTGATGATCGCGTATTATAGCAAGTTCGCAAGCTTTGACATCATCACTGCGCCCCAAAACTTCATCAACGACCCCAGATATTTTATCCCCATGTCTAATAAGTCTGACAACAACCCTGTCGTCTTCTTTTGCATTGAAACTTCCCTTTGTAAGTTTTATTTTAAAAGGTATATGATTATTGTCTGGTTCTACAAAAAAATTGTTACCAACCTTGCATACCACGCCAGCTATTTTTTCAACAGCTTTGACAATTGAAACGATTTCACCATCACTGCCCTCTTCGGTTTGAGAAAGAAGCTTTACGATAACCTTATCTCCGTCAATCGCATTCTTTTGCATATTTGCTGGTATAAATATATCTTCCTTGTCTGGCTGATCATCTATTTGACAAAAACCAAAACCTTTGGCATTGCCAATAAAAGTGCCACGAACATAGCCATGAGAAGGAATTGTTATAAACTTCCCTTTTTTGATTTCAAGAATTTTGCCTTCCTTTTGCAATTTTTGAAAAGCTTGTTTTACTTGTTGTTCTTCAATATTATATGTTTTTGATATAAAATAAAAAAGATTGTTTAGCCCAGATATAGCCAAACTATCTTTTGAAAGCAATTCTAAAATAATATTTCTTGCCTGCACCATTAAACTCCCGCAATAATTTCACTTACAAAGAACAAAATAATACATACAAAAATGATTACTGCCATTGATATTGTAATTCTCTTTAATATGCTGTCCCTTGAAGCACCTTTATTCTGTGCGTAATAACTCTCTTGTGAAGCGCCAGTAAATGCGTCTAAACTCTTTGAAGAATCATTTGCTTGCATAAGTGTTGTGATAATCATAACGATTGCGCACGCAATTATTATACCAAAAAGAACATATCTGAAAATTGGAAGAAATGTGGTCCAAAAATCGTTGACAAGTTCGCTATCAAGTAAAGTAGATATATTGTATTTCATAGTTTCTCCTTTTCATTCTGTTGAAGCCGTTTTTATCTTTTTTATTATAACAATGTACAAAACCAAATAGTAAACAAAATGAATACAATTGCAAAGAATAGTTGTCCCCATTTGATTTTGAATTTTCTGTCCGCTCTTGGTTTTATCAATTGTGAAAGAAATACGCTGTAAAGTAGAAACATTGTTATGCCTACGAAAAGTGCAATCAAGACCATAAGCCATGTTTCTCCAAGACCTTCTCGAATTGCTCTCCCCCAGTCAGTAAACCAATTACACATCAAACTTACCATATTCTAAACCTCTCTTGTAATTAGTATATCATAAAAATATACCATATTCAATAGAATACTAAAAAAATAGAACCAAAAGCTTCTACTTATTTAATTATATACATTTTTTTATTTTAGTCAAATATTTGAAATAGTTTTTCTCTTTAATTTTTATTTTATCTAAAAAAGTTGTCGTTTTTTTTGTAGACTTGGCAATTTCTCATCAATGCAAATCAAAAACATTTTTTTAAGAACAAACAAAACTTGCGAGTTTTATAAAGCAAATTTAAAAAAGGATGTGATTTCTTTTAAAATATGTAGACATAAAAAAATACTTTCTAATACTATAGAAAGCATTTTTTTAAATTAAACATTAAGCAAACGCATTATTCTTCCGTTGACAATCATCAAAACTAAGTCAACAAGCCAAATAATGTTCCAGCCTAAAAGCAAACGAAGAAGTGCCGCAACAATTTTTCCTTCCATAAGTCTTGTTACAAAACCAAGAATAAATGCTGTGATAGGAATAATTGCCAAAATTATACTAAGCACTCTATTCATTCCAAAATAATCTTTTCCAGTTTTTGCCATATTTCCCTCCTAAAAATATTATATAACAAAAAAGTTTATATTACAATCATTTTTTGTCTTTTTATTTATTTTTTTGTATTAATCTTTAAGCTCCCATTGAACAGTCACATTTGCATCCACGAACAAATCTTCCACATTCATTCCTTCTAAAGAGGCGCTTGCTGAAGATTTTGCCCTCACACTATCATATTCCATATTTAATGTCCTTGGTCTGTAAATATTTATTTGGCTGAAACTATGGTCAATTCTTACCAAACTTCCAAGTTTCACTCCTGCACTCTTTGCAAGAACTTCAGCCTTCCTTTTGGCATCTTGCACCGCATTCTCCATTGCTTTTTCTTTTAAAGGTTTTTCATTTTCAACCTCAAAAGAAATGCTAAAGTTAGGGTCAGCGACACTATCAACTATTGTATCAATACATTTTGCTAGTTTTTTTGTGTCATATTCAAAATCTATTTTTATAGAATGTGTTGCACAATATTTGTCAAAAACATACCTATTTCCGCTTAATTTGCTTTCAACATATTTATTGACTGCTCTGACATTTAAATCGTTTGTATAAATTTTCTTCTCATCAAAACCATTCTCTGCAAGTTTTGCCTTTAAGTCCAACACTTTTTTATCAGCAATCTCCATTGCTTCATTATAGTTTTTATTTTCTCCTTTAATGCTCATTGAAATACAAATTTTATCTGGGCGTGTGCTAAATCTTCCATTTCCTGTTATTGTAATTAATCTATCCATTATTTTCTCCTTTTTAATTATTTTTATTTCGACATTTTAAAATATGATATTATTAATAATTAACCTCCCTACAATTATTGATTATACCAAATTAAAATTATATTTGAAAGCTAATTTTTGAAAAAATTATTTTTTTAAACATATATCCCATCAATTTTTATTCCAACCATTTCAATATATGGATATGTATTCAAAGGGACATTCAATGATGGATTGGAATGGGCACAAACATAAATCTCATCACCATATTTTTCTGAGATTATCAAGGTGTGATTAAAATGAATAAAATTTTGTCTTAACTGCAAAATATCTCCAATTTGCAAATTATTTAAATCATCTATGTGCCCATAAGGACCAAGTTTATTGTTTGTGAGCAAAAATCGTCTTAAATAATCAACACTCGTCCAACTTGGCGAGTGATAGTTTGAATCTATATAAAACCATCCGTAATACCTGTTGTAATTCATAACAGCGTCACCAGCCAATATACACTGAGAAATAAAATTTGTGCAGTCGCCACCTATCCCACCAAAATAATAGTATTGTGGATTTTTCCCTAAAGCCCACTTTTGTGCATACTCCACTGCTTTTGTTCTATTATATTCTCTTATCATATTTTATCTATATGAAATTTTTGATTACAAATTTTCAATAAATTAAACAAAAAATAAAAACCTTTCTCAAATATCAACAGTTACAATTAATAACATACGCCTCAAGCACTCTTAAAAGTCAATAAAATTGTTTTATTAACAAAAAATTCGTAAAAATTGTTTTGAGTATGAGATAAAAATATGTTAAAATGATTTTAAGGTTTAAATGCTATGCAGGTATAATTTAGTGGTAAAATGTGTGCTTCCCAAGCACAATTCGCGGGTCCGATTCCCGCTACCTGCTCCATATATCCTTTTATAAAAAATAGAAGAAATGTTTGAAATTATAGAAGATAAGTTGTTTAATTTTTGAAAAAATACAAAAAGGCTTAATAAAAATTAAGTCTTTTTATTTTGAAATAAATATAATCATAAATTTGCGTTTTTTACTCTACAGTCACGCTTTTTGCCAAGTTTCGAGGTTTATCAGGATTTATGCCTTTTATAACCGCTGTAAAATATGCTATTTTTTGAAGTTGCAATATTGTTTGTATTGGCATAAATTCTTGAATTGTTTGGTTTATCTTCACAACATAATCAAACTTCTCTCTTGCAATTTCATCCAATGGTATTGATGTAAACAGTGCAAGTTTCCCTCCCCTTGTCTTAATTTCATACGCATTATTTAATGTTTTATTAAATAATTTTTCATCGGTGGCGACAACGACAACCAACACATTTTCATCTATAAGAGCAAGTGTGCCATGTTTCAACTCTCCACTTGCTAAGGCTGATGAAAAAATATAAGTTATTTCTTTAAGTTTTAAAGATGCTTCCTTTGCTGTTATATAATCATTCCCTCTTCCAATAAAAAATACTTTATCATAACTAGACAGGTTTCTTGCCAAGGGTTTTAAGATATTATCATCCCCAAAGTCAAGCTGTTTTTTTAAGTTTTTTAATGGCTCAATATAATCTTTGCCTTGCAAGTATTTCTTTAAAATATACAAAACAATACACTGGGCAAAATATGCCTTTGTTGAAGCCACACTCTTTTCTTGACCCGCACATATTGGAAGGCAATAATCTGATTTTAAAGCCATAGTGCTGTATTCGGTGTTTGTTATAGTCAATATCTTTGCTCCTTTAAGTCTACAATATTCAAGTGCAGACAATGTGTCCGCAGTTTCTCCACTTTGAGATAAAAAAATACACAAACTGTTTTCATCTATACAATAATTTTTATTTTGAAATTCGCTGGCAATAGAACTAAAAATATCAATGTTAAAACTATTACGCATAAAACTTTCGCCAATAAGTCCTGCATGATAAGCCGTGCCACAACCTATAAAATAAACCCTGTCAAACATGCTTTGTTTGACTTTTTTTAATATATCTTTTATCTCATCTTCTTGATATCTTTTTATTATATTTTCAAGAGCAATTCTGCTTTGATAAATTTCTTTTATCATAAAATGCTCATAGCCAGATTTTTCTTCATTGATATATCTAAAATCCAAATTTTGAGCTTTTTTCTCTATTATTTTGTCATTTTTGTCATAAAAAACCACCTCTTTTAAAGATATTTTTCCATATTCTCCGTCTTCTAAACTATAATACTCCGCTGCTTTTCCGACAAAACATGACGGGTCGCTTGCAACCATTGCACAACTTTCTCCAACAGCAACATAGAGAGGACTTTTATTTTTAGCAAAAAAAAGATTGTCATTATTCTTTGAAATCAAAACAATAGCAAAAGAACCTTCAAGTTTTTTTATTGTCCTTCTTAAGCTGTTTATGTCCAATTTGGCGATAAGTTTCGCAACAACTTCGCTGTCAGTTTCTCCATAGAAATTGCAACCTTGTTTTAGCAACTCATTCTTTAAAGTTTCAAAATTTTCTATAATTCCATTATGGACAAGCGCAACATCTTTTTGCGAAGAAAAATGCGGATGACAATTTTCAAGACTTATTTTCCCATGTGTCGCCCATCTGGTGTGAGCAATGCCTAATGAAAAATCAGATTGCGTCTGAGTTTCTTTATCATCTTGATTTTTCATCTTATCATTATCTAGGTTATTATTTGTAACTACATTCTTTGTTCCCTCTTTAAAATCGCAGTTCCGTCTTGTTACTTTATTTTTTAAATTTTCAACCGCCCCTATTGATTTGTATACTTCAAAATCATTTTCCCGTTTTATTACCATACCTGCTGAATCATAACCTCTATATTCAAGTTTTTCAAGTCCTGCAATCAAATTTTGCTCAACATTATCACCTATATAACCAATTATTCCACACATATAATTTAACCTCCAAAATAAAAATAAATGCTTTTTAGAAACGCTTATTAATATTTATGAAATAATTCGGTTTGTGTTAAAAATCGGGAGTTAAGAATAAGATTGATAAAAAATAGCAACTAACTTAAATTTTAAATATAATATCTTAATAATTATTTATATAGATAATTTTCAACTTTATTTTTTATTCCTTATAATGTGTGCTAAACTAGAAATGATAAATAAAATATTCAACTAATTTTTAATCAAAACATAAAAAATATCATAAGGAATATTTATAGGAGGAATATGGCTAAGTTTTTAAACAAAAAAAGTTGTTTCATTGGAAAAGATGTACATTTTGGGAAAAATGTGACAATCTATGAAAACAACCATATTGAAGGGAAATGTTTTATTGATGACAACAGTATTATTTATCCAAACAACTTTATTGTCGATTGTGAAATCGGAAAAAATTGCAAAATACATCATAGTTTTTTAGAAAATAGTAAAATTGGTGATGATGTTTGTATTGGTCCATTTGCAAGATTACGCCCTAATTGTGTCATACATAATAATTGCAAGATTGGCAATTTTGTTGAAATCAAAAATAGCGAAATTGGGCAAGGTTGCAAGATAAGTCATCTTGCTTATGTGGGAGATGCTACTATTGGGAAAGATTGCAATGTAGGTTGCGGAGTTATTTTTGCTAACTATAATGGCAAAGAAAAAAACAAAAGCATTGTCGGAGATCATGTTTTTATTGGTTCAAACTGCAACATAATTGCCCCTATCAAAATTGAAAACGATTGCTATATATGTGCAGGCACAACTGTTACAGACAGCACAGACAATGGCGATTTTGTCATAGGTCGAGCTAGGCAAGAAAACAAGCCAAATAGAGCAAAAAAATATTGGTAGATTTATAAACTCGTTTTATTATGATAAATTTGTTTATCATAATTCTTATCAATTCTACCAACTTTTTTATCAACATTTTTCCTTATGAAAACTTAATTTGCAATTTAAGTTTTCGAAATTTTTCATATTAAAAGGAGTAATTTATGGGAACATATTTTGGAACTGACGGTTTGAGAGGAGTCTACGGCGAAGAAATCACACCAAGTATTGCTTTCAAATGCGGAAATAGCTTAAGCAGGCATTGCACAAACAATAAAAAGGTCTTAATAGGCAAAGACACTAGAGTCACTGGAGATATTTTATCCCTTTCACTTGCAAATGGCCTTATGCAAAATGGAGTAAGCGTCATAGATGTTGGAGTGACTACAACGCCAGCTGTTGCGTACTTGACAAAATTGTTGAATTGCGACTTTGGTGTTGTCATAAGTGCAAGTCATAACCCGCCCCACTATAATGGCATAAAAATTTTTGATTGTGATGGATATAAGATTTCGCAGGAACTTGAAAACGATATTGAAAGAAAATTTATGCTTCCAGTAAGCGTCCAATATTCTAAGATTGGTAGATATGACTTTACACCACAAGCAGTCAATCTTTACATAGAAAACATAATCAAAAACATAGACTCATTAGATGAGCTTAAAATTGTGTTGGATTGTGGGAACGGAGCCTCTTACAAAATCGCAAAAAATGTTTTTAGCAAACTTGATGCCAAAGTCATTTTGATGAATGCGAAAGCTGATGGACTTAGCATAAATATGAACTGTGGCGCCTTATATCCTGAAAGTATGTCAAAAAAGGTGCTTGAAGAAAAAGCCAATTTAGGATTATCTTTTGATGGCGATGCAGATAGAGTCATAGCTTGCGATGAAAACGGAAAACTTATTGACGGAGATGAAATACTTTATATACTGGCAAACCATTTCAAAGGCAAAAGCAAATTTCTTGTAGGCACTTCGATGACAAACAAAGGTCTTGAAAATGCCCTATCTAAAAAAGGAATCACACTGCTTCGAGCAGATGTTGGAGATAAATATGTTGTTGAAATCATGAAAAATAAAAATATATTATTGGGTGGCGAACCTTCTGGACATGTCATCGTCCAAACTTACAGCACAACTGGCGATGGTGTCTTGACTGGACTTTTGCTTGCAAATATAATAAAAAAATCAAATCAACCTATCTCAAAGCTCATTAAGTATAAAAAATTCCCTCAAGTCAATATCAATGTTGAGGTCATAGACAAGTATAGAATCTTAAACAGCGACAAACTTGCAAGCACTATTTTAAATATTCAACAGCAATTTTCCAACAAAGGCAGAGTTCTTGTAAGAGCAAGTGGAACAGAAAGCAAGGTCAGGATTATGTGTGAGCATATCAGCAAAACGACAGCTTTGAAAAACGCGCAATTATTACAAGAACTGATTAAAGAATTGAATAATCAACAAAAAACATAAAATAATTACACAAAAAAATAATAAATAATAAATAAATTAAATGATAAAAAATCAAATAATTAAAATGTAGAAAATTTATTAAAATAAATTAATAAATTAACATTTAATTAAAAATAAATAAAAAAAGATATAAAATAAATTATTTATATCTTTTTTTGTTGTTATTTTTTATAATGGCAAATCTTTCTTATCAAATCTGAATACACCTATAATAAATGTGACAATTCCTATTCCAAGCAATATTCCAAATTTCCACAAGTAGTCAAGGCCTCCGCTCATTATTGAAACTGTGTCAAAGAGTGTTATGAATGATAAATAGTTAAAGAAGTTCATTGCAGAAATTCTCATTGCTGATGGAACTACTGAAGAGCCAAACAAACCTAGAATTGTGCAAACAAGTGAGAATATTGTAAGGCCTCCACCTATTCCCAACGAATATTTTGTGCGGTTGAATACTGCTGAACACATAAAACAGAATCCAGCAATTGCAAACATAGTCAAGAATGCACCTAAATTGAACAGCAAAATTTGCCCATAATTTATTGCAAACGAATTTCCGCCTGATACCCAAACTGCAATTACACTTGTCACTGTCAACAATGCAAACATTGAGAACAACGCCAAAATCAAATATGTCATTTGAGTGACTGTAACCGTTCTCCTCTTTGTTGGAGTTGAAAGTACATATGCCATTGAACCTGAATCAACTTGCCCAGCAAGCAAGCTGTTTGCTGTCATGATTACAAACACCATTGGAAGAAGCAGTCCGGCTATTCTATAGAATATAGATCCTATAATAAAGCTATAAATATCCATATTTCCAAGTTCGCTTAAAGCTTCTGCAACCTTTTCTGGAATTTGATCTGTTATGCTTTGAATAGCATACTCTCTGGCTTGAGTCTTTGCATCTTCAACATCTTTAAGCTCATTAAGCCACAACTCATAAGTGCTTATTGCTGTGTTTGACAATACTTTTGAAGCAACTGCATATTGTCCTGAATAAGTTTGAGCTTCCTCTTCTGTCATGCCACCTGCAATTGATTGAGCATAGATTGTCTGGTAAGCCACATTATACATCATCATATTGATTTCTTCAGATGCCTTAGCTTTGTATGGTTCTCTATCAAATTCACCAACAGGGGCTTGATATGATGCCATAGCATTTGTAATGATTGTCTTCATCTGTGCAGCTGAA
This sequence comes from uncultured Clostridia bacterium, assembly GCA_930990975.1. Classification (GTDB taxonomy): domain Bacteria; phylum Bacillota; class Clostridia; order Christensenellales; family UBA1242; genus Caccovivens. The sequence goes on along the minus strand of CAKNRR010000001.1, from coordinate 134,824 downwards.
TACTCTGCAATTTCTACTGTTGCACCTTCCTGCTCCATATATTGATTGTACGCATTTGTATAGATGAAATTCAGGTATGTATCTTTGATAACTGAAACAAATTTATCTTTAAATTGCTCATCATCTTGACTGAATGGATTTTGATTGTAAACATTATAAAATTCTACTAAGAATCCTAAAAGCATATCTTCAGGAATGTCTTTTATGATGTCAATTTCTCCACCTAGCGACCCTATAATCGCCTTAACTTCTTCTGCACTAGCCAATATTATCGCTTGCAAATCATCGCCTTCTGGCTCTTGTCCATCATGCATTTCTTTATAAGCATTAACCCTTGTATTAAATGGATTGATTAACACTGGATAAGCCATTTTAAGCATTGATTCATCAGCATTTTGCAATGTTCCTTCAAGTTCAACTGAGGTCAAATATACCTCATAACCATCAACAGCATTTTCTTTTAACACTGATTCCTGATCTGCTTGAGTGAATACATCTTGAAGCGAATCTCTGATGTCATTAATACCAAGATTCCCAAGTACTATAATAACAATAGCAAGCATAATGCAAGTTGAAAGGGTCACTGAAAGCCATTTGACCCAATGAGCTTTCATTGATTGTTTAAATAGCGCCTTACTAAACATTATTTCCCCTCCTTTTCTTTTTTCTCTTTTATTTTTTGCTGCCTTTTATTCTCGTGATCTTGTTTTTTATCTTCTTTTTTATGGAATTTATATTCATCTTTATTAAAGAATTTTTCATTTTTTAATTCCAAATGAAGTTTCTTTTGTTCTTTCTTCTGTTCTTGTGTCTTTTTGCTTATTATTCTTCTTACCAATGTATTCTTTATAACTGGAGTATGGTCTTTTGCAAGTTTCTCTATTCGTTTTTTCTCTTGCAAGAGTTCATCTTCTTTTTGTAAAATCATTTTGAAATGTTTTTCAAGATTGTATTTTACCTCTGACATAAATTTTAAATCGTAATTTTTTAAAATTTCAAACATTCGATTTATCTTTGTTTTTTCAATTTTTATCGTAACTTGATTGTATTTTTCTTGATCTCTTACAATTTCAAATTTAAGTTTTTTAAACTTCAGATATTCTTCTCTTGTTTTAAATTCAACTTTATATTCTCTATATGGCAAATTGTTTAAAATTTTCATGTCTGCAATGTCGATGATTTTCCCGTTGAATATGAGCGCAACCCTATCACAAACTTGTTCAAGTTCGTCAAACATTTGACTGCTCATAAGAATTGTCTTTCCTTTTTTCTTTTCTTCTTCCAAAAGTTCTAGGAAAATTTCTCTCATAAGTGGGTCAAGACCAGTGCTTGGCTCATCCAAAATCAAAATATCTTTGTCAGACATAAATGCAGCAACTATTGCAGTCTTTTGTTTCATACCTTTGCTCATTCTCTTTAAATTTGCAGAGGTGTCAAGCTGCAATTTCTCACACAAATAGTTTGCATAAGTCATATCTGTTATTTTCAGAAGTTCTGCTTGATTTTTTAAAAATGTTGTTCCATCTCGCAAATCTGGAAAAGCAATTTCGCCTGGAACATACTCCACATATTTTTTAATTTCACATGAATCTTTCCATGCGTCAAGTCCCATAACTGAAACTTGCCCCTCTTGTGGTTTTAAAAAGCCCATTATATGTCTTATTGTTGTTGTCTTTCCGCTACCATTTGTCCCTACAAAGCCAAATGTTTCGCCTTTTTTTACAACAAAATTTAAATCAAATATTCCTCTTCCATCTCCATAATCTTTGGTAAGGTGTTCAACTTTAATCAATTCATCCATTAAAATGCACCTCCAAATTTCTTATCTTCCTTATAGAATTGCATGAAATAATCTTCAAGAGTAAATTTGACTTGTTTGAAAGATAAAACCTGATATTTGCTTAAAAGGTCAACCAAAATGTTTATATCTTTATCATTAACACCTATGACTATTGTTTTCGTTTGACTATCAGAACTTTTTACAGAAACTTGCTTGATATTTTGAGTGTTTTTTCTAAGTTTTGGCAAGCTTCCTAGCACCTCTTCAAATTCTTTTTCATCCTTAAAAACAACTTCAAAATTTTTGTTTTCATTGTGAGTTATCGCCTTTGTTTCAAATTGAGAAACAATTCTTCCATCCTTTATTATTGCAATTCTATCGCAAGTTGCTTCAACTTCATTGAATATATGAGATGAAAGCAATATTGTCTTTCCTCTCTTTTTCTCTTCTTTAATAAAGTCAATAAATTTTTGTTGCATCACAGGGTCAAGTCCGCTTGTCGGTTCATCCAAAATAAGAACATCAGGATCGTGCATAAATGCTGTAACAATGGCAAGTTTTCTTTTATCACCAAGACTCATCTTTTTCATTTCGCCTGATGGAACTAATTGAAATTTGTCAAGAAGATACTCAAGTCTTTCTTTATTTTCAACTTTTCGTAAACTCCACATCATTTTAATAAATTCCCAGCCAGTCAACCCTTCAGGCAAAGCTATTTCACCAGGCAAATAGCCAATATTATCCAAAATCTTATAATAGTTTTTAAATGTTTCCATTCCAAAAACTCTTATTTCACCCTTTTGCGCTTTTGAAAAACCCATAATATGTCTTATCGTCGTTGATTTTCCTGCACCATTTGGTCCTAAAAAACCAAAAACTTCGCCCTTTTTAACAAAAAAAGATACATCAAAGACGCCTCTTCCATGGCCATAGTCTTGTGTCAAATCATCTACAACTATTACCTTGTCTTCCATGTATCCTCCTTTTTTATGCTTTTTAATCAATTTTTAACAATTTCAATATTGCTTAAATTCATTTATTATAAATATGCTTAACTTTATCTTTTTTTTAGCATAACTATGATTTTAAACTTTAAATATCATTTTATAGCTACCAATATGGCTTTATTTATATTATATCTTTATAAATTAAAATTACAAAATAAATATCATAAATTTAATTTACAATTGCTTCAATAGCTAAAATACACATTACAAAAATATTGTAACTTAGATAAATCATCTCTTGATCTGCTTTTAAAAGCAAATTCCCTTCCTCAAGTTCCACATCATATTTATTTACAATGTTTTGAATTATTTTCTTCTTGGCATTATCAAGTTTTTCATAATCAATGTTGAGGCTTTCAAATGTGTTGCCATAGTCTGCAAAATAAATTTCATCATCTATACTTACCAAATAAATTGGCAACAATTCCATTTCATTTATAAGTGTTAGATTAGAATTTATAAAATATTTATCTAATCCGCGTTTCTCAACATGATCTTTTCCTATATATTTTTCAAGGTCTTCTATAATTTCTTCCAACTTTTTCATTCATTCTCCTGTTCAAATATATCACTCATTATTTCATCTCCATCTTCTTGAAATGGTAAATCTGCTAAATAAGTTGAATCTAAATTTATATCAACACTATCCTCGGATACTTCCGTTGTTCCATTCATTGCAATATCATTTGCCAAATATGATCCATTAATAGAATACTTCATTTGATAATTGCTTTCTAAAAATTTTTCTTTGCTATTGCTTATAGAATTTACAACATCATCTGCACAAAGAATTTCAATTTCCGTCAAGGCTTTAAGATTGCTTAAATTTTGCGTGCTTGCTTTTTGATTATGAATATATTGCAAAAACTCCAATGAATCTACAAGCTTTTTAAACTTATGGCAATTGATTGATTGCTTTGGTTTGAAATTTTCATATAAATACTTTAAATATTCTTGTTCCTTAACATCCTTATCTTTTCCGTAATTATCAAGTAAATTTTCTATAGTAGATGGAGCAAAGGATTTATGTTTATACATTGCTTCTAAAAATGGCATATTGTAATGTTGATTACTATAAAATTGTTTTTCAATTTCTTCGTTTGATGTATTTTCAAGTTTGACTAAATAGTTAACCAAATGTTCACAATCAATAGCATTACATCTTCCTGTTTTAAATCTAACATGCCTATTTGAATCTCTAAATTTCTTTATACATATCAAATTGTCATCCTCATTTTGAAAATGAAAATGAGGTGATTTTGCTTCAGCTCCAAATATTGCCTCTCGTTTATCATTTCCAAGGAATAAGTTTTTATGTAAATGTTCCCCTCCATCATATCTCATGTACATATGTGCTTTTTTAGGGTCGCCATCAAGCAGTACATATGATGAAATTGATAAACTATGTTCATATAAATCTGGTCTATATATAAGGTCTGCTTTATTTTCTTCACTAGATAAATTTTTCTTCGCTTTACCTATTAACTTAAAACTTATTGGAGTAAACCTTTGATATATAACTTTAGCAAACAATGTTTGCTCATCTTTCCCTATAAAAAATTGAAGGTCATTTGAGCTTTTTATCTTTTTAAACTTGGTGCTCATTTCATTTTTAAACTTTATGCTGTTTTTGAATTTATATATTGGTTCATCATAATCATATTTTTCAATATAAATTGGATATTTCTTTTCAAGCAAAATCTTCTGATAATCCTCATTCTTTAAAATAAAGGGAACATATTGCCATTGTCTATTTGAAAAATTTCCAACATCTATTGAGGCAAGAGCGCTTGACAATCTGTTTTTAACATATACTCCATGTTCATCCGCTTCTGGAGAATATCTCTTTATATTATCCTTTATCGCTTCTTTCACAATATATTTTATATTATGTCGAGGCAAATTTAGGTTTTCTAAATTTGTGGCAAGTTTATAAAGTGCGTCTGGTTTCCCATTTGTCAAAAAAGCTTCGACTTCTCTTTTAAGCTCAGAATCTACACTTTTATCTACAATAACACCTTGCTTAGTAGATTGCTTTTTTTGCTTCATATCTCTTCTATTATGAACATGATTTGTTTTCCCCATAAAACACCCTTCTTTTGTTTCTTATACTTTATTTTACCATAAATTTAACTTCTTTTGCAATAGCTTTTATAATAATTTTTTATTTTTATTTTTTATTAATTTTTTTAAAATATTTCAAAAATAATAATTTAATAATAAAAAAATTGATTTTAATATTTTTAATAAAAAAATAATTAATTTAAATATTTTTTTTAATAATTATTAATATTTTAATTATTTTTATTATATTTTTAGTTTTTTTACTCAATATATTCCTAGGAGTTTCAATGAATATAGTTATCGTCTGTGATATATTGGGCAAAAAAAATAATGGCACGAGCATGGCTTCTTACAATCTTATTAATCATTTAAAAAGCAAGGGACATAATGTCAAAGTTTTATGTTGTGATAATGATGATAGTGAAGACCAAGATGGATTTGTTTTGCTTGATAAGTTAAACCTAGGACCTTTAAATAGCATAATTCGCCGAAATGGTGTTTCTCTTCCATTAAAAAATAAGCAGTTAATGACAAAAACTATTCAAGATTGTGATATTGTTCACATTATGCTCCCTTTCCAAGTGGGCATATGTGCCTGCAAAATTGCAAAAAAATTAGGCAAACCTGTCACAGCAGGTTTTCATTGTCAAGCTGAGCTTGTGTCAAGTCATATAGGTCTTATGAATATTGACATTGTCAACAAGCTAATATATAAAAGCTTCTATAACAATTTATATCAATTTTGCGATGCAATCCACTACCCAACACAATTTATTTGTGAAACATTTGAAAACTTGGTTGGTTGTACAAACCACTACATCATAAGCAATGGCGTCAACAAATATATGACTCACAAAAATTGTCATAAACCAAAAGAACTTAAAGACAAATTTATTATATTAAGTACTGGCAGGCTGTGTAAGGAAAAATCACACATTACACTTTTGAAAGCCATCAAACAATCAAAATATAACAAGCAAATCCAACTTATCATTGCTGGAGTTGGACCCTTACAAAAGAAACTTGAAGGATTTGCAAAACATAGTCTTGAAAACATGCCAATTATTAAATATTTTTCTCGTGATGAAATGGTTTCCCTTATAAACTATGCCGATCTCTATGTACATCCTGCAGAAGTTGAACTTGAAGGAATTGCCTGTCTTGAAGCCGTCAATTGTGGGCTTGTGCCGATTGTTTCAAACTCGAATAAAAGTGCAACCAAAAATTTGGCAATTTCAGAGCACAACTTGTTTGATTCTAAAAATCCTTCAGACCTAGCACAAAAGATTGATTTTTGGATTGAACACCCAAATGAAAAACAAAAATCAAAAAAAGAGTATTTAAAGCTATCAAAAAAATATGATCAAGAAGATTGTATGGATAAAATGGAAAATATGTTTTTGACAATTTTAGAAAATCGGCTATAATATCTATAGAATAGAAAAGACATAATAGGTAAAGAAATTCTATGTCTTTGAATAAACTATAGGAAAAGTATGACAATAAAAGAAAAAATACTCAATTACAAAAATTCCAATTATAGAAGCAGAACAAGTCTTCATAACAAAATAACCATGTTTGCAAATTTTGCATGGGGATTTATGAAAATTGTTCTTGCTTATTTTATACATTCATTTTTCTTAAGTATAAGTGGTTTTTATACTCTTTGCATTGCTCTAGCGAAAGTCGCATATTTTGATGGCAAAAAACTCTCAAAAAACCAATTTCAAGAGGAAAAGCATTTTAAAAGACTGGCAAGCGCAATCATCGGCGCTGGCATTGTTTATCTATTCTATATCATAGAAATTTTCTTGAAAACTTATCAACAACAATATTCAACTATTGTATCAATCTCTATTGCTACAGTAGCCTTCTGCGAAATTTTCTTCTCATTAAGAGGACTTATAAAATCATGGAAATCAAAAGATTTACTTTTAATAGGTCTAAAATTCATCAATCTCTCTTCTGCCCTATCCTCATTGGTTCTTACTCAGGTTGCACTTCTTGGACTTTCAAATTCAACAGAACAAGTTATTCTTTACAATACAATAATGGGCGTTGTTGTTGGAATCATCACAATCGCTATCGGAATATATCTTTTCTTCTATTTAAGATTGTTTAATAAAAAACATATGACTGTTATAAAACAAAAAGATAAAGCCTATTACAATGCTTTTAATAATAAAGAAAAAGAAATAAAAATTTTAAAAACGCTAAAACTTGCAAAAGAAAAAAATTGCGGAGGGAAATTATGAAAGTTGATATAGTTGGAAACATGTGTACATGGACACAGGAATTATCCACAAGTTACATTATTGATGACAAAATAATGTTTGATATACCTCAAGGTTCTTTCAAAACCATTTACAACAAATATAACATTACAAAAATAGATTTCATAATTATTTCTCACTTCCACAGTGATCATTTTATGGACATCCATTTAGTGCTTGATATTCTTTGTCATTATTGCGACAAAAAAGACATCACAATCATCGCGCCAAAAGGTTGCAGAGAACGAATAATTGAAATGCTGAAGATTGTAGAAGTAAAATATATTGAAGCTTATATGAACGAACATGTAACTTTTATTGACTGTGAAAATGGCAAAACTATAAAGCTTGGAGAATATAAAATCAAAACTTATAAGATGATACATAAAGACTTGGATGCTTATGGTTTTATTATCGAAAATGAGTGCCATGAAAAAATAGGTTTTTCTGGAGATAGTTGCATGTGCAATAGCCTACACAAAATTTTAAGGCACTGCAATTCAATTTTTATTGATTGCGCTTCTACAACTGCAAATAACAAGCATCTTTCAGTAGACGAAGTCATAGAGCTGAGCAAAGAGTATGATCAAGTCAACTTCTATCCTGTCCATTTTTCATACAATGCACTAAACAATTTAAAAGAAAAAATAAATGAAAGCAACAAAAATATTTTCATCACACACCAAGGTCAAGTCATTGAAGCAAATTAATCATAAATAAAATTCCTATGCATAGATCATTCTTTCATTTTAAAACACAAATAAATATAAAAAAATACAGGCGTAAAACCTGTATTTTTTTAATATTTTTATGCAGCAAAATTGATTGTTGTTGTATATGTGCATACTCCTGCAACAATGCCAAGATTGTAAAATACATCATCAAAACTCATACATCCTTCCATGAACTCAGGCAACACAAGTCCTAATGCTGGCCCAAATAATGAAACTACTGCCATAGTATCTCCAAGAGATCTTCTTATAGTTAAAGTAATTTTTGCACTTGTTTCATTCTCACTTATAACTTCAACATCTAGCACTTTAAATGCAGCAGTATTGGGTTGCATATGAGCTATGTTCGTCACCTCCTCAACTTCTGTATTATCACTAAGAATAACACTTGTTGCTCTCAATTCACTAGCCGCTAACAAATCTTCCACATATGTTTCTTTATTAAATAAAATTTCTTCCAGCAATTCATCTTTTAATGTTATTCCGTTTACATCAACTATAGTTGTATGCTCTTTATTATATGTTTCATATATTGATTCATTATTTATGTCAATATAGTCTGCTACAGCATCACCTTCTGTGTCACCTCTAGCAACTTTTCCATATGAAAATTCATCAAACATTATTGCCATATGAGTAGCTGTTTCTCCAAAAAGAACACTATCAAGCTTAATGCCGTATTTTGCTGCATCTTCTCCAAGAACTCCTGTCAACAAATCTCTTATGAATTGTAATTTTAATGTTGTTCCATAGTTTTCACTGTACGAGAAGTTTTCTTTAATTTGTGATGCAGTTCCATCAGATGCTTTTGAATCTAAAATTTGAGAAATTAAAGTGTATATAATCTTATCTGCATCTTCTTTAGATGTAATTCCTTGTAAAACATTCATTATTATATCTAAAATAACATTTTGAGAAGAATCAGCTCCTGCAAGTAGCTCAGTTTCTGCCATTGTCAAAGTTTGTGTTTCTTCTGGCTTTGTAAATGCTTCAACTGTTTCTGACAAATTGATAACATTATTAAAAATATAATCTTCAATTAAAGATAATTTAGTCGAGGTGCCTATATCTACTGATAAATAAGGTTTATATCCACCAACAAATGCAAATGCATTTGCTCCATATTTTTCGGTATCAATAAATATATTAATATAATCATCTACTACATCTGTTTCTACAATATCTGTAACACTATGGTCAATATAGTGATTTTCAAGGTTTGATCTTTCATGGTCAAGATATACTCTTAATGAAAGGAACCCAAGATTTTCCCAATCTATTTTAGTAGCATCAAATCCTGTGTCTGTGATTGCTGAAATCAATGCAAATGGATTAAGGTCTGCATAAAGCTCTACATTATAAACATCTGTTGCAGTCAAAATTGAAGTTTCTTCTACAACTTCTTCTGTCAAGAATGTAAGCTCTCCGCCAACATACATATTGAGTAAATTGATTGCATCTGGGAACATTGCAATAACTGTTTCATCAATAGCATTTGCAGTGTCCGCAAAATTCAAAACGATGTTGTTTACTATAGCTGTAACATTTGTATTTTCTATTGTTGTAACTTCTTCGCCAAATGAAATATTATAGTTTCCATCAATAGCAAAAGATGCCCCAACAGTGTCTACATATTCTTTATCGCCATTTGTTTGATAGTCAATTTCAAGTTTTAAAGTGATGCTTGGAAGCATTGAATCTTCATATTCCCCTGTCAAAATGTCAAGGATATTGTTGATGATATCCATAGCTTCTCCGCTCAAGTTTAAGTTTGCCAAAATTGAACTTAGATTTTTTAAGATTACTCCAAGTCTTAATTCAACAACTGTCTTATTCCCTGAGTTTGTTGCCTCTCCATAGAAGCCCTGAGCATTTGTTACACCAAGGAATTGCTCAATAGTTGCATAAATTTGAGCTGCTGTATCAGTATTTGATATAGCACCATTTATTATATTTTCAATAGACCAAACATTTGGTGAAAGTTCTGGAATTTGTGTGAATACAGAAGAAAGGCTTGGCATATTGAAAGTATAGCTATAAACACTTCCTAAAATGCTTATGTTAAATTCAGCTTCAAGACCATTATCAACATAGTATAAAGCAACCATGTTCATATTTGACATTTTATCCTTTAATGCTATGTAAAATTGATTGCCTTTCCCTTGGAAATTGAAATAACCACCAGCTGAAATGTTGTAGTTTCCATCCAATTCATCCCCATATTTAAGTGTTAAATCAATATCTCCACCAAAATTAAAGTAATCTTTTGTGTCTTTTATTCCATCAGCATATTTTTGATAAACTCCGCTGAGCAATCTGTCAACTGAGTCAAGTGCTGAAGATTTGAACACCGCTGTATAATTTGGAGAATCCTCATTGATTATTATAGAGTCTTCACTAGAAATAACATCTCCAGTAGCTTGTCCATCTTCTGTCAAATACCACCCTACAAAATGATTCCATTTGTTTGGTGATGCAGTCATGGTTTTTGTCCCATCTGCGTTCTTAACGACTGAAACATTACCTTCGCCGTTTACTGTATATGGTTTGTCTTCTTTAATCAAGAACACACAAAGCAATGTTACCAAAATGATAACACATGCAATTGGCACACATATACCTGTAATAAGTTTTGCTTTTTTGCTCATTTTAACCTCCCTTTTAAAATATTGCATTGATTTTAGCTTTCTATCTTTAGTTTCCTTGATAATTGAAGTTTGTTACAAAAACTTGAATTGGTTTTATTGCATTCTCATTTTGCATAATCAAATCTTTCAATCCACCAAGAGATTTTATCCCCATAAGTACATCGTAAACACTTACTCTTATGAATTTATGAGTAGTGTCAATACCATTATAGAATAATTTATCATCTAAGTCAACTATTAAACCCTCTAATTTTTCATCAAAATAAATATCTTCAGTTCCATTCCTTGAGAAGCAAAATAAATTGAATTGATTTATACCATTTAATTTTCTAATTATATTTGATTTTGCATCCTCAATTGTATTAAAGTACTTATCTTGTTCTGCGGTTCCAATATATGGAGCTAAAAGCTCTTGTCCTTTCAATGTTATAACTGTTTGAATTATACTTGAAAGTCCTCCATTGAAAACATTTGCAATTCCTGCTGTTGACATCATTTGTGAAGTTATATACAATGATGTTCCATCAGAAATATTATCGCAAACAACATCTCCATAAATATTTAAAGATGTTTTTTCATCTCGATTTATTCCTGCTTCAGTGTTTCCTGTTTGACTGCTTGATATTGGAGTTCCACCAACTGCTCCAATATTATAATTTGTCAAATTTATGCGACTAGCCATAAAGCCTACCCCATCTCCAAAAAGGTTTGAAACTTTCAGACCATTTACAGCAGGTCTTCCGTTTGGATCACCAGTCTCAATTTCATCTATTGCATATTCAAATCTTATCCCTGAATTGAAATTTCTTATTGAAATATTTTCAACTACTGGAATAGCATATGCATAAGGTCCTGGAATTTCTTGATTAACATTCTTTGCTTTTATACCAATTGCATATCTGTAAAAAGTGTCTCTAAAATAATCTCCATTTTCAATCTTTTTAAGAGCTTCTTGAACTTCTGACTCAGAAACACCTTTATATTCAGCAAATTCTTTTGTGCCAAAAAGTCCCATGTTACCCACAAGTTCTACATCACGAATTTCAACTTTATAAGGAGAAGTTTGATCAGCATTGATAAATTCAATAAAGCAATTATCTCCATAATCAAAATCTTTTTCTTTAAGTTGTCCAGAGAGGTCAATTGTAAAGCCATTTCCGTTTAAGATTTTATCCCCATAACATTTTATAATTTCACTGCCATTTGCAAAAATTATATCGCTTGTAAGATTTATCTCTTTTACACTGTTGTCAGCAATTTTCAAAAATCCTTCTTTTGTTGAAACATTGAGCCCTTGATTTATTGTAAGCTTAACTTCTGGGCTTTTAACTTCAACTTCACATCCTGATATAGATTCAAAATAAATGTTATATTCCCCAACATTTTTGATGGTTAAATTTTTGCCATCATAAATTACATCATTTGTAGTATCTTCAGTGGTCCATACTCCATCTTTGCTTGTATAAACAATATTTTTTGTTCCACTGACAACCATTTTTAAATCTTCACTATTATGAGAATTTATAATTTGAGGAGCAAATGGAATGCCTTTTTCTTTTTCATATCTATAATCTGCATTATCATTGAAATTTTCTGGAAGTTTCACTTGATCTGGTGTCATATATACAGTAACTGAAAGATTTTCTTTAAAGTTTTTGTAAGTTGCTTGAACTACTGCTGTCCCTTTATTTAATGCTTCTACTGTATAATTATTTGTTATTTTTATAGTTTCTTCCCCTTCAACCACACTTAAAGTTGCAAGGTTTGTATAGATTTCATTTATATCATCGCCATTTAAAAGATAAGCTTTTACAAAAATATTTTGTTTTAAGTTGTCTGTTGTTGAGTCAATCTCAATTGCTTGATCTTCAAACAAAATTCCTGCAAGCATTGATTCTTCAAGTCTTGTTACTTCAATTTCATAAGGTGCTGAATACACTTCTCCCATGCAAGCAACAACCTTTATCTTATCTCCTGAATTTATATTTGCGTTTATAGATAACTTATTTCCTTCGATTATCTCTGCTTTATCTTGCCCTTCAACGATTTTAAACTCTAATTGGCGTGTAGCATTTGCTGGCAAATAAAAGGCTTTTAAATCTATTATTTCGCTAGAGTAAATTACATCTTTTTCTATTATAACATCTATTTCTGTGGCTTCAATATGGGCAACTGAAAAAGATAGAGAATTGCTTGTCAAATCCTCGTATTTTGCAAATACTGTGACTGTTTGTCCAGGTAAAGCATCTTCATCAATCTTTACAGAAAGTCCCATTATTGTGACTTCATTTTCTCCACTTGTAACTGAAAGCTCAACTTTGCTTGAATCAAATTCTCCATCTGTAGTGATACTGAAGTTTACAACCTCGCCTGGAGAATATGCTGTCTTATTTGAATCAGCTAGTTCTATTGTAAGACTTGATGCTTTCTTATCTCCACAACCGGTCAAAATGACTGCAACTCCTATAAATGCAATCATCAAAAAGCCCAATATAAAACTTGTAATTTTCCTAGATTTTGCCATTTTTCACTCCTATTTGATAGAAAATGTTTAATATTTGAAAATGTAATATTCAAGGTTTACATAAAATTTTTATATTCAATGATGAAATTTGCTATTTTTGTTTAATTTTATAGTGCAAATATTTAAATTTTAAATATCCAATTTGTCCATTATATAGTAAGTTGCTTAAAATTTAAGTAAGTCAACATTTTGATGCTTAAAATATAAACACTGCTTCATCATAGTTTAGTATATTGTTTGTATTTTCTCCAATACAATACATCTTTACCCTAACTATTCCGCCATTCTGTTTTGTAAGGATTGTCCCTGAAAGTGTATAGCCGCTGCCTTGCAAAACTTCAAAATGTATATCCTGACTTGTATAATTTGTTATGTAATCTAAAAGATCTATTGAATTTGTATCAACTCTTATATTATTTGATGTAAATGCAACATTGCCGTCTTGAACAACAATTTCACATGTTTTTTTCAAGCCATCTCTCGACATCGCTGTTATCGTTGCACTTCCTGTCTTATTGAATGACAGCATAACCTCTCGTCCTGTGCCACTTACTGAAACTATCTCTTCATTACTTGAAATCCATGTAACATATTGTGCTTCAATGGAAGGAGTTGTAGAAACAGACAAAACTGCATTGCATCCAAGATGCCCAACCATGTTGGTGTAAGATAACTCCATATCCGTAGCACCTGTCGAAGCGACATTTACTGTAATCTTTGCCTGTTTGCTGTTTAATGTTTCAACTGTAACATCAGTTTTACCAACAGCCATTCCTGTAATAAAACCATTATTGTCCACAACACATATTCTTTCATCATCACTTTTGAATGTTACATTTTTATTTGTAGCCAAAATTGGATTTATTATATAGTTTAACCTTTTTTGTTCTCCAATGTCAACCGATATTGAATTTATTCTGTTATTATCTTCATCAACAAAATATATCTCTGTGACTTCTATATATTCATGAGAACCATAAATTCTTCCTGCAACTGCTATTACTGCTACCAAAAGTAGTGGCAAAATGACTAATAATGAAATAACCGCCTTCTTCATACTAACACTCCACCTTTTGATATAATTTGTTTATTTTAAAATGATAATATAGAAGAATTGAGATTGTGTATACACTTACAACACTAAGAAGTATTGACCAAGGCCAAATTGTATGTTCTGTTGGTGCAAACACTACCACAATCAAAAACATTATGAATGCAAACAAAAGTCCCAAAAACATTGATATTTTTGAACTTTTTGAGATTTTTTCAATATCATTTGAATCAAACCAATCAAGTGCTGGTCTTCTTAAATCAATAAGAATGCTTGTTACAATATGCCCTAGTGACATGATAGCCACCGCAACTGTGCAAAGAATATTATGCCAAATTGACAAATCTGTGAACAATGCTGTCACAATAGCTGTGATAAATAATGCTGAATATGTAAAAATTAAGTTGAAAACAATCTTTGCATTTGTTTGAACTCGAGGAGATGTTGGAGTGATTTTTGTTATATAAAAATTTCCTCCTTCTCTCGAGATTGCTGATGCGCTGACAATATTTGAAAGCATGGCAAGTATAGCAACAACCAAAACATGACTTGCCGCAATCATTGCTTGTCCTGTTTGATTTACTGTTATGCTTAAAAGCATTTTATCATACATAAGCACAATAAATGGCATCAATATTGTAAAAATAAAATATTGAAATACATTACCTGGTTCTCTGAAAATTGTGTAAACTTCTTTTCTTAACATGCTTTTGAATGGAGATTCAATCTTGTCAGGTTTTACTTTCGTCTTTACTTTTGTTGTTGTTTCACTGTTTTTCATAGCAAGTTTGAAATATACCTTTCTTACCAACAAAACAGTAAAAATCAAAAATAAAATTGTTACACCAAGGACTGCTAAATTTTTCCACCACCAGCCTTCACCTATCATAATTCCATCTGCAAAAACTCCAAAAATAAATGTATATGTCACTATTTCTGCAATAACAATATTTATTTTTGATAAAATGTTGTCTTGATTGCCGGTAAAATCAATGTTGCTGGTAAATGAAATTATAATATACATATATGCTGCCAAAAGAAGTGCAACCACCAAAACTAAGATGATGCTTGACCACACAGGATATCTTTTTAGTTTGTTTGTTATCCATATTATTGGCAAAGATACAAAGCCTGCAACAACAAGTGAAATCAAAGGAAATAAGAATAAATAGAATAAGCACAGTAGCCAATAGCCCATTGATACACTTGAAATATAGCCAAACATTATAAAAAATGGAGTGGTATATAATGTGTTTGCCACAATTTCATAGAAATAAATAACCATCAATTTTGAAATAAAAACTTGTTTATGGTCACATGGCAAGCTCATCAAGAAATCGTTGTCTTTGCTATGATACAAATTTTTTATAATTGACCCTAGAGCAATGGCAAAAGATAATATTTGAGTGAAAAATAATATAAAAGCAAACAAATTCTTATCTGGGAATAATCCAATTGTTACAAACTTCATAAATGCAAAGATTAATAGTGCACTTGCACCAGCAATAATTCCCAAATATAAAAGAATAGTTAAGGCTATCTTCCATAACTTGCCAGTTTTAAAAAAATTCATCTTTTCATCTATTTGAAGTTTAAATAGTTTCCAAATAGTAGACATTATTCCTCCGTTAGTCAATAAAAATTTTATCTATAAATTTATCTATTCATTTTCTTTTTAATGCTTTTTAATGTTTTTTTACGCTCTTCAAGTTCTTTTGGCGACAGCTGTTTTTTCTCCCTCTTTTTTCTTTGAGGAGCAGTTTTTTGCTCTTTTCCTTGTCCTATTTTGTCATTTTGATTTATTTTTTCTTGCGTTTCGCTTTTTTCAGATTTGATTTGCTGTTTGCTTGTTTCTTCTGGTTTTGCGGCTTCATTTATAATTCGTGTTTGTGGTTCTTTATCATCTTGTATTTGTTTGTTAGTATTTGATTGAGCTTCATCTTCTTTAGCAAATTGTTGCGATTGAGGGTTTTCATTAATAGTGTTATCACCACTGTCATTATTAACAATTTGGTCGCTATAATCCTCAGACTCATCAACAGTTTCTTGATTTGTCGAACTGCTAATCTCTATCATATCGTTTTTAGCGCTGTTGATGCTTGTTCCTTCTGGTCTGGCAGTTTCTTCATCTTCAATTTTATTGTCTTCATCTATATCATCACTGTCCTTTTCATCGTCATCTTCTTCAATCGCATAATCAATATTATCAATATTGACAATCTTATATGAATTGTTGTTTTTTTGTGATGGATTTGTTGTTTCTATCGCTTTTTCGCCAGCCTCTTCCATATCTGTTGTTTGCGCTGGCATTGCAGTAGTCCCAGTGCCATCATCATTTTGTGAAGTGAGGCGTACAAATATTTCTTCAAGAGATTTGCCTTGCTCTCTAAGTTCATGCAAATCAATAACGGCAACCAATGTGCCTTTATTTAAAATACCAACTCTATCGCAAAGGCTTTCAACTACTTCCAAAATGTGACTGCTGAAAAATACCGTATTCCCTTTTTGGGCATGTTGCTTCATGATTCTCTTAAGTTCAATACTACTTTGTGGGTCAAGACCAAGAAGTGGCTCATCAAGCACCCATAGTTTAGGTTCATGTACAAGTCCTGCAATAACATTTATTTTTTGTTTCATTCCATGGCTATAACTTTTGATTGGTCTGTCATAAGCAAATTTTAAATTAAATGCTTCCAAAAGTTGATTTACTATTCTATCTCTTTGCTCTTTAGGTGTGTTATAAAGGTTGGCAATATGATTGACATATTCCCTTCCTGTCAGTCTTTCAAAAACTGCATGATTGTCAGATATGTATGCAAGTTTTAATTTTGCTTCTTTTGGATGCTCTTTTAAACTTATGCCATCAAT
This sequence comes from uncultured Clostridia bacterium, assembly GCA_930990975.1. Taxonomy (GTDB): domain Bacteria; phylum Bacillota; class Clostridia; order Christensenellales; family UBA1242; genus Caccovivens. The sequence continues at coordinate 117,878 of CAKNRR010000001.1, read as the reverse complement.
ATAAACATCTCCAATTTCAAATGGGAGAATTCCGCATATACATTTTATAGTTGTTGTCTTTCCAGCTCCGTTTGAGCCAAGAAAGCCAAATATCTCCCCCTCTTTTACCTCAAAATTTATATTCTTGATTGTAGGATTTTGACTGTTTCCATAAGTTTTGAATAAGTTGTCTACTTTGAGCATTATTTATAACCTCTCTAAAAACATCCGTTTAAAAAACGAATGTGCATTTGACCATATTATACATATTAACTTAATTTTATATTAAAAATACTTTTTTGTCAATATTTCTTTAACACAATTATAAGTCCATGCTGAAAAATAAAAAAGTTTTGAAAACAAATTCAAAACTTTTTGTTTCTTTATTTTATTCTCTATATCAATATTTTTTAATGTGGCTTTTTACAAAACTTTTTATGTTATATCTATTAAATTGGCTTTAAATTAAACAATCTCTTGCCAATTTTTAAGCATGTTTTTCAAATAATCAAAACACTGTTCAAATGTTTTTTTGTCATTGAGATTGCATCCAGAAAGACTTAATGTTTCAATTGGAGGTTTGCTGTCGCCTGATGAAAGGAATTTGAAATAATCTTTGAGAGCACCCTCTTCTTTTGACAATATTCTGTTTGCAAAGGATATTGCACAAATCATTCCAGTGGCATATTTATATACATAAAAACCTGAGAAGAAATGTGGTATTCTTGCCCATTCATATTTTAATTCCTCAACCAACGCAACAGTGCCAAAATATTTTTTATTTAAGAAATAATAGAGCTGACATAATTTATCTTTAGTAAGAGGCTCTCCTTTTTCTTGCATTGCGTGCACTTTTTCTTCAAATTCACTAAACATCGTCTGTCTGAATATGCTTCCTTTGACTTCGTCAAAAAGTTTGTTGTAAAGTGCAATTTTTTCATCCTTACTTTCAGCATTTGAAAGCAAATAATTTATTAAAAGCATTTCATTTGTTATACTGGCAATCTCTGCCGAAAATATAGGATAACTTGCTTTTTCCATTGGTTGGTTTTTATTTGAAAAATATGTGTGCATTGCATGCCCAAGTTCATGAGCCAATGTAAAAATTGAATCTAAGTTACCTTCAAAATTTGTTAAAACATAAGGTGCAAAGCCATATATTCCTGTTTGAAAAGCTCCTGACGCCTTATCTTTGTTTGGCATAACATCAATCCATCTTTCTTTTTGTGCTCTTGTCAAAAGGTCAACATATTCTTCCCCTAAAGGTGCCAAAGCTTTCTTTATTATCTCCATCGCTTCTTCATAAGTATAGGTTTTTGTTGTCATTTTGCCTATATCTGCCATACAATCATAAACAAACATCTTGTTTATACCCAAAATTTTTCGTTTTATCTCAAAATAATCAAATAAAACATCCAAATTTTTGTTTACTTCTTGCATCAGCATATCATAAACTTTTTTATCAATTTCTTCCTCAAAAAGAGCGCTTTCAAGAGAAGATTTATATTTTCTTATCTTTGCAAAATAACAATTGGCTTTGACCTCACTTATATAATTGCTTGCAAATGTGTTAATAAATTTGCCAAATGTTTTATTAAGTTTTGTTAAAGCAAGTTTTCTTAATTTTCTATCATCACTTCTAACCAAAGTGCTGTAACTTGATTGATTTAATTCATAAGACTTGCCATTGCTGTCCTTAATACTTCCAAACTGCAAGTCAACATCAGAAAGCATATCCATATTATTAGAAAAACCAGACAAAAAGTCCATTCCTGACAACAATTTTTCCTCTGCTTTTGACAGGATATGTTTTTTACCCCTCTTTATTTGATAAAATGTTCTATCATAATCTTTAAACTTTTTATCTGCAATAATTTCATCAAGCATGCTGTCAGGTAGCTTATGAAGTTCGGAACTTGCAAATGATGTTTCAACTGAAAATTCATTTAAAATATAAGATATTTGTTCTCCCATTTCTGCGGTTTTGCTGTCAGATAGCACTTCGCAACCTTTTAGCTGAGAATACAACACAAGGGGCTCGACTTCCATTGTAAATTTTCTATCCAAGCACAAATACTCCCAAATACTATCCTTATTGTTAAGCTTCCCTTCAAACTCTTTAAATTTTGGCAAATAATCTTTTATTTTTTCAAGTCTGGCATAAAAATCTTGCTCATCAGCACAAAGTTTAGTTAAATCCCACTTATATTTTTCTTCAATTTCTTTTCTGGTTTTCATGATAACTCCCCTTATAAAAACAATTAAAAAACAAAAAATTAATTTAAAATATCAAAAAAAACAAATTAAATATTAAAAAAAAATTAAAAAAATTTGATTTTTTTAATTTATTTTATTTTTTTATCTTTATTTTTATTAATTAATTGAAATTTCGTTTATTAATAAATAATTAAATTATTTTCCCCAAAAACATTTATTTATCTTAAAAAGTATTTATCCATATAAAAATTTGACCATGGTTTTTCTTGTACCCTTGGAGGACAAGCAAATGTCATTTTTTGTTTTGTGGTTGGATGCAAAAACTCAAGTCTTCCTGCCCACAATCCTAAATTCTCTGACTTTCTATTTTTATCCTTGCCATACTTATTATCTCCATACAGCGGACAATTAATACCTGCAAACTGCACTCTGATTTGATGGCTTCTTCCTGTAACCAATTTGACTTCAACTAAGGCAAGATCGTCCTCTGTCTGCAAAACCTTGTAATTAAGTTCTGCTTTCTTTGCATCTTTTTCTGCTTGTGGGACAATTTTTACAATATTGCTTTTTGAATCTTTTTTTAGATAATTGATTATATTTCCGCTTCTTTGCTTAGGAATTTGAGTAGTTACCGCATAATATGTTTTTGCCATTTGATTATTGCGTATTTGTTCACTTAATCTATTTGCCGATTTTGAGTTTCTAGCGAAAACCATCAAGCCTCCTGTTGGGCGATCAAGTCTATGAACAAGTCCAATGAAAGCTTCGCCTTGTTTATTATATTTTTCTTTTATATAATTCTTTACTTTGCTGAGCATATCCTCATCCCCTGTTATGTCAGCTTGAGATGGAATATTTTGAGGTTTGACCACAACTATTATATGATTATCCTCATATAATACATCAAGGTCGCTTTTTAAGTCTTTTTTTTCTTCTTTATCATCAATTTTATCAACTTGTGAAGTCGAATTTTCTGTCACGATTTTTTCAACATTGTTTTCTTTTTCTTGCATATTAAACTCTCTTTTATTTTTATAGTTTTATTGTTTTAATTCCAAAACTTTATTCCTCTTGCGCCACATGGCAAAACAATTCCTTCATCAGTTGGCAAACCTATCTCGTCTGCATCTATTTTGCCTTCTCCAAAAACCAAAGTCAAAATATTTGAAAGCACACTTGGTTGCAACCCTGTTGTATAAGACGAAATAAGGACAAATAAAGGATTGTCTGATAAAACTTTTTTGCTTAGCTGCACAAAATCATATAGATTGTTTTCAAGTTTCCACATCTCGCCATTTGTGCCTCTTCCATAGCTTGGTGGGTCCATTATTATAGCATCGTAAAAATTCCCACGGCGAATTTCTCTTTCTATAAATTTTTGACAATCATCGACAATATATCTTATTGTTGTTATGCCATTAAGTCTTGCGTTTTCTTTTGCACGCTCTACCATTCCTTTGCTTGCATCAACATGCGTCACACTTGCACCTGCGCTTGCACATGCTATGCTTGCACCACCTGTATAAGCAAAAAGGTTTAAAACTTTTATTGGTCTTTTAGCATTTTTTATTGCAGTAATCATATCATTCCAATTTACCGCTTGTTCTGGGAAAAGCCCTGTGTGTTTAAAACCCATTGGCTTGATAGAAAATTTCAAATTATTCCAGCCTATTGTCCATTCTTGAGGAACATTTGTAAAAAATCTCCAGTTGCCACCACCAGAATTTGAGCGCAAATAATGTCCATCAAGACCATTATATTTTGACAATTCAAATTTTGAATGCCAAATAACTTGTGGATCTGGGCGCAAAAGCAAATATTTCCCCCATTTTTCTAGTTTTTCACCATCACCTGTTGCAATCACGCGGTAATCTTTCCAATCTTTAGCTACTTTCATTTCTTTCCTTTTTTATTAAATTCTGATTAAGTTTCTCTTATTTTTTATCTATTTTTTTAAAATCATTTTTACTTTTCTGTTTTTAAAGTGTTTTTTATAGTGTGCATTAAGCTTTTATAACCTTGCCATCCATGTTGCAAATATAAGCATCAGGAAATAAATTTTTCAAATTGTCAAGCTCTTTGGCTTCTTTTTCAAGTTCTCTATTCACCAAAATACCTTCAATAAAGTTTTTTGGCACTCCATAGACAATGTGCCCTTCTCTTCTTTCATTGAAATTTCTTGAATGTTTTTTCTCAATAAAATGTCTATGATAGTTGGAATTTACAAACAATTTTGCTGTAAAATCATCCATTTTGGGACTATATAAATCCATATCTATCAAATTTTGTCCTTTTTTCATGTTTAAAATAAAGGCAAGTTTGCTGAAATTGTTTTGATCGCTTGGCAAGAAATTGTTTTCCTTCTTTGTCATTATAGACCATGCTTTCTTGTTGTATAAATCTTCTTTGTTTACATCAAAAAATGGAAAAGATTTTTCAACCAGTTTATCTTTTTTCTCGTCATAATATTTGACAACAACATCATTATAATCTTTGATGTAAGTTGACAAATCTTCATCTTTCAAAACTTTCCAAAAGCTTACAGTCTTTATATATTTTGCAAACTGAAGTTTTTCCATTTCAACATTTAAATCAGGAGAAATAAAACCATTTTTTGAAATAAAATCAACTTTTTTTATATCTCTTAACCCATGTAGCAACATATTTTTCTTAAGTACTACACTATCTCCTTCTTTATAATTAGGTTTATCAATCTTTATGTCCTTTGATTTTTCAAATTCATCATAACATTGCAATAATGTCTTTTTCAATTTAGGGTTGTTCCCATTCATTTTAATAATTAATTCTCTATCCATATATACCTCTTAAAATTATTATAACAAAATTTTATTATTTTTACAACTTTAATTTATATATTTAATAACAACGGACAGAAATAGAATATCAATTACAATTTAATTTTTAGAACATTTCATTAATATGACAAAAAAATCAGCTAAAAAGCTGATTTTTCTTTATTTTTTATCAATTTGCAATAAATAATATACTTTAAAACAAATGTTTTTTAAAAACTCAAAACTTATTTATATTTTTTCTATATAAACTTTCGTTTTCTCTCCATTAAATTCAAATTCAAAAGAATTTGAGCCTGCGTTTCCAAGTTTCACGCAATCGCAGAGAGTGCCTTTTTTAATCTCTTCTTGATATTTTAAAAGCATTGTTGAAAGATTGTTGTCATTTTCAAGTTCAATCTTTATATGGTTGACAACTTCAAAATCACTTTCTTTTCTTTGATTTTGAACTTTGCTGATAAATTCATTAACCATACCCTTCTCAATAAGTTCTTGTGAGAGCTTTGTATCAAGGACAACTGTCATTTCTCCGTTTGTTTCGCTTGCGTAACCCTCCTTATTCTTGAGTGCAATAAGCAAATCATCTTGTGTCAATTCAACTTTGTTTCCATCGACTTCGAAGACAATAGAGCCGCCATTTCTTACTAAATTCACATTTTCAACACTGCCTGCGTTTGACAAGTATTGTTTTATACCGCCTAAAAGTTTTCCATATTTTGGTCCAACTGTGCGAAGTTGTGGCTTGAGTTCATAAGAAACATATTCATCTGCATTATGCAAAATTTCAATATTTTCAACATTAAGCTCATCTTCAATCAAAGCAACAAGCTCTTTATCCAATTTCAATTCTTTATTTGTGCATACAATTACTTTTGAAAGTGGTTGACGATTTTTTACATTGCTTGCGCTTCTGCATGCTCTACCTAAATTTACTATTTCAAGCACTTTATCCATGCCTTCATTTAAGCTTTGGTCAATCATGCTTTCATCTACTTTTGGAAATTCGCAGAAATGCACACTTTCAGGAGCATTTTTATCAAGACTTCTTACAAGATTTTGATAAATTTCTTCAGCAATAAAAGGAACGAATGGAGCAATAAGTTTGCTTAAATTTACAAGCACTTCATAAAGTGTCTTATAAGCAGCCTTTTTGTCTTCACTCTCTTCACTTCCCCAGAAACGCTCACGAGAACGCCTTATATACCAATTTGACAATCTATCTACAAATTCGCTGATTGCTCTTGCTGGAGTTTGAAGTTCATATTTATCCAAGTTTTCATCAACAATTTTTATAAGTGCGTTAAAGTCACTAAGAAGCCATTTATCCAAGAATGAAAGTTTGCAATCTTTTAAATCATATTTTGTTGGGTCAATTTTATCAATTTCAGCATAAAGAACATAGAAATAATAAACATTCCATAAAGTTCCCATGAATTTTCTTTGAAGGTCAACAAGATTTTCTTCAATAAATGGCAAGCCTTGTGCAGGATTGCAACTTGAGAAGAAATACCATCTTACACCATCAGCGCCATATTTTGAAAGAACTTCCCATGGGTCTACTCCATTTTTCAAGCTCTTGCTCATTTTTAGTCCATGTTTATCAAGAACAAGTCCAAGAACATTGCAAGCTTTGAATGGAGCTTTTCCAAATACAGCTGTATTTACTGACAAAAGTGTATTAAACCACCCTCTTGTTTGGTCAATAGCTTCACTGATATAATCAGCACAAAATGCCTTTTCAAATGTTTCTTTATTTTCAAAAGGATAATGATATTGAGCGAATGGCATAGAACCGCTATCAAACCAACAGTCCATAACCTCTGGAGTCCTTCTCATCATTTTGCCACACTCTGGGCAAGGGAAAGTGATTTTATCAAGTGTTGGTTTATGAAGGTCAAAATCTCCTTCAACTCCTGACAATTTTTTAAGTTCTTCAACACTTCCTATAACATGGATATGTCCATTTTCGCATTTCCAGAATGGAAGAGGTGTCCCCCAATATCTGTTTCTTGATATATTCCAATCAATATTGTTTGCAAGGAAATTCCCCATTCTTCCATTTTTAATATGGTCAGGTATCCAATTTATTTGTTGATTATTTTCAACAAGTTGTTGTCTTATAGCTGTAGTTTTTACAAACCACGCATCTTGAGCATAATATAAAAGTGGGCTCTTACATCTCCAACAATGTGGATATGAGTGTTCTATTTTTTGCACCTTGAAGAGTTTATCTTCATTCTCAAGTTTTTCGATTATAAGTTTGTCTGCATCTTTTACAAACATACCACCAAAATCGGTGTTGTCTGTCATATTGCCTGCTTCATCAACAAGTTGGATAAATGTCAGTCCATACTTCTTGCCTACTTTATAGTCATCTTCACCAAATGCTGGTGCAATATGAACTATACCTGTTCCATCTTCAGTTGTTACATAGTCATCAACCAAAACAAAATAACCAGTTTTTACATCATTTTTTGCATAATCAAAAAGAGGTTGATATTTTTGATATTCAAATTCCTTTCCTTTCTTTGTATAAACCTTTGTGTAACTTCCTTCTTCAAACAATGTTGGAATGAGTTTGTCAAGCATTATATAATTCTTACCATCACATTCAATTTTGCTGTAATCTTCATTTGGATTCATACAAAGAGCTACATTTGAAGGCAAAGTCCATGGAGTTGTTGTCCATACTAAGAAATATGTGTTTTCTTCTTCAAGGCTTTTAAGTTTCACATATACGGAATTTTCTTTCAATATTTTGTAGTTGTCACCATTTTCAAGTTCTGCCTTTGAAAGAGATGTCCCACATCTTGGACAGTATGGAACAACTTTATGTCCTTGATAGATAAGCCCTTTCTTATCCATTTCTTTCAAAGCCCAAAATACACTTTCAATATATTTGTTGTCATAAGTGATATAGGGGTTGTCCATATCTACCCAATATCCTATTTTCTTTGTAAGGTCTTCCCACATTGACTTGTATTCCCAAACAGAACTTTTGCAAAGTTCGATAAACTTATCAATGCCATAATTTTCTATATCTTTTTTGCCATTGAATCCTAACTTCTTTTCCACCTCTACTTCTACTGGAAGTCCATGAGTATCCCAGCCTGCTTTACGATAGATATAATATCCCTTCATTGATTTATATCTTGGGATAACATCCTTCATCGCTCTTGTAAGCACATGACCAATATGTGGTTTTCCATTTGCTGTTGGAGGGCCATCATGCAAGACAAAACTTTTATCACTATTTTTGTTTAAATCGAGCCCTTTGTATATTATTTTGTTATCTTCCCAAAATTTTAATATTTTGTTTTCATTTGCGACAAAATCTAATTTTGAATCAACTTTTTTATACATACTTTCCTCCTCTATTTAAAAATGCATTATTACAACAAAAAGCCCATTAAGTTACAAGAACCTAATGGGGCTTATAAACCACTTGTAATCTTTTTATAGCAAGCTAGCACTCGCCTCTTCTATTACGGGAAGTCCCGTCAACCATTACTTGCCTAAGCTTTCATAGTCGCAACTCCAAAAGTGATAATCTTTATGCTTTTTTATTGTCTTACACCACCCGACAACTCTCTTTGAAAAAATACATAAAAACCTTGTCTTTTATCAACGCATTTTTATTTTACATGTCTAATATTAACTTATCTTTGTCTTTTTGTCAAATAATTTTTACAATCTTTCAATATTTATTTTGTAAACTTTTAATTTTTATTCTCTTTCATATTAGGTTAATTTTAATTTATTAAATCTCAACTTCTGTATCATCTTCAGTAAATAAGGCAGCCATAGTACCTGCAAAACTCAAGGCTAATGAAGCAAGCCCTGAAATTAAAACACCCCTATAAACATCTAAAGCTTTATTTTCTTGGCTATATTCAGCTTTTAATTGTGCAGTAGAGTTCATATATTTCTCTTTAGCTTGTTCAGCATTTGCTATTTGAGCTTGGCTTTGTTCAAATTGGTCAATAATCATCGCCTCTGTTTCAAGATTTTTTACAATATCGTCTGATTCATTAAGAGTTTGAACATACTCAGCAGTTGGCTGTACCTTTGCTACTTCTACTTTCTCTTGATATGCATCTGTATTTGATACAAGAGCAGCCCCTACTATTGTAGCAGCTAAGCCATAAACAAATGTAATCCCGGCTCCAACTTTTAATATACCATCAACCACTTCTCTGGTATTTTTTTTCATAATACTTTCCCTCCAAATTACTTAACAATTTTATTAAATAAATTTTAAATGATTGACCGCATTTTGTCAATAGGTATATTACAATATTATTTTATGTTTATCAATAATCTTCCAATATTTTTTGAGCTTCAGCAACATTTGCACCTGTCATAATTCCTAATGGCATTTCTGTATTGAGTCCATGTTTTGTAAATAATATAGCAAGCAATTTATGATTATTATAAAATTCATTTAAAGCTTCTTCAACTGTACAATCAGCTTTTTTCACAACATAATAGTTGCTATTTTGAAGAGATGACAACATATCCTCAATCTGCACATTATCTAAAAATGAATAGCATTTGCCTCCTGAAAGCATATATTGTCCCATTGAATTCAATATCTTTTGTCCATTTGCAACACCAATAAGTTGATTGTCTTTGTATACAGGAATATTGCTAAAATTTGACGAAGCCATAAGCATTATAACTTCTCTCATGCTTTTCCCTGCATAAGTAACCAATACATTTTTATTTCCAACTGTATCAAGAGCTTTTGGTGGAGTTGTCAATAGTTTTTCAATATGTTCAATTTCTTCAACAACTGCATCATGAGGTTCAGCAATTATAAAATCTTCATTATTATTATGAATTATTGCATTCCTTAACCGACCATAATCAATAAGTTCATCTTCGTATTTCCTTACAATATAATTATTTACTACTGATTTTCTTATCAAATCTGAAAACCCCATTGCCCTATTGAGATTATATCTTGTTTTAAGTGCATAGTCTATATTGTTGTAAGCATCTAAAAAACGCTTTGCATTACTTTTATTCAAATTATTATCCATAAGTTCTCCCACGATTTTTACAATTTATAAAATAATAATATCATATTTACAAAAATTATCATAATTATATTTTATATTTTTAAACAATTTATGATAAATTTTGGGTTAATTCTCAATTTTACAACAATCAAGCCCTCAATTTCAGCGTCCATGGCAAAGTATGGTTTCTTTTTTTTATAATTAATTTCATTTTTATTGATTTTTTTCTAATTTTATGGTAAACTTATATAGTCGAGATAGATGGAGAGTTAGCGGTGCTCTGTAACCCACAATCCGCTACAGTGGGATTGAACACTTGACTGCGGTTTGGTTTTGTCAAATATGTGTGTGAATTTTAGGCGATGAAATCAAGGTCTTATGCAATCAAAATCCTTGAACCATGTCAGAGCTTGACGGCAGCATCATTAAGAGGACACTTTGGTGTGCCATAAGGTAGCTTTGGTGGAGTTTAAAATTTGCAAGGCAGTTGGTGAAATCATATCAAAGCAAGTTCTCGACCTCGAATATTATAAGGTAGGCTTTAATGTCTACCTTTTTTTGGTTTTTTCCTCCTCTTTCATTTTTATTTTTGCTTTCCACTTTTTGTATTTTTATTTTCTCTCCTTTGTATTTTATCAAACATTTTTAAGGATTTAATAAATATTAAAAAATAAAGTAAAATCATTTAAAATTATACTGTTTTTTAATTAAAACGCGTATTTCTTCATAATTTAAGGATTTTTTATTTATATATTTTGTAATAAAAATATGTTGAATTAAAAATAATAATAGCATGAAAAAATCAATTATGAAAAAATCAATTATTATTTTTAATAGCATTATCTTGATTTGTATTATTATATATAACTTGTATTTCTTTTCTCCTTCATATTCTTTTGCCGACAACACAAATGTTGAAGACATCAGAGCTATCCCTATTTTGATGTATCATTCGGTTTTAAAGTCTAGAAAAGGTCAATATTCTGTAAGTCCTTCAATGCTTGAAGAAGATATAAAATACCTAAAGAAACATGGCTATACTGCCGTTTTTATACAAGATATTATAGATTTTTGTGAGAACAAAAAGGACTTACCTAAAAAGCCTGTTGTACTTACATTTGATGATGGTTACTATAACAACTTCTATTATGCTTATCCTTTAATCAAAAAATATAATTTTAAAGCAAACTTAAATGTTATTGGCTGTTTCACCGATTTTAGCACAACAAGTGGAGATATTGACAATCCAAACTATTCTTATATAACATGGGATGAAATCAAAACGCTTCATGATTCTGGATTTTTTGAAATTGGAAATCATACTTACAAAATGCACTCTTTCAAGCCTCGTTTTGGCATAGCTCAAAAAGATGGAGAAAGTGATTATGAATATAATCAAGCATTGACAAAAGATGTGATGAAACTTGAAAACAAATTGAAAGATAATTGTAATATTCGCACAAATGTTTTTGCCTACCCTTTTGGTAAATACAGCAAAAAAAGTGAAACAATACTTAAAAACCTTGGCTTTAAAGCATTTTTAACTTGCAATGAAGGTATAAACGAGGTAAAAAAGGGCGAAACAAAAACTTTAACTTTGCTTAAACGAATAAATCGAACTGGGCTTATTTCAACAGAAGAATTCTTTGAAAAATTCAAAATCAAATAAAAAATAAATGAAATTTGACATATTTTTCAACAATTTATCTTAAATTTTGTAAATTTTATTCAACTTAATGGAAAAAATAAATAAAAAAAAGGATATTAAAAATATTAATATCCTTTTTATTTTATAGTCTTTTGAAAATTAAGAATTTTGAGACTTTGATTCAGTTTTGTTCATGCCTTCTTTAACCTTTTTCTCAAGATTTTCAATGCCTTTTTCTGCTTGCTTTTCAGCCTTCTTTGCTTCCTTCACAACCTTTTTCTCAGTTTGGTCAACAACCTTTTTCATCCCTTGAGAATATTTATAAAGCATTGCACCTGTCACGACTCCCATACCAAAGCCAACAAGCATCATGATTTCTTTCATTTTTTTCCTCCTTTTGCTTTAGTATGGATGAAATTTGTTATTTTATACATAATATTATTTAGAAATAGATTTTAGTTTTTCAACTTTTCATATAAAAATAAAAAATATTGCATAAAATTATGCAATATTTTAATAATCTAATTCATCATCATAATTTGTATAAGCATCCAAATATGTATCCAAGATTCCTTCATACTTTTCTTCTTTTGTTTGTACATAGAATAATGAAGCTGCATACCCTACCATTGCAGGAATTGAACAAATCATTAAAATTTTTGATGTCCCTTTCGCTTCCTCAGCTTCTGCATACTTACCTTTCAAAATTGCATTGTTTGACTTTTTGATGCAAGCTTCAATATAATTATCTTTTGTATCCTTTTTTAATGAATTTATATATTCATTCGCCAAAACATCGTTGCCATCAAATTTTTCTTTAAGTTCATTAAAATCTTCCAAAATTTGTTCTTGATATTCCCTTGATTGACTAAATTCATTCAATACTTCTTCTCTTTTATTATTGCCTACATCGCGCAAAATTAATCCTGCTCCCAAAGTTCCAAGAGCAAGAACAAAAGAGCCTATAACTAAAAACGATTTTGCTATCTTAAATCTTTTTGCTTTCTTTATTAATGCTTCAGATGTCATATGGACCTCCTAATTTCTTCTTAAAGTTCTTTTTCGTTATATTCTTCAATCTTCTTCAATTTATTTTTAGCAAAATAAACCACAACTGAGAGCGGGAAAATAGTTAATGCACTAGTTATACCCGCAATCCTTTTGATTTTCCCGTTTTTATAATCATTTTTTAAGTCTTGAAAATCACTTTCATTCAATGAATTTTCAATATATTTTAATGAAACTATATGATTCAAGTTGTTTACATATTCATCCATACTTATTTCATTTTTATCAAGCATGTCTTTTTGCTGCTTAGCATCTTCCAATATCTTTTGTTGAAAATAAACACTCTCCTTAAACCTGTTTATAGCTTCTTCTTTTTGAAATCTCCCTAAATTATCAAAAACTACACCTCCAAAAAATAGAGTCATAGTTAGTCCAATCGTTGCACTAATTTTACAGTAACTCGCAAGTTTAACATATCTTTTAGACTTTATCTTGCCCTTCGCCGAATCTTTGCCTTTCATCATTTTCCTCGTAAATATTCTATGCTTAAGTTTGAAAAATTAGAAAAGCAAAACTCATTATTAAGCTTCTTCGTTTGCCTTCTTTTCTTCTCTTTCTTTTCTTTTATAATAATCCTCAACTGCATTGTTTATTGCTTCTTCAACAACTACTGCAGAATATGACTTGTTTTCAGGAATTCCTCCTTCAAGATGTTCTAAAATATCATGACTTGTGATGCTTAAAGCTTCTTCAAGAGTCATATCAATCAACATTTCACAAGCCACATCACAAGCAACAATAGTACTTACTCCACCATAAGCTTTGAATTTAGCATTGGTTATTATTCCTTCCTCATCAACCAATATATATATCTTTACGATATCTCCACAATCTTCATTGCCAGCTTTCCCAGTGCCGTTTGCACCTCTAAGTCCGCCAGCATACTCAGGTTTTTTAAATCTATTCAAAATTTCATTACTATACATAATTATTTCCTCCCTGCTTTTGTTATTGCTGAGATAGACCTTAATTGTGCAACTGCTTTTTCAAGCACTTCAACAACATAATCTATATCACTCTTGGTTAAATTTTTGCCAAATGATATTCTTATAGATGATTTTATTATGTTTTCATCAAGTCCCATAGCCTTTAACACATGTGAAGGTTCAGCTGAATTTGATGTGCAAGCAGACCCAATGGATACAGCCACTCCATCCATATCTAAAAGCATAAGAAGTGATTCATTATCTACCATCTCAAAAGATATGTTAAGAATTCCATTAATCTTTTGTTGTGGATGACCATTTATTGAAACATATTCAATTTTATCTTCTATACTTCTTAAGAAATAATCCCTTTCACTTCTCAATTTTTGTTGATTTATTGCCATATCTCTTACAGCAATTTCAACAGCTTTGCCAAATCCTGCAACTGCTGGAACATTTATAGTTCCCCCACGCTTTCCTCTTTCTTGGTTTCCTCCAGAAATAAGAGATTCAATTCTTATACCATTTTTAAGATAAAGACATCCTACTCCTTTTGGTCCATAAATCTTATGCGCTGACAATGTCATTGCATCTATCTCCATATCTTGAACATCAAGTTTGATAGCGCCAAGTGCTTGAACTGCATCTGTATGGAAAATTATGCCATAATCATGAGCAATCTTTGCAATCGCTTTGATATTTTGAATTGTCCCTATTTCATTATTAACTGCCATTATTGAGATAAGAGTTGTATCTTTTCTTATTGAGTGCAAAAGTTCTACCATATTTACAAGTCCAGTCTTATCAACAGGAAGATAAGTAACTTCAAATCCTTCATCTTCAAGTTGTTTGCAAGCATCTAAAACCGCATGATGCTCAATTGCGCTTGTTATAATGTGCTTCCCTTTGTTTGAATAAGCATGGGCAAGTCCTTTGATTGCCCAGTTGTCAGCCTCTGTACCACCAGATGTAAAATAAATTTCATTTGATTTTGATGCGTTTATTGCATGAGCTATACGATCTCTTGCCCTATCAACTATTGCACTTGCTTCTCTTCCATAGCTATGTAAAGAATTGCTGTTTCCATAGATTGCATTAAAACAAGGCAACATTTCAGCGAGAACTTCGCTTGAAACATAAGTTGTAGACGCATTATCTAAATATACTTTTCTTCCCATTTCAATACCCCTTTTGTCAATATCAATTTTATCACTTTAAGCAATGAAAGTCAATATTCTTTTTATATAAAATATTATTTGCGTAACTGCCTATTTTTTATTAATTTCTAAATTTTGGTATGAAAATTAAAAAAATATATATTTTTTTGCTATATTCCCCATAATTTATAAAAAAAGACTTTTTAATCAAATTACTACTTTCACATTACTAAACAAACTTAACTATATTAAAAATTGGTTTTAGCTATAAAAATTTGTAACAAAAGTGTTTTTTCTAATTAGACAAGTTTTCTATTTCCCCTAAATTCTTTATTTCATCAACGCTTTTTATAATAATTTTAAAATCATTGTTAATAGCAGAATTAATTGCTCTTTAATTATGCTAATAATTGCTATTATGAGAAGGACGGGAGCGAGATAAGAAATATCACCGACGAAATTCCATTTGAAATACCTGGTAGTTGGGAAATATCTAGACTATCTTTTGTTTGTTGGTTGAATGAATCTTCAAAAACAGCTGGTGAATCTTTACCATATTTAGATGCAAAAACTTTAAGAGGTAAAGCAGAAATACAGTTTGTTAATGAAGGTAAAATTGTTAATACTGGAACAAAAGTAATCTTAGTTGATGGAGAAAACTCTGGAGAAGTATTTAATGTTCCATATAAAGGTTACATGGGGAGCACATTTAAAATATTGGCATATAGTAAAGAAATAAATGATGAATATTTAAATTTTTTATTATTATATCATAAACAAATTTTTAGAGACAACAAAAAAGGTGCAGCTATTCCCCATTTAAATAAAATGCTTTTTAAATCTATCCTTATAGGGATACCTCCTAAAGAAGAACAAGAAAAAATTGTAAAAGAGATAAAAAAATACGAGCTACTAATTGCTGAGTATGATAAACTTGAGCAAGAATCTACAAAATTGGATAGTGAAATAAAGGATAAACTAAAGAAATCTATTTTACAATATGCTATACAAGGAAAGCTTGTAGAGCAAGATCCAAACGATAAGCCAGCTAGTGTTTTGCTTGAAAAAATTAGAGCTGAAAAGAAAGCAAAACTTGGCAAAAAATATGTTGATAGTTACATCTATAAAGGTGATGATAACTGTTATTATGAACACACCAACGGAAAAGACATAAATATCACCGATGAAATCCCTTTTGATATACCCGATAATTGGTGCTGGTCTAGATTTTCTGATATTGTTTATTTTGAATTAGGGAAAACACCAGATAGACATAATGATAAATTTTGGTCTAATGGTGAGTTTCATTGGTGCTCTATTTCAGATTTAAAAGAAAGAAGTTATATTGATAATACGAAAGAAAAAATAAGTGCCATAGCTTTAAAAGAAAAATTTAATAATAAATTATCGCCTAAGGGCACGCTTTTAATGAGTTTTAAATTGACAGTTGGAAAAACGTCAATAATAAATTTTGATGCAGTCCATAACGAAGCAATAATTTCAATATATCCTTATGTATCAAAAGAAAATATTACACGAAATTATTTATTTAACACTTTAGGATTACTAGTTAACTATGTAGATCAAACTGATGCTATAAAAGGTTCAACATTAAATTCAAAGAAACTAAATAAAATATTTGTACCCTTACCGCCACTTGCAGAGCAAAAAAGAATTGTAAATAAAATTGACGAAATGTTTTCAAAATTATAAAAAATCTCTCAAATTATGAGAGATTTTTTGTTTACCAAGTGACTACTTTATCAACGATTTCTTGTTGTTCGCTTGCCGTTTTTCTTAAATAGATACGTGTAGTTTCAATACTTTCATGCCCCATAAGATCTGCAAGTAATGAAATATCATTGTATTTTTCTAAAAAATTTTTAGCAAAGCGATGTCTAAAAGAGTGTGGGTATACAACTTTTGGATTTAAGCCGTATTTATAAGCATAATTTTTTAACTGCTGAGAAATTCCGCGAACAGTTATCCTTTGACCAAACCTATTAAGAAATAAATAACCACTTTTTATATTATTTTCATTAAGCCAAACTTCCGTTTCGTTTTTTAATTTTTTGGGTATGTAAAGACGTCTTAGCTTGCCGCCTTTTGAGTATAAATCAAAATATCCGATAAAGACATGTTCAACCTTTATTTGTATCAATTCACTTACTCGTGCACCAGTTGCAGCCAGGTATCTTACAACAAAATACCACTCCCAATTTTTATCTTTTTTGAGACAATTTTTTAAGAATTTATAGTCAGCATCACTAATAACATTTTCTAAAAAATTTTTTTGCTGAATTTTTACTGAAGATAATCTCAACTTTTCTTTTTTTATAAATTCTAAATATTTGTTAATTGCTTGAATGCGCAAATTAACAGTTTTGGGCTTGTAAGTTTCCATTAAATAACCCTTAAAAGCCAGTAGATTTTGTTTTGAAAAATCATCAAAAAGTTGTTGATACATTTTAATCGTCAAGATGTAAGAAGATATCGTGTTTTCTGATAAATTTTCCTTTTGCAATTTTATTTTAAATTCACTTATCATTTGTATTTACCTCCTTAAATTTAAAGTGATAAATACATTTTACAACACAATTAAAATATTAAATATAATAGTCTAATTCTGTTATTATGAGAAGATTGGAGATTCAATTACTAATATCACAGATTTAATACCATTTGAAATACCTAATAATTGGGAATGGATTAGATTAAACCAAGTATTAGAAATCGCTAGAGGAGGTTCGCCAAGACCTATTCAAGAATATATAACTAATGAAAAAAGTGGCATAAACTGGATAAAAATAGGGGATACAATAAAAGGTGAAAAATTTATTAATAATACAAAACAAAAAATTAAGTTGTCAGGAATAAAATACAGCAAGATGATACACAAAGGAGATTTTCTCTTGACTAATTCAATGAGTTTTGGTCAACCCTATATATCAAATATTGATGGCTGCATTCATGATGGATGGTTAGTATTTTCTAATTTGTATAATGTATATACCGTTGATTTTTTATATTACTTATTATCTTCCAGATTTGCTTATGAACAATTTTGTAACTCTGTATCTGGTGCAGTTGTGAAAAATTTAAATATAAATAAAGTCTCTAATTCATTATTTCCTTTACTGTCAACTAATGAACAAAATAAAATTGTGGAAAAATTAGAAAATATATTTGTAAAGTTAAAAGACAAGAATTAAATTCTTGTCTTTTATTCTATTAATTTTAAAAATATATCTATTTTGTTAATTATTTTTAATTGTTCTTTGTATGGTGGAATTGGTATTATAAAATTTATTAATTTTTCTCTTGAAATATTTGGTTGCGCGCCACCTTCTCCCATTTTTATAAAATTATCTTTTTGAGACATTAAATAATAAAACAAAAATATATTATGTATGTTATTATTTGGAGTGCATGCACAGCAGGCTTGATTTGTTGTTAAATCAATTCCAGCGATTGCTAATTTACCAATAGTTGCTCCATACATAGCAATTAAAACATCTCCCTTTTTATTGTATCTTAGAGAACATTCTTTGAGTGCTTTTTCTGTTACTTTTTCGACACTATCATATACGATTCCATTGTTTAATTCACCAGTTTTTAACCAAGGTATATTTCCATTATAATATTCAGCGATTGTCCTGTTGGGTGTAGCTCCAGCACCCCAATCTCCGATATTTCCCAATCTTGCTAAAGCCCAATTTTTAGGTATTTCAAATGGTATTAAATCTGTGATATTAGTAATTGAATCTCCAATCTTCTCATAATAACAGTTATCGTCACCTTTATAGATGTAACTGTCAACATATTTCTTGCCAAGTTTTGCTTTCTTTTCAGCTCTAATTTTTTCAAGTAAAACACTAGCTGGCTCATCGTTTGGATCTTGCTCTACAAGCTTTCCTTGTAGAGCATATTGTAAAATTGACTTCTTTAGTTTGTTCTTTATTTCACTATCTAATTCTGTGGATTCTTTCTCAAGTTTATCATACTCAGCAATTAGTGGCTCATATCTTTCTATCTCTTTTACAATACGTTCTTGCTCCGCTAGAGGTGGTAAGGGGAAAAATTGTTTTTTTAATAAACTGTAATGTCTTGCATAACCTCTAGAATCTATTATATAAGAAAAATACAAAATTGCATAATAAATATATTTTGGGTTTGCAAGATATGGTGTAAAAAATTTTGTTCCATCCGCTCCTATAATAAAATCAAAATTTATATATTTTACATTTTTGGTATGATCACCAAACATTATTGCGGGGGTATTATTTAAATGAATTACTTTAGAGTAATTATTTGAATATCCATCTATAAAATTTTTCCCTTGGCTTATTACAGGAAACAAGCCTTCTTTCAAAATGTTTTTTGTTTGTATTTGATTTTTTTTATTTCCTATAGATTTTGTAAAAAATTCTAATTTAGTAAATACCCAACTATCGGGTATCTCAAAAGGTATTTCGTCGGTGATATTTCTTACTTCGCTCCCGTCCTTCTCATAATAGCAATTATCATCACCTTTATAAATTATAGAATCTGTTTTATCTTTTTTAATTTTTCCTTCTTTGATAAGTTTTTGTTTCTCTGCACGAATACGCTCTAACAATACGCTTGCTGGCTCGTCATTTGGATCTTGTGGAACTAATTTCCCCTGTATTGCAAGCTGGAGAATTGATTTTCTTAATTGCTCAGCTTTCATTTTTGTTCTCCTAGCAAATTCATTATTTCAGATAATACTTTTTCAATATTTGCATCAAGGCTTGCCCTTTTTTCTCTGTATTGGCTTATCAAGTCTTGTGGAGCTAAAATTTCTTCTTCCTCGTGCGGATACTTACAAAAATCTATATCATAATTATTATCAATAATTTCTTTTATTGCATACTTTTTAGATTTAGGAAAATCATCAACAACTATTTCTTCACGATATTCCCACCATTTCATCACTGGTTCAAAATGCTCTAATTTCATTGGTTTTGTTTTAGAAAAGTTTTTATAGCCTTCTGGCATATCTAATCTATAAAACCAAGTTTCCTTCGTCCCGCCAGTTTTATCAAAGAAAAGAATATTTGTTGTTATAGATGTATAAGGTGCAAAAACGCTATGCGGCATTCTTATAATTGTGTGAACATTAAATTCTGAGAATAATTTTTTCTTTATGTTGACTTTTGCATTATCTGTTCCGAATAAAAAGCCATCTGGCAAGATTACTGCTGCCCTGCCATTTTCTTTTAACCTATACATTATTACTGCCATAAATAAATCAGCTGTTTCACTGCTTGCCAAGTCTGCTGGAAAATGATTTTTTATTTCAGCTTTTTCATTTCCACCATAAGGCGGATTCATTAAAATAACTTCGAATTTATCTTTAGCAGTATAATCTAATACATCACGAATAAGGGAATTGTCATGATATACCCTAGGTACATCAATATCATGCAACAAAAGATTTGTTACACAAAGCATATATGGAAATTGCTTTTTCTCTATACCATAAACAGAATTTTCATATTCTTCCACATCATCGGTTGAAATCTTATTTTTATTTAGTTCATTAAGCCAACTAACTAAAAAACCGCCAGTCCCACAAGCAAAATCAGCCATATGTTCCCCAATTTGTGGCTTTATCATTTTTGCCATAAAATCAGTTACAGCTCTTGGTGTATAGAATTCACCTGCAGCACCTGCGCTTTGCAATTCACGAAGAATAGTCTCATAAATTTCACCAAAAGCATGACTTTCATTATAATCACTTAAATCTAACTCATCTATAACATCAATAACTTGACGCAGTAAAACACCATCTTTCATATAGTTGTTTGCATCTTCAAAAGTAGTCTTTACTATAGCTTTCTTAATTGGTGTATCTTTTGAAACTTCTATGCCTTTAATTAAAATGTTGCCATTACTATCCTTTACATCATTTCCTTTTAATACAGGGAAAAGTGTGTTATTCACAAAATTCAATAAAGCATCACCCGTCAATCCCCTGCCAGTTTCATCATGAGCCCAATTTCTCCAACGACACTGCTCTGGGATAATAGATTCATAATTATCTTCTTCCATATCCCAGTCATACTCCTTGCTGTCATAAACTTTTAAGAAAAGCATCCAAGCAATTTGCTCAATTCTTTGTGCATCTCCGTTTATACCTGCGTCATTACGCATTATATCTCTTACTCTTTTTACAAATCCTGATACATTACTCATCTTACGCTACCGCCTTATATAATTCTTCTTTTAATAATTGTATTACCTCTAAATACCCTTCTTTGCCACCAAAAAGTTGTGCAATTTTTGAAGGCTTACCAAATCTGGTGAATGGTTCAAGTTTTAACACATCTGTATCTTCTATTTCATAGACACTCGTGTCAGTATATTTATCTAACAAAGCATCTATCACTGCTCTTGCAGCTTCGCCATATTTTGCAAATACATTGCGTTTCTTTACATTTTCTGCACGTTCTTTCCTTGTTAATGGTTTTTGATTGTATGCAATATGGCAAATAAAATCAAAATCATCAACATCTGACATATTTTCTTCTGCCTTGACTTGTTCTAAATCAATTCCTTTTTCAAAAAATAAATCATGAATTTTTTCTTTCTTTTTCTCAAATGTCCAAGTATTTATAAAATCATTAAGTGTTGCAAATTGACCAAAAATATTTGCCTTTGTGTAATCAATAATACTTTCTTGTTTTAACAATTTGCCATCAACATCATATATCGAAACTATTTTTTGCAATACCTCTACTTTGCAGCCGTTGCTATCAACTACATATTTATTCGGATTACCGGGCGGCAAAGGTGGTATTGTTTTAGGTTTATTAGGTTTCCCACTTTGTTCATCCTTTTTATAACCTTCCTTTTGTTCTATAGGCCCATCCCAATCAGGATCTGCAAATAATCTTGTCACTCCCCTAAAATCCATAATCATAAAATGTGTTTTTCCGTCTTGTTCCCTAATTCTAGTTCCACGGCCAATTATTTGCTTGAATTCGGTCATTGAATTTATCATCTCATCAATAACAATAAGCTTAACCATTTTGCAATCAACGCCTGTTGAAAGTAATTTTGATGTAGTTGCAATAACTGGATAATTTTCAGAAACCGATGTAAAATACGATAATTTACTTTTTCCATAGGTATCACTACCAGTAATTCTTACAACATAATCATGATTTTGTTTCATCATATCTTTGTTTTGGTTTGCGATTGCAATTCTCATTCTTTCTGCAGCATCTTCTGTGGCACAGAAAATTATAGTTTTTGCCATTCTATCAGTTGATTTTAAATAATCTGTAACTTCTCTAGCAACCATTTCTATTCGATCTTGAATTATAATCTTATAGTCATAATCGCTATTGTTATAAATCCTATCCTCTATTTCATTCCCATAAATATCACATTGTCCCTTAAATGGTCTCCAACCATCACTTATATCAGATTTGATATTTATAACTTTAAATGGTGCTAGAAATCCATCATCTATTCCTTCTTTTAAGCTATACTTATAAACAGGTTCTCCAAAATAATCAATATTTGATACATAAGTTGTTTCTTTTGGAGTTGCAGTCATTCCTATCTGTGTTGCAGAAGAAAAATACTCAAGTATTTTCCTCCAACGACTATCCGCTTTTGCACTACCTCGATGGCATTCATCCACTATTATTAAATCAAAGAAATCCTTATCAAACAATTTGCTATATCTAGCAATCATCTCCTCTTCTGTCTCATCATCTTCTATTTCAGATTCTTCTGACTTACTCCCCACAAGTTGTTGATAAAGAGAAAAATAAACTTGATAAGATTTTATGGTTGTTTTGTCATCTTTTGCAAAATTAATTTTATGTATCACTTTGTCAAGTGGTTTAAAATCACCTATAATTGTTTGGTCAATAAGATTATTTCTATCAGCAAGATATAAAATTTTTCGTTTTGCTCCAGATTGCAAAAGCCTATAAACTATTTGAAAAGCTGTATAAGTTTTACCAGTGCCTGTAGCCATAACTAACAAGATTCTATCCTGTCCTTTAGCAATTGCATCTAATGTTCTATTAATTGCATTTCTTTGGTAATACCTTGGAGAATATGTTGTTTGACTTGAATAATAAGGCTGATTAATAAATTTTATCTCTATTTCATTTAAACCATTACCTTTATTCATTTCTCTTTGATATCTTGCAACCAACTCATCGTAAGTTGGAAAATCTTCAAGTGAAATTTCTCTTTCGTCGCCAGTTAAAAAATCAAACTCTTGAAAACCATCACCATTAGAACTATAAGCAAATTTAATATCTAACATCTCTGCATATAACTTAGCCTGCTGCAGGCCAAATGATATACTATGATTATTATCCTTTGCTTCAACAATAGCAATCGGATTGTTTTTATTTAAATATAAAACATAATCAGCCTTCTTAGGACTTTCTCTTGTTGCAATATTACCTTTTAAATTAATTCTCCCGTCGGTAATTTTTGTTTCCATTGTTATATTGTCATTCCAACCCTTGTTTATAATTGCTGGAGTAATATAATTTAGTTTGATATCTTCTTCTGTCATTTGTTTTTTATTTAAAATGGTCATTTTAGCCCTCCACTCGCACCTTTATATTCTTATAATTTTTTATTATCGGAACCTTATTAATGACATTATAACATATTTTTTATTTTTTGTATAATTTTACAAAAGAAAAAAGAAAAAATTTTTATTTACTGTCTTTGTTATTTTTTACCATTAGCTTGCTTGTTTCCTCTCAATTGCTGTTTTTATTTTCCATTTTTTCATCTTTAATACTTTTAATAGTGTTAATATCACACATAATCACGATAAATTAATTATAACATATAAAAAATTTATTTTTTTGCTTGTTTATCAATTTTTTAAAGTATTTTTTGCTTTATTGTTGAAATTTCAAAAGTCAATTGACAAATGGAGTATAAATTTTATATCTATAACTTCTTTTGTAAAATTTTTACAAAAATGGCGTCATTTTGTAAAGTGATTGTTTGAACAATTCTCTTATCATTGTTGTATTGTTTGAACAAATAAAAGTTTGATAAAACCTCTTTTTATTGTAATATAATTT
Organism: uncultured Clostridia bacterium; assembly: GCA_930990975.1. GTDB lineage: Bacteria > Bacillota > Clostridia > Christensenellales > UBA1242 > Caccovivens. The sequence continues at coordinate 93,948 of CAKNRR010000001.1, read as the reverse complement.
GGATTTATGATATACTTTGTATAAAGGAGATAAACTTTGGCAAAGTATATTGAAAAATTCAAACTCCCCTCCATTGAAGTTGAAGAGAATTTAGTAACTAACAGAATTATGCAAAATGGTGGATTTTTAGATAACGCATACCCTTGCAATATTTTCACTTACAAGTTTTTAACGGAAATTGATTTTGAAACAATCACGATTTTATATGGTGGAAATGGCTCTGGAAAAAGTACACTGCTCAATTTAATTGCCAAAAAGCTCAATTTAAAACGAATTTCAAACTATAACACAAGTGAACTTTTTGATGACTTTGTTGACCAATGCAAAATTTTAATGGCAGAAGACGAAGAAGAATATTTTTATAAATCAGTTCCTTGCAACAGCAGACTTATTGCAAGTGATGACATATTCGACTATATGATTTCAGCAAGAGAGAACAATCAAAACATCTTAGAAAACACTGAACTAAAAAAGGATGAATGGAACCAGTTAAGATATGGCCAGACTATTTTTTTGAAAGGTAGTGAGAATTATGAAGAATTCAAAAGGCAAACATTGACTAGAAAAAAATCTTTAACAAGAAGAAAATTTATCTTTAATGAAATAGGAAAAGAAGTAAAATTAAACAGCAATGGAGAAACAGCTATTGAATTTTTTGAAAAAATGCTTGAAGACAACTGCCTGTATTGTTTAGATGAACCAGAGAACAGTTTATCACCCAAATTTCAAAACATTTTGGTTGAATTATTGAAAGATAAAGCGAAATATTTTGGCTGTCAATTTGTAATTGCAACTCACTCACCTTTTGTGCTTGCAATAGATGGTGCGAAAATATATGATCTTGACAGCACTCCTGTAGACATTAAAAAATGGTGGCAACTGGAGAACACAAAAGAATATTTCAATTTCTTTTATAAACATAAAGATTTGTTTTTATAGCTTTAAAAACAAGCTTAGTCGAATCATAGCATCATAAGTTGATTGACTATCACGAAATTAACAGCAATTAATTTATGAATATAATTTAAAATAAAAAATTGGCATAATAAATTAAAAAAAATAAACAAAAAAAGAGGATTAATAAACATTCCTCTTTTTTATTATAAAAACATATTTAATTAAAATTGACCATTTTTTTGTATTTTTTTTTGAATAAAAAGACTTTTTATTTAATTTTTTTAAAGAATTTTTATTAATTACTAGCATTATACATCTTTTTAATTTTATTGTTTAGCTTCGCATGTCTTTTATACAATGTCATATATTCTTCTTCTAGGTCTTTTATATCTTTCAAAATTTTATCGTCTTCAGGCGACTTTTTATAGTTCTCTTTTAATTTTTTTGTTTTAACTTTTAGACTATCTTCCTCTTTTTGTAATTTTTCAAGCTCAAGCAAGCATTCAAAATATTCTTTATTTTTAAACTGATTTGCCATTTTCATCCTCCGCATCATACAATGTATATTGCAAATCACTGCTATCTCCATTATGTCCTGCACCATTTCCATAAGATGTTGCATAATCTATTGCTTCCAACAATTTATTTGCTTCTTTATCGTTTTGAGTTATTTGATTATAAAGATCATTCAAATTCATTCCAACATTGATTTTTCTTATTTTTTTGTCTGGATTGTCCGCATTGTATTCATCGACAAAGCGTTTGACAGCCTGTTTATATTTTTTATAGATTGAATTTTTTTCATCTTCAGTAATATTTGTGTTTACTTCGACATTATTAAACACACCATACCCATGTTCTCTATTTATATAAAGTGTGGACTTTGCTATTATTTCCCCTTTTTTGTCCTTTATTACAAGATTTTGTACATCAGGGCTGACAATACTTGCATGCATTATTCCATAGCCTGCTCCTTCAAGATGAGCACAACATGAACATAATTTCCCAAGTACAAAATTTATTGGATCATTTCTTTCAACAAATTCATATGTATAATTTTTATCTGCAAGTTCTTTCAACATATCTAAAGAATCTAGTTCGCTTATTTTTATATCTTCTTGCATTTTATCAATTGTTTCAAAAACATCATTTTCTCTGATTGGGTTTGATGTGATGTTATTTGATATGTGATTTGCTTCCCTTTCATTATTGATTTGTACGGCTCTGTCAAAAGCTGCCTGATCAGAAAAATATGGACTTATCGTTTTTGCAATATTTTCTGTTTTTTCATCTACACCGCTAAATTTATTAACTTTGAAATATTCTACAAACTTTTCCACAGTTGGAACAAGTTGTCTTTGGCTTCCCCTATTTGCCGTATTTGTTGCTTGCACTTTTTCAAATTCATTATAACATCTTGAAATAAATCCTGTTTGCCTGCGTTCTTCTTTCAAAAGCAATTCAAAATTATTTTTGTCAAGAATAAATTTGGTAAATTCCAATTTTACTCCATTTGGCTTCATAGAATCAAAAATGCTATGCAAATTGCTCATCTTCAGTTCATCGCTTGCAAATTCTTGTTTCAAAAACTCTCCAACCTTTTGTGCATAGTCTACTGTTGTTGTTATGCTATTACCGCTTTTGCTCACTCTTGTTTCTGTCACAGGAGGCAAGAAACCTCCTATGTTGTAATAAAATTTTATAAAATCTTTTTTTGATTCATCTGTTGTATAAATATCCCTAGATTCTGCTATTTTAAGAACTTGTCTTAAATAAGCCATCTCTTTTTTATCTTTTTCAAGAATTTCTTTTATATCGCCAAAATTTTGCATTAAATAAAGATAATTTTCACTAAATGCTGCATCTTTGAAAAACAGTTTTGCCTTTTTTGGATATTTCAAAACGAGAGGCAACAACTTGGTTTTGTTGAAACTGTCAAAAAGTAAATTTTCTCCGCCATCCATTTGCTTTGATGACAATATGTATTTATCTCCCCGTCTATTAAGATATTTATCTTTTGCAAAATATCCATTTCCAACATCCAATAAACTGTCACATAATTCTATTTCTTCAATATTATTGCAGTTTAAAAAAATATTATCATATAATTTTTTGACATTTTTGGGTATATTAATCTTAGTTAATCCATGGTCCAAAGAGAAAGCACTGCTGCCTATAAATTGTAAACTTTCTGGCAGCTCTATGTCTCTCAAATTATTGCATCGAGAAAAAGCCATCATTCCTATTGATTTTAGATTATTAGAAAACTTCACTTCTTTAAGATTTTCGCATTTTACAAATCCAGCATCTTGTATTTCTATTACTGAATCTGGAATGCTTATTTCTTTTAATCCTGAATCATTAAAAGCACTTTCACCAATAATTTTTAACGAGTTTGGTAAATCCACCCATTCTAAAGACTTGTAACCCTTAAAACAATTTTTTGCTATACTTTCAACACCTTGTGGTACAACTACCTTCCCATTCTTAATGTCATCTTCATGTATTTTTTCAAGTACACCATTTTTTATAATCATTTAAGCCCTCTTTTGATAATTTGATTTCTAGTTTATTATATCATAAAAAATGCTAAATAACAATAGCATGTGCGAATAACCAGCAAAAAACACCAAAAAATATTTTGCTAATTTTGGTGTTTTTAAATGTTAAAATTTTTCGGATTTATGTTAAATTATTACAAATACTTTTTAAGAGCATTTACGCAATCTTCATATTGCCATATACCAACATGTTTTTCCTGTTCTTTGCCGTCTTTGAAAATTATAAGTGTAGGGATTGACATGATGCCAAAGCTTCTTGCAACCTCTCCGCTTTGGTCAACATCGACTTTGAACACCTTAACTTTGCCTTCAACTTCACCAGCAATATCTTCTAAAATTTGTCCCATTATTCGGCAAGGTCCACACCATGTCGCAAAAAAGTCAACAAGGACTACGCCTTCTTTGATCTCATTTGCAAAATCCTTTTCTTCAACTATTCTCATATTTCCTCCTTTATGATTTTGTTTATTATTGCAGCACACAGTACTGTCGCACTTGCAACTGGATAATAACTTATGCTTCCTATCACACCTTCCACCTTTTGAGGTTTTGATGAAGATGTAACAACATCCAGTTCTTTGATGTTTTCTTCTCTAAGTTTTTTGCGTAAAACTTTTGCCAGGCCATCATCGTGAGTTTTATAAATATCTGTCAAGTAAAAGTTTGGCACATCAAAACGATTTCCAGCCCCCATAGCTGACACTATGTAAATATTATTTCTTTTGCAATATAAAATAAGCTCGAGTTTATCTTTTACACTGTCAATTGCATCTACAACAACATCACTATCTTTTACAATCCTTTCAACATTTTCTTTTGTCTGTCTTTCACATATAGCATCTACAAAAATGTTTGGATTTATTCTTTTAAGCATTGATGAAAGAACTTCAACTTTCTTTTGGCCTATTGTATCCGCAAAAGCTATGACTTGTCTGTTGACATTTGATGATGTAACTAAATCAAAATCAACTATCCTAATCTTTTCAACTCCTGCACGAGCAAGCATTGTTGCACATGCTCCGCCAACACCACCAACACCTACAACAGTAATCATCTTTTTTGCAAGTTTATCTAAATTTTCTTTTCCAATAAGAGCTTCTGTGCGTGATTTATCCATTTTTGTTTCATTCATTATATTTTTCCATTTTTTGATTTTTATTAATAAATTGTAATTAAAATCAATGTTTTTTAATAAAATTTTGATTTTTTTGCTATATTTTCTATTTTTTAATTAATTTTTAAATATTTTTTATTTATTTAATTATTTTTTAATTATTTTTTTAATTTATTTTTTATAATTTTTTATTAAATATTAATCAAATTATAGAATATATTTTTTAAGGTCAAATTTTCTTTTTGTTTCTTTGAACGCGTTTTGAACATAAGCCCTATCAATCTTCACAGTTGTCATTGGAAGATCATTTGACGCATTGAAAGATATATCTTCAAGCAAGCTTTCCATGATTGTATGCAATCTTCTTGCGCCAATATTTTCGCTTGTTTCGTTTTCTGTTGCTGCCATTTCTGCGATTTCATCAAGAGCATCATCAGTAAACTGAAGATCAATATTGTCGACTTTAAGTATGCTTTCATATTGCATTGTAACTGAGTTTTTAGGTTCTGACAATATTCTTTTGAAATCCTCTTTTGTAAGATTGTCAAGGTCAACTCTGATTGGGAATCTTCCTTGAAGCTCAGGAATCATGTCTTCAATATTTGAAACATGGAAAGCCCCTGAAGCTATAAACAATATAAAGTCTGTCTTTACATTACCATACTTTGTTGCAACAGTGCTTCCTTCAACTATTGGCAAAATATCCCTTTGAACGCCTTCTCTTGAAACATCTTGATTGTTTGAGCCGCCAGCTTTTCCTATTATTTTATCAATTTCATCAATAAAGATTATACCTTCTTCTTCAGTTCTTCTTATTGCCTCTGCATAAACATTGTCTTTATCAATTATTCTGTCGCATTCTTCATTTGTAAGCATTTCTCTCGCTCTTTGAACGCTCATTCTTCTCTTTTTATGTTTTTGTGGCAAAAGCCCATCAAACATTGAGCCCAAGTTTATCTCTGGTCCACCAACGGCAAGCATTGGTTTTGGATTGTCCACAACCATAACATCAATGGCTTCATTTTCAAGTTTTCCATTTTTCAAATCTTCTGCAACCAATGTTTTGTCAACTTGAATATCGCTTGCCCTTCTTGTGTCGCATATTGCATCAATAAGTTTGCTGTCTACAATTGGTTTTACTTTTGCTTCCATTTCATGAGATTTTTCATCTTTCACCATTCTTACAGCAACTTCAACCAAATCTCTTATCATGCTTTCAACATCTCTGCCGACATATCCCACTTCTGTATATTTTGTGGCTTCAATTTTAATAAATGGTGCTCCCACAAGTTTTGCAAGTCTTCTTGCAATTTCAGTTTTCCCAACACCTGTTGGACCTCTCATAATAATATTTTTTGGAGTTATTTCTTCTCTTACTTCTTTTGGCAAACGACTTCTTCTATATCTGTTGCGCAGTGCAATAGCCACGGCTCTCTTTGCCTTAGATTGTCCTATAATATATTTATCAAGTTCTTCTACTATTTGTCTTGGTGTTAAATCCATCTTAAACCTCCTCTATGGTTATATGGTCATTTGTGAATACGCAAATTTGTCCTGCAATTTCAAGTGCTTTTTGAGCAATTTCTTTTGCTGATAAATTTGTGTTTTGTTTCAATGCTTTGGCTGCAGCAAGAGCATAATTTCCACCAGAACCAATTGCGCAAATATCATCATCAGGTTCAATGACCTCTCCTGTTCCGCTTACAATCAAAAGTTTCTCTTTATCTGCAACAATCATCATTGCGTTGAGTTGTCTTGCAGCTTTGTCTTCTCTCCAAGTGCTTGCAAGTTCAACCGCACTTCTCATCAAGTTTCCTGAAAACTTATTCAACATATTTTCAAATCTTTCACTCAAAGAAAAAGCATCTGCAACTGAGCCAGCAAACCCAATCACAACCTTATCATTATAAATTCTTCTTACTTTATGAGCATTTGATTTGAATATTACACTTTCGCTCATGGTGACTTGTCCGTCACCAGCTATTGCTATTTTACCATCTTTTTTAACTCCACATATAGTTGTCCCTCTAAACATGCTTTCCATATATGTATTCCTCCTTAAATTTTGCAAGTGATTCTATTGACCTATTAAACAAAAATTCTATAACTTTTTGGCTTGAATAATCAGCTTGCTTATCTATTATATCATAATTTTCAAAATTCCCATTCCGTTTTAACAAATTTGTTGAAATTATTTTTTGAGCCAAACTTCCAATACAACAATTATTTGGAAGCGCAACCATTCTATAGCCACTGTAATATTTATTGACATTCATTGCAGTATAAATACCGCTTGCTATGCAATCAACATAGTTATCTATGCCCAAAATAGAGCCAGCAAAGAATATTTTTTCATCTTGCATACTTTGGTTGTATTCATTGACCACATATTTGGCATTTATATAAACCGAAGATTTCACATCAGCTTTTTGAACCAATATCACATTTTCAAAACCCTTTAAATTTTGAAATATCTCAAGTTGACTTTCTCCATCAAGTTTTGATGATATTCCATCGAGCATTAGTCCATTCTCAACTTTTTTAAAAGTCAAAACAGCATAAGGCTTATGTGAAAGTTGACTTAAATAAATTGGCATCATTGCATAATTTTTTAAGCAATCCTTACCTTTGCAAACAAGTTCTTCCATTGTATTTTCAACTAAATCTTTTGAAAAAGCTTTTCCAAGCCTATTCATAACCTTTACAACAGAGTTTATAAATTGCAAATATTCCATATAATCAAGAGGTAAAAAGTAGTGGTCATCGTCACCTTCTCTTTGATATAATTTGTTAAGGTCTACATTCATAAAAACTGGGTTTATTTGGAAATTTTTAAAACATCGCATTGAGCCATATTTATTAAGCAAAAATTCATACATTCCTTCATCTGTATACCCACCTGTCGCAATAATGTTTATCTCTTTAGGGTTAAGCTGATGAATACATGCCTCAAAATATTCAATATTTTTGTTATTTTTTACAAGATTTTCTCCATATTGCAATAATTTTTCGCTTATGCAACCCTTAAAGCCCTCTCTTCGCAATCTTTCCTCTTCTTTCATGAGAGGAGAACCTAGCAAAACGAGTTCCCTTTTCAAAAGCCCTTCAAAAAGCTCTTCTTTTGAGCTGATTTTTGCCCCACTGCAATAAGGACAATTGCAATTATACTTTCTTTTCACATTAAAAACATGAACTTTTATTCCATGTCCCGCCAAAAATAATGCACATTCTATACCTGCAAAACCGCATCCTATAACATTGACAACTTGCTGATAATATTTCATACTTCTCCTTAGGTTTTTTACTGCTAAAAAACACTCTTAAAGTATATTGCATTTTAAAGATAAAAGGTATTTGGAATTTTGGCTAAATATGGACAAAAAACTCGTAATTTGTTATTTTTTATCAATATAGTTATATTTTAACAAAAAAATTGACTTTTGCATAATTAATTTGCAAAGTTTTCATAAAAAGGAAGAATTATAATTCTTCCCTTAAATACTCTTTTAAAATTTTTCTATATTCACTTGGACAACGATATTTATAAGATTGTGACATAAAATCATTTTTGTAAATTCTAAGCCATGCTTCTTTTTGTGGTTTATATCTGTCATATAAGCCAACTTTTTTTAAATAATCTAATGACAAAACAAAACTTTTTATAGAACTTTTAAGTTGTCTAAGAAACTTATCTTTTTCTTGAAAGCTTACAGATTGATTTTCATGTTGACAATAATGATATTTGCTTTGATGAGATATCACAACTTTTTCTGCATTTGAAAGAAAAATTATAGAATACAAATTATCTTCTCCCATTAATAAGCCTTCTGTTTGTAAAGATAATTCATCAATGTAATTTTCACACTTTTGAAAAAGCTTTTTTGAAATCATTTTGTTCCACATATACAAATAACCTTGATCAACAAAATTTTTATTTGCAATACTAAAAAAACAATTATAATCATTGTATTCATTATTATCATTCAATAAAAATGTGCGAGGGGCTTTATCTTTGCCAGTTTCAACAATAGTTTCTACATAATCAGAGATACATATATCAGCATTTGATTCAACTATTTTTTCAAGCATTTTTTGATAAAAATCAGGCTCAACAAAATCATCACTATCAAGAAAACAAATATAATCTCCCGAGCATGCTTTTAAGCCTGTCAATCTTGCCCAAAACAGTCCCTTATTTTTGTCATGTTCTATAACTTTTGCATTATCAAGTTTTTTAACTGCCTTTTTCAATAATTTGTAGCTTTTATCTATTGAACCATCATTAACAAAAATCACTTCCAAATTTTTGTATGTTTGATTTTTTAAACATTTTATCAAATTTTTTATATAATCAAAACTGTTGTAAACAGGCACTAATACTGACACTTTATAATTCATATTTCTCCTTATATTCTTTTATAACTTTTCTAAACACATTGATATGTTTATATTTAAAACCAGAACTTTCAAAGGAATTTTTATAAGAAATAAACCATTTCTGAAAATTTTGCTCATATTTTTCAAAAATTTCATGATTTTTAAGGAATTTTTTAATAAATTTAGCACTTTTTAAAAAACTTATTATTTGTCTTCTATATTTTTCTTCACCAGAAAACACTATTGATTGATTGTCATGAAACCTATAATTATAAAAAGTGTCATGTGTGTTTATCACTTTTTTCGAGTAGAAATAAAGAATAGTCGAAAAAACAAAATCTTCGCCAAAAGATATTCCTTCACCTTCATTTGCAAAATCTTCAAGTTCTGTCAAACATTTTGTAATTAAATTTTTAGATAACATCTTACTCCATAAAACATAGTATTTGTCATTTAACATTTTTACAAATAAGTTTGCAAAACAATCACTTTCTACTTTTAAGTCTGTTGCCCTAACCTTTCGCAACCTTGATTTTGCAACTATAGCCCTGCGATCATTTTCTGGATATCTTTCAATACAATCAGCTATGCAAATATCAGCATTGCTTAATTGCATGCTTAAAACAAGTTTTTCTATATAATCATTTTGCAATGTGTCATCACCATCAAGAAAAGTGATATACTCGCCTTCACAAGCTTTAAAAGCATCAACTCTTGATATAAATGTACATTTGTTTTCTTGGTGATGAATAACCTTGCATTTTTTATAAGTTTTTGCAAAATCGTCTAAAAAATCACCGCTTCCGTCAGTAGAGCAATCATCTACAAAAATAAGCTCTAAATTTTTATAGGTTTGGTTTTTTAATGACTCTACACACTCTTTCAAAAATTCTATTTCATTATAAACAGGGACAACAACGGATACTAAAGCATTGTTCATATTTCTTCACTCTTAAACTGCACCATAAGGAGTTATTTCATATAAAAGATACCCCTCTTTATCGCTTTCTTCTTGTAGTGTTATAACAGCTAATTGACTAGAACCATTATAATTACAAGTAATATTTTCCGCACCATCTAAATTTTCATTAACATATAATTTAAAGCCATAATCTTCACTAAATATATTATAATTACTTAAAAGTGCGTTTAATGCTCTTTGACTATCACAAACTATTTCTTCTAAATAATTAAGTTGTTCAGGTCCCCCACCTCCTCTGGAAAAACAAGATATATCTATTGTTTCAGCAACTGAATCAGCCTCAAAAATTAATTTAGTGATATAAGCAGCAGTTCCTTGCCAATAGCCCGCCGTACTACTATGACCAAAACCATCATTAAAACTATTATCTAAATCTAGCATTGTAACATTAGGTCCAATAACAAGGGTCGCTCCTCCATCTACTTCATCACATGAGCCACTAAACATAATTTTACTCTTAACATTTATACGATCCTCTGACTTAATTGTTTGTGCAATATTGTCAGAATCTAAATAAATATATGAAAGTTTAGGACAATTCTCAAAACATCCCTGACCAACTCTAACATTTTTATAAATATACACACTTTCAAGTTTTTCACAAGCATTAAAAGCATTTACACCAACTTCAACTGTGCTATTTTCAGTAAATTTGACTTCAGTTACGCCCGACATAGCAAAGGCTGCTTCACCAATACTTTTCAAGTTTAACATATTAGAAAAATCAGCATTTACATTTTGGCATCCTTCAAAAGCACTATTCCCTATAGATTGTAAGTTTGGCATATTAGAGAAATCGGCACTCATATTTTGACATCCTTCAAAAGCAGAGTCGCCAACAAATATGAGGTTTTCAAGATTATTTAAATTCGTATTTAGGTTTGCGGAACCAGCAAAAGTATATGGTGCAATAAATGCAACTCCCAAAGACATATATGCTGATTCTATTGGTGTAAGTGAATCAATATCAACATCAGGATTTGAACCAAGAGGATCTAGTCCTTCTCTTACTATAAAGATAACATACTCTCCATTATGTTTAAGAGGCATAACAAAATCAGTAACTCCAGTTTTAACTGAGGCAATATTTATTGACGATACTTGAGTCCCGAGCATCGAGAGAATAGCTCTCAATTGTAATTCATATTCCTCTGACAACACTACCCAATTGAACGCATCCAGTGTGGCCATTTTGGTATATAAGGTCAAGTCCTCAGTGATTGGTGCTGGTTCATCAAGTGAATATAAATTGTCTTTTGTAAACTCTTCGCTTGTAAAGAAGCCTACCGTGTTTTCTTCGTTTAGTCCCAACTCTTCAATCCAATCTGCTATTGTTTGCCCATATTCAACTTCTTTTGTTTTTAATTGTCCATCTATATTTAATGTGGCAGTATATTTGTTTATCTCTACACCATCTACTGTTATGATTGTGTTTTCCTTTATTTCACTTACAACATATCTACCTTCTTCATTTTGAGGTAAAACTTTTCCGTTTGCTTTTACTACAACTTTTGTTGCACTTTCAGAGTAAGCTTCATCATAAGTTATTGCAAAGGATATTTCATCCCCATAATTTACAAATCTAGGCTCTTCATCTATTGTAAAGTATTCACTTGTTGGAAAAGCAACCAAATAAATTGCAGGATTATATTTTGCATAGATGGTAGACTCTGGCGTGATTATATCATCTTGAGCATAAGGTTGTGTGCATGCCTCATCTTTAAACCAACCAACAAAAACATATCCTTCAATTGGCTTTAATTTTAAGTCAGATATTCTCGTATCTTTTTCAATTTCCATTTGCTCTGAATTTGTGCCATCAACATTATAATCAATGAAAATCTTATCTCTATCTTCCAAACTATTTTGGCTTAATACTACTCCTGTTGGAATAACTATTGCAGCAACTGCGGCAACCGCCCCTACCGCTGCACCTATCGCAATCTTAGCTGTCTTAGATAAAGCTTTACTTTCATTCTTTGCTTGTGGCTTGTCTACAACCGGCTGTTCTGTTTTTGTTTCAGTTTCCTCTTCGTTTGTGTTTTCTTGTGTTTCTGAAGTAACCGATTCTTTTATTTCTTCATCTTTAACTTCTTCTATTTTTTCTTTCTTATCTTCACTCATATATATCCCTTATATCTCCTTTTATTAACTTTATTATAATATAAATAGGGAGTAGCAAACAAATGTTTTTTATATTTTCGTCATTTTTTTACAAATTTATTAATAAAATAAAAAATTTACACTATATTTAATAAAAAATTATTAATAATAAACAAAAATTTTAAGTCAAATATTTTTTGTCTTAAGTTTTATTTATATAAGACAATAATAATATAATAAAAAAATGGAATTTTTAAAGCGACAATTATTTGTCTTTCTTTAAATATCCCATTTTAAAAAGTTTTTTATAATTCTAATTCATCAAATTCTTGAGAAAATTTGCAATTCCCATGAAATTCATTAAAAAGTTCATCATCTTTAAGCATTTGTGAATAAACCTTAGATTGCATTACTGCATCATATTTATCAATTTTTTTAACAAACTGAGCTTCTAAAGTCTTATTTTCTTCAAATTCAAGCCATAAAGTCTTGATTTCTGGCATTTTGTATTCTTTTGCCAATCTTTCAACACAAGCAAGCTCTTTCTTATATTTTTCTTCTTTGCTGACATGATCAAAAGGTGTTGTATCTCCAGCATCTATTTCACAAAGTTCATGATAAGCAATCATCTTTATAACTTTCAACTGGTCAAGCTTCAAATCTTTTTTCTGCATAACTTCAAGTGCCAACATTATCATTGAAAAAGTATGCTCAGCATCGCTTTCAACTCTTGCATGGTCACCAATGTTTCGTATAATCCAGCCTTTTCTTAAAATATTTTTCAATTTTGCAATTTCGTCATAAAATGTCATCTATTGTTTATTCTCCTTGTTCTTTTTCATAATCACATGTGTTATTGCTACATTTTATTTTTTTACCTTTTATAACCAAAGGACTTGAGCATTTTGGACACTTCTCACCTGTAGGAATATCCCAACTCATATATTTACACTCTGGATACCTTTCACAAGAATAGAATATCTTTCCTTTTTTGCTTTTTCTCTCTTCCATTGAGCTTCCGCATTCTGGGCACTTTCCAACTTTTTTCACTTGCCCTTCAATTGGTTTTGTATTTTTGCATTTTGGAAAGTTTGAACATGCCAAAAATTGACCATATCTACCATTTCTGATAAGCATTTTCCCACCACATTTTTCACAGACAATATCTGTTTCTTTTGGTGGCTCTTTCATTGTCACACTGCTTGCATCAGCTTTGACAAGCAAGTTTTCAAACCCGTTCCAGAAATTTGAAACAACATTATGCCAATCTTCATCTTTGTTTGCTATGTCATCAAGTCGCTGTTCCATATGCGCTGTAAACTTAACATTAATAACTCCGCTGAAGAATTGCTCTAAATATGTGTTTATCTTTCGTCCAAGCTCAGTTGGATGAAGATACCTGCCCTCCTTCTCTGTATAATGTCTTGTTTGAAGAATTGTAATAGTCGCAGCATAGGTTGCAGGTCTTCCAATACCTTTTTCCTCCATAGCTTTTACAAGGCTTGCTTCTGTATAGCGTACAGGTGGCTTTGTAAATTTTTGTTCTGGAGTTATTTTAGTGCAAGGCAAATATTCCCCTTCTTCTAGTTTAGGAAGTTTTCCAGCCATGCCTTCTTTATTTTCCTCTTCAACAAATTCCTTATACACTTTTGTATATCCAGGGAATTCCATTGTTTTCCCATTGACTTTAAATCCGTAGTCAGCACAATCAAATGTCACAGAAACATTTGAATATTCGGCTTCACTCATTTGACTTGCCAAAAATCTTTCATATATAAGTTTATAAAGTCTGTAATTATCATTTGTCAATGTTTCTTTTGCCATTTCTGGTGTGATGTCCATTGTAATAGGTCTTATGGCTTCATGCGCATCTTGTGCACTTTCTTTTGTATGATAATTGTTCGGTTTTTCTGGCACAAATTCGTCACCATATTTTTCTTTGATAAATTCCCTACAAGCATTTTGAGCATCTGTTGAAACTCTGACTGAGTCGGTACGAATATAGGTGATCAGCGCAATTTTACCTTCTCCCTTTATTTCAACACCTTCATAAAGTTGTTGAGCTGAAGATGTTGTTCTTGAAAGTGTCATTCCAAGCTTATTGAGAGCATCTTGTTGCATAGTTGATGTTGTAAAAGGTGCTGGTGCATGAGATTTTGTTTTGCTTTTCTTAATCTCCGCCACCTTAAAATCCTTGCCTTTGACTTCTTCTAAAAGTTTGTCAACCTCTTCTTTATTTTTTGGCACAAACTTTTTCTTTTTATAGCTTGCAAGCGTTGCTTTTATCTCATTTTCTTCTTTTTTAAGCATCGCTGAAACAGTCCAAAACTCTTCAGGTACAAAATTTTCTATTTCTTTTTCTCTGTCCACTACAAGTTTTAATGCAACAGATTGAACACGACCTGCACTAAGCTTTGGAGCTATTTTTTTACATAAAATTGGTGAAAGTTTGTAACCTACAAGTCTGTCAAGCACTCTTCTTGCTTGTTGTGCATTGACAAGTTTTAAGTCAATTTTTCTTGGATTTTCAAGAGCTTTTGTTACAGCCTTCTTTGAAATTTCGTTAAACTCAATTCTGCAAGTCTGCTCTGGCTTAAACCCTAAAATATTGGCAACATGCCATGAAATTGCTTCTCCTTCACGGTCAGGGTCGGTTGCAATCAAAACTTGCTCTGCTTGTGAGGCTTTCTTCTTTAGTTCATTTATTAGTTCCTTTTTATCAGGCACTATTTCATATTTAGGTTCAAAATTATTTTTTAAATCAATGCCAAAAGCCTTTTGTGGCAAATCTCTGATATGACCTTTTGTTGCAAAAACCTCATACCCTGGCCCCAAATATTTCTTTAATGCTTCTCTTTTAAAAGGTGATTCTATTATGACTAATTTCAATTTTTCCTCCATTAATTTAATGATATAAATCCACCCGGCAATCTACTTATTATTCCATTTATTTCAAGCGATGTCAAATAACTGTTAAACTCGCTTATGCTAAGATTGCAATTTTTTGTAAGATAATCAATGTCTTTCATTCCATCTTCAAGAAGTGCTGTTATAGCTTGCTCTTCAAGTGAAAGCTGGCAAATCCTTGATTTTTTATCTTCTTTCTTATTATATATATTATAATCATTCAAAATGTCAAGAGAATTTGTGACACATTGTGCTTGTCCTGTCTTTATAATCTCATTTGTAAGTTCGCTTGCACTGCTGTCTATATTCCCCGGCACTGCATATATGTTTTTGCCATAGTCTAGTGCAAAATCTTTTGTGTGTATTGTTCCACTTTTGATGCTGGCCTCTGTTATAAGCACCCCTTCGCTAAGCCCTGCAATAATCCTATTCCTCTGCGGGAAAGAATATTTTGTTGCTGTCTTGTTTGGCGAATACTCACTTATCAAAAGTCCTTTTCTTGCTATCTCGTCCGCCAAATCTTGATGTTCAGCTGGATAAATCATATTCAATCCAGAGCCAAGCACTGCAATTGTTTTTCCGCCAACTTCCAAGCATTTTCTATGTGCGATGCTGTCAACCCCGTAAGCAAGTCCGCTTACTATCACAACTCCATTTTGTGCGACATCACCAACAATCTTGTTTGTCACCATTCTGCCATAACCCGTTGGTTTCCTTGTCCCCACAACTGCCAAAGCCTTTTCATTCATAAATTTCAAATCGCCTTTGCAAAACAGAAACAATGGAGCATCAGGCAAGTCTGCCAATTTGCGTGGATAGTCATCATCAAATTTTGTAATAAGTTTTATATCTTGGTCAAGCATATTCTTATAATAATTAGATATACGCTGATAATCTGCTTTTTCCTTCATCTTTTCATGACTTTCATTTGTTAATACACTTTTATCAAATTTCATTTTGCAAAAGTGGCTTAGTGAAAAATCATCATCCATCATATCAATAATTTGTTGAAACTTTGAATAATTGAAATCAAATTGAGATAAAAACACTAAAAATTTTTGCAAATCAGTCATTTAAAAAACTATCCTTTTATACACAAACTATAATGATTTTACTTAAAAAATATTTAAATTCAAAATATTTTTTTAAAATTTTCATATTAAATCATTAAATTATAACATCTTTATAAAGCAAATTTACAAAATTAAATTCAAGATTTATTAAATAAGTTTTGAAATTTCATTATATTATGATAAATTATTTATATGAATAACAAATTTTATTTCCAATATTTTCTATCAAGCGTTCTATAAGAAATTGCCTCAGCAATATGGCGTGCTTCAATATCTTTACATCCATCCAAATCAGCTATTGTTCGAGCCACTTTCAAAATTCTATCATGCGCCCGAGCACTTAGTTTAAGTCTTTCAAAAGCATTGCGGAGCAAATTATCCCCCATTGTGTCAAGTTTGCAATATTTTTTCATTTGAGCTGAGTTCATCTTTGCATTGCAAAAATTCTTTTGGCCTTCAAATCTTTCAAGTTGAATTTGTCTTGCCTTATCCACTCTTGCTTTTATTGCTTTTGATGGTTCTTCCTTATCTTCACTTTTAAGTTGATCGTATGTAACATTGTCAACCTCAATATGTATGTCTATTCTATCCATTATAGGGCCTGAAAGTTTTGATAGATATTTTGATATTTGACCTGGCGTGCAATGACACTCCTTATCTTTTGAACCATAATTTCCACATGGGCATGGATTCATGCTTGCAATCAAGGTAAAATTTGCTGGATAAGTTATTGTTGCGTTTGAGCGAGCAACTGTTATCACACCATCCTCAAGTGGTTGTCTTAATGTTTCAATAGTTTGCCTTGAATACTCTGGAAATTCATCCAAAAACAAAACACCATGATCAGCAAGTGATATTTCGCCAGGTTTGCTGTTTGTTCCGCCACCTGTCAAACTCACTGTACTTGCAGTGTGATGAGGACTTCTGAATGGACGAGAACAAACAATTCCTTTTTCTAAATCAAGTTCGCCTGAAATCGAATGAATTTTTGTCACTTCCAATGCTTCTTCAAATGTCATATCAGGCAAAACTGAAGGAAAACATTTTGCAAGCATACTTTTTCCGCTGCCAGGAGGCCCTATCATAAGCAAATTGTGTCCTCCAGCTGCAGCAATTTCCAAAGCTCTTTTCGCCATTGCTTGCCCTTTTACATTGCAAAAATCCATATCAAAATTTGAATCTGTTTTAATTTCATTAAACTCGCAAGGCTTTATCTCCTCAAGTTCCTTTTCACCTCTTAAAAATTCTATTGTTTCTTTTAACGAAGATGTGCAATAAACATTTATCCCAGTTATGTAACTTGCTTCAAGTTTATTGCCAATTGGTATTATAAAATTTTTAAAGCCCAATTTTCTTGCAGATATAAGAAGTGGCAGCACTCCTTTCACTGGTTTTACACTTCCATCAAATGAAAGCTCACCAATATATGCGTACTTCTTTTCGTTCTTTATTTTATTTTCTTCATTGCAAGAAAGGATAGCAACAGCAATAGCTAAATCATAAATTGACCCTTCTTTTTTCACATCGGCTGGAGCAAGGTTTATTGTTATTCGTTTTACAGGATATTCAAAAGCACTATTTCTAATTGCAGAGCGAACCCTCTCTTTTGATTCCTTTATTGCTGTATCAGCAAGTCCAACTATTTCAAAATGTGGCAATCCATTGCTTACATCAGTTTCCACATCAACAACAAAACCATCTATTCCCTTAAGACCAAAGCTTGTAACTTTTGACAACATTTTTAATCTCCTATCATTAAATTATATAAAAATTAAAAAATTTTCCAAACATAAATCAATATAAAATAAAAAAATATGCAACTTTTGATTTCTAAATATTTAATAGAAAAATATTAACAATAAAAAAATGAATAAGTTTTAAAGATGAGCTTATTCATTTTTTTATTTTTAATTTATCCTAAGTTTGCGCAATTCAGCTTTTTTATCATCCTGTACCCTAAAACTTTCACAAGCCTTCTGGATGGTTTTGTTTCTAATAAATTTATCGTCCAAATCTTTTACAAAATTATACATAAATTCATAATCATATACAAATGCTTCTGCATAGCACCAAGCTGATGCCATCTTTACATAAAAGTTGTCATTCTTTACAGCCTTTACAAGCCCCACAACTTCTTTTAAAGATGTCTTCAATTGAAATTTCATAAGCCACACAATGCCCACGCGAATTTCAAAAGGTTTGTCAGATTTAAGTAAATCTATAAAAAATTGTTTTTCACTTTCAAGTGACTTAAGTCTTGCCACAATCATATCACAACTTCCCCAATTATCTATGTATGGAAGCAAATATTTGAATTTCTCAATCTTTTCTTTTGGACTTTCTTTAAGCCATCCAATAAAAAATCCCGCAAGCACAATCTCTTCATGATTATCTAAAGGCAAATCATAAAAATTTGTATTTACTCTTATCAAGCTTTTTGCAAAATCTTCAAGCAACCTTGTCTTAGTCCCCTTTATTTCATATTGCGAAGAAATCAATCCTTTGTCAAACTCTGCCTTATTTTTATCACTGACTTTGTCAATGTAGTCTCTTACCATGTCTTTTACATTCATCTCTCACCTACTTTATTTATTTTTTTTAGTTTAATATAAAGTTGCTTCTTTGTCAAATTTTATAATTGATTTAAAGTTTCAGTCCATATTCCCCTTTATAATAAATCAAAACTGACTTTTTTGATGTTTTCTACAAAACTATTATTTAGCATTATTTTCAATTGGTATTTCCCTTTATTTCTATAGTAAATAAATATTTTTGTAAAAAATTGTAAAAAATTAAAAAATTCTTTTGATTTTTAAATCTTTATGCTTATAATTGACATGGAGGATATACATGACAGAGACTGAATATTTTTTAAACAAGCAAATAACAATCTATTTAATGGTTCTAAAAATCAGTCCAAACTTAAAAGGTTATTCATATCTTAAAAGCGGAACTTTGAAAATTATAGACGATTTAACTAAAAAAAGAAATGTCAACAACAGGCTTTATTGCGAATTATCTCAAGAATATAATGTTGAAAAAGAATTGATAGACAGAGCTATGCGTCATGCAATTGAAGTAAGTGTGAAGCGAGATGGAATAGAGGATTTCGAAAAGTATTCTCATTTTGAATTTTCCAGCCCTAAACCAACACCACGAGAAGTGTTGTGCGTTATGGCAGAGAGATTGAGAATGGACTTAAATAATTATAATGCTTCAAAGCAACAAAGCAGTCATAATCAAACCAATACATAGAAAAAATTTCCCCACCCTGCCCTTTTTCTTAACCTAACAGACCATGAACTTTATAAATATGTATCTTTGCTAATTAAAGTAAAATTTGATTGACAATCTTTTTGGTGTATAATTAAAAACAATAAATTAGAATAATATTAAAAAAACAATAAAATATTTTTTAAAGTTTAAACAACAATAACTATTACAATAAAAAAATTCAACATGGTTAAATTCAGTCTGCTCATTAATAAATAAAAAATATTCTTATTATCTTACTGTCTTAATCCCAGTCTTTCATTAAATCAAGATAAGTTTTAGCATACTTTTCAATTAGAGAAACAAATTCTTCCTTACTTGTCGCCTTAATTCCTTTATGTGAAAATCCAAGCTGTTTAGGACTTATTTTTCTTAATCCTTTGCAATCAAACGCATTACATGGTGGAATAGATGTTTCTGCTCTTGAAGAATGGGCATCAAGTCCATCTTCAGTGTATGTGGCAATTACTCCAAATGATGCTGATCTTGAGAATTTATTTAAAACACTTGCTCAAAATATTGTTAAAACCGGTGCAACAAATATAGTGATAACTGATAAAGTCAAAGATTGTTTTGAAATTATAGCAGTAAGCTCTCCTGACAAAGGAAATGCAAATATTATTAACAACAACACTGTTGAATGGAAAATAGATGAACTAGGTGTAACTGAAAGTGAAGGTGCAACAATGGAGTTTACAGTTCAGCACTTGGGTCCATGTTCTGGAGAAATTGAAGTAAACGAATCATTAAACTATTCCGATAATGAAGGAAACAAGATTGCCCCGCTTTCTCCTCAAATAGATATTAATTGCGATGTAATAGTTCAACCAAAACCTTGCTCTACAAGCGTTGATTTTGACATGAATAATTGTTCTGATTCAACTGTGTTTGATGCTGGAGAAATTGCCCTACAATCTCTTGGAAGAATAGTTCAAATTGATGTAAAATTAAAAAATATTTGTCCTAATAAACGAGTCGCACTTGGTATAATTTTATATGAAATAGATAAAGATGGCAATGAATACCAAAGAGGTTTAAAAACTTTTGCAATACCTGCCCATAATAGACAAATTTGTCAAGATGTTTTGGTTAAGTGTATTAAATTTGTTTTACCAGAAAATCTAGATAACATAAACTTACAAGATTCAATGTGCTCAACAAGAAAATTTAGAGTGAATTTCATAAGTCATTATATAGACAATGAATTCATCTGTTGCAGAAATTCAACACTATAAATTGCAACCAAAAATAGCATTCAAAAGAATGCTATTTTTTTATAAAATTTAAAAAATTAAGTAAAGTTTTAATCATTTTTGCGAATTATTTGATTAAAATTTCGGTTTTTATATTATTATTTACAACATTTTGGAATATTTTTTCTGCTTCTTTACCAGCTGTTCCCTTTATAAAATTA
Organism: uncultured Clostridia bacterium; assembly: GCA_930990975.1. GTDB lineage: Bacteria > Bacillota > Clostridia > Christensenellales > UBA1242 > Caccovivens. The sequence goes on along the minus strand of CAKNRR010000001.1, from coordinate 73,247 downwards.
TAGTGAGTTGGTATAGCAATTTTCGGATTTATCTTATTTGTTAATTCTCCAGCTTCTTTTGCATCCATTGTATATGTTCCACCAATTGGAATTAACAAGACATCTGTTTTCACATTTTCAAGCTCTGGCGTTGCATCGGTATCTCCACAAATTGTATATCTTACGTTATCAATAATCAAAGTATACCCAACAAATCCATACTCTTTCAAATGATGATGACCAAAATTATAAGCTGGAAAGGTTGAAAATTGAATCCCGCAAACCTCTCCTTTTTCATTTGGTTTAACAATTATAATATCATTTTTAATACCTTCCTGCTTTAAAATTATACTACTATCTTTTGTGCAAACAATTTTAGTATCAATTTTAATAATATTTTTTATTGAATTTACATCTAAATGATCATAATGTGAATGTGTTATAAAAATTACCTTTGCGTTATTGTATTCTTCATTTATATTAAATGGATCTATGTAAATGTCCCCATCTATACAAATACTGCTATGACAATTTATTTTTATATTTTTAACCATATTTCCCCTCTTATTAAAGATATTTTATCACATTAATATGCTAAATTTAAAGCAACTTTAAGTTCATTTTAATATAAAACACATTAATTTTTAATATATAATTATTAAAATATAATAAACCTATTGACTTTTTCTTAAAAATATGGTAATATATAGCATTGCGTTTTTCGCAGTTAAGAAATGCTCTTAAAATTCTACTATTCTTATCTTTCTTAACCTATTTTTTAAAAAAGGGAGGAAAAGAAATGGCAAGCATTATAGACTTTACAGGCATTTGCAAAAACTTTAAAGTTCCAGAGCGGAACACTGGGCGTTTTAGTATGTTTAAAAATTTCTTTATGAGAAAACATAAAATTATAAATGCCCTAAAAAATGTAACCTTTTCTATTGAAGAAGGCGACATTGTAGGCTACATAGGCCCTAACGGTGCTGGAAAAAGTACCACAATAAAAATTATGAGTGGAATACTTACACCATCATCTGGAACCTGTATAATTGACGGATTGGTTCCATGGCAAAATAGAAAAAACTTTGTCAAAAATATAGGAGTTGTATTCGGGCAAAGAAGTCAATTATGGTGGGATGTCCCCGTTATTGATAGTTTTGAACTTCTTAAAGATATTTATAAAATACCGAATGAACAATTCAAAGAAACACTTGAAATATTAAACAAATCACTTAATCTCTCAGAACTGCTTGGACGACCATTGAGACAACTTTCACTTGGACAAAAAATGAAATGTGAACTTGCAGGCTCGTTACTACACCGCCCCAAAATTTTATTTCTTGATGAACCAACGATAGGACTTGATGCGGTAACAAAATTAGCAGTCAGAGATTTTATTAAATATATCAATCAAACATGGCATACAACAATTATTTTAACCACTCATGATATGAGTGATATTGAAGCCTTGACAAATAAAATAATTTTAATTGGAAAAGGACAGATTTTATATCAAGGCAGTTTTGATAATATAAAAAATAAATATTCTTCTATAAAAACAATTGAGATAGAATTTGCAAAAGAATATGATTCAATTGAATTAGAAGGATATGAAACAATTGAGCATAATAAAAAATTTGCAACATTAAAAAATTTACCTACAACTGAATTCCATACCAAAAACTTTGTAAACCAAATATCAGAAAAATATGAAATAGTTGATTTTCAAGTAACATCACTTGGAGTTGATGAAATTTTAGCAAAACTATATAAGGAATATAAATTATAGAGGTGCAAAATGGGAAAATCATATTTTGGAATTTTTAAAATGGAATTTAAAGGAGAATTGCAATATAGAGCAAAAGCAATCTCAGGTATCGCAACCCAATTTTTCTGGGGATTATTACAAATATATTTATACTCTGCATTTATGAAATCGGATACTATCAATGGTTTAACAATTGCACAAATGACATCATACATATGGCTTGGTCAAGCATTTTTTGCTATGAGATATATTGTCATGGGAAAACGAATTGGAACTGAAATCACAAATGGAAATGTTTGTTATAAATTTGTTCGCCCCATAAACATTTATAATCAATGGTATGCGGAAGGCATAGGTCAAAAACTTGCTTCAACACTTTTAAGATTTCTGCCTATAATAATAATAGCAGTGTTACTGCCAGAAAACTTAAACCTTCATGCACCAACAAGTTTTGTCGCCTTTGTTCTGTTCTTTTTAGGTTTAATTTTAGGGTTATTAATGAGTCATGCTATATCAATGTTTGCAGTATTCTTAACTTTTAAAACCCTTTCAGAAAAAGGCTCTATAGGAATTGTCTCTTCAATTTCAAACTTGTTAAGCGGACTTATAATACCTCTTCCCCTATTACCAGAAAGTATTCAAAATGTATTAAACTATTTACCATTTAGATTTATATCAGATCTTCCTTTTAGGCTTTATATAGGAAATGTGGGAATAAACGAAGGATTAATCTATCTTGCAATAGGTTTTGCTTGGCTTATAGTATTAATTTTGCTTGGAAAATTTTTAATAAATACTGCTCTAAAAAAAGCAGTAATTCAAGGAGGTTAATATGCTATATAAGAATTATTTAAAAATGCATTTAAAATCTTCCTTTCAATATCGCTACAATATGATGTTTATAACATTCAATCAAATTTTGATTAATATAAGCGAAATATTGGCTGTCTATCTACTCTTCAGTCAATTCAACTCTGTTGCTGGTTGGACATTTTATCAGTCCTTATTAATGATGGGAATTGTTTACACAGTTTTCTCACTAACAGAATGTTTTGCACGAGGATACGATGAATTTCCAAAGCTTATTAAATCTGGTGAATTGGATAGATTCTTGATAAGACCTGTAAATATTCATTATCAAATTTTTGGCTCAAAAATTGAATTTACAAAACTTGCACGCGTTATTTTAGGCATTGTGATAAGCATAATTGCTATTGTAAATATAAATGTTGACTGGAATATATTAAAAGTTCTTGTATTGATTTCAACATATATTTGTGGAATTTTTGTTATCTTCGGACTATTTGTTTTAAGTGCAGGCATCAGCATATATACAGTTGAGAATCTAGAATTTTTAAACATTCTGACAAATGGAAGTAAAGAACTTGCCTACTACCCTATTAATATTTATGCCAAATGGCTGACAAGAATATTTACTTTTATAATTCCTATTGCTTGTTTTAACTATCTTCCATTATCATATATTTTAGAAATAGGCTCTATACCTTCATGGCTATGTGCAATATCGCCTTTACTTGGAATGCTGTTTGTTATTCCTTGCATCATATTTTTCAATTTAAGCTTACGCAAATATAAAAGCACTGGAACTTAATATAAAATGTTACATACATTAAAAAAGGTAGGATTACTCCTACCTTTTTTATAAATATTGAATTTTTATAAACTTTAGCAAACAATAAAATAAAGTTAATAACTTAAAATATTTATATAATTTAAAATATTTTTAATTAATATAAGAAAATTTTTAATTACAATTTAATTTTTCAATTAATTATTTCAATTTAAACTTTGGTGTTCCCAACAGGACTCGAACCTGTGACTAGCCCTTAGGAGGGGCTTGTAATATCCACTTTACTATGGGAACATAACTTTTATGTTTTATATCTCGAAATTTTTGAGCATATTGTTGCTTGTGTTATGAGTGCCGCTCTCCTATTATACAACATTAAATTGCTTTTTGCAAATATATAAATTATATTTTTTAAATTAAAAGAAGCCACATAATGTGACTTTTCCATTTTTATTTTTAGCATAAACAACACAGCAATAGTGCGGCACATATTGGACAATTCCTGCAATCATGACATCTTCTTTCACAATTATTCCATTGGCAGTTACACCAATTTCTGCATGGGCAATTTGATTTATGACATTGATTGTTCCAATTGTTCATATTATTCCCAAAACCATTACAATTATTGCAGTTGTTATTATTATCCCAATTTCCTAACATAATATCGCGTGGCTGTCCCCCATTATTAGGGCAACAATTGCAAAAATCATTTTGATTGCAAACTCTAAAGAAACAATTTTCATCAAAATCGAAAAAGAAGCAAATTGCTGGAGGACATGGTGACGGATTTATTGGCGAATTTATAAGCGTTTGAACATTATTGCTAAAAAATGTTGTTGGTTGTTCTGCAGTCGAAACTGTAACACTTGAAACATTATTTATCACTTGCATACTCACCTCTTTAATTGACTACTACTTGGAATTCAACTTTTACGCTTGCGCCAACTGACAGATTAGGCAATGCAAATGTTGTAATTGGGTTGAGTCCTGGTTGCAAAACATCATTGATTTTAACTGAGTTAGGCACAAATGTTATGTCAGGTTGCAACACATCTGAGAATACCAAATCGGTAACGGTTTGAGTCCCAGTGTTGGTTATTAACGAAGTATAAGTCAATATTTCTCCTCTATTCGCAACCCCTTTATCAACGCTCTTTACAACGCTTAAAGACAATGCAATAACAGCAAAGGAACGGTGTTGGTGTTTTCTGTAAATTCTCTAGGACCACTTATTGGGTCGTCAATAGTATAATTTACTGTAGCAAAGTTATCAACGCTGTCTTGGGTTTTTGGGTTGTCTGCTATGACAGTATAAGCAATTGTTGTGCTTCCGCCAACAGGCAAATCAGGTAAATTGAAACCTGTAACAATACATATCCTGGATAGCTTACATTATCTATCACAACTGATGCAGGAACATGAGTTGCGTCATTGCCCAATGAATCGTTAAAGAACAAATTGGTTATTGGATAAAGTGTGTTGTTTGTCAAAGTTACAGTTTGCGTTGTCATCTCATCCTCTTCTATAAACGAACGAGGTGTAGCTTTCAACTTGCTGAAGTCAACAGAAATTATTTCTGTGCTGACTATATTACTTTCAGCTTGCCCTGGAACTGTGCTTCCATCTGGCAAAACAAAAATGAATGTTACATTTGATTGATTGGTTATAAACATATTTTTTCTCCTAATTTATTACAAAGAGTCCAACCAGCATGATTTGTTTGGCTGGTCTGATTATCATTTGCAATCAACAGTGCAGGAACTTGAGTGAGCGAATACTGCCCGTTTAAGACTGTTGAAACAATATTCGTCACATCAGCTGTTCTAACATAAAAGCCTAATGGAAACGCTTGATCAGGTATTAAAAAATTTTGAGATGTGGTTGGATCAGGAGAAATGCTTAAAGAATTGCCTCCTGCTATAAAAGTCACCGCATTGTCAAGCAAGTTTGAAATGTCTTGAGTTTGCGACCTATAAAGACCGCCCCAAACCAATTCTGCATGAAGTATTGTGCTTCCAACTGGTAAGTTCAAATTTGCACTTGACCCATTTTCTAAATAATTTGAAGTACTGCCTACTGGGAAATTTGAAAACTGATTATTAGTTAACGAAGTAAAAGCACCTATAGAGCCCAAAGCACCAGCAGCCAAAGCATTTGAAATTTTGCTGAGCCCTAAAGTGTTCCCTATAAAACGAATACCTCCTCGTTCTATAGTTGAATAACGCTGTATAAAAGACATAATCTCCCCTTTTTTCTTACACAACCCTATTACAAGATATGTTGTTTCATCAATTTTGTTTAAACCAAATAAAATAACATTAAAAAACATCAAAATAATATTAAAATAATAAAAAATATTTTTTTAATAAAAAAGTTAAAAATAATTGAAAATAATAATTAAAAAAATAATAAAATATAATTAATTTATTTTTAAATAATAATTTTAATTTTATTTTTTATTTTTTTGTCGAATTTATTTAATTATTTTTTATTTTTGATTTTATTATTTATAATTTTTGTTTTTACATTTGTTGATTTTTGTTGAAAACTTTGCTAAAATATCTTTGCTATGAAAATATGTGTAATGACACTTGGGTGCAAAGTGAACAAATATGAAAGTGATGCACTGGTGTATAATTTGAAACTTAAAGGATATCAAACGACAGAATCTCTTGAGCCTGCCGACATTTATGTTATCAATACCTGTGCTGTCACGCAAGAAGCTGAAAAGAAATCTCGACAAATGATTGCAAGATGCAGAAAATTCAATCCAAATGCCAAATTCTTTATATGTGGATGTGCAAGTCAAAAGAATTCTGAACAATTCTTTGAAAAGAATGTTGACTATGTTTGTGGTGTCGCTGGGAAAATAAAAATTTCAACTTATATTGACAAACTTGCCAAAAACGACAAAAGATTGCTTCGCAAACGCGAGCGAATATTGAAATTGCCAAAAGCATATGAAGATGATTTGTTTGCTCAACAATCTAGGACTCGTGCTTATATAAAAATACAAGATGGTTGCAATAACTTCTGCTCTTATTGCATAATCCCATACTTAAGAGGAAGAAGCAGGTCAAGAGCAATATTCTCTATTATTGACGAAGTGTCAAAGCTTGATGATGGCATAAAAGAAATTGTGCTTACTGGGATAAATGTAACCGACTATAAAATAGACGGTAAGCCTGCACTTTTAACTCTGCTTCAAGAGCTTGATACCTTTGGCAAACGATTGCGTTTGTCTTCAATGGAAGAAAGCCTTGTGAGTGAAGAATTTGTGAAAGGACTAAGCAAACTTAACAATTTTTGTCCTCATTTTCACTTATCTCTTCAAAGCGGAAGTGACAGCGTGCTTAAACGAATGAACAGGCACTACACTGCAAAAGAATTTAAAGAAAGCGTTTCACTTATCAGAAAATATTTCCCTTTGGCTGGAATAACAACAGATGTTATTGTCGGCTTCCCTGGTGAAAGTGAGGAGGAATTTGAAGAAACTTTCAACTTCATTAAAGATGTGAACTTTAGCCAACTGCATATCTTTCAATATTCAAACAGAGACGGCACTGTTGCTTCAAAATTATATAAAGACCTTGCACCACAAATCAAACAAAAAAGATTTGAAAAGCTTAATGCCTTAAATGAAGAATTAAAAACAAACTTCGTAAGCAAAAACAAAAATGAAGTAGTTTTGATTGAAGAAAAAATAGATGACTATTATGTTGGATACAGCAAAAACTATATAAGATGCTATATCCCAATACAATCATTAAAGAACAAAGATGAAATCATTGACAGCATTGTTGATGTCAAAATCTTATCCCCTTTTAAGGACGGCGCTTTAGTCAAAATTATACGAAAATAAAAATGCTAGGACTATACCTAGCATTTTTTAATCAAATATCAAAATTTTGAACATCCTTTTTTATAAACATATTAACATGATTTCTCAAAATAATTATTATTTACATTATTTAAACTTATATTATTATGAAGCATTTTATTACTCTCATATATATTTACTAAAATATCGCATAATTTTATCAATTCATCATAAGATAAAGTCTTCGATGTCAATTCCTTTAATATCTCAGGGTTTTGACATGCTTCCTTTTCATAAATTGAAGTATATATTGAAGATAAAGGGAATTTTGTACATAAATTATAAATTCGACCTATATGCTTTTCCTTATAAATTTCTTCTATTGGCTTTTTGTTATATTGCAAAACTTTTATATTCTTTTTTATTTTTTGCATTATATTCTTTTTATCATAAGTATAACTATACACAGTTATAGTTCCATCTTTATTAATGTTATAATCGCCATGAATTATAGAGTTTCTTAAAGTTAGCAGTTCATCAAAAACTTTATGTCCCTTTATGTTGTTTTTTAATAGTACCGATTGTAAAAATAAATCTTTATTGTATAAAGTTTTATCAACCAAATCTTTATCAAAACACTTTGAAAATGTAAATAACAACATATCTAAGATGTCTTGACCAACCAGCTTCTTTTCATTAGTGAATCTATAAATAGAGTAGCCCGTATTTGATAATAGCTTTGTTTCTATGTTTGACTTTAATCTTAAGTTTTTATTAACTTTTGCTATTAATTCATTATAACTGCTTCCCATATCTAACAATAACTCATTATTAAACATATTGTTTACTATATCATAAGACATAAGTTGATCATATTTTATATCATCAATATAAAAATTTTTTATTGCCGATTTGTTTTCTTTTGATAATATGTTGAATAAAAGGCTCTTCTTCCTATCCTTAATCTTTAAAATAGACAAAATTTTATCTCGTTCTAAATCATTAATTAATTTTAACACATTGTTCTTGACCAAAATATCTTTAATTTTGTTTTTATCTCGTTTAGGAATCCTATTTTTACCATTGTTTATTATTGATCTTAAAAATTTTTCGTCATTTCTATCAAACTTATAAAGTTTTAATATGTCAGAAGCAATGTTTTCTTTATCTTTTTGATTTGCCTGTGAATATTTGTTTAAGAAATTTATCAAATCTTTTTCTACTTTTTTATATAACACATCTTTTTTTAATATGCTATTTGGCAAATCCCCTTCATTCAAATCTAACATTATATTATTTTTTACTTTAATATTTCCGTTTTCAAAAGTAACACTGTCGCTCTTGTTTAAAAGTTTTAATAAAAGATCTTTCACAACCATTGCATCAAATCTGTCAAGCATATCTATCTTATTTTTCTTATCAGTAATAATATTAAAATTCTTTTCAATCAGATTTTTATCAATATGTTTAACTAAAAGCGAAACATATTGATTTAATTCCTCTGGGGTAACAGGAATTGAATTTGTACCATCAAAATATAAGTTTATTCTCAGTTTCCCATTGTTCTTTTCAATATCAAAACTATTATGTGCAAAACAATTTCGTATATCACAACATAAATCTAAGTCGTCTTTACCCATCAATGAATTAAACAATATTTCTTTTAATTTTTTATAATCTTCATCTTGCGAAAGTTTCTTGAAATTGATAAAATCTAGTTTCTTCTCTCTGATATACAAAACCATTCTTATATTATGATATAGGTTTATTATATCTATATCTTCTTCGCTTAAAGTTTCATTATTATTTTTTTCATTAATTAAAATAGTTTTCTTTTTATTAATCAATCTCTTAAATGCATCTAATGTTAAATCATCTATATTAAAACTATAATCCATATACCCTTCTTAATCTTAGTATATCCTTATTAATCATAAAAGTCAATAGCTTAAAGTATTATATTTTTCATGTTTTCATAATTTAAATCTTATTTTCCCTTGACAATCCTAAACTCATTATGCTATATTATATAAGACTATTAAAATTAGAAGGTGGTGAGAAGATTGACAACTGTTAAAGTAGGCGAAAACGAAAGTCTTGAAAGTGCTTTAAAAAGATTTAAAAGAAAATGCCAAAAAGATGGTATTATCGGTGATATAAGAAAAAAAGAAGCATATGATAAGCCTAGCGTTGCTAAAAAGAAGAAAAGAGAAGCCGCTCGCAAAAGAGCTAGAAAAAGAGGCTAAAATCAATTTTTTACCATACCTTGTGCAAAATTGCACTTTATAAAAATCTATTAAAAGGAGAATTACAATGGCTAACATTATTGACCAAATTGAAAAGGAAAATATGAAAGAGTCTATACCTGAATTTAACATCGGTGATACTGTTAGAGTTGGTGTTAAAATCAAGGAAGGCGATAAAGAAAGAATCCAAGCCTATGAAGGCGTTGTTATCGCTCGTAAAAATGGCGCTGTTAGAGAAAGCTTCACTGTTAGAAAAATATCTAATGGTGTTGGCGTTGAAAGAACTTTCCCTTTACACTCACCTATCGTTGCAAGTATTGATGTTGTGAGAAAAGGTAGCCCAAGAAGAGCAAAATTATACTATGTTCGCGAATTGACTGGAAAAGCTGCAAAAATCAAATCTGCAGACAACAACTAAGAAAAATAAAAACTATGGCACATGTCATAGTTTTTTTATTGTAATTTTTATTATTTTTTATTACTATTTTCATTTTTTATTTTCCAACCCTCTTTATTTTATCATGCAGTTTTTATAGCTTAGCAAAAGAATTTGAATCAAACTTAAAATTTCAATTCATGCAATATAAAGAGAAAGCTGATCTTTTGTTATAAAAATATTGTCCATAACTATGGTTTTTTCTAAATAAATGTGTTATCATTAAAATACATTAAAAAGCAAAGGAGTATTATGAAAAAAACAAAAGAGAGCAAAATTATCATTGCTATTATCGCATTAATTTTATTATTAGTCTTGACAGGTGTTTTTATTTTTATATTTAAACCGCGCTCATCAGAAAACTTGCAAGGCTTCTCTTTTTCTTATCCAAACTTTAGCAAAGTTGGATATCAAGCCGAATATTTAGGAACGACAAAAAGAAGCTTGCCAGAGCTATCAAACGAAGGGCTTGCTCGCTACCCTGTTTATGGGCAAATGTTGTCTGGAGCAACTAAAGAAGAAAAGCAAGCAATAACAAATGAAAATCAACTTTTAAATGCCTCTTCATCATCTTATGATAGCATGGATGAACAAGGAAACCTTTACCTTAATGGTGTGTCCACAGGTCGACATCTATACAAACATACCGCTTCAGTTGGAATGTATGAAGGCAATGTTAGTGACAGTGAAGAAGCAGTTATAAAAAGAATGACAATCAAATCACGAAGCAGAGGAAATCATATTACGGGTTTATATGCACCTGCTGGTGAAGTTGTAAAAATAGAAATCTCAGAAGACGATTTGGCAAAAACTGGTGGAGTAAAAATCCATATTGGTCAGATTTTAACAAATGGTCAAGCAAACAATATTTGGCTGGAAAGAGATTTTAATCGTATGCCATACATTGTCAATACCATGACCATAAATTCATCGACTGCTTATGTCGGCTCTTATCTTGGCGGACCAATTTATGTAGAGCCAATCAATAAAAACACAACTTTTACTATAACAATTTCAGGAGCTGTAAAATATTCACACTTTATCCTTGGTTACACATCAGAAGAAGAGTTTGAATTCAATCAATCTTCTGCACCTTATTTTGATTTGGAAGTTTGGTATGATGGAGTAAGACATTCTGGACCAAACAGCAGAGTCAAACAATTTGATTATTATGACCTATATAAAGCCGCAGTGCTTTGGGACAAAATCGCACTTGTTTCAAATAATGTTCCTTCCGGCTCTCCTGGAGATGTTGGGATAACATTCTTATATGATCCTTTCATCGCAGCCGGAAGTATGGTTGCATTTGTTGGGCGTTATACAGTAAACTGCCCTCTCAATTGTCTTACAGCTGCACTTGATTATGAAAGTGCTGTGACGAATGCTTCTGATCCTTTCTGGGGTTGCATCCATGAGTTTAACCATCATTATCAAAAATTCGGATTTTCGCCTGGCGATGAAGTAACAAACAACGCAGTAAGTCTTGTTTCTTATAGTCTTTTCACAAAAATTTCTTCAAGACGCTCTTTAGCCAATGCAAACCAAGGTAATTATGCGACAAGTTGGAACAGATATACAAATCCAAGTTGGGTTTTAAAGCAAACGCTGAACACATCATCAAAAAACAGCAATCTTGACACTTATGCGAACATTTTGCATACTTTTGGTCAAGAACTCTTCATCAAGGCAACTCAATATGGCAATGGCTCTGGCGGTGCTGATACATGGTATAAATCTCTTTGTGAAACAATGCAATATGACATGACTTATTATTTTGAAAGCCTGTTACATCAAACAATATCTGACAATGTAAAACAAGAAGTGCAAAGCAAAGGTTATCCTATCTATGTCCCAGTTGCCACAATTTATCAAACAGGTCGAAGCTTTTTGTATCAAGGTCAAAAACAGTTCAGCAAGACTGTCCAACCTTATCAAATTCCAGCAAATGAAAACTTTTTGATTGACCTTAAAAACAATATTATTTTGCCAAGTGGCTTTTCTTATAAAATCAAAAATATAACCTCCCCTAAAAATGGAAGAATAGTCGACAATACTGATGGTACTTACACTTACATTCCAAGCGAAACTCAAAAAGCATCAGGTGAAATCATTGTTACATTGTCAATCACAAAAGATGACAAAGCCTTCAATGTTGAAGATGTCGACTTAGTGCTTGAATTTGAACAAGCTGTTGACAGCAGCATGCTCGAACGAACAGTTTACACTTATACAAACGATACAATGTATTCTTCACTTGATGAAGCTTATAAAAACAATTATGCAGGTTATCAAACAGTAAAATATGAGGACAATATCAACAATGTCCAAAATGGAAACGCAGAAATATGGGATCCAAAGCCAACAAACAATGCAATTATGGAAATAAAGGGTAAAATTCTTATCAAAGATACAGGAAAATATCGAATTGCTTTAAGAGCACGAAGATATGCCAATCTCTATATATCCACAGACGGAACAACCTTTAATTGTGTTGCGAAAGTCAACAATCAAACAAACAGTCCAGATTTTGACTTAACAAACCCTGAACATTATCATGATTTATCACTTGAAGAAGGACAGTGGTTGTATTTCAAAGCTACGCTTATGGTAACTTATGAACGAAGCTTCATTGGTGTTGGCTGGGGCAAATTTAATGGTGACAATGTATCTGTAAGCTATCTTAATGCCTATAGAAATTCTTATGAATATGAGGAATTCACTTCAGAATATTTTTATACACACAATTTTGCCTATACTTATCATGACACACCAGATAAAGCACAAACTTTAGTTGAAACAAATTATCAACCATGGGATGAAAATTACCCTATATCAAACCTCTTTGATGACAACAAAACCAACTTCATTCACTCAAACAGAACACCAATTAATAGCAACAATCCATTTGAGCTAACTGTTGATTTGGGTGAAACCATAACTGCAAACACATTCACAATTTATGGTGAACCTTCAAAAAAATATCTCCCAAAAACATTCAAGCTTTACGCAGGGACAACTCTTGACAACCTTGAATTAATCAATGAACAAGAAAATCTAAGTATCACAGGCAACAATGTCGTGTTAAACATTGCTTTAACATCGTTAAGATATTACAAACTTGTTGTAACTGATACAACAGCACCTGCAACCAAATATATTGCTTATAGATATGCAGAATTTTCATACAATATTGAAAATGGAACACAGTTATCCCCTGACGACAAGCGAATAGAATATTTTGGAAATTGGAAAATCGAAAATCACTTATCTACTTTTGGGCATAATTATGTTGGAGAAAATATTGAATTAAAATTTAATTTCAATGGTTCACAATTTGCAATCATGTCTTTTGCAGGAGAAAAAATATCTTCATTTGATGTCTATATAGACGGCAAAAAATTTGATACAATTTCTAATATAGCAAACGAAGAGGCAAACAAAATTGTTTTCTTATCCAATGTTTTGAATGACGGAGAACATGAAATTAAAATTAAAACAAAAGGGAGTTTTAATTTAGATTCAATAATAATTTGGTAAAAAGCATAAAAAATCACGAAATTTCGTGATTTTTTTATTAATTAATGTCGAATTATGATAAAATGAAAACATGAACGATTACAGCGAAATCTTATTAAAATTAAAATCTTCTAAATTTAGAAGCAAGTTTATATTAAAAGAAAACGACATTGATTATATCAATAAAAAGGGTTTTGACACAATCAAAGTCCATGCTTATGACTTTATATCTAAGCGCCTAGCTCCAGCAAATCCAATCAATGATGGAAAGCAAACACCTATGAAAGGTCACCCTGTTTTCATAGCACAACATGCCACGGCAACCTGCTGTCGAAACTGCCTATTTAAATGGCACAAAATTTCTATGAATAAAACACTAAATGAAAAAGAAATCAATTTTATTGTTGGTCTTATTATGGCTTGGATTGAAAAACAAATTGAAGAACACTCAATTTGAAAATAAGCTTTCACTTCGCTTAATTTTTTGCTCTTCCAAGCAAATAATCAATTGAGCAATTAAGGTAAGATGATATTTTTGCAAGAGTATCAAGTTTTGGAACTGCGCCTCTCTTCCAACCTCTTATGTTAGACTCGCTTATCTCCAAGTTTTGGCAAAGCCTCCAATGGCTTATTTTATTTAGCTCCAACACCCTATTATATCTATCAAAAAAATTTTCTAAATCATATTCCTCATTTGTAATCTTTGTTTGGTCTTTATATTCATCAATTCCCATCAAATAGTTTAAAGAGCATGAAAAATAGTTTGCTATTCTCACTGCTGTTTCTATGCTTGGTATTGCCCCTCTCAAAAACGAGGTCATTTGCGAAGTCGTAATCTTGCATTTAATAGCAACTTGTCTTTTTGTTAAGCCATTATCTATGATTAAATCATTCAAAATTTCACTAAAGCTCATTCATTCCCCATTTAATAAAAAATATTCGACAAAAAAGCTTATCAACCGACAAAACAAGTCAAATAATTCTCTTTAATTGTAATAAAAAATAAGGTATAATACTTGCGTAGACTTTCTACCGCTAGTATAAAAATTTAAAAACAAAGGAGAACATTATGAACGATATTATAGATATTTTAGCTTTAACACTTGAAGAAGACTTAAATGCAAAAATTACTCAAAATGGGAATATTTTCACAATTCAATTGATTGACGGCAAAAAATTTAAAGTCGTTGTCGAAGAAAATATTGCGGATAATTCAAGCAATAATTCTAAACATGATATCTATAACAAAAAAACACAATAATAGTATTGTGTTTTTTTGTTGAAATATTTAGCTTTCTTAATATTTTTTATTCAATTTCTTCCGCTAAGAACATGTGATGGAAATGTTCATTATTATCAAACAGTTCTTTAAATGTTCCGCTATCTGTAATTTTGCCATCCTCTAAGAAGAAGATTTTATCAACATTTTTTATAGTAGACAATCTATGAGCCACTATGACTATTGTGCTGCTCCCTTTCAAATTGTCTATACTTTTCTTCACATATTCTTGTGCAACATTGTCAAGTGAGCTTGTGCTTTCGTCAAAAATTATAATCCTTGATTTTCTTAAAAGCGCTCTTGCAATGGCTAGTCGCTGTCTTTGCCCACCAGATAGCTTTATTCCGCTTTCTCCAACGACTGTATTTATTCCATCAGCCAAGCCATCAATAAACTCTTTTAAATATGACTTTTCAATAGCCTCGTTCACCTCCTGCTCTGTCGCATCTCCTTTCGCCATCAAAAGATTTTCATATATTGTCATATCAAATATGTATGGAAATTGGTTTACAAGAGAAATATTGTTTCTTAAGCACTCTTTACTTAAGTCATTTATATTTATGCCATCTATAAGAACTTCGCCTTCGTCAACTGAATACATTTTTGACATCAAACTCAAAATTGTAGATTTGCCACTTCCAGATTTTCCAACAAAAGCAACTGTTGTGTTTGGCTCTATTTTGAAAGATAAGTTTTCAAGAACTTTATCTCTTTTTACAACCTCACTATCTTCATCTTCTTTATTCAAATCATCCTTGTTTTTCAATTTATCTTCATAAGCATAACTAACATTTTTAAATTCAATTTCCCCTTTAACATCTTGCAAGTCAACAGCCCCAAATGTTTCAACAGGAAATACATTTTTATCAAATAGTTCAAAAACCCTCTTTCCGTAAACCTTTACATCACTTATAATATCAAATAAATTCCCCGCAAATGAAATTACATTAATAATGCTTGATCTATTGGAATAAATAACCATAAATGATGCCAAAACAAGCAATGATTTTTCAAGTAATATTATTCCGAGCAATAAAGCAATAAATGAAAAAATAAATGTTATAACTGCGCGTGTTGTTACGAGCGAAGTGTTTTGCATTGACATTTTATAATTAAAACTGTTGTAATCATCATAATATTCTTTTGAAATTGTTTTTAATTTGTTTTCAAGTCCTAAAGATTTAATATCTCTTTCGCTTTTTACAATTTCAGTTGTTAAAGAATTGATTTTGTCGCGCTTTTTGTTTGATATTCTTCTGTTCTTCTTTCTAAGTTTAATCCTATAACTTTCGATAAAATAACATATTATTGCACATGCAACTAGAGATAATCCTACCATGTAATTCAAAGTAAGGATATAAATTGTTATTATAACGCTTGCAATTATATTCCCAATTATATCTACAACCGATGTTATTTGGGCAATAATTCTATTAGGATCATCTACAATCCTCAATACAAAAGTCCCAGTAGAATTATTCGCATATGTGGTTGCACTAAACTTGAATGCCTGATAAGATAAATCATTATTCATTCTTGATACAATCTTTGTTGAATACTTAAAATAGATCAAGTTCAGCAAATAGTTAAGTATTCTTGAAAATATCATCAGTCCTGTCATTATTGCAAATTTTATAATTGAATTTCGATAAAACCCTTCAGTCACATCAGCGAGTGCATCAGCAGCCAAAATTGTTGTATAAACCCCTGCTCCAATTGAAATTGCCGTAATTAAAATATAACTAAATATTGCAAATTTGTAATCTTTTAAATAAGTCCATAATGTAGGTATATTATTTTCTTTTCTATAAGCTTTCAATTCTTTTCTTGACATCTTATTCTTTTTTGTTTTTTTATCATTTTTTTCTTTTATATTATCTAAATTTTCAGTATTTTCATCATTATTTAATTCTTTTTTATTTTTTTCTTTCTTTTTACCCACATTATCCCCCTTTTTTTGACATTTTATTTTAACATGCGCAAAGAGAAATGTCAACAACAAAAAAAAGAGCATTTATGCTCTTTAAACAATAAAAAATCAAAATTTATAAATTATGTCCTTTTTTATAAATTATATCATTGATTCTTTTTACAAACTTTGTTTTGTACTATGCCCTCACTTCGTCTGTCGTCACAGCATCTTCTTTTTCTTCTATCAACAATTTTTGACAAGAAACTTCATAGGCTGTCTTTTCTTCAAATATCCCTTCTTTTATCTCTTTTCTATAATTCCTTGATTGAATTCGACCTTGCAAAGTTATCTTCGTTCCAATCTTTTGGCTTTGCATAAGTTTTGCATTTCTTCCCCAGAGAATGCAAGGAATATAGTCTGACTTATTAAAATTTGGTCTATTGACTGCAACAAGTATGTCGCAAATTTGCCTATTAAAAGGAGTCACTCTATAATTGGGTTCTTTGCAAATATATCCAGTCAATGTTAAGTTGTTGGTGCAATCCTCCTCAACATCTTGACTATCCAAAACTTCTTTTACAAAAAATGATAAAATAAGTCTACTTTTCCCATCAATTTGTCTGTTATAGCTTCGCAGTTCGCCACCTAAAGCAAGAAAAGTTCCCTTTTCAAATTTAATCTTGCTTGCTTTTATCAATTTTTCTGATATGGTTATTGGCAACAAATCAACTGCATTTGATAATCTTTCGACCGCAATTTTTCCTTCGTAAAATTTTTCGCCCTCGACCTCAAAGACATTCTCTGCCCCATCTATAAGTTTTCCCACGATTTGTCCTTTGTTATTTGGTGTTGCTATTGCTGTCGTATTATTCATATTTTCTCCTTTTATTTCTTGTGCTGTACGCCATTTGAATCTATTGTATAATCTTCGCCATATACAAGTTCTCCAACACTGGTGATTTTATACCCTTTCATCTTAAGCCAATCAAGTGTCAATCTCAGCGATTCAACAACATTGTCAGCATTGTTGTGCATGAGTATAATTGAACCATTTTGAGTATTTTTCATCACTCTGTCAGTAACCTGAGCTGCTGATAATCCTTTCCAGTCAAGTGAATCGACATCCCATTGTATTGTTTTTAGTCCCAACTCTTCCGTTGTCTTTAATAAAGTGTTGTTATATGAACCATAAGGAGCTCTAAAAACTGTGACTTCTTTGCCTGTTATGTCCTTTATTTTGGATATTGAAGTTTCAAGCTCACTTAATATTGTCGACTTATCTAATTTTACCATGTCTGGATGTGTGTTTGAGTGCGTGCCTATTTCCATCCCAGCTTCGTCGATTGCTTTCACCATATCTGGATACTTATCAACCCAAAAGCCGACTAAGAAAAATGTTGCAGTCACTTCATATTCTTTTAGTACATCTAAAATTTGTTGTGTTTTGTCCGCTCCCCATGCCGCATCAAAAGATATTGCAACCTGTTTCTCTTCGGTGTCTACTCTATAAATAGGAACAAGTCTTGATGAATTGCCAAACCACACCTGTGCACACGCGCCCCCTTCAAAGGATATACACAGCAAAATAACTACGGCAAGCATGGCTAAAAAGATTTTGATGGTTCTTGATTTGATTACGCAAAATGGCATTACAAACCTCGCTTTTAATGATAAAATATTATTAAAAAATTAGCAATGAGAAAAATGTTGATTACAAATAAAAGTAGTTGAATAATGTCGAATTTTTTCCCATTACAAGATATATTTATGTAGTTTATTTTTTTATATGACTTTTTCAAGAATTTTATTTATTGACTTTTTTACTTATCTTAACTATAATTAATTAGAGGCTGATATGATCTATAATTATGATTTAGATAATGAAAAAATAAACTATTTATATGATTTAACATTGGATAAAATCATCGCGAAAAATAAACCATGTTCTTTGCGTGTTTTTACATATGAACTTTCAAGTTCAAGCAAAATTGACAAACTGAAAGAAAAACTTAAGAACACAAATATAAAAATAGAAAAAATCCTTTTGTATCTCAAAAAAGATTATATTGATGACGAACAAGAGTTAGCCCAAATAAAAAATTATAATCAAGTTTGCGAAGAAAATGGTGTCGACTGCGTTCTTTTGTTAAAAAACGGAATTGGCAACTATAAAAACTTTACTATAGCCAAAAACATTATTGATGAATTTGTAGATAAAGTTAACAACATGACAATCAAAGACCAAAATGGCAAAGAAAGAAAACTATCTGTTGCAGAAAAATTTGTAGTTGTTTATAACTTTGCAGCAAATCGGGTTTATAATGAAAATGAAAATTTTGCTGATGATGATATGAGAAATTGGATTGGAGTTTTGGCATCTAATCATGTAATTTGTTCTGGGTTTGCCTCTCTTTTGAAAATGCTATGCGACCGTACTTTCAAAAAGGATGAGCTTGTTTGTTTCGATCAAGGGCTTAGTGTATACAAAGATGAAAATAAAGAGTGGCTTGGTGGGCATGCAAACAATATTGTTTATATAAAAGACCCTCTTTATAACATCAACCATATAACATACAACGATAGCTGTTGGGATTGCAAAAAAGGTAATAATGCTTTGCCAACCATTAATTTCTTTATGCTAAATCCAAATGACATATTTTCTTATAAATTACATGGTGAAAACACAAATTATATGTTTGAAAGTCCAATTTTCTATGATAATAACAAAATTTATATTGATAAAAAACATGAATATAAATACAATTCAATTAATTTTATTCCTAGCAGCGTTAAAACAGCTGATAATTTTCTGTGTGATATTTTCAACATGAAGAATTTAGAAAGTATAATAAAAGACTATGATTTAAAGAAAAAAATTGAAGCTGATGAAGAAAAATATAATCAAGAAAGGGAAAAGTTTAAAGCTGGCTGTGAACAAAGGTTGATTTCTTCTCTTAAAAATCACAATTTAAATGATTTAGCTGAACTAAAAGTTCCATCATTTTACCCTGAAACAATATTACAACAATATCCAGAGCTTAAAGAATTTCAAGACTATTTAGATAATATTGACATCAATAATATTGACTATGATATTCTAAAAAGATTCAAAGAATTCAAATGCAATAATCAAGAAATCTTTGATCAACTTGAAAAAAGAGCAAAAGAGATTAATTTGAATATTATGTCTCCCCTAAAAGATATTATTGTTGGAAAATATGTACGCAACAAATTTAAATATAAAAGTTATCGAACTATACATGAAAAAAAACTATCAGAAATAATTAAAAACCACAATGATGAATTAAAAGCAAAATACGAGCGTTTCAATCGTGGTCTTGTCGTGCCTACACAACTACTTAAAAATGGTCTTAAAGCCGTGGCTAAAATAAATGGAATAACCGATGAAAAAGAAATTGAAAATTTTGTAAACTCTTCATTAGACAGCAGAGAAAAATTCCGTAAAGAGAAACTTGGAATTGAATCTGAAAACGAAAACTTTGATGAAGAAAGAGAGCTATAAATATCAAAACAAAAAAACTAAATTTTTTAGCTTATTTACAGAAACACTCAATTTAATATGAAAAGCAGTCAAAATTAGGAGAAATTATGGAAAAAGAAAAACTAAGACAAATCCTTTCAGCAAACAATTTTTTCCCTTCTCAAAGGATCATAGATGATTTATATAAAGTCATAAATTATTTAGATTTAAACTACAAAAGAGTAAGCAAAGATAAAATTGTTGATGGCGAATTTTTAAAAGTTTTTTCACATCAAAAAGATTTGTCACTTGGAGAAATTTATTTAAACAGGATAATAAACAATGTCAAAAAAATCATTATTGACAAAAATACAAATGTAAAAGGTGCTTATGAACACTCTTCTAAGGCCATAACATTCAATCCTGACAGGATAAACAATCAAGCAAGACATTGGAATATTTCAAATATTTTTAATCCTGAAATACGCGAACTTTTGAAAGATGAAGGAGCATTAAAACAATTCAAAAAAAATCTCGCAGACAAAATTATAATACACGAATTTAATCATGCTGCTGGCGATGATAAAAGCATTGACCTTGTTTACTCTCAACATAATGGAGGATTTTTTTCACACTCTAAAGCTTCAACCTATTGTTCACGACTTGAAGAACTTATGGCTGAAAAGCTTGCTCTTGACGCAACTGGGCAAAAAATATGCTATTTTGAAACCTATAAAAATCAGAGCATATGCGGATACAATCCAGAATCAAGCAATTTTGCAATTTCTTCGCTTATTGAATTTATACCAAAAGCCTTAGGTGAAAAAGATTTTGTAGAAAATTATTTCATAAATCCAACAGCATACTTAGAAAAACTCAATCAAAAATTCAAAAATGCCTTCCCCGGTCAAAATAGCAAATCATTTTCTACTTATTTAAATGACTCATTAATAGATATTGCCGATAATAACAATGCTGAAAAGTTAATTGAACTTCAAACTTTCTTTTTGAAAATTTATAAAGAAAGATTAAAACTAAATTTTAAACAAGGTTTAGGTTTTGATATAAAATTATTCAAACAAAGCACAGAAGATTATATGATGTTTGTAAATCTATTAGCTTATCAATTTGACGCCAAGACAGGAAAAGTCATTCTTGGCAAAAATTGCGATGAATTAAAAGAAATATATAAATTGCAATTAGAATTATATAAAAAATATAAACCTTACTTGAGCAACAACTTAAAAGATTATAGAGATTTTAAATCACAAGTAAAAAGTAAATATATAAACGCAATAAAAAAATCTTTATCCATAAATGAAGAGGCTGAACGATCTTAAATAAAAAATAGCACCCCAAAAGTGCTATTTTTTTATTATTTAAACAAACCTTAAACCATCTTGCTTATTGTAAAGAAATTCTTTTTGATAATTTCGTTCCCTGTTGTTAAGCGTTCACTCTCTGGAATTTTCTTTGTATCCATTGGAAGAATCTTTAAGCCAAAATCTACTGCTAAAGTTGCATTTCCTTCAACATCACAGGCAAAGAATACATTTTTACAATTCTTAGCGAAATTAATATATCTAAGTCCCTTTCTATATCTTTGTGATAATGGGAATTGTGTTGTGGATAATTTTTTAATAAATCCATTATCCGTCACAACCACAACATAAGGGAAATCAACTTGTTTTGCAAATATTACACTATCATCGTCATCAAGATTTATGCCCTTTACTCCAGCTGAAATACGACCCTGAGTTGGAATATCAGCTTTATCAAAATTAAGTGACATACCCTTTCTTGTCAACATCAAAATGCTTGTGCCATTTTTATCAATTTCAATATTCTTGATTTCATCACCATCATTAACCTTGCAAACTTGATAGAAATTCTTATTTACATTAAGGTCTTTAACATCGCTCTTTTTAACCATTCCATATTTTGTCATAAAGAGAACTGAACCTTCTTGTGGCATTTTCATAATTTTGACAGGAACTTCGTTCAACACAATATTTTTATCTATTGAAAGAAGGGATGCTCCTTTATCTCTCCACTTGCATTCTTTCAAATCTTGAACTTTTGTCTTGATGGCATTGCCTTGGCTTGTCAATATCAAAATTGTTTCGCCACCTGTAAAGCTTTCAATTTGAACAGGAATATCATTGATTGTTGAATTATCTGTGAGCGATTTTTGTGACATTGAATAATTTTTAGATGTCACCTTTTTAATAGTATTGCCAGCAGTTATTGCAACAATATAATTTTTCCCACCGCTCTCGTCTTCGTCTTTAGTTTCTTCTATAACCACAGTTGAATCATTGCCTAAGGCAGAGCGTCTTGGAGTGTTGTAGTTTTTCTTAATTTCAAGAATTTCTTTCTTTACAACATCATATTGCAATTTCTTTGAAGCAAGTATAGCTTCATATTCTGCTATCTTTTGCTTAAGAGCAGCAAGCTCTTCTTGAAGTTTTGTGACTTCCAAGTGAACAAGTCTTGCAAGTCGCATATCAAGTATAGCCTGAGCCTGTTTCTCTGATAAATTAAATTTTTCTCTTAATTTTTGCTTTGCTTCCCCTACTGAAGCTGATTTTTTGATTATTTTGATAACTTCATCAATATTTTTTATCGCGATAAGCAAGCCTTCTACAATATGAGCTCTTTCACGAGCAACATTCAAATCGTATTTGGTTCTTCTTACAATAATCTCTCTTTGATAATTTGCATAATAAGATATGATTTCAAGAAGATTCATAAGTCTTGGTTTTCCACCTGCAATTGCGACCATATTGATTCCATATGAAATTTGCAAGTTGGTTGCTTTATAGAGGTATTCAAGTATCTTCTTAGGGTCTGCATCCTTTTTCAATTTTATAACACCACGCATTCCATTTCTATCAGATTCATCTCTAATTTCTGTTATGGATGCGAGTTTGTCTTTATTTTGCTCTTTAAGTTCTGCAATTTTTTGCAAAAGTTGAGCCTTATTTACTTGATAAGGAAGTTCTGTGATAATCAAGCTGCTCTTATCACCGCTTCTTTCAACTGAAACCTTGGCTCTTATTAAAATCTTTCCTTTCCCTGTTTTATATGCCTGTTCAAGTCCACCGTCTTCATCAATAATTTCGCCACCTGAAGGAAAGTCAGGTCCTTTTATAATTTTAATGAGTTGATCAATTTTTATATTTGGGTTGTTTATATATGCAACAACACCATCTATTGTTTCGCCTAAATTATGAGGAGGAATATTTGTTGCAACACCAACAGCAATACCTGTCGCACCATTTATAAGAAGATTTGGAAATCTTCCTGGGAACATATCAGGTTCTTTCAATGAATCATCGAAGTTAAGGCTCCATCTTACAGTGTCTTTTTCAAGATCTCTCATAAGTTCCATTGCAAGAGGTGTCATTCTTGTTTCAGTGTAACGCATAGCAGCTGGGCTATCGCCATCAATAGAACCAAAATTTCCATGTCCGTCAATTAAAGGTGCTCGAAGAACCCAATCTTGTGCCATACGACACATTGCATCATAAACAGAGCTATCGCCATGTGGATGATATTTACCAAGGCAATCACCTACAATTCTTGCAGATTTTCTATATGGTTTATCAGGTGTTACACCAAGCTCTAGCATAGAATAAAGTATTCTTCTTTGAACTGGCTTTAATCCATCTTCAACTCTTGGCAAAGCTCTATCCATAACAACACATTCTGTATATGGAATCATTGAATCGTGCAACACTTCACTCATGCTTTTGTAAATGATGCCTTTATCATTGCCATTGCCTGATGAATCTGATGCACTCTCTTCAATCATTTCTTCTTCATTTTCTTCATTGCCATAGTCCATTTTCTCTTGTTCAAAGTCTTTCATAAACTCTCCTATCGTTGTTTTATTTAGCTTTTTGCGGGTAATATGCCTTGCCTTTAAGTCGGCGGGTGCGGGTCAACTGCCGAGAAGCGCACAAACTTTCGTTTGTGCAAAATGCGTAAGCATTTTTAAATTTTGCATGCAAAATTTGCTTCTCGGCCTTCAATTCATCTTTATAAAAACATTAGCACTCTTGTAAGTAGTTTTTCTTATCCATAAAAATATTTTTATAAATAAACTGCTTTCTGATAATTATTTTTATATTTTTTTGTAATTTTTCAAGAATTCATCTTCTCTATCAAAATTTGCATGTTCATTGATATATTTCTTTCTAGCTTCAATATCATCGCCCATCAATGTGCTGACCATCTTTTCAGCTTCAGCAGCATCTTCAATTGTCACTTGAATCAAATTCCTTTTTTCAGGGTCCATTGTAGTTTTCCAAAGTTGTTCAGGATTCATTTCTCCAAGACCTTTATAGCGCTGAAGACTATAATTCCTTCCTGCTCTATTTATTGCATCTGGCAATTCATAATCAGAATAAACATATTCAGTATAATCTTTCTTATAAACTTTATAAAGTGGAGGAAGCCCTATAAATACATGTCCGTCATTGATAAGTTCACGCATATATCTAAAGAAAAATGTCAAAAGAATCGCTCTGATATGTGCTCCATCTTGGTCAGCATCGCTTAAGATTATAACCTTGTTATATCTCAAACTTGATAAATCAAAGTCTTCCCCAATGCCTGTATTTAAAGCAGAAATTATTGTTCTTATCTCTTCATTTGCTAAAACCTGGTCAATGCGTTTTTTCTCAGCATTTAATGGTTTTCCTCTAAGTGGAAGTATAGCTTGAAATTTTCTATCTCTTCCTTGTTTTGCAGAACCACCCGCAGAATCTCCCTCAACAATAAATAATTCTGCGTTTTCTCTGTTTTTTGATGTAGCTGCAGCCAATTTCCCAACCAAGTTGAAATTTTCAGCAGAGTTTTTAGCTCTTGTGAGTTCCTTTGCCTTTTTGGCAGCTTCACGAACTTTTGCTGCCCCCTTAGCTTTATTGACAATGATTTCTGCAGCAGTTGAATTCTTTTTATCTTTCATTAGCAAAGACAGGCATTTGATTGTCAAATTTTCAACAAGAGTCTTTGCCTCTGGATTTCCAAGTTTTGTCTTGGTCTGTCCTTCAAATTGAACATTGTTCATTTTGACATTGAGAACAACAGTAATACCCTCTCTAAAGTCTTCGCCTAACAAATTTTGCTCTTTTTCTTTCAAAAGATTGTTGTTTCTGGCATATTCATTCATGACCTTTGTGAAGGCTGTACGGAAACCTGTTTCATGAGTTCCGCCTTCAATAGTCGGAATATTATTTACAAAAGAAAAGGAATTCTCTGTATAGCTGTCTGTATAAATAAAAGCAACCTCCAAATTGAAATTTTTGTCCTCTCCTTCAAAATATATTGGTTTGCTGAACATCTTATTTTTTCCTTCAACCAAATATTCTACAAAGTCTGATATTCCACCCTCATAGTGATATTTTTCATCTCTATCAGTATTAAGGTCAACAAGTTCTATCTTCAAACCTTTATTCAAGAATGCAAGCTCTCTTGCCCTATTACAAATTGTTTCAAAATTAAATTTGATATTGCCGAACATATCGCTATCAGGCAAGAAGGTAACTTTTGTCCCTGTTTTGTCAGTCTTGCCGACAAACTTCAGAGGCTCAACTGGTATTCCGCTGTGCACCTTTCCATCTTCATCGGTGAAAGAATGAAAACCTATATAATATTCTTTTCCGCCTTTATAAACAGTAACATTACACCATTTTGATAAAGCATTAGTAACTGACGCACCAACCCCATGCAGCCCACCAGAGAATTTGTAGTTGTCTGTATTAAACTTACCACCAGCATGCAAAGTTGTATAAACAACCTCTACGCCAGATTTATGAAGAGTTGGATGTTCATCAACTGGAATACCTCTTCCATTATCTTCAACCGTCACAGAATTGTCAGTATTTAAAGTAATCTTTATTGTGTCGCCATAACCATTTGATATTTCATCAATAGCATTATCAACTATTTCCCACAATAAGTGGTGCATACCTTTTGAGCCAGTCGTTCCTATATACATTCCAGGACGCAATCTTACCGCATCCAAACCTTCAAGAACGACTATATCTTCAGCATTGTATTTTTTTTCACTCATAAAAGCTCCTATAAACAATTTTTCCTTTATTATTATAACATAAAATCCTCATTTTAACAATAAAAATTTCACATTAATAATTCCCCATTTTCTCAATCAATACAATTAGTTTGCATAGTTAACTTTAAAACAAAATCAAACTCAAACTTATATAATTAATATCCACATATTCGCCTCTGACTTTTTGCATAATCATACATTGTGATGTATATTTATACATTTTTATGCAATATTATACGCTTGTCGAAATTTGGCATAATTTGGTATATTTTGCGTATTATACTAAGAGAGCGCTGGGCTTATTTAAACTTGTATTCAATCTTTTCAACACAATATAAGAAACACACAAAAAGACAACAACACAAATAGCTGAATAAGCTTGGCAAGCTTCGAATTAAAATTAAGGAGGTTTTGATTTTATGAAAAATATTGTTTTGACTGGCGGAGGAACTGCCGGGCATGTTTACCCTGCTCTAGCTGTCAGAGAGTGTCTTGGAGATGAATACAATGTCCACTTCATAGGCGGGAAAGGCATGGAAAAAGACATTGTGGAAAAAGAAAAAGACATAAAATACTATCAAATTGATGCAGTAAAACTTCAAAGAAAACTTACCCTATCAAACCTCCTTATTCCATTTAAACTTTTAAAAGCCATCAATCAAGCTAAAAAAATTTTAAAAGAAATCAAACCCTGTGCTATATTTTCAAAAGGCGGTTTTGTCGCTGTGCCTGTCGTAATAGCTGGAAAATTACTAAAAATTCCTATTGTAAGTCATGAATCAGACCTGTCTTTAGGACTTGCCAATAAGATTATTCTCAAATTTTGCACTTATATGGCAACAGCATTTGAACTTACCAGCAAACAAAATGGGAAATGCGTCTTTACAGGTCAGCCTATTCGTCAAAAGGTTTTAAATGGAAACAAAAAACATCTTGAATTCTATTGCAAACTTGATAAAAGCAAGCCCAACCTTTTGGTTATTGGAGGCTCGACAGGTGCAAAGTTTATAAATGAAAAAATTTGGGCAAATCTTGATAAACTGACAAAATTTTATAACATAATTCACATTACAGGCAAACAAAACAAACAAGAACATATCCACAAAAACTATTTTGAAATAAAGTATGCTGACAATATCGGAGATTATCTTGACATTGCAGACATCATACTTTCGCGTGCAGGCTCTGGAGCAATAAACGAATTTTTAGCTCTCAAAAAACCAATGCTACTTATCCCCCTATCTAAAAAATGTTCAAGAGGCGACCAAATTGAAAATGCAAAATTGTTTGCGAAACTCGGATATTGTGACATGCTTTTAGAAGAAGATTATGATGACAACTTATTCAAAATCAAGCTCAACAATCTTTATAAAAACAAAGAATACTATATAAAAAACATGAATAATTGCAAAATAGAAAACGCAAGCCAAAATATTGTTGAACTTATTAAAAAAGTAGAAATTAAATAAAAAATATTTAATTCAACAAATTTTTTAACAATTAAAAAATAAAAAGACTAGAAAATAAAGTCTTTTTTATTTTTATCATATTTAATTATATACAAATAACATTAAAAATTCATTAATATTGTTCAAACAGCTTTTTTAACTGAGGGTATCCATACCCCTCTATATTTTTGTTGTATGTAATGGGATGACAGCAGGTCAAAAGCATTCTTTTTATCTCTACAGGTCGCAAATTGCTATTTTTTTCTAGCATCAGAGCACACATTCCTGCAACCATTGGTGTTGCCACAGATGTTCCACTTAAAGTCACATAAGGTTTTTTCCTTCCACATGATATTATATCAACTGATGGTGCAACCAAATCTGGTTTAAATCTTGAAAATGCTGGCCCTCTTGAAGAAAATTTTGCCATTTCAAAAAAGTTTTCATCAAAATCGTCAAAATCTATCCTATTGTCGTCAAATCCTCCCACCGTGATAATCTGACTTGATACTCCAGGACTTTTTATAGTCTGATATTCAGGTCCGCTGTTGCCTGCAGCAGCAACAACCACAATCCCTTCCTTCCATAGAGCTTCAGCTCCGCTCATAATTGGGTCATTATATCCAAGAGGCTCGCTTCCAAAACTCATACAAACAATTCTTATATTATAAGTTTTATGATTATCGTATACCCACTGCATAGCATTCAAAATCTTTTCTGCTGATGCTTCGCCAAGTCCATTTAATGCTTTTAATGAAATTATATTTGATTTTGGAGCTATCCCACTGTAAAGCCCTCCTGATAGTGCTCCATTTCCGCTGCAAACACCAGCAACAAAAGTGCCATGTCCATTATCATCATAGGGCTTTTCTTTTTCATTTATAAAATCTTTAAAACAAATTATCCTCTTTTGCCCTATACAAAAGTCGCCATGCTCATAAATTCCTGTATCTATAAAGGCTATTGTCACGCCCTCTCCTGTCAAATCCAACTTATCTGCCCCAAGAATCTTTTTAGACACACGCATAAGTGTCGAGGCAGTGCTGACTGAAGAGCAGAATTTCACTTGGCTTAAGTTTGACAGCGTTGACAGCTGGTTTTTATCAACAAGCACCCTAAAAGACTTGATAAATGGATATTCATTTAAAATTGGAACTTGTCTATGTAGCAATATGTTTTTTAATCTTTTGTAATCATAGGCCTTTACGATACATTGAGATTTCTTCCCATCTTGAAGAAGCTGCACGATGTTAAGCAAGGCTTTATCAATCTTTTCCCTTATCATTTCAAGCTTTCCAAAATCCTTTTCATATTTTGATAGTTTTCTGGAGATAGTGAGCCCTTTAAGCTTTCAACCATATTTTCAAGCTGAGCATAATTGAATGAACCATCTTGCTTTTGCTTTGCCACTTCCTTAAAAAGTTCGTCATTCAATTGGCTGGCTGACAAATCTTTATACTCATTGTATTTATCCATTATATCTTTTTCAGAAATATTTTTCTTATTTTCATTTTGTGCTTTTGATTTTTGCTCGTCGCTCGGTTTTGGCGGTCTTGTGTAGTTTGAAAGTTTTGTCATAATCATCTCCTATTTCAATATATGCATTAAAATTTTATAATTGTCTATTTTGAATTATTAAATCAAATTTCATCAACATTTTGAAGCATCTTGAATATATCTAAGTATGGATAATTCAATGTTTGATATGTTTTCAAAATTGCTTGGCAATATGAATAACAATAATTCTTTTAATAATGAGGCAAGTCAAAATAACCAAACAAACAATTTTAACAACCCCTCTTTCAATTATTATCCTCAAGATGTTTTTACAAATTCAAATCAAAACACATCACAAAACAATAGCAATTTCTATAATGGAATAAACAATCAATCAAACATCAATCAAAACGCGCAAGCCTTCAACTTCAATCAAGAGAATCCACAAAATAATCAACAAAACTTTGCAAATTCACAAAACAATCAAAATATCCTACCTATGCTTCTTTCGCTTTTTGGCAATAAAAATCTTTCGTCTTTATCTGAGATTATGAGCAATTTCAACAAGTCTACTCAAAATGATGATAATAAAAATGAGCCTTCAAAAGGAGACTCTTCCCCTGATGATGAAATTTTGCTTTAATGAAAAACATCAATTTTGGTTTTAACTCAACTTATCCTTTTTAGACCCAATTTTAATAATTTAAAACAATTTTTGATTTAAAGCCAATTTATATAGTTGCGGAAATTTGTTAAAAATAAAATATAATTTTTGGAAAATTAAAACATATCACATAAAAAATCAAAAAATACCATACAAAAAAAGTTGTGTCTTAGTAACACAACTTTTTTAATTGGGCTTTATAACTTATTTATCTTTTTTATCAACATTACTTTTAGCAGGTTCTTCATCCAGATTTGACACGATTGAACCATATTTGAAATAAATCTTTCGCTTACACAACATATCAGCTATTTCTTCTTTGGTTGTTGCGACCATGAGTGTTGTCTTTTTGCCAAGCAATGATTTTATCAAATTTACAACAACTTCAAGGGTTGGCTGGCTGAGTTTATCAAAAATATTGTCAACCATCAACAAATCAAGATCTCTAAAAGTCAGTCTTATTAAAGAAAGCACATATTTCTCTTCTAATGTCAAATCTTTCACTTTGGTATCTTTGATTTTCTCAAGTGAATACTCAATGATTGTCTTGTTTATCTTGTTTTCTATCTCAGTTTCATTAAATCCCCAGCATTTTAAAGAATACCTAAAATTCTCATATACAGATTTTTTTTCTTTGAATATTGGAGTTGCAGGAATATAACCTGCACTGATGTCGGTTTTATAATTTAATTTATCCAAAGGAATATCCCTTATATAGACCTCTCCCTTAGTAATTTTTTCAAACTTGGCAAGAATTCTTAAAAGACTTGTCTTTCCACTTTCATCTTCGCCAACAAGTGCAACTTTTTCTCCCTCGGCAATATTTATATTTATATCATATAAAGCAAAAAATTCTCTAGTATATTTCAAATATAAATCTTTAATTTTTATCATAATTTCTCCTCATAAAAAATAAAAGTATCTTTCTTTTAATATATTACTACAAATACAAAAAAAATAAAAGCAATTTTTGCTTTTATTTGATTTTTAAAGTAAACTGTTTCGATATAGGTTCGCTTCCAACAAGAATTTCTCCAGTTTCTGTGCTGTTGTCTTCTATATCCCCTGCGACAACTCTAAATGTAAGCTCAATCTTGCCATCATAATTAAACAAATACGTTCTTGCCAAAGCTTTCTCAAACTTTTCAAATTTTTCACTACCTTCGGTTGAAGTCGCCTTTGCCTTGAGATATTCTATTGAATACCATTCGTCAAAATCTTCAATAATAAACTCCATTTTTTCTTGATTTTCTTCCCAAAATGTTATCTCGCCCGTTTTATTAAATTTCACTTGAACATCAACATACTTATCTTGCAATCTTTTATCTTGTAAAAAACTTATTCTTACACCATAGTTTTCACTTCCCGCAGCTGTAATTTCAGTTATTGTTGCACATCTAAGTTGAGTGGAATCTTCACATGCAAACGCAGTCAAGCTTACCACCAACAAAAGAACAATTAAAAATATATTTCTTGTTTTCTTTAAAACCATATCGACCTCTTATCTCTTTTATTATTTATTTGTTATATATTATTTACATTGTTAATGCACTTTAAACATAGAAGCTAAACAACAATATAAAAATGCTTACATTTTGAAAAGACTTATATTTTGAGTTTAAAGAGTTATCCTGTAATAAAAAAAGAACACCTACTAAAAAGCGTTCTCAATATGATTGATTTTATCTCCTATGATTTCTATAACATCGAAGCGGCATGCAACATCGCGCAGTTTCTGTTCAAGTAAAAAATATTGTGCGGTTTTTCTGATTTTGCGTTGTTTGGGAAAATTTACAGCTTCACTAGGCAACCCAAATGCTAAAGTATCCCTATTTTTAACTTCAACAAAAATCAAAACATCCTTTTGCATTGCAATCAAATCTATTTCTCCACACTTGCAAGAATAATTGGTCTTTAATATTTTATAACCTTGTTTTTGCAAATATTTAGCTGCTGTAATTTCTCCAGTCAAGCCTAAAACTTTGTTTTTCTCTTTCATAATCTTCTCTTTTTTATTTTCTTAACATTCAGATTTTAAATCCGCCCTTTTTCTTTTGCTTTTTCTTAATCAAGAGTAATTCTTCCAATTCTTCCCTTACGGAAATCATCAAGCACGGCTTGTGCAGTTCGGTCAATATCATATTCGTCTTTAGATATTAAATAGCCTCTTTTCTTTGCTATATCTTCAAGAGTTAAATTTTCTCCAAATCTTTTTACAAGCAAATCTTTATACTTTTCATTTGTCATATCCAAAAATTCTTGTGAAAGCAAGGCCACATCTTCAATGATTTCATCTTTAATGCTTCCTATAAAGAAAAGTTTTTTGGCGATTTCTTGATCTTCAAGGTTTGGATATAGTGTGCCTGGAGTGTCACACAACTCTATATTGTCACCAATTGATATCCATTGCGTCATTTTTGTAACACCAGGTCTGTTGCCTGTCACCAACTTTGCTTTCCCACAGAGATTATTTACAAGCGTGCTCTTACCAGAATTTGGCACTCCAACAACAACTGCTCTTACAACAACCCTTATCCCCTTGCTTTTGAATTTCTCAATTTTGCTTGCTGCAAGGCGATTGATTTTCTCTTTTATAGTTTTTCCAGCCCCTGACATTGTGCTGTTAAGGCAAACATAGTCACTGTTTTGTGTTTTATAAGTCTTTGCAATCTCTCTAACTCTTTTTTCATCAGCAAGATCAAGTTTATTGAAAACATAGAGAACTGGTTTGTTTTGTGATAATTTGTTTAAAGAAGGATTGATTGATGAGATTGGTGCTCTGCTGTCAAGAACATATATGACAACATCAGTTGTATTCAAAAGAACTCTCAACTCTTTCAATGTTTTTGTCATGTGTCCTGGAAACCAATTTATTTTCATAATACCCTCCTTTTCCTATTTATTATTTAAAAAATTAATTAAAAAAATAAATAAAATTATTTATTAATTTATTTAATATTTTTTATTGTTTTATTTTTTTATTAAATAATTATTTTAATTTAATAATTAAATTATTTTTTTTATTTATTTTTTATTTTTTTAATATTTATATAAAATTTTAATATTTTTTTATTTTTTCAGCAAATCTGGTCGTTTTTCTTTTGTAATTTTCTCTGACATCTCTTTGCGCCACTTTTCTATTTGGGCATGATTGCCAGAAAGCAAAACCTCGGGAACTTTGTATCCCATAAAATCAGCTGGTCTTGTATATTGAGGATATTCAAGTCTGTCACTTGAAAAACTTTCTTCTTTCAAACTTTCTTCGCTTATCACACCTTTTATAAATCTTGATATACAATCAACCATGACCATTGCAGGAAGTTCTCCGCCCGTCAGCACATAATCTCCTATTGAAATTTCAAGAGGATTGAAAATATCTACTATTCTTTGGTCTATTCCCTCATAATGCCCACAAATGAAAACCAAGTGTTCTTTTTGCGCAAGTTCACTTGCCAAGTTCACATCAAAAGTTTCTCCGCTTGGCGAAGGCATAATAAGTGTTGTATTATCCTTAATTACACTTTTTATCGCATCATAAACAGGCTGTACACTCATAAGCATTCCAGCCCCTCCTCCAAATGGGTAGTCATCACATTTCTTATGTTTATCTTTTGAAAATTGTCTTATATCAATCAAATTTATTTCTAAAATTCCGCTTTCCTTTGCTCTTTTTAGAATAGAACTGTCAAGATATGAAAAACTTTCAGGGAAGAGTGTAAGTATGTCGATTATCATATCAAAACCTCTTTGAGTTTTTCACTGTCGACAACAAGTTTGTCCCCCTGTTTTATAAACACTTCATCTACATAAGGTGCTTCATAATGTCTATTTTCGTGTTCTATCACAAATATATCACATGAACCATAATTGATTACATCAACAATTTGTCCAAAAAGGTTGCCCTGTGTGTCATATAAAACCATTCCTATAAGGTCATCAACCAAAAATTCATCTTCATTTTTTGCTTGTTCAAGAAGTTGTTTGTCAACCTTTATGAATTGATTTCTATAAAGCTCGGCATCATTTCTTGTTTTGATTTCTTTAAATTTTATATACAAAAATCCTTGTCTGAGAGAAATATGTTCTATATTCATATTTTTATCTCCGACAAAACAATTTTTTAATGATTTAAAAACAGCAAGGACATTAGTTAAAGGCAAAGCTTTCACTTCGCCTTTTATTCCTTGCGGTTTTACTATTTTCGCAATTTCGATCACTTTTATTCTCCAAATTTTACAACAACTTTCTTGTGTTGTCTTGAAGAAACAGAGTTTACTATTGCTCTTATACTTGAAGCAATTTTTCCTGCTCTTCCAATAACTCTTCCCATATCATCTGGTGCAACAAAAACATGAATTATTGTCGCTCCTTCATCCTCTGTTTGAGTTACTTTTACGCTATCTTCATCTATAACTAAACTTTTTACAATATATTCTACAAGTTCAATCATACTCTCTCCTATTTTTTTTATTTAAGTATAAAAATTGATGTCTTTATCTTGTTGTAAAAGCAAAAATTGCCAGTTTAAACTGACATTTTTACTTCTTTTCAATTATTCCACTTTTTACAAGAAGACTCTTTGCTGTATCAGTTGGAGTAGCGCCGTTTTTAAGCCATTTGTTTGCTTTTTCAGCATCTATGTTGATTTGTGCTGGGTCTGTAAGTGGATTGTAAGTTCCAATAATGTCGATGAATTTTCCATCTCTTGGAGCTCTTGAATCTGCTACTACCACTCTATAAAAAGGTGATTTTTTGTCGCCCATTCTTGTAAGTCTGATTTTTACTGCCATAATTTCCTCCTTTAAAAATTTATATCTTAAACGATTTTTTAAATCGTGGATATAGCTCAATTATCATTTCTATTAAAAGAATTTCTTAAATTTGCCACTTTTCATTTGTTTCATAAGTTCTTTTGATTGTTCAAATTGCTTTAAAAGTTGGTTTACTTGTTGAATTGAAGTTCCACTTCCTTTTGCAATTCTTTGGCGTCTGCTAGCTTTGATTATTTCTGGATTTCGACGCTCTTGTGGGGTCATTGATTGAATAATCGCTTTATTTACAAGCATTTGTCTTTCATCAATATCCAAGTTTTTAACCTTTCCGCCAAGACCTGGAATCATCCCCAAGATGTCTTTTATATTCCCCATTTTCTTTAAGCTGTCAATCTGTTGCAAGTAGTCATCAAAAGTAAATGAATTTTCTTTAAATTTTCTCTCCATCTCTTTTGCTTGTTCTTCACTTACAGCTTCTTGTGCCTTTTCAATAAGGGATAATACATCTCCCATTCCAAGAATACGGCTTGCAATTCTATCTGGATAGAATGGTTCAATATCCCCAATCTTTTCACCTACGCCCGTAAACTTTATAGGCTTGCCTGTGATGGCTTTGATAGATAATGCAGCACCACCTCTTGTATCACCATCAAGCTTTGTCAAGATTACACCGCTGATATCCAAATCCTTATTGAATGAATCTGCAACTGTAACAGCGTCTTGACCAGTCATTGCATCAACCACTAAAAGAATTTCCGTTGGAGAAACTTCTTTTTTGATGTTTTTAAGCTCATCCATCAGCTCTTCATTTATATGAAGTCTTCCTGCTGTATCAATGATTACTGTATCTAAACCTTGTTTTTTTGCATGCTCGATGGCTTGTTTTGCCGTCTTTACTGGATTTTGAGTGCCTTTTTCAAACACTTCAACATTTGCTTGTTTGCCAACAACTTGCAATTGATTGATTGCTGCAGGTCTATAAATGTCACATGCGACAAGCAAAGGTTTTTTGCCTGATTTCTTTAAGTATGCGCCAAGCTTCGCACACATTGTTGTCTTACCTGCACCTTGCAACCCACACATCATGATTATTGTTGGTGGATTTGATGCAACAGACAATTTTTGATTGTTTGACGACATTAAATTTGTAAGCTCATCTCTTACTATCTTGATAACCTGTTGTGATGGGGTCAAACTCTTCAAAACCTCATCGCCAACAGCTTTTGCAGACACTTGATTTACAAAATCTTTTGCAACCATATAGTTTACATCTGCTTCAAGCAAAGCTATTCTTACTTCTCTCATTGCCTCTTTTATTTCAAGTTCTGTAAGACGCCCTCTTTTCGTAAGTTTAGAGAATATATGGTTAAATTTATCTGATAGTGATGAAAATAGTGCCATTAATCCTCCTTTTTGTCTTGTTTCTCAAGATTTTCTATTTTCTTTTCAAGCATTTCTATTTTTTTTGCTAAAGAAAGCTTTTCTTCTAGTAACTCAAGTTTGCTTTGTCCTTTTGTTATGCTGTCTTTCACAGCTTGTCTAGACACACCTAAATTGCTTGCAATTTCGCTTATTGTAAGGTCATAATTCAGATAGTATGAAATTATCTCCTGTTGTCCCTCACTTAGAAGTTTGCCATAGATGTCAAACAATTTAAAAAGATGCAATTTTTCATCTATTTTCATTTTGCCTTCCTTGTAAAGCAAATTAACTTTACTTGTGCATTATAACACATATATTTTTATAAATCAAGCATTTTTATCAATTTTGACTATTTTAAGAAAATTGTTTTTAAATTCGCTTTTCATAAAAACCTTCTTTATAAAGAAAGATTTAGGAATAAATGGCTGGGGTTATATATATAAAGTTTATAATACAGGTCGCTAGCAGAATTCATTGGTGCTGTTTATTGGAGTGGTTTGGAATGATTTTGGGCGTGAGGGTTTAGCATTGAATATTGGCTGAGGTATTGGCGTAGATGGCGTGGGGTTTAGATTAGTTTGTTGGTGCGGAGAAAGCCCATAAAGCCTTTTGGCTTTATGGCAACGCATAATTTTGCGTTAAAAAAAGTTTGAAAATTTCTTTCAAACTTTTTTTGCTTTCTCCGCACACTTTAATCCATGCTTTTAAATCAATTAACTTTACAATCAAACCACCAAAATATTTTTAAATTAAACCTTATCCTATTTATTTGCAATATCATCAATTAAATCAGTATAGTTAGACCAAACTGGATGAGTTTTATAAGCATCAACACTGTCACTTGGAACATATATCTTTGATAAATTGCTCATATCAGCAAACTCATCATTATTCATTGTTGGAGGTGTTGTGGAACCCATTATAATGACATTTATGTTTGCCCCCACAAAAGCATCCTCTTCAATGTTTGTAACTGCTGGCATTTCAAGTTCTGTCATAGTCACATTTGCAAAAGCATATTTACCAATAGTTTTTACAGAATCTGTAAGTTTGCTCATAGAACATCCTAAAACAAGTTTCCCTGAATCTTTATAAACAATTAAATTTCTGTTGTCGTCCTTAAATATTTTATTTTCATCAGAAACTTCTATACTTTGAATGTTTGAACATCCCAAGAACGCACCCTCGCCTATTTCAAAAACTCTTGCAGGAATATTTACACTTGATATCTTTGCGCAATCATTGAATGCGTGAGCTTTGATTTTTTCAACATAATATTCAACCTGCTCAATAATAATTTTTTCAGGAATATTTGCATTTAGGACTGCATCACTATTAGTTCCTAAAAGAATTGCACTTTTTGGCTCTATTGAATGATTAATTGTAAAAACGAAACCATTTCCATCTATAACAGTATCTTCAATAGCATAGATTTTATCTGAAATATCACTCCAACCATTTTCTGACTTATAAGTGTCTATATTAGCCTTAGGAACAATTATTACCAATGCAATGTTGGCATTTTCAAAAGCATTTGAATTTGCAAGAGTGCAATCTGAAGAAGTTAATTTAACAAGTCTTAAATTTTCATTGTTTGCAAAAGCTTTCTCTCCAATTGAAGTCAAGTCACCTATAAGAGTTAATACAGTAAAGTCACAGCCTTCAAAAGCTTGGTTTCCTATTTTGGTCAAAGTTGAAGGCAAATCTATTGTCTTTAAAGCGCCTGCACCCATAAAGCATTGGTCAGGTATTGAAGTCAATTTTATTCCTTCTGCGAATTCAACTTCGTCTAAAACTGGGTTATTCTTAAAGCAAGCATTTCCTAAAGTTTGCAAATTTGCAGGCAATTTTACCGCTGCCAATTTATCGCAACTTTCAAATGCACTTATTCCAATTGATTTTAAAGTAGAAATTCCAGTCAAATCAATATTAGTTATTGCATCACAATTTTTGAAAGCATTTGTTTTTATATCTTCAATATTTGTTGGGAAAGCAGGGCTTTCAAGTTTCGTGCAATCTTCAAATGTGCTCTCTCCTATAACTTTTAAACTGTCTGGAAGAATCACGCTCAACAAGTTGTTGCATCCTTTAAATGTAGATGAAGAAATTTCTGTAATTTGAGAATTTATAATCACTCTTGACAAAGATTTGTTGTTTTCAAAAACTTTCTGTCCAATTTTTGTAGTGCTTGCAGGAATAGTTATTTGATTTAAACTTGAGCCGTAGAAGGCTTCATCACCAATTTCTAACAATGATTCAGGCAATGTAATGTTTTTTATAGCAGTATTTGCAAAGGCTTTGTTTGAAATGATTTTTAAATTTGAGTCCCCTTCAAAAATAACTTCTGTCAAATTTGAGCAATTCGCAAAAGCCTCTTCACCAATTTTTTCAACACTTGCTGGGATAATTATTGTTTCTATATCTTTTCCATAATAAGCCCCATCAGCAATCTCAGTAGCACCATCTGGGATTTCGCTAACTGATGCTGTCGCAAAAACAACATTATTTGTATTTTTGTCTAAAATTCCCTTTCCATCCATATCATCATAGAACTTATTTTGTTCATCTATAAAAACTGACTCAACATTTTTGCAGTTTTTGAATGCTTCATCGCCAATTTCTATTATACTTGATGGAAGTCTTATTTGAGTGACTTTATCACTATTAAAAGCATTGCTTGCTATTTTGTAAGTCATATAGTCTGCACTTGTTGCTTGAACATATTTAGGAAGCTCAAGTGTAGCGTTTGAATATTGTTGTGTAAGCCCTGTTGCAGTTGCAAGTCTAGCTTCTACAAATAATGTATAATTAATGTTTCTGTAACTATAATTTGTTGTTGTAAGATTGAATAAGGCATAATATTTGACATTTTTGTTGCCATCAAAATTTACTGTCATGGTTGCATCTTGAGAAACAATTTCTCCATATACGCTATCTTGTGCCCAACCTAAAAATACACTTTGTCCTTTTGGATAAGCAGTCATAGTAAGGTCACCACTTCCTTCTGAGTATATGCAATCTACAATGCCGTAGTCCTCATTATTGCTGTAAACACCATATTGACCTTTCTCTGTTGTTTCTTCTTTATCATTGTCTTTTATAACAAAGAAGTAAACACATAGCCCCACAATAACAGCAACAATGACAAAGACAACTGCAAATATTATTCCTTTCCCGCCGCTCTTTTTACCTGTAGGTTCTTCATTATTCTTCTCAGGTTTATGTTTTTTACCTTTCTTGCCATATTTGAATTCTTCGATGATTCTTTGCTCTTCAGCCATGATTTCTTCTTTAGTCATTGGCTGACCATTGTTTGAGAAATTGTCATCAACATCATTCATATTGTTATTGATTTGTTCCACCATTTTGCCCCCTAAAAATCAATCTTAATTATTAATTTAAGTATATCATGCCAACTTAAAATTGTCAATATTTGTCTAAGTTTATTATGGCATTAATTTTATTATTACATAATTATTTATACCATAATAATCTTGATTCAAGAAAATTCTGTTATTTTCTCTATAAATTATATTTTTTTCTAAAAAATAAATTAAATTCTCATTTTTTTCTAAATTATAATTCAAAGATTTAAGATAGTCCAAATCAACGCCCAAGCAGCATCTTAATCCAAGCATAATATGCTCCTCTATAAGCTGTTTGGTCGTCAACTTTTCTTTTAAAGCAAGTTTTTGAGCATAATAATCTTTAAAATTGTTTGAATTTGCAAATCTTATTCCATCTATATAAGAATGTGCTGATAAGCCAAACCCTATGTAATTCTCCCCTGACCAATATTTAAGATTGTGCTTGCATTCATAACCTTTTAATGCAAAATTTGATATTTCATACTTATTAATCCCATATTTTTGCAAATATTTTGTAGCTTTTTTATAAATTTCCACGCATTCATCATCACTAGGCAATAAATCGGCATTTTGTTTGACCAAATTTTGCAGAGGTGTGCCATCTTCAACTTGCAACATATATGCTGATATATGCGTCACCCCAAGGTCAAGTAGTGTCTTAAGTTGATTTAAAAAGTCTTCGGTGTTTGCATTCTTAAGTCCTATTAAAAGGTCGCAATTTATATTTTCAAAACCGCACTCTTTTGCTTTTTTCACTGCATCTATTGCCATAGCACGATTATGTAGTCTTGCAATAAATTTCAAATCCTCATCATTTAAACTTTGAACTCCGATTGATAAGCGATTGATGCCCAGACTTTTGTACCCTAACAGCTTTTCTTTTGTCAAAGAATTTGGATTGCACTCAATTGAGATTTCACAATCAAATGAAATTTTAAACTTTTCGTGCAACTTTTTAAATATTCTATCAAGTTCCTCAAGTTCAAGCAAACTAGGAGTTCCGCCACCTATATATATACTATCAACTTCTTCATTGTTTTTATTTTCAAAATTGTTAATTTCTTTTAGTAGATGAGATAGGTAACTTTCTCCCTCATCTTTTTTATTAACAAAAGAAGAAAATGCACAATATAGACATTTCCTTTCACAAAAAGGTATATGAATATACACTCCCAGCATTTTCTCCTCCATTCTTTAAAAATTTAATAAAAAAATTGTCAATTTTTGATGATTTTATTAAATTTTATGTTTTTACAAATATTTTTAACAAATTTAAAAATATTTTTTTAATATTAAAATTTAAAAATTTCATTTAATTTTCAATTATTTATTGTCATCATCGTCAAGTTTTAAAATTGACATAAAGGCTTCTGAAGGAATTTCAACAGAGCCTATCTTACGCATTCTCTTCTTTCCTTCTTTTTGTTTTTCAAGAAGTTTTCTCTTTCGAGTTATATCTCCGCCATAACATTTTGCAAGTACATCTTTTCTCATTGCTGAAACTGTTTCTCTTGCAATAATTTTGCTGCCTATCGCTGCTTGAATAGGTACTTCAAATAATTGTCTTGGAATAATCTTCTTTAATTTTTCTGTCAATGCCCTTCCTCTTGTATAGGCCTTATCCTTATGCACAATAATTGATAGCGCATCACATTTCTCGCCATTCAAAAGAATATCCACCCTCACAAGGTCACTTCTTTCAAATCCAGCCATCTCATAATCTAAACTTGCATAGCCTTTTGTTCGTGATTTCAAGCTGTCAAAAAAGTCATAGATAATTTCGCCTAAAGGTAAAACATAATTAACCCTTACTCTATTGCTGTCCAAATAGGTTAAATCTTTATAAATACCCCTCTTCTCTTGGCATAGTTCCATAATAGCGCCTACATATTGTGGTGGAGCATATATACTAGCCTTTACAACTGGCTCTTCAATATAATCTATCTCAACAGGATTTGGAAGTGAAGAAGGATTTGACAATTCAAGCATTTCTCCATTCGTTTTAAAAACATGATAATACACACTTGGAGCTGTGGTGATTATATCCAAATTAAATTCTCGCTCCAATCTCTCCGTAATAATTTCCAAGTGAAGAAGCCCTAAAAAGCCACATCTAAAACCATAGCCCAATGCTTGCGAAACTTCTGGTTGATATTCAAGCGAAGCATCATTCAACTTTAATTTTTCAAGTCCGTCCTTAAGTTCATTATATTTTGCACCATCAACTGGAAAAATTCCGCAAAATACAACAGGTTGAACTTTTTTATAACCTGGAAGTGGTGTTTCTATCGGATTATCAACATTTGTTATTGTGTCGCCAACCTCGATGTCGCTTATATTTTTTATTGAGCCAGCAAGATAGCCAACATCCCCCGCCTGCAAAATGTCAACAGTTTTTGAAAAAGGCACAAAAATACCAACCTCTGTCACATCAAAAACTTTTCCAGTGTGCATCATCTTTATGCGGTCGCCAACTTTAACCTTGCCATCAAAGACCCTTATCAAACAAATTGCGCCCCTGAAATTATCATAAAAGCTGTCAAAAATCAAACATTTAAGTTTGCCATTCTCATCGCCTTTTGGACTGGGAAATTGTTTAACTATCATTTCCAGCACTTGGTCAATATTTGTTCCATCCTTCGCCGAAATACAAGGAGCATCCATTGCAGGAACGCCCACAACATCTTCAATTTCCTTTTTCACTTCTTCAGGCCTTGCACTAGGAAGGTCAATTTTGTTGATAACGGGCAATATTTCCAAATTGTTGTCTATTGCAAGATAGGCATTTGCTAAAGTTTGGGCTTCGACCCCCTGAGAGGCATCAACTATAAGTATCGCACCTTCGCAAGCTGCCAAAGAACGCGAAACCTCATAAGTAAAATCTACATGCCCTGGTGTGTCAATTAAATTAAGTTCATATTCTTCTCCCTGATAGGTGTAAAGCATTCGTGTTGGGGTCAATTTTATTGTTATACCTTTTTCCCTTTCAAGGTCCATGCTATCTAAAAGTTGCTCTTGCATATCTCTTTTTGCTAAAGTCCCAGTCTTTTCAATAAGTCTGTCAGCAAGAGTTGATTTTCCATGGTCTATATGAGCTACAATACAAAAATTTCTTATCTTTTTTATTCTTTCCATGTCTAAGATTATACTTATTTTTCTTAAAGAAATCAAATATTTTTTGACCTCTATTGACTTTTAATAAAATCAAGGTTATAATTAATTATATATTATTTATTTAGGAGAAAATTATGTCTGCAGAAAATTATGAAAATGAATTATTAGAAAGAATCGCACTTGCTGCAAATAGCGAAATTGCAAAAAAAAGATGCGAATTTATTAAAGAGTATTTTAATTTAAGCAATGAAAAGCTTATTAAAATGGTCACACAATCACCATTTTTATTATCATTAACAGAAGATTCAATAAAAAATAAAGTCGAATCTATTGAAAAAAATTTAAATATCAATAAATCTGACCTTAATGATATTATTTTTAAAAACCCATATATTTTACTTAAAGATGATGAAGCATTGCTTAAAAAAACAAACTATTATAAACTTTCTTTCTCTTTAAATACTAAACAATTTTTAAAAACTTTACATTTAAACCCTATGATAATGAATTTAAACCACGACTCTGTCAAGGTTAAAGTTGATTATTATATGAAAAAATTTAACTATACAAGGGCTCAAATATCTAAAGTTTTTAAAATATTCCCATCTATAATATGCTACCCTGTTGAAACAGTTGAAAAGCGAGTTGAATTGTTGTCAAACGAATTTGGTTTAAGCATAGAGAAAATTGCAAAAGCTATCTTAATATCACCATCTATTTTGGGCTTCAAGGAAGAAAGCTTGCTTAAAAAACGACAATTCTACATGGATAACTTCAGCGTAACAAAAGAACAATTCAACAAAATGCTTGCATTTTTGCCAACTATTTTCAATTTAAGCGAAGATTTGATTTTGGAAAAAGCAAAATTCTATAACGAACATTTTGGTTTAACTTCGCAAGAATTTATCAAAAAATTTACTACTTTCCCTTCAATTCTTGAATACAATATGGATACGGTTCTTCAAAAGGCTGATTATTATATGAATAAACTTAACCTATCTAAAGAGCAATTTAAAGAATTTATTTTAAACTCCCCAGCAACATTGGGTTACAATACTGAAACAATAGATAATAAAATTGACCATATTCAAACATTAGGTTTTACAAAAGGAGATATTGTAAATTATCCTAAAATTTTGTCTGTGCCTAACAATAAATTATTGCTTAGATATGCAATTTGCATGAATGAAGGTATGGAAAAAGAAAGATTTTTCTCTAGAAATGTATACATCATAAATGAAAATAAATTGTATGCAAGATACAAATACCTTAAAGAAAAAGGATTAAAAACAACTGTCGTTCCTGAAGGAGAAAAAGCATTTAGCAAACGCATCGGTATCTCTTCTGACGAGCTTATAAAACTCTATCCTCTTTCTTCAAAAGAAGAAACAAGAATAATTAACACTTATTTTGAAAATAATAATATTGCAGAAACTGACGCAGAAACTGACAACAATATTGATTTATAATTATATAAAAATAATTTTAATACTTAATTATTTTGTATTTTTCAATATTTATGATATAATT
This sequence comes from uncultured Clostridia bacterium, assembly GCA_930990975.1. Lineage (GTDB taxonomy): Bacteria > Bacillota > Clostridia > Christensenellales > UBA1242 > Caccovivens. The sequence continues at coordinate 29,319 of CAKNRR010000001.1, read as the reverse complement.
TTGCTATGAAATACTAAATTTTTGTCGTATTTTGTTCTTTTTTCGCATATTTATATAAAAATTATTGTTAAAGGTGGTTGAAAAATGGATTTATTTAATTCTTGGCTGGTGCAAAGTCCAATTGCACATCGTGGATTACATGATAAAGAACATCCTGAAAATTCTATATCTGCTTTCGAAAATGCTATCAATGAGGGTTACCCTATTGAGCTTGATGTGCAAATGATTGCTGATGGCACTGTCATTGTTTTTCATGATGACAGTTTGTCAAGACTGACAGATAATGACGGCTATGTAAAATTCCTTAACAAATCAGACCTTGAGATTTTGACTTTGAAAGACAGCAAAGAAAAAATCCCTACTTTTGAAGAGGTCTTAGATTTTGTTGCTGGAAGAACCCCTATCCTTATTGAAATCAAAAATCAAGGAAAAGTTGGAGAACTTGAAAAGAAAGTTGTTGATATTTTAAAAAATTATAAGGGCGAATATGCTGTTCAATCTTTCAATCCTTATGTCCTTGAATATTTCCACAAACATGCACCAAACATAATTCGTGGACAGCTTGCAGGTTTCTTCAAAGGCGAAAAATTGTCATTCATAAAAAAATATGCACTCAAAAGAATGCTTTTAAATAAGAAAATTTCAAAACCAAACTTCATAAGCTATGAAGCAAAAAGAGTGCCAAATAGATTTATTCGCAAATATAAGTCAATTCCACTCTTAGTTTGGACAGTGAGAAATCAAAGCGAATATTTAAAAGTTGTCAAGTATTGTGATAATGTCATTTTCGAAGGATTTGAACCCAAAATATAACTTATAAAAAAATAAAGAGAAATAAAAAAACAATCCAAATTTAATTATTTTTTAAACAAAACAAAAATTAGAGATAAAGAAAAAATGGGCAAATGCCCATTTTTTTGTTTTGAAAGATATTTCTATAAAATATTTAATTTCAATTCGACACTGTTAATTTCACATTCTATTTTGCTTATAATTTTATAAAATCAAAGCACAAAGAATGATTTTGTAAGTTTTCGTTTTATTAAGGCTCTTTTTCAATTTGCAAATATGTCAACATCTTTATTCCATATCTTTTTTCATCAACGACCTTGAAAGGACTATAGTTGAAATTATCTCGTTTTTCATGTTCACAAACAATCATGCCTTCATCATTTAAAAGTCCATTTTCTGCAATTAGTTTTATGACATCTTCATAAATTCCACTTTTATAAGGTGGGTCAAGAATTATTATATCAAATCTTTCCCCTTTCAATTTGTCAATGGCTTTATCATAAGGCAGTTTGATAAGTCTTGCATCTTTGATACCCAATTTTTCAAGATTGGATTTTGTCAAAGCGATGCTTCTTGAATCTTTATCTGCAAAAACAACTTCGTTTGCTCCTCTGCTGATTGCTTCAATTCCCAAAGCCCCAGTGCCACAAAATAAATCAAGAACTTTCGCTTCTGGCACAACAAATGCCAGCTTATTAAATAATGCTTGTTTAACCATATCTGCAGTCGGCCTGATATGCTCAAATTTATTTTCTATCAAAACGCACCCCTTAAACTTTCCAGCTGTAACCCTCATCTAATCCTTCCTTTTAATATTTCTATAAATCATCATTAAGATTTTATGACTAATTTTATATAAAGCCAATTTTTTATTTATCTTTCAGTTTTTTATCAATTCTTAAAAGTCTACTCACATATTTTAGCAAATATAATCAACATATCATTTATTTAAGTCCTGTAAAAAACTTTCTTTCACAAGTTTTTGTGCATTAAACAAATCTTCAAAATTTAATTTTAATCAAAAATAGCACTATCTTTTTCTTTTTATATCATTTTTTTCGCTTTTTGTCAAATTTAAAATTTGGCTTATAATTTTCACACTTGCATAATAAATTTCATAAATTGTTTTTTGTAAGGAGGAAAAATGCAAAAAATCAAATCTATATCCCTCTATGTCCTTTGTTTGGTTATCGCCCTCGCATCTAGCTTTATTTTTATAAGCTGTGGTAAAGATGATAACAAAATAAGACTTAATGAGGTTACACATAGTATCTTCTATGCCCCACTTTATGCAGCTTACAATCTAGGCTTCTTTGAAGATGAAGGCTTGGAAGTCACTATTGAAAGTGCGACAGGTTCTGATGCTTCAATGACTGCCCTTCTCAGCGGTAGTGCAGATATTGTTTTGGTTGGTCCTGAAACTGTTGTATATGCTGAAGGCACCAAAGACCAACCTGTCATCTTCGGACAACTCACCCAACGCGATGGCTCATTCTTCGTTTCAAGAGACAAAATAGAAGATTTCTCTCTTGATATGCTTAAGGGAACAACCATCATTGCTGGACGAAAAGGTGGAATGCCTGCTATGGTTTTGCAGTATATTATAGAACAAGCTGGAATGACTATCGGCACTGATACTGCAAGTGGTCAAGTCAATCTTAGAACAGATGTTTCATTCCCTATGATTGGAAGCGAATTTGTGACAAGCGGTTGTGAATTCTGCACTCTCTTTGAACCAACTGCAACCAATCTTCAAAAAGAAGGCAATGGTTATGTCTTAGATGCTGTTGGCGATTTCTCTGGCAATGTCCCTTACACTTGCTTTGCAACTAAGCAAAGTTTCCTTAAAGATAAGGGTGAACAAGCTGAAAAATTCTTGAAAGCAGTCTACAGAGGTTATCAATACATCTCAACGCAAAGTTCTGACAAAGCTGCTGAGGCTTTAGCTCCTTCATTCTCTGGTATGACAAATGAAGAGCTCAAAATTGCTGTTGAACAATATATTGCAATTGATGCTTGGTGTTCTAGCCCTGCAATGACAGAAGAATCTTTTGATAAGATGATGGAAATTATCAATTCAACTACTGAAGAAACTCAATATTCATCGACTTTTGAAAAACTTGTTGACAATAGCATTGCAAACAAAATTGCCTAAAACTTATCTAAAAAAGATAAAAATGCTGTAAATTTTAAGCAAAAAATAAAAAAAGAGCAATATCTTATTTGATAAAGCTCTTTTTTGTTTAATTTCATAAGTTAAAATCTATTTCAAATTCTTCTTTTTTTTGTTATTTTTTGTCGGACACGAAAGGCTCAAATGCCAAAATTTCGTTTACATAGCCACATAAAAACAAAACTAGAAAAAGAAATAATTATAATAAATTTATTTTCCATTTCATCTCATAACCACTCTTTAAGGGTTTGGTCAACTTAAAGGGGTTTAGTCAATTTAAACTATCGCTTCTATACATAATAGTCTTTATAGCTTGCAGGTTTCTTTTTCTCGCTTCCAGAACTTCCGCCCTTTCCGCCTCTGCCGCCACCACCATACTTACGGCGTCTTACAATAATGAATATTACAACACCTATTATTATAACAGCAACGATTGGAACAACTATATAAACCCAAAGCATGCCATCATCCATATTTCCGCCATCGTTTACAACTTGAACTGATAAAGTCAATTTATTATCATTGATTTCTGTTATATAGCGCATATTTAATCTATACGAATATGTCGTTTCACCATCTTCATTTGTGACAGGGTCACTAACTATCAATGTATCTGTTGAATTATCCCCATACAAACGCTGAACATAACTTACGAAAGCATCTATATCCATAGTATAATTTTTAAGTGTAACAATCTCAAGTATTACTGAAGTGCTTGTTGGAGAAACTGCGATTGGTTCCCCTTCATATACTGCACCAGCCAAAGTGATTGATTTTATGTTATCCATACCAGAGGCATCAATACTTACAAGCACAGCTTCTTCATCTGTGAAGTTTGCCACAAGTTTAAACTCTCTATCAAATGGCATGCTGCCATAATCAATATTTAAAACTATGCTTTGGCTTAAATCAGTTGAAATAGAAGTTGGCTCGTCTGAAAATTCTCCATTTTCTGTTCTATAGAATAATTCCCAATGTGAAAAACTATAAATTCCATTGCCAACTGCAGTTATGCTCATATTTCTGTTTGTTGCTGAGAAAGAAAGATTCATTGAAGAAGTTGATGAGCTTGCACCTACAACTTTTACTCCACCTTGTGATTTTTCAATAGCTTCTTGTGATATTTCAACAACGCAGTTGTATTGATTTGCTGATAATGAGAATGAATAAGTCCCATCTGTAGCATCATTTGCAGAAATGATTATGTCATAACCTGTCATTAATCCGCCTTCATCTTCTGTTGGATTTGCTGTATAATAGTCTGATTCCAAGGTGTTCCCGTTAAGCATTATATTGCTTAATCTATAGTAACCTACATTGTCTTCGGTATATTTAATTGAAATTACAACATTTATGCCATATTTGACAGTAAGTTGAGTTGCCCCCTCACTTTCAGTATCTCCTTCAACTTTCAATGTTGCACTTTCAATTATTCTTCCAACATCTAATGTTGAATTAAAACTAAATGTATATTGTTGGAAATTTTGCAAATGCAGTTCGCTGTCAATCATGCTCCAAATATTTTCAAAATTAAATCCCAGTTCTTTTGTGTCAAAGTTGTCAACATTTGCCAAAAAATCTCTATTTATCATTGCCACTTGTGACAATTTGTTTGATGACACTGCATAGCCAGCACCATAATAGCTCATATTACCTTGAGTCCAATATGAAAAATTGACATTAAAATATCTATCTGCTTGAGGACAATTTAAGTTGCCGACAATAGAACCTTTATAGCAATCTTTGTCAACATTTTCATTGAAAATGATTTGTCCGCCATAGCAAGTGTTGAGCAAGTATGTATTTGTCCCCTCAATTTCACCTGCAATTCCGCCGTAATATTGATTATAAACATATTCTACTTTGGTAGTTACATTGTTGTAGACATTTATATCTCCAAAACTTAAACAGTTTTTAAGTTCGCTTCCACTAGACAATGAACCTACAAGTCCGCCCATAACAATACGGCTTTCACGATTTACATAAACATTAAAGTCATAATAACTTATGCTATCAGAAACAACACTTTTTGCATTAGGTTGTCCTTCTGTTACAGAGCTGATAAGTTTTCCTGCAATTCCACCAAATGTTATATTTGAATATATTTGCAAATCTGTGCTTACAAATTCTTTTTCTTCCTCTACTTGAGGGTCAACTTCATCATCATGATTTTCATTTTCACTATAAGTTGTAATTTCTGTCCCTGGTTCTTCTGGATCTAGATCAATTGGAGTTTCTACTTTAACATTATAAAGCTCGCAATTTCTTATTGTCACATTTTCGCCATATCCAAGCAAAACACCCGCATAAATTGGGTTTGTATTTTCTTCATCAAATAAGAAATTTACATTACCAGAAATCTTCAAATTTTCAATTGTAGCATTTTGAGCATAAGGAATCAATCCATAATACAACATGTTTGAAGAAAGGGTTATATTTGAAATAGTATATCCTTGCCCATCAAATTGTCCTTGGAAACATCTTAAACTTGCAAAGATTGCAGACATTTCATAATTTGTAAAATCAAGGTCTTTTTCTAAAACAATTTTTATGTTTTTGTTGTCATATGTGCTTGTATCACTCATTATTGAGATAAAAGTTGCCTCTGTATCTATATTTTTTACTACATACTCTGAATTATCATCAGATAGCACTTCTACATTGCTGGATAAATTCACCGCAGACATTGAAGTGATGCCTCCAGTCAAAATTAACATAAATGAAAGAACAAACAATAAATTTTTTTTCATTTTTCACCCTTTTATTAAACCAAAATTTTGCTTGATTTTTTTTCATTAATATTCGCTTAAATATATATAATTATTTTATATATATAATTTAACATATAAATATATTTTTTCCAAATAAATTATAAAATATTTTAAAATCGACAAAATAATTCAATAAAAAATATGAAAAAAGTTTTATTAATTTTATTTTATTATTTTTTATTTTATTTAAAAATCGTCATCTTATACTATCATCTTATATTTCACATCTCATATTGCTACCTATACTTCTATCTCATATTGTTTTTCAATTTTCTTATAAGTCTTTCCTTATCAAGCTGTATCTCATTTTTCTTTTTAGCTATTCTTCTTGAAAGTTGTTTATCCATGAGATAATATCTCATTTCATCAAGGCAGTGATCATCTTTTTTGATTGGAAGGTCATTATCTCCCCACCAATACGACTTGAGTTCTCTTATTAAATTCACACAATTTTTAAAAATAAAAAGATGTGCCTTCCCCTCTCCATCCTTAAAATATCGCTTAACAGTGTTTATTCCACTGAACATATCTTTATTAACACGAGGATTAACCAATATTCCATTTTCATAAAACAAATCAACAACACTTTTACTGCTCGCCAAAGTCCTTTGCATTGCGGCGCTATCAATAAGCGCTGATATTTTTCCATTTGTATAGTGCCAATCAAGCTGTTTGCATATTTCTTTGATTGAATTTGCATGATATACAACATCTTTTCCTTGTGCGAAATGCTCAGCAATAACATAGACATTTCCGTCAAAGTCCTCGGCATAAAAATGTGCAGAAAGTGGATTGTTTAATCCAGGGTCGATTGAAATATTATCATACCACTCTTTAGGAACATCAAATGGTTCTATCACATGGATATTTTCATCAAATTCATTGTAAACAAGTCCTCCGCACTGCATAAACTTGCCATACCTTCTGCTTTCGAGTTCTTCACTCGAAAGTGACTTTGTCATCCTTTCTATCTCCTCTCTATTCAAAAAAGGATTGTCCGCCCACTCAATTTCGATGTGCCATACCTGCTCATCATTATTTTCATTCAAATATATTTCATTATAAACCCATGTGAGCCCTTTCAAAGGTGTCATAGTCCCAAAAATCATGCCCATCTTATCAAGGACTCTCATCCTACACTCTTGGTAAATATCAAAAGGCGGCTCTTCATCAAACCACACAAAATCAAGTGATGTCCCTTGAAATTTCTCTCTGCCTTGGTCACAACTTTTGAAGCCTATTTTGCTGAGAGAACCAAAGACATTTTTGACAAGAATAAAATCTATTATTCCACTATCCGCGCTGTCCTTTCTGCCACTTGCCATGACAATCTGCTCTATCCAGTCTGGTCGAAGATAATGCAAAATTTTATTTTGTGCAACATCTCTTTGCACTTGTTTTGTAAGAGATACCACCCAGCAAGAAATTGGTTTGTTTTCTTTATATGGATGAATGCCTCGCGCAAGCCAAACAGTTTCAACTGCCCCACACTCTGTTTTTCCAGAACGGTTTCCACCAAACACCCATCTATTTTTCTTGTTGCATTTATGAAACTCCATCTGCTTTAAATGAACTTTTTCTCCCTTATTATATCGTGATAAATTATCATCTTTTTCTCTGTTTTTTAATATCTTTCTCACTAAATTCAACTTATATATCAATTCTTTTTCCATATTCAACCGCCAAAATAATTTTAAATGTATAATTTTTAGACAAATAATTCTTTGCATATAAAACAATTAAATCTTAAAATGAGTGTATGAATAACACAAATCATAATAAAAATAATATTTCTAAACAAAATGACTGCACTTCTGAAAAAGAAAAAGTCAATTTATTTTGTCAATCTCTTTTATTTTTGACATTTAGTTTAGTGCTTATCATATCCTTTATTTTTGTCTTTTCAATCAATAATTCCCCTGCCTTATCCTCCAATGCGCAGGAATATTACTATGCAAAAATTCAAAATGAAAACGCATTTTTTTACAGCAATCCAATAGACAGCAATGAAAACATGCTTTTTAAACTTCCAAACACATATTTTGTCAAACTCCTTGATGAAGAAAATACAAATTTTTATTATTGTCAATATAGTGACCAATATGGCTACATCAAAAAAAGTGATGTAATCGTCATGGATGGCACACCAATAAATCCTTATGCAACAAGCAGTTTTAGAATTTTTTCACTTGAAGGAATAGGGCTTTATTCTTCACCGTATTTTAACGAAGAAAACAAACTGGCAGAAATTCCATATCTTACTGACGATTTGACTTTTTACGGATATAAGATTGGCGAACAATCTATTCCAGAAAAAAGCGATGTATGGTATTATTGCAGGCTCAATACAAACTCACTATATGGTTATGTCTATTCGGTATTCTGCGACCAGCTTACTGAAATTCCTGTAAACAATGAATATTTTTCTATTATTGACTCTCCTATTTTTGGCAATGCTGATTCGCCAAAAGGCTTATCTAGTGTCGCCATGACTTTCATTATCATAGGCGTAAGTTTGCCATGCGTCATTGTAATTTATCTTCTTGTGAAACCAACCCTTCTTAAAGACAAAGTGTTAAACAACAAACCAAAACTAAAAAAACGACATGGAGATTATTACGAATTTGATGAAAGTGATTTAAACTGATTTTAAAAAACAAGTTTTCTTTCTTGCTTTTAATATTTTATTTTTTTGTTTTTTATATGTTCAAAATCTGTCTTATTTAAAATGCGAACAAATTTTCGCAAACAAATTTTCTATTTTAACAAATTTGTTGTTCTATAATCTCTTTTTCTTCGTTTTTCTCTTCACAAACTGCTTTATGAGAAAATTTGTTATATATTTCCATAATCCATTTTTCATCTTTTAAATAATCCTTCAATTTTTCATCATTAAATCCCCTTAGTGACATAAGATAAGAAAAACTGTCTTCTGCCTGCATAAGTCGCCTGAAATATGTACGACTTGAAAGATTATGTCTTTTGGCTATCTCTTCACTCTTGTCATTATCCACATATTTTTCAATCAAAAGTTGTGCCAAAAGAGTATCACACTTCTCCAAAGTCTGCTCTACGAGAACTTTTATATTTATAAGCTTAATTTTTCTTTGACTAAGCTTTATTATTCTATCTGCAACCGCCATAACACCATTATCCATTTGGTTCCCACCACAATAATAATATGAATTAAGTGCTTGCCTATCTATCAATTTATCTAATGCACCAGCTATATTGTCTAAATATTTATAAGTAAATAATATTGTTTTAGTCCATATATTTGATTTCATGTAACCCTCTCCTTTTCAATATACAATGGAATTATAATTTTATATTTATATGATAGTCAATTATTACTGCCAGAATATTGTAACATTTTGTAAAATATTTTACAAAACTATGTCGATTTTATGACAACCAATGTCGATTTGTGTAAAAAAGTCGTCTTTTTGTGACCTGTTATTATAAATTTTGTCAAAATTCGACAATTTTTGTTTAAAAAATGACCATCTCATTTTTTAATAAATAATTTAAAAAATCTGTAAAATGTAGTTGTAATTTTTTTTTATTTATGATAAAATAGAAAAGTACAAGCCGAAGTGGCGGAATGGCAGACGCAACAGACTCAAAATCTGTCGAGGGCAACTTCATGCGGGTTCGACTCCCGCCTTCGGCACCAAATCCTAATTTTAAAATTTTTGTTTGATGGTAACATCGTTGTTTTAAAACTTTTTTAGCAATTAAAACTTTCTATTATCAATTTCATAAAAACAAATTCTTAAACAATATCTTTTGATATTGTTTTTTTTATTTTTTGTCTTCTTATAAATTAAATTATCTATAAAGTAAATTCATTTATAAGATTTTCTATCAAACATTTTTTATCTTTCTCCTCTTCCCTTTCTTTCATCAAGACAAGTGCTTCTTTGATGATTTCAATTTCCTCTTTTGTCCTTATTTTGCCTTGATAAATAAATTCTTTTTCAATGTATACACCTCCCTTTTGAATTCCTCCCTTAAAAGTCTGAATAGGAAAACGATAGGATAGTGATTGTATGTGTCGTCTGACTGTGCGCTGGCTGACTTCAACTTGATCTGCGATTTCTTGCATTGTGTGAACTTTGCCATCAGTCAAAACATTCAGTATATCTGCAGTGATGCTTGAATATTTTAAATCCAACTTATCGTTTTCCCTCCTTTCTTTTAATTTCAAATTAAGTGTATAAAACTCGATAGGACAGCACTTGTCCGTTCGAAAAAAAAATTTTAAACAAAAAAAAGCCCAGCATTAAGCTGAGCTTTTTTAATCTTTCATTGTCATAAGCATATAAAAAACCCAGCTTTCAAAATAACATTAATTATCTGGAACGCTGGGTTCGCTGCTTATTTTTGTGTAAAAACTTTTATTTATTTTCGATTTACATTTTTTTTAAACATCATATTTCATTTAAAACTTTTTTGTTTGATTATGATAACTTTTTTATAATTAATTATAATCGTTTAAAACTTCATTTATTAATCATTATATTAATCTTTAAATTCCATGACTATAAAAATTTCATTTTTACATTTTAAACATTTCATATTATGAATAAAATACTTTTTTCTTGTGCGCTGTGGGCTGTTGATAAGTACCCTGCAATTGCTTGAATCATCAGAACCTAAACATTCGCCAAGGCATCTTCCACAATGCGGACAAAATAATTTAAGTTTCAAAATAGCCTCCTTACAACTTATGAATATATTGTTGCACTACACCTAAAATTTTTATATCTTTTGTAATAATATCTTCATACTTATCATTCTCTGGATGTAAAACTATACAATCCTTTTTCTTATAGAAAGTTTTTACAGTTGCGCTATCATCAAGCAAAGCCACAACTATATCTCCATTTTCTGCTTGCGAACATTGCTTGACCACAAGCAGATCACCTTCTCTTATACCTGCTCCCTCCATACTATCGCCTCTGGCATGTAGAAGGAAAATATTGTCATGCCCAAATATCTCAGTTGGAAGCCTGAAAACAGATTCAATATTTTCTTGTGCTAATATAGGCTCACCACATCGCACCTCACCAACCACTGGGGCTAAGATTGATTGACTTAGATTGATGTTATAAGTTATGTCAATTGTTCCACTATCATCCTTTTTCAAATCTCCCCTATCAACCAAGATAGAAATATACCTATTCACAATTGACAAGCTTGACAAGTTTAGATGATTTTTAATTTCTCTATATGTGGGACTTCTTCCATTTTCAAGTTGAAAGACTTTGACAAATTGCAAAATGTTTTGCAATATTTTATCGTTTATTACTTTCATCTATTCCTCCCTTTTAGCACCTTCCAATTTGACGGCATTTTATAAAAGAACATAATGTTCTCTTATGTTCTATATTATAAATAATTCTTTTTAAAATAGCAAGCATTTTTTAAAAATTTAAAAAATAATTGTTTTTTATTTTTATAATGTGTGATTGACCAGCAATATTTCTATGGCTTTTGGAATAAGTTTAAACAAAAACTAGCAAGTACTATATTAAAAAGTTCCAATCTAAATTTATCTCAATTTTAATGCAACAAGATTTGATTATTGCTTTACAAAAGTAATGAAAAATGATAATATATGATTGTATTTATAAATAAATATAATTTAATATAGATTAACCCAACAACAGTTTAAGGAGGAGATAATGAAATTTAAAATTGTTGCGGATGCTTCATGCGATATACCTAAAGAATATATGGAAAAATACGACATCACAATCATTCCTATTGAAGTAATGTTTGGTGATGAATTATATCCAGAAGGACTGGAGACTCGTGAATTTTACAACAAAATGCAATCAACTGGATTGATTCCTAAGACAGCTATGCCTAATGCTTACAAATTTGAAAATTTCTATAAAGATTATGTAAACAAAGAAGATGTATTTGTTATAACTATTGTGATTTCAATGGAATTAAGTACAACTAAACTGCAAGCACAAATGGTAGCTGATAATCTTGGGATGAAAAATGTCTTCATTGAAGAAAGTGCTTCAACCACCCTTGGACAAGGCGCTATCATAATTGAATTGTGCAAGTTTATTGAAAAAGAACAAAATATTGACAAAATTAAAGAAGAATTCTATAGACTTAGAAGAAATATCCATGTCTATGCAATCATCAATGATTTGAAATACTTAAAAAATAGCGGAAGATTGTCTTCTACTGGTGCTTTTATGGGCTCTATTCTCGGAGTTAAGCCTATTGTTTCTATTGAAAATGGAAAAGTTTTGAATATTGCAAAATGTCAAGGCATTCCAAAAGCAGAAAATTATATTCTTTCAAAAATCGAAAATATGGATGAATCCCATGCTTTCTATGTTGTTCACTCAGACATACCAGAAGGTGCTGAAAGATTGAAAGAAAAAGCTAAAAATATCATTGGCGAAAACCAAGAAGTTATTGTTGGTGAAATTGGCTGCGTAGTTGGCTCACATGTTGGAGCTAAGTGCTATGGCTTTGGTTATTTTACAAAAGATGAATAATTATAATTATAATTTTCTTGCGGCATAGAAAAAGGACATCACTCTCTTTGGCAAATATTCTTCTTGCAACTTGAAAATAATAAATTTTATACATTTTAACAAATCATTAAAATCTTAGATGGTTGAAATTAAAATTAAAGCAATCGGTTTTATTTATCATAAGATTTTATAAAAAAGACGGGAAATTCCCCGTCTTTTTTCATCTATATAAAACTTTTAGCTATTTGCCCAATTTTTGATGTCGTCAATGGTTGCCTGTTCTCCACCTTGTGCAAGCCAAGATAACCCCTTTGGCACTGGGAATGACATTCCGCTCACATATACCCAGTTTTCAAACTCCCCACTTGAATAGCCTTTCTTTCCATTAAGTACATCAACTGTGTTTGTGATTGTTGCTGAACCTGAGTTAAGCTTGTCTACATTTGCTGAGAAGACTATACAATCTGTTATCTGCACTCCACTTACTGCGCTTCCTATCAATGCTCCGCTGTTTGCTTGGGCTGATATTGTTCCACTGAAACCACAGCTTGTAAGCACTGTTGAACCGCTGGCATAACCTACTATTCCACCTACATTTGTATGACCTTTTATGTCTGCACCTTTAATATAAATGTTATTAAGTTTTGCTCCGTTGGTATTCCCAAATAATCCTACATAGGAGTTAACTGAGGTTGAGTTGGATACTTCTGTTGTTTCTGCTGTGTGTAGTCCCTCTATTGTATATCCTTTCCCATCATAGTATCCTGTAAAGCTATATGTGTTTGTCCCTATTGGTAGCCATATATAATCGTCTAACTCTATGTTCTTTGTTTGTTCATAGTAACCACTTAAATTCTTTGTTTGTGCTTGCATTGCTAGCCATGCTAACTTTCCTGGCGTGTCGATTATGTATGGATTGCTTGCATTGTTTGGATTGCTTGGCACTCTTAAACTTGGTGACTCTGTATGGTTTGCCCATGTGTCTTGCCAGTGGGCATAAAGTGAGTGATTGCTTGCTGTCTTGACTGTTGTGGTTGACAATACTTGAGTTCCTACACTTTTATCTGTATACCAGCCTATGAATATATACCCTGCTCTTATTGGGGTTGGGAGTGTACCATAGGTTGTATCAAATGTTACACTCTTGGTTGTTGGGTTGACTGTCCCGCCTTGTCCATTTGGATCAAAAGTCAATGTATAACTGATTGCTTGCCATTGTGCCACTAATGTATGGTTACTTGCTGTCTTTACTGTCGTGGTTGATGTTATCTTTGTTCCATTTAATGTCCAACCTGTAAAGCTATATCCTGTCCTTGTTGGTGTTGGGAGGTCACCATAAGTGCTGTCATAGGTTACACTCTTGGTTGTTGGAGAAACAGTCCCTCCATTTGCTTCAAATGTCACTGTATAATTGTTGGCTGTATAGTTGGCTACTAGAGTTACTGTCACTCCATCGCTTGCTGTCAAATTCTTAAAGTATGTATTCTTTGTCAAACTTCCACTCCAACTTGACATTGAATCACTTTCCGAGCCACTTTGAGCTGTTGAGCTGTTAAAGTTTGTTCCTCCACTCCAGCCCGCGAAGGTATAACCTGTCGGTGGCCGTGGTGCTGGGACATTTATTGCTGTGTTGTATTGTGTATTATTTGTTGGACTGTTCCCGCCAAATGCCCCACCATTTAACTCATAGTTTATACTATAGCTTATTGGTGTCCAATAAGCATAAAGAGTGTCATTGGCTGTTGTATATGTCAACTTTCCGCTTACAAAATTTCCATTTGAATTTATTATTTGAGTGCCTTTACCTTCAGTATCTGTATAGTATCCTTGGAATATATATCCTGACCGAGTCGGTTTTGTTATTGCGGAAATCGAAGTTGTACCTGTGTTATTTGAATACCATCCTGTATTGTATTTTAAGTATATCGTGCTTGTTCCGTTTGAACCACTTTGTTTATTTAAACTTATTGTATATATGTTTGGTGTCCAAACTGCATAAAGGGTTACTGTCCCACCACTTATTGATGTGAGATTTGATACACTTTGACCATCACTATATGACACCCCGCCAGTTGAAGATGTTGCCCAGCCTGAGAATGTATACCCTGTCTTTTTAAATGTGTTTGTTGTTAATTTTTTCGCTGTACCATATGCGAAGCTTTGATCACTCATACTTCCACTTGTGCTTCCATTGCCATTAAATTTGACTGTATATGAATTTGCTTTCCAGCGAGCCCACAGCTCATTTGTACCTGTTCCTTTTATTTTCCCTGATGTATATTGAGTTCCACCAGTTGAACTGCTTGTATTAAACCAGCCAACAAATGTATAACCTGTTCTTTTTGGATTTGATGGCATATTGTAATAATCTCCATAAGTTGTTGACAAACTTGTTGAGCCTCCAGAGCCATCATTAAAATTAAATTTTACTGAATAAGAAATTGGATTAAAAATTGCATAGTATGTATCATTGCGTGTAGATCCACCAACTGCTCCTCCTGAAACTTCACCACTTATACCTGATTTTGATGCCGTTGATGAGGTGCTATTTGTGGTAGTAACACCAGTTTTGCTTGAACCATAACTTGGACTATTACCAGAAGTGTTTGTTGATTGAGTATAAACACCAACAACACCAAAACCAGCATTTGCTGTAGCTTTAATTTCCACCTTATATCTATAATGAGGTGTTCCCCATGCGCCAGAATCCATTTTAGCATATCCCTTTGCTTTTGAATCACTTGCATTAGCACTTCCATCATAACAATTCCAACTATTTACCCAGGTATCATTATCTAAACTGGCATCAGAAAATTTAACTTCCACTGTACCTGGGTTGTAAGTGCTGCCATTTTCTCCCATATAATTCCCTTCTTTAGCTGTTGACGAAGTGGCGTTTGTTTTACAATACCCTTTAACATAATAATAATGTTCATATATTCCTGCAGATGTCTTATTGCTTCCGCCTAAGAAGACAAGTCCAACCCCAAAAAACATAAAGACGAATAAAACTATAATAGTTATTATTAAAATAATTTTTAATTTATTCTTTTTTATCATTATGTCTCCTTAAATAATATTATTTAAAATATTTTTTAATATATTCTTTCATTATTATTTAATTATACCATTCTACCCCTCCACCGTCAAGCAAAATACGACATAATAAAACATATTATAAATTAAAAAAGAAAAGATTTTCCATTCAATCTTTTCTTTCCTTCTCTACATTTTTGTTATCCATATTGTTTTTTATTCTTTTTTTTGCACTTCTTCATCATTATCCGAAACAGCCAAAACATTATTCAAACTCATGTTTACTTTTTGCAACGACTCATCATATCGTTTTAATACTAATTCCCTTTCTAAAAAATTAATTCCCAAAGAGCATTTTGTTGTTTTCCCAATGATAAATTGCAAAGCAAATACAAGTCCACCACTAAAATTACAGAATATATCAAGCATTGTGTCGGTGACAAGTGGTGCTGTGTGTCCTTCGGCTGGAAGTCCTTGAGCTGTTTGATTTAAGAAAAGGTCAGAGAACCACTCTCCAAGTTCCCACACAAGTTCGCATGTCATAGTAAAACAAAAGGCAAACAATAATACAAGCCATTTGTTAAGCTTTTTATAATCTTGCACTCTTGAAACCACAAATATACCAGCCAAAGCAAAGATGTAACCGGCAAGACAGTGAACAAAAATATCGTACCAGCTTACCAAATAATATACATTAAGAACAGAGCCAATCAAACCAGCAATAAGTGCATAAATTTGGTAAAGTAAGAACAAGATGTTTGTCAATCTTCGCTTGAAAATAAGTTCTAAAAGCAAAGGTAAAACCATTACAAATGCCATACCAATGCTTGTAAGAAGTCTATTGTTGGGGTCACCTATACAAGAATAATATATCGCAAGTCCTACGCATGCCAAAAATTGTAAAGTCATAAAACCCAAATTAACTATACGAAAAATCCTGTCTTTTTTAGGCAAATCTCTCAATTTTATCCATTTTCTCACACAATTCTCCAATTAAAAGTTTGCTATTTCTTCTTTAAATTTATTCAACATCATTCTATTGTGTTCCAACTTTTGCTTTTCACTTTCAACAAGTTTTTCTGGAGCTTTTGCAACAAATCCTTGATTTGACAACATATTTTCAGAACGAGAAATTTCAAATTCAAGTTTTTCAATTTCTTTTTGTAAGCGTTCTTTTTCTTTTTCATTGTCAACAAGTTGTCCCATTGGCAAATATACTTTAACTTCTTCACTTATAATTTTTGCGCATTTTTCATCAGGTTCTTTTGTGATTATCTTTACCTCGCTTCCAAATGCAAGTTTAGAAATTTCCTCAAGATTTTCTTTTAAAACTTTGTCCTCTTTTTCTGTCATAAAATACAATGAACTACGACGATTGTCTGGCACATTAAATTGTGCGCGTGTATTTCTTATCTCTTTTATTATATTGATTATTCTTTCAAAATTGTTTGAAAGTCCCTTGACATCAACCTTTTTAGGATAAGGTGTATACATGATTGTATCTCTATGATTTGGCAATTCTTGATATACATATTCAGTCACAAATGGTATAAATGGATGGAAAAGTCTTAGCAAATTGTCAAATACATAGTAAAGGACATTTTGAGCAACCATTTTTCTTTCTTTATCCTCACCATAAAGGTCGACTTTGCTTAGCTCTATATACCAATCGCAGAACTTTGAAACAGTAAATTCAATTAAATTGCTTGTCGCCACCCCTAAAGCAAATTTATCAATATTTTTATTCACTGTTTTTATAAGTTTTGAAAGTTCGCTCAAAATCCACTTGTCTTTTTCTTGCAATTTTAAGCTATTCAACTCCTCAACATCAATGCCTTGTAAGTTTTGAATTACGAATTTACTTGCATTGTATAATTTGTTGATAAATATTTTAGCTTCTTTTGCCTTTTCTTCTCCATATTTGATATCAGTCCCCATGCTCATACCATTGATAAGGCTGAGTCTTAAAGCATCAGCGCCATATTTATCAATCATATCAATAGGGTCAACACCATTTCCAAGGTGTTTTGACATCTTGATGCCCTTTATATCTCTTACAAGTCCATGAATAACAACATCTTTAAATGGAACTTCTCCCATAAATTTAATCCCTGAGAATACCATCTTTGAAACCCAGAAAGTTATAATATCATAACCTGTAACCAAGGTAGATGTAGGATAATAATATTTTAAATCTTCAGTATTGTTTGGGTATCCTAGTGTTGAGAATGGCCAAAGCGCTGAAGAGAACCAAGTGTCAAGAACATCGTTGTCTTGTGTCAATTTTTCACTTCCGCACACCTCACACTTAGTTGGATATTCTTCACTTGCAAAAGTATGTCCATGTTCACATGTGAATACTGGGATTCTATGCCCAAGCCAAATTTGTCTTGAAATACACCAATCTTGTATGTTTTCAAGCCAATTTAGATAGGTTTTTTCATATCTCTTTGGATGGAATTTAAGTTTTCCACTCTTGACTGCTTCAATGGCAGGTTTTGCAAGCTCTTTCATCTTCACAAACCATTGTGTTGAAATTCTTGGTTCTGTAAAAGAGCCACATCTTTCGCATGTGCCAACTTGGTTTTTATATTTTTCCTTTTTAACTAAATAGCCACCATCTTGTAATGCTTTTTCTATAGATGCCCTTGCCTCTATTCTATCCATGCCTGCAAACTTACCAGCAACTTCTGTAAGTTTTCCATCATCATCAATACAATTTACAACATCCAAATTATGACGCAAGCCAACTTCATAGTCATTTGGATCATGCGCTGGTGTTATTTTAACAGCTCCTGTACCAAAACCCATTTCACAATAATCATCAGCTATCAACTTTATCTTCTTGTTGACCAAAGGCAAAATTAAATCTTTTCCAACTTGCCCCTTGAATCTTTCGTCATTTGGATTTACTGCCACAGCTGTATCACCAAATAAAGTTTCTGGTCTAGTTGTTGCAACAACCACCTCCCCACTACCGTCAGCAAAAGGATACCTTATATACCAAAGGTATGTATTTTGATCGATATGAACATTCTCATTGTCTGAAATTGTTGTCTTACAGCTTGGGCAATAGTTGACAACACGCTTGCCTTTGTATATAAGCCCCTCTTTATAATATTGACAGAAAACATGGCGGACTGCCCTGTTTAAATTTTCGTCCATAGTAAAAGCAAGACGATTCCAATCACATGACACGCCAAGTTTCTTGAGTTGGTCACAAATAACATGAGTATACTTTCCATACCAATCCCAACCGCGCTTTAAAAATTCTTCACGCCCAATGCTTTCTTTGCTTAAGCCATTTCTTTTTAAATCTTTGACAAGCACCTGCTCGGTTGCTATAGCTGCATGGTCCGTTCCTGGCACCCATAAAGTATTTAAGCCTTGCATTCTTTTTGTTCTAATCAAAATATCTTGAATAGTATTGTCAAGTGCATGACCTATATGAGCTTTCCCTGTAACATTAAGTGGTGGCATAACAATGCTGTAATGCTCTCTATTATCAGCTGTCGCGCCAAAATAATTTTTATTCAACCACTTTTTATAAATTTCTGATTCAAACAACTCTGGTGTATAACTTTTATCCATTGTCCTCTCCTATTATTTAATGCTTTTTAACACTTTGTTATTAATACCTTTTATTATATAACAAACACAAAGAAAAAAGCAAGCAAAAAAGGCTTTCAACTTATTGCATTTCAAAATTCCATTTGCACCACATTGTATACTTGACAAAATAATATATAATTGATAAACTATTCGTAATAATTCATATTATTATGCAAAAAATAAATTAGCAAATTAAAAAACATAAATAATTTTTAAATTATCAGTTTTAAAATTATTAATTTTATCGTTAAAAAGCTTAATTTAATATAAAAATAACGAAAAAAACATCATTTTTGCTTGTTTCTCTTAAAATTTAATAAAAAAAGGATGAAATTATGGATATTATTAATTCAATTTCTGTGAAAGATTTTCAAAGATTGCATATAATGCTTGGATGGAAATTTTTAGATAATAAAAAGGTTGAAAAATCAATTAAAAACTCAATGTTAAAAGTTTCTTGCATTGAAGATGGCAAAACCGTTGGTATTGCTCGTGTGGTTGGCGACGGCTTTACGCATGGGTTTTTGACTGATGTTATGGTAGACCCTGATTATCAAGGCAAAGGTATTGGCAAGGCAATGATTACTCACCTGCTTGCAAGACTTCAAGAGTATGTCAATAAAAATTGTGATGAATTTATGTTGGAACTAACACCAACCAAAGACAATGCCGAGTTCTATGTAAAATGCGGATTTAAACATGATCCAAATAAAATAGAAGGCTGTTATTTATGGATTAAAAATCAAAATATCTATACTAGTAGCAGCAAAAAATATGTCATGAAACTTAACGATTCCCCTTTTAAAAAAATTAAATCTGGGAAAAAGACTATCGAAATGAGATTGAATGACGAAAAACGAAAGTTGCTCAAAAAAGATGATATCATCATTTTTTGCAATATAAACGATAATAGCAAGACAATAAAAACCAAAGTCGTTGATATACATAAGTTTGAAAATTTTGAGCAATTGTATAATAAGTTTGACAAAATCAAACTCGGTTACAATAAAAATGAAGTTGCAAATCCTGTTGACATGGAGCAATATTATTCAAAAGAAGACATCAAAAAATATGGCGTTGTCGGAATTGAAATCAAATTATTAAAATAAAAAATCAACTAAAATCTATAAAAATTATATACAAAAATAAAAACTATAATTATAATTATTGCAAATTAATTTAAAAACAACTATTAAAAAAAACATACAAGGAGTTTATTATATTATGACTTTTCAAATGTGGTCGGCATGGCATTTTGTATTAATGCTTGCACCTATTGTTGCTATTTTAATTTTATATTTTGCTCTTAGAAAAACCAGTTATAAGACGCGTTATATTGTCGGCATTGTAATTGGCTGTATATCTTTGGCTATTTTAATAATGAGAAACATTGACATTTATGTTAATAATGGCTTTGATCCTGAAATTATTCCCCTTCAAGTTTGTCATTTTGGAAACATAATGGTTTTTATAGCATTGGTGTTTAGAAGCAAAACGGCAACATCAATAGCATGGTGTTTAAATTTACTCGCTGCATATGCTTCTTTAGTATTTGCAGATAGTTTAGAAAACTACACAACACTCGCAAGCATTCGAGCACAGGCTTATATCTGGGGACATATTTTTATCGTTGTTGGAGCTCTTTATGCTGTTTTATTAAAAATTGTAAGAATAGATTTTAAATCATATCTTTATGGTATTTTAGTGCTTGTTATGCTTCTCATCCCTGCAATCATACTTAATTCTTATTTCAATGATGTCTTGGGATACAACATAAACTATTTCTATATTTATAATTCTAACGGTGTACCTTTTGAGTTTCTATATATTGGAAATAGAGCAAAATATGGTTGGTTTACCATAAATTGGACTTATACCATCCTTGTCGTATTAATATTCTTAGTGCTTATGTATGGAATATATAATATACAAAAATTGTTATATCTGAAAGATAAAGATTATCAAACACATCATATTTTTTACAATTATTTTCAGAAACGAAAAGAGTTAAAAAATAAAAATTTAATAAAATCTTAATTTTTTTCAAAAAGGTATTGACAAATATAATTTTTAGAATATAATGTCTATGTACTTGATGAAAAAACTTTACAACGAATGGGCTAAGGGGTTGTTATTTAACAAGCCCCCTTTTTTATTTTGAGGGGCAAATACTGACCAGATCATTTAAAACCGCAACGAATGGGCTAAAGGGTTGCTAAAAAAGCAAGACCCTTTTTTTATTTGTTTATGGGGTCAAAATAAAAAGGAGGTATTATTATGTTAAACAAAAACAAAATGAGAATTATGGAGCTTGAAAAACAACTTGAACTCACTAAAAAAGAACTTGAAAATGGCTATACTAAACTTATTTTAGAACTTGAAAGATCAACTAAAGTAAGTCTTGAACACATTGACCAAAAAGTCGCCTTAGATTTGGCAAGAGTGGAAAACTCCGAAGCTATCAAATCTCTTAGAGAACTTGTTCTTGCCAAATTGCAAGAATTTGGAGCAATTTCAAAAGAATTGAGAGAAACATATATAAAACAAAAGGAATTCATTGCCCTTGCCGCTAAAGAAGCAGTTGAGAAAGTTTTTAAAGGCGAAATCAAAGCAATGGTTGCAAGTGCAGTCAGAGAAGTTGTAAGTGATAAAGCAAGAGAGCTTTTGTTTGATGACAGCAACAATTCGGTTTTGGGAGTTTCAGAAGATTTAACAAGAGATGTTGTTGAAATGCTCAAAACAAGAATACCAAACATTATGACCGCAAGCAAAACTGAAGATGACGGAACTTTGAATGAAGAAGAAATTGAAGAACGCAGAAGCAAAGTTCTTGCACTTGAACGCCACTACTCTTTCCCAAAACTTTTGGCAATAATAAAAGCTGGATTAATGCCTATGCTTGTTGGACCTGCAGGAACAGGGAAAAGTACATCTGTAGAGCAAGCCGCCTATGAACTTGGACTTGACTTTTATACTTCCAACCGCGTGCAAATGGCTCATGAACTCACAGGCTATAAAGATGCTTCTGGAAGATATCAACCTACTCAGTTCTATCAAGCATACAAAAATGGAGGCGTTTTCTTCTTAGATGAAATTGATGGGTCTTCACCTGAAGCCTTGGTCACAATCAATACGGCAATGGCTCAAGGTTATATGAATTTCCCTACAGGCAAGGTCTATATGAACGAAAACTTTAGACTTGTTGCCGCTGGAAACACTTATGGCACTGGAGCTGATGCTCAATATGTTGGAAGAAACGAGCTTGACGCCGCAACTCTTGATAGATTTGTTGTTGTACGATGGAATTACGACAATGAACTTGAAAGTCGTATCATTGGGGACAAAGACCTGCTTAAATTTGGATGGGCAGTAAGGGATGCCATCAACAAATTAAAACTTCCTATTATTATTTCTACCCGTGGACTTATCAATGTTTACAATCTTTGTCAAATAAAAACTTATACCAAAATGGATGCTCTCGAAAGTGTGCTTTTTGAGGGAGTTGACGCACAAACACTTCTTACAATCATAAGAGAAATAAAAATATCAAATAATTATACACTTGCGTTATCACGACTTGCTGACAAAGTAAAAGATAATGAAAATTATTGAGGAGGAATGGAATGAAAAAGAATATAACAAACAACCTTATTGATTATGACTTTTCTTCTATATTGGAACTGCTCGATTTCATTGAAAATAGTCAACCTATCACATATGCTAATAGTAGCATTAGTGGTAGTAAAAGCTTTACTGGCACAAACTCTTTTGGAGAAGCATTTGATATGTGCAAAAATGGATACTTTTCTAAAGATGTAGAAAACTTCCAAAAATTTTTTTTCAAAATAGTTAATCAAATAAATAAAAAGTTAAAATATGTGCGTATTAAACATGATGTTGTTGGAGCTGCTCCTGATGTGCCTCTATATCTTATTGGAAACCCTTTGAATATGATTGATTTAGAGAAAAAAGAGCATGAAAAAAGACCTAAAAAGATTGTTTTTCATTTTAATGCGTCAATACCTTGGTATACACCAAAATCAACTATTGAAAACAGAGGTTTGACATATGTGCTTTTATTTGACCTCCTTAGAAAACTAAAATGTCCAGTAGAACTTAAAATTCACAGTTTTACCAATTGGTATGAAGATGATAAAGTATTTTATGTAAATACTTCTGTGCCTCTTTTGAAAGAAAATGATATGATCAATATTTCTAAAATATACTTCCCTCTTGTGCACCCTTCATTTTTAAGAAGAATTATCTTCGCTGTTAAAGAAAGAATTGTAGAGTTAAGATATCACCAAAGTTTTTTTGATGGATATGGCACGCCTATACATATTAGAAAGTATGTAGTATTATCTAATGATAATGTAAATAACAACTATATAAACATATTTTCAGATGATTTTAAATATGAATCAATAAAAAACGCACTAAAAGCAATTATTAAACAAATAGATAATGAAAGCGGTCTTCAAACTTCACTTGAATCCGTTTTAGAACTTATTGATTCTATGGATTTTTCTTCACTTAAAGAATTCGATCGAGAAGATGATGACAGAGAATATTGATTTATTGAAATCTGTTAAAATATTGACTTTTTAAGCCATAAAAACAAAAAAATACATAAAAACTGGACATGTCCAAATAATGTATCTTTTTTTATTAATTTTTTTATTTAAAAATCACATTTTAAATGAAATTTTGATATTTTTTTTATTGTTTTTTGTTGAAATAAATTAATTTCAATTCATTTTTAGTTTTTTTTATTCTTGTTATTGACTATCCGTGTAAAACGATTATAATTTATTATAGGAGTGAAAAGTGAATAACAAATTATCAACATTAATTCATGATGTGCTTTCGCAAGCAACAAAAGGTATTGTTAAAATAAAACCGCAAGATTACGGATTCTGGATTTATTTTCCTCGTTTTTATAGCAAAATCGAAGGCAAAAATTCTGCCAAGACAAATGGGAAATACCCTATTTTAGATATACCCGATTTTAAGCTTTTTGTTAATAAAATTGAAAATTACTTAAATTTTGCAAGAAAATTTTATAAGGATGATAAAGATTATTTCAATCTAAATGATAATGAATTTGATAAAAAGTTATTTTTAGACCTTATAGTCAATGCAACCAACATAGACTTCGCTATGATTTATGACTATATAGATGAGCGAACAAACATGCTTAAAAATCCTCTTTCTTCTGACGAAAAACTTATTGGAGAGCTTAATGGGTTTCAAATTTACAGAAAAATAACAAAAAATCGCTCAAATATAGAAAGTCCATATTGTTATAATATTTATATAAAAGATAGCGAAAACTCATTTTTATTGCCTAGTATTTTATTTGGTTTTGGAAAAGACAAAGCCACTATTATGGGCATTCAAAACTTCGGAAAAATAAAAGACAATCCCCTTTCAAAGAAACTGGATAGATATTTTAGAAAACTCAATAAAAATGTGCCAGAGGATGATATTATTTCTCAAGTTTCTCCAAACGCTCTTGCAGCTTTAACATTTTTTATAAAAGATTTGAAAGAGAATGATATCAAAAATATTAAAACAGCTTCATTTCACCCTGTAAGATACCATGCAAGTAAGGTATCACTTTTAAATAAAAATAATAAAGAGAATATCAAAAAACTAAACCAAGACCAACACAACATGACAGAAAAATTTTTATATACAATTTTAAGATATGCTTATCATTTTGATAATTGTAACATCAATTTTAACAATATTACACAAGAATTTTCTATTAAACTTGAAGATAAAAATGCAACCGAAAAAGATAATATCATTTATTCTTTAAATAAAGCCATTTTTGAGCAAAACAAAGATTTTGAAATCGAAAAATAATAGTATGATTAAACTCTAACATTGAAAAATGTTTAAACATAAAACACAAAAGTAAGTCATTAATACGACTTACTTTTTTTGATGTTTTTCTTTTAATCTTATTTAGAAATATTTCCAAAATTTCAAAATATAGTTGTTTACATAAACAATTTTTGATTAAATCAATACAAATAAAAGAAAAATGTGTTATTATAAAATTATGGAAAGTTTATCAAATCTAACAAAAACTGAAAAATTGATAGAAAGCGCAAAAATAATTGAAGAAAAATTGCTTAAAATTCTCAAAGAATGCAAAGCAGACAAAAGTGTGATTGAAAATCAGCTTCAAATAAACGAAGCAGTAGAAAGTTTTATAACAAAAACAGGCAATATTGAATTTCTTTCTGACGAGCAATATGTTGCTAAACTGCTTGAAATGTGTTCTTTATTTAAAAACGCCCATATTTCTGTTAATTACTCCAACTTTTTATACGCAAATGGAAAAAGATTTTTAAGTCAACATCTTTTTTATTTTGATGGCAAAATATATTTAATTCAAGAAAATAAATTTTTTGAAGTAAAAAATATAGGTGGATGGCTGCCAGAAAAATTGTGTAAAGAGTTTTACAAATTTCTTGCATATGAAACAAACGAACGCAGAGATCTTCAACTTAGCAAAATGCTGAATTTTGTGCTCCCTTATAATGTTCTTGGAATTGATTACAGCCATATTGAACTTTTAAATGGGGAAATACTTTCTTGTGACTCTTCCGACTTCTTTATAAACGACAATTCTTTCTTCCCTCCATTCAAATCAATTGACGAAAAATTGTACGATTCTATGATAATTGACAATCATATTTTGCAAATTGAATATTTTAGCTGTTCAGAAAATAACGAGGGTGATTTTTCAAAGTTTTTAGAAGATGTTAAAGAAAAATCTAAAAACCACCCTATTGACTGTTACATACTTGACATTAGAGGAAATCCTGGCGGAAATTCTGAACTTATTTTGCCACTCTTGGAATTTTTAAAGGAAAAGAATCTTAAAGGCGTAACACTTACTGATAATCGTGTTTTCTCCTCTGGAACTTTTGCCGCATATTATGCAAAGAAAATATTATCTTCAATACTTATTGGACAAAAATTAGGTCAAGGCAGTGCACGATTTGGACAATCAAGTGGCAAGATTGACCTTTGCGACAACCTTTTTATTAGGTATACCGAAAAATTCTTTGATTTTAGAGATGTTTTTAAAGAAGAAGGTCCAATTAAACCTGATATTGAAGTACCATTAGCATTTGAAGATATTTGCACCAAAACAGATAAAACATTTGACTACGCAAGAAATTATATTGAAAATACTTTTTAAAAGATAAAGAAAATTAGTGATATAAATTTGATATATATGTATTTGATCTATATGTAATTGTTAAGATTTCAGTGTTATGCAGGCACTTTCCAAAAAACAGATATCAAATAATTATTATATAATTAAAAAATGAACACTATAATTAGGTAAAAGACTTACTTGTTGATTTACAAGAGTTTGCCATATAGAGAAAAATATTTTGAGTTTTTGCTTCAAGACTACAACAAAAATCGCGACAAAACATTGTAAATGTAAATCAAAATAAAATTTTAGGAATGAATGCTGATTTTATAGAAGCTTATAACAATTGAAATAGGATTGTATATGATTATCCTAAAAATGGAATTATTGCTAAGCTAATATTTGACAAGACTGAAAGGTCTATAATCATATGACAATCCCTTTTATGTGCTTAAAATATTTTTTATAAATTACTCGAGGTTTTTTGTCCTGTCATTAGACTTAAAAAATTTTTCATATTGCAATCGTGAAGAATTACGAAAGACGCCCTGTTTAATAAGCCTATTAATCTCATCCTCGTTTAGCCAATATACAGCTTCAACTTCCGACTCTTGTAATACAAAAGATGAGTTTGAAATGCTATCATCCTCATAAAGATATACATCAAAAATACAATGAGGAAGAAATATATTTCCAACCATTTCTAATTGGTCTTTGTTTATGGAAATACCTAATTCTTCTTTCAATTCTACTAAAGCCTGTTCTCGCGAACTGACTCCATAAGGAACATGACCTCCGCTAACGGCATAGTCACCTCCCTTTTGGGTGCTAGACTTTTGTATTAAATACTTATTATTAGATTTAATCCAAACAATAGCCAGTTTTATATACTCATCGTCTGCAAGGCTTTTATCTCCCCTAAGTATTTTCTTATTCGGTATTTCCCTACCATCTTTATCATATATACCTAAATATTCCATGGTTTTATTATAGCATATTTAGTAATAATTGTAAAATTATATATATTTATATTATAAAATTATAAAAAAATTTAATTTAAAAATATCTCGAAAATTTTACCATATTTTTTACTTACTCTTTTTATGTACAAAAAAAATCACTTAGCATTTTGCAAGTGATTTTTTGTTTTGGTGGACTGCGGGGGGCTCGAACCCCCGACCCTTCGATTAAGAGGTGCCTTTGGAACTTCTTTCTTAATGCCTTTTTATACCAACTAATACCCTTAAATCCCTTATTTTCTCTACCAAAATCGTGTTATTCAAGTTTATCTCTTAACCTATAAATTTGTCTAAAATCATTTCAGTTTTTGCAGTTTTCTTTTAGACAGTTATAAAAACAATTTATTAATAGTGTTTTATACTCTTATTTGTTTGACTTTTTTGATATAATATTATAAAATAATGTTAACATTTGGAGGGTAATATGCAAAATTCACATACAACCCCACTTCTTAGAAATGACTTAAAAGAATTTTTAATTAGGTTAGGTAAGATTTTTTCTAACATTTCAATATTAGCTCTATTATTGTGTTTTAGCGGAATTTTATCTTTTGTTGCGACTGCTTTTATTTTGCTTATAGGTTTTGTTGTCATTATTTTATCTATTGGGACCATATTTGCCATTGTTCCCAATTATTTTGATATATTAATGTCAACATCTGAAGTATCTGCAAAGATTTCTGCTTTCTTTTTAGAAAATTTTTATATATTTGCCTCTATTGCTATTATAGGAGCAATCCTTTCACTTGTGCTTCTGCTTTTAGATAAGAGAACAAAACATATAGGTAGAATAGTTATATCTTCTATTGTAATTGTAATTGTGATTATTGCTATAATAGTTGTTGCAACGGAGGTGATATAATGAATTCGGTGAAATTAAAATTGGTTGGAATCAATTCAAAACTTATTCCTAATATTTTTATTGATGACCAATATGTAAAATGTAAGAAAAACGAATTTGGCTCTTATGAAACAGATTTTCAAACAGAAAAAGATGAAATTAAAATAGCTTTTTCAAGAGAGTTAGAGTTGAAATCTAAACTCTGGTGGTTATATGCAATATTATCATTTATAGTAAGTGTTTTTGGAATTTTTAACCCACCTTATGATAGAAAATGTATTTCAATGGATTGTTCTTTTATAGTTAAATTAAAAGAAGCAAATGATATAAAGATTAAGTTTAATTCGTTATCTTCAAGTGGTAAAGCTGTTGAACTTGAAACTGAAAATAGTTTTGAAGAAATAAAAAATGAATATACAGTTGATAAAATAGCTAAAAGAAGATGGATAATACTGCTCATAGCCAGAATTTTGGCTTGGATAGGAATTGCTATTTTATTAGGTTGGCTAATTGCAAATCAAATTGGTTAGGGAGGGATTTATGAAAGTATATATAAAGAACAAATTTTGGTCTATTGGTGGAGGTTCATCGGTTGTAAATGAAAACAAAGAAGATGTTTTTAAGGTAAAAGGTCGTGCATTTAGCATAACTCGTGTAAAATATGTTTGCGACTTAGAAGGGAATAGACTTTTTAAGGTTAGAAATAAATGGTTTAATTGGTTTATTCATAAAGCGTATATCTATGATTCAAATAAACATAAGATCGCCACAGTGAAAGACAAATGGTTTAATGTAAATCAAGAATATTTTGTAATGGGTTATAAAGATGAAATTAAAATTCAAGGAAAATTTTTTGGTTTAACAACTCAAATTCTAAAAAATGGTGAAGTTATTGGTACAATAAGAAGACAAATCACCTTTATCAATGATGCCTTTGAACTTGACGCAGCGGAAGAAGATATTCCGTTCTTAATTGCTCTCGTTATTGCTATAGACAACATTACTGATAAAAAAAGAACATTATAGAAGATGGAAAACGATATATTCATAAATCGGATAAGATGAAAAATAAAACAAGCAATAGAGTTTTACCACTACTCTCATAGGCAGAAGAATTATTACTTAACCATAAAGAGCAAGTTGAGAATAATAAAAAATTACTCGGCAAGGGTTATGACAAAAGGTATTTGGATTATGTTTGTGTTGACAATCTTGGAAGATTGATTTTGCCTAATAGGTTATCTCATAACTTTATTAAAATTATTAGAAAGAACAATCTTAAACATATTCGCTTTCACGATTTAAGACACTCTTGTGCAAGTAATGGAGTTCCTATGAAACAAATCCAAGAATGGCTTGGACACGCCGATTTTGGCACCACAG